>CAZGQM010000003.1:166444-330755 GCA_964528055.1 uncultured Geoanaerobacter sp. | reverse complement strand
TTTATGGTGGCTATGGTGAAGCGGTCAACACTTACGACTGTGACTCGTACATTCGTGGGTTCAAATCCCACTAGCCACCCCAATTAATAGTAGCTAGCCGATCCTAGGCGAGTATTTAATAGTAAAAGGGTTCTTCAGTGTGTGGTACGCAATATTGTGCACACGAGGGACCCTTTTTATATTTCTTGTCTGATAATTAATGCAGAGCAAGTATTACTTGCAAAGGAGAAGAGTAATGATAATCAAGAAATTGGCCGCTGGTGATTGTATTGAGGCGCGCTGCACACGATGTCTTAAAGTAATGAATCACACAATTGTCGCTATGGTGGAGGATCGAGTCGTTCGAGTCGAGTGTAATACCTGCCGTGGCATCCATAATTATCATAAAGGGAAAGAAGCCAAGGAGGCGAAAGTCAAGGAGGCGGGTGTAACAAAACCGGTCACAAAGAAGGAACCGGCTGCCCCCCGGAAAGTCAAGAAAGATCCAGGAGCTGCTGAGAGGGAAGAGTGGGAGGCGCTCCGGCCGCTCATGGAAATTGACACGGCTATTCCCTATGACATGAATGGGAAATTCCGTGTGAAAGATCTGGTGGCCCATCCGGTTTTCGGGCTCGGTGTGGTTGAGCTGGTAATTAAACCGTGCAAGATTGAAGTCCTGTTTCAGGTTGGCAAGAAGCTGCTCAGATGTGCCTGATTCTGTTATCACAAAATCCAGATGGACTGAATTCTCCATGTGTGCCTGCCAGATATTCGACAGCTGGTCCTGGAAACTTGATATTTCTTCCATGGATATATGACTGATGAAATTTGTCCTGTTGATCTCCTTTGCAGCAGTAACTGCATTCACCTACTGGCTGCGCCATCTGAATTTACGACACCTGAAGCAGTATGGAACGATTGTACCTGATGATTTAACCTCAGTCATAAGTCAGGAGACGCTTTCGAAAAGTTCTGCCTACACTCTCGACAGCAGTCGCCTGGGATTGTGGGAATCGCTCTTCGATAACGGAATGCTGCTGCTTTTTCTCTTTGGCGGCGTTCTCCCTTACTATGATCGCTTTATTGCCGGGTTTTTCGGCTCATCAATTCTCCAAGGCGTACTCTTCTTTCTTATCATTACCTGGGTGCAGACCATCTTGGAACTCCCCTTTTCGATCTACGGAACTTTTGTGGTTGAAGCTCGCCATGGCTTTAACACCATGACCCCTCGCATCTGGTTTTCTGACCTTCTAAAATCGCAGGCCATCGGCTCATTGCTTCTCGCTGTAATTATTGCAGCCATTTTTTGGCTGATTCAGTGGAGTCCGGAGCGATGGTGGGTCTTGGTATGGGCCTTTATGGCCTTCTTCGGTCTCTTCATGATGTTTATTTCACCGTATGTCATCGAGCCTCTTTTCAATAGATACGACCCGGTCTCCGAAGAAGGTTTGCAATCTGAAATCGAGGCCATGATGTCAAAGGCCGGTCTCAAGGTCGGAAAGGTAATGCAGATGGACGCTTCCAAGAGGAGCCGTCACTCCAATGCCTATTTCACAGGGATAGGGAAGGTCAAGCGGATAGTACTCTTCGATACACTCATTAAACAGATGACTCATGACGAGATCATTGCGGTTCTGGCGCATGAGATTGGCCACTGGAAGCTGCGGCATATAGTCAAGCGGATTACTGTTCTGCAGGTATTCATGTTGATCGCAACCTGGTCTGCGTTTCATCTTGTTCAGGGGGATCTCCTGCCGACTCTGCTTGGACTAACTTGGGCATCACTGCCGGCCCGACTCATGATACTCGGTTTTATTGCTTCGATGGCCATGTTTCCTCTTACTCCACTCTCTTCATGGCTCTCCCGACGACACGAGTACCAGGCCGACCGTTTTGCCTGCGAGCTTACAGGTAACCCTGGCGCATTAGCCTCTGCGCTGATCAAGCTTTCGGCTGAAAATCTTGCCAATCTTCACCCTCATCCCTTGTATGCGCGGTTCTATTATTCTCATCCTCCGATTGTTGAACGTGTTGCTGCATTGCGCCTCTTGTCGGAAACTGCTAAATCCTCACCTTTCTGATCCCTGCTCACACAATGCGATCATTATTACGCATCGCGACTACAGGATAAAGTCAGTAGAAAGAAAGTTGGATCGCCGCTCTCGAACGATTTCACTGATGATGGCTTTATTCCACTCCTCATTCTTGGCTGCCACGAGCGTTCTGATAGAAAAGGCGCGGAGGGCGTCTGAAACGGACAATGTGCCAACAGCAGAGTCTTTCCTCCCGGTAAACGGGAAGATATCCGGTCCACGTTGGCATTGGCTGTTAATGTTTACACGGCAGACCTGGTTGACAAGCGGGTCAATGAGCGCAGCCAAAGATGAGGCATCTCTGCCGAAAAGGCTAACCTGCTGGCCATAGGGCGAATCCACCATGTAGCGGATAGGGATTTCAATGTCATTAAACGGCATGACCGGCACCACAGGGCCAAACTGTTCCTCATGGTAGACCCGCATCCTCTCATTTACCGGGTAGAGCAGGGCAGGGTAGAAGAAGCTTTCCGTTACCTCTCCACCACCTTCGTTGATCACCCTCCCGCCGTTTTTTTCAGCATCTGAAACCAATTGTTTCAGATAGTCGATTTTTTCGGGCTCGGGCAATGGAGTGACCATAACATCAGGTTCCCAAGGCATACCGCATTTCAGCTCTCCCATTGCATTTGCAAAGAGCCGGAGGAATTCCTCCGCGATGTTCTCATGCACAAAGATAATTTTTATGGCAGTGCAGCGCTGTCCATTGAAAGAGAGTGAACCTGCGATGCATTCGGAAACCGCACGTTCAATATCAGCATCAGGGAGTATGATTGCTGGGTTCTTTGCCTCAAGTCCCAGAGAGGCACGGAGACGGTGTGGTTTTGGATGGGCTTTCTGCAGGTTGTCTGCTGCCTTGCTGGAGCCG
Organism: uncultured Geoanaerobacter sp.; assembly: GCA_964528055.1. Lineage (GTDB taxonomy): Bacteria > Desulfobacterota > Desulfuromonadia > Geobacterales > DSM-12255 > Geoanaerobacter. The sequence goes on along the minus strand of CAZGQM010000003.1, from coordinate 327,815 downwards.
ATAAATGCGAGCACGTCTACCTTTCCGGAGGCCATAAGTGGAGGCGCTACTGTTCTGCCTGCTCCATAGACCGTGTTTATGACACCCGGAGGGAACGACTTGTGAAAGGCCTCCAGCAGAGGTTTAAAGAGAAGAATGCCGTGACGGGGCGGCTTGAAGACCGTCGTGTTACCCATAATTAGCGCAGGGATGAGTGTGGCAAAGGTTTCGTTCAGTGGATAGTTAAAGGGTCCCATGCTGAGGGCTACGCCCAAGGGGCCTCTTCGAATCTGCCCGATGATCCCCTGTTCTATGACAAAACGTGAAGAGACTCGATCAAGCTCTTTGAGAGCATCGATGGTATCCGTGATGTAGTCAACAGTCCGGTCGAACTCCTTGCGGGAATCAGCCAGGGTTTTGCCGATCTCCCACATCAGCAGCTTTACCACCGCATCTCGTTGTTCCTTCATCCGACAGGCGAATTCCCGAACATGTTCTATCCGCTCTCCAACAGACAAGGTTGGCCAGCGCCCCCTGCCGTGGTCATATGCCTGCACCGCGGCATCAAGGGCAGCAACCGCATCGTTCTCACCCATTAGAGGGAAGCTGCCGATGCTCGCTCTGACCAATCCATCCGGCGTTTCGAGGCAGACCGGGGAGAGTACAGCCTGCATCGGGCCGTTCCAGTGAAGGAGATCTCCATTCAGAAGGTATTCTTTCTGGGTCAGGGGTTCGGAAAGACGAAACTCCGCAGGTATCTCTTCAAGGGTGCAAAATAGCTGTTCGAGTTTTTCTTTTACCGGCATACTAAACCTCCATACGGATCAGCGACGAGAATTTAGACGAAAGCGTACCAGAAAGTTTATAAAGCGGTAGTAAGTTTTTTTTGCGTCAGATGACTGGGCGCTGGCTAATACCAAGAAGGATGAGCCAAGCGGAAGCAGGTTATGGCCCGTCTGGCACTTTTCAAACTTTTGCAGTTGCGCAGCATGTCGTCTTTGCTATACTGCTCGACTTTATGGACTGCAGGATAAAGAGGGTAGATGAATAACGTTACGCTCAGCAACCTCGATAGGTGGTTTGCCTCCTATTGCAGAACATTTGGGGACGATGATGCCGAGGCCTGCAGGAATTATGACCTCAAGGAACTCCATACCTGCAAGGTGCGTGAGAATATCCGCCTGCTCGCAGAATCGGCCGGGCTCAGTGGCGACAGGTTGGCACTTGCGGAGTCAGTCGGTTTGCTGCACGATGTGGGGCGTTTTGAGCAGTATCGACGCTATCGAACCTTTCGCGATAGCGATTCCGTCAACCATGCTGCCTTGGGAATAGAGGTAATCCGCCAGAATGGGCTTCTGGACGGAGTGCCTGCGGAGAGTGCAGAAACAATCATCCAGGCGATTCGGCTGCATAATGCCTTCACTCTCCCCCTCTCGGTTAATGGAGAACACAGGTTATTTCTGAACCTGATTCGCGACGCTGACAAGCTGGACATCTGGCGGGTTTTTGTAGATCATTTCCAGCTTCCGGAGAAAGAAAGGGCATCAGCTGCGACCTTAGGCTTGGTAGATTTGCCTGAATGTTCTCCCGAAGTCCTTGCATCTATCGGTCGTTGCGAGATGGTTAACCTCTCCATGCTTCGTACGGTTAACGACTTCAAGCTGCTTCAGATCTCCTGGGTGTTTGATCTCCATTTTCCGGCGTCGTTCCGTCTGGCTCTGGAGCGCGGCCATCTTTCCCGTCTTGCTGCGGCGCTCCCCTATTCTTCTGAAGTGGAACGAACACTCCGTGTTGCCTGGGAGCATCTACTCTCTCGAAGCGCGTAAGTTCAGGTTGATTTTTTGCTGCATTGCGCCAAAAGAATGATACAATGCGTCGCATAAAGCCATTTGGCAAAGGAGGATATTCGAATATGAAACGATATAGCGGACAGATTTTGGCAGTATTTTTTACCATTTCACTCGTCTCTGTGGCATTCCTTGAGAGCCAGGCCTATGCACGGGCCGGCGGCGGACGTTCTATGGGGAGCCGTGGTTCACGAAGTTATTCCCAGCCGGCCTCCCCTTCTCCGTACCGGCAGGCGACTCCCGCACCTGCTCGACCGACTCCTTTTCAGCAGCCGGCCCCGGCCGGCGGGATGTTTCGTAACATGGCGGGGGGGATGCTCGGCGGCATTGCGGGAGGGATGCTTGGCGGCATGCTCTTCCGGAGCATGGGTTTTGGCGGGGGTGGCATGGGCGGAGGATATGGAGGCCCAGGGCTCTTCGATATCCTGCTGCTGGCAGGTATCGGCTACCTGATTTACCGGTTTATAAAGAAGCGGCGTGAGCAGACAGCATATCAGGGGAATGGTGCCGCCTATGGCCAGCAGGATTACCAGCCGCCCCAACAATCATACTCTTACGGCTCTTATGCTCCGGCAATAGAGTCCCAGCCAGGAGATGTTGCCGGCGGTTTAGCTCATATCCGCCAGATGGATTACGGCTTTGACGAGAACCGTTTCAAGGATACGGTAATGGACCTGTTTTTCAAGGTACAGGGTGCCTGGATGAACCGGGACCTTTCGCCGGTGACCGGTATACTGACCGACGAGATGCGTGGCATTTTGCAGGAGGACGTCCAGCGCCTGCTCCGCGAGAAGCGGATCAACCGGCTCGAGAACATCGCGGTCCGGAGCGTAGAGATTAACGAGGCGTGGCAGGAGAGCGGCCAGGACTTCATCACCGCACAGATTTACGCCAACCTGCTTGACTACACCACTGATGAAGCAGGCGCAGTAGTCGAAGGGAGCAAGACCGATCCGGTCAAGTTCGAGGAGTACTGGACCTTTTCCCGGCCTGTCGGCAATTACCCCTGGAGGCTATCGGCCATTCAGCAGGCCTGATACTGAGATGTTGAAACACTCTGCAGAACTGGCCGGGATGACCTCCCGGCCATTTTTTTAAGGATTGATTATGGAATTTTTTGCTACCTGCGCCCGTGGAGTGGAGGAGATACTCGCTAGTGAACTGACCGCGCTCGGGATGCAAGGGATCACTAAGGAGCGTGGAGGGGTCCGCTTTGCGGGCGAGGCTGCCGACTGCTGGAGGGCCAACCTCTGGCTCCGGACGGCAAACCGGGTGATGGTCCCACTTGCCACTTTTTCTTGTGATTCTCCCCAGTCGCTCTACGACGGGGTCAGGGCGATTGCATGGCACGAATACCTCAACCCGACCATGACCCTGGCGGTTGACTGTTCTCTCAGGGATTCTGCGCTGACACATTCCGGTTTCGTGGCGTTAAAGACCAAGGATGCCATCGTCGATGCCCAGCGGGACCGTTTCGGAAGCCGTCCCAGCGTTGATACGAAAGAGCCCGGTCTCCGGGTTAACGTCCATCTGTTGAAGAACCGCTGCACGGTCAGCCTCGACTCCTCCAGTGTGCCTCTGGATCGCCGCGGATATCGACTGGAGAAGAACGAGGCTCCGTTGCGAGAGACCCTTGCAGCAGCAATCATACTCTCAACAGGGTGGGACGGGAAAATCCCGCTCAGCGACCCGCTCTGCGGTTCTGGGACGCTCCTTGTCGAGGCAGCGCTTATCGCATCACACCGCGCACCGGGTTACGGGAGAAGTTTCGGCTTCGAGCGTTGGCCTGGTTTCGATGGAACCGCCTGGAAACGTATTCAGGAAGATGCCCGGTCCCAGGTCCTGGAGCGCCTTCCTGCTCCGATTCTGGGGAGCGACAGCGACGGTCGAACTATTGCAACGGCCCGGCGCAATGCCGAAAGGGGAGGGGTCAGGGACCTGATAGCGTTCATGCGGCACGATATGCAGGATTTTAATCCTCCGCAGCCGCCAGGGGTAATTGTCTGCAATCCCCCCTATGGTGAGCGGATGGGAGAGGTGGAGTCGCTTAAGCCTTTCTACCGGCAGCTTGGAGATCTCTTCAAACAGCGTTGCAAGGGGTCGACCGCCTGGGTCTTCACCGGCAGCCAGGATCTGTCCAAGGAGGTAGGTCTCAAGGCAACCCGCCGGATACCCCTCTGGAACGGCCCGCTGGAGTGCCGGCTGCTGAAGTACGACCTTTATTGAGTAGTCTTCATCTCCCATGAGTTAGTCAACGTAAGGTTGAAAAGCTTGGAATTTATTCCAGTCTGCCGACCTGCCGCAGCGCCTCGTACAGTACTATGCCGGCAGCGGTGGAGAGGTTCAGGCTTCTAACGTTGCCGAAGATCGGAATCCGGATGCAGGTGTCCGGGTTGGCATCGATCAACTCTTCCGGAAGCCCTTTGGTCTCCTTGCCGAACACCAGAAAATCACCTTCTAGAAACTCAAACGTTGCATGGGATTTTATCGCCTTCTTGCTGGTATAGACAAAGCGGGCAGCTGGGTGGGCGTCCTGCAGTGCTGCCAGGTCGGGCCAGCTCTTGACCTCCACCTCGCTCCAGTAGTCCAGCCCGGCCCGCTTGAGATAACGGTCATCCAGCGAAAAGCCGAGCTTTCCTACCAGGTGGAGAGGGGTTCCGGTTGCGCCGCAAAGTCGTGCAATGTTGCCGGTGTTTGGCGGGATTTCAGGTTCGATAAGGACGATGTGGAAGGATATCTTGTGTGGCATGGCCTCTGTATACCACGAAATGTTCCGGGCGGTATTGCAATTTTTAACGGTGGGGGCTATATTCAGAAATTCTTGCAGGCAAGTCTTTCAAGGTGAAGGAGAAACCATGAAGATCATAGTTACCGACGAAGTGGCAAGCGAAGGGCTGGCGCTGCTCACACAGGACCCACGGGTGGAGATGGACATCCGTCTCGGGTTGAAGAAGGAAGAACTCCTTGAGATCATCGGCGACTACGAGGTGATCATTACCAGGAGTGGAACAACCGTTGACAAGGATGTGCTGGATGCGGCACGCAACCTCAAGATGGTGGCCAGGGCAGGAGTCGGCATCGACAACGTTGACGTGGATTACGCAAGTTCCCGCGGTGTCATAGTGGTGAATGCACCTTTCGGCAACACCAACAGCGCTGCCGAGCATACCATGGCTCTGTTGCTTGCGGCCTGCCGAAACGTAACCACTGCAAATGCTTCGCTCAAGGGTGGCGAGTGGAAGCGGGCGCCATTTACCGGCATCGAGCTCAAGGGTAAGACTGCCGGTGTAATCGGACTCGGAAAGGTGGGTGGACGGGTTGCAACCCGCCTGAAGGCCTTCGAGTGCGAGGTGCTTGCCTGCGATCCGTATATAGCTGTTAAGCGGGCGCACGACCTGGGCGTGAAGCTGGTTTCTCACGATGAAATTTACAATAACTGCGACATAATTACGGTACATACACCCTTGAATGACGAGACCAACGACATGATCGGAAGCCGGGAGTTTTCCATGATGAAGGACGGGGTGATCGTTCTCAACGTGGCTCGAGGCGGCATTGTGAATGAGGAGTCGCTCCTTGCAAATCTCAAGTCAGGAAAGGTGGCTCTTGCTGCCGTGGATGTCTGGAGCGAGGAGCCTCCCACGTCAGACCAGGTGCGGGAGCTGATCTCCCAGGATCGGCTGGTGGTTACCCCGCATCTTGGCGCCAACACCTTTGAGGCTCAGGTGAATGTGGCAGTGGATGTCTCCAAGGAGGTGCTCAACTACCTCGATGAACTCCCGCTGGAGAATGCAGTGAACATCCCGCGGTTCGACCTTGCGCTGATGGACCAGATGCGTCCATTCCTCAACCTCATGAGCACGATGTGCGACTTTGGCATTCAGCTTGTGGACAGCAACCTGGAAAAGGTCTCCTTCGTCTATTCGGGCAACATTGCACATTACGACTGTACCCCCATAACGGTCTGCGGCCTTGCCGGGCTTCTCAACCGGATGGTGGAGCAGGATGTGAACATGGTTAATGCCACATTGATAGCTGAACAGATGGGGATAGTGGTGGAGGAGAGCAAGTCGACACAGACCGATGCCTTCTCCAATATGATCACCCTGGTGATAGAAGGGAAGGGGGGTAAGCGAAGACTGGTTTCCGGGACCCTGTTTGAAGGGATGCCCCGCATCGTGAGACTGCGAGACTATACCATGGACTTCTCTCCGGCGGAGCATATGCTTCTGATCAATTATGACGATCGTCCCGGAATGATCGGAAAGATCGGCACTATCATGGGTGAGAAAGATATCAACATTGCCGCTATGAACCTTGGGCGACGCGAGAAGAAGGGGGAGGCCATGGTGATTCTCTCTCTCGACTCCGCTGTGCCGCTTGAGGTTGTTGCAGAAGTGCAGAAAGCTACTGATGCCACATTCATAAAGGCACTGCACATGCCGACCGCGAAATGCAGCCGTTGTTGCGGCTGTGGTGTTTAGCCGGTTAACTGCGTGATAAACTGTTTTCTGTATGCTAAGACGCTGAGGGGCTGAGCTTGTCGACCCCGAAGATTTCCATCGTGATTCCTGCCTATAACGAGGAGGATCGCCTTCCAGGCTATCTCAGAGAGGTAGTGACCTTTCTTGATGGCCGTGCAGGTGGGGGCGAAATCATTGTGGTTGATGACGGAAGCGTGGATGGAACAGCTGCGGTTGTCGAACGGTTTGCGGTTCATTCCCCGTCAGTTCGGCTGCTGCGGCTTCCGGAAAACCGCGGCAAAGGGTATGCGGTAAGGACTGGCATACTATCGGCAACCGGGAGATCAAGGCTCTTTACCGATGCGGATGGCGCCACCTCAATTCAGGAACTCGTACGACTGGAATCGGCCATAGACCGAGGTGCGGACATTGCCATTGGGTCCCGCGCCATCACTGGTGAAGGGATTACCATTAAGGGTTCCCTGCACCGCAAAATTATGGGGCAGTTTTTTAATCTTCTGGTCCGTATGGTTGCGGTCAAGGGGCTTCATGACACCCAGTGCGGCTTTAAGCTATTCACTGCTTCCGCAGCAGAGACAATTTTCCCGTTACTGACAATCGACGATTTCGGTTTTGATGTAGAACTGCTCTATGTTGCCCGTCTACATGATTTCTCCATCAGTGAGGTACCGGTAAACTGGACAGATATTGCAGGAACCAAGGTTAGCATTGTTCGTGACTCGTGGCTGATGTTCCGTGACATTCTGAGAGTGCGCCGTAATGCCCTGCGTGGGGACTATCTTCCTCAAAGAGGTGGTTGCCGGTGAACCCAGATGAATACCGACTGATGTATTCCCTGGAAGAGGAGCACTGGTACTTCAAAGGCAAACGTCGGATTGTCTCCGATTTCATCGGCCGGCATATCTCTTACAGCACAAAGCCTCATATCCTTGATGTAGGCTGCGGCACGGGGAGGATGGCTGAGGAACTGTCGGCGCTGGGCGATCTGGTAGCGTTGGACCCATCGTCTGAAGCCACGGCCTATACGAGGTCACGTGGCTTTTTTTCTGTGGCCCAGGGATCGGCAGATGCGCTTCCGTTCGAAAATGAAAGCTTTGACCTGGTAACTGCACTCGACGTGATCGAACATGTCCGGAATGACGACATGGCACTTTCAGAAATGGCCAGGGTCCTGCGACCTGGCGGCATTGCCATGATAACGGTTCCTGCGTTTATGTTTCTCTGGAGCGGGCATGATGAAGCCCTCCATCATTTTCGTCGCTACCGGAAACCGGAATTGGCGGAAAAGGTTGCGAATGCAGGCCTTCTGGTGCGACGTTGCACATACTTTAATGCCATCGTTTTCCCTGTCGTGGCACCCATGCGTATTGCCCGGAGGGGTCTGGGAATCGACAGCCAGACCTCCGACACTACCCAGCTCCCTGCAAAATGGTTGAACCAGCTACTGCTGGAGATGATCTTGGCAGAGATGAAAGTGCTCAGATCTTTCGATCTGCCGGTAGGCGTCTCTCTGCTCTGTCTTGCTGTTAAGAAATAGGGGTTATAAATTGAAACAGGATCAACGTGCCGGGTTGCTGTTTGTTGTTGTTGCCATAACGGTAACAACCCTATATTATTGGCAATTTATCGGTAACTTTTTCTCTTTTGACGATTTTAAATATCTTGAGAACATGTATGTCGGCTTTTCATCAGTGGCTTTGGGTTATGGTGCCCTTCGACTGGTCAGTAATCTAAGCTGGTGGCCTCTTTTCCAGGTTTCTGGACTCGAACCCGCTGGCTACAACCTGTTTGCTCTCTTCCTTCACATAGCCAATGCAACTCTCCTGTTTGCCATGCTGCTACGCCTTTTGGGTGACCGAACAATTGCCTTTCTTGCCGGTACGTTCTTTGTCGCCAGTGTGGCAGGGGCTGACGCGTTACTCTGGAAGGCAACCAATAGCAGCCTGTTTTGTCTTTTGTTCTATCTTCTTGCCCTTGATCGCTACATTGCATCACGACAGACAGGAGAGAAAAAACCGTTCATAGCTGCTCTGGTGCTTTTCGGGTTGGCGATGTTCAGCAAGGAGGAAGCGGCATCATTCCCCCTGGTCATAGTGGCCTGTGAACTTATCTTTTTCAAAGGTTGGGATGACAAAGCAGGACTGATGCGGAGGGTGGCACCATTTGCTGCAGTCATAGTCGGGTACATGGTCTTGAATGCAGTGGTTTTCGACCTGATTATGCAAAGGCAGGCCGAACCTGCCCGCTTGTTCAAACTCCGGCCGCTCTATTCTCTTCTGGGTGGTGGTACGGTCTTTTATCTCGGTCCAGACGGTTTCATCAATCCGCATCACCCGCTGGTCTATGTATCAGCCGCCTTCGTTGCTGTCAGTGTCCTGTTTGTCAAGGAGCGTCGTCTCCTCTTCTTCGGATATCTCTGGATCTTCTGCGCGTTTCTACCCCAGAGCTTTACCGGGCTTGGTCAGTTTGAACCGAGAAATCTTGTCAATTCCATAAGCCGCTACCTCTATATAACCTCCATAGGTTCTGCAGTGGTATATACGGCAATACTCTGCGACCTGCGCAAGCGAATGGGGCACCGCTGGTGGCAGTCACTCTCGCTTCTCTGTCTGGTTGTGTTTTTCTGGTTCAATTACGGTCGGGTTACTGCCCGAGGTAATGAGTGGCGCCAGCAGGGAGAGCCGATGAAGGTATTCCTGACCGAAATCCGTAAGTCAATACCGCAGTTCCCACCCAAGAGCTACCTGTTCGTCAATAATCCTCCGGCTGGGCGCGCATTTGTTCAGCAGGGACTCAGGGCTTTTTACGGTAATCCTGACATCACCTGGATTGTTGATCCCGCTACGTTCAGGCCGAAACCGGGTGATACGGCTCTGCTCATAGACTGTCTCTGGCAGCAGGATGGGAACGTGAAGCTCGATTTCTATCCCTTGCAATAACGGTAATGTATATGAAATATAAAAAGCGCTGCCAGGTTGTCCGGCAGCGCTTTTTATATTGGTCAGTTGAGTAGGCGACTACTCTAACTTGCGGCCGCCGCACTGTTTCAGGCGGGTGTGGGCTTCCCGAAGGATACGCTCCGTAGTAGCCCAGCTAATGCATTTATCGGTGATTGATATACCGTATTTCATTTCTGCAGGGTCCTTGGGCATAGGCTGATTACCATCTTCAAGGTAACTCTCTATCATAACTCCTGAGATGGAACGGTTCCCTGCAGCAATCTGGTCGATGACCGCATTCAGTACCTGCGGCTGCTTCTCATGGTTTTTCTCCGAGTTCCCATGGCTGCAGTCAACCATGATGGTCGGGATGAGTCCCGCCTTCTTCAGCATCTCTTCTGTACTCCGGATATCATCAGGGTGATAGTTCGGTTTCTTCCCTCCTCTCAGAACCATATGCACATCAGGATTTCCGGTGGTCTGTACAATTGAGGTCAGTCCATCGCGATTGATCCCCAGAAAGTGGTGGGGGTGCAAAGCTGCGATCATTGCATCGATGGCTATCTGCAGATTGCCGTCGGTGCCGTTTTTGAATCCTATGGGAAAGGAGAGGCCACTGGCCAACTCCCGATGCGTCTGGGATTCGGTGGTCCGGGCTCCTATGGCCCCCCATGAGAGGTGATCGGCCAGATATTCAGGGGTAATCGGATCGAGCATTTCAGTGGCAATCGGGAGTCTGTGCGCCGTTATTTTAGAAAGGAGTCCGCGCGCAATCCCCAGTCCCTTGGATATCTGATGAGTGCCGTTCATGTCAGGGTCATTAATAACCCCTTTCCAGCCGACGGTAGTCCGCGGCTTTTCGAAATAGACACGCATGATCAGAAATAACTGGTCCGAGAGCTCGGCTGCGAGTGTTGCCAGGCGATGGGCATACTCATGGGCGCCAATGGGGTCGTGAATGGAGCAGGGGCCGACGACAACCATCAGTCGAGGATCTTTTCCCTGAAGGATGTTCTTTATGGCCGCACGGCTTGAGCTGACGAATTCGCTTGACTCTTCCGAGAGCGGAAAGACCTGGCGCAGGTCAGCAGGTGCGATTATCGGTGTAATGCTCTTTATCTTGAGGTTGTTGGTTTTAACGATCATGCAATACTCTCCCTCTAGTAGCTCAAAATGAAAAACTGAACGGCTCAATCTAGCCGATTCAACGTGTCAAGTCAAAGTGTTATTCGGGTATCAAGGAGCTTCTATCTGTATTGACCCATGCGTATTTTTGCCTCGAGTTAACGTTGTAAACACAGAAGTGTCCCAACGATCAATTTGATACCGATAGAACGTGCTGAACTTGTTCACACGAGGTGAAATGCATTCAAGTCGACGAATCGATGAATTCCCCTCAACGTCCGTTGATTTCTATGAAAATCTTGTCTGGACTCAGTAACGTTGGGACACTGGTGCTGTAAACACGTTAGTCAAATCAAATGCAGAGGAGAACACTCTTAGAAGAGAGGAGAAGTCAATTAACGAATTATTCATGATGTCTGCTGGCAGATCACCTGCAAAAAGGCGACCCGGTAATCCGGGTCGCCTTTTATGCCTATACTCGTTACTGGTATTCTTGAGGGTAGTATCGTTTGATTAGAGCTGGTTCCTGTTGGGTCGTTCTTTTAGAGGTTGCGTCAGAATTATGGAAAGGTTGGAAATCCTCTGGGCAAGGATGGACTCAATAAATGCCAACACAAAGGAAAGGGCGCTGTACGCTGCGGTAACTTCCAACATTTGCTCAGGCGCTCCCAAATCTGGGCAGTATTCCAAGCTGATTGCCAGAGCAAGAGCGACAAGAGCACATATGATATGACGAATCACCCAGCTGTTTTGCTGAGCCTGAAGGGCGATCAGTTTGTCGATATCACCTGCCTCGGAAGACTCGGTGATCTGAAGCCAGCTGCCGTATAATTTCGGAATCATGATAAGGGCTACCATTATTGCTACGGTTAGCATAATTGAGGTCAAAAGTGTCATTTTAGTGTCCCCTACGCCTGATTAGAGTCTGGTTGGTTGTGTCTGCTTTCTGTTCTCATTAGAATGCAAATCAGTGCCCAAGAATACGTCGGTAAACTATTATTATTCATTAAAATGCAAAACGCCGTAATATCAGCGATTTATATTGTTTTGTGGCTGGATGTGGTTATCAAGATGTTTGCTGATGAGGGAATTACCGGGAAAAGGATGCACTGATTGCGCTATATAACGTACTAACCGGATGGTGGGACAGTGGGATATTGATATGGCCACGGAGCATAGATCGGTTACTTTTTTGATGTCAGCTTGACCGGACCAATGATTGAGTACGGTTCAATCCGAGAAAACATACCGTCTGCATCTTTTGTGAACCAGACAAAATATACCGTTTCATCATGATTCGCTTTATATGCAATGAGGTTTGATAGTACTAAGGGATTCCCTGAATACACTTGAAGGCCGGCCATGGCTGTTATGTCGCCAAGTGTCAACTCCTTGCGGGTTAAGGTTGGAGGGAGTGGAAACTTGAACAATGCATCCCCGAACCTTCGGGACTGCTTGAAAGAGTTGATCTGAAAAATGATCTGATTGCCTTGCTGCCTTCGCACAACTGCAGATGGTGGGAAAAGAGGGAGCTTTGACGCGTCTTTCAATCCATTGGCAGCATGATAATCGATAGTGCCGTATCCATATCTATCTGGATCATAGCCGTTGGCAAAATTGGATGCAGTTGCCCTGAGGGCAGCCTTGATGTCAAACCAGTTCCAATCGGGATGCAGATGCCTGAGCGATGCCATAAGACCCGCCAATTGGGCTGTTACTCCTGATGGATACGTACTCTGACCCTTCCCGTTCATGTAATCCGTCGTTACGCCAAATTCGATGCCGTCTCCGGTAACACCTCCAATCTTGTTGACGGTAACAAAGGCAGCTGGCGGAGGGACGTTACGGGGTTGTTTCTTTGTAGGCTCATATGCGAAGACATGCACCATCTCATTCTGGGTCAGTTGAAGGTACCCTGCCGAATCAAAGGTATACTCCCATCCACTAAAGCTTGATGAAAGTATGGTTGCTCCTACGATCTTAGCATCGTCTATGAACTGCTTTGGAGTGAGGAAGGGGCGTCCGTCGTAGGGAGATGATGCGCTTATATTCACGTCTGTCGATAGTTTCAGCCCGGCATCCATAACTGCGCCCTTGGCATTGCCAAGCCCATGCGAGGTGTTGATCCTCAATCCGACAGGCTTGCCGGCGACAGCTGCCAGATTCATGCAGCCTGACGTCATTATTGCCAGAGCAAAACAAGAAATTAATCTCAGCATGGTACTATTCCCGACTCTGTAGAGGATCGAAGTAACGATAATTAGATGCACGTACACGGCATTTTGCCGCAGCGTGCATTAGTAGCAGTGTACTGAGAAAACGGTTCTCCTTCAATAAAACAACATCATTTTGCAGTGCGATCCATGCTCAGGCTGGTTTTCCTCCTTGACATCCTTTCGGAGGAACGCTATAAAATACAGTCTTTTTAGGTGCCAAACGCTATTAAGGAGGAACTCCCCATGCAGGAGATGGACGACTTTATTTTTACATCCGAATCGGTTTCAGAAGGGCATCCTGACAAGGTTGCCGACCAGATATCTGACGCCATCCTCGACGCCATCCTCACCCAGGACCCCAAATCGCGGGTAGCCTGTGAAACTATGGTAACTACCGGGATGGCAATCATTGCCGGCGAGATCACCACCAATGCAGTGGTTGATTATCCGAAGGTGGTCCGAGAGACCATAAAGGAGATTGGTTATAACGATTCTGCGATGGGATTCGACTGGGAGACCTGCGCAGTTCTAACTTCTATTGATCGTCAGTCTCCGGACATCTCCCAGGGGGTTACCGAAGGCGAAGGACTCTTCAAGGACCAGGGTGCCGGTGACCAGGGGCTGATGTTCGGCTATGCCTGTACAGAGACCAAAGAGCTGATGCCGATGACAATTCTGCTCTCTCATCAGCTGGTCAAGAAGCTGGCAGACGTTCGAAAGTCCGGTCTGCTCAACTTTCTGCGCCCCGACTCCAAGTCCCAGGTGTCCATTCAGTACATTGACGGCAAGCCGGCGTATGTCGACACGGTGGTCATCTCCTCCCAGCATACCCCGGAAGTCACCCACAAGGAGATCGAGGAGAGGATTATCGAAGAGGTTGTGAAGAAGGTCATTCCGGCCAACATGATAACCGAGAAGACCCGCTACCTCATCAACCCGACCGGCCGATTTGTCATCGGTGGTCCGATGGGTGACTGCGGACTGACCGGACGCAAGATCATAGTGGACAGCTACGGAGGGCACGGCGCTCACGGTGGTGGGGCTTTCTCCGGCAAGGACCCCTCAAAGGTCGATCGTTCGGCTGCCTACATGGGGCGTTATGTGGCGAAAAACCTGGTGGCGGCAGGCCTTTGTGACAAGTGCGAGGTGCAGGTTGCATATGCCATAGGCGTGGCTGAGCCGGTATCGGTTCTGGTCGACACTGCAGGCACAGGCAAGATCCCTTCCAAGCGTATCGCAGAGATTGCCCGTGAAGTGTTTGACCTGCGACCAAGGGCCATTATCGAGCAGCTTGATCTGCTCCGACCGATTTACAAACTGACCGCCGCATATGGGCACTTCGGACGTGAGCTGCCTGAGTTTACCTGGGAAAAAACGGACAAGGTTGCGGAGATCAGGGCAAAGGCCGGGATCTGAAGCATAGCTGACATAGTAAGTTGAGAAAAGGGCCGGGGTATCTACTCCGGCCCTTTTTTATTGCTGAATGCAAGGTTAATCCCGTATCCCACCTTTTCTCGTAAACCTGTACCCCACCCCTCGTACAGTCTGGAAATAGACAGGGTTTGCCGGGTCCGGCTCAAAGTATTTCCTGAGCCGGACAATGAAGTTATCGAGCGTGCGGGTTTCGGCGTCGGTTGCATAGCCCCAGACCCGCTCCAGAAGCTCCTTTCGCGTGACAGCCTCCCCCTCTTTCTGGAAGAAAAGCGCCAGCATCCGCACCTCAAGATCTGTCAGGTCTATCTCTCCCTGGGCGGTACGGGCGTGGTAGGAGAGGAGGAATACCTCGTTGTCGCCGAAACGATAGGCCTCTTCCACCGGATCGGGTCGATACCAGGCAGAGCGTCGAAGCATCCCTTTCACCCGGAGCAGAAATTCGTTGAGGCTGAACGGCTTTGTCAAATAGTCGTCGGCACCGCTCTCCAGACCGGTAATCCTGTCCCTTTCGTCTGACCGGGCAGTAAGCATAAGGATCGGTACCTTTGAATCGAATCGCCTGACCTCGCGGCAGACAGTAAAGCCGTCCATGCCGGGGAGCATCACATCCAGGATGACCAGTGAAAAACGATCGATGTGTAGTCGTTCAAGTGCTTCTTCTCCGCTCTCCACATGGCTTACCCGGTACTCATCCAACTCCAGGTTAAAGCAGATTCCCCGCGCAAGGTTTATCTCGTCCTCGACGAGCAATATATGTGGTTTTTCCTCGGTCATGCTCAGAACCCGTGTATCGTGAAGTGTAAAATCCGTCTGATGCGAGACGTCGTAACTTTTGTTGCTAGGAGCATTTAAGGGTTTGCAAGCGGCAGGGAGATGGTGAAGGTGCATCCCTTACCTGCCCCTTCGCTGGAGGCTTCCACCTTTCCTCCATGTTCGGCGACTACCTGCCGGACAATGTAGAGGCCCAGTCCGGTTCCACGGATATTCTCGCCTGACTGTCGGACCCGGAAGAACATCCGAAATATCTTTTTCAGATACTTTTTATCGATACCCAGCCCTTTGTCCTGGAAGGTCAGGATGCAGGTCCCCATGTTACGGTGCAGGACAACACGAATTTCCGGAGAGACCGGCGAATAGAGCATCGCGTTTTCAAAGAGGTTTCTGAGTGCTGATTCCATTTCATCCGGATCCGCTGCTACATGCAACCCGTCTTCAATCTCTAGGATCAGGCTTCCACCTTCCGGAAGCAATGATCGTTTTTTTTCAAGGTAGTGGTGGACAAATTCCGAAAAATCGATAACCGGAAAAGGGGCGGATCTCTGGCGGTCCTCGAGGCGCGCTGCCATCAGCAGGTTGTTGATTAGTGCATGGAGACGGTCTGTGTCTGCCAGCATGGTGTCGAGAAAGCGCTCAAGTTTATCAGGTGGCGGCTTTCTGAGGCGGATCGTCTCAAGGTGCAGCTGGATGGAAGCCAGAGGGGATTTCAATTCATGGGTGACCTGCGAAATGAAGCTCTTCTGCTGGCGGTAGAGAGTTGACTGCCTTCGCCAGACGAGAAAGAGGACATAAACTCCACCGAGTATCACCAAGAGGAGAACCAAACCCTCTATAAGAACCAGCCATTCAAGGCCTTTAACCGCAAGTTCCGGTCGGTAGCGCTCGGCTATGGCACGAAACTCTTTCTGGCGACCTATGAACCAGTAGATCCAGAAGACGACCACCAGGACCCATACCAACTGGATACCTATAAATGCAATTAACGGGTGAAAGAGTTTTCTGAACCAGCGCATGAGAAGTGTGTATCATTATCGCGGTGGAACCGCAAGAGGGTTTGCCATGGCTTCAATTGCCCAGCTTTTACATTTCTATTACATGTCATCAGGCAGTTTTCTGGTAGGCTGGCAGAGTATTAAACTGTTTTTATGGGGGCCACTATGCTGAAGTCGCTGAAAATTGGAAAACACGAGGTGCGCTATCCGCTCATTCAGGGTGGGATGGGGGTGCGTATTTCGGCGGGATCTCTGGCCGGGCATGTTGCCAAGTGCGGTGGCGTAGGACTTATCGCCGCACCGGGTATAGGTCTGAACAGCGGCTTTTATAAGGGGAACAATTATGTTGAGGCCGATGTGGCAGGTTTCAAGGCAGAATTGGCAAAGGCCTACACCATTGCTCCTGATGGTGTCATTGGGGTCAATGTCATGGTTGCGCTCTCTGATTTTGAACAGCTTGTGACGGCTGCCATAGAGGGTGGAGCGAAAGTTATCGTATGCGGTGCCGGGCTTCCCCTGACCTTGCCGGGTTTGACCGCCCATGCTCCGGATGTTGCGCTGGTGCCGATTGTCTCCTCGGTCCGGGCTGCCCAGTTGATCGCGAAAAAGTGGGATAAAGGATACAATCGTCTTCCTGATGCCGTGGTTGTAGAAGACCCTGATACTGCCGGCGGTCATCTCGGTGAAAAAATGGAAAACATCGGAACCGGTGAATATGATCAGTATGCTACGGTAAGAGGGGTGAAACAGCTTTTTATGGAGGAATACGGGGTCGATGTGCCTGTAATTGCGGCAGGTGGAATCTGGGACCGGGCCGACCTGATCAATGCCCTGGAGCAGGGTGCAGATGGAGTGCAGATGGCAAGCCGTTTCGTGGCCACTGTGGAGTGCGATGCAGCGCCCGAGTTCAAACAGGCTTATCTCGACTGCAGGAAAGAGGACATCGGTTTGATCATGAGCCCGGCTGGACTTCCGGGACGTGCGATACTCAAGAATCAGGATCAGATTCTTCTGTATGATCAGATTAGAAGTTCAGGATGTACCACAGGCTGCCTGAAAAAGTGTTCCTACAAGGAGTCCGGCGAGCGTTTCTGCATCGTCAAGTCACTTGACCGTGCCCAGCGGGGTGACGTGGATACCGGTCTGATCTTCTGCGGCACCAATGCCTGGAAGGCCGACAGGATCACTACGGTTCAGGAGATTTTCGATGAGCTTTTCACTGCAGATGCGGAAAAAGAGTCTGAGGCTGCGTAATAACGAACTGTCATCAATTCAATAGGAGGGTGTACTGTATGAAAAAGCTCTGTATAGCGATCATGGTTATTGTTATGAGTGTTGCATCTGCCGGGTTTTCCCTGGCTGCTGAGCAAAAGGGGGCAGCAAGCAGGGCAGAGGCCAAGGCCCTGGTTGAGAAGGCAGCTGCCTACATCAAGGCCAACGGCAAGGAAAAGTCGTTCGTTGAGTTCAGCAATCCAAAGGGTCGGTTCATCAATAAGGATCTCTATGTCTTTGCCATTGGGTTTAATGGTGTGTTTCTTGCCCATGGGGCAAACCAGTCTCTGATCGGGAAAAACCAGCTTCAATCCAAAGATGAGAATGTCCGTCTCGTTACCATAGGCTTGATCGAGACTGCCCAGAAAGGGGGCGGCTGGTACGATTACAAGTGGCCCAACCCTTTAAGCGGCAAAATGCAGAAAAAGTCATCGTATATATACAAGGTCGATGACTCGGTATTTATCGGCTGCGGGGTCTATCACTAAGAGTCAACACGGATTTCACTAATATTAAGACAACAGGGGATACCGTCATGACGGGTCTCCCCTGTTTTTTTATTTCCTCCGTACAACTTGCATATTATTCCAGCCCGTAGTAAATAATCATGTTGAGTAAAGTACAGATACCGAACAAGGAGACCATAATGTCATTCACCGATTTTCATGTTGCAGACCTCTCTCTTGCCGCCTGGGGGCGCAAGGAGATGATTATTGCAGAGACCGAAATGCCTGGCCTGATGGCAATCCGCGAGGAGTTTGCAAAGACACAGCCGTTGAAGGGTGCCCGTATTGCCGGTTCGCTCCATATGACCATCCAGACCGCCATGCTGATCGAAACCCTGACAGCGCTGGGGGCGGAAGTGCGCTGGGCTTCATGCAATATTTTCTCCACTCAGGACCACGCCGCGGCAGCAATTGCGGCCGCAGGCATACCGGTATTTGCCCATAAGGGTGAAACCCTGGAAGAGTACTGGGACTATACCCACAAGATTTTCGAATGGAACGACGGCGGCACTCCGAACATGATCCTGGACGATGGAGGCGATGCCACCCTGCTGCTCCATCTGGGGAGTGACGCGGAAAAAGACCCGAGGGTCATTGCCAATCCGACCTGCGAGGAGGAGCAGTTCCTTTTCGCTGCCATAAAGAGACGTCTCGCCGAGAAACCGGGCTGGTACTCGAAAACAGCAGCCAACATCAAGGGGGTTACCGAAGAGACCACCACCGGCGTGCATCGCCTCTACGAGATGCACAACAAGGGAACGCTCAAGTTCCCGGCCATCAATGTCAACGACTCGGTTACCAAGTCCAAGTTCGACAATATCTACGGTTGCCGCGAATCCCTGGTGGACGGCATCAAGCGCGCCACCGACGTGATGGTGGCCGGCAAGGTAGCGGTAATCTGCGGCTACGGTGACGTCGGCAAGGGTTGCTCCCAGGCAATGCGCGGTCTTCAGGCCCAGGTCTGGGTGACCGAAGTTGATCCGATCTGTGCCCTGCAGGCGGCCATGGAAGGGTACAAGGTTGTGACAATGGAATGGGCTGCCGACAAGGCTGACATCTTCGTAACCACGACCGGCAATATCGATGTAATCACCCATGACCATATGAAGGCGATGAAGCACAATGCCATCGTCTGCACTATCGGCCACTTCGACAACGAGATCGAGGTTGCCAAGCTTAAGGCCTACCAGTGGGAGAACATCAAGCCCCAGGTCGATCATGTCATCTTCCCTGACGGCAAAAGGATCATTCTGCTTGCCGAAGGTCGCCTGGTCAATCTCGGCTGCGCCACCGGCCATCCATCCTACGTCATGTCTTCATCTTTTGCCAATCAGACCCTGGCTCAGATGGAAATCTTCTGCAATCCGGGCAAATACCCGGTGGGGGTCTATACGCTGCCAAAGGAGCTCGACGAGAAGGTCGCGCGGCTGCAGCTGAAGACACTTGGCGCAATGCTGACCGAGCTGACTGATGCTCAGGCGGCATATATCGGGGTTAAGAAGGAAGGGCCGTACAAGTCGGATCACTACAGGTACTGACAAGAAGTTGAGCAATATAATAGAACGGCCGGCACATATTGCTTGTGTCGGCCGTTTGCGTTCTGTGGGTGAGAGCGTTTTAGGGGGTGCTGACAGTTACTACCGGACTTTCTTCGTTTCCGGGGTTCACCACCTGGAGTCGCAGGGTCTTGGGGGTAGGGTCAGCCGGGTGTCGCTGGTAGATGAGCTGGGTGCAGCTCATATAAATCAGACGGTCGCGATTGCCAGGAGCTGGCGTCCCGGCAGTGATCCGCTCACCGTCAACCACCAGGATGGAGCCCTGGAGGAAGTTCTTCCCATCGATGCTGAGTTCGTAGTAATTGACGAAGTCGGTACCCGGTGTTATCCCGGATATTTCAGGCCTGCTGTCTATGAGCAATGCCAGCGGGGTGGAAATGGTCTCTTCGGGGCTCTTTATCTGTACCTGGTGTATTCCGCCGCGCACGGCTGGAACGGTAAAGCTCATGGACTCGCTTGACAGAAACCTGCTCCTGATTCCGCCTCCGTCAAACAGGACCTGTGACCCTTCCATGAAGTTCTTTCCAGAGACAATGACCTCGCGGCTTCCGCCAGTGGTGCAGGTAGGCATGGTGTCTGGCGAGAGTGACTGCGCCATCGGCTTCAGGGGTTGAACGGAGAAGCTGTAGGTCTTGCTTGTTGAGCCGTCATCGTTCTTTACGAACAGGGCATAGAGTCCTGGAGCAAGGCGCGGTATCTCAAAACTGAGCTGCTTCGGCCCAAGTAGCTTTGCGGGCAGCTCACTGTTTCCGATGAAGGCGGTGGCCTTCTCGGAGAACCCGCTGCCGGAGAGCGTTACGGTCATTCCCGGCTCTCCCTGAGCAGGGATTATGCTCAGTATGGTTATCCGCTCCGGTTGCTCCTTTTTTTGCCGGACCTCCTTGGTAGTCCCTTTTGGGACTGTTGCTGCAGGGGTTACGGCAGCATGAGCTGCTGATGAGAGAGTTAATGCAAAGAAAAGGCATATCAGGCGAGTCATGGGAACTCCTTGCATGTACAGAAAAATCAGTGACCTAACCCATTTCTGTTTTAGGATTAAAGCATGATCCTGGCGGTTGTCAACGAATGGGCTACCTATCCAGTGTGAGCGCCAGCCAGATGCCTGATGCGCTGAACAGGATATTGGCTGCCCAGGCGGCAACCAGTGGGGGAAGCGCGCCGGCCTGACCGAATGAGACGAGAAAAGCATTGATGATGAAGTAGGTGAGGCCGATGACGAGGCTGATTCCTATCCCTATGGCAGGTCCGCTTGAACGGTCGCTGCGGAGGGCAAACGGGATGCCGAGAAAAGCCATCACCAGTGGACTGAAAGGAACTGCAAGCTTGGTGTGGAGCAGAGTAAGGTAACGGGTGGCATCGTAACCTCCCTGGGTAAGCTTTCTGCAATATTTGCGCAGCTCTGTATACCCCATGTTCTCTGCCAGTTTTCCGACTACTTTGAGTTCTGCAAGCGTGAGGTTGAGCGGGACCTGCAGTGAGGGGATTCTGTTTGCTGAGGTGAGTTTGCCGGAGCTGTACCTCTGTTGCACAACCTCCGTAAGTATCCACGCATCCCCTTTGCGCACCCCCTGGTTTGCGTCGAATCGCGCAAGAGGCTGAAGTGACGCGTTCAGCTGCCAAAGAGTCACACCTTTCAATGTCGATATTTCAGGTTCGAAAAGCCTTGCCTGGAGAATGCTGTCTCTGTCGCGGTACCAGATTGCCCCTTGGCGGAAGAAGGCAGCAGGGCTTTTCTTTGAGATAAGGACCTCCTGGATGTAGCGCATCTTTTCGAAACTCTTCGGTACCACCAGTTCAGCCAGAGCCAGATTCAAAATACTGAGCAGGCCGGAGATTACGAGGATCGGTGCAGTGATCCGGAACAGTCCCGCTCCTGAACAGCGCATTGCTGTAAGTTCGGAGGTCTTGGCAAGGCTCCCCAGGGTCAGAAGTGTAGCCATAAGGACCGCAAGCGGTATGATCTGAGAGGCAATTTCCGGGAGTTTCCAGAGGAAGAACAGGGCAATATGATCGGGTCTGGCTCCGGCGCGGGTGAATTTGCCGACTTTTTCCAGGACGTCGATTACCAGGTAGATGGCGGAGAAGGCCCCGCAACAGAGGCAGAAGAGTCTCAAATAGGTGGTGGAGATATAGCGGGAGAAAATGGTCATCGTCGTGAACCGTTGCGGTAAAGTAACCTACGAAACATGTCTGCAAGGGCCGACGGCGCCAGTTTCCCGAGAATGGGGAGCTCGTTGGCCGATCTCCTGAAGAACCAGATACCGAGCAATAGGAAACAGAGATTGGGCATCCACATGGCAATAGCGGCATGGAGCACCCCCTTGTCACCCAGAGCCTTGCAAGCAGAGAGGACGATGTAGTAGATGATGAGAAGCCCGATGCTGACGGCAAAACCGCTCCCCTTGCCTGATCTGCTGTTCTGTATTCCCAGGGGGACCCCTGCCAGAGCAAAGACGAAACACGCAAACGGTGTGGCGAAGCGGCGGTGGAATTCCAGTTCCATCTCCCGCTTTTGGCGGAGGTCTGTTGCTCCGCCATCGATAGCGGCTTTGAGCTCACCGATGGTCATGTCCAGCTCATTGCGGTTTATGCTGCGAATCGTCTGATTCAGGCGGACGGTCATTTCGTATTCGCTGAATCCGATCAATCGATAGCGAGACTCCTTAATGCTGTGGATGCTACCCTTTGAGAGCAGGAGCTGAACCTGGCGGGCAGCGGGATCTGAGGTAACCGTTCCCTTCTCTGCAAAGATGGTAACAGGTTCTTTCAGGTTACGGTCGTCCTGTATCATTATGCCGGAAATACCTCTGGTCGCCTGATCGTACTGGTCGACGTAAATCACCAGCCCCGGGATGCTGTCGATGAAAACCCGTTCCTTGATCTCCATCTCTGCACGGTTTTCCACTGCCACCGTCAGAAGATTCTTGAAGGCGGTATTCCCTGCCGGGACCGCATAGATAGCGGTTGCTGCTGTAGCAAAGGAAGCAAGTAGAGCAAATGCCATTACCGGCAGCATAAGCCGCCCCAGACCGACTCCGCTCGCCTTTATGGCGATTATCTCGCTGTCTGACGAGAGTCGACCAAAGGCCAGGAGGACTGCAAGCAGGAAGGCCATCGGGATCGTCACCAGTGCGAATGATGGAAAGAGGTAGGCAATCAGCAGGCAGATCTCGCTTAACGGAACCCCTTTGGCAACCACCATGTCGGCGATCTTGAGGAAGCGACCCATAAGCAGGGCACCGGTGAACGCTGCCATGCCAAGTACAAAGGGGATGGTAATTTCACGGAATATGTAGCGGTCGAGGATGGTTGGCATCGGCAGGGATACTACACGAGATCCCGATTCAAGTAAAGTGCTGCGGAAAAATCCCTTGCCTGCCGACGCCAGTATATGGTATATACATCCGCTGCATATATTACGCACGCCATCCGAGCCCCCGGCGGTGTCCGCTGCATCTCATTTGCACGTGGATTTCGGGGTAAGGCAGGAGGCGGAGGACAAACCAGAAAGAGGAGAGAGCAATGTCGAGCATTACCATGAAGGAGCTTCTGGAGGCAGGCGTTCATTTCGGCCACCAGACCAAGCGCTGGAATCCCAAGATGAAACCTTACATCTTCGGGGCACGTAACGGGATCTACATCATAGATCTGCAGAAGACCGTCAGGCTGTTCAAGAACGCCTACAATTTCGTAGCTGATTCGGTTCGTTCCGGCGAGACGGTCATGTTTGTTGGTACGAAGAAGCAGGCCCAGGATTCGGTTGCCGAAGAGGCCAGCCGTTGCGGCATGTTCTACGTCAACCATCGCTGGCTCGGAGGCATGCTTACCAACTTCTCCACCGTGAAGCAGAGCATTGACCGTTTGAAGCGTCTGGATGCCATGCTGACCGATGGTACTGCCGATGCCTACACCAAGAAAGAGGCGCTCAAGTTCGACAAGGAGCGCCAGAAGCTCGAAAAGACCTTGGGTGGCATCAAGGGAATGGGTCGGCTTCCCGGTGTCATATTTATCATTGATCCGAAAAACGAAGAAATAGCTGTGAAGGAAGCCAAGAAGCTTGGAATCAAGGTGGTAGCAATTGTCGATACCAACTGCGATCCCGATGATATCGATTACGTTATCCCCGGTAACGACGATGCCATTCGTGCCATCCGGCTCCTTACGAGCAAGATTGCGGATGCAGTTTCCGAAGGCTCCCAGGCGCGTGATACCGACCTTCAGACCGATACAGAAGGTGAGGATGCCGGGCTGGCTGTTCCGGTGACCGAGGGTGAAGAAGAGACGATCGACTAGAGTTGTTTGTCGGTCGGCCAAGTAAGCGGCAACCACAATGGGCTGCGAGGCAGCCATTACGGAGGATAGCGTGAGCATAACAGCTGCACAGGTTAATGAACTGAGGAAGGCTACCGGCGCCGGCCTGATGGACTGCAAGAAGGCACTTCAGGAGTCAGCAGGAGACCAGGAAAAGGCGGTTGACTACCTCCGGACCAAGGGGTTGGCTGCGGCTTCCAAGAAGGCAGGCAGGGTGGCAAGCGAGGGTGCGGTCGGTTCCTATATACATGCCGGTGGGAAGATCGGCGTGCTGGTAGAGGTGAACTGCGAGACCGACTTTGTGGCGAAGAACGAAAATTTTCAGTCGTTTGTAAAAGACATTGCCATGCATATTGCTGCTGCTTCTCCGCTGTTTGTTCGGCGCGAAGAGGTTTCGGCCGAGCTTGTAGAGCGCGAGAAGGAGATCTACCGTGCCAAGGCACGTGAGACCGGCAAGCCTGAAAACATTATCGAAAAGATCATCGAGGGACAGGTTAACAAGTACTATGCAGACATCTGTCTGTTGGAGCAGTCCTATGTAAAGGATCCGGACAAGACTGTTCAGACTCTTCTGAATGAGACCATCGCCACGATCGGGGAGAATATGTCCATCAGGCGCTTTGCCCGGTTTGTCTTGGGCGAAGGGCTTGAAAAGAAAGAGAGCGACTTTGCTGCCGAGGTTGCTGCCGCGGTCGGCAACTAGAGATTGACTTTGAGCCGGCCATTTCGATGACCGGCTCTTTTTTTAAGTTGAAAGTAATTTTCTCTGCTTTTCTGGGAGAAAATAACTTCGTTAACTGACTTACCCTGCGTTTAAGGGCTCGGAGGATAGTATGTCCAAACCATTCTATAAGCGTGTGATGCTGAAGCTGTCCGGCGAGGCACTGGGTGGTGATCAGGGATACGGGATTGATCCTACGACCATAAGTACCATAGCACAGGAGGTGAAGGGTGTCATGGACTGCGGGGTAGAGCTGGCGCTTGTTATCGGCGGAGGTAACATATTCCGTGGCCTGGCTGCTTCATCCAAGGGTATGGACCGGGCTAGCGCTGATTACATGGGTATGCTAGCAACGATGATAAATTCCCTTGCCATGCAGGATGCTCTTGAGAAAGTAGGGGTCGATACCAGGGTGCAATCTGCCATAGCGATGCAGGAGGTAGCGGAGCCATACATCCGGCGGCGGGCTATGAGGCATCTGGAGAAGGGGCGGGTGGTCATATTCGGGGCAGGAACCGGGAATCCTTTTTTTACCACAGATACTGCCGCCAGCCTTAGAGCCATGGAGATAGGCGCAGAGGTAATACTGAAGGGAACAAAAGTGGACGGCGTATACACTGCCGACCCGAAAAAGGATCCGAATGCGGTAAAATATGTTGAACTCACGTACCTTGAGGTCCTGAAGAAGGGGCTGCAGGTGATGGATGCAACTGCAACTTCCCTCTGCATGGATAACAGTCTTCCCATAATCGTTTTCGATATAACTACACAGGGCAACGTCAAGAAGGTGATCTGTGGTGAGGCGATCGGCACCATAGTGAAAGGAGGGTAACATGAGCAAGGAGATCATTGCCAACATGAAGGGTCACATGGAGAAGTCCATCGATGCGCTGCGACGTGAGTACCAGAAGGTACGGACCGGTCGGGCCAGTACGTCGCTCCTGGATGATCTCAAGGTAGATTACTACGGTAACCCGACGCCGGTGAATCAGGTGGCTACACTGGCAGTGCCTGAACCACGCACCATAACACTCCAGCCGTGGGAACCAAAGGTGATTCCCCTTATCGAGAAGGCAATACTGAATGCCAACCTGGGAGTTACCCCATCAAACGACGGAAAGATGATCCGTCTTGTACTCCCCCCCCTTACTGAGGAACGTCGTAAGGATATAGTCAAGCAGCTCAAAAAAATGTCTGAAGAGGCTAAGGTGGCGTTGAGAAACATCCGCCGCGATGCCATTGACGGAGCCAAGAAGCTCGAGAAAGACAAACAGATATCCGAGGATGATCTGAAGCGGGTCGAAAAAGAGATTCAGGACGTAACAAAGAGTTGTGAGACAAAGATCGACGAGGTGTTTGCCCATAAAGAAAAAGAAGTTCTGGAAGTATAATTTCTATTTCAATTCCAGTCGATGAAGGCTCGCAATTAATACCTTTGGGAGCCGAATGCGAAACCTTTGAGATAGCGCCTTGATCCGGATATGGAATAAATTCTTTCTTGCGTGATAACCCGAAGTGTGATTAAATCCACAAACCCCTGTAGGAAGGGGGTTTTTTGTTTTGTGGAGTGGAAGAGACCATGAATCGACTCAAGCCGGACAGACTCCCCAGGCATCTTGCCGTCATCATGGACGGCAACGGTCGGTGGGCAAAGCAAAGGATGCTTCAGCGTATCGTCGGCCATCAGAAGGGGGTGGAGACGGTTCGCGTCATCGTGGAGGAGTGCTCACGCCTTGGGATCGGTTATCTGACTCTCTTTGCCTTCTCCGCAGAGAACTGGCATCGCCCCAAGACAGAGGTTCGGGCTTTGATGGCTCTTTTGAAGAAGTATATCCGTTCTGAAGTGCCCCGCATGATGCATAATAATATCAGGTTCGCAGTTATCGGGAATCGAGATGAGCTGCCTCCAGGGGTAAACTGTGAGATTGACGAGGCAATTGACAAGACGAAAGCCAACACCGGCATGCAGCTTACATTGGCCCTTTCATACGGCTCTCGTCAGGAAATCTTTCGTGCAGTTGCCCGGGTCGCCGCCGATGCAGCTGCAGGAACTGTTGATCTCCAGACGCTGGATGAAAACACCTTTAGTCGCTATCTTTTCACAGACGGTATTCCCGATCCTGATCTCCTGATACGGACAAGCGGTGAGATGAGGATCAGCAATTTCCTTCTCTGGCAACTGGCCTACGCAGAACTCTATTTCACTGATGTCAACTGGCCGGAGTTTGATAGTTCCGAACTTCACAAGGCTCTTATGGACTACCAGGAGCGCGAACGACGTTTTGGCCAGACCAGTGACCAGCTGAGAGAGCGCGGTTGAGTAGTTGTACGTGAATTTGCATTTCCGGGCCATCTAATCAGCTCTATTGCGATAGCGAAAGACGATTATAGAATAGTAAACTGTACATGCTACACACTCATTAAGGAGCAAGCCATCAAGAGACTTCTTACAGCAGTCATAGCTCTTCCTCTGCTGATTATCCTTAT
This sequence comes from uncultured Geoanaerobacter sp., assembly GCA_964528055.1. GTDB lineage: Bacteria > Desulfobacterota > Desulfuromonadia > Geobacterales > DSM-12255 > Geoanaerobacter. The sequence continues at coordinate 301,169 of CAZGQM010000003.1, read as the reverse complement.
TGTCAAGGGGAGCGTGGCCCACTTCGCCAGCTTCATGTTTGTTACTGCATTGTTAGGTCTCGATGAGTATTATCGTATGACCCTCAAGATGCGCCGAGCAGAAGGGCTCTTTGCCTCTCTACTCGGGGCATCGCTAACGATTATTCCATTATTGAGTCTATCGCTGTTTATTTCCGCATTATCTGCACTCGTACTTTTGGCTGCGATCAGTCTCCTCTACCGCTTTCGTGATATACATCAGGCCGCCCAGGAATGGGCTCTGTTTACGGCCGGACTTCTCTATGTACCGCTTCTGCTTGCTCAACTGCTTCTTCTCCGGGCCGAGCCTCTCGGCCATGCCTGGATTCTCCTCATGCTGGTGATCGTCATGGCTGGCGATTCGGCTGCCTATTACATCGGTTCAACCTTTGGAAGGCACAAACTCTACCCTGCCGTGAGCCCAAACAAGAGCATTGAAGGCGCCCTTGGCGGGCTTGCAGGAAGCGTTGCAGGGGCCTTTGTTGCCCGCCTCACCTTTTTCCCTCAGCTAGAGGTCACCGATTGTCTGGTAATTGCCATCCTATTGGGCGTACTTGGTCAACTGGGTGATCTCTTTGAATCGCTCCTGAAAAGGAGTTGCGGGGTCAAGGACTCGGGAGGGCTTGTCCCCGGCCACGGAGGGATCCTCGACCGTCTGGACAGCATCCTGTTCGCCGCACCCGCAGCCTGGTTGTATGCCCGTTACCTCTTTAAGTAACTTAGAATTCTTTTTCTCTTATATTGAACAGTTAATGATGTTGTAAACGCACGTATCCTGTTTGTCAGGACTAGGATAGCACTTATGAAAAGACTCTCAATACTTGGTTCTACCGGCTCCATCGGGGTAAGCACGCTGGAGATCGTTCAGTCCCACCCGGACCGCTTTGAGGTAGTTGCACTCACTGCCGGCAGCAACCTGGAGCTACTGGTATCGCAGATCAGCCTCTTCAGACCTAAATTGGTTGCGGTTTTAAATCCCAGATTGGCGGAAGAGCTGCGTACCATGCTTCCTTCGGGTGAGCGCCCTGAGATACTTGCTGGTGTGGAAGGGATGGTTGCGGCCTCGACCCATCCGGAGACCGATATGGTTGTCGCTGCCATTGTCGGCGCTGCCGGACTTGTTCCGACTGCCGCAGCCATAAAGGCAGGCAAGGATGTGGCCCTTGCCAACAAGGAGACCCTGGTAACCGCAGGTCGACTTATCATGGACGAGGTGGCACGGACCGGTATCAAGCTCTACCCGGTGGACAGCGAGCATAGTGCTGTCTTTCAGTCCATCGAAGGTCATCGGAGCGAAGACATCGAGAAGATCATACTTACTGCCTCTGGCGGGCCGTTCCTTACTACCTCGCTTGCGGGTCTCTCTGAGGTTACTGTTGCCGATGCCCTCAATCACCCCAACTGGAGCATGGGGAGGAAGATCACCATTGATTCAGCCTCTATGATGAACAAGGGGCTGGAAGTGATAGAGGCGCGCTGGCTCTTTGACGTGCCGGCAACTAAGATCGATGTGAACATCCATCCGCAGAGCATCATTCACTCCATGGTGGAGTATATCGACGGTTGCGTCATAGCCCAGCTCGGGTCACCGGACATGAAGGCCCCTATTGCCTATGCGCTTTCATATCCCGAGCGGGTTTCCACTGGGGTCAAACCACTTGATCTTACGGCCTTTTCCGGACTTACCTTTTATAAGCCGGATTTTGCTAAATTTCGCTGTCTGAAGCTCGCCTATCTTGCCCTTGACGCTGGGGAGAGTATGCCTGCCGTAATGAATGCTGCCAATGAGGTTGCGGTTGAGGCCTTCCTTGCCGGCAGGATTTCGTTTCTCGGGATCCCTGATCTGATTGAGCGTACCATGGACAATCACCACCCCCACTCACTCGGCTCTATTGCCGATGTCCTTGCAGTCGATGCTTGCGCAAGGGCCAAGGTGAAGGAACTGCTTGCAAAACTGTGAAAAGTCCAGGGTGGAATGTGAATCAATGGCGTAACGCATCACGTTTCACATTTCACATACTAAGAGGTTGTTATGACAAGCATACTTGCAGCCATCGTTGTCCTTGGGGTACTCATCTTCGTGCATGAGCTGGGACATTTTCTTTTTGCAAAACTATTCGATGTCAAGGTGGAGAAGTTCTCTCTAGGGTTCGGAACCAAGCTGTTCGGTTTCAAGCGGGGTGAGACCGAGTACCTGATCTCTGCGTTTCCTCTTGGCGGCTATGTCAAGATGCTGGGGGAGGGGGATGATACCGAACTGAGCGAAGAGGATAAGGCACGTTCATTTGCCGCCAAACCCCCATTGCAACGGATAGCCATAGTCGCGGCAGGACCGGTTTTCAATCTATTCTTTGCCTGGTTCCTTTTTATCGTTGTCTACATGATCGGTGTTCCTGCAGTAACCAGCAAAATCGGCGAAGTCCCTAAAGATAAGCCGGCCGCTAAAGCAGGACTTCTGGCCGGTGATGTGGTGACTGCCATAAACGGCAAGCCAGTCACACGCTGGGAACATCTGGCCAAGGAGATTGCAGGGGGTAGCGGCAAGCCCCTGGAGATCAAGGTGCGCCGGGCAGCTCAGATCCTCACCTTTCAAGTTACCCCGGAAACCAGGAAATCCAAGAACATTTTCGGAGAGGCAGTCAATTCTCCGGCGATTGGCGTGGTTTCCGCAGGTGACGAAGTAGTTGACCGCTTCGGACCGGTTGATGCTCTTGTCAAAGGGAGTATGCAGACCTGGAACATGACCCAGTTGACCGTAATGTCTCTGGTGAAGCTTGTTGAGCGTGCAGTGCCTCTGGACTCGGTCGGCGGTCCGATCATGATCGCCAAGATAGCAGGTCAGCAGGCTACGGCAGGGGCGGTCAGTTTTTTTGCCTTCATGGCACTCCTGTCGGTCAACCTGGGAATTCTTAACCTTTTACCGGTACCTATACTCGACGGAGGTCACCTTTTCTTCTTTTGCTGGGAGCTGGTTTTCAGGCGTCCGGTAAGCATTAGGGTGCGCGAAATGGCTCAGCAGGTTGGCCTCGTTATGCTCATCAGCCTGATGCTCCTCGCATTCTACAATGACATCATGCGATATTTCCTTGGGCAAGGGTAGTTCTTGAAGCTATTAACCATAGATACCTCCTGCAACTCCTGCACGGTAGCCCTGACCGATGGCGAGCGGCTGTTGGGTGAGTACCTGCTCGCCGGCGGTAAGGGGGTTTCATCGCGTCTGTTCGATGCCATAGGGCGTTTGATGTCGGATTGCGGCATTGCGATGAATGAACTTGACGGGTTTGGTGTGGCGCAGGGACCGGGTGCATTTACCGGCCTCAGGGTGGGGATCGCTGCGGTAAAGGGGCTGGCGACGGCAACGGGTAAGTCTGTAGCAGGGTTTTCGTCCCTTGCGATGCTTGCCATGAACCTGCCGCTGGTCGATCTGCCTGTCTGTACGCTCTATGATGCTCGCAAAAACGAGCTGTACGCAGGGCTCTATTCTTGCCGCAGAGGGTTGCCCAAACCTCTCAGATCTGATGCCGTCATCCCGCCTTCCGCCCTCACGGAATGGATTACCGGGCCGACAATACTGGTCGGAGACGGCGCTATTAGTTATCGGGATCAACTGGCCGAACTGCTCGGCGCCCATGCCATTTTTGCCTCTCCCATTGCAAGCATTCCCAGGGCCTCTAATGGCGCCATGATAGCTCTTTCCTCTCTACAGAGCGGTGATAGCATCTCTCCTGCCTTTCTGCTGCCGGTCTATCTGCGGCTCCCTGAGGCCGAGATTGCGCGGAAGCTGAATTTGCGCACCTGATAACATATAGTCCGCAATCGGCCTGGATCACTGTTCAGTGCAAAGTGCGGCGACGAGAGATTTATCTATCAAAATCAGGTATGGTTTTCTAAGTCATTTCTAAGGCATCGTTACTGCTGACCTTTTTTCAATAACGGCTTTTTATTAATATTGACATCTGCCCGCTAAATACAGTATTTTCAATGTTCACATTTTTTCAAGCATACATTGCCGGAGTCTATTCATGCGAAGTGACATGATCAAGAAGGGGCTGGAGCGGACACCGCACCGTGCCTTGATAAAGGGGACCGGAGTTCCGCAGAGCGAAATGGAGAAGCCGTTCATCGGTGTTGCCACCAGCTTTACCGATCTGATCCCCGGTCATGTGGGGATGCGTGATCTTGAGCGCTTCATCGAAAAAGGGGTTCATACAGGTGGGGGTTACTCCTTCTTTTTTGGTATCCCGGGTGTCTGCGACGGTATTGCCATGGGGCACAAGGGGATGCATTACTCGCTCCCTACCCGCGAGCTGATTGCCGACATGGTGGAGTCTGTTGCCGAGGCTCACCGTCTGGATGGGCTTGTTCTCCTGACCAATTGCGACAAGATCACCCCCGGAATGCTCATGGCGGCAGCGCGGCTTGATATTCCCTGCATCGTTGTGACCGCTGGACCTATGCTTTCGGGAAGGGGTGAGGGTGGACGCAAGTATTCCTTCGTTACCGACACCTTCGAGGCAATGGCCCGTTACAAGGCCGGGGTTATCGATGCCAAGGAGCTGCAGGTCTGTGAAGATAACGCCTGCCCTGGCATGGGTTCATGTCAGGGGCTGTTTACCGCAAACACCATGGCGATCCTGACGGAAACTCTCGGGATGAGTCTGCCGAGGTGCGGTACCGCATTGGCGGTTTCTGCCCTGAAGAGACGTATTGCATTTGCATCAGGCGAGAAGATCGTAGAACTCGTGAAGAACAATGTCACTCCCCGGCAGATCATGACCCGTGCCGCCTTTGAGAATGCCATTCGCGTGGATCTCGCCTTGGGAGGATCTTCAAATACTGTGCTGCATCTGTTGGCCATTGCCAGGGATGCTGGTGTTGAACTGCCACTGGAAACCTTCGATATTCTGGCCAAGGAGACGCCGCAGCTTGCATCCATGAACCCGGCAGGCGAGCACTTCATGGAAGATCTGGATGCAGCAGGCGGTGTGGCTGGAGTCCTGAAGCAGCTTGGCAGCAAAATAAAGGATAATCCGACCGTATTGGGGCTAACGACCCTACAGATTGCTTCGAGTATCGAGAATGTGGATGAGACGGTTATCCGTCCGACCTCAAACCCGGTCAAGAAAGAAGGAGGTATTGCTGTCCTCTTCGGCTCAATAGCGCCGAAGGGGGCAGTTGTCAAGCAGTCAGGTGTATCTTCTGCCATGATGACCTTCGAGGGGACGGCCCGATGCTTTGATGCCGAAGAGCATGCGATGACCGCCATAATGGAAGGTCGTATCAAGGCCGGTGATCTGGTGGTTATCCGTTACGAAGGGCCAAAGGGTGGCCCGGGGATGCGCGAGATGCTTGCTCCTACGGCTGCCATCATGGGGATGGGGCTGGGTGAAAGTGTGGCGCTCATAACGGATGGACGCTTTTCAGGGGGGACCCGCGGTCCCTGCATCGGACATATCTCGCCTGAAGCTGCCGAAGGGGGTCCCATCGCGCTCATAGAGGATGGCGACCAGATACGTCTGGATATCCCTAACCGGAAGCTGGATCTTCTTGTGGACGAGGCAACCCTGTCGGCTCGCAGGTCGGACTGGAAGGCTCCGGAACCGAAGATCAAGGGTGGCTGGCTGGCGCGATACGCCAAGGCGGTTACATCGGCCCATACCGGAGCCATAACAGAATAGGGGCGATCCTTGTGATCGCCCATTCGGGCAAACACAAGGTTTGCCCCTACGATAGACATTTCCCTCAACAGGGGAGGACATATATATGAAAATGAATGGAGCACGAATTCTTTTGGAGTGCCTGAAGAAGGAGGGGGTCGATACCGTTTTTGGTTACCCCGGTGGCACGGTTATCAATATCTACGACGAATTGTACAGCTTCAAGGACATTCGTCATATTCTGCCCCGACACGAGCAGGCTGGCGTCCATGCGGCCGATGGCTTTGCCCGTGCTACCGGTAAGGTTGGAGTTGCATTTGCCACTTCAGGGCCTGGTGCAACCAATACGGTTACCGGCATTGCAACGGCATACATGGATTCAATACCGATTGTGGTGATAACAGGTCAGGTTCCTACACCGCTCATCGGAAATGATGCCTTTCAAGAGGTCGACATCATAGGGATCACACGCCCTTGCACCAAGCACAACTTTCTGGTCAGGGATGTGAAGGAGCTTGCATCGATCCTCAAAAAGGCCTTCTATATTGCCCGAAGCGGCCGCCCCGGTCCGGTGCTTGTGGATATCCCAAAGGATGTTCAGATTGCCCAGGCCGATTTCAAGTATCCTGATACCGTAGATATCCGTGGCTATAAACCGACCATTGAAGGCCATCCGAAGCAGGTGGAACGGGCCATGGAGATGCTGCTGGCTGCAAAGAAGCCGGTGGTTTATGTCGGGGGCGGTGTTATCCTTGCCAATGCTGCTGAGGAGCTGACTAACCTCTGTAAAACGCTGAACGTTCCGGTCACCACTACACTTATGGGGCTTGGCGCCTATCCTGAGAACGAGTCCAACTCGCTCCGTATGCTTGGTATGCACGGGACCTATTACGCTAACATGGCCATGACTGACACTGACGTGCTGGTGGCCGTAGCAGCACGATTCGACGACCGGGTGACCGGCAAGCTTGCCACCTTTGCCCCGCACGCAAAGATCATACATATCGATGTAGATCCGACCTCCATCAAAAAGAACGTCCGGGTTGATCTTCCGATTGTGGGGGATGTAAAGGATGTGCTTTCCAAGATGATAAAGGTGGCTGCGTCGCATCCTGAAAAAGTAAAGGCCTTCAAGGAGGCGACAAAAAAGTGGCATGAAGAGATCTATGCCTGGAAAGCGAAGCATCCGCTAACCTACAAGCATGCCTCAACGGTGATCAAACCGCAGTACGTGATTGAAAAGCTTCGCGAACTGTCGGATCATGACGTAATTGTGGCAACCGACGTTGGTCAGCACCAGATGTGGACTGCCCAGTTTTTCACCTTTATCAAGCCTCGCACGCTGCTTTCTTCGGGCGGCCTCGGTACCATGGGATACGGCCTTCCTGCAGCCATGGGTGCTCAGGCTGCTTTTCCGAACCGTCAGGTCATGGCAATCTGCGGTGACGGCGGAGTGCAGATGAACATCCAGGAGATGGCAACTCTGGTGCAAAACCGACTACCGGTGAAGATTGTCATCCTGAACAACAACTTCCTTGGAATGGTACGTCAATGGCAGGAACTATTCTTTGATAAGCGCTACTCTCAGACCTGCATGGAGCTTCCGATCGACTATATCAAATTGGCCGATGCTTATGGTGCCAAGGGTTTTCTGGCTACCAAGGTGGATGAGGTTGAGGAAACCATCAAAAAGGCTTTTGCCACACCTGGACCGGTCATAATGGAGTTCAAGGTAGCCCGTGAGGAGAAGGTTCTTCCCATGGTTCCTGCAGGTGCATCGCTGAATGAGATGGTATTAAATGCTTAATACAGCAAGCAGGGGCGGACTACTGTCCGCACTGATCGGGCTCATCCCGATGAGCTTCCACAATAAGGTATTTGGAGGGTTTTCCTCATGAAGCATACAATTTCAGTGCTGGTAGAAAACGAATTCGGAGTGCTTTCGAGGGTATCGGCACTCTTTTCAGGTCGAGGTTTCAATATCGACTCCCTGTCGGTGGCACCGACCAATGACGAAACCATCTCGCGAATGACTCTGGTTACCCGTGGGGACGACCAGATTCTGGAGCAGATATCAAAACAACTAAACAAGCTGATTGATGTCATCAAGGTGATAGATTTTACAGACGGAAGCGCTATAGAGCGTGAGATGGCTTTGGTCAAGGTGACTGCTGAAGATGAGAGCCGTGCAGAGGTGCTGCGTATTGTAGATATCTTTCGTGCCAAAATCGTTGATGTCACACCCCGCTCATACACCATTGAGGCGACCGGGGCACCAGCAAAGATTGACGCAATTCTGGAGCTTCTACGACCGCTCGGGCTTAAGGAACTTGTGCGTACCGGGCCTGTCGCTATCGGTCGCGGCGCAAAAGGTTGGAAAGGGTAAACACCTTGCGGTAATTTTTGCTCCGTTGACAGAGCACTAGCTGCATATGCCTGAGATATCTACTCAATAATACATGGAGGAAGAACATGAACGTTTATTACGACAAGGATTGTGATCTTGCGATCATCAAAAGTAAAAAAGTTACGGTAGTTGGTTACGGTTCCCAGGGGCATGCCCATGCCTGTAATCTCAAGGATTCCGGGGTTGACGTGACCGTGGCTTTGCGCGCCGGTTCGACCTCGGCAGTCAAGGCACAGAATTCCGGGCTGAAGGTGGCGAGCGTTGCTGACGCCGTGGCTTCGGCTGACCTGGTGATGATTCTTACTCCAGATGAGTTCCAGTCGACTCTTTACCGCGACGAGATCGAACCGAAGCTTAAGCAGGGTGCTACCCTGGCTTTTGCCCATGGCTTTGCAATCCATTACAATCAGGTTGTACCGCGACCCGACATTGACGTGATAATGATCGCCCCCAAGGCTCCCGGGCACACGGTGCGCTCCGAGTTCGTCAAAGGAGGAGGGATTCCCGATCTGATCGCAGTGTTTCAGGATGCTTCGGGAAAAGCTCGCAACGTGGCTCTTTCCTATGCCAGTGCCATCGGCGGCGGACGCACCGGGATCATCGAAACCACCTTCAAGGATGAGACCGAGACCGACCTGTTCGGCGAACAAGCTGTCCTCTGTGGTGGTGCGGTGGAACTGGTCAAGGCGGGCTTTGAGACGCTGGTAGAAGCTGGGTATGCCCCCGAGATGGCCTATTTCGAGTGTCTGCACGAGCTCAAGCTGATCGTTGACCTTATGTATGAAGGCGGAATCGCCAATATGAACTACTCCATCTCCAACAATGCCGAATTTGGCGAATACGTCACCGGTCCGCAGGTGATCAACGATCAGAGCCGTAAGGCGATGAAAGAATGTCTGGCAAACATCCAGACCGGTGAATACGCCAAGCGTTTCATTCTCGAAGGTATGACCAATTATCCGGAGATGACGGCGCGCCGTCGGCTCAACGCCGCCCACCCGATCGAGCAGGTCGGCGGACAGCTGCGGAGCATGATGCCCTGGATCCAGAAAATCGTTGACAAGACCAAGAACTGATCAGTTTTGATCATAAATGCCGGGCCCCGCTCTCTTTTCTACTGAGAGCGGGTGACCCGGTTTTTTAGTGAAGGATTACCTTATTGATGGACAGACCCGGAAATTTCCCAATAGCACCTGAAGGATTCCCATTCATAGTTGCCGGGGGGCTTGCTACTGCAGTTTTGGCCTGGTTGTGCTGGGCGCTGCCTGCGGTTTTTCTGATGTTGGTGACGCTGTTTATAGTTTTTTTCTTCAGAAACCCAGTGCGTACGGCTCCGAACGGCGAGAGTCAACTGGTCGCTCCGGCCGATGGCGTCGTCATCTATCTCGGAGATGCAGTTGAACCACATCTTGGCCAGGAGATGACAAAGATCAGCATCTTCATGTCTGTCTTCAATGTCCATGTCAACCGGGCCCCGGTCAGCGGCACGGTGCTTGATTCGTTCTACATCCCCGGGAAATTTTATGATGTACGCCATGAACGGGCAACGTTTGAAAACGAGCAGAGCGGTTTGGTGATTGAAACCAAAGATGGTAAAAAGATTGTCGTGGTTCAGGTGGCTGGACTGATCGCCCGGCGTATCGTATGCTATGCAGGTAAGGGTGATACGCTTGAACGCGGCAAAAGGTACGGCCTGATCCGTTTCGGTTCAAGGCTCGATGTCTATCTCCCCAAGTGTACAGAGATTTGTATCGCCATGGGAGAAAAGACCGTTTCAGGCGAAACGATACTGGGGATCCTAGGGTGAACGAGAGCAAAAAAGTAGATCGCAGCGAGAGCATCCGGAAGGGGATCTATATCCTTCCAAACCTGTTTACGACAGGCAGCCTGTTTGCAGGTTTTTACAGTATGGTGGCTACCCTCAACGGAGACTACCGTACAGCTGCAATCTGGATTCTTGCCTCATCCATTTTCGATGGTCTAGACGGCAAGGTTGCTCGTGCAACCGGTACTACCAGCAAGTTTGGTGTGGAGTATGACTCGCTTGCTGACCTTGTCGCTTTCGGGGTGACGCCGGGGCTGTTGATGTACGCTTGGGCGCTTCGCCCGTTTGGCAGGCTCGGGTGGGTGGCGGCATTTCTCTTTGTTGCATGCGCTGCCCTACGTCTGGCACGTTTCAACGTACAGGTCGATACAGTGGAGAGCAAGCGTTTCATCGGTCTTCCCACCCCGGCAGCTGCAAGCATGGTTTCGGCTACGGTGCTCCTCTTTTATCATTTTGGCTGGCCTAGTTCTTTCAAGAAATTGGCGATTCTGGTGCTGATTTATTTCCTTGCCTTTCTGATGGTCTCCAACGTCAAGTACAACTCCTTCAAGGATCCGGAGTTGATCAAACGACAGCCCTTCGGGTTTCTGGTGCTTGCAGTCATGCTTCTGATAGTGATTGCTGCCGAGCCGGTGCTGATGCTGTTTATAATCTTTCTCTGCTACATTATGTCGGGCCCCATAACCTTCCTCGTGACGTGGCCGCGTCGAAGGCGCCTTGAAAAGGCAATCCACAAGGGCTATGAGACATCCAGACATCAATAGCCGCGGATATGAATTTATTCACTGCATTAATTTCCTTGACAACAAACAGTTCTTTTAATTACTCTCAATAAAATTGCAAAGGCAGTGAAGAGGAGTAGTAGTCGGGAAACCCTTTGAGAGAGCTGACGGTTGGTGCGAGTCAGTGGGGGGAAGCGGCGAACTCGCCTCGGAGCCGTTCCGGTGAATGAAGAGTAGCCGGGGCCGATTAACCCACGTAATGGGTACATGAAGGCTTGGCGGTCAATATTCGCCGAGTGAACTAGGGTGGTACCACGGAGAGCACAAGTCTTCGTCCCTTGCACGGGCGGAGGCTTTTTTATTTTTGGACCATGAGAAAGAAAGGAGTAAATCAGATGGCAAAGGCACCAAAAAAGGACGAACGGCAGTTAATCAGGATTTTTGATACCACGTTACGGGATGGCGAGCAGTCTCCCGGCAACAGCATGAACATCGAGGAGAAACTCCGGATTGCGAAGCAGCTCCAAAAGCTCAACGTAGATGTCATTGAGGCCGGTTTCCCCATTGCATCGGAAGGAGATTTCGAGGCGGTTAAGCGGATTGCACAGATCATAAAGGGACCGGAGATTGCCGGGCTTTGCCGCTCCAGTGAAAAGGACATAGACCGTGCATGGGAGGCGCTGCAGTTCGCAGGCGAGAAAGGTCGAATACATACCTTTATTGCCACATCAGACATCCATATGAAGCACAAGCTCAAAATGGAGCCGGGCAAGGTGCTTGAGTCTGCGGTCAAGGCGGTGAAGCGGGCATGTTCCTACACACCGAATGTAGAATTTTCGTGTGAAGATGCCGTCAGAACCAGAATCGAATTTCTTGCCGAGGTTGTTGAGGCGGTTATAGATGCCGGTGCTACAACGGTCAATATTCCGGATACAGTTGGCTATACCATCCCCTTCGAGTATTTCAACATCATCAAATACCTGAAAGAGAATGTACGGAATATCGGCAAGGCTGTGATTTCCGTTCATTGTCATAACGATCTGGGATTATCGGTTGCCAACTCGATTGCTGCTGTGCAGGCAGGAGCCGGCCAGGTCGAGTGTACCATAAACGGCATAGGTGAGAGGGCAGGCAACTGTTCCCTTGAAGAGTTTGTCATGATCTTGAAGACGCGGGCCGACATTCTGGCGTACAGAACAAATGTGGATACAGAGCATTTGACGCCGTCGAGTCGTCTTCTCTCTACCATTACCGGCATTCAGGTTCAGCCGAACAAGGCTATAGTCGGCGCAAACGCCTTTGCCCACGAAGCCGGTATCCACCAGCATGGAATGCTGATGGACAAGTCAACCTACGAAATCATGACACCGGAGTCGGTGGGTTTAAAGGAAAATCTTCTTGTTCTCGGGAAGCATTCGGGACGTCATGCCTTCAAGAAGCGACTGGTCGAACTTGGTCATGACTTGAATGATGAAGATCTGAACAAGGCCTTTGAAAAGTTCAAATTGCTGGCCGACCTTAAGAAAGAGGTCTTTGACGAGGACCTCGAGGCGCTGGTCGCCGAAGAGGTCCTGCGGCCGGCAGATAAGTACAAACTCGATCATATAACGGTCACCTGCGGATCCTTTGCGGTTGCAACCGCAACTGTGCAGCTAGAGATTGACGGTGAGCCTTTCCGTACGGCCGAGCTTGGCGATGGGCCTGTAGATGCAACCTTGAAAGCCATAAAAAAACTTACAAAGACAAAAGGCAAGCTCCTTCAATACAATGTTGGATCCATAACCGGCGGCACTGACGCGCAGGGCGAAGTTACGGTAAAGGTTGCTGACGGCGACAAGACGGTTACGGGCCGGGGTTCATCAACCGATATCATAGAGGCCTCGGCAAAGGCGTATATAAATGCCCTGAACCGCCTTCATTACCAGAAGGGGAAGTTCATAGAGAGTCTCTGATCCTAACGTCTGTAACGGACTGAATAAAGGGGGCGGCCGAGGGGCGCCCCCTTTTTAGTCCAGCATTGATCAAGCAGAATCGGAGTTTTTATGTTAGGCTTCTTCACTATGACGCGACTCATGGTGCAGATTACATCCCTGTACGTATTTGTTCTTACGCTGCCTTCTTTGGCGCAGGCTGCTGTTCTTGACGAATACTACCTGTCAAGGTTTGGTCAGCATCCGGGGGGGCAGGAGCGTATTGACGGGGTTTCAGAGACGCACCCTGGTCAGGAGTTTGAACCATGCTATACCCCTGTTTTCCACGGACTCCGCAGCGACTGGACCAAGCTACTGCCCGGCACCCAGAAGATTTTGGCAAAGGTGTTCGGTAAGCCGGTTCTCGCGGGAGAGGCAATTGCAAAAACTGCCGAAGGTCATTTTGCCATTCATTATGCCACCAGTGGAAGCGATGCCCCTCCTCTTGCCGACCTAAACAACAATGGCATTCCCGATTGGGTGGAGAAGGTCGCGGAGGTTTTTGAGGCCGTATACAATCGTGAAGTACTGGAGATGGGCTATCAGCCTGCACCTACGGTTGGAGGTCAGCCTTACGACGTCTATCTTGAGAACCTTGGTGGTGGGAGCTTGAAGTATCTGGGATTCGCCAATTCGGATGTACCACTCAGCAGTACCTCTTTCACGAGTTATATCACCGTAGACAATGACTTTGCAGAGTTTGGAGCCAGATATTCAGCGTTCCAGTATCTGCAATCCACTGCGGCCCACGAGTATCATCACGCCATCCAGTATGGCTACAATTTTTATTTCGACACTTGGTACGCCGAAGCGACTTCTACCTGGATAGAGGACGAGGTCTTCGATTCGGTCAACCAACTCTACGACTATCTTCCGGCATATCTGCAGAATCCGCGTCTTCCACTCGATACGCCGGTCAGTGTCAGCAGTGGTGGCGGATATAGCCGCTGGATATTCAGCCGATATCTTGCGGAGATAAACGGGCGCGATATTATCAGAACCATCTTGGAACGACTTCAAACCAAGCCAGCACCGGTATCTGGAAATGATATCCCGATGATCCCGGTCTTGAACGAGGTGTTGGGAGGAGCTCTTTCGGATTATGTTGTCGGTTTGGGAAAAAGATTTGTGCTCAACAACTGGGTCAGTCACCAGAACGAGATTTCGTTGATTCATCCATTTGTCACTGAACCCATAACCGACGTCATCTCATATCCTTCGGAGCCGTATTCTTTCGCGTTGTACACCGAAAACTCGCCGCCTGATCTCTCAGCGAAACCTGCAGGGGTTGCAGCACTTTATCTGCAGAGTACATTGCTTTTGTGCAATAATCTGACCGGTTCTACTGCGATTCCCCCCGATCCTTCCCAACCGATTCCAAGCCTCCAGGATGCCCAGTTGAGTGTTAAGGCTCCAACCCTCATTGCCGGACCAACGCTTAACTCCACTGCGCCAAGTGGTGGCGGTGGTGGCGGCGGTGGCGGTGGCTGTTTTATCGCAACCGCTGCCTACGGGAGCTATATGCATCCCAAGGTAGAGGTATTGAGGGGGTTCAGGGATCGCTGCCTGATTACTAATCCATTCGGGAGGATGTTCGTTACGTGCTATTACAGGGTCAGTCCATCCATGGCCGCAGTCATTGCCCGTCATAAGTGGATGCGCTTGGGGTGCAGGGCATTGCTCGCGCCTCTTATAGCAACTGTGGAGCATCCGGATAGCGTTGCATCGTTGTTGCTGGGGTTGCTCGGGTGGGTTTTGATTCGAAGGCGGGTTAGCCAGTATGAGGTTTCATGATTGCCATACTATGAAGGCCCTGCCGGATATGCCGACAGGGCCTTTGTGCTTGCTTGGTGCGGATACTTTAGGCCTTTTGAACGTTGGCGGCCTGAAGCCCCTTTGGTCCATTGATGACATCAAACGTCACAGCCTGACCTTCAGCCAGTGACTTGAATCCGTCACCCTGAATTGCAGAGAAGTGAACGAACACGTCGTCGCCGTTATCCTGCTCGATGAAACCGAATCCCTTTGCGTCGTTGAACCATTTTACCTTGCCCAGTGCCATTGTGTACTACCTCCTTCGTGGTGCTCCGGATTTGTGCCGGATGTGTGGGGGTTAGCGCAGTTGCCGGAGGCTTCTGGCAGGGAAGAGCAAGGTCCAGCGGGGAACTTCGCATTTCCGAGTGCTGCAAAAACGTCCGAAACTTGCTGCAGCCTCAACCTATCATGTGCCAAATAACAGTGTCAAGCGAATTAGCCATATCCAATCTGTTCGATCAGAACGTGTTTATTCTGCCGATAAATGCGATAAGAAGCCCGTAATGCTGGTGATCAAAGCGCAAGACAATACGTGGCAGGTTCAATAAATCAGGTTCATCTGCTTCTTCCGGGAGAGGGACGCTGCGGTAGATAGATGAATCGGATTGACGTATTTCCGGGAATTCACTGCTGAGAATTTCTATCTGTTCGTCGGTCAATTCCTTGTTGAGTCGAATGATCAGGCTCCCGTTAACAAATCTCATTGAATGATAGTTGCGGTAGAACCCCTCAATGGTCTCGATAGCATCATCAATGGAACGGCTGATGGAAAAAATCGAGAAATCCTCAGCTGAAATCAGTCCACGACCGAGCATGGCATCCTTGATAAACGTAAAGAGATGTTCCCAGTAACCGCTTTCATCGTCGATCAGGACAAGCGGTTTTGGTGCGGTCTTGCCGGTCTGAATGAGGGTGAAGACCTCCATGGCTTCATCCAGGGTACCAAAACCGCCCGGAAATACGGCAATGGCATCCGCTTCCTTCACAAATGCCACTTTACGGTTGAAGAAGTATTTGTAGGTGACAAGCCTCGGGTTCTGGTGCATTACCGGATTGGGCGACTGTTCGAAAGGGAGTCTGATGTTGACGGCAAAGGAGTTCTCGCTCCCGGCCCCTTCGTTACCGGCCCTCATGATGCCTGGCCCGCCGCCGGTTATGGTCATGTACCCTCGTTTTACAAGTTCCCTGCTGAAGTTTACGCACTTCTGGTATATCTCCTCGGTCGGTTCAGTTCTTGCCGACCCGAAGATGGTGACCTTTTTCCTGCTGCGGTAGGGTGCAAAGACCTTGTTGGTGTAGCGCATCTCCTTCATGGTATTGTTCAGCATCTTGAGATCTGCTAGATAATCGCTCTCCTGTCCTGCCTTCAGAGCCGAAACGATCATCTCCCTGATAATTTCTGGATGATGTACTCCTCCTGTTTTACGCATCAGGTCGTCTATAGTCTGATCTATTTCGTTGTTGATCCTTGCAAAGCTAAGTTCCATAGATGGTGACGTCTCCTTGGCCTTTAATTACGGGTGAGTATACCACCTGCCCGCTGTGCAGGCAAATGACAGTGGGTTTTGTATGATCGAATCGGGATCTGCACATTTCTGGTGACCATGGAATTACCTCTGGGATATGTCCGCAGATTCCTTGCCAGCCCAAGATACAGTGCTGATTCCATGTGACGATACCACGACCAGGGTTTGAGTTCAGATTCATGCTTGCTCTGTTGACAAGGCGAAAATTATTCTTGATACGGTTGTTAGAATCATCCATATTCGTTCCGTTGCCCGGCTCGGGTAGTGGGATATGTTATGGAACCGAAGCCTTGTGGATGAGATATGACAAGCCGTCGCGCACTCTAAAGGAGTCGGATTTTGATGCCACGCTACGTAGAACCGCTGTTCCGACCGCCCAGCGAAGCGAGAAGCCTGATCTTCCAAATCACGGTGGGCTGTTCGCAGAATACTTGCACATTCTGCGGCATGTACAAGGGAAAGCGGTTCTGTGTGAGACCAGTGCCGGAAATTATCGAAGAGATTGCAGGAATTCCGGAACGTCACCGGCAGAGTATCGATCGCGTCTTTCTGGCCGATGGAGACGCACTTGTCTATCCATTTGACGGCCTTTTGGAGATCCTTGATGCACTCTCGAGAGAGTTTCCCCAACTAACCAGAGTTGGGTCTTACGCATCTCCAAACAGCCTGACCACGAAAAGCCCGGAACAACTCGCACTGTTGCGGGAAAAGCGCCTTCGAATCCTTTACTTCGGCCTGGAATCCGGTGATGATGAAACCCTTCTCAGGATTAACAAGGGGTTCACTGCCGACGAAATGGCGAAGCTCGCCCTGAATGCTCGCCAAGCAGGGATTAAGCTGTCCGTGACCGCCATTCTCGGCCTGGCCGGTCGGGAGCGGAGTTTCATGCATGCAAGAGCGACTGCTGCCTGGGTAAATCGCGTGAATCCCGAGTATTTTTCTCTACTGACCCTGTTCCATCGTCATAATGAGAATTTTGTCCGTTCTCTGGACCAGTGCACTCGACGGGAACTGATGTTAGAGGCACGGGAACTGCTGTTGCACCTTAACCCGACCCGGTCGATTCTGCGTTCCAATCATGTCTCCAACTTTCTTAACCTTGCCGGAAGCTATCCCAAGGACAGGGACCGACTGGTCGGAGAGGTGGATGCAGCCCTGGAGCGCGCCGACCGCTATCCCGGCTTCCTGGATTCGGTGCCGGAGTATACTGAAGAGTACTATTGATAAGGCCTCTCATGACCATAACAGCAAAACCTCCTGCAGACTTGCATGCGCGAAGCAGTGGCGTTCCCTCCTGAAACCACTCCAAAAAGTTGTGTGAGACTTCCTTCAATTGAAGCGTGACACACTTATATCTTTAACGTATTGATTTCCCATTACGGATTATATCTCGGCTATTTCACCTCAACATTCCTGATCCCTTCCGGCCTCCATGCCGGGGAGATGACGTGACTACCCTTTTCCTTGTTCTTCTCACCATCCAATAGACTCCCAAAGGTTACGGTGAAATTTCCGTACTTGTCATTCACCGCATCCATGGCGTTGACCATAGACAGTTTCCTTCTCTCCTCCTCGAACAGCGGCAGCTGATTGTTTCCATACCTGAGGTTGCTGAGCGTCACCCCCAATAGCCGAATCGGCTGCAGCAACACCAGCGTGTCGAGAATGGCTACGGCTGCCTTGTAGATCTCTTCGCTCTGGTTGATGTGGTGTGGCAGGGTCTCTTGCCTCCCCACCCAGGTATCGAAATCTGCGTACCTGATGCTCAACGTTATGGTCTTACCCCAGACGCTGTACCGCCTGGCCCGCCGGCCGACCATCTCTGAAAGCTGCAGCAGAAATTTCAGGATATCTCTCCGGTTTTCGATGTCACGTTCCAGGGTCATGCTGTGGCCGACCGATTTAACCTCTTCGGCATCCTCGGCGGGGATCACCGGGGAGTCATCGATGCCGAGCCCCATCAGATGGAGGCGCTCGCCGATAACACCGAACCGCTTGCGCAGGATCGCGACCGGGAAACGACCCAGATCGCCACAGCTCTTGATCCCGTACAAGGTAAGCTGACGTTCGGTCTTTCTGCCGATGCCGCAGAGATCCTTGGCCGGTATCCGCTCAAGAACCCGGGATACCTCCTCCGGCCGGATGGTGGTCAATCCATCCGGTTTCTGCATGTCGGAGGCGAGTTTGGCCAGGAGTTTGTTCGGTGCAATGCCGATGGAGCAGGTTATGCCGAAGTGATGCCTGATTTCTGCTTTCAGGAGATGGGCAATTCGCTCAGGCGTACCGAATAGCCCCATGGAGCCGGTCACGTCGAGGAATGCCTCATCGATCGAAAACACTTCAACCAGCGGTGTGAACTGATGCATCAGTTGTATTATCTGAGACGAGGTGTGGGTGTACTTCTTGTTGTCGCCGATGACGAAGATGATCTGCGGGCACTTCTGTCTGGCTTCCCAGGTGGTCATGCCGGTCCTGACGCCGTAGGCCCGCGCTTCATAGGAACTGGTGGTAATGATCGTTCGCTTGGCAGCGCCGATGACGGCAATCGGCTTTCCCCTCAAATCCGGGTCGTTCTGCTGCTCAACTGACGCAAAAAATGCATTCATGTCACAGTGGAGAATGATTCGGTCTTCAGTCCGGTTGTTCATGCCTTGTCCGGATCAATGCTTTCAAGCATCCATACCTGTTCGCTGGCGTTGTAGATCAGTTCGTAGAGCGCTGTTCCGTCAGTTACGGAGTAGTGAAGAATAAGGTCGTCACCAGCCTTGTGCCGCCAATGGTAGGTGACTTCTTTCACCTCATGCTTCTGCCGTTTCCAGTCAAACCAGACTGGCCGGAGCTTATTCCCGGGGCCGTGAATGACGGCAACCCGGATATGTTCGCTGATTTTCCGGAGCACCTGGTCTACTCGATATCACGGACGATCTTGATGGCCTTGCCGATGATGGTGACCTCTTCGCCGGCCGGAATGATGATCGGTTCCATATTCGGGTTGCGGGGCTGCAGCCGGATATGGTCCTTTTCCCGGTGGAAGCGTTTAAGTGTTGCCTCCCCATTGATCATGGCCACGACGATATCCCCGTTGTCTGCCGTCTCCTGAGGGCGGATAAGGGCAAGGTCGCCGTCAGCGATAGCATCGTTGATCATGGAATCCCCCTTGACCCGGAGGAAGAAGGCACCGCCACGGAGCTGCATCTTCTCGAGGGGATAATAGCCTTCAATCTCTTCTACAGCCAATGTGGGTACACCGGCCCTGACCGTTCCGACGATGGGAATCCGGACGATTTCGGGTTGTTTTTCGCGGATCAGGACAATTCCCCGGGAGTTGCCCGCATCCCGGCGAATGTACCCCTTTCGTTCAAGGGCTTGGAGGTGGCTCAGGACCGCGGTATTACCGGTGACGCCAAGGTGAGCGGAGATATCCCGCAGTGATGGAGGATATTCATTGCGGGCAACAAATTCCTTGATGAATGCAAGCACCTGATTTTGACGGGGAGGGAGGTTTTCC
The DNA here is from genome assembly GCA_964528055.1 of uncultured Geoanaerobacter sp. Classification (GTDB taxonomy): domain Bacteria; phylum Desulfobacterota; class Desulfuromonadia; order Geobacterales; family DSM-12255; genus Geoanaerobacter. The sequence continues at coordinate 281,721 of CAZGQM010000003.1, read as the reverse complement.
ATAGGTCACCTTGATATGCCAATTGATATGGTTACCATATGGTATACCATGGGCCCCTGGAAGTCAATGGTGAGTCGGCACGATCAAGGATGGATAGTCGTTGCCATTGCACGGGCTTTGAATCCAGAGTCTCCCGGACTACCGGAAAATCTCCCTACAGTATTTCTTCCTGAAGTGCCTCAGTGCCGGGGAGAGAGGAGAGCGCCTGCTATTTCTGGTTGGAAAATCCGACACGGTCAGGGTGGTTGCAGATAAAGCTATCCCCCATGCAGCGGGAATATTCGCAGAATCTGGGGTTGGGCTTTTTCACCTTGCACTCGAATAAATCCTGGCTGATCATGCGGGTACGGCAGACTCTCTCGGTATTCCATAGGTTAAATATATTCATATAGCCACCTTTTTCATGATGTATTCTTTGTTGTACGTGACAAATGAAAACAGCCGGGACCGAATATCAGAAAAGATATATCGGCGACCCGGCTGTCTTCTGGAGATCCTGAGGCTTTCCGTCCCATCCTCGCGGATGGTTTAGTATTATCGGCTATCTGTTTGAATTTTTGGTATCATACAGGAGCAGTCAGGCAACGTCAAGTCAGCTCCCTGTCTGCCCTGTCCTCCATTAATTCTCCCGCTTATTTCTTCTTTTCAGCTTTTTTAATGATTTTTTCAGCCTTTTTTTCCTTCGGGGTTTTGGCCGGTTCTTTTTTAACTGCTTTCTTGCTGTCCTCGCCCTTGCTCATAATTTTCTCCTTATCATTTCGTTTATGATGCGGATCCAGCCTATAGACAGGTAAACATACTATACCATTTTCTCTGAGCCTGCAGCGGTTTTTATTGCATTTGTTAGTACATGTCGTCCCTGATCTTGACATGTCGAGCTGATACACTGTAAGAGATGTGCATTAATCAAATCTTCATCCCTCTCTGTAGGTAAGCCGATCCTCTGCGGGAGGAGATGCAAGGGGATACTATCCGTGGCTCTACACAAGACACCGGCCCGTAAACATAAGCCTAAAGGGGTTGAGCTCCTGTATGAGGATAGCGATATTATCGTGGTGGAAAAACCGTGCGGTCTGTTGACGATGGGAACAGACCGGGACAAGTCGCGAACCGTCCATACCATTCTCAACGAGTATCTCCGTAAAGGGGACCCCCGCTCCAGAAACCGGGTGTACGTCGTCCACCGTCTCGACCGGGATACCTCCGGCATTCTGCTCTTTGCCAAGAGTGAAGCAGCGAAACTGTTTCTGCAGGATAATTGGAAGGATACCGAAAAACAGTATCTGGCGGTTGTGCATGGCCGGATGTTATTGAGGCAGGGGACTATCAGCAGCTATCTGGCCGAAAACAGGGCCTTAACTGTCTATTCCACCCCCGACCCTGCGAAAGGGAAAGAGTCCCATACGGCTTATATGGTGCTGAAGGAGGCGAACCGTTTCAGCCTGCTGCAGATCAGACTCCTCACCGGCCGAAAACACCAGATTCGGGTACATCTCTCTGAACAGGGGTATCCTGTGGCGGGAGATACAAAATACGGTAAGGGGAATGACGGATCAAGCAATCTGGCTCTGCATGCCCGATCGCTTGCGTTCCGGCATCCGGTAAGCGGTAAGCGGCTGACCTTTGAAACCTCTATTCCTGAGCGGTTTATCCGGCTGGTTGGTGCCATAGAACTGCCGGCATCCTGATTCTCTACCCGTTACCGTTTCGTACTGCTTTTCCCCTTTTCACTACCTGCCCGTTTCTTCAATTACTTACCAGCCGTTGACAGTCGATCCGGGGCGGCTACACTTTTTTACAGACGATTCCTCTCCTGTAAAGCGAGTAGCAGCCATGTCCGAAGAACTCCTGGCAACGTTCACGATCCGCCGCCTGAGCATCCTCGACGAGAAGGGCCAGGTGGATGGGGCGCTCATGCTTCCCTATTCCGATGAAGAACTGATCCGCGCATACGAGCTGATGGTACTGGCGCGGACCTTTGACAAGCGGGCACTGGCACTGCAGCGGGAGGGGCGGCTTGGCACCTATCCTCCCATCAGGGGCCAGGAGGCGGCCCAGGTGGGGAGCGCCCTGGCCCTGGCACCGGATGACTGGGTCTTCCCCTCCTTCCGGGAGATGGGGGCGCACCTTACGCTCGGCTATCCGATACCGCAGCTGTTCCAGTACTGGGCCGGCGATGAGCGGGGCCAGCGGGCGCCGGACCGGCTCAACATCTTTCCCATCTGCGTCTCCGTGGGGACCCATATCACCCATGCGGTGGGGGCAGCCATGGCAGCGCGCTACCGGCGGGAGCCGGTGGCCGTGGTCGCTTATTTCGGCGACGGTGCCACATCCAAAGGGGATTTCCACGAGGGGCTCAACATGGCCGGACTCTTCCGTCTGCCGGTGGTATTCATCTGCCAGAACAACCAGTGGGCGATCTCCATTCCGGTAAGGGGGCAGACCGCGAGCGCCACCCTGGCCCAGAAGGCCATTGCCTACGGTTTCGAGGGGATTCAGGTGGACGGCAACGACCTGTTCGCCGTCCACCGGGCCACGCATGAGGCGGTTGAAAAAGCGCGAAACGGCGGCGGTCCGACCTTCATCGAGTGCCTTACCTATCGGATGGCCGACCACACCACGTCCGATGATGCAGCCCGCTATCGCGCCGAGGAGGAGGTGGCGACATGGCGTGCCAGAGACCCGATCCTCCGCCTGGAGCGGTATCTGGCGACTTGTGGATTCTGGAACGAGCCCTTCAGAGAAGGTGTCCTGGCAAGGGCTGCGGCAGCCATTGACGAAGCCGTAGCGGTCATGGAGGCTGTTCCTCAAGCGGATGTTGCAGAGATGTTCGCCCACACTGCCGCTGCACTTACTTCGCGGCAGGCCGGGCAGCTGGGGAGGCTCTGACATGGCCCAGCTCACCATGGTTCAGGCCATCAACCTGGCCCTGCAGGAGGAGATGTTACGTGACGACCGGGTGATCCTGCTCGGCGAGGATGTGGGAAGGGACGGCGGGGTCTTTCGTGTTACGGAGGGACTGTTTGACCGGTTCGGCAGCGAGCGGGTGATCGACACCCCCCTGGCCGAGTCGGCCATTGTCGGGGCCGCCATCGGCATGGCAGCCTATGGCCTCAGGCCGGTGGCCGAGATCCAGTTCATGGGGTTCATTTACTCGGCCTTTGACCAGCTCTTCTCCCACGCAGCCAGGCTCCGTTCCCGCTCCCGAGGGCGCTTTACCTGCCCGCTGGTGATCAGGACCCCCTACGGAGGGGGTATCAAGGCACCTGAGCTGCATGAGGAGAGCTCCGAGGCCTTTTTCTGCCATATGCCCGGGATCAAGGTGGTGGTGCCGTCAGGTCCGTATGCGGCCAAGGGGCTGCTCCTTGCGGCGATCCGCGATCCGGACCCGGTCCTCTTTCTGGAGCCGACCCGGCTCTATCGCCTGATCAGGGAGGAGGTGCCGGAGGGAGAGTACACCGTACCGCTCGGCAAGGCCCGGGTGGTGCGTGAGGGGAACAGGGTGACGGTCATTGCCTGGGGGAGCATGCTGGAGAGGGTGCTGAAGGCGGTCGGGCCGTACGATGCCGAAGTTATCGACCTCCTGACCCTGAATCCGTTCGATGCCGAGACGGTCCTTGCCTCGGTCAGGAAGACCGGTCGGGTGGTTATCGTCCACGAGGCGGTCAAAACCGGCGGGTTCGGTGCCGAGATTGCCGCCACCATTGCTGAAGAGGCGATCCTTTCCCTGCGGGGGCCGATAGTGCGGGTGACGGCGCCGGATGTCACCATGCCGCTGCCTAAGCTGGAAGATAGCTACCTGCCGACCCTGGCGCAGATTGCCGGGGCCGTGAAAGAACTGTTGAGGTACTGACATGCCCTATGAATTCAAGCTCCCCGACCTGGGGGAGGGGATTGCCGAGGTGGAGCTGCGCAGGTGGCTGGTCAGGGAGGGAGACCGGATCGCAGAACACCAGACAGTGCTGGAGGTGGAGAGCGACAAGGCGGTGGTGGAGGTTCCCTCTCCCCGCGCCGGGATTGTTGCCCGTCTCCTGCGTCGCGAAGGTGAAACGGTAAAGGTAGGCGAGCCACTCTTCTCCATTGCTGCGGAAGGTGAGGACGTAACCGGGAGGCGTAAGTCGGTGGGGATAGTCGGCACCCTACCTGAGGCGGATGAAATCTCCGTTCCTTCGACGCATGAGGAGCGGGAGGTGCGGGCCACCCCGATGGTGCGGAAACTGGCCCGCGAACAAGGGATCGATCTTGCCTCGCTTCAGGGGAGCGGCCCCCATGGCAGCGTTACCTTGGAGGAACTGGAACTGGCTTCATCGCCTGCCAGGGTGTGTGAAGAGGCATTCGGCCCTCTGGAGCGGTTGCCGCTTAGGGGGGTGCGGCGGAGCATAGCCCGGAATGTGAGTGCGTCGCGGCAGCTGACAGCATCTGTCACCACCATGGACGAGGCCGATATCACCGACCTCTGGGAGATCAGGAACCGCGAGCAACAGGAGGTGGAGTCGCATCACGGTTCGCACCTGACCTTTCTCCCGTTTATTATCAAGGCAGCCCAGCATGCCCTCAGGGAGCATCCGTATCTCAATGCTTCCATAGATGATGCGGCAGAAGAGATCGTTCTGAAGCGTCACTTTCACTTCGGTATTGCGGTGGAGACTGCGGATGGCCTGATGGTGCCGGTTATCCGGGATGTGGATCGAAAGAGCATCCTCGATCTGGCAGAAGAGATCCAGCTCCTGGGGAAGAAGGCTCGGGAGCGGACCATCGGTTTGGATGAAATGAAGGGGAGCTCATTCACCATAACCAACTACGGCCATTTCGGCGGCACCTATGCCACCCCGATCATCAACTTGCCTGACGTGGCGATTCTCGGTTGCGGCCGGATCGCCGAGAGACCCTGGGTCCATCAAGGTGCCATCTGCATCCGGCGCATTATCTCCCTTTCTTTTACCTTTGACCACCGAATCACGGATGGAGCCGATGCGGCCCAGTTTCTCGGCAAGGTCGCCCGCTATCTGGAGGACCCTGCCCTCCTGTTCCTGGAGGGCACGTAGCAGCGAGAACCGCGTCCGGATTTGGGGGAGGTTTGACTTGTCAGATTGAGCAAAACCGCAGGCGTAGCAGGACTACGTGGAGGATATTGCGATTGAGGACGGGGCAAAGATGCCCTGAAGACGGGCGCGGTCAGTAGTCCCGGTAGACCATCGCCTTCAGCACCCTCTCCCGTGCGATCCCTTCCGCTGCGACGCGGGGGATGACCCGCTCCCGGGCCGCTTTCTCCATGATCAGCTTTGTGTTTTTCCTGACCCGTTCCGCAATAGCCTCGAATGCCTCCCTGGCACTCCTGCCGTCATATTCCATGGCTGCCATGATGACCCCGCCGGCATTGGCGATGAAGTCAGGGATGACAAGCACCCCCCGATCATGGAGAAGTTCTTCGGCACGGACCGTGGCCGGGATGTTTGCCCCCTCCAGGATCAAGCGGGCCTTGATGTCTGCGGCATTCCGCTCGGTTATCACATCCCGTACAGCGGCCGGAATCAGGATCTCGCAGTCGATGCTGAAGAGCGCTTCAGGGGGGATACTGCTTCCTTGGCCGGCGCCGGTAATGCTGCCGGTCGATTGCGTAGCCGCAATCAGCGCTTCTACGTCGAAGCCTTCCGGATTGTGCATTGCACCCCGCGAGTCTGCCACTGCCACCAGAATTGCGCCCCTGGCGGTCAGGAAGCGGGCGGCTGCCTTGCCGACGCTGCCGAACCCCTGGATGACGAGGCGGGCGCCAGCAAGATCGAAGCCGGCGAGCTTCGTTGCCACTTCCGCGCATTCGGTCAGTCCGAATCCGGTCGCTCCCAGCCTGTCCAGCGGCAGGCCGCCGATCTCTTCCGGGAGGCCTACGGCCCGGCCGGTTTCGTCGTGGATCCAGGCCATGGCTGTTTCAGCACAACCCAGGTCCGGACCGGGGATGTAATCGGTGAGATCCCGTATCATTCGGGCAAAGACCCGGAAGGTGCGCTCCATGTCAGGGTTGGACGGATCAACAACGATCCCTGCCTTGGCTCCTCCATGGGAAAGGCCGGCAATGGAGTTCTTGAGGGTCATGGTCCGCGCCAGGCGACAGACTTCGGGTACGTCCACGGTGAGCGAAACCCGCACACCGCCGATGGCCGGGCCGAGGGCCGTATTGTCGACCACCACTACAGCCTTCAGATTTTCCTTGGCCGAGTAAAGCCGAATAACCTTGGTCGGGCCGATGTTGTCATAGATTATCTCGTTCATGATCTGACTCCCTTCCAGCAGAAATTGGACGTTTAGTCCCCTCTTCAACTCCAAGATCCCATAGTATATATAGTCTCACTGGGTGGTAAATCAAGCGGTGAAAAACGATTAAGTCCTGGTTGGTTCCGTAATCAGGATTATCCGTTTTGCTCTGCTTGATGTTTCACCTCCTGAACGTGCAACTCTCTCCATACAACCGCACTGGCAGGCCTTAGTCATTGACATAGATCGGATGAAGGCGTATTGAAATGGTGTAATTTTGCAATGTTATATGGGCTGACGACGTACGGGCTTCAGATGAAAATTCTCCATACCTCAGACTGGCACATAGGGCGGGCTCTCTATGGCCGTAAACGCTACGAGGAGTTCGAGCGCTTTCTCGACTGGCTCATCGGCTGTATTGAGGCTGAGAGGGTCGAGGCGTTGCTGATAGCCGGGGATCTGTTCGACAACGGCACTCCCAGCAATCGGGCGCTAGAGCTCTACTACCGCTTTCTCTGCCGCTGTGCGGGCGTGGGGTGCAGGCATGTGGTGGTTACTGCCGGTAACCATGATTCTCCCTCTCTTCTCAATGCTCCCCGCGATCTGCTCCGTTTTCTCAACGTCCATGTTGTAGGCTGCATGGCAGAAGCGGTGGATGATGAGCTGGTGGTGCTGCACGATGCTGGCGGCAGGCCAGAGCTGATCGTCTGCGCCGTTCCTTATCTGCGCGATCGCGACATCCGCCGCGCCGAGGTCGGGGAAACCTTTGAGCAGAAGGGACACAAGCTGGTTGAGGGTATCCGCGACCACTACCGGCTGGTGGGGGAAGCTGCTGTTGCCAGATGCTCCGAGCTGGGAGTGAGACTCCCCATCGTTGCCATGGGGCACCTCTTTACCAGTGGCGGCCAGACTGGAGAAGGCGATGGAGTGCGGGAGCTGTATGTGGGGACCCTTGGTCAGGTCCGTGCCGATTGCTTTCCCGACTGTTTCGATTATTTAGCCCTTGGTCATCTGCATTCTTCACAGCGGGTGAGCGGCTCGAATCTTCGCCGCTATTCGGGGGCACCCATAGCGATGAGCTTCGGAGAGGCGGGGCAACGAAAGATCATTCTCACGGTGAATGTCTCTGCCAACGGTATCACTGTTGATGAAATAGCGGTGCCGTGCTTTCAGCCTCTGGTAACAGTGCGCGGGAACTGGATACGGATTGCAGGAGAGATTGCCGAGCTTAAATTGGACGACTCTCCGGTCTGGCTGGAGGTGATCTACGAAGGGGACGAGGTCATGGGTGACCTGCAGGAACGACTACGCGAACTTATCGACGGAACGGCTCTGGAAATACTCAGAGCAAAGAACATGCGCCTGATGGATCGTACCCTGAGCCGGATGGCAACGGAAGAGACCCTGGATGATCTCACCGTAGAAGATGTCTTCACGCGGTGCCTCACTGCCCATGAGGTGCCGCATGAGCAGCAGTCGGAGCTGGTCGCACTCTTTCGCGAGACCGTTGCTGCGCTGTACGAGGAGTCCAGCCTGGGGAGCCCGGGGTTATCATGAAGGTCCTCCGCCTTATGTTCAAGAACCTGAATTCCCTGGCCGGTGTCTGGGATATCGATTTTACGCACCCCGCCTATCTCTCAAACGGTATCTTTGCCATAACCGGGCCGACCGGCGCAGGCAAGACCACCATTCTCGATGCCATCTGTCTGGCCCTTTACGGCCAGACCCCGCGTCTCAATCGAATCACCCAGAGCGAAAACGAGATCATGTCGAGGCAGACCGGCGAATGCTTTGCCGAGGTTGAATTCGAAACTGCCAAGGGGCGCTTTCGCTGTCACTGGAGCCAGCACCGCTCCCGCAAGCAGGCTGATGGTCTGTTGCAATCCCCCAGGCATGAAATCGCCGATGCTGAAACCGGGATGATCCTCGAATCAAAGCTGAGAGCCGTGGCCGACAAGGTTGAGGATGTCACCGGCATGGATTTTGACCGCTTCACCCGTTCGATGCTGCTGGCGCAAGGGGGGTTTGCCGCCTTCCTGCAGGCCCGCCCCGATGAGCGGGCCCCGATACTGGAGCAGATCACCGGTACCTCGATCTACAGTCGAATTTCCATAAAGGTTCATGAGCGTACCTCGGATGAGCGTAAGAGGTTAGGGGAGCTGCGTGCAGAGCTCGATGGTATCCAGCTGCTCTTGCCAGCAGAGGCGGAGACCCTGTTTCTGGAGAAGTCTGAACTGCAGAGGTTGGAATGCGCCTTGACCGGCGATCTCCGGATTATCCGTGAGGCCCAGGCGTGGAGGGAGCGGATTGTGGCTCTTGAATCTGAACTCCTGCAACTCGATCAGGATCGCCTTGCCTTCGAGATGCGCAAAGCGGCTGCTGCGCCTGATCTGGATCGGCTGGCTCAGGCGGGGCGAGCACTGACACTTGGCGGCGACCATGCCCATATCCTTTTGATGCGCATGCAACAGAAGAGTGAACAGGATGAACTGGCGACCGCTGCAGAACGACTCCCCCTCCTGCAACTCAACTGGCAGGCAGCATTTGATACGTTGGAACTGGATGAGACCGGGCTGACACGCGCCCGGGGTGAGCAGGCTGAAGAGGGAGAGATGATCCGGAAAGCGCGTGAGCTTGACCTCAAGCTCGGTGAGGCCAACCGCCAGCTTCAGGGGTTGATGGACGATATGGAAAAAACGGAGCGCCAGAACAGCGACTATCGACTGGCGATTGCAGCATGCGATCTTCACTTGAACGAGGCAGAGGGGGAACTGCAGGGAATAGCCGACTTTCTGGACGCGCATCAGGCCGATGCCGGATTGGCCGAGGCGTTGACCGGGATCGAACAGCGGCTGAACTCTCTCAAGGTGCTTGATTCGCAATGGAGAGATACGTTAGCAAAGCTGGGTAGGCACGCTCCCCTGATCGAGAGCGCCACGCACGCGCTCAACCAGGCAGAGACAGTCTGGCAGGGTGGAGAGCAGGCAGCCACCGTTGCAGAACAGCGACTGAAGATGATACATACAGCCCGCGAGGCGGTCTTAAAGGGACGTGACCTTTCCGCGTGGCGCGTAGAAGCAGAAGCACTTGCGACCCGACAGAATCGCCTTGGAGCGATTCAGGAGACCCTGGCACGGATCGAAGTGGCAAAGCCTGAAGTGGCAGAGCTAAAACTGCGACTGGAAGGGCTTGAGCAGAAACGGCAAGCGCTTGTACAGCAGGTGGAAACCTTGGCAGGAGAGAGTGAACTGCGCGAACAGGTTGCCCGACAGCTGCAGGATAACGTCATACTCCTGAACCGGGTGCGGAGCCTGGAAGATGATCGAAAACAGCTTGTGGATGGCGCACCGTGCCCTCTCTGCGGCGCCAGCGAACACCCCTATGCGACTGGCAACATTCCACAGCCTGACGAGGCTCAATCGGGATTGGAGCTCGCTTTCAACGAGGCGAAAAGGGTACGGGAGCAGCTCTCCCAACTGAAGCTGGAAGAGGCGGGTGTTGTCAAGGACCTGCATCGGGCAGGGCAGGATCTGTACGAGCTCCAGAAAGGTCTTCAGCGCGACGACTCATTTTGCGCAAACGCTTTCATGGAATTGGGGGTGTCTGTCGACGCAAAGGGGTGGTCGGTGGCCATCCGGCGCGAGTCGGATCTCTGCCAGGGGGAGTTGTTCAACTGTCGTACTCTCATTCAGACGGCCGAAGAGAAAGAGCAGGAAGAGCGGAGCGCTCAAGCTGCCCTTAACCGTCTCAAGGACAAGCTTGCAGGGGATGACAAGGTGCGACTTGCCGCACGTTTGGGTCTGGAATCGGCGCTCTCGGAACAAAAGCGCCTGGAGTTGGAATCCGTGATTCTTCGCGCTGAACTTGACCGGTCACATGCCGGAATCGAGAGTGCGGTTGCAGTGTATGGCTGTTCGGGGATTCTTTCAGGTAAGGCCGATGAGCTGTTGGCCAGCTTGACCGCGCGCCGTTCCGAGTATGTCGAGCGGTTGCAGGCGAGGGAGCGTGCGGAAAAGAGGCGCGCCGATTCAGCTGCCGAAAGAGACAAGCAGCGGGCAATTTTGGCAGAATCGGAAAAGTCGATCTTGGATTCGCTACAACAGTTGCGGGTGAGAACCGAACAGCGCGAATCGCTGGTTGAGCAGCGCCGGGAACTCTATGGAGAGCGCAACCCGGATAAAGAGGAAAAACGGCTGGCCGATGCGCTGCGGCAGGCGAGTGAGCGGCGCGAAGCGTCTCTGCAGGAACAGAACCGACTTCACGCAGAGCTAGCCGGGTTGAACCGACAGGTAGAGCGTTTGACGCTTTCCGTTTCACGGAGAGGAGAGGAGCTCTCGAAACGGGAAGCGGCTCTGGGCTTACGTTTCAACGAGTGCGGTTTTTCAGACGAATCAGCCTTTTTGCAGGCTTGTCTTCCGCAGGAGCTCTTCGAAGAACTGACTCAATGGGGCGATTCGCTTAAGAAGGATGAGATAGCGCTTCAGGTCCGTTACCAGGATCGCAGGGAGGCCTTGAGGGTTGAGACGAGCAGTAATCTGACCGATAAACCGCTTGATCTGATTCGTGAGGAGAATGCTTTGTTCACCACTCAGCTGACGGAACTGCAAAAGAGATTAGGTGCGATTGATCATACGCTGCAGCAGCACGCCGAACAGCTTGAGTGCCAGAAGGAGCGGCTTCAGGCTCTTGAGATTCAGAGGCAGGAGTGCGACAGGTGGGAGCGACTCCACAGTTTGATCGGTTCCGGTGATGGGAAAAAGTTCCGCAATTTTGCCCAGGGGCTTACCTTCGAGCTGATGATAGCCCATGCCAATCGTCGGCTGCAGAATATGAGCGACCGTTACATACTGGTTCGCGACAACTTTGAACCGCTTGAGCTGAACGTCATCGACAACTACCAGGCTGGGGAGATCCGTTCCACCAAGAACCTCTCCGGCGGGGAGAGCTTCATCGCCAGCCTTGCCCTCTCCCTGGGCCTGTCCAGCATGGCGAGCCGCGAAGTAGCCGTAGATTCGCTGTTTCTCGACGAAGGTTTCGGTACCCTTGATGAGGATGCTCTGGAAACCGCACTTGAAACCCTTTCAGGACTGCAGCATGACGGCAAGTTGATCGGCATCATCTCTCATGTTCCAGCACTCAAAGAGCGGATCGGCACGCGGATCCAGGTAGAGGTAGGCAGCGGAGGTCGCAGCAGCCTGAGCGGACCGGGATGTCGGCGAATTACCTACTCCGCATGAATCAGTCGTTTGTCTCTGCGCCCCTTCCTGCGTTATGGTTCCTTTGTCACGATCAAGGTTGAGAACTTTTCAGGAAAGCTTCCAGCTGAAATAACCGGCCAAGATTGCGCCAAGAGGGAGGTACAGGAGCAGGCTCTTCCAGTTGAAGGCAACGCGCAGGTCTTGGCGAGAGGGGAGTGCGTTGTAGAGTAGAATGAACAGCAATGCGTAGAGGAGAAGCGTCGTCGATAGTGATGCGGCATGCCAGCTGAACCAGTTAATCGCAACCCAGTACGCAATTGCCACCAGACTCAATGGCGCAAGGGCAACCGGCATTGCATTGAAGGGAGTGATCCGGTTGAAGCTGACGCTGCCCAGCTTCCATGCGTTGCCTGCTTTTCGCGGGATCAGGGATATCCCGGTCGGCTGGGCCCGAAAGATCAGCCCGGCAAGCAGATGTGCGAATTCGTGCAGCAAGACCCCTGTAAGGTTCCAGAGTGCCAACAGGAAAACCCCGGAAGCATTTGCTCGGCGATCTAGGGCAATCAGGGCAATGAACAGGCCGATGCCGCACAGATGCCAGCCGGGATGCTGCGCCGCAGATGCTTGGATTATTTCCTTCATTCATATCCCGATTGCTGGCAGTTGAAGACATGTTTCGTTACTGAAGGATATCATTCCTTGTCTTCTATTGGAACCTGTCGACTGGTAATTAATGGCGGGTACTGCTAGTGAAGCTATTCAAAAGACTTGCATACCCTCAATTTCCCGATAAAATTAAAAAGTACTTAGTTTGTGTTGGGAGGTGTCTATGAACAAGCATATACTGGCCCTGCTGATCTGTCTCTTCAGCATTACTGGGGCCTGGGGGGCTCAGGACAAGCCACCTGTTATGATCGGCCTTGACGCCGAGTTTGGAAGGAGTACGGGTACTGCAGAGGATGCAATAAAGCAGGGGATTCTGATTGCCATTGACGAGATAAACGCCTCCGGCGGAGTACTGGGAGGAAGAAACCTGTCTCTGGTTGAGACAGACAACCGGTCCATCCCTGCACGAGGGATCGAAAACACAAAAAAACTGGCGGAAAACCCGGATGTTGTTGCGATATTCTGCGGGAGATTCTCTACAGTGGTTATAGAGACAATTGATATTGTCCACAAATACGGGATTCCACTTATGGATCCTTGGGCATCGAGCGACAAAATAATAGAGAATGGAAGATCACCAAACTATGCATTCAGGCTTTCTCTCAAGGACAGCTGGGCAGTACCGGCCATTCTCTCGTACGCCCAAAACAGGGGGTTTTCTAAGGTCGGACTCTTGGTCCCGAATGTATCGTGGGGACGGGGAAACTACGAATTGCTGGCAAAAATTTCCCCTCAGCGCGGCATGAAGATTGTCGATACGCAATGGTTCAACTACGGGGAAAAGAACCTGCGTGACAAGTATTCTGCGCTGAGAAAATCCGGCGCCGAAGCTGTAATTATGGTAACCCCCGAGACAGAGGGAGCGACCCTGATAAAAGAGATTGCATCATTGCCGGAAAAAGAGCGGCTCCCTCTGATCAGCCACTGGAGCATTACCGGCTCCGATTTTAATGCACTGACAGGGACGGCTCTGCGACAGGTAGATCTGGCCATTGTTCAGACGTACAGCTTCGTTGGAGCCAAGGGTAAGAAAACAGCGTATTTCCTTGATGCAGCAAAACGTCTGTTCGGCAAGAAATCGATAGCGGAACTCATATCCCCTGTCGGGTATGCCCATGCCTATGATCTGACGCATATCCTCGCAATGGCCATAAACAAGGCCGGCAGTTCCGACAGAAAGGGAGTTCGTACTGCACTTGAACAACTCGGGCCATATAACGGACTGATAAAAACCTACAGACAGCCGTTTACGCCGACACGTCACGAGGCGCTTTCGCCTGAAGATGTCTTCATGGCACGATATGCTGCTGACGGGACACTGGTAAGGATCAAATAAACCGATTGTAACCTGTGCGGATCCGGATAATTACCTTATATGAAGAGTAGATTGAGGAAAATAATCTCCCAATGGGAAGAAAGCCTGTCCTGGCGAATCGCTCTTTCATTCATCGGATTATCACTCGTACTTGCCACTCTTTATGGCGTTGGAGCCTATACGACCATAATTCACTTCCTGAAAGAGAAGGAGGCAGCAGAAACAGAGAAACATATTGAACTGACAAAGCAGAAGATGCAGGCAGCAGTTGTCATGCTCAACTTCACCATAGAAAACCTGTCAAGAAGTTCCATCGTAGTTAATGCCATTGTGGATTCTTATGGCCGAGACTCTTACCTGATACCCTTTTTACAATCGAGCCGTCTTCCGCTTGATCTTTCCCATCGATTGAGTCTGTGTGATTTCAAAGGGGATATAATTGCATCCAACTCCTCTTTCCTTGGATCGTACCGCCAGGAATCCGGTCTGGTGAGGCATGTGATTGAATCCGGAAAGCCTGTGGCACGCCTGATGTATAATAACCGCACTTCCCTCCTCATCTGTTATCCTGTCATATACCCGGCAACAGGGACTGCCGAAGGATTTCTCGCCCTTGAAATCCCCATGAACGATTTGATGGCTCAGCTCGACATATCCCTAACTGGAGCAGAGAAAGGGATTCAGCTAAAGTCCGACAACAAGGTGATCTGGCTCAAGGGGTATGCGGAAGGAACAAGGCATTCCGCGCAGCTATCCAGTCCATCGCCTCTTTCGGCGCTGAATCTGTCACTGATTATCTGGACCATGGAAAGTCAGGTATTGAAGTGGTTCACCGTAATCTTCGCCTGTATAACTCTTTTTGCACTCTACCTCTCTGCCCTGATCGCACATAAAGTCTCAGGAAAACTGACAGCAGGGCTGACTGAGCTGGACAATGCCGCAGAAGCAATAAGGACAACCGGAATGCCACAGGGGGAGGTCAGGGTAACTGGACGAGATGAGGTCGGAAGGCTTGCAGAGACTTTCAACTCAATGGTAAACAGACTGAAGGATTCATACGAAATTCTTGAGACGCAGGTTGCAGACAGAACCCATGAAATTGCCGTTGTCAATAGTCAACTGGAGGAACTCGTGGAGTTTCGTACTTCCGAACTTAATCGTACCAGCAATGAACTGGCAGTCTTCTGTTATGCAATTTCCCACGAGTTGCGTGCACCGGTTGCCCGTCTCAAGGGCTTCAGTGATATTATGCTTGAGGAGAATCCTGACGAGCTGGATTTCCGCTTTTTTGCCGAAAGGATAGGTGTTGCCAGCAAGCAGTTACAAAAGGTGATAGATGCAATTCTGCTCCTCTCTCGACTATCGAAAATTGAGATGAAGGTGAGCGAGTTCGACTTCTCTGCACTGGCTCGTGAGGTTACTGCCGAAATCATATCCCAGGGGGAGGGGGCAAGAGCATCTGTTGCCATACAGGACGGGATCACTTGTGTTGGAGATCCCAATCTGATAAAGGTCTGCATGGTCAATCTTATTGGCAATGCATTAAAATATTCATCCCGCGAGGATGCGCCTCATGTAGAAATCGGAATGACGGATGACGGTACCTGCCGAAGCTATTTTGTCCGGGACAATGGAACAGGATTTAACATGGAATATCTGGACAAACTGTTTAAACCTTTTCAACGTCTGCACCATCAAGAAGATTTTCCAGGGACAGGGATCGGATTGGCAACAGTACTGCGTATCGTTGAACGTCATACTGGAAAAATCTGGGCCGAAGGTAAAGAGGGTCAAGGGGCAACGTTCTGGTTTACTCTCGGGGAACATTCATCAACGACTCCATCTGTTCAATAATCCAACGTGTGGTAGCTATTTCAGGCCATTACCTTCAAAGGTCTCACCCTTACACTCCATGAACTTTCTCTTCCACATGCTGCTCTCCGGCGATGACGACCTGATCCTGGTCGGCAACTTCATGGGTGACTTTGTCAAAGGCCCCCTGTCTGACCGGTTTCCCGAGCGCATAACGCAGGGGATCACCCTGCACCGCAGGATAGACTCGTATGCCGGCAGGGACGATCTGTTCCGGCAGAGCAGGCGACGTCTTGATCCTTACTACGGCCTGTATCGGGGGGTGCTGGTCGACCTGTTCTATGATCATTTCCTTGTTAGGGATTGGAACAACTGGTCAGATGAGCCGTTCGACCGGTATCTTGCACGGACCAGATCGATCATCGAGAGTCAGCAGGCCGAGTTGCCAAAACGGCTGCAAGAGTTTGTGCCGATAATCTTCGATACCCTGCTCCCTTCCTACGGAACAATAGCCGGAATAGGATACGCCCTAGAGCGCATCTCCCGAAGAGTCCCCAGGGATAACCCGATGGCAGGCGCAGAAAAGGAGCTGGAGTTGAACTACGATGGATTACGGGCCGATTTTAGCGGGTTCCTGCCAGGTGTGCTGCGCTATTCTCAGGATCTGATCGCATCGGGAATCCCCTCCGGAGCAGTTGCTCCATCATCAGAGAGTCTCAGATCATAAGGATACGTTGACGCCATGGACCGCTCATCACGCAATCGACTTACCGACAAACTCCTTCCGCTATTTTCTGGAGAGACCTTGTTTGATACGATCGCCCGGGCGATCTGCCATGCCGGTTGTCTGCCTCGCAAGGAGTTTTACGAAGCATGGGAAGTCGCGCGTAGGGTGAGACGCCGCTTCAGAGGGGGGCGGATAGTTGATATGGCCTGCGGCCACGGACTGCTGGCGCAGATCCTTCTGCTTCTTGACGACAGCTCACCTGATGCCCTTGCCGTTGATCTGAGCATCCCGAAGAGTGCCGCAACCCTTGCTGCATCGCTGAGCGAGAGCTGGCCGCGCCTGCAGGGTCGAATTCGGTTTGTAGAGACGGACCTGAGGGACGTACAGCTGCATCACGATGATCTGATAGTCTCAGCCCATGCCTGCGGTGGACTGACGGACCAGATTCTCGAACGGGCGGTAGAGGCCGGGGCCAGAGTTGCGGTGTTGCCCTGTTGTCATGACCTCAAGGATGCCGACTTCGGTGGACTGCTGGGGTGGCTGGATGGACCGCTTGCAATGGACGTGGCCCGAGTAACCCGACTCCGCTCACAGGGTTACCGGATCTTCACTCAGCAGATTCCGGAGGATATCACGCCGAAGAACAGACTGCTGATGGCTGAGCCGGGATGTGACGATATCCTCTCCTCCTGAAAGGCCCCCTTAATCGGCCTCTTGCCGTATTCCATCGATCATCTCCACCCAGAAGGTACAGCCACCGCCAGGGGTCTCTTCCACCCAGGCCTGGCCACCGTAGAGGCGGGCGATCTTTTGTACAGATGCCAGTCCCACCCCGGTACCCTCCAGCTCCTCCGACGTCGAACCTCGGTAGAAGAGATCGAAAACCCGACCGCGTTCTTCTTCGGGGATTCCAGGACCATGGTCGCGGACAGAGAACCGTACCCTCACCCCTCGGCGTTCTCCCTGAACTTCTATGGACCCTCCTGGCCCTGCATAGCGGATGGCATTGCTGATCAGGTTGTCGAAAACCTGGAGCAGGACGGTTTTCGGCACCCGGAGGTGCGGCAGCAGGCCGGCCTCCAGGGTCATGCCAGTCTCAGCAAGCAGGCTTCCCAACCCAATAAGGGTCTCCTGCAGCACCTCATTCACCTCCACAGGTTCTGCAGGGGGGTCCAGGAAGCCAACCCGTGCGAGTGAGAGGAGGTCTTCCAGGAGGCTGAGCATCCTCTCCCCCTGCCTGCCGATCTCAGCCAGGAAATCCAGAGCCTGGTCATCAAGGTTTTCCCGGTACATTACCTGTAGGAGTTCTGCATAACCGATGATAGGGGTGAGGGGGGTGCGGAGGTCATGGGAAACCGTGTGTACAAAGGCATCCAGCTCCCGGTTCGCCTTTCTGAGTGCCTCTTCCATAATGACCCGATCGGTGATGTCCTGAACCAAGCCGATACAATAGATTGCCTGATTATCGGTATTCAGAACGCAGGCCACCGAGGCGTGACCCCATACGACCCGGCCATCCTTGCGCAGATACCTTTTCTCGTAGTGGAGCACCTCGCGCTGACCGGAATATATCTCACCGTAATGGAGAGAGGTTCTGTCCCGGTCTTCTGGGTGGGTGATCTCTTCGAGGGTCAGGTTGAGCAGCTCTTCTTCGGAATAGCCGAGGAAGCGGCAGAAGCCGGGATTGACCTTCAGGATTTGCCCGTCATGCGAAATGATGATCATCCCCGCACCCGCGTTGGTGAATACCGAACGCCAGCGGTCTTCGCTCTCCCGCAGCGCCTCCTCGGCCTGCTTGCGTTCGGTGATGTCGGTGAATGCTACGGCGAACTGGTTCTTGCCCGGACTGAATACCCAGGTATCGTAGTACCTGTCGAGTTCACGTGAAAAGTTGATATATGAGATCGGTTCACCGGTCAGAGCAACGTTGCCGAAGACATCTATCCAGTATTGTTCAGTATTAGGCATCACTTCTTTAACCGTTTTGCCTATAATAGACGATGCGGGAATGCCGGTCAGTTTTTCAAAGGCTGGATTGACCTCAAGATAAAGGTAGTCTTTTGGTTTTCCCTTTTCGTCATAGAGCATTTCGTGGAGTGCAAATCCCGCAGTCATATTCTCGAAGAGCAAGCGGTATTTGCGTTCGCTCTCCCGGAGTGTTGCCTCTGCCCGTCTGCGTTCGGCAATATGTCGCCACTCCCGCAGTGCCCTCTCCAGGATGTGCGGCATATCGGCGAACAATGAATCGGACTTGACCAGATAATCGAGGGCACCGGCCCTCATCGCTTCCACAGCCTCCTTCTCGTCGCTTTGGCTGGTGAGTATGACGATGGGGAAGGTGGATTCTTCCCTTGTCGACGGAAAAAACCCAATCCCGTTGCCATCGGGGAGGGAGCTATCGACGATGGCGAGATCAGGCTGAAAGTCACTTAACCTGGCCCGTCCTTCGGCAAGAGTGCGAGCCACGGTAAGAGTGATCTGTTTCCCCAGACCCTCAAGTGCGTTACGGATCTGTTCAATATCGGAAGACGAATCATCGATGAGAAGTATATGGATCGATGCTGCATGCAGCATTGGAGTGGATGAAAACATGACTACAACCTCTTTCTTCGTCATGACAGGGGGGCATACGAGGAGGCCCGTCAACTCAGAACGTTTAGAATCGCGGCTCTGCCGGTGGTGGAGCAAGTCGGGAATACTGTCCATTCACCTCAAGCGAAATTGTATATCACATGTCGTCGTTGACTGCACCATTTGAACCTCTCTGAAAGGAATCATTTCCACACGATCAAAGCGTTTAAGTGGAGTCAACCTGCTCAGAAGTAGATACCGAGGAAACCGGCAAACGACTGCAAGGTAATCCATTCTCTTATTGACTCCTGGAGCCATATGTGGAGAATGCCGGTGGTAGAAGCCGAGGAATTCAAGCTGACCACTACAAAGACGGGACTGAGGTCCAACCCAGAACCGCTGCGGAACATGTTCATTCGGATTTTCTGATATCAATGGGAAATGGTGAGGTAAAGAGCGATGTTCGAGGTACAGTACAACGATCAGATGGAAGCGGAAATTAAGCGACTTGAGGCAAAGAACCGGGCACTTGCCGCCGAACAACCCGAAGCAACAGGAGATGCCATGAAAAAATCGCTCGGCGCAAAGACGCTGCTTTTCCCTACACCTGTCTTGATGGTAGGGAGCTACGACCCGGACGGCAGACCTAACCTGATGAACGCTGCCTGGGGGGGTATCTGCTGTTCCCAGCCGCCGTGTGTTTCAGTGTCACTGCGCAAGGCGACCTATTCTCATGCTGCCATTGTCGAACGAAAGGCTTTTACTGTAGGAATAGCGTGCGAATCCAGAATGGTGGAGGCCGATTACGTTGGTATTGCCTCTGGACGGGATGTCGACAAGTTTACCATTACCGGTTTGACCGCCGTGAGGAGCGAACTGGTTGATGCCCCCTATGCTGCGGAGTTTCCGGTAATCCTTGAGTGTCGACTGCTGCATATTGTCGAGATAGGCCTGCATACGCAGTTTATCGGTGAGATTGTCGATGTGAAGGCTGATACCGACCTGTTCGGTGACGATGGCCTGCTCGACATCATGAAAATCAAACCGCTCATCTATGACACCTCGCACAAGGGGTACCACAGTGTCGGACCGCTTCTTGGTCAGGCATTTTCCGTTGGGAAAAAACTGCACTCGTGAGCAGGTGAGAAGTCACTTTCGTTGAACGAGCCTGCTTCAGTGAAGACATTCAAATACGCCCATACACCATAGGCAGGTTCCGCACGGTACATTGCCAATATGGCAGTCCTGCTCGAACTCCTCGGCCTGCACGTAATCACAGGGAGCAAGTCCACAACAGGCACAGGATGGATAGTCGTACGTCAGCACCTCGCGACGGAAGGTGCAAAATGCAGGACTGTTCCAGATCTCCAGGGGCCCCTGTTCAGTAAGGTTGCCGAACACCTTCGGCTTAACCGTCTGGTGCCACCCGCTGGCATAGCACTGGTAGCGGTGCCAGAGGAAGTAGCAGGGAGAGATATCCCCGTTCCATGAGACAAAGGCGCTTCCCTCTTCAACGAAGCTGCATCTACGCTTCTCGCTCAGGGCGATCCCCGGTAGCCTAACGTCAAGGCCGGTTTCCCGGGCTACCTTCCTTACCTCTTCGAAAACAATGGCGGTCTCCTCGATTCTATCGAAATCAAACTGGAGGAGTTTCTTCATGTCAAGAAAGATCCCCTGCCGCTCCGCCTCACCCTTCATTGCCTCGACCAGATCCACGACTGTCTGCTCCTCCGGCGATCTCGCGTAACGCTTCCAGCGGAGATCGAAATAGCGGCTGATGTCGATGCTCGATTGCGCTGCTTTCTCCTTCCACTCACGAAACAGCTCCAGCGCTTTGTCCGTGCAGTTTCCAAAGGAGGCCTCAGTGGCATGTCGTTTATCATAGGGGAGAAGATGGGTGATAATGGCAAATGTTGCCCCGTTGCCCGCAGCCCAGCGAAGGGTTGCCGGGAGTTCGTGCAGGTTGCCTCTCATGACGACATATTCGATGCCGATCTGGACTTCAGGACGATTATATCGCTTCTTGGCAGCAGTGAGGGAGGTGATGGCCTGCTCAACCCCCTCAATTTCACCCCCCTCCCGCAACTGGCGGAACTTCTCCGGAGTCAGAGCATCGATGGAAAGAGAGATCCGGTCAACTCCGGCTTCGATCAGTGAGGTGGCCCTCTGGTTGCTCATGAGCAGGCCGTTGGACTGAAAGCCGATCCACCCGTTTGGGGGCATCAGCGACTTTGCCCGGCGGATGAATGCCTCAAGGTCCTGGTGGAGGAGAGGTTCGCCGATTCCGTTCAGGATGAGTGCTTCCAGGGTGGGGAAAAGTGGCTCCAGACGCATGAAGAGGGAGGATGACAGGTCTCCGTCGCGGATTGATCCCTCCTGGTTCTGCTTCATGCACATAAGGCAGTTGAGATTGCAGCGAGTGGTAACCTCAACGAAGAGCTTTTTCGGAAAATCGTGCCATGAACAATGTTCGGTCCCGGTTCGATCCATGGCTAACCGAACTGATTGGACGACATTGAGAGCTGTTGAGGCGTAACTACTCCAATCAGGTCAGAGCAGGGGGTGCGCTTGACCAGTTCTATCGCCTGTCGCATCAGGTCTGACACCCGTCCGATTTGCTGATACTTCATCACCTCCACAAGCATTTCACGCTCTGCGTCAGAAATTCGCATGGAAATGACATAGCTTTTCTTTTTTGGCATCTTTTTGCGGCCCATATTTCAACCCTCCATATTTGCGATTAAACTTAGATTAAGCACCATAGAGTAGTCCACATTCTGGAACACACCTACTCATCTGCTGGATGCTTTTCTGTCGCGACTCTGACACGTTATTCATAATATTACAGCAATTGCCAGGCCAATAAACTCACCAGATTGAAATGTGTAAACATTTAAATGTGAACTTAATTTATTAGGTAACTGGCTGTAATATTACACAGATTTGATGAAGGCTACGATTGAGGCCGGTGGCCTGTCTCGTAAAGTTTATGTAATTGGCAATGTACAAAATACTACTGTGTGGCAATAATACTCTCTGGGGATAAACTCCTCAGTGGAAGTGCATTGTTCTGTTTGTTAGTGGAGAGAGGTGCACAAGAAGATTATTAGCAGTGCCACGCCGGGAAAGTTTTGAGGGATTTCGAAATATAAAGCCGCACCTTTATTGGGGGCGGCTTTGATAGTTAAGCACGACAGAACGGACGAAGTTTTTGGCTAATTTATGCGGCTTTTTCGACGGCGACCTTAATTTCTGAAAAGGTATCCTTGTCATTATTCAAGCATTTTGGGCATTCCAGCGCGGCAAAATTAGCGCTGACGGTAATCGGAGTAAAATCTCTCGCTTTACACTGATAAAAGCAGATCCCGCATTCGTAAACTTTGATGTTTTCCATAAATCTCTCCTTTACATACCTTGTTGGAATTGGTTGCCCTTTTTCATCGCCCGCGAAATATCAGCATTTGTAACTAAACCAAGGTATCTGGCTGGTGTATTGGTCAAACGTTCGTTTAATGCATTCCGCAAGAAAACCTGTGGTAATTATTTCAGAACCCCCTTCGTGAAGATGTCCATAATATTTTGTATCAAGAGTTCATCCCGTTTGGGTGAGTGATCGACAAG
This sequence comes from uncultured Geoanaerobacter sp., assembly GCA_964528055.1. Lineage (GTDB taxonomy): Bacteria > Desulfobacterota > Desulfuromonadia > Geobacterales > DSM-12255 > Geoanaerobacter. The sequence continues at coordinate 259,562 of CAZGQM010000003.1, read as the reverse complement.
CTCTGAGGTGGCAGGTTCCAGAAGGAAATAGAAGTTGATCATGCCTGCCAGCGCCAGGACTGTATCGGTAGGGTCAAGTCCTACACGGAACTGATCATGGCTGAGTCCTTCTGCTATTGTCTCCTGTAGTATCATGATAACCCCCTTGATCGCAGGTTTCACAATAGTCTCGAAGCAGGGGGTAGGGTTTGTGAGCTCACTGGTGTAGAATTTGAGCAGGTAGGGGTTCTTACGGTACCGTGCCACTGTAGCTCGGACATACAGCTCAAATTTCTTCAGTGGATCGGCATCCATGGATTTTATCTCAGAAACCCGCTTAAGGGCTGTGAACTGGTCGTTTAGTACTGCTGCGTATAGTCCCTCTTTGCTGCCGAAATAGTACGAAATCATGGAGAGGTTTACCCCGGCAGCGCTTGCAAGTTCCCTTACGCTTACACCGTTAAACCCTTTTCCTGCAAACAGCGGGGTAGCTGATACAATCAGGTTTGTCCTGCAGTCGATTTCAGCCATCTGCTCCCCTCGGTTTAGTGGTGATCTAGGCAACCTTGACAAGTTATGCCGCCTTTTTCTCCAGAGCAGTATGCTCTGGAAACGAGTTGCAGTCCTTTTTCAGAAAGCGTGGGCTTCCATGGAGTCGGACAAAAGCGCTCGCTGTAATTTCCTCGGAACTTCCCTCATGAGAGTTATATTCCGCATAGCAAAAGTAGGATTTAGAGTTCTCTGAAGGAGGTATCTCCAACATCTCCAGATCAGCCATCCTCTTTAGATTGCTGAACTGTTCTTCGCGGACTGCCGAGTAAAGACCTTCTTTGCCGTTAACGTAATAGGAAATATATGAAATGTTGACGCCTGCTGCTTTGGCAAGTTGTCGCACACTCACTCCATTCAGAGCTTGTTGCGTAAAAAGCGGGGTGGCTGCGGCAAAAAACTCTGTATGTGAATCATTGGTCTTTATGGAAGCTGTATCGTTCAAACGTTTGTTTAGTATAAATTTAATTTAATCTTTTCCCTCTCGAAATGCAAGCTGATTTTTTATGGGACGTCAGAAGCGTTGATAGTGTTGTCGCATCAAACCCAAAATAGTGAGAGTGTCATTAAACAAGTCGCTCCCAGAAAGTAATTTCCACCGGTTCAGCTAGTAAGTCGGGAGCTTTTCCGAGAAATGCTTGTAGGTAGGGCATTGCGAGATGGTCATCGAGATCCTGGCGGCTGCGCCAGTTCTCATGCAAGAGAAAGAGAGAGGAGTCGTCTTTTGAGATGTGCAGATCATAGTTGATGCATCCATCCTCACTACGCGTTGGCTTGATAAGGGCATGTATTTCGGCATGTACGGTTTCTTCCAGTCCTGGTTTAGCCTTTATTCGGGCAATCACGGTCAGTGGAGTTGTCATATGAAATTCCTTTCCTATTCAGAGATAAGGTTAGAGGAGGTCGAGAATCTTCCGACGCTTGGTTTGATATTCGTCTTCGGAGATAAGGTTCTTCCGTTTTAACTCATCAAGCAACAGCAGGCGTTCCTCAATGGAGCGCGATGCGGGAGAAGATACTTTTTCAGGAACGGGAGTCTGAGTTACTGGGGGAGTGGCACTGTTCGGGGACAGTATCAGCCAGTCTGGACGATCTGAGGCGAAGAGGATATTCTCGCCGGTCGAAGCAGTGACCTTCAGCACCGGTTTTGTACTTACTGTGCGCGAACCTGGATAGAATGGTTTCAAACGGCGGTCATCGTAATCACTAACATCTTCGTGAATCATGCCGAGTATGAGGTTCAATTTCCTATTGTAATAGAATACCCGTCCAGTCGTAACCATTCGTCTCTTTGCAAGACCATAGAACGATAGATGATTACCGATAATGGCAAAGGTTATATCTTCTTCTGGAGATGCTTGTGCGAGTCCGGTTCGAATCTGTTCACCAAGGACCTTCAGTTCGTCATTTGAAAAAAGGGGGATAGAATTCTCTGCACCTTTATCGTTAAGGGTCAAAGTGCCGAGTGCTCCCTGGATCTGATCAGTGCTGAGTTCTGCTGGATGATTGTTGGGGGGGGTACTCGGCGGCCCATCCTTTTCTACTACAGCTACGAATTGATCACGATGCTGCCAGATGGATTGCTGTGGTTTTTTGAAGGAGTGTGATTGATGGGCACAGCCACTAATCGCCAGAATGGCAACAGGCAAGAGCAACATGGATCTGATGAATGTAGTGATGCAGCAGCCTTTAGCGTTCTTCATGGCACTCCTCCGTCGTGTTAAAAGGGGTCAGACTCAACTTCATGACTTCTGTCAACTGCTGAGACCTGACCCCAATTTAGTCAATCGCCAAGGTAATGCTAACCAATCAGAATGCTTACTTACCTGGCTTTTTCCCTTCAAGTTTATCGAGTAGGTCCCGCGCCTCTTGCAGTTTCTGCTCAAGCTTTTTAAGCTCTTCAGGAGGATAGCTCTTGGTCCCTTTTTGTATGTCTGCATTCATCTTTTTCATCCGTTGCTGAATAACGTCTGCTTGACCCAGGCAATTCTTGGAAGCCAGCTGGCAGATGACCTTCTCCTGATTGGTCTGCTCTGCAAAAGCTGGAACCGTTGCTGCCAGTGTCAATGCCACGAGTATCATAGTTGCATATTTTATCATAGCTTACCTCCGATGAATATTGTGAAATTGATGTGACTACAATTTCTAAAACGGCAGTTTTCCATATCCCATAAGAGAAAACGCCGGAGTAAGAAGGCAGGTGAAGGTCAGGACGATGAACATCACTGCCGCAACCTTGCCGCTGATCTTGCCGTATGTCACGCCGGTTACGGTAAAGCAGATAACGACAAACGTAAGGTTCATGAAAGCAAGATAGGGTGCAACGCCGATGATTGTCTTACCATCCGGCTTCAGGCCACCACCTGTTGCAAAGAAAAACGCATAAATCGCGCAGACGATGCCAACAAGAAAAGCGCCGTTGCCGACGGTGCGAAGATCTTCCACGCCCGTCAAAAGGGCATGGCCGGTTTGAAGATAAAGGACACCAAACACGAACAGAAGCCCGGCGGTGAAAGGGTCGGTAAAGACTGCTGCCTGAAGAGTCGCACCTATAACAACAAGTATTCCTACAACTGCGCTGACAAAGCCGGTTGATTTAGCTTCTCCGTATCCCAGGAAAAACATGCCGACAGGTATCCACATTATGCTGATCAAAACAAGTAGTGCTAACGTCATAACTTTCTCCTTAATATCTTTATGTCCTCTCCCGGTCCGGCTTCGTTGTCGGGTTATGGGAGAGGGTTGAGACCCTGGCTTATTCCGCAGTGGTCGGATCGATCATGCATTTCACTTCGGCCACGCTATTGGCCGGGAATCCACCCTGCTTGGCATGTTCCAGAACCATTTCCTTGTTGGGGGCAATGTAAATGCAGTAGATCTTGTCGTCGGTGACATAGCTCTGAACCCACTGGATCTGGGGCCCAAGCCCGTTGAGCACACTGCATGATTTCTGCGATATGGCCTGCAGGTCCTTTGCTGGGATGTTGCCGGCTCCCGGGATTTCACGTTCTATGACATATTTGGGCATGACGAACTCCTTTTAATAGTTTACTGGTTACCAGTAGAAGAACGTGCCGAGTGCTACTACGTTGGCGTCCTGCTTGGCGCCGTTATGCCACTTGTCCTGGGCCCATGTGTATTCACCGATAATCTGGGTAAACTTGTTGATATTATAGGTTAGGCAACCGGTTGCCGAATGCTGTGTCTTGACCTGGGCCACAGGTGTAGCTGCAGTTCTGCCTGCTTTGTCTGCGTCGCTTTCCAGGGCGTTGGATTGGCCGTAATTGACCCCCAGTTTCAGTTCCGGGGTCAACATGTAGGTGGCCTGAGCCAGGAAGCCCCAGTTTTTACGCTCCTTGCCGACAGCATCGGTTGCATCAGCTCCCTGCATGCCGAGCATACCGAGCGCCTGGCCGCCATAACCGGAGACGAGCAGGTCAAGTCCGCCAAGTCCTACCTGAGCACCGGCAGCACCGCCGGCGGATGTGGCATGACCGCCAGGACGAACGCTCCCTGTAGCAAACGTTGCAGTTTGATAGAGTCCGGACAACCAGGTCTGAAATTTTCCACCGGAAAAGGCGGTTGCGTAGGATATCTCGGTTTCAAATCGCGGAACGTTACGAATTGTTGCAGCACCAATGTCGTTGGTGTCATTGATGCTCAATGCAACCTTAACGCCTCCAAGACTGGGTGTGGTGTAGCGGAACTGGGCACCGAAGTTCGGGTAGAGGTACCCGTACCCAATATGGCCCATGGTAGGACCGCTATCAACCGGACCAACAACCCCTGCACTGAAGAGAGTCATGTCAGTCAGTATGTTTTTCGCCTGATAGAGATTTATGGCGCGTCCGGCAAGGACCTGGCCGAAACTGCCGTCTGCTGTCAGGTTGATTTCACGGAAATCGATGTTGGGTGCAAGGTCGGTGCGGCTACCGCCGTTGTTCTGTACCTGGGGGTAGATACCGAGTCTGACTGCATAGTCAACACCCTTCGTGGTGGGTGCCTTGATATTGAATCCGATGCCGACCGGCAACAGTCCGGTACGCACCCTGAACTGCTGCTCACCTTCAGCGCTACCCAGGCCAAGTTTGCCGCCTGCTACACCATCAGGCTTCTTTTCTACTGATTCGTAAACGCCAAACACGTTAAGGAAGCCGTCAGTGGTGAACTGCCAGCCGTTCTCGCCGCCGATCACGAATGCAGCGTTGGCAGATGGTATTGCAACCACCCCCAAGAGCAGAGCTGCTATAATCGATACATATTTCTTCATTAGTTACCTCCTCCTCATGATGTGCTTTCCAACAAAGTGGTGTGGTCGTCTGCATTTTCTGTGAGCCAGACCTGCTTCATTTCATCTCAGATAAAACGTTCAGGGGGTTATGTATACTGTTTGACAAGTACACTGAAAATAATAGGAAGAATGGTTGCTGATACCCTACTTATTGATAGATGATTCCAACTCACATATCTCCCGGTTTTATGCCTGAAGAAATCAAGGCGTAAAACACCATAATACTCTTGTTTCTGTTACCATCGCCGCCGGTACGCCGATCGCTTTGGAAACTTGTTGTGCAACTGGAGTGCCATAAATAAAACAATATTATTTTAGATAAAACCGTGGGGGTATCCATGTATCCCACAGTATCCAATATCCTGTTTATATGGGATTTATCTTCCAGGAAATCGGTTTGCCGCGTATTCGGTAGGGCCTTTCTGTCTGTAGACAATGGCCACACTGTGGAAATATTTCCCACCACACCTTGGAAAATATGTAAAATATGAGTATGTAGCCGAATGAGTATTTTCTGGGCGAAAATCAAGAAATTCAATAAAACTGCGTTTGTAAGTGGGCACGGCTATTGCTTATGCAATGGTAGTGATTACAGGGAAATTAAGCGTCTGCATTTGGACTGGTAATCATAAGTGAATGTGAAAAGGATTCTTGTGGAAACTGAGAAGAGTATTCTTCATCATTATAAATTTGAGGTGCCTGAGATCATCTTCGGTAGGGGACTTTTGAGCCAGCTTGGCTCGTGTGCCCGACGATTGGGTGGGCATAAGGTTTTTTTGGTGAGTGATCAGGGCTTGTTCACAGCCGGGTGGGTTGACAAGGCCCTCAAAAACATCATGGGCGCAGGGCTAGAGGCGATTTTTTATGATAATATCACCTCGAATCCGAAGGATGTAGAGGTTGAAGCTGGAGCCCTTGAGTATATCCGCCAGGGAGCCGATGTGATCGTCGGATTGGGTGGCGGGAGTGCCATGGATGCTGCCAAGGGGATCGCAATTCTCGTTTCCAATGGCGGACGGCTCAGGGATTTTGAAGGATCTGACAAAATTTCCCGACCCTTGCCTCCTCTTGTTCTCTGTCCAACCACCTGCGGGACCGGTTCCGATGTCTCCCAGTTTGCGATAATTAACGATACTGAACGTCGCTGCAAAATAACCATCATGAGCCGTTGCGTAGCGCCTGACATTAGCCTTACCGACCCTGACACCCTTGAAACCCTTCCTGACGAGTATGTATGCACTACTGCCACAGACGCTCTCAGTCATGCAATCGAGGCTCTCTTTTCAGTGGCCTCAACATCCTTAACCGACGTCCATGCTATCAAGGCTCTCCGCCTTGTTTCAACCAGCCTGGTCGATGCGGTTAAGGAGCGAAATGCCCCTGATCTCGAGAATCTTGCCAGGGCAAGTCTGCATGCAGGTATGGCATTCTCCAACTCTCTCCTGGGGATTGTTCATGCCTTGGCTCACCCGATCGGAGGACTGTATGACGCAAACCACGGCAGCGTTAATGCAGTACTTCTGCCGGAGGTGTTGCGCTACGATATACCGGTTGTCATGGATAAACTGCCGGAACTGGCCTGGGGCCTTGGGCATCGCCTCGACGGAAACATCAGCACTGCTTCCGAAGTGGTACAGGAGAAATTGGATGCCATGCTCAATGCTGTTGCGGCACCCAGGAGTCTGAAGAGTCTCGGTGTTCTCCGCGAGGACCTGCCGGAGTTGGCTCGACGAGCACTCAATGACGTTTGTATCGTGACTTCTCCCCGCCAGGCAGACGCAAAGGATCTCCTGGCGATTCTTGAAAGGGCCTACTGAAATGAGAGAGGTGAAGCGGACACTGGTAGACGAGTCGAATCTTGATCGCCTGCTGGGGCTCGAAAGCTCGAAGATTGGCTACTATTCTGAAGTTAAACAGAAGATCCAGGAGCTAGAGGCAGCCAACCTCGGTCTGAGGGTCAAGACTAATGAGTTACAGGCAATCTTTGATGCTATCAGCGACAGTGTCGTAATCTACGATCATCTTGGGTACATTCAGCATCGCAATCATGTCTGCCCCGGGCTCTTCCCAACTGAAACTAACTTCGGCAGAAGCTGCAGTGAGCTTTTCCATCCTGATATTGAGCAGTTACCTGAGCAGTGCCCTGTCGAACAGGCCTTGTCTGGCCGGAGTATGGAGATTTCGTTTACCTCCACCAAAGGGAGCATAGAAGGGCGATATTTTGATGTCACTTCCACTCCTATTGAAGACCCCAACGGTAAGACCCGAGCACTGGTGTTTATCCGGGATGTAACTGAAAAGCGGCTCAATGAATTGCAGCTGTTGCAGGCAGAGAAATTGTCGAGCGTAGGCATGCTCGCCGCAGGAGTTGCACACGAAATCAATAACCCCCTGACCTCTGTGGCAGGTTACGCTGAGGCCTTGTTACGGAGGTTTCGTGACGAGCCAGGACTATTTGAAGATCTTCGCTTCAGGGATTTCAAGAAATACCTGGAGGTGATCATCCGCGAGTCTTACCGCTGCAAAGGGATTATTGACAGTTTGTTGAGCTTCAGTCGGAAATCTGAAGGGTCGGTCGGCCTTCTGGATCTCAATCAGATTCTCAATGAAGTGCTTGAACTGGTCCGTCACACTGCCCGTAATGAAAAAATAGAGATCCAGGAATTGTTTCAGCTTGACCTGCCTATGATCATGGGAGATCCAGCAGGACTGAGACAGGTTTTTTTGAATCTTACCATGAATGCCCTCCAGTCCATCGATGGCCCTGGAACGATAGAGATTTCCACTTACGAAAGGAACAGTTTGGTCACGGCTACCATAAGAGATAACGGATGTGGTATCCCCTCGGCTCTTATGGATCAGATCTGGGATCCGTTTTTCACCACTAAGGATGTTGGCCGCGGTATTGGCCTTGGCCTGGCTGTAACCTATAATATCATCAAGAAACATGGTGGGGAGGTTCAGGTCGAAAGTACGCTTGGGAAAGGATCAAAATTCACGGTGAGGCTTCCAGTATGTCAACAATAGGATTGCGCAATGATGCGAAAATTCTCGTTATTGAAGATGAGAAACCGTTACGGGAACTTCTTGAAATGGAACTTACCCGGAGCGGGTACAAGGTCGAGTCAGCTGGAGACGGCGAACTAGGTCTCGAAATGTACCGGCAGGAGGTTTTCAATGTAGTGCTTCTTGACATAAGAATGCCTGGAATGGACGGGGTAGAGGTTCTCAAGCTAATGCGGAGCGAGTCGAACATCCCTGAGGTAATTGTTTTTACCGGCCACGGCACTATCGAGACTGCTGTAGAGTGTATAAAGCATGGAGCATATGACTATCTTACAAAGCCGGTCAAACTGGACGAACTCGAGATAGTTATCGACAAGGCCTTTGAAAAAAACCGTCTGCGACTTGAAAACATTAATCTCAAACTGGAAATCAGCAAGTTTGATCAGCATTGCATTGTTGGTAAAAGCCAGGCCATACAGAAAGTTCTCGAAACCGCCAGACGTTGGGGGCCTACGGATGAACATGTTCTTATCAGTGGAGAAAGCGGTGCAGGCAAAGAACTTTTTGCCCGGGCGGTACACGATGCAAGTCGTCGGAGCAGCAAACCTTTTGTTACGGTGAATTGTGGCCGACTTAGTGTCAACACAGCAGAAAGCGAGCTGTTCGGCCATGTGCAAGGGGCTTTCACGGGCGCATCCAAGGGTAGGGCAGGTCTCTTTGAATTGGCCGATACCGGAACCCTGTTCATGGATGAGATATCTGAAATGCCGTTGGATGTGCAGGTAAAACTTCTGCGTATTCTGGAGACCGGAACCTTTCGGCGCCTGGGGGGGAATCACGACATAAGTGTAAATGTCCGTTTTGTCTTCGCTTCCAACAAAAAACTCGATGAGTGCGTTAACCGTGGTGAATTCAGGGAGGATCTGTACCATCGCATCAATCTGCTCCCTATCAACATTCCTCCTTTGCGGGAACGGCAGGACGACATTATCCCGCTTTCATATTATTTTCTTAAAACAGCCCATGACAGCGGCAATGTAAACTGGGAGATCACTGAGGAAGCAATGGCATCACTCTGCGCCTACTCCTGGCCCGGCAATGTGAGAGAGCTGAGGAATACCATCCGACGCGCCAGTATCCTTGCAACCGAACCGTTGATCTCATCGGACCTCTTACCGTTTTCACCCCCCAAAATAACTCCTCAGTCCTCCTGTACCTCTTCGTCAGACGTGCAGGTGTTGCCTCTTTGGGTTATTGAACGTGACCATATCCAAAGGGTGCTTACAAAGGTGGAAGGCAACAAGAGTAAAGCATCAAAGTTGCTTGAAATCGATCGCAAAACACTTTACACAAAACTGGAACGTTATGGACTGGGTACATAGTAAGTCTGTTGGGGTTGACTGTATGGATCTGACCGATTCATTTGGAAGAAAGATCAATTACCTGCGGCTTTCAGTAACCGACCGATGCAATATGCGCTGCCTCTACTGCATGCCACCAACTGGGGTTACAAAGCTTAAGCACGAAAATATTCTGAGCTACGAAGAACTCATTCTGATTGCAAGAACCGCTGTAAAGGTCGGTATTGAAAAGATCCGCGTCACAGGCGGTGAACCCCTGGTGCGCAAGGGGATCATACCTTTCCTGTCAGAGTTGTCCGCTATTCCCGGATTGCGTGAGCTTGTACTGACTACAAACGGTCTGCAGCTGCAAGAAATGGCTTCCAGCCTTCGACAGGCAGGGGTGCAGCGTCTGAATGTAAGTCTTGACTCCCTCCAGTCGCACACTTTCGCCACCATAACCAGGGGGGCCGATCTTGCACGGGTAAGAGCCGGGATTGCTGCCGCGCAACAGGCAGGTTTTCCGCTCAAGATCAACATGGTTGTAATGCGTGGCGTCAACGACGACGAGATACTTGATTTTGCTGCCATGACCCTCGATAGCCCTCTGACGGTACGTTTCATAGAATATATGCCTGCTATTCGCGCCGACAACTGGGAATCTTTCATCGTCCCTGGTGAGATGATCCTTGAACAGATCGGCAGGCGCTACAGCTTCAATCCTGAGGGCCGTGAAGGGTTGGCCGGCCCGGCCCGCATGTTTCGGATCGCCGGTGCCATGGGCACAATCGGTATAATAACTGCTGTTTCCGGTCACTTTTGCGGAGATTGCAACCGGATTCGTGTGACCGCGGCCGGCCGGGCCCGCAGTTGCCTCTTCTCCGACATCGGACTCGATCTGAAGCCCATCCTGGCAAATGGCGACGATGCATCTTTGGCAGCGGCACTTCGCAGTATTGTTGACCATAAGCCAGGTAGGCATGCCCTTGCATCGGAAGAGCAGCAGCACACACCGTTCGCCATGTCGGCCATCGGCGGGTAAGCTGATCATATTGACAAACAGTCTGGGATCTGCCCACGTCTGCGGCCGAACCAGCACTGTCCAGGCAAAAAATGATATGCCGAGGTATTGATATGCATCCATCAGTAGTTGCTGTCTGCATCAGCGAGGCTAAAGGGCAACGGAAGTCCCCGGTCCCTTCGGTCGAGCTGCGCGAGAACCACGGTATTGTTGGTGATGGTCATGCGGGTGACTGGCACAGGCAGGTAAGTCTGCTCGCCACCGAAAGTATAGCCAAGATGCGAGCGTTGGGGCTTGATCTGCATTCCGGCGATTTTGCCGAAAATATCACTACCGTCGATCTCGATCTTGTGTCCCTGCCGATAGGAACCAGACTGGCGTTGGGAGAAGCCGTCATAGAGGTGACACAGATCGGCAAGGAGTGCCATACCCGATGCGCAATCTATTACCAGGCAGGCGACTGTGTTATGCCGAAAGAGGGTATCTTTGCCAAGGTTATCAAGGGGGGAACCGTTGCGTCTGGCACCCAGATCAGTATTCTCGTACCGTAAGAGCGCAACGAATGATCCGCGACTTTTGAAGACTATCAGCGCTGTATCTGCTGTGTAATTTCTCCACAAACTCCTACATGATTCACCCGTTTTTATTGATTCCTTCTCTAGTATGGCGGCTTTCGGTTACAAATCAGCACATTTCTTGTAGCTTACTGAGGTATTCTGCTGCATTTTCGTGTTATTGACGGCACCGTCGGCAACTTGATGGGTAAAAAATCTACAGTGTGTAAATAATCCACAATTTATTGACTCTGCTATTCTAGGGATTTGCAGAATATGAGAGCTCGAGAGTGTGCTTCCGATAGTATCTTACATAAAATGATAGGAACTTAGTGAGTGCTGCTTAGTTCTCCATACCGGCACTGCCGTTGCACTTGCTATGCTGTTGACTATGTTCCTGGCTAGTAACGTGAGGATACACAACTATGGTAGCGTATGAAGCCTTGAAGGTCCTGCAGCAGAATGGTTTGGCTCCTCCTGGGGTATTTACCATGGCCATTACCGGAACATGTAACCTCAGTTGCTCGCATTGCTGGGTCAAGGCTGACGGAAATGCTGTCGATACCCATGTGCCGGAAAGGATTTTGTGTCGCCTGCTCGAAGAGTTTATGGAGCTGGGAGGGGGAGGGGTGCGATTTACCGGTGGCGAACCGCTCGGGCATCCAGCCTGGCTTAAACTGCTCCAGTTCAGTCGCTCGATTGGCCTGCTTGATATTTCAATACAGACCAATGGCCTGCTGTTTACTGAGGAAAATATTGCTTCACTTCGGGAACTGGAAATTCCACAGTTGATGATACAGATTAGTTTGGATGGTGCCACTCCCGAGACCCATGATCTGGTACGCGGAGAGGGGGCCTTTTACGGAGTGATGGCTGGGTTGAAGCGTCTGGTGCAGGGGGGGCTTGCAGGGCAGGTAGCAATTTTTTTTACTGAGATGCGCCACAATCTTTCCGAAATCCCGGACGTGCTGGAGTTGGCGGCAGATTTGGGGGTAGGTTCTGTGGCAACCGGTTCGCTGGTCATCTGTGGTAGGGCTGAGAATAACTCTCTCGTTATGCCGCCTGAAACAGACCAGTATCTGCAGTTATTGCATCGCTATGATGCTGATACCAAGTTCCGAGATCTCTACGAGCGGCTTGGCAACATAGCGGCTCTGGAGTGGTGCAAGGAGTGTGACCCGCGAGCCGATTGCTGTACCTTTATTGAGAACCCATACCTCACAGCGTCCGGCAGGTTGTATCCATGCGTACTCTGTCATGCAGATGAATATTCGGTTACCGGTGTCTTTGGAAAAAACTTGGCAACTGCTTTTACCGAAGGTGCTCCTCTCTGGAGATCCCTTCTGCAGATAAGTCGTTCCCGAAGCGGGTTGCTTGCCCAGTGTCAGGAGTGTCCTGGCCAAATGTTATGCGCCGGAGGGTGCATGGGGAGATCTTGGGGGAGTTACCGGGACTTCTTGGCTGCCGACGATCGCTGCCATTTGCGCCGAACCATCTACCGGAAAAATTAACATCGTCTCAATTTCGCACATTTCTTTTCTGTCAGCTCCCTCCTTTGTTTGCTCCTACGCCCTTACTTCGTACAGCAAGAGGGGTGAAATTCCACAGTGTGGATAATATACATAGCTTAGATAAGGCATACACAACACCCGGTTGAAAATAATTGTTTCATAATTCCCCGCCACAATAATCATCATTCATTCCATTTTGTATTAAAAGCAGTGATATTCTGTGTAAATAAACCGATGTTTCCGTTGGCACCCAACTTGCTATAGCCAAAAATACAAGCAACGTAAAGCCATGGATCACATCCCTTAGATGTTAGTTGTGGCATGAATGATTGCACTATAACAAGGTTATAAGGAGGTGGCGGTAGAATCAGGTTTGAAGTTTCCCCGGTAGCTGTATCGCTTTAAAGTGCTTTGTAGGACATCAAGCGTACGTAGTACGCAGTACAAACCCAAAAAGGAGGAAGTACACATGCCACATTTCAGAGATGTAAAGCGGACCCTTACCCAGCAGAGAACAGAATACCCTATTAAGATGCAGCACGCCTATCCTTCCGTGAATATCGGTTGGGGTGCACATACCATGGTCGGCAATGACTGTAAGGCCCTTGGGATGACAAATGCCCTCATCGTGACTACCGGTCTCCGCGGCACCGGTATTGTCGAAGCCATTCAAGGCGTTCTGAAGGCAGCAGGCGTTTCCTCCGAGCTTTTTGCCAAGGCTACTCCAAACCCAAAAGATCATGAAGTTATGGAAGGCGCCAAGGTTCTTGCATCCGGTAAATTCGACGGCATCATCACCCTGGGCGGCGGCAGCTCACACGACTGCGGCAAGGCCATAAAGCTTGTTTACAGCCATGACGGCCAGGATGTACGGTCATTTGAAGGTGCCTTCAAGGCCACCAAAAAGAACAAGATTCCGCATCTCGCTATCAATACCACCTCGGGAACCGGTTCTGAAGTCTCCTGCTTCTCGATCATCAACCACACTGAGAAGATGTACAAAATGGCTCTGTTCGATCCAAACTGTACACCAAGCAAGTCCGTTAACGATCCTTTGATTCATCAGTGCATGACTCAGGAGCTGGTTGCATATACCGGTATGGACGCCCTGACCCACGCGGTGGAAGCTATTGCTTCCCGTCTCTGTGTGCAGTCCGCGTACGGCCCGGGCCTCTGGGCTATCACCGAAATATTCCAGAACCTGCGCCAGTCAGCTGCCAACCGTAACAATGACAAGGCAGTAGAGCAGATGGTTTGGGCAGAAATGGCTGCAGCATACAGCTTCAACAGCGCCGGTCTCGGTATCGTTCACTCAATGGCCCACGCCATGGGCGGTCTGTACGATGCACCGCATGGTCTCTGCAACGCAATTGCACTTGTTGATGTTTGCCGTTACAACCTGCCGGCCTGTCCTGAGCGTTTCAAGATTATGGCTAATGCAGCAGGTATCGATACACGTGGTCTCTCTGACTACAAAGCCGGCGAGTTGTTCATCGAAGCAATCCAGGAGCTCAAGGACGAGTTGTTCATCACCCAGAGGTTTGCTGATCTTGGTCTGCAGGAAAAGGACCTCGACGGCCTTTCCAAGTTCGCTGCTGCTGACATCTGCTCCGAGGGGAATCCCAAGGATGTCGGTTTCCATGAAATGCGTGCTGTCTTTGCAGGCTGCATGTAATACATATAACACTCAGTAGTAACGTATCTCCTTCATTAAGCCGCTGGTCCCGGGGTGGGAATCACCGCTCTGGAGATCAGCGGCTCTTTTTCATACGGTGGGGAACGCAAATCCTCGCGGGTGCCCATAGAAATCTACTGTCACGAGGTATGCTCATGATTACCGAAAAAGGGATTAAGGATTTTCTCCTCAGCAGCGGCTATATAGCAGACGAAGCAATCGCAACCGCCGTTTTCCTGGCAATTCGGATGGAGAAGCCGATCCTGATCGAGGGACCTCCCGGAGTAGGAAAGACCGGACTTGCCAAGGCTCTTTCATCCTCCCTGGATTTCCCGCTGGTACGTCTGCAGTGCTACGAGGGGATCGATGAGGGGAAGGCGCTGTATGACTGGGAATACGGCAAACAACTTCTGTACACCCAACTTCTCCGTACTCAGCTCGACAATTATCTCTCCGTTTCAGCGGATCTCCGCGAGGCCGTAGAGCGACTTGCTTCTGAGGAGAGTATGTTTTTTTCCATGAATTTCCTGGTTCAGAGGCCGATACTGCGAAGTTTTCTGTCGGAAAAGCGCTCACTCCTCCTGATTGACGAGATCGACAGGTCTGGTGACGAGTTCGAAGCTCTTCTGTTGGAGTGCCTGAGCGATTTCCAGGTATCCGTCCCTGAACTGGGGGTGATTGAGGCCAAGAGAAAACCTCTGGTGATTTTGACCAGTAATGGCACCCGCATGATTTCTGATGCATTGCGCCGCCGCTGCCTCTATCTCTATATCGGTTACCCTGAACTGGATCGCGAAGTTGCCATTGTCCGCGCCCGCTTTCCGGAAATTTGTAATGATCTTGCCCTGCAGATGGTCACCTTTGTGCGTAAAGCACGGGAATTGAATATGCGCAAGCCCCCCAGTGTCTCGGAAACACTTGACTGGGCCAATGTTCTTGCCATTCTTCACACTTCCACACTCACCATGGAAGTGGTTGACAACACGCTGGGCGTTATTGCCAAACATCAGGCTGACCTTCAGATGCTGAAAGATCTTGCTGCCCAGGAATTGAGGTAAGCATGGAAACGGTTCTAACCCGTTTTGTTCATTCTCTCCGTGAAGCAGGGATACGAGTGTCACCCGGAGAGTGCCTTGATGCTGTCAATGCGCTATCTCTGGGTGGTGTTGAAGGGAGGGAGAGTGTTCGGGCACTCCTTCAGTTGACGCTGATTAAGAATGCCAATGAGATTCCGGTGTACAATGATATTTTTGACTTTTTTTTCAGCCATCAGGATGAGAACGTATTCGGAATAAATCCTGACGATCTGCTGAGCGCATATTTTCATATTGTTGAAGGTGATGAATTCACTGCAGAGATGCTGGAAAAGCGGAATGAAGAGACCCCCCTTGTATCCGCCGCTGAGGAACTTACTGCTGAAGAGCTTCAGAATCTTGAGCTTCTTGGGGAAATGGGTGAGGATTCGGAAGGTCCGGAAATACAGGTGCGGATGAAAGGCAATAAAGGCAAGAATAAAGCCCCCAAACCGTCGGAATTCAATCTGCTCAATCTACCTTCAGCCGCCTTTACCAAAAGCTGGAGCAAGGAGAGTAATCAAGCTTTCACCCCTGAAGAGATAGCCGATATGCATGAAGTTGTATCCCGCATGCTGATCCGTATTCGCAAGGATGTGCGGCGGGTAAAGGAAGAGCAGAACCGAGGTAAACTCCACGTTATCAAGACGCTCCAGAAAAACTACCGCAATGGCATGGTTCCGTTTTTAGTGTCGCTGCGTCGCAAAAAAAAGGTAAGGCCCCGACTGGTGGTTATGTGTGACGTCAGTTTTTCCGTCAGCTATGCATCTCGCTTCATGCTTCTTCTTCTGCACACACTTCATAACAGGCTGATGGATGTTCGCAGCTTTATCTTTAACCAGGAGCTGGCGGAAATCACCGACCTGCTCACCAATATGCCGGTAAATTGTCTGTTGGAGGTCATCGACTCGGGCGCGATTATCGATATGGATGAGAACAGCGATTATGGCAAGGTTTTGGTCAACTTGAAGAAAAGACACCTGGAAAGTATGCGGGGCAACCCGACGTTTATTTTCCTGGGAGATGCCCGCAACAACTACAACGAAGCCAATGACTGGGTTATGGACGAGATCAGGGAGAAGGCAGGCTACCTGCTATGGCTTACTCCTGAGGATCGCGAAACCTGGAAGAGGGGCGACTGTCTCATGGAGTTGTATGGATCCTCCTGTGACAAGGTTGAGCATGTGAAGAATGTAGATGAACTGAGCCTGATTCTGGAAGACCTGTTCCGGAGCATTTACACGGACCTTGCCCCACGGAAACGCAAAGACCGTCGCAACAAGGACAATGAAGATCCGATTGATTACAAAAATTATTACGGTCAGGCTGAGGCAGCGAAAGGCCGCACCTTCTGGATGCAGAACAATCCGAGCAGTCCTGCCTGGCGGGAGCGTTTCGGCATCAAGTACGGGGCAAAGAAGTAATACAAAGAGGCTCATATAAAAGCCAAAGGGTATACGTTGAAACATCTGCGCGAAATCGAGGCACACCAGATCGAACTGGAGTTGAAAATCCAAGAGCTGCGCCGATCTCAGGAAGAGCTAGAGGCATCGCGCAACAAGTACGCCCTTTTGTACGATTTTGCCCCGGTGGGATATTTCACCTTCGACCGAGAGGGGGCCATCCAGTCGGTAAACCTGTTCGGGGAACGTCTGTTGGGGATCGTACGTACCGGCCTGATAGGCCAGCGTTTTGAATCTTTCGTTGCTGATGACGACCGTTTCGTATTCAGCAATTATCTAAACACGGTTTTCATGTCCCAGGGGAAGGAGACCTGCAGGCTTCGCCTATCGCAACCCGACAACCGGCGGCTTTATGTGCGCATTGAAGCCATGGTCAGCGAATCGGGCGATGAATGTCTGGCCGTACTGGTAGATATTACCGAGAAAAAAATGGCCGAACTGGCTCTGTCTGAGAGTGAATACAATCTGGCAAAGGCCCAGTCCATGACCCACGTCGGTTCGTGGAGCTCCGATCCGGCTACCGGTGAGGTGATAGCCTCGGACGAACTATTACGCATCATGAGGTTGAGCCGCGAGGAAGCGACCCAGGATGCATTTGCGAGCGTTGTCCATCCGGGAGATATGGAAACGGTCATGGAGCACCTACTGCTGGGGGTCGAACATGGGAAGAGCTACGAGATAGAGCATCGACTTAAGTTTAACGACGGCATATCGCGGTGGGTCTATTCAATCGTTGAGCCGTCGGTAAACAGTGCCGGCAAAGTGGTGCGGCTTTACGGCACTACCCAGGATATAACCGATCGCAAGCAGGCCGAAGTCGAGCTGAGCAACAAGACCAACGAACTGCAGGCAATCTTCGACTCCATCAGCGACGGTATAGCAGTGTACGACCACGATGGATTGGTGCAGCACCACAATCTCATCGCTCCGCAACTCTACCCCAGAGAGATCCGGCCCGGCTGCTCCTGTCGGGATCTCTTTCACCCGGAATCGTCCTCAATGCAGTATGATTGCCCGGTGGAACGAGCGCTTATGGGTGAAAGGGTGGAGACTTCACATATCACGGTACGGGATGGCAATCGTACCCAGTATGTGGATATTACCGCTACCCCCATAAAGGACGCACTGGGAGAGAAAAACCGCGCACTAATCTTTTTCCGGGACATCTCGAAAAAACGATTGCAGGAAATGCATCTGATCCAGACGGAAAAAATGTCGAGCATCGGCGTGCTGGCCACCGGAATCGCACATGAAATCAATAACCCGCTCACCTCGGTAGCGGGTTATGCTGAAGGACTATTGAGGCGTTTCCGCGATGAACCGGACTTGAGAGAAGATCGCCGTATGGATCTCTTTCCTCGCTATCTCGAAGTAATCGTCCGTGAATCCTACCGCTGCAAAGGGATCATAGATAATCTTCTCAGTTTCAGCAGGAAATCAGACGGCTCACTATGCATGGTGGATATGAATGAGGTCCTCTTGGAGGTACTGGAACTGTTGCGGTACCACCTGGTCTATCGCCAGATCAATGTGGTTACAAACCTTCAGCCGGACTTCCCAAGGGTTATGGGTGACCCGTCCGGACTGCGTCAGGTCTGTATGAACCTGTTGGTCAACGCCCATCAGTCGATCAAGGGAAAAGGGCAGGTGACGGTGACGACAACCTATACAGGTGACTCCATGGTAGCAATCAGGATCGGCGACACCGGCTGCGGCATCGCCCAAGAGTCCATTGATCGGATATGGGACCCGTTCTTTACCACCAAAGAGGTTGGTAAAGGGGTCGGACTCGGACTGGCGCTGACCTATGACATCATCAAGCGCCATGGTGGCGAGATTCAGGTGGAAAGCTCGCTTGGTGAAGGCTCGCAGTTCACGGTACTGCTGCCCGCCAGACATTCGTAAACAGGCGAGGCAGGCAGGGCCGGTATCGCCCTGTACCGAAGAGCTATGCAGGATACCATCTCATATCATCAGGAGGACGTATGAACTGTAACGGTGAATCCCATAAGATGCATATCTGTTATCTGACGTCACAGGGGAAGGTGGAGTCTGTCAGGAGCATCTCCGACAACCCCACGGTTGAATGCCGGCATTGTGGCGCCAAAGCCAACAGCCTGGAATTTGTATGCGCCGCCCATCTGGGACAGGAGGCACCCAGTGTAGAAGGTGGCCACGGTAGTGTCGGCCTGGATGAGATCGGTAAGCCGCATGCCGGCCAGAAGACGCACAACTGACTGCTCCAACCGTTTTTTGCGGAGTGCCGGAGGGGGGCCGTTCATGGCCCCATTAACGCTGCGGGGAGGGGGGACTAATGAACCGCATACTGCTATCGCCGAGTTGTTACATCCAGGGGGCAGGTGTTATCAGGGAGGCCGGGCTCCACGCGGCAAAGTTAGGGGACAGCGCTCTCGTAATCGGCGGCAACACCGCCTTAGCCCTCTGCGGGGATGCCATTCAGGCAAGTCTAGCAGAAAAAGGGGTTGCCTGTTACAGCGAACTGTTCCATGGAGTCTCTTCCCAACAGGAGGTTGACCGTCTTGCCCATATTGCTGCGAAGCATGGGGCAAACCTGATAATCGCCTTGGGTGGGGGGGCGGCCATAGATGCTGCCAAGGCGGTTTCCCATGGGCTTAACCTCCCGGTCATAGTGATTCCGACCACCGTTGCAACTGACGCCCCATGCTCTGCCCTGTCGGTTATATACAGCAACGACGGGGTGTTTGATCGCTATCTTTACTTGCGCAGGAACCCAGATTGCGTCCTGATGGATACGGCGCTGGTGGCCGAGTCGCCGGCAAAATTTCTGGTTGCAGGAATGGGCGATGCCCTTGCAGGGTTCTGGGAATCAGGCACCTGTGCACGAAGCGGCAAGGGAAATGCATTTTCGGGTGGGGAAACGCCTACGCTGGCTGTCCTTGCTCTGTCGAGGCTCTGCTATGAAACCCTGCTGGAGTCCGGGCTGCCGGCGAAGCTGGCTGTGGAAAGAAAGGTGGTCACGCCTGCCCTAGAGGCAATAGTGGAAGCCAATATTCTCCTCAGCGGCCTCAGTTCCGAAAACGGCGGTCATGCCGGGGCGCACTCCATCCATAATG
Source organism: uncultured Geoanaerobacter sp. (assembly GCA_964528055.1). Classification (GTDB taxonomy): domain Bacteria; phylum Desulfobacterota; class Desulfuromonadia; order Geobacterales; family DSM-12255; genus Geoanaerobacter. Next base: position 240,005 of record CAZGQM010000003.1, on the reverse strand, counting down.
GCCTGACGACGTTAGCTGCTCTCAGGGGGGTGCTCCATGGGGAAAAGGTTGCTTTTGGCGTGCTCGCCCAGCTCGTGCTTGAAGGCCGCCCCAGCCGGGACATCAGGGAAGTTCAGGGTTTTTGTGCCAGTGTCGGCCTGCCCATCTGCCTTGCAGACCTGAATCTGACAAACCCTTCGGTCGAGGATATCAGGCAGGTTGCGGAAGCCGCTGTCGCCGAAGGGGAGACCATCCATGCGACCTGGTTTCCTGTTGATGCGGTCATGGTGGAAGCTGCAATATGGGCTGCCGATGCTCTTGGGGTACAGTACAAGAAGTCGTTGTGTTCACATTGAATTCATGGGTTATCCGGGCATTACCGGACAGGGTTGAGTAGTTATGATGTCATACCGCTACCCCCTTGGGGTGCATCGCCAGATTAGGGTCCTGATCGCGGACCGTCAAACGATTGTGCGCCAGGGGGTGAAATCGCTGCTCGACAGGGAGTTGGGCATCGAAGTGATTGCCGACACAGGTGACGGGCTGTCACTTCTTGAAATGGCTCGGGAACAGCAGCCAGACGTCATTGTCACCGAAATAGACCTTGAGGAGCTGGACGGACTTGTGGCGACCAGGAGCCTGATTGCAGAGGGTTTACCCTCCCAGGTACTCTTCCTGACCGACAATTCAGACCGGCAGTCGGTCGTGAATGCATTTGACTCAGGAGCACGTGGGTACCTCCTGAAGGAAGCGGATTTCCACTTTCTTGCTGAGGGGATTCGTGCAGTTAACTCGCTAGAAACTTATTTTGGTCCGAAAGTATCGGATATCCTGGTGAGGAGCTTCGCGCACTCAGTTTCCAAAGAGAACAGTAAGGGTAATGCATGCCTCACTGTTCGCGAACAGGAGATCCTCAGGCTGCTGGCAGAAGGTAACAACTCCAAGGACATCGGATTCATACTCGGCATTTCCAATAAGACCGTCGATACTTTTCGCAGGCACTGTATGAGGAAGCTGCACCTCAAGAGCAGTGCCGACCTTGTCAAGTTTGCCCTGCGTGAGGGGATGGTCTCTCTCTAGCTCCCCTATCTTCCTAGGGTTTCATCATTGTGAAACTGTACTGGATTTTTGGCAGTACAACGATAATAATCTCCTTGCTCTAGCTCCTCCTTCCGTTCGCTCTCTTCAGAAATCCATCCACTCTTGCTCTCCTATTGCCGCCACTCACTCTCTGATGTTCACGTATTCTGCTCTGCTCCGTCCCATTCTCTGTAGTCGATCAACGCAGCATGCGTAATTTACGCCGGGAAAAGAGTATTTTACGCATCCATGAAATCATTCTGAGGTCGAAAGTTAATTAAAAAGGAAACTGCGTTTGTATCAATCTGGCGACGTAGTTGTCGGCACTATATGGACCAGGCATCGTTGTCTATCACATGGGTCATTACTAACATGCCAGGAGGGAGTAGATGAAAATCAGGACAAAACTGATCATAGTAAATGTGGCCATAATCGCGGTTACGCTGGTGAGCATTACCGTAATCTGTTTGTACACCTTCAAACAAAGCCTTGATGCAAAGGCTGTTGCTTCTCAGGATGCGCGGCTCAGGACATTTTGGGAACTTCTGTACCAGAAGGGGCGTGATGTGAGGATCGAGGGTGGAAAGCTCATGGTAGGGAGTCATGTGCTGAACGGCGACAATGCACTCCCTGACAGGCTTAAGGAGTTGTGCGGTGGGGTAGCCTCAATCTTCATGGGTGACTCCCGTATCGCCACAACGGTCATTAAGGAGGACGGGAGTCGTGCCTTGGGGACGAAACTGCAGGGCCCGGCCTACGATGCGGTCATTCGAAACGGCAAGCCCTATCGTGGAGAGGTCAATGTGCTTGGCGTTCCCTACTATGCAGCCTACGATCCGCTGAAAAACGGTCAAGGGGAGACTATCGGGGCTTTTGCCGTAGCGATTAAGAAGAGCGAGTATCTTGATTCCTATCAACGCCTTCTGGTCCTGATCCCTGCCCTGGCGGTCCTCTTTCTCGCTTCTGCGGCAGCAATCACCTGGTTCATCGTCCGACGACTCTTCATACCCCTGAATCTGATGCATGACATTCTGGTCTCTTCAGAGGCGAGCGGTGACCTGACCCAGCGGATCGACTATGAGGTTGAGAATGAGGTCGGAGATATGTGCCGGGCGTTCAATGCCTTCATGGGGAAATTTCACGACATAGTTGTCCGTCTTGTGCAGACAACCACCCAGGTTTCCTCCACGTCGAGCATGTTGAGCACCGCTTATGAGATGATGGCCGGCAATGCCGGCGATGTGGCTGCTCAGGCATCGACAATCGCCGTTGCGAGCGAACAGATGGCGGCGACTTCCAACAATGTGGCAAATAACTGCACCATTGCGGCACAGAGTTCCGAGCAGGCGAACGCCTCGACGTTGATCGGCTCAGGAGTGGTTCAGCAAACAGTGACCGTCATGAACCTCATTGCCGAACGTGTGAAAGAGTCGGCGCAGACGGTAGAGGCCCTGGGAGCGAAATCAGACCTGATTGGCGAGATCGTCGGCACCATAGAGGATATCGCCGATCAGACGAACCTCCTGGCGCTCAATGCCGCCATCGAGGCGGCCAGGGCCGGGGAGCAGGGGAGAGGCTTTGCGGTCGTTGCCGACGAGGTGCGTGCACTTGCCGAACGGACGACCAAGGCCACCAAGGAGATCGGTGCCATGATAAAGGCGGTTCAAAGTGGGACGAAAGGTGCGGTCAGATCCATGGTAGAGGGGGTAAGCGAGGTGGAACGTGGGACCATGGAGGCGGCCAAATCAGGCGATGCACTTCAGGGGATACTTAGCCAGATCCAGGCGGTTACCTTGCAGGTAAACCAGATTGCGACCGCCACTGAGGAGCAGACCGCCACTTCGAACGAGATAAGCTGCAACATCCATATGATTACCGATGTCATGACCGCAACGGCCGAGGTTGCCAAAGAGAGCGCCAGTTCGGCGTCGGAACTTGCCAGCCTGTCGAACGATCTACAGAATCTTGTGGGTCAGTTCAGAGTTGCGACGTAGAAGGGAGGCTCCAAGGGAGGTTCATAGTTTGAATATACCACTGAGACGTGCAGTAGGGAGATGAGAAAACAACAAGGAGGTTGACCAGATGGCAGGCAAGATTATGCAGATGATTGACACGATCATCGCCCAGCGGGCAAAAGACAATCCGATGTTAGTCGGCGTCATCAAGACGAAACTGATGCTGAAGGGGATTGACCCTGGTAAGTATACTCCGCAGTCAGACGATGACCCGGCGATACTAGCTAAACTCGAAGCAGTAGTAAAAGAACTCAAATAAGCGGAGGAGAGGATATGAACATCAAGACAGCGTATTCAATCAACAGTACCACTAAGGATGCGGTTCAGGAACTCCAAAGTCAGCTTGCCGGATTTAATGCAACACTGGTCATTTTCTTTGCCTCATCCGCATTCGCGCCAGAAGCCATCAGCAAGGAGATGCAAGCTGCCTTCCCGTCAGCAGCTGTTTTCGGTTGCTCCACTTCCGGAGAGATCGTGTCGGGCAAGATGCTCACCAACTCCCTCGTTGCCATGGCATTCAACGGGAAGGCCATCAAATCTGCAAAGATCTCGCTGCTGGAGGATCTCAATAGCGAAAGTTATGAAGCTTTCAGTTCGTTCGAGCGACATTTCAACAAACCGATGGCCGAAATGGACCCGAAACAGTATGTGGGAATCATCCTTGTGGATGGCCTCTGTCACAAGGAGGAGCTTATTATCGACCGGATCGGCGACCTGACCAACGTTAACTTCATCGGTGGATCGGCAGGCGACGACCTGAAATTCGCCACAACACATGTATATGCCAACGGCAGGAGTTACCGCAATGCGGCGGTACTGGCTCTTATCGAGCCGGCGACCGAATTTGCATTCATTAAGACCCAGAGCTTCCGGGCACTCGATAAGAAGCTGTTTGTCACAAAAGCTGATGAATCCGTCCGTGAAGTCATCGAGTTTAATAACAGGCCGGCTGCTGTAGCCTATGCTGAAGCTGTCGGAACTTCGGTGGCTGAGGCGCCGAAATGCTTTATGTCTAATCCTGTCGGCCTGATGATCGGCGACGAACCGTATGTACGGAGCCCTCAGCAGATAAAGGGGGACAAGATGGCCTTCTACTGCGGCGTGTCAGAGGGGATGGAACTTACCCTACTTGAATCGACGGATATTATTAAGGACACCGCGATGGCTCTAGACAAGGTTAAGGAGGAGCTGGGCGGCGTATCGGGTCTGATCAACTTCAATTGTATCCTGAGAACCCTGGAGCTGGGGCAGAAGCATCTGACGGAGCAGTATGGAGCGCTCTTCGCAGAGGTGCCGACCGTCGGTTTCAGCACATATGGCGAGCAGTTCATCGGTCATATCAACCAGACCGCGACCATGCTTGTTTTCAAGTAGGCACTATACTTGATGCAGAGAGTAGTGAAAAAGCCTGTCCATATAACGGACAGGCTTTTTTGCGAACCGGTTATGAAAGCATGTGAAATCCAGTAATTAAACCCTGTTTATATTTGTGATGGCCATAAAATACTGAAGTAATTCTAGTATTGCCGACAAATATTGTCTATAATAAAATGTCGTTATACGAGTCCAGTTGTTTGAGGTTGTCATGGCAGATGGTTTTGAACTGCGGAAATTTGTTGCCCCTGAATTTGTGTTTGGTGTGGGAGCACGCCAACTCGCCGGTAGATATGCCAGAAATCTGGGAGGCCGTAAGATCCTGGTCGTTTCTGATCCCGGTGTTGTTGCCGCAGGTTGGACCAAGGACGTCACCGACAGCCTGACAGCGGCCGGGCTCCCTTTTGCCCTATACACCGGGATTACCCCCAACCCCAAGGTTGAGGAGGTGATGGCGGGAGTTCTTGTATACCGGTCCGAGCAGTGCAATGCCCTGATTGCGGTGGGTGGCGGGAGCACCATAGATTGTGCAAAAGGGATCGGGATCGTCAGTTCCAATAACAGGCATATCATTGAGTTCGAAGGGGTGGATCTTGTACAGTCGCCAATGCCTCCACTGATATGTATTCCGACTACCGGTGGAACGTCTGCTGACGTTTCGCAGTTTGTCTTAATCAGTAACCCGGTGGAACGGGTTAAATTCGCGATTATCAGCAAGTCCGTTGTTCCTGACCTTGCACTTATCGACCCGGAAACTCTGACAACTATGGATAAGTACCTTGCGGCTTGTACCGGTCTTGACGCGCTGACTCATGCCATCGAAGCATACGTATCCACAGCTCGCTCGCCGATGACCGATCTGCATGCCATCGAGGCAATTCGCCTGGTTTCAGCGAATATCCTTCCCTCCATACTGGCTCCCAATGACCTGGAATTGCGAAGCAGGGTGATGCAGGGGAGCCTTCAGGCGGGACTGGCATTTTCCAATGCCATACTGGGGGCCAATCATGCAATGGCCCATAGTCTCGGGGGTGCGCTCGACATCGCTCATGGCGAATGCAATGCCATTCTGCTGGATCATGTTATCGAGTTCAATTTCCCTTCTTCTCCCGATCGTTTTGAGCATATTGCTGAAGCCATGGGACTGGACCTGCGTGGAATGACCTCAACTATGAAGAAAAAGTCCCTACTGAACCATGTGAGAGAGCTCAAAAAGGATATGGGCATTTTCAGGAATCTGCATGACCTGGGTGTAGGGAGGGACGACATAAACTTCTTCAGTGATCATGCCCTGAAAGATCCATGTATGGCGACTAATCCCCGCAAGCCATCCCATAGAGATATAGAGGTTGTATATGAAGAATCGCTCTGAGCCTCCCGACGAGCGAAGCGCATTGCAGGAAAAGCTTGCAGGCCTGGGTGAGTATTCGCTCCGGAAGACCTATTATCCTGAATTACAACAGAGGGTTGAAGAGCTGGAGCGGTTCAAGGCCTTTATCGATCATAGCAACGATGCCATTTTCCTCGTCAAGGTCCCGACTGGCCGTATTGTCGATGTAAATGGATCGGCCAGTCGCCAGATGGGGTGGAGCAGAGAAGAAATTCTGGAAATCTCAATTTTTGATCTGTCTGACCTCGAAACCTCACCATTAGCGGTAAATCTCATCAAGACCCCTCTGAATTGCGATTCTGAAAACGGCCTTGTAGTAACTGAGCTTCGAAAGAAAGGTAATCAACGGTTCCCGGCCGAACTGACGTTGAACCGCATGTATTTTCAAAATGTTGCGTATGTGCTCGTGGTAGCTCGGGACATCACCGAACGAAGGCACGGAGAGGAGGCGCTTCGACAGAGCGAAGTGTTTCTCAAGAGTATCGTTGAAAATATTCCAGACATGGTCTTCGTCAAGGATGCGGTTGACCTCCGCTATGTGGAGTTCAACAGTGCTGGCGAGGACCTGCTTGGGTATTCGCGGGAGGAAATGCTTGGGAAGAATGATTATGATTTTTTCCCCGATGAGCAGGTCGCGTTCTTTATCAAAAAAGACCGGGAAGTCTTTGCCAAGGGAGAACTGGTTGAAATACCTGAAGAGAATGTAAAAACAAGGGATGGGAGCGTGAGGATACTTCACACAAAAAAAATCCCATTGTTCGACAGTAAGGGGAAAGCACAGTACCTGTTAGGTATTTCGGAAGATATTACCGATCGTAAACATCTGGAAGAACAGCTTCTGCAGTCCCAGAAGATGGATGCGATAGGGCAGTTGGCTGGTGGGGTGGCACATGATTTCAATAACATACTTATGGTGATAATGGGGTATGCCGACGTTCTGAAAATGGATGAAACCCTGGATCAGAATCAAAAATACAAGGTGGAGCAGGTCCTCAGTGCTGCCGAAAGGGCGGCGCAACTGACTCGAAGCCTTCTTACATTCAGTCGCAAACAGGTGATGACCAAGCGAATAGCCAATCTGAATGACTTGGTACAGCAGATTCAGGAGTTTCTGGTCAGGATCATCGGTGAAGACGTACTGCTGAAATCGGTACTCCATGAAGAGGCTCTGCTGGTCTTTATTGATAGCGGCCAGATTGAGCAGGTCCTCATAAACCTTGCCACAAATGCCAGGGATGCCATGCCCAAGGGTGGATTGCTGACCATTGAGACCGGATTGCAGTTTGTGGATTCGTTGTTCGTTCAAGCGAATAATTGCGGTGAGCCCGGACATTACGCGACTATTGCCGTATCCGATACAGGTATTGGGATGGATGAGAATACGAGGAACAAGATTTTCGAGCCGTTCTTTACCACCAAGGAGTTTGGTAAGGGGACCGGTCTCGGCATGTCAATCGTGTACGGAATCGTCAAGCAGCATAACGGGTTTGTCAACGTATATAGCGAGCCTCTCAATGGGACAACGTTCAGGATCTATCTTCCCATTGTTGGGGGAAAGCTTTCGATGGTTGAGGAGGTCACTATCCCATCACCTCCGAGAGGTAGTGGTGAAACAATCTTGGTGGTCGAGGACGAACCCGCTGTTCGCAAACTTGTGAAAGAGATTCTCGAAAGTTACGGGTATACAGTGATTACTGCCGAAGATGGAGAGGGGGCGGTGGAGATGTTCGTTACGCACAGGGAGAGCGTGAAGCTCATCCTGATGGACATTGTCATGCCGAGGATGAGTGGTAAAAAGGCGTATGATGTGATCAGAAAGCTTGATGGCAACATCAAGGCACTCTTTACCAGCGGTTATCCCATGGATATCATCAACAGCCGAGATGCGATGGATGAAGGTGTGGAACTGATTTTGAAGCCGATCCAGCCTTTTGATCTCTTGCGTCGGGTAAGGGAGATGCTGGACCGGTAGCCGGGTTTACTGTCGTAGCTATTTACCAATGGATACTGCACCCTCTTCTGAATCATTGCTCCCCAGTTCCCTCCAGCGGAAACAGTCCACGGTGTGGTCGTTGACCATTCCCACCGCCTGCATATGGGCGTAGCAGATGGTGCTGCCGACGAAGCGGAACCCGCGCTTTTTCAGGTCGCGGCTCATGGCGTCAGATACCGGCGAGCATGAAGGGACTTCCTCAATGCTTTTCCAGCTGTTCCGGATCTGTCTGCCTTCTACGAAGCTCCACAGGTAGGCATCGAAGGAGCCAAACTCCTCCTGAACCGCCAGTAAGGCTCGGGCATTGGATATTGCCGATTCCACCTTCAAGCGGTTCCGGACGATTCCGGGGTCGGCCAGGAGTGCCGCCACCTTTGCTTCATCGAAACGGGCTACGATCTCTGGGTCAAAACCTGCAAATGCGGTGCGATATGACGGCCGCTTTCTCAGGACGGTGATCCAAGAGAGCCCTGCCTGGGCACCTTCCAGGATAAGGAACTCGAACAACAGCCGGTCGTCGTGAACCGGTACTCCCCATTCCTCGTCATGGTAGGCCTTGTAGAGAGGGTCGCTGCCGACCCAGGTGCAGCGCTTAAGGGTTCTTTCGCTATCCATAAGTGTCTCCGTTTGTCAGGGATTGAGGTTTTCGCTGAGATAAATCGGAAGAACTCATGGTCAGTGGATTTCGGGAAGCAAGGCCTTCAAGGGGTTGGTGACGAAGAAACGACATGTTCTCTATTCTCCATGTGCTGCCTTGATGTGTATAATAATGCCTCATAACTGCTGACTGTCCAGACCTGTTAACATGAATCAATGTTGGTAACGGCTGGAATTCAATGCATACGGAGGTTGTCGACGATGTCGCATGATCATGTTGATGAAGATACGTCGGGTTTGCCGGAGTTTGCGAATCTCGAGCTCTCAGATGTCATTGATGTTACGGCCCTCCAGGAAATGATGGATGATTATTATGCCATTACCGGTATTGGTGTCGGCATCCTCGACCTCAAGGGAAAGGTGCTGGTCGGCATCGGATGGCAGGATATCTGTGTCAAGTTCCACAGGAGAGTGCCGGAGTCCTGCATCTTCTGCCTCGAAAGCGACATATCTCTCTCCACGGGGGTCCCTCCGGGGACCTTCATGGAATATCGCTGCAAAAACAACATGTGGGATATCGTCACCCCGATCATGTTTGGAGACAGGCATATCGGGAACATTTTTCTGGGACAGTTCCTGTACGACGACGAGGAGCCGGATTATGATCTGTTTTGCGCCCAGGCACGGCGTTTCGGATATGACGAGGCAGAATATCTGGCGGCACTTGATCGGGTGCCTCGCTGGAGTCGGGAGACTGTGCGGGCAGCAATGGGATTCTATTCAAAAATGGCTCAGATGATCTCCAAGGCAAACTACAACAATGTCATTCTTGCCGATACACTTGCCAGGCGGGAGCAGGCAGAAGAGGCACTGCGGGTGATTTTCAACAGTGCCCATGACGCCATCTTTATCCATGAATTGAACGGGGACATCATCGATGTTAACGACAAGATGCTCGAGATGTACGAGGTTGACCGACATGCGGCGCTGACTCTCTCAATTACCGGCCACTACTCAGGTCCTGACAATCCCTTTCACAAGGTACCCACAATCTGGGAAAAGGTCGTTGCTGGGGAAAACCAGCTCTTTGAATGGCAGGCGCGAAGAATACGTGATGGCTCACTCTTTGATGTTGAGGTCTCTCTGCACAGGATAAGCTTGAATCAGCGGCACGTCATACTCGCCACCGTTCGAGATATTACTGCTCGGAAGCAGGCGGAGAAAGCCATCGAACAACTCAATAGAAACATCGCAGCCAGGGCTGTTGAACTGGAGGCTGCCAACAGAGAGCTGGAGGCGTTCAACTATACCGTCTCTCACGACCTCCGTGCTCCACTCACCAGTATCTCCACCTGCAACCAGATTATCCAGGTACGTTGTGGCGACATCCTTGACGAAGAGTGTCAAGGCGTAATCAGGATCATCGATGAGCAAATCCTGCGGATGGACCAGATTATAACCACTCTGTTGGACTTCTCCAATTTGATGAACTGCAAGGTGAGCAGAGAAAAGGTCGATTTATCAAGATTGGCAAAGGTCATAGCCGCCCAGTTGCAGTTGGATTATCCCCAGCGGCCTGTAACTTTTGTGATTGCAGATGGAGTGGAGGCGCTGGGGAGTGAAGGGCTCCTCACAACGGTACTGGAAAACCTTATCGGCAATGCCTGGAAATACACCGGAAATCAGGAGTCGGCGCTGATCGAATTCGGCGTTACTGAAATGAATGGCACAACCGCATATTTCATAAGAGATAACGGGCCCGGTTTCGATATGGCAGACGCGAACAGGCTTCTCCGCCCTTTTCAAAGACTACCCGGTGCCGATGGTTTCCAAGGTTTCGGTATCGGACTGGCCACAGTAGAACGGATCGTCAGCCGGCACGGAGGCAAAGTGTGGGCTTATGGGGAGCCGGGCAAGGGGGCGACTTTTTACTTTACGCTGAGTAATGATTAAAGGAAGACTGATCTCAACTCGCTTCCCGCCGATGGTGACGTAAAAAGAGGAGCGCGAGCGGCGGCAGTACCAGCAGGAAGGCATACGTGAGGAACTGGAAGGCCTGCCGGACCGACCCGGCATCGGCCAGCCTGCCGATAAGAGGACCGGTGCAGGCGAACAGCAGTCTGAAACAGAGCGACTGAAGGGAGAGTATGCCGGCCCGGTTCGCCGACGGGCACTCCAGCTGCGTATGCGCAAGCATCAATGGCCCGCGCAACCCACGCATGCAGGTCAGCAGGTAGTAGCCGAGAAATCCCCACACCCCGGCAGTTGCACTGAGCCCAAAATATCCAACCCCAACCAGCAGCAGGAAGATGATGATCATTCGACGATCCCCCAGATAATGGCTGACTCGATGACTTGCCAGCGCAGAGAGTGCGACAGTCAGGTTGGCTCCGGCCCAGATCGGACCAAACCAGGTGACCGGAACCCCTGCCTGCTGCATGTACGGCTGAATCAGCCAGACCGGATAAAAGGAGGCGACCCCCAGAGCGGCGTTCAGGAGCATGATGTAACGGAGTCGCTTGTTTTCAAGGAAGGCATAGCGTGCCGTCCGGAGCGCCTCTGTCAGATGGCTCGCGGGTGTAATGATGTTTCGGTCGGGCTCCACCAGTGAGCGGGTGAGAAGGAAGGCGAGCAGCCAGACACCGATCTGCAGTATAAACGGCGAGAGCGGTGCTGCCGCGTAGAGCACACCGGCAAAGAGGGCGCCCAGTGCCTCGCCGCTCTGGGCAAAGCCGTTCTTGCGCCCTTCATGGCGAGCGTACAGATGCTCCTTCCCTTCTTCCTTGAGGGTCTCAAACAGGAGGGCGCTGTCCGAGCCGCTGATGAACGAAAGGGAAATGCCGAGGAGGACCTCGGCCACCAGTACCTGCCCGAAGGTTGCAGCAACCGTATAGATCCCCCAGCCGATCATCCCCAGGAGCGACGCGATGTTGAGGGCGGCCCGGTAGCCTACCCGGTCGCTCAGATAGCCGGTGGGATATTCCATCCCTACCATCACAATGGACAAGATGCTCTGCAGCAGCAGTATCTGGGTCAGGGTCAGGCCGATCCGGTCCTTCCAGAAGAGGGTGATGATCGCCATCGGGAAGAGGGTCATCTGCAGGAAGGAAAAGGCGTACAGCTTGGCGATGTTGCTCCGGAGCCGCTTCACACCGCCTGAAACGACTCCGTTAGGTGTTACATCATCAGAAATAGGTGACCTCCAAGAGCGGTGCCAGCATACTGCTATTCGGACCAGTGATGTCGTTGATCTCAATGAGCCCGGGGGTTACCTGCCCAAAATCCTCAAGAATCCGCAGCTGGAAGTTCTGTAATCCTAAACGCTGAGCTTCCAAAAACAGAGGCTTCACATTCACAAAAACGTGTTGTCCGACATCCGTTGATAAGACTGGAAACGAGACGCTGGTGGATACCAGAGGCGTGCTGTTGTAATCGCCCGATGTGAGAGTTGTCGTGAAGGAAACCAGCTCTATTAGCATAGGGACCGAACTGGCCGAAGATTGATATCTGTTTATGAATATATCGAGGGTGGCTGAGACGATAGCCGCGTTCACCGGGACCCCATTGCTAGTTCTGTTTAAAGGGAAATCGAGGAAGGCTCGGGACTCTCCGTTGACTGAGTCGATGCCGGCAAGCAGGAATTGCGTATTCGTTTGGGCGATCGTAAAGCTGCCTGTGACAGGCGCCTTTGTGATATCACCATCCATCGTTGCATCACTGAATAACTGTGTAACGATGTTAGGTGAACTGGACCCACCGTTACCACAACCCAGAATGGTGAGAGTGGCAATCGCCAGAATTATTGGAATTATAATCCTTTTCATTGTTACCTCCGTTAAAGCCGCAGAGAGTGCAGACCCATGTTTCCAACTCCATGTATGTAAATAGTATCAAAGGAAGGGAAGAATAAAAAGACGGAATGAGTGACCTTGAAGAGTATATTCGCGTGCACTTCACATGTTTCTCATTGCTTCGCTTTTCATTCACTCCTCCCGTTTTCGGCAAAGTACTGTTGTAGCATGTCGGTATGCATCGCAAACCCGAGCGTAGTCGGTTTATCTATTAGGGTGACTTCCTGCGTTTCTGCCGAAACGAATGGTCTCAAACTGCTCAATGGTTGTTTTTCTGCCAGGCCGAAGATTACAAGGGTCCCGTCGAGCCCGTTCATAACATTGTAGAGTAGTATTGCACTTCCTGATATGTCGATACCGGTCTCTTCGAGTAACTCCCGCCTTGCAGCTTCCTGCCAGGTTTCGCCCAGATCGATATATCCGCCGGGAAGGGTGAGAGTCCCTTTTTGCGGCTCGGTGTTCCTCCTTATGACGACGATTCCGTCAGCGATCGGTAACAAGATAACTGCAACCGGGATAGGGTTCAGATAGGTAGTATTGCCACATGTATGGCATCTTTTCGGCCAAGAGGAGGTGTCTGGGAAAATAGTTCCACAGTAGGAGCAGTGGGAATTTTTTTCAAGCATTGCACATCCTCTCTATTAGGGGATCTGTCATTAGCCTTGTTGCCATGGCTTAGCCGACAGGGGAATGAGCTTACTGGCAATTTTTTCAGATATCTATGTCTTAATATTCTGCGACAATGGCTAAAATAAAACAATAGATCAAATTTCATGTAGAGAAAATACTCAACGGGTATTTTCTCTACATGAAATTTGATCTGTCGACACGTTAAAATTTTCTTTGGTGCCCGTATTCTCTACACTAACTAGTTCTATGGTATTTTGTAAATCCCGTAACCTATGCTCGATAAACAGTAAATCAACGTTTTATAGTTTGGCATTGGCGTTGCAATATGGAAACAAACGGACGCACCATGAATTGGTGCGAAACCGAACAATCGAAAGGAGAAGAAAATGGAAACTGAAAACAAGGCAATCGAAACATGTACTGAAGAGCCGCGCATTCTGGAAGAGATCCAGGTTGAAGAGCTCGCAATCGATGGTATCTGCGGGGTGTATTAAGATGGCAGCGGCAGGCATAGGGCTGCATCCTGCCTGCCGCGTCCGGCAGGAAGGGTTCGGCCTCCTATTTTATGATTCCAGGGGGCCGCGCCTCCTTTTTGCCGAAACCGGCAGCCTTCTAACCCCCGACTTCTTCGGGATAGTCCGGAGCAAGGACGAATTCCCCGAAGGGCTGTCGGATCAGCAGAAGAAGGCATTGCAGAAGTTTGTGATGCAACTTCTAGAAAAGGGTTTTCTTCGTGAGCAATCGATTTGTTGAAAAGGGGCTTCGAGCTCCGGTAAATCTGACCTGGGAAGTATCGCTTGCGTGCAACCTCCGCTGTAGTCACTGTCTATCGTCATCCGGAGAGCCCGCCGTAGGCGAGCTCTCCACTGCCGAGGCCCTTGACCTTGTGGAGCAGCTGCACGAAGCTGGTGTCTTTCAGGTAAATTTTGGTGGTGGTGAGCCTTTTCTCCGCCCCGATTTCGAAGAGATTCTGGATGCATGTCATTCCCGGGGAATCATGACCTGCATCTCCACTAACGGCACTCTGCTTGATGCCGAGCGGGTTGCCCGACTGGCAACGAGCCGGCTCGTTGCCATCCAGGTAAGTCTTGACGGGGCTTCTTCGGCAACCTGCGACGAAATTCGCGGGAAAGGGGTATTCAATAAGGCCATTGAGGCAGTCAAACTCCTTGCTGCCAGTTCGATACCCACCAGTATCAATACGGTACTTACTGCCCAGAACGCAAGCCAGATCCCGGCAATGTATGACCTGGCAGGCTCCCTCGGTGTGTCGCTCCGGGTCAGTCGGTTCCGTCCTTCAGGGCGTGGAGCGGACAACTGGGAAGATCTTCGTCCCTCACCAACGCAGCTACTGGCATTTTCCGACTGGCTTTCAAAGAGCGGCGACGTACGGACAGGGGACAGCTTCTTTTCACTCACCAGCCAGGAACGCCAAGGCCTGGGGTTGAATCTCTGTGGTGCGGCCAAGCTCACCTGCTGCGTAGGCCCCACCGGGAATATGTACCCTTGCGCTTTTCTCCAAACTGATCGCTTCAAGGCAGGTTCTCTCCGTGACAATACTTTCCAGCAAATCTGGGACGATTCGGAGATTTACGAATCCTTCCGCAGTCTAAGGATTCATTCCTGTGAGGAGTGCCAGCGATTTGATCAGTGTCACGGTGGATGTCCGGCCGTTGCATGGCATCTTAAAAACGACATTAACGGCGGGGACCCCGAGTGCCTTGAGCGCTGCGTGACATCCATTGCCGATTTGAATAGGTCGGCTGCTGCCTGACCTCCAATATGCATTTACAGGAGTTCCTACCATGATGTTCCCGTATCTGTTCTCACCACTTAAGATAGGCGCTGTCGAAGTAAAGAACCGTATCTCCTTTCAGCCGCATCTGACTAACTTTGCGCTGAACTGTCTCCCCAGCGAACGCCAGATGTACTACTGGGGGGAACGCGCCAAGGGGGGTGCCGGCCTCATCATCACAGAAGAGATGAGCGTGCATCCGACAGACATGGCCTATGAGAAACTGATCGACGTCTACCACTCCGAGGTGATCCCGGGTTTCAAGAAGATCACCGACTACGTCCACCAGTTTGATGCCAAAATTTTCGCTCAGCTGAACCACAACGGCCAGCAGTGCGACGGAGCCATCTCACGACTGCCGGTCTGGGCGCCGAGCCCGATCCCTGATGTCCTTTTCCGTGAGACCCCGAAAGAGATGGAGGCGGAGGATATCGAGGAGGTTGCCCGATTCTTTGCTAAAAGCGCTATCCATGCTCGGGAGGGTGGATTTGACGGGATCGAGATCCAGTTCGGTCATTCGAGCCTCGCTCGCCAGTTCCTCTCTCCCCTGACCAACTTCCGCCAGGACGAGTACGGCGGGAGCCTGGAGAACAGGATGCGGGCACCCCTCAAGTTTATCGGAGCTGTGCGGAAAGCGGTGGGTAACGATTTCACTCTAGGAATCCGGATGTGCGCCGATGAGATGATACCCGGCGGCCTGTCGTTGGGTGATGTCCAGGAAATCGGTGCTCGTTTCGAGGCCTCTGGATTGATCGACTTTATGGATCTCTCCATTGCCACCTTTTACAACCTCTATTTGGTTGAAGGATCCATGCACACACCGCTCGGCTACACCATTCCCCTTGCTGCCGGCATGCGTGAGCGGGTAAAGCTTCCGGTATTCTGTACCGGCCGGATAAATGATCCGGTCATGGCCGAGAAGGTTCTTGCAGCCGGTCAGGCCGACATGATCGGCATGTGCCGCGCGCTCATCTGCGACCCGTTTCTCCCCAAGAAGGCTATTGAAGGGCGACTGGACGACATCCGATACTGCATCGGCGACAATCAGGGGTGTATCGGTCGGATGGGGGTCAACAAGTCTCTCGGGTGTGTACAGAACCCGGCTGTTGGCCTGGAGAAGACATGGGGTGAGGGAACCCTTGAAAAGGCCTCGGTAAAAAAGAAGGTTTTGGTCGTCGGCGGCGGCCCCGGCGGGATGTGGGCATCCAAAATGGCAGGTCGTCGTGGGCACAATGTAACCCTCTATGACCGCAACGAGACCCTTGGCGGGCAGGTGCTGACCGCCATGAAGGGGGCTGGCCGCGACGAGTTCGGGGTTATCATCCGGAATGAGAAGGATCAGGTGGACAAGGCCGGCGTTCAGGTGAAACTCGGAGTCGAGGTGACCTTGGATCAGGTGCTGGTGGAAAAGCCCGACGTCGTGATCATTGCCACCGGTAGCCTCCCCAAGGAGCATCCGGTCGGCGGAGCTGACGGCCCATCGGTCTATAATGTCTGGCAGGTCCTGAACGGCGAGGTGACCCTCGGTGAAAAAGTTTGCCTCATCGATTACGACGGTCATCATCGTGCCTCTGCAACAGCCGAGTTCATGGCAATCCAGGGGAAAACGGTTCACATGATCACCTCCAGTCTCTTTGTAGGCGCAGAGCTCGGACCGACACAGGACCTTTACCTGACCCGTCAGCGCCTCCTCCAGAAAGGGGTCACTTTTACCCCTGACATCGCTGTTATGGAAGTGGGGGGCGAAGCCGGCGCAAAGACGGTCAAGGGTTTCAATGTCTATTCCAATATCTGGAACGTGTGGGGGCCGTTCGACACCATCGTGCTTGCCATGGGGCAGAAGGCCAATGACTCGCTCTACACCGACCTTAAGGGGAAGGTGCCCGAACTCTACCGGATCGGCGACAGCGTGGCTCCCCGCAGGGTTGACATGGCCATTTGGGAAGGACATCGAATCGGGAGGGAGATCTGATGGCCGGCACCGAAAAGATCCTCGTTTTTGTCGATCTGCCTGGCGGCGAACTCGATGAAACCGGACGAGGTTTACTCTCCTACGGTTCGCGCCTGGCCGGTATCCTTGGCACATCATGGGGTGCTGTCATCCCCTCTGAACCCTCGACTGATCAGATGAGCGTAATCGGCCTCTATGGCACGCCGACGGTCACCTGTGTGGCAGAGGGGGAGCGTTTGCTCGACACTCCTGCGTTGCTCGGCAAGGCCTTGGCCCGATTGGCAGAGGAGGAAAAAACCACGATCGTGGTTCTCCCTCATAATGATCTTGGGACAACACTGGCACCGGTCATCGCAGTGGCACTCGATGCTGCCATCCTTACCGAGGTTTCAACTGCCCGGCGGAACGGGGATCTCCTTCATCTATCACGTCAGGCACTGGGCGGTCGGGTGGCTGAAACAAGGGCGTGGGACGGTTCCAGGCCGCTGGTTATGACCGTCCCGATACGCTCTCTAAGCCAGGTGCTGATGCCGACCGTTTCCCCATGCACTACGGCGCTGATTAGCTGGAAGAGTGCTGCTGATGCAAGCGAAGCAGCTGTCAAAGTCACCAGCCGAATCCCGCCCGACCCTCAGACTGTCGACCTGACCGAGGCAGAGGTGATCTTCAGTGCGGGCAAAGGGTGCGACCAAACTACCTTTGACCAGCTCAAGGAACTATGCCGGCTGTTGAATGTCTCCTTCGGTGTTACCCGTCCGGTCTATGATCTGGGGTGGACCGGTTTTGAAAAAATGGTCGGCCAGACCGGCAGAACCGTTACACCCCGACTCTACCTGGCGCTCGGCATTTCCGGTTCCATGCACCATGTTGGGGGGATCAAAGATTCCAACCGAATCGTCTCGATCAACAGTGACTCCAAGGCTCCTATCTTCCCGAACTCCGATGAAGGATTTGTAGCGGATCTGAGGGAAGTGATGCCGAGACTCCTTGCGAAGGTAAAATCGACCGTTGGAGGTGCACCATGAGCAACTCCTTTCAGGCGATAGTCGTCGGCGCAGGTCCTGCCGGTTCATCGGCCGCGCTGACCATGGCGCGAGCCGGGATTGATGTGGCGCTGGTGGAACGTGGCACCTTCCCCGGCGAGAAGAACATGTTCGGTGGGGTTCTGCATCGTCTTCCCTCTCTTGAAGAGGTGTTTCCGGACTTCTGGAGTCGTGCACCGCTGGAGCGGCACATAGTCAAGAAGGGGGTCACCTTCATGACCGGTGACTCCAGCTTCAGTACGACGATTGAAGCGGGGAATTTCGACAAGACCCCCTATAACGGCTACACCATTTTCCGCCCACGCTTCGACAGATGGCTGGCAGACGAGGCTGTCAAGGCCGGGGCCACCCTCATCACCCGCGCCACGGTGGAAAACGTCGTGATGCGCAATGATCGGGTTGCAGGCGTTACAATCTTAGGCCGTAAAGGTGAGTTGACTGCACCTGTGGTGGTGGCAGCCGATGGCGTCCTCTCGTTCATCGCCCACAAAGCGGGGCTTCGCAGGCCGACCTTCGATCCTGCACAAATGGCTGTCGGCGTAAAAGCTTTCATAGATATGCCGCGAGAACTAATCGACGAGCGGTTTGGCCTGGTCCGCGACCAGGGATTTGCAAATGAATTTGTCGGCTGCACCGAAGGAGTACGCGGGGGCGGTTTCCTCTATACCAACTACGATTCCCTTTCCATAGGACTAGTCTTTCACCTTGCAAGCCTGCGTACCAGCGGAAAGACACCCTACGATCTGCTCAATTCGTTCATGGAACAGCCGCAGGTAGCCAAGATGGTCCGCGGTGGGCGCCTCCAGGAGTATTCGGCGCACCTGATCCCGGAAGGGGGCTATAACATGATTCCCGAGCTGGTCGGAGACGGCATTCTGGTTGCCGGTGATGCCGCGGCCCTTTGTAATGCCACAGGTCTCAACCTGGAGGGGATCAATCTGGCTTCCCAGTCGGGCGTGCTTGCAGGCCAGGCGGTTGTCGCAGCTCATCAGGCCGGTGATTTCAGCAAGCGTGGCCTTGAAGTATACCGGCGACTCATGGACGACAGCTATGTCATGAAAGACTTGAAGATGTACCGCAAGGCGCCGCACATGCTGCACAACAACCGTATCTACAACGAGTACCCGGAGATGGTCTGCAGCGCCATGGAGAATATCTACCGCATCGAAGGAACCCCCAAGGAAAGCTTGACAAAGATGTTCCTGAAGACAGCGAAGGATAAGGTCGGTCTGGCCAATCTGGCAGCCGATGCCTTCAGCGCCTGGAGAGCATTATGAACATAGATGAGATATTCGATTTCACCAGCTTTACCATTGATCGTGAACCCCATATTGTCCTTGATCCCCAGGTCTGCGTCGGCTGTGACAATCGCGGCTGCACCAACTCCTGCCCGGCCCGCTGCTATACCTGGTCGGAAGAGGAGAAGAAGATGACCTTTGTCCATGACGGCTGTCTCGAATGCGGAACCTGCTATGTGGTCTGCCACCGGAGCGCATTTACCCGCTGGAGCTATCCTCGTGGAGGCTTCGGTGTTGCCTATAGGATGACGTAAATAGTACTTTCTTCCCCTTGTCCCCTCCTGTCACGGGAGTAGGACAAGAGAATGCCTCCCTCGGCCCAACCTATAGGTGTGTTGAGATTCCGTCTTCTCTCTGGGAGAGAGTCGGAGTGAGGGGGGAGATAGAAACTGATTTTTGGAGAATATCCATGCCAATCGAAAACCTTCATATCCTCGTCCTCCTCAGGGAGACCAGTGACCCTCGTCCGCCAGCCCGTGTAATAACGAGGGGTGCCGGTATCAGCGATCGTGGCTTGAGACGTCTGCCGAACCCGGCCGATCTTGCAGCCCTGGAAGAGGCTTTATGCCTCAAAGATGCTCTCGGTGCTAAGGTTACGGTTCTGGTCATCGGTCCTGAAAGGCATGATGACACAATCCGGCTTGCCTTCTCCATGGGTGCAGATCATGGTATCCGCTTCTGGGACCACGGCATGAACGGAGGGGATGCCGTAGCCGACGCAAAGGTTTTCTCGCGGATCGCAGCCATTCTCTCACCTACGCTTATCTTTACCGGCAACCGGCTGACGGACCGGGGAGACGATCCTGTGCCGGCTCTGGCGTCAGCTGCGACCGGAATTCCCTGCATTACTGCGGCTGTAAAACTCACACTGAATGCGCAGGGCCTTGAAGTGCTCCGTAAGACAGACCGAGGTGGTCGGCAGGTAGTTACCGCATCAATGCCCTGTACGGTGCTTTTCGAGGAGAGCCAGACCCCTCGCTATCCCTCCTTGGATGCTGTCACTGCGGCACTGTCTACTCCCGTAGAAACCTGGAAGCTGCCTGACTTGGGGCTCCCCTTTTGGGAGGTCGGGGCAACGGGGGCATATCTGGCACTGTCGGAATTTGGTGTTCCGCGCCCTGATCCGGTACGTGTCGTAACTCCCGACCCGAAACTTCCTGCCTTTGAACGGATACTCTCCCTCCTTTCAGGTGGGATCAAGCCAAGGGAGGGAAGATTGCATACGCTGTCGGCCGATGAAACGGCTGCCGGGCTTTGGCGAATCCTCTGCGAGGAGGGTTTAGCAACGGAAGGGACTTCGTGAACTATCGATTGGCGCAGCATGTTGAACTGGTGGAGCGCGACGAAGGTAATTTCCTTGTTGCCAAGGCCCCACTCTGCGCCCTGCGTCTCAACCCTTCGCTGACGGCATTGGTCCAGCGAGGGGTTGCAGGCACCCTGACCCCGTCCACTCCCGGTGAAGCATCGGTGCTGGAGCAGTTGGCCAACAAGGGTTTCATGGTGAGGTTGCGCGACGTTGCAGGTCAGCCTGCGACACGATACAGCGTCAGCATCGTCATCCCGGTCAAAGATCGGGCCGATGAGCTCAGCCGCTGTCTCTCTTCCATAGCCCGGCTCGAGTATCCGCAGGAAATGCTGCAGGTGATAGTTGTGGACGATGGGAGCAGAGATCTCTCCGCTACGGTGGCACGTGACTCCGGGGCGCTGGTGGTACCTTCCGGCGGAACCGGTCGGGGTCCGGCCGCGGCCCGCAACGTTGGCGCCAGGGCAGCCACGGGTGAGGTTCTCGCATTTATCGATTCCGACTGCACTGCCTCGCCTGGCTGGCTGGCAGAGTTGCTTCCCGCCTTCAACAATCCCATGATGGCCGCTGTGGGTGGGCAGGTGGATGGCATGTGCACCGCCTCGGCTGTTGATCGATACGAGGCGGTCATGTCCAGCCTCTCTCTGGGGACCAGGGAAAGATCGGGCAACGTGGGTGATGACACCTTCTATCTGCCGAGCTGCAACCTGTTGCTGCGCCGCTCTCTCTTTCTCGATATCGGTGGTTTTGAAGACAGCATGCATGTAGGTGAGGACGTTGATCTTACCTGGCGACTGCGCGACCAGGGGTGGACCATCTCCTATCTCCCGGCTGGCAGGGTTTTCCACGAGCACCGGAGCAGCATTCGCTCCTTCATGTCCCGCCGTTTCGACTACGGTACATCCGAAGGGATACTCCAGCGACTCCACCCCAACAGGCGCAAACGTATGGTCATCCCGCCGCTTTTGGCGGTGCTGTTGGCGCTCTGTCTCCTGGCCCCGTTCACGGGCTGGTGGACACTACTCCTGGCTGTAGGAGTGCTGACAGTTGACGCCGTTGCAGTCCGTTTGCGGCTAAGACGCCGGAATCTTCCCATCGGCCTGCCCGCCTTGCTGGCCGGACGTTTACGGGCGCTTGGCAGCTTGGTCTACTATCTTTCCTACCATCTGGTTCGCTACTACTCCATCCCTCTCATTGGCGTTGCGCTTATATTCCCACTCTGCTGGTTGCTCTTCGTTGCTCTGCTGGGGTGTGCGGCGCGGGTCGATCATTCTATCAAGAAGCCGCAATTATCGTTTATCCGCTTTGCCGTCGTCTACCTGCTGGAGCAGGTTGCCTACGGTACCGGTGTTTTCTGGGGATGCCTGAGTCGAAAAAACTTCGCCAGTTACCGGGTCGTCATTCTCAGGCAGATCGAGGTACCGATCTGAGCTGGAGATTTTATTTTGCAGTGACGCTGGTATTATCTTTTGCGGGTATGTTCTGGTGATTTGCCGGGCATATAAATTTAGCTATCGACAATTCAAAACAATGGTTCATAATTATAGTTATGGTAACTGTAAAATGTATAAACAGTTTTTAATATTTATCTGCGGTCCATAATTTTGCTGCAGATGATTGTTGGCTGAATAAAACAGTTTCTCCGAGCCTGACTTCCTGCCGGGATGGATGTTGTATCTCATGGATTCAGGCCAATGGGTCTTGCCGGAAACGGCCAGGCCTCCCTTTGGAAAGGAGAATTATCGTGGTCCAGACCACACAATTCAAAAAAGGGGAAAGGGGTAAATTGTATGGACAAGATTGCTAGAATCGACATGGGGGCTGCAGGCGGCCCGAAGGTAACCGTAGGCGGTGTCGGTGAGTATGCCGGACTTGGTGGCAGGGCGATGACCTCCATAGTAGTCTCCGCCGAAGTTCATCCTCTCGCCCACCCGCTGGGAGCGGAGAATAAGCTGGTCATCTCCCCCGGCATGTTGAGCGGCACCACCGGCTCCATGACCGGTCGACTGTCGGTCGGGTGTAAAAGCCCTCTTACCGGCACTATCAAGGAGTCCAACGCAGGTGGCCAGGCTGCCCAGGTGCTGGCGAGGCTCGGTTATGCAGCCGTTATCCTTGAGGGTAAGCCTGAAGGCGACGATCTCTACAAGATCTACATCAACAAAGACGGCATTCAGGTTATAGTCGACAACAGTCTCAAACTCCTTGACAACTATCCGGTTGTCGAGAAGTTGCGCAAGGAGTACGGCGACAAGGCAGCCTACATGTCCATCGGTTCGGCGGGTGAGCGGAAACTGCTTGCGGCATCTATTGCCTGTACCGATCCGGAACTGCGACCCACGCGCCACTGTGGTCGCGGCGGTGTGGGTGCGGTGATGGGTGCCAAAAGGGTAAAGGCGATAATCCTTGATGACGCCGGAATGAAGATGCGACCTCCTAAAGATCCGGAAAAATACCGCGATGCCAACAGGAAATTTGTCGAGGGTCTCCGCAAGCATCCGGTAACCGGCGAAGGACTCCCCGCCTACGGTACCAACGTCCTTACCAACGTCCTCAACGAGGCTGGCGGCTATCCGACCAACAACTTCAAGTCTGGGCAGTTTGCCGGCTCCGCAAAGCTCTCCGGTGAAGCCCAGGCCGAGCTCGAAATCAAGCGGGGCGGTTCAGCCACCCATGGCTGCCACCGCGGCTGCGTCATTCAGTGTTCCGGTATCTTCAATGACAAGGACGGCAACTACGTCACCAAACAGCCCGAGTATGAGACGGTCTGGTCCCACGGGGGTCACTGTGGCATCGATGATCTGGACACCGTTGCCAGGCTTGACTACATGGATGACAACATCGGCGTGGATACCATCGAGATGGGGGTGACGATCGGGGTTGCCATGGATGCGGGGATCATCGAGTTCGGCGATAAGGCCGGGGCGATCCGGCTCATGGAAGAGGTTGGCAAGGGGACTCCTCTTGGCCGCGTTCTCGGAAGCGGCGCCGCAATTACCGGAAAGGTATTCGGCGTTGAGAGGGTTCCGGTGGTAAAGGACCAGGCCCTGCCAGCTTACGACCCCCGCGCCATTCAGGGGATCGGGGTCACCTATGCCACCACTACCCAGGGGGCCGACCATACCGCAGGCTACGCCATTGCAACCAATATACTCAAGGTTGGCGGCGATGTGGACCCCTTAAAGACCGAGGGGCAGATAGAGTTGTCAAGGAACCTGCAGATCGCCACCGCTGCCATTGATTCCACCGGCATGTGCCTCTTCATAGCCTTTGCCATCATGGACCAGCCGGAAACCTTCCAGGCGCTGCTCGACATGCTCGGTTCATTCCACGGCATCACCATGACCGGTGACGATGTTGTGGCCCTGGGTAAGAAGGTTCTCTCGGCCGAGAGGGACTTCAATACCCGGGCCGGCTTCACCAAGCATCACGACAGGCTGCCCCGTTTCTTCTACAACGAGCCGATTGCCCCGCATAACCAGACTTTCATGATGAAGGACGAAGAGCTTGACGAGGTATTCAACTGGTAGTGCTTTCGCCCGGGGGAGGTCATGATTCTCCTCCCCCGGCGTGACCCATTAGGAGTCGAGATGGCACAGATGGAAATCGCTCATCAGACCCCCTCATCCGGCTCTGTGCAGGTCATTGAACAGTTGACGCTCCGGATGAGTCCGGATCAGCTTGTTGAGTTCTCATTACTTCTTCAGCAGGGGGTTACGGTCCCTGTTGTAACCGGCTGTTCCCTGCGGAGCCTTCTCTGCGATCAGTTCTTGATTCCTGCTGAGTACGTATCTGATCGGATTACCACGGTATTCCTAGACAGTAGGCCGGTGGACAATCTGGACGGCGCTATCATACGGGAGGGGTCACGGGTGACGCTGTCGGCAGCAATGCCAGGGCTGGTGGGTGCGGTTATGCGGAGCGGCGGCTATTATGCGTCGCTCCGGCAAGGTATCACTCACCTGGAGGCTGTTTCAGAGGCCCAACTCCAGAAAGGGAGGATCCGGCTAAAGCTCTTCAATCTTTTGCTGGCAGAACTTGGTCCTCTCATACTTGCCCGAGGCGTGATTCTGGAACGTGCCGAGCTTTCAGAGCTGCTGAAGAACCTGCCAACCTCATGCAGACTCGGTGTTGCCAGGCTCTGCCAGGGTGGAGAGCATACGCTCCCTTCGGCTCCAGCCGGAACCGGCCAGGTTCTATTGACCGTTACCTTCAGGGAGTGAGTCATGCGTGTTACCGTAAAACTGTTTGCCAGCTTCCGCACAGGTCGGGAGCCGATAGAGATAAAAGACTATGCTGCCGGTACCACTGTTGAGGATGTGGTCGCCGAGTTACAGATCCCGGCGGTGCAACTGGGGATCATGATGATCAACAGCCGCCATGTCAAAATAACCCAGGAACTGGCTGACGGCGATACCCTTGCATTGTTCCCGCTCTTGGGCGGCGGCTAAGATGTCCGATCTGGCGAGATACCTGCGGGATAATGCCGACAATGGGCTCCTGCCCTGGCAAACACAGGTCTCGGCTGCCGATCAGTACGGAATGACCTGTGGCCTGGTAGAGGAGGCCGCTCTTGCACTTGGAATCCTCCCTTCGCGCTATCAGCGCAACAGGAGAGCGTTTTCGGTTGCCCAGCAGCTGATCCTGTTCCGGAGCAGGGTTACTGTCATCGGATGTGGCGGATTGGGCGGCTACGTCATTGAGCAGCTGGCAAGGCTTGGCATCGGTCATATCGTTGCCGTTGATCCGGATGTTTTTGAGGAGCACAATCTCAACCGACAGATTCTATCCACGTTGCGAAACCTTGGCCATGCCAAGGTGGAGGCGGCCTCAATCCGTGTAGCAGAGATCAATCCATCGGTGACCCTCATTCCGATAAAGGATGCCTTCAGCCCCGCCAATGGCCGTCAGGTGCTTGAGGGGAGTACCGTAGTTGTCGATGCCCTTGACAGTATCCAGGTGAGGCTCGAGCTGGCTAAGCTCTGCACAGAACTTAGCGTACCACTGGTACATGGGGCTATCGGTGGCTGGTTCGGTCACGTTGCTACGCAGTTTCCCGGTGACGGCTCAATCGAGACGATGTATCAGGGATGGGTTGGAGGAAAAGGGATAGAAACCGAGTTGGGAAACCCTGCCTTTACCCCGGCTGTTGTCGCCAGCCTGGAAGTGGCCGAGGTGTGCAAAATTTTGCTGGGCGAGGGTGAGCCACTGCAAAGGCGCAAGCTTTCCATCGACCTTCTTGCCATGGAGTTTCATGAAATCGGGTTGGATAATAATCGGGAGTATGATGAAAACAGATAAGTCTCACTACATAATCGGTACCGTTTCCCGCGCCCTTGACCTGTTGGAGCAGTTCCATGGCGATGTGGGAGAGTTGGGTGTCTCCGAGCTGAGCAGACGGTTATCGCTCCATAAGAACAATGTATTCAGGCTGCTGGCTACTCTTGAGTCGCGCCATTATGTCGAAAAGAATCTTGACACGGGGAGTTACCGCCTTGGTTTGAAAAACCTGGAGCTGGGGCAAGCCACTATCAGGCAGTTGGGGCTTTTGCGTCAGGCAAGACCGGTCCTTGAATCAATGACCTCTCAGCAGAACGAAACTACCTATGTAGCGGTCCTGAAAGGTTCGGATGTCGTGTATCTAGATTCTGTAGAGTCACCACTTCCGGTCAGGGTCGTTCCTCGGCTCGGCGCCTGGCTTCCGGCACACTGCACTGCGGCTGGAAAAGTGTTACTGGCTTTCATGTCTGATAAGGAGTTGGATCTGCACCTTCCCGATGAATTGCATCGGTACACCTCTTACACCATTACTGACCGGGATGAGTTACGGCGACAGCTGCGCATGGTGTCGGAGCTGGGCTATGCCATAGACGATCAAGAGCTTGATGTTGGTGTCAGGTCTGTCAGCGCTCCCATACGCGATTATACCAAAAAGGTTGTCGGGGCGGTGAGTGTCTCTGGTCCGGCCATCCGATTTTCTGATGAACGGATGGCTGAGCTGATCATTCCGTTGGCAAGAGAAGGGGCTGCTGAAATCTCCTTTCGGCTCGGTTATCCTCGATCGGACTGGGAAGTGGGGCAATTAGATGCAATTTCACTTCTTGACTCCTCACCGGAAAATCGCATACTTTAGTTGTTGTGCATCAACACGGTGCTGAAGGAACGGGACATGCCTAAGCCCGGTTTAAGGCTTTCAGCGCATATTTGTGATAAAGGGTAACACACTCTTCACCTGTACGTAAAATTCATAGTAATTCTCCGAGCTGCGACGCCTAACAGGGGTATCCCTAATGGCGCCTAGCCAATGGGTTCTGCCGGAAACGGCAGTGCCTCCCTTCTGGAAAGGAGAAACCGCGGCGTTGAGAAACGTTGAGGGGTCTTCTTGCATGACGAGGAGACCCTTTTTTTGTCCAAGCCTGCCGGCAGAGACCGTAGCCCAAGAAAGGACGATCTGTATGAATGTTGTATCCGTGGAGCCCATTAATCCTTCTGAGGCCTATGATCTGCTCGCCAAGAGCAGGTCCGGATCGGTCGTGCTTCATTATGCGGTCGTTAAGGAAGACTTGGGGACCGGCACTGTTACCACCTGCATCGAATATCAGGCAACTGGTAATCCTGAGGATGAATTATCGACTATCTCCACCGACCTGCAGGAGCGCTGGATCCTGGAGGACGTGCTGTTGATCAGAAGAACCGGCTGTCTCAATGTCGGGGAGATCATCTCCCTGGTTGCAGCCAGTTCGCCAAACAGTGAGGATGCCTTCGAAGCCTGCAAATATGGGATCAGTCGCCTGAAAAAGATGGCCACCATCAAGAAACAGGAAGTTTTTCATCCGTGATAAACTCAACAAGGGGGAGCTTATGAATCGAGCCATTCGTTGCAGTACGGTTTCTCTATTTCTCGTGTTGCTGTGCCAGTTGCCTGCCTGGGCGGAGGATACGGTTCTGCTTCTGGCCAGTACCATTGGCCCGATCGACTCCGGAATCGTGACCGTGCTGGAGGACCGCTTCGAGAAAGAGACCGGCATCCGGGTGAGGCATGTGGGGGCCGGAACCGGTGCCGCTCTGCAGATTGCCGAACAGGGGAGTGTCGATCTGGTACTGGTGCATGCCAAGTCTCTTGAAGAGAAATTTGTAGCCGACGGTTTCGGGACCGAACGGATTCCATTTATGTACAACGATTTCGTTATCGTTGGTCCGGATGCCGATCCTGCAGGCATTAGAGGGATGAAGGGCGCAGCTGAAGCTTTGCAGAAGATTGCCTCCAAGAGCGCACCCTTTGTCAGCAGAGGTGACAAATCCGGTACCCATGTAGCTGAGATGGTTTTGTGGGATAAGGCCGGCATCAAGCCTACCGGTTCCTGGTACAGGGTCTACGATAAAGGGAGCGAAGGGAATGGACCGACCCTGAAGTTTACCGATCAGCAGCAAGCGTACACCGTCATGGACCGGGCAACCTGGCTCGCACTGGAGAAGGAACTGAAGATCAAGGTGCTGGTGGAGAAAGACGAGGCGCTGCTCAATTACATCAGTATAATACCGGTAAGTCCCAAAAAGTTCCCACGGGTCAACCATGCTGCCGCCCTCTCTTTTGTCCAGTGGTTGACCAATCCAGCCAAGGGGCAGCTTATCGTACGCGATTTTGGCAAAGAGAAGTACGGCAGCCCACTTTTTTCCCCAAATTCACGCGAGTGGCAAGCTAACCCGTTAAAATAGCGGCAACACTTGAGGAATAGAGGGTTTGTAACATTCAATCCATTTGCTCGACAAGGGGGAACAGATGAAAAATTGGAAACCACTCACATTGTTGCTGGCAGCCGTGACTGCTTGCATCGCCTTTGGCGTGTCGGCTCCGGCGTCTGCAGCGCCGAAATCGGTCATTCTCGCCACTACCACCAGCACTCAGGATTCTGGCTTGCTGGACACCCTGATCCCGATCTTCGAGAAGGAGAGCGGTTTCCTGGTCAAGACCATTGCCGTTGGATCCGGTCAGGCCATGGCCATGGGGCAGAAGGGGGAGGCTGATGTGCTGCTGGTCCATTCGCCGGATGCGGAGAAAAAATTCGTGGCGGATGGCTTTGGTGTCAACCGCCGTCTTGTTATGCACAACGATTATATCCTGGTGGGTCCTGCTGCTGACCCGGCTAAAATACGCGGAGTAAAATCATCGGCAGAGGCTTTTAAGAAAATTGCCCAGAGCAACAGCCTCTTCCTCTCCCGTGGTGACAATTCAGGGACACATTCAAAAGAAAAGGGACTCTGGAAAGGGGCAGGCATCAATCCGGACGGGCAAAAATGGTATCAACAGACCGGCCTTGGGATGGGACAGACACTGAACGTTACAGCCGAAAAGAAGGGGTATACCCTTGCTGACAGAGGCACTTTCCTTTCTCTCAAAAAGACTCTCGGTCTGGAGATTCTCATGGAGGGTGACTCGAAACTTCTCAACGTATATCACGTGATTGAGCTGAATCCGGCCAAGTGGCCCAAGGTCAATACTGCCGGCGGCAAAGCCTTTGCCGACTTCATGGTCTCGAAGCGGGTGCAGGAGATCATCGGCCGCTTTGGTGTGGACAGGTTCGGATCGCCACTCTTCTTCCCTGATGCAGGTAAAAAGCCTGAGTCTCTGGGGCTTTGATGGATCTGATCTGCGAAGGGATTGCCAAGGCTGTTGCCCTACTGGCCGCCCTTGACAGGGAGGTGCTGGCGATCACCTGGCTGTCGCTCAAGGTCTCCGGGATTGCGACTCTGATCAGCCTGCTGATCGGCATTTCCGGCGGTACAATGCTGGCGCTCGCTGATTTCCCCGGCAAACGGCTGCTGGTGAGCATCGTCAATACGGGCATGGGCCTGCCGCCTGTAGTGGTGGGTCTGTTCGTCACCATCTTCCTCTGGCGTAACGGCCCCATGGGATTTCTAGAGATTCTCTACACCCCGACCGCCATGATACTCGCCCAGTCGATCATTGCGACTCCCATCGTAACCGGCATTACGGTGGCCTCCATTCAGAACCTGCCGCCAAACCTCCGTCTGCAGATTCTGGCCCTGGGGGCCACCCGACGGCAGATGGTCATGATCCTGATCAAGGAGGCTCGATTGCCGCTTTTGGCCGGGGTAATGGCCGGTTTCGGCGGAGTCATCTCCGAGGTTGGGGCTTCCATCATGGTGGGTGGCAACATCAAGGGGTATACCCGGGTTCTGACCACTGCCACGGTGATGGAGACGAGCCGGGGGAACTTTGACATCGCCATCGCTCTCAGCATAATTCTGCTGTTGCTCTGCTTTGGCGTTAATTATCTGTTGACAAGGATTCAGCAGCGGGAGCGTCCACGGTGAGCCCTTCCGCAATCTTTCTGGAAGTGGAGGATCTGCAGGTCAGTCGTGGCGGAGTTAGGGTGCTCAACATCCCTTCTTTCAAGCTTCACAAAAACGAGGTAGTATCACTCATCGGCCCCAACGGTGCCGGTAAGTCGACCCTGCTTCTGGCGCTGGCCCGGCTGCTTCCCACAGCCAGCGGGACCTTGCGTTGTCACGGGGAGCCGATTGCATCCGATCGGGCGACCTTTGCCTATCGCCGGCGGCTGGCCATGGTCTTTCAGCAGCCCCTCCTGTTCGATGCCACGGTATTCGACAACGTTGCCGCCGGTCTGAAGATCCGGGGATTGAGCAGGCAGGAGATCAAGAGCCGGGTCATGGAGACCCTGGAGCTGTTCAACATGGTCTCCTTGGCAGAACGTTCGGCCCGCAAGCTTTCCGGTGGCGAGGCGCAGCGGACCAGCCTGGCGCGAGCCTTTGCCATACGACCGGAAATGATCTTTCTCGATGAGCCGTTCGTGGCTCTTGACCCTCCCACGCGCCTGGCGCTCATGGACGACCTGGACCGGATCCTGGGAGAAACTTCGACCTCGGCAGTACTGGCGACACACGACCAGCTCGAGGCGTTGCGGCTTTCGGACCGGATGATAGTTATGAACCAGGGAGAGATCGTGCAGAGCGGCTCGCCGGTTGAGGTGATTAACCAGCCAGTGGACGAGTTTGTGGCATCATTCGTCGGCATGGAAAACGTCCTGACCGGGTCGGTGCGTTCTATCGTCGATGGTCTGGTCACCGTTTCACTGGCGGAGCTCAGCATCGAGTTCCCCGGCAGCGCAGCGGTTGGAGATACAGCCGTCTTCTGCATACGCCCTGAGCACGTGACTATCGACACCTATGACCCGTCCGGCGAGACCAGCGCCCGGAACGTATTTCCAGCGGTCATCCGCAAAATCATTTCTACAGGTATATTCCAGAAGATTTATTGTGACTGCGGTTTCCCGCTGGTGGCCTATCTGACGAACCAGTCCCTCGGCAATCTTCATCTTGAAGAGGGTAAACGAGTCTTTGCTTCCTTCAAGGCCACGGCAGTACATCTGATCCGGGCCGGCCGTTGAGTTCCCGATATATTATTTGCACTCTGATGGCAACAGGGTAGGATAAAGGAAGAAGGAGTATACATTCCATGCCCAGTTTCGAAGATGCCCGCAGCATAATCCTCAGCCATGTGTCACCGCTCGGCAAGGAGAGGGTCGAGATTTTAGCCGCCCTCGGCCGGGTCATTTCCGAAGATTTGATTGCTCCTTGGGATATGCCGCTATACGACAATTCTGCCATGGATGGTTTTGCCGTGCGGTATGCCGACTGCCAGGATAATGGGGGTTCACTGCGGATTACCGGCTACATCCCTGCCGGCGGTAGCGTGACCCCTCCGATTGAAGCGGGGTGTGCTGTCAGGATCATGACCGGGGCACCGATCCCCGGCAACTGCGATGCGGTGGTCCCGGTAGAAGAGACGAAAGAGCAGGCCGGTCAGGTCGTGATAAAGGAGCGAGTGCGTCTTCGGCAGCATATCCGTTTCCGCGGAGAGGACATCCCCAGCGGTGAAACAGTCGTAACTATCGGGACGGTAATCCATCCTCCGGAAATCAGCATGCTTGCCTCTTTCGGCAAAGCGATCGTCCCGGTTTATCGCAGGGCGCGTGTGGCCGTACTCTCCACCGGCGACGAGCTGATCGAGCTGGGAGAGCCACCGGAGCCGGGGCGGATAATCAACAGCAACGCCCTTTCCTTGGCTGCGGCTATCCGGGAGACCGGCGCCGAACCGGTTATTCTCGGCATTGCCCGTGATAACCGCGAAAGCCATCGGGAGAAGATTCTGGAAGGGCTCAAGGCAGATGCCCTCATTACCTCAGCTGGCGTGTCGGCAGGAGACCGGGATTTTGTCCGGGAGGTGCTGGCCGAACTTGGGGTCGAGCAGCTGTTCTGGAAGGTTGATATCAAGCCGGGGGGGCCCACGGCTTTCGGTGTGAAGGAGGGTACCCCGGTCTTCTCATTGCCGGGGAACCCGGTTTCGACCATGATCACCTTCGAAGAGTTCGTTCGACCTGCATTGCTGAAGATGATGGGGCACCAGCGGGTAATCAAGCCGTACGTTACGGCGACCCTGCGTGAAGATACACGCAAAAAGTCGGGGAAGGTCCATTTCCTCCGGGTCAGGGTCGAGGTGGAGAACGGTCGGTATTGGGCGACAACCTCCGGCGACCAGAACACCGGCATCCTGAAGACCATGCTACGCGCCAACGGCATTGCGGTCCTACCCAAGGAGCGAACCGTTGTGGCTGCCGGCGAAGAGGTCAATGTGCATCTGTTGCGCGGTGATGTTGCCATGCAGGAAGGTTAGAAACTCATCTTTTCCATACTCTTTGTCGTTGCCATTCTCTTTGCTTGTGAGTCGTACCTTACGGTACGATTCCGTGTTAATTCACATCTGACTTGACCTTATGAAGAATCATCGTGTTTAGTTGAAGGAGCAACAATGTCATTTAACCATTTTGATGACCAGGGGCAGGCGATCATGGTTGATGTCAGCGCAAAGGAGCCAACCCTGAGAACAGCTTGTGCCCAGGCCGTTGTTCGCCTGAAACCTGACACCCTGCAGGCAGTCATGGGTGGTGGGGTAGCCAAGGGAGATGTGCTTGGAGTGGCACGACTGGCAGGCATTGCTGCGGCCAAAAAAACCCCTGATCTGATACCTCTTTCTCATCCTCTCGCTATTCACCATGCGGCGATAGATTTTGTAACTTTTCCGGAATGCGGCGAGATTGTTGTAACTGCTACAGTTCGTGCCTTCGAGCGTACAGGGGTGGAGATGGAGGCCATGGTCTCGGCTTCGGTGGCTGCCCTCACTATCTATGACATGTGCAAGGGGAACGATAAGGGGATCAGCATAGGAGAGGTGATGCTACTCTTCAAGGAGGGTGGCAAGAGCGGCCTCTATCAACGGGAGGAAAAACCATGAAGGCAGCACTGCTTATCTTAAGCGATCGCGGCTCTAGGGGCGAGCGGACCGATGCCAGCGGCCCGGCGTTGGAGAGTTGGCTCAACCGGCATGGGGTGACGACCTCCCGAAGTGAGGTGATCCCGGACGATGCGGCGCTGATCTCCGAGCGCCTCCGGGAGTGGGCCGACAGTGGAGGATTTGATCTTATACTCACCTGCGGAGGCACCGGGGTGTCGCCGAGGGATGTGACCCCGGATGCTACAGAGCCGGTTCTGGATCGGGTGATACCCGGTTTTGGCGAGGTGATGCGGGCCAGGAGCCTGGAAAAGACTCCGCATGCCATGATCTCCAGAGCCATTGCCGGCATCCGCGGGCAGAGCCTGATCATTAATCTGCCGGGAAGTCCGAAGGGTGCCATTGAGAATCTGGAGGCGGTCTGGCCGGCGGTCCCCCATACGGTTGCGAAACTCCAGGGTGATCCGGAAGAGTGCGGCCATATGCTGTCGCCAGCACCCGCACGACTGAAGGCTGTTTCCTTCGTAGCAAAATCCGGAACCGGGAAGACCACCCTTCTGGAGAAAGTGATCAGCGAACTCAAGGGGCGTGACTGGCGGGTCGGTGTTATCAAGCACGACGCGCACAGGTTTGATATCGATCATCCGGGCAAGGACAGCTACCGGTTGGCAGCTGCTGGTGCTGATACCATGTTGATCTCTTCGCCTGAGAAGCTCGCCATGATCAAGCGGCATGCTGCCTCGCCCCCTATCCTCGATCTGATTTCCACCTATTTTGAGGACGTGGACATTGTTCTCACCGAGGGGTTCAAACAGAGCGACCTCCCCAAAATCGAGGTACATCGAAGCGAACGGAGTATGACACTGCTCTGTCGAGGCGAACAATATGATCCGACTCTCATTGCCGTAGCCAGCGATTCGGAGCTCGCTATCGACGTTCCGGTTTTTGATATAAATGATTCTATAGGCATTGCAGGTTTTATTGAGGATACGTTTCTAGGGGTACTGAAGACAAAATAGCAGAAGTTCTTGTCCAGTTATCTCTTAAGCCCTACGATTTTGCTACGTTTCATTCCCCTGACTTAGATTGTATTTTGTCGTGATTCGCTGCTTATAGTCCAAAATGTCTTTTCTGAGAGATGCCAGCTTGGAAATCTTGTCGTCAACCAAGTTGATATGCTCGTCAAGTATCTGAACCAGGCGGGGTATCATCTTTTCTGTCTGCTTTGCTTCCCCGTAGGCGATATAAAGATCTTGCATCTCCTTTATCGTTAGCCCCAAATCCTTTAATTTCATAATGAACTTGATCCTTCGGACGAAATAAGGGGTGTACCCCCGGGTGCCCCCCTCCATTCGTTCCGCCGATTCGATAATACCAACCTCTTCCCAATAACGGAGTGTGCGAGTCGTAAGTCCTACAGACTTTGCCAAGTCGCCAATTGGGGTCAATTCCTCGTTGTCCGATAGTGTATCCATGGTGGTTTCCCTTTACGTCAAATTTTAGGTAGTTTAGAGCAAATTAATCAACCTGTCAATCAGATTAACACTCCTGCCTGGTTGAGAATCATTGAGTAATACAGGAGTATGGCCTGACAATGAAATACAGTAAAAAATTGTTTTATAAATGCTTGACATGAACGTAAACGCGATATATCGTAGTGCAAACAACGTGCTCAGAGCGAATTTTTTTTCTAGGAGTGCATTAAATCTGGTTCATTTGTGGGTGGATAAATACGATTATGGCTACCGTTTACGTAATTGCTTAAAAACTGAGGTGAACCGGGTAGGGTCAATAGTAGGAAAACAGCGAAAGGGGGTATAAGTATGGCTGCAAAGGGTTACAGTTGGGGAGAAATCGCGCTGAATCCAAAGTATCTGGAGTTGAAACGCAAAAAAAAGTTGTTTCTGTTTGGCTGGTGGATTGCGTCATCGATTTTCTACTTCCTCTTGCCGATTCTATCAGGGTATTACCCGAGTATCTTTAAAGTAAAGGTCATCGGTGTCATCAACTTCGGGTACCTTTTCATTCTGTCTCAGTTCGTTGTGGCAATCTTTGTGGCAATTTACTACACGCGGGTTGCCAATAACGTATTCGACAAATTGACTGACGAACTGGTTTCGGAAATCAAGTAAGGAGGGGATCAATGTTTCTCAAAGCCTTTGCAGTAATGATGTTCACTCTTTCATTTGCCACAGCCGGATATGCTGCTGAGCCAGTGAAATCAGATCTCCAGTCTTCACCGACAGCCGTCACTGCTGGTGTACCGGCTGCCACTCAGGCGGTAGCTACTAAAGCAACAAATGACGCTTCTTTGGCGGCTGCTTCAAAGGTTTCACAGGGTGCCGCGCAGGCGCCAGTCAACAAAGTGAAACCAAACCGCGCCATAACTATCACTATGTTTATGGCAATAATCATCGTAACGCTGGCAGTTGTTGTCTGGGCAGCCAAAAGGACCACCTCGGCATCTGACTTTTACACTGCCGGAGGAGGGATAACAGGCTTACAGAATGGTTGGGCCATCGCCGGTGACTATATGTCTGCAGCCTCGTTTCTTGGGATGTCAGGACTTATTTCTCTGTATGGTATCGATGGTTTTATGTATGCGGTAGGCCCGATGTTTTCATTCATCGCTATCCTTCTGGTGGTGGCTGAACCATGTCGAAATGCCGGTAAATACACTCTCGGAGATATACTCTCCTTCCGTGCTTCATCCAAACCGGTGCGTGCCGTGGCTGCTCTCTCAACCGTTACGGTGTCTCTCTTCTATCTTATTGCCCAGATGGTCGGTGCTGGCAAGCTTATGCAGGTGCTTCTGGATATTCCCTATCAATTCTCGGTCATCGGCGTCGGTATTCTGATGGTCGGCTATGTTGTGTTTGGGGGGATGAAGGCGACTACCTGGGTACAGATTATAAAAGCGGGTCTGCTGATGAGCGGGACCGTTCTTCTTGCCTTGCTGGTGATGATTAAGTCAGGGATGAACCCTCTCGGCTTTTTCTCCGACATCGTCAACAACCAGCTGATTCAAGATCATGTAAGGATCAATGTTCTCAAAGATGCGCTTCCCAAGGAAGGTTTCGACTACGGTCAGCGTTTCATGGAGCCAGGGCTGTTTCTCAAGAACCCGTTGGACCAGATCTCTCTCGGAATCGCATGGGCCCTAGGTGCAGCAGGACTCCCCCATATACTGATGCGCTTTTTTACTGTTCCCAATGCCAAGGAGGCCCGCAAGTCTATAGTTATTGCGCTATTTATCAACTCTTCCTTCTTTTTCCTGATCAATATCATTGGCTTTGGTGCCGCGCTCTACCTGAGTCCGCAGCTTATCAGCTCTGTAGATAAGGGTGGTAATATGGCAACACTCCTCCTTGCTCAGAAGATGGGAGGTGGAGCAGGCAGCATTGGTGGTGATGTCTTTCTTGCCTTTATCTGCGCTGTCGCTTTTGCCACGATCCTAGCGGTTGTTTCCGGACTTGTGCTGGCTGCCTCTGCCGCCATTGCCCATGATGTATATGTCAATATTATAAAAAGCGGCAAAGCGGATCAGCAAGAACAGGTCAAGGTTGCTCGTATTACGTCACTGTTCGTCGGGATTACAGCCATCCTGATGGGCCTGGCAGCTGAGAAGGAGAACGTGGTTGCCCTTGTGGCCCTTGCCTTCGCGGTTGCAGCATCCGGCAATTTCCCGGCGGTCATGCTCTCGCTTTTCTGGCGTCGCTTCAATACTGCAGGCGTCATCTCTGCCCTGCTGGTAGGGACGATATCAGCTCTTTCACTTGTGCTAATATCCCCTGTGATGACGTATCCGCAGAAGATTGCCGATGATGCCAGAAAGATCGTCGTGACACTTGAGAAGAAGCAGGCGGAAGGTGTAGTGCTGGCTGAAAAGGATCTGAAGGCCCTGGACAAGTCACGAGTCGATTTTGCCAAGAACGATGGAGGGACTTCCATGGTTGGCCTCAAAGCTCCGATCTTTCCGCTCAGGAACCCCGGCATTGTTTCGGTACCGTTGGGGTTGCTTGCCGCTATCCTTGGAACGCTCCTGTTCCGTGAAAAGCGGGCTGAGGATATGTTCGACGAGATAGAGGTCCGTCAGATTACAGGCCTGGGTATAACAAAGGCTTCTGATCATTAGACAGGATATTGGGCACCTTTACGGGTGCCCAATTTCAACGCAATCAAATCATTTATCCACGGAGGCGGATCTAATGGCAAACGGTATTCCGGAAGGCGATGAGGGTATCAGACTCCTACATGAATTGAGCAGAGAAGATCTTATAAATATCATAGTTGATGACGCAAAAAACTGGCTGGCCCATGACGGTCTCTGGTTTCAGGCAGTTGAGAAGCGCTACGGGATGGACGTGGCGATTGAAGTCGATACCGAGGCGTGGAGAAGTTTTACAGTCATCGAGGCAAAACGTATCATGGAACGACTAGGAATACAGCCTGGAGGGGGTATTCCGGCACTGGTGGAATCTTTAAAGCATCGGCTCTATGCCCGACTCAATCTCCAGGATGTCATGGAACAGAGCGCGACTCGGGTGATTTTCCGGATGCTTGACTGTCGTGTTCAGTCGGCACGCAGGCGTAAGGGTTTACCCGATTTCCCCTGCAAGTCAGTCGGGGTTGTGGAGTATGCAGAGTTCGCAAAGACCATAGACCCTCGAATAGTGACCAACTGCATTGCATGTCCACCTGATGCTCACCCGGACGATTTCTGGTGTGCCTGGGAATTCAAAATAGATTGATCGTAGCTATCTGTATTCTGTATCAAAAGTGAGATTGGTCACCCATAATACGACTGCTGAAGATCTCCTTGCCAATACCCATGCACTTTTGCGAGGTCGACGGTCAGTATTTACCAGTTATGTGGTGTCACCTCTTTACGTATGGTTTGATTGAGGTACAATGATGTTGACGTCACCTCTCATTAAGATATGGAGTCTGCTGTATGACGACCCCCAAAGAAACATCCTTGTATCAGACCCTGCCGCTTTCAAGCGACCAGGAGCTGCGTCGACGCTTCATGGTGCTGGACGAGCCTCTCCAGGGGAACCTCCGCTTCGGCCTCCTCCTGGAGATCCTCGACAAAGTGGCAGAGGAAACGGCACTTAGGTATGTCACCCGTTTTTACCCAACCGCGCGGGTGGTGACTGCGGCTATCGACAACATCTTTGTCCGCCATGCAGCTGACGTTACAAGAGATATTGTTTTCCATGCAAGGATTAACCATGTGGGGAGGTCATCTCTGGAAGTCGGCATTCGTGTGGAGCAGCCCGGGGG
The DNA here is from genome assembly GCA_964528055.1 of uncultured Geoanaerobacter sp. Classification (GTDB taxonomy): domain Bacteria; phylum Desulfobacterota; class Desulfuromonadia; order Geobacterales; family DSM-12255; genus Geoanaerobacter. Next base: position 202,092 of record CAZGQM010000003.1, on the reverse strand, counting down.
GGCTACAAACCATATTGCATCCTGCTATTTCACCATGGTAGCCCGTTCAGGAATGGGTGATGATGCGGTGAGCATTTCACTCCCTCCGCTTGAATACACTGAAGATTCAGAGACGGATCGCTTCAATAAGGCTCTGTCACGTAGGGAGGAGTACAAGCAACAACAGGCAGCGCTTCACGAACCGCCTTCCCGTGAGGAGTATGCAATGCTTGCTTCGCTGCACAAGGCTCAGGAGAATCCTGGTTTTTCCGGATTGCTGGCCGGAGGGCTAACGGCTGATGCCTGGGAAAGGATGTACCCGGAGCAGGAGAATGTACCCCAGAAGATTTTCGGAGGCTATCTTATTCGCAAGGCCTACGAACTTGCCGCCATCTGTTCGGAGCTGATTGCTCCTGACCGCTCCATTATCGCGGCTGTTAACAGGATCAATTTTTTCCATCCGGTGCGGCTGGGGGACAAGCTGCATCACACGAGCCGGGTACTCTACACAAACGGCAGTTTCGTTTGCGTTGAGGCGAGCATTGAACGGATCAGCCGCGACCGGACCAGCAAGGCCCTATCAAACTCCTGCCTCTTTACTTTTGTAAATGTTGACCGAGAGCTGAACCATAGGCCGGTTCCACCCGTATACCCTACTACCTATGCCGAAGACTCTCGCTATCTGGCTGCCCACCGTAGCTATCAGGCAATAGTTGCGCATCACACCATAATTTGATCTCTTCTCTGCCATCTTCATGAGTTGGGGGGCTGCCGACGGGTGGCCCTCATATTTCATGCACCCTGATTCGTAAACTAGAAAACTTCGCTGTAATCCGAAGCTATCTTCCCCGATAACCTGAAAATATCTACCAAACTTGCTCTTATGGGTCTGGAGGTGAAGGACGAATCGGGGGGCAGAGGCATCTTTAGGTTGTTGAGAGCAGAGTGTGGGAAAAATAATTGATTCACAAACAAAAAAAGGCCACCCGTTTGGGCGGCCTTTTTTCTAATGTCGAATATGTTTACATCTTACTTCTGAACCCTGCGGCGACCGTAGAGGCCAAGACCGAGGAGACCTGCGCCAAGGAGAACGATGGTGCCCGGCTCAGGGACGTTATTGATAGCTATGTTATCTACTTCAAAGGCGAAATTAGTGCTTGTGAATCTGAAGGAATCGAACTCATCCTGTAAAAAGATATTTACATATTTGTTGGTTCTGATATCAATCTGCCCACCATTAGCAGGGTTTGGATTTGTAACATCAGTTCCGGTTACAGTCGCAATAACTGCGCCGTTATCCAAAAATTCAATTTTATTATAGGTATCGATTGATCCCCACCAGAGACCTAAGTAATTATACTCTCCACCAAGATTCGTGACAGTCACTGAACCGATAGATGAAGGGTTATTACCAATACCATCCGGTACAGAAATATAATCTGTTGACTCTTTTGTTTTTCCGGTAAACGGATCTACATAAGAAGGTGCAGAAAATCTGTTGGGCAGGTTTCCACCGTCGGATACCAAGGTATAGCTACCGTTCCATGACCAAGCTTGTGTGAATGATGCATTGGGATCAAACGTCTCAATTGTAGCACCAGCATAAGGTGATGTGTATCCACCATCGGTTGAAGTTCCACCAGGCAGAACCGGAGTTTTGTGTAGATAGTTGATTGAATAGGTAGTTGCCATACTTGTGCTCGCCGAAAGCAATAACACCGCTCCCAATATACTGATAATCCTTTTCATAAATTATACCCCCATTGATGTGTTAGCGATTTGTGATTCGCTTAATTGAATTATGTTTGTGACTTAGCAATATGGGTGCCATCCATTTAACGTGCTGAAAATATGAGGGTATGTACTCGCCAGGTGTGCGCAACGAATGAAAATGTAAAATATATCGACAAAAACAGAGGAGGATCCGGCTTACCAGAAATACCATTTGCCGGTATTAAGGACGTATATACCGAGCAGCAGATTGGTGATTGCATGCGCAACTATGCACTGTACAATACTTTTTGTGCGGTAGAGAAGAATGGAGTAGAAGGCGCCGGCCATGATTCCGGCAAGCCAAAGATTATGTTCCAGCCCGAACATTGCGGTGCCGATGAGGAAGGATGAGAGGGTGAATCTACCAATTGCAACTGACTGAAAATCTTGAGAAACAATGTATCGAAGCAACCAGGATCGCCAGAATAGCTCTTCCATGATCGGCACTACAACTGCCGCTCCAATAATTCGAAAAATAATGAGAAGCGAACGTGTAAGGTTTTCCGACACTGACGTTGGGTCGAATCCATTCAGCTTTCCAAAGACTGCCCATGCCCAGGTCATCTGTATCCATAGAAGAAATACAGTAACACCTATCAGCAGCCCAGCAAAGGTTGCTGCTGGACGTTTCAGGTCCCCCCAATGAAGTTCTGAATAGCTTTTTCTCAGGATTATGAGTAAAACTCCAACCGAGATTGCCTTGACCGGGTAGAGGAACAGTAATGCTGTATCGGAAATGTGAACATATCCGCTGGAAGATAAAAAACGGACAAGTTCGTCAATGCCAATGAAGGCCATGTAAAGTGCAAATGGCGCGATTCTCGGGAAACCACCCTGGCTTGCTATGGAAAGAAAATTATCTCTGGACATGTAAGATCATTTTTTATGTGATATCCTTCAAAAACGCAACCAGTTTTTGTGTACCACTATAGATAGATGAGGCTTGCTGAACAAGCGATTTTCTGGTAAAAACGCCATCTCACAGTTTGGACATCATATACAATAGTGTCATTTTATAAGTCAGGAGGGGTATCTGTGAAAAATTATCTGATCTGGTTGTTTCTCGTTCTAGTAATCGCCGGCTGCAGCAAATCAAAGGATGAGCTTTATTCCAAAGGTGTCGATGAAATAAAAAAAGGTAACCCCAATGGGGCAATTGTCTTCTTGAAAAAGGCGCTAGAGAAGGATCAGAATTATTTTGAGGCTCGACAGCAACTTGCTGTTGCCTATCTTGATTCCGGAAGACTCGAGCAGGCAGAGCGGGAATTCCAGAAGGTGATAAAGCAAAATCCTGGCAACGCTGAACTAAAACTAAAATTGGCTAAGGTTTACACCATCTCGCGTAAGCCTGACGAGGCTTTGAAACTCCTCGATGAATATCTGGCGATGAAGCCAGGGGATCCAGAGGCGCTTGAATATAAAGGTTCGGCATTTGCTTTTAAGAGAGATTCTGCTGAGGCGGAACGGTATCTGCTCCAGGCTTTACAGGCAGACCCCAAACGTATCTCTGCTAAGATCGAACTGGCGGTAGTGTATGCGATAGTCGCTCGCGATGCCGACGCCAGACGTCAGATTGATGAAATCTTGGCAACAGATCCGAACAACGTGAAAGCAAATAACCTTCTGGCACAAATGGAGATGTCCAAGGGAAATAAAGCAAAGGCACTGGAGATCTACCGGAAAATCGCCGATACCAGTAAAGATGATCCTCAGCCGCTTTACAGGATTGGTTTAATCCATATTGAGCAAGGTGAAATTCCTAAAGCTGAACAGGTTGCTGCTGAACTTACCCAGAAGTTTCCCAAACGAGGCGAGTCGGCGCGGCTTGCAGGAATTATCAGCTTCAAGAAAAAGAATTTAAACGAGGCAATGACCTCCTTGCAGAATTCGATCAAGCTGCAGCCAACAATAGAGGGATATTATTATCTGGGGCTTGCGCAATATTCCTCAGGTCAGCTGGAGAGTGCCATTAGCCAGTTTAGGACGATTCTTGACAGAATGCCGACCCACAGTAGATCGCGGCTGATGATTGGAATGATCCTCCTCCAGCAGAAGCGTCTGGATGATGCAATCGAGGAGATGGTTAAGGTGATCAAGGCTGAACCTAAAAATGCGCTCGCGCATAATGTCCTTGGGAGCGCCTATATTGCAAAGGGGCAGTTCGATGAGGGGATGCGGGAGCTTAATCGGGCTACCGAACTGGATCCTAGCCTTGTCGACGCCCATATAAAAAAGGGGATAATCAATCTTGGCAGAGGAAATGAACGTGGAGGGGAGGCTGAACTTCAATCAGCAATAAACGTAAACCCTGAAGTCCTTAACTCCAGGATGATCCTTTACTCCTATTACATGCGTCAGGGTAATCAGGCAAAGGCACTAGCTCTGATGAACAAGGGCCTCACCGGCAAGCCTACTGACGCGCCGCTGTATAACGCTCTAGCACTAACCGCATTATCTCAGCGCAAGACCGATGAAGCGCTCAAGTATCTTCAGAAGTCAAAAGCTGCTGATCCGGCATTTTTCCCGGCGTATTTCAATATAGCAACCTATTATGCTGCAAAAGGTGAGCACGACAAAGCGGCAGCGGAGTACAATGCAATTCTGGCAAAAGATCCGAAAAACATCCGGGCTTATTTAAGCCTTGCCGCGATGCACGAGCTGAAAGGACGTGACTCAGAGGCCCTTAATGCATATATGAAAGCTAAAGAGACGAATAACGATGCATCTTTCCTTGCCCTTGCCGGTTATTATGTTCGGAAAAAGGATAACGCAAAGGCAATAAGTGTCCTTGATGAGGCAGTTAAAGCAAATCCTAAAAACAGTGCCGCACTTGAGGCGAAAGGAAAGCTGCTTGTAGCGGACAAGAAGTTCAAGGAGGCTATCAAGGTTTTTGACGATATCGAGCAGATGAACAAGAGTGTCGGCATTGGACTCAAGATTAACACCTACATGGCGATGAAAGATGTAACGAAGGCACTTGAGCAGGCCCAGCGAGTTGTTTCTCTGAAGCCGAAAGAAGCACTCGGCTACATGATTCTTGCCACGATCTACGAGAACCAGAAAGACCCAAATCGTGCGATCGAAGAATTAAAGAAAGGATTAAAGGTAGAACCTGCCAATCTCCAGGCAAAGCTGCAGTTGGGAAATGTTTTTGCGAACAGGAAGGATTATGCTTCAGCGACAGGGATATACAATGAGATTATCAATTTCAAATCTGATTTTGCACCTGCACATTACGCTCTGGGAACCGTTTATGAGCAAACCGGTAAGAAAAAAGAGGCGGTAAGGAAGTATAGAGAAGCCTTGGCAAAGGCTGAAAATTTTGTACCAGCCATGAATAACCTTGCCTATTTGTCACTCGAAGGATATGGCAGCAAGGAGGAGGCTCTTAGGCTGGCGATTTCTGCATACAAGCTAGAGCCGGGGAACCCTGGAGTGATGGATACTGTGGGATATGCGCTAATCCGCAACGGAAAGGGAGCCGATGCAGTCAAGGTTCTGGATAAAGCTTCTACTGCTCTCCCTAACAACCCGACAGTGCTGTATCATTATGCCCTCGCACTCAAAGATCAGGGTGACAGGGCAAAGGCCTCAGAATCAGTTAAAAAGGCTTTGCAGGCGGGTGATTTCCCGGAAGCTGCTCAAGCGCGCCAGTTACAAGGTGAGTTGAGCGGGGCTGGTGGAGGGAAAAAAATTAAGTGACGAAGCGCTTTCTATTTGTCTTCGTAGGTGATGCACTGTTTGCCTTGTTGGCGCTCACTGCCGCGTATCTCATACGATACGGCAATGTTCCCGCATTTGAGCATATGGGAAAAGCCGACATTGTGAGAACAACCTTGTTCGTAGGTGTACTCCTCTTTTCATCGTTCCTTCTTGAGCTCTACTCATTTATCGGGATTGAGGACAAGGAGTATGCGATCAGGGTGTTTCTCTCCATTGTACTCTCATTCTTTGTGTTAACGGCAATATTCTACCTTTCTGAATTTGCACTTTACGGACGAGGCTTGCTTGCTATTGCCCTGATTGTCTTCGGGGTATTCCAGTTCACCTGGCACTATGTTTTCCGGGTCGGTTCTAATCTCCCAGGATTTGTTCATAAAGTTCTTGTGCTGGGAACCGGTCCTCTAGCGCGGCAGATAGGCAACCTCATATCCTCCCAGAACCACACCTATGCTCTGGCAGGTTATGTGAATTGCTCAGCAGAACCGGTAATGGTTCCTTATCATTCAATCATCAGTTCAGACGAAGGTCTGCTTGAGGCGGTAAAGCGTGTCGGTGCTCACAAGATTGTCGTATCCCTTTCGGAACGTCGTGGTGTCTTCCCCCTGCAGGATGCACTCAGTTGTAAACTCAGTGGCATAGAAGTGATTGATGCGCCTTCATTTTATGAGCATCTGACCGGCAAGCTTCTTCTTGAGAACATCACCCCAAGCTGGTTTATTTTTTCTCACGGATTCAAGGTGACGATGCTCCTGCGTCTTCTAAAGCGTATCACTGATCTTCTCTGTGCAGCGACCGGTCTATTAATGGTACTTCCCTTCTTCCCTCTGATTATTCTTGTCATACGGATTGATTCCCGAGGACCGATCTTTTTTCGACAGATTCGCATAGGGGAGGGGGAAAAGTCGTTCATGCTGTTCAAGTTCAGGAGCATGCGCCAAGATGCGGAGAGCGGAACCGGCGCAGTCTGGGCGGAAAAGAACGACCCACGTATCACCAGGGTGGGTGAGTTCCTGAGAAAGAGCAGAATCGACGAAATACCGCAATTGTTTAACGTAATACGAGGTGACATGAGCCTTGTAGGGCCGCGTCCGGAGCGTCCCGAGTTCGTCCAGAAACTAAAGGAGGTAATACCGTACTATTCAGAGCGCCATTATGTGAAACCGGGTGTTACCGGTTGGGCACAGGTGCGTTATCCCTATGGTGCGTCTGTGGAAGATGCTATCGAGAAGCTTCGCTTTGATCTTTATTACATAAAAAATATTTCTCTACCATTTGACATATTGATTATACTGGAAACAATAAAAGTGGTACTGTTCCGCCGCGGCAGTCGTTAAAAGTTCGAGAGGTGGTAATGATGAAAACATTGATTTTTGGGCTTTTATTTGTCCTTTCTCTCACGGTTTCGACATTTGCAGCCGATTATGTTATCGGCGAAGGTGACGGTCTTGATGTGGCAGTGTGGGGCATCAAGGATCTTTCCTTTTCTGTAAAGGTGAGGCCGGACGGAAAGATCACAGTGCCGGGGCTAGGCGATGTGATAGCCAGTGGATTTACACCAACTGCACTACAACAATCACTGACAGTTAAACTAAAGGAGTTGGTGAAAAATCCGATAGTAACGGTAACTGTGCGTGAGATCACCAACAGTAAGGTCTATATCTTCGGAGGGGGCATCAGGTCAGGTGTGTATGATCTGACCCGCAAATCGTCACTTCTTCAACTCCTTTGTACCTTGGGAGAGGTCAAGACAGCCGACCTCCGCCGTTCCTATCTCTTGCGCAACGGCAAAAAGATCAAGGAGGACTTCCATCGACTCTTTATTCAAGGAGACACGAACGATGATGTACCCGTTGAATCCGGCGACTCTATTTTTATGCCTCTCCTGATGGATAAAAACATATATGTTCTTGGTGCTGTGAATATGCCTAAATCCATTGAATACCGGGATGGGATGACAGTGATGGAGGCAATTCTTGAGTCGGGAGGATTTACGAAATTTGCCAGCCAGAATGATACACTGATTCGTCGAAAGAGTGACAATAAGGAAGAAACAATTGAGGTAAAAGCCAAGGAAATAACTAAAAACGGTGATCTCACTCAGAATGTAAAACTGAAGCCGGGTGATTATATTATTGTGAAGGAAAGCATTTTCTAACATATAGAGAGACCTTATGGATAACAATGAATTGGATGTAAAGAAGTATGTAAGTATGATAAAGGGCAGGAAACGGATATTTATCCTTACTGCCTTTGTGATCATGACCATCGGTGTAGCAATAAGTTATCTATTGCCCAGAGAATATGAGGCAAAGAGCATTGTCTTTATAGAAAAGAGCGTCATTGCCGAGTTAATCAAGGGGATAGCCGTAACACCATCAATAGAAGACAAAATTAAAGTACTTAACTACGCCATTACCAGTCGAACTCTCCTCGTAAAAGTGATAGACGAATTGGACATGAATGTAAAAAAGGGGGGGGAACAGGCTCTGGAAGAAGTATTAAAAGATATACGCAAGAATTTGCAGGTTAAGCAGAAGGATAAAGAAAATCTTTTTACGATTATATACAGGGACAAAAACCCCAAGATTGCGCGTGATTTTGTAAATAGCCTGGTCAGGCGCTACATAGAAGAGAACACTTCATCTAAGCGCGAGGATTCATACGGCGCCAGCAAGTTCCTGTCTGAACAGATGGCAACGTTCAAAGAAAAACTTGACAAGGCCGAGGCTGCTGTTAACGAATACAGAAAATCCAAAGGTGCAATTGTCGGAGTAGATGCTGGATCTATCCAGAGGGAGCTGGACACAGCTCAGCAACGCCTTGATGATGTACAGATTCGTCGTTCACAATTAGAGACCAGACTAATTGCAATAAAGGCAGGATCGCCTCTGCTGAGCAAGATAAATCAACTAAAGAAGAGGATGGCTGACCTTAAGTTACAGTATACCGACAGCTATCCTGAAGTCGCCCAGCTGAAAAGTGAGATCGAATCACTGCAGTCTCAGTTGAAGACAGTTGGTAAAACTGATCAGATGGAAGAGTCTGTTGATCTGGACAGGGTAACCGCTGAGATAAAAGTATTGAAGCAGGCAGAAAACAATCTTAGGAATTCCATCGCCTCAAATCGTACAATTTTGAGGACCATACCGTCGGTAAAGGCTGAAATTGAGGAACTAGAACGTGAACGTAACACGCAGAAAGATCTTTATGCACAGTTGGTGAACCGCCATGGGCAATCGGAAGTTTCCAGCCAGATGGAGGTGCAGGATAAATCTGCCAATTATAGAATTGTAGATGCTGCTGTTTTGCCTATAAAGCCGGTGAGCCCGGATAGGATGAAGATCATGCTCATGGGTTTTGCAGCCGGACTGGGAATTGCCTTTGCAGTTGTTTTTCTCCTGGACACACTTGATGCATCTGTTAAGTCTCTGGAATCGGTTAAGCAGTTTGGCCTCCCTGTGCTGGCGGTGATTCCTGCCATTGAAAACCCTTTGGAGAGAGCTGTTGAGCGTAAGAAAGATATCCGGTTATATCTTGTATCAATCGTGTATCTCTGTTTTCTCTGTTCATTCGTAGTGTTGGAATTGCTTGATCTTACAGATAAATTGATCAATAAGATTGTCGGATAGAGGTAATCGCACATGAGCAGGATTGAAAAGGCATTGGAAAAGGCGGCAATAATCCGCTCGGGAAGCGGCTCTGTCAAGGAGCAGCAGAGTTATTCAGGCGGATATACTACAGAGGTCAGAAATTATCAGACTCTTCCTGAACCAGAAAGGAAAATCATACTTGATAACCCGAATCTCTTCCCATTGCTCGATCAATCCTCACCTGCAAGTGAGGAATACCGGAAACTCAAGTCTGCCCTATTGAATTTCACCAGTCAGGACGACAAGTTCAATAACATTATCATGGTTACAAGTGCCATAGCCGGTGAAGGAAAATCCTTGACCGCACTCAATCTTGCGATAAGTCTAGCTCAAGGCATTGATCATACCGTCTTGCTTGTTGATGCCGACTTCAGACGTCCATCAATTCACAGATATCTAGGGATGGAAACAGCAAAAGGTTTTGCAGACTGTTTATGCGATGATCTCGACCCTTCTGATCTACTGGTGAATACAGGTATTGGCAAACTTGTCGTATTTCCTGCGGGTAGAGATGTTCCTAATCCTGTGGAGCTCTTCTCTTCCCAAAAGGCAAAAGATTTATTGCAGGAGTTGAAAAACCGATATCCTGATCGGTATGTCATTATCGATACTCCTCCGTTGCTCCCTTTTGCTGAAACACGACATCTGAGTAAACTCGTTGATGCAATCATTTTTGTCGTCAGGGAAAGGCTTGCTTCTCAGCTTGAAATCAGTGAAGCCATTGAGACCTTGAAAGGGACAAATCTTCTTGGAATTGTTTACAACAGTGCAAGTATCGATTTCTCAGACAAAAGATATTCACAGTATTACGCATCGCCCTATGTACGTTGAACTATAAGTTTATAATGGTGAATCATGTACGAAGCTTTTTTCGGTCTCAATAAAAAACCATTTGACCTGGTACCTAATCCGGACTTTCTCTTCCTGAGCAAGTCGCACAAAAGGGCTCTTACTTACCTTGATTACGGAATCCGCGAAAGGGTAGGTTTTATTCTTTTGACCGGTGAGGTAGGCTCGGGGAAGACAACCATTATCCGTGATTTGCTCAAGAAGCATCACGAACAGGTGGTCATATCCAAGGTATTCAACACCAGGGTTAATTCCGAGCAGCTTATTGCTCTGATCAATGACGACTTTGGGATCCCGGTCATTGGTAAGGACAAGACCGTCATGCTGCGGGACCTCAACGACTTCCTTGTGGAGCAGTATGCCGTTGGCAATTTTCCGGTCCTGATTATTGACGAGGCTCAAAATCTGACTTCCAAGTTGCTTGAAGAGATACGGATGCTTTCGAATCTTGAGACCGACAGCTCGAAACTCCTCCAGATCATCCTTGTTGGGCAACCGGAGCTCCGTAAAACCATGAGTGCTCCGGGATTACGGCAACTTCGTCAGAGAATAAGCATCAACTGCCATCTGCAGCCACTTTCCAGGAATGAGATGGAGCAGTACATCCTTCATCGTCTTCAGATTGCCGGGAACCGGGATGCAGTAACCTTTTCAGGCTCAGCACTTGATATAGTATTTGCCAACAGCAAGGGGGTTCCTCGCCTTATTAACATCATATGTGATTTCCTTCTGATTTCTGCATTTGCTGAAGAAACCAGATCCCTGGATGATGTTCTGGTTCAGGACGTGGTAGGTGATCTTGATTTTGACAGGCATTTCTGGGGGGATCAGGCACCTGAAGAGGCCGTTAGTTCTGACTCCAGACAGCCTGAGACGAAGGACGGTGTTTACTCATCGGAAGTCGCTGTCGCGTTACATAAAATAACCGCACGATTGGACGGGATGGAGAAAGAGTCAAAATGTTTATCTGAATCCATAAACAAGGAGTTCGGGCAAAAGCTGACGGAATTACAGAACGCTTTCATGTTTCATGTCAAGGAGACCGATGCATCAATAACCGCATTGAGCTCCAGGGTAGAAAAATCACGAAGTCAGCATGACGATGCCGACCAGGATGGAGGACGAAGCGGGAAATCCAGTCTGGTCAGAAAGATACTTGGTAGTTAAATGAAAATCATTGCACGTCTGATGTCAGGAGCATTTCTTGCGGGTGTTATCTGTGCCATGCCCGGCATTATCCCAACGCAAAATGATGCGGCCCATGCTGCTGATTTTGAGCTCAAACCCAGGATTGCGGTAAGCGAGGAATTTAACGACAATATATTTGAGACTCGCTCGCCCACAAAAGCGGAGTTCATTACGAGGGCCCAGCCTGGTTTTTCATTGGGCTACAAGGCTCCTGTTCTCGATCTCAGCCTCTCCTACAACTTTGATTACCGTTATTATGCCAAAGGGACAAAAGGGGACGAGTATACCCATAACCTCGGATCATCTGGGAACCTTACTGTTATTGATAATTTATTCTTTATTCAAGCATCCGATACCTATAAAAGGGTTTCTTTAGATGTCGCCAGAGATTACACAACTGATAGCCTATCCGTAAACCAGAGTGACCAGAACGTTGGTACGGTTTCTCCATATTTTCTCTGGCGGCTGGGGGGTAACTCATCAATAAAGACAGGATACAGATATTCCAACACCTGGTATAAGGAGCCAAGCGGCGTTGATAAAAAAGAGCATTACGCTTTTGCCGATGCAAGTCACGAAATGCTTCCGAAATTTTCATTTACCTGGGGGTACTCCTATTCAGACACTGATACTACCACTCAAAAATACCAGAGACATAATGCTTATGGTGGCTTCAGGTATGAATACGCTGAAAAATCTTTTCTTTTCGGCCAGGGGGGTAATACTTGGCAGTCATTTAACAATGGGATAAGGATAACAAATCCTTTCTGGAATGCAGGACTCACCCAAGATATGTCATTTGCCACTGTTACTCTGGAGACACGCGTTCAGTACACGGAAGATCCGCTTCGTTCATCAATTAAGGAGTCTCTCTATTCAGGAAAGCTTGTGCGCTCTTTCGTGCGGGGGAGTATGGATCTTTCAAGTTCATACTCAGAGTACGTAATTACCGAAACCGGTGTCGTGGACAGAAAAAAAATATCCGTAGCTGCTTCAGGTAAATACGAAATTTATGACCGCTTGAATCTTTCCCTTGCAGCAGCTGGTGAACAATTCCTGGAAAAGACAACGACGGATTATACCTATAAGCTTACAGGGAATTCAGGGCTTTTATATTCATTCAACAATGATCTTACCCTATCGCTAAATTATAACTATATTACTTACCGAAATCAGATCAACAGGGCTTCAGACAGTCGAGAAATTAATCGCGTCATTATTGAAATTGCAAAAGCCTTTTAATGCGTAACGCGTTGACAATAGACGTTGAAGACTATTTTCAGGTAAATGCCTTTGCCAAGATAATCAGAAGGGATTCGTGGGACAGTTATCCGTTGCGAGTAGGAGATAGCACGCGGCGAGCACTTGATCTGTTTGACGAATTCGATGTAAAAGCTACTTTCTTTGTACTTGGGTGGGTTGCCAAACGATTGCCTGAGTTGGTGCAGGAAATTTGCCGACGCGGTCACGAAATTGCCTCTCACGGTTATGCCCATGAACTGATCTACGAAATCGGTCCTGAGAGATTCAGAGAGGATATCAAACGATCGAAAAAACATCTGGAGGAGTTAACGGGTTTCGCTGTATGCGGTTACCGAGCCCCAAGCTATTCGATTACTAAACAATCGCTCTGGGCACTGGATATTCTTGTTGAAGAAGGTTTTACCTATGATTCAAGTGTATTTCCGGTTATGCATGACACCTATGGCATCCCGGATGCTGAGCGATTTCCGCATATACTTCGGACCGGAGCCGGACAGCTGCTTGAGTTTCCTTTAACGACCCTCCAGATTCGGCTGGGTTGGAAGAAAATTTGTCTACCCATTGCCGGAGGCGGCTACCTGCGACTTCTTCCAGCCGAAATAATTCGGAGCGGCATAACGGCGATCAATCAGCGGGAACACCAACCGGGAGTGCTGTACTTTCACCCTTGGGAGATTGACCCCGGCCAACCGCGCATCAAGGCCGGCATGAAGTCTCGCTTTAGACACTATCTCAATCTGGAGAAGACCGAGGACAAGTTGCGAAAGATTCTATCGGGACTGCAGTTCGGCACCATGTCGAGTGTGATAGATCTGCATAGATCTGCAGTCAGGAAACAATAACAAGATTTAGATATATTTGTGGCTACAGGGAGAGCATTGAGGAATTCTTTTGATAGATTGAAGTTTTCATCCCTGCAAGATGTTCTGACATCAGCGTCTGTTCCTTCTATCACAAGGTCGCAAAACTGATGGCACTCGTTTATACCACCGCTACGTTTTTTCTGATTGCAGGGCTGATAAGTCTAACTGGTCTTGTACTCTATCTCTGGCTTTTTGCCCTTCTCTACTTCATTATAAGCAAACATGAGACTCCTTCAGCAGGCGTACCACAATCCCGCTTTGTGTTTGTTGTCCCGGCCCATAATGAAGAGTTGGGAATAACTGCCACGGTTCACAGTCTGTCAAACGTTTCTTATCCGCGCAATTTATTTGATGTTGTTGTTATCGCAGACAATTGCACGGACGCAACTGTTGAAAAGGCACTTTCAGCAGGGGCAGAGTGTCTTGAACGATGTGATACCTCCTTGAGAGGCAAGGGTTACGCCCTTCGACATGCCTTCACAGAACTGATGCCGAGAGGCTATGACGCCTTTATCGTTATCGACGCAGACAGCATCGTAAGTGCTAATTTTCTTTCAGCGCTCGATCTTCGTCTACGACAAGGTGAGCAGGTCGTTCAGGCGTATGATGGCATGTCCAATCCGGATGCAAGCATCCTGACGTATCTGTTCCAGGTCGGGAATCTGATTGAGAACAAACTTTTCTGGCTCCCAAAGGATATATTGAGACTTCCGGTAATCCTTAGAGGAAACGGCATGTGTTTCTCAAGTGAGATATTAGTGAAATTCCCATGGAATGCCTTTTCAATTGTGGAGGATACAGAGTACGGTTTGACGCTGATTAATCACAATATTCGCATCCACTTTGCTCCTGAAATGGGCGTCTATGCATGCCAGCCGGAGACCCTCCAGGAGGCTTTCGCCCAAAGGGTGCGGTGGGCCTCAGGTAACTCGACATTAACCAAGGGACGTGCTATCAGGTTGATTGCATCGGGTATAATGCAACTTAATCTAGCGCAGGTTGACCTTGGCATCAGTCTCATCGCTGGGAGCAGACCTCTATTGTTGGTTGCCAACAGTGCATTACTCGTTTTGTCAATTGCTGTTAGCTCACATATATTGGTCTCCTGGGCAGCTTTGGTGCTACTCGCACAAATCCTCTATATTGGCCTTGGAATAGCTTTAAACGGTTTTTCTCGGCAAAAGATGAAGTGTCTCCTTCTTTCGCCATTCTATCTTGTGTGGCTTTGTATGGTTTCATTACTTGGGATGGCAGGATTCCGTAATAACCAGTGGGTCAGGACTACCCGTTCATGACAAACCCAATCACTATAGCGCATCTCATAGCATCCAACTTCTACGGTGGTCCGGAAAAGCAGATACTCACACATGCACTTCTATTAAATAAGGATCGTCACCGTATTGTTCTGATCACATTTGTTGAAAAAGGAGAGCCTAACCAACTTGCGGAATATGCTCGATTAGATGGTGTCGAGGTGGTGGAAGTTCATGTTCAGAACCCTTTTGATCCGATCACCATTTTTAGAATCGTTGCTGTTCTGCGAAGGATGGGGATACATCTCCTCTGCGCCCATGGATATAAATCAAATGTTATTGGCCGACTCTCCTCCTGGCTCAGTGGAATACCCCAAATTGCTATCTCTAGAGGATGGACTGCTGAAAATCGAAAAATCCGACTGTATGAGAAGCTGGATAAGTTTTTCCTTCGGCTTTCAAACCACATAGTTGCAGTATCCTATGGTCAGCGAAAGAAAATACTGGCACTAGGGGTAAACCCAGAGAAAATATCGGTCATTCACAACGCTATCAACCTGGCAGTGAATCCTGAACCCAATCAAAGTACCCTTCGAAGCGAACTTGGCCTGCCGGAATCTGCAATAATCATTGCTTCAGCAGGGCGCCTTAGTCCGGAAAAAAACTATGGCGGTATGATCAAGGCTGCTCGTGAAGTAGCCGAACTCAACAGTTCAACGTATTTCGTTATTTTCGGAGAAGGCTTTCTACGATCCGAACTTGAAAGTCAGATTGTAGCAGAAGGACTTGAAGGGCGTTTTCTGTTACCCGGCTTCAGAACCGATCTGCAGGCGGTATTGCATGACATCGATATTTTCATGCTGCCATCATTTACCGAGGGGCTTCCCAATGTTGTCCTGGAGGCATATGCTGCCCATAAACCGGTTGTAGCTACACGAGTAGGAGGGACACCTGAAGTTGTTCAAGATGGCATTTCCGGATTTTTGACAAGACCCGATCAACCTGAACTTATGGCGAGGCATATTCTGGCACTCGTCGATAATCCAGCTCTCCGCAGTCAGATGGCTGATGCCGGCTACCGGTATGTAGCACAGGAATTTAGTTTCGAGAGGCAAACAGGGGAGTACGAAGATTTATATGATGCCATTCATAACCGTCATCATGCCAGTTCGTAACGAGGCGCGTTTCATCTCTGATACACTTGGGCAACTAATTAATCAGGAGTATCCTCCGGATCGTTTCGAGATTATCGTCGCCGATGGCATGTCGGATGACGGCACAAGAGAGATTGTTAAACGTATTGGGTTAGAGTTTCCACAGGTTCGGTTACTGGACAACCCGAAACGACTCTCCAGTGCAGGGCGAAATGTCGGTTTTCGTAGCGGCAGAGGAGATTTGTTTCTCGTTATTGATGGTCATTGCTTTATTCCCGATAACCAGCTTTTGGTCAATGTTGCCGAATGCTTTGAGAAGAGCGGTGCTGATTGTCTGGGGCGACCTCAGCCACTTGACCCGCCTGGTCTCAGCATGTTTCAGCGGGCGATTGCTTTGGCACGCGGATCCAGGCTTGGGCATGGTGGTGACTCCTTGATTTATGGCGAGTATGAGGGTTTTGCCAGTCCGGTGTCAAATGGCGCTGCATATCGTCGGGATCTGCTCGAAAAGGTTGGTTTCGTGGACGAGGGATTCGATGCCGCTGAGGATGTTGAGTTCAATTATCGTGTGGAGAAGGCCGGGTTCAAGGCATTTACGAGCCCACGCCTGACAGTGCGGTATTATCCGCGTGAAACGATAAGTGCTCTATTCCGCCAGATGAACCGCTATGGTATGGGGAGGTGGCGTTTCATCCGTAAACATCCGGAGGCATTAACATTGAACCAGTTGATCCCTGCATTTTTCGTTGCAGGATTTGGAGCTGTTTGCGTTACTGCCCTCTGGTCGTTGTTCCAGGGGACCTGGATTCAGGTTCTTCTCGTTGCAGCACCTTACGCACTATATCTTATCGCGGTTCTTTTTGAATCCGCAAGGCTTGCACTGCGAAATGGGATAAAATATATCCCACTTATTCCGTTAATATTGCTCACTATTCATGTCGGCCTTGGGTGGGGGTTTCTAAGAGCGGCTTTGACGCAACTACGGTCTGAGGCTTGACGTGATCAGGATTGCCTTCATAATTGACACAATCGAGTCACCGACAGCAGGAACGGAGAAGCAGCTACTGTTGCTCCTGAAGCACCTGGACCGTCATAAGTTTCAGCCGATTCTCTGTGTGCTACGTTCCTCACGTTGGTTGGAGAAGGAGTTTGATCTCTGCCCGCTTTTTGTTGCAGGGATTCACTCTTTCAAGAGCCTGAAGGGACTGAAGCAGGGCATTGCACTCTCACGCTTTCTGAAAAATGAACATTTACAAATTGTCCAAACCCATTTTCGTGATTCAAGTATTGCCGGGATTTTGGCGGCTAGACTTGCCGGGATCAAGGTAATCATCGGAACGCGCAGAAATCAGGGGTATTGGTTGACACCACTTGAGCTCATGATTCAGAAGAAAATTGACAGATGGGTAACGGTCTATATTGCCAACTCGCATAGTACCAAACAGTGGCAGATTAATAATGAAGGAGTAGATCAAACACGAATAGAGGTTATTAATAACGGGTTTGATCTTTCCTTGTTTCCAGCCGACAAAGAGAGAGTGAAAGCCCAAATGCGTTCAGTGCTGGGAATTCCAGAACATGCTCTTGTTATTGTAATAGTTGCAAACCTTCGACCGGTTAAAGATCACGTAACTTTTATGAAAGCCGCTCAGATAGTAAATAAAAGTATACTTGATTGCCGTTTTCTTATTGTTGGCAGTGGAACAGAATTGCCTCAGCTCAAGGCCTTGTCCTCAGAGCTGGGTATAGATCGTGCCGTGGATTTCCTTGGAGCGCGACAGGATATCCCTCTTATCCTGGCTGCGTCCGATGTAGGGGTCCTTTCATCTTTGTCGGAAAGCTTCTCAAATGCACTGGTAGAGTACATGGCAGCAGGCTTGCCGGTTGTTACGACTGATGTGGGAGGTGCGCGGGAAGCTGTCGATGATGGTGTCAACGGGTACGTTGTTCCGGTAGGAAATTGGGATGAGATGGGGAAACGGCTTGTCGATCTGTTTCAATCCGGCAGAATTATGGAAATGGGTGATGAAAGTCGCAGGCGAAGCAAAGAGCGCTTTTCCTTGTCGGCAATGGTACAAAAGTCGGAACGATTGTATATATCGAGTATAGCAGGTTATGCTTGAACAGAAAAAGTCAGCACGATGACAATCACGACATGGATAGTGTCAGAAAAAACTGGCGTATTCTGGATGACGATTCATTCCCTGAAATAAAGGGGATTAGACTTGTTTCTCACGAAGAGTTCACCTCTGTTCCGGAGATTCCGGTTGAGTATATCCCACCAGGAAGGTTTGCTCGCCTATTTGCCAAAATATCTGTTGTCTACTGGCTTATCTATGCAATATCTCTTTTTAGGATTTCGGATAATAAAACTGTAATTATCGTTAATGGTGGTAACACCATGCTCTGGTTATGGTGTGGAGTTCTCAATGCGTTTCCGCTATTTGGCAAGAGGAAACTATTCTGTTGGGACCTGTTTGTTGAATATATTCTCGGCACTGAAAAGAGACTCCGGTTTTTCCCATTTATTAAAATTACTACGCAAAAGAAAGAAAAACTTGCTCGATTCATTCTTCGTCAGTATGGGCTTAATATTTTATGGTCCGGTAGGCAAGTTGCCACGCATGCTAAACATTTCAATCTCCCTGAGCACCATTTCATTTTTCTCCCATTCAAGGCTAATCACTCAAAACGAGAAACATACGATATTCCTATAGGCAATTTTATTTTTGCCGGCGGAAACGGGAAGCGCGATTATAAGTGTCTTATTGATGCGGTCAGGGGGACAGAGATTCCGGTAATTATCAGTGCTACCGATCCTGTTGTGCGAAAAAATATTGAACAGCTTCCCAACGTCATCGTTATTGGTGCTCCAGAGCCTGCATTCGGGCAGCTTCAGGCTGCTTCACGGTTTGTCGTTATACCGATGATATATTCAGGTCTCAAAGGAGGTGGCGAGGCAAATTTCTGTAACGCTATGTGGCACAAAAAACCTGTAATCGGGGTAGATTCGATAGCAGCAGAGGATTATATCCTGGACGGAGAAACCGGGTATGTAGTTCCGTCAGGTGACGTACAAACGTTAAGAGATCGAATTGTCACGCTTTGGAATAACCCGACACTCTGTGATGAGATGGGACAAAAAGGGCGCCAACATGTATCAATGAATTTTACGCATATAAAATTCATTCGTCGTCTTCTTAGACTTGCACTGTTATATGGTAATGAGAAAGCGTAACTACTATGAACAGTAACTATATAAGTGAAAAAGATTCCATTGGAAAAGTCAGATCGGTATCAGCAGTGCTGATTATGGTCTGTGTGTATGTTTTTCTTGTAATCGAACGTCCATGGGAGTCAATCAGATATTTTCAAGGTTGGCCGATAGAGCGGGTATTCGCTGTTGCCATGATTATAGTGGCGTTCCTGCATCACAAATTAAGGATTCTCAACTCACCTTGCAATAAATGGGTATACGGATTACTTGCGATGCATTTTATCCTTTCCCCATTTGCATTTAACACAGGGGATGCCATTGATCAGGGGATCGAATATGGCAAGATGGTTATCCTTTACCTCATGATGCTATCAGTCGCTGATGATGAAGAGTCTTTGAAAATACTTCTCAAGGCGTATGTGTTTTCTATGATGTTTTATGCTCTGCACTCCTTATGGGAGTACAGCAATGGCCGTTCTGTGTATCGTATGGGCATTTCTCGCATGGTTGGCGTTGACAGCACCTTCAATGATCCTAATGCATTCGGAGCCAGTGTCGTTCTTTCGCTCCCTTTTGCGTACATACTCCTTCGCAATGAAGTGAGTGTCTGGCTCCGCAGGCTTTATTATGCATATTTTGTAATAGTGATGACATGTGTGGTGCTAACCGGCTCCCGCTCGGCTTTTGTTGCCACACTGTTTTTGCTATTAATATGGATTTTTTCACAGAAGGGGATACGCAAGCTTAAAATACTTGCTCTTGCTCTGCCTGCTGTTTTGCTTATATGGACCGTCATGCCTGAAGAAAAGCAGAACCGCATCCGTACTCTGTGGGATGAAGAGGCAGGCCCAAAGAATGCTCAAACATCGGCAGAAGGTCGGCTGGAAGGTTTCAAAGTAAGTTGGAGAATGTTTAAACAGGTTCCTCTTACCGGAGTAGGCGGAGGTGGGAAAAATTTTATAGGGTATAGGATGGCACATCAAATTGATGAATCTGGACATCAATCCCCTACGCAAGCTCATAATCTGTATGGGGAGGTGCTTGCAGAATTTGGTGTGTTTGGCGCCATCCTTTTAATTGGGCTTATATACAGTATTTTACGCTGCTGTTTGGTGATTCGCAGCCAGTTAATCATGGCAGGGAATGCCGAGGGGTTTACCTATGGTATTGCTGGTTCAATATTAGCTGCGCTTTTATTACTGCTGCTATTAGGGTTGGCCGGCCACAATTTTTATCGCCCTATGTGGCTTTGGCTGGCAGCATGGGCTGGTGCGCTTTATAAACTAAATGCAGTCCCAGCCACAGTTACCCGCAAAATTGATGCTGAGTCGTGATAAAACGGGGAATTGCAGTTATTGTTACATACTACAATTCCGAAAAATCCCTCACAAGACTATTGATAGAATTATAGAGAGCATTTCAAGAGGTCAACATTTATCAAAAACCAGCTCAGCAGTGGTCAATAACGGCCCCCATTGCCAGATATTACACTATTGATCTTTAATGCGTCACGGATGGAGAGAATATGGGCGAATTAACTGTTTCAGTAATTATTCCTTGTTTTAATTCAATCAAGTTTATAGATGAAACCATTAACAGCGTTCTCAATCAAACGTATAAAAATTTCAACATAATTGCAATAGACGACGGTTCAACTGACAACACAAGAAATACTCTCGAAAATTACAAAAATAAATTGACTATAGCTACACATCAACATTTCAGGAACAAGGGCGTAGCAGCATCATTAAATCTTGGTTTACAGATGACCAGCTCAGATTTGATAGCCTTTATCGACCATGATGATCTATGGCATCCAGACAAATTAAAGAGACAGGTTGAATTGTTTGAGGCTAATTCGAATGTTGATTTGGTGTATTCAAATGGAGTGCGAATTGATAAATTCGGAAAAACAATTAATTATATATTCGATCAATCTCATTCAGAGCCAAACGATCTCAATAGATTATTTCTCAGTAACTACATAATCACATGCTCAAATGTTATGATAACAAGACGAATTGTAGATAAAGTTGGATATTTTAACGAAAATCTCTTAGCAGCTGACCATGATATGTGGTTGCGCATCATGGAAGTATCCAGGTTTAGCTATATTCCAGAATATCTTATAAGCTACAGAATTCATAGTAACAACAGTTTTTACAAAAGGAAGATATGGGAAGATGGGTTTGTTTATCTAAATGAAGCATGTAAACGACACCCATATGATGCTGACTTGATATGCAAAAGACGAGCTGAATTACATTATAGATTAGGGCTACATGATTATCGAGTTGCTCGAAACAATATTAAGTCGAGTGTACATAATTTTATTATGATGTTACGCTATGATCCTGTATTTCCATTTAAAAAAACAATCAATTATTTTAAAGCGTATCTAACTAATTTCAAATGGAGATAACATAAAGTGATTACCCCAAAAATAGCTGTTATAATGCCATGTTATAATGCTGAACTGTTTCTGGCGCGTACTCTTGATAGTTTATTTGCACAATCCTATAAGGATTACGTTCTTTATGCAGTCAATGACGGATCTAATGACTCCACTGCTGATATCCTGACTGAATATGAACGAAAACATGACAATATGAGAGTTATAATGCATGACGGTATGCAGAACAGAGGCGCTACAATATCTATTAATCTTGCAATGGAACAAAGTGAATCTGAATATCTGGCTTTTCTGGACGCTGATGATATCTGGTATAAGGAAAAGCTAAGTAAGCAGGTTGCTGTCTTAGATGCATTTAGTGATGTGGGATTGGTGTATACAAACGGGCGTGCGATAGATGAAAATGATCGAACTCTCTATAACCTCTTCCCTGGCCAATTTATAGAAGAAAATAACGTCGGTAATATATTAGTTAATTGCTATATTAGGACGCCATCTATGGTTATGGTAAAAAGGGAATTAATAAAGATGATAGGGGGATTTAACGAGAAATATGCGTACGCTAAAGATCATGATTATTGGATTAAGTTGAGTGAAGTGACTAAATTTCATTATTGCAGTGATTTATTGATGGGGTATCGCTTACATGCAGGACAACAAAGCTCAAAGCGAAATCAATGGGACGAAGGGTTTGGTGTCCTTGCCGATGCATGTAAGCGCTATCCATATTCAGGATTGATAAAAAGAAAAAGGCTTGCGGTACTCCATTACCGCCTTGGAGAATATAATTTGGGAATCAAAGCTCATAGCACTGCGTTATGCCATTATCTGTTTTCTTTTTTGAATGATCCTGTTAGAGCTTGTAAAGAACTAATAAAATTAAGGGAAATAACCTGACTCCGTGACGTTTACGGCAGTAGTAATTTATTAGCTGTCACTATGTGATCTTGACTCCCGCCACGGAGCAACGTAAGCAAGGCGTTTCAGTTTTGCATCATAAAGCAGCTCAATATTATTAACCTGATTAGCACTGATCTTCCGCTATGAAGCTTGTCATTCCTGAATGTTTTTATCGGGGAAACAGATTTCAGTCGATTAGAAGCTGGTTTCCCGATTCATAATCGGTTTGGGAATTATAATGTTGGGCCGTGGCGGAAGATTGATGCTAATCAGAAGAGCAATTAAAACTCTCTGACGTGTCAGATAAGGAAATAATTAAGGGAGTGTGTGGAGGTTTTCTGTAACATTACAATTTATCTACTAAGTCGAAACTTGACTACTCGACATGACACCTTCTAAGGGCAGATTTAACAGTTGTCGTCAATACAAAGGTGTCGAGTATCTAACTTCCGCCTTAATACATCCTGCTGAATAACAATGGAAATTACCAATGAATTATTGTGTAAATATTTTAGCGCATAACGAAGAGAAAACGATAAGCGAATGTATTTCATCAATTCTTAATCAATCGTTGGATGACGAAGACCATCTAGAAATAATTGTAGTTTCAAATGGGTGTTCAGATGGTACCGATGATGCGGTACTGAGTATCGCCAATAACGACAAAAGAGTCTCTTTGTTTTCCATAAAAGAGGGTGGCAAAGTAAATGCCTTAAGGACATATCTTAAATCTGATTATTATGCAGATACAAACAATAATAACAAAATAGTTTTTTTTATGGATGCTGATGTTCAATTGAGAGAATCCTTCATCCTCAGGCAGTTAGCCGAAAATATACTCTCTGACGATGCACTATATGCGGTAAGCGCCAGTTGTATCCCTGAATCAGTTTACAATAATAACATGGACTTTGTTTCCTGTCTCTTCAGAGTTCAGGCAAAATTAAATGCTCACTTCAGACCTAATATCCTGCGAGGTATGCTCTATTGTATAAGAACAGATATACTTCAAAGTATCTCTTTTCCTCAAAACCTCTTGTCAGATGACGTGTATCTCGAAATAAGTCTCGATGGACACTTCAAGACTGATTATGACTCTCCCATTGTATATTCTCTTCACAGGGGAATACAGCGTGAGATCAGACGCAATTTCATGCACTGCCTTGGTGTTCTCCAGGCATACCTTTATTTGAAAGAAAAAAAAGTAACCAAATTTGATACAGCTTCAAGCAAAGCCAGTTACAAGGCAAAATATTTCAGTAAACATGACATTGTT
Source organism: uncultured Geoanaerobacter sp. (assembly GCA_964528055.1). Classification (GTDB taxonomy): domain Bacteria; phylum Desulfobacterota; class Desulfuromonadia; order Geobacterales; family DSM-12255; genus Geoanaerobacter. The sequence goes on along the minus strand of CAZGQM010000003.1, from coordinate 178,591 downwards.
AAGTATATTGTTAAGAACATGGACATACAATCACTGATCTACCTTATGATATACAATATTTATTATAAATATAATGGTGCCAAAGCTAGGCGATTGTTGAATAAATACGGTGCCGATGGAATGGATTATCGAAGTTACTGGAAAACCAGACAATGAAACAAAACAATTTATGAGCAACAGATTAGTTTCAAATTCACTCACCGGAACAGCACTTTTCATTATAAACATTCTTATAATGTTTATAATGAGCCCTGTTATTGTAAAGGCACTTGGCAATCGTGATTATGGCCTCTGGGAAATGGTCATGGGGGTCGTCGGTTACATGGGCTTGCTGGATATTGGCATCGGCGCTGCTCTTCTCCGTTACGTCGCAGTTTCCCATGCACAGAAAGATCGACAGGAGCTTCAGAATATCATTAGTACTGCCCAGGTGTTTTTCCTTGCAATCGGGTTGATTGCGGTAACTGCATTATTACTGTTAAGCCGTTTTCCGAATCTTCTTGTCGGACGAGAGAGTGTCGATACCAATTATCTGGGCATGGTTCTTATTCTGTTTGCGGTAAATGCCGGGCTGTCATTACCATCGAATGTCTTTACTGTGATCCTCATGGGGGTCCAACGGCACTACCTGATCAACATTACGCGCGGTTTGTTGGGTGTCATACGTGCATTTATTGCGTATTACCTTCTGTTAAAGTTTGCTGGTAAGGGGTTATTGGTTCTGGCCACTCTCGAACCTGTTTTCACTATCATACATTTTTCTATTTTCGCCGTAGCCTTGCGGCGTGATCCCTCAATTCCACCTTTCAGTATCTCAGCCTGTTCATTGTCAAAGATGAAAGAACTTTTCAGATATGGAAGCAAAAGTGCGTTACTGATGGTCGCTTCTCGGTTGCAAAGCGCCAGTTTACCATTTGTCATCAGTTCAGTGATTGGGGTAAGCAGTATTGTGTACTTTACAATGCCAAACAGACTTATAGATTATGCCAAGGGATTATCCCTTTCTATGGGTTTCCCGCTTACCCCCTATTTTGCGTCCCAGATGACCGGAAATGACAAAGAGGCAGTTCGAACCAGTTGGCTGCAAACCTCGCTTGCGCTTCAGATTGTTACTACCGCCATGCCTTTGTTCATATTGTTTTGCGGTGAGCAGTTCCTTTCAATCTGGATCGGCAAAGAATATGGCATCGCGGGTCGCGGAGTGCTATACTGCTTGGTGACTGCCCTTTTTGTTGAGGCTATTGCGCCCAATGCATCACGAATTCTAATGGCTTCCGGACACCATGGCAGGGCAGCAATCATGTGGCTTGTTCTTGCTATAGCAAGCATACCTCTAGCGGTTCTTGGAGCTTCCTACTGGGGAGTCACTGGTGTTGCCTTGGGTAGCAGTACAGCGCTTATTTTTGGTAGCATTATAACGCTATATATGGCATGCAATGATGTTGGGGTTACCTTTTGGGGATATTTCCAGCGCACTCTTATGCGTCTTGTAGTCCCTCTGTTGCTATTAACTTTCCTGCTCTGGGTATCTGGTAAGATTTTATCACCGGTGAATTACCTGGATTTAGCGCTTCAAGTGATTCCTTGCGCTATCATATATATATTGGCGGTCTGGTTTATAACTCTGAGCAGTGAAAACCGTTCACGTATTATGAATCAAATATCGGCTCATATTAATAAAATTATCTCATAATTAATTTAAAGCGTATAAATAGGCTCCTTAATGTTGAAGGAGGGCTGATTAATGATAAGTAGAATTATTAGTAAACATAATTATCATGTTTATAGTCATGATATTGTTGCTTTTGAATTAGATCCCATTTCTAATGTATCTTTGCTTAATGTTAATCAAGATCTTTCACAAGGCATATTGGGTTATAATGGCACAATAATATCTGAACTGCTTAATTCCGGTGACCAGTGTTTTATATGTCATATCAATAACGAAATTGCTGGAATGTGTATGGGTCACACTGGCCCCTGTTATATCAATGGACCTGCTTTATACCTGCCACTAAATGTTAATGAAGTATATATATATTGGATTATTGTGAATGAAAACATTAGAGGAGCTGGAATATATAATAAAATATATAAATCATTTAATAATTATTATAGTAATAACGGCAGTACAAAATTTTATTATCTAGTTGATTGTAATAATACTAACATGGTAAATATAGCAAATAAGCAAAAACTAGTTCTTAATGATACTGTTACAACATATAAATTACTTAACAAACTTGTTATTAAAAAGTCAAAGCGTACTGATAAAAAATTAAGCGTTTACTTTACGGATAAATATAAAGATTGTCATAAAATATAACTCATCATGGCAGGTAGTTATGGGATTACACGAGTCTTTAATCAGGAATGTTATCGCCCCATTATGGGCTATGAGAGAATCTACTCCTTACTTAAAACATCTTAAACTACTTGGGAGTGCAAAGAAACGATGCTTTAGCGATATACAAAAAGATCAGCAGCTACGTTTAAGTCGGTTGCTGACTCATGCATATGAACATGTTGATTTCTATCGTAAGCAGTTTGATGCCATTGGCATAAAACCTGATCAGATTTTGTCTCCAGCAGATTTAATTCAACTTCCTTTATTAACCAAGGATGATATTAGGGCAAACAAAAATACTATGGTTGCCGATAACTTCCCACTTGAAACTCTATTACCAAAGAAAACATCAGGTTCAACTGGAGTATCTGTAGAGCTTTATGTGGATGAAGCCAGCGCTCAATGGAAGCGAGCTGTTACAATTTCCTATGATCGTTGGGCCGGATGGGATATTGGTGAGAAGGTCGGTGCTATCTGGGGGAATCCGCAGCATAATCTCAACTGGCGTACGAAAGTCCGCAATGCGCTATTGGAAAGATACATTTATCTTGATACCCTCAAGATGGATGAGCAGGCAATGCTCCATTTTTATAACGATTTGCGTTCCTGGCGGCCTGTACTTCTGTTCGGCCATGCTCACTCGCTGTTTCTTTTTGCAAACTTTCTGGACAAAAGAGGGTTGCATGATATACGCCCTCGCGGAATCATCAGTACCTGCATGGTGCTGCATGATTTTGAGCGTAGAGCAATAGAGAAGGTCTTCGATTGTCGAGTCACAAACCGCTACGGTTGCGAGGAAGTGAGCTTGATTGCATGTGAATGCACTGAAGGAAATATGCACCTGAATTGTGATTCACTGATTGTCGAATTCATTCGTGATGGCAAACCTGTACTTCCCGGAGAACCGGGAGCAATTGTGGTAACTGACTTGACTAATTATGCTATGCCCTTTATTCGCTATAAGGTCGGCGATGTTGGTGTGCCCTCAGCCCTTACTTCTTGCCCCTGTGGATGCACGTACCCGATTATGGAATCTTTGGAAGGACGTGTTGCCGATTATGTTATGACCCCAGATGGCAACTACATATCTGGTATATCTTTAACGGAAAACTTTGCCATGCACTTGCCCGGTGTAAAACAGATGCAGATCGTACAGGAGAAAATTGACTTCCTTGTTTTTCGGATTGTAAAGGGGGAGCTTTTTACGGGGCGAACTGAGCAAGATATTGACCGTCTGGCTCAAGAGCGGTTTGGTACCCAGATGCAGTGGCAAATCGAATATCTGGATTCCATACAATCCGAGCAGTCCGGGAAATACCGGTTCTGTATTTCTAAGTTGCCAAACCCTTTTTCCTGAAAATATTATGATCAAAAATAATCTTTCCTATTTGAGTGATGCTTATCACATGAGGTGATTCGAACCTAGCCGATCATGTATACAAATACAAGATTTAACTGTTTTCGAACAGGTAAACCCAGGGTAACCTGGGGGCACAAAACTGCAGATCCTCTCCGAGGATGGCTGAGTTGGCGAAAAAACAGGTGAACGATTATCGTTCAACCTGTTTTTTTTCTTCCTGGAACAGTTAGCATTTTGGAATCCCTGTGCACTCCCAGCTGATATACAATGGAATTGTGTTAAAATTTTAAATCGGAGTATGTCAACAGATGGTTGGCTGAAATAATAATTAATAGGGACGTGATGTTAACCAATATGAATTTCTAAATTCGCATTTTAAGGAAAAATCGCTGCAAGGAGGTTCACTATGAATATACCAGTAAAAAACGCAGACCGGAAGAATCAGGAAGAAGTAACTATCAGAATATTTGTAAGCGGGTTTATTTGCAGTATTGCCCTGCTCTGCTTTACCTCAGCTCTTGCCGCTCCTGAGAACCTCGACGAAATGATGGCTAGAAAAACTCGTCTCCCTACTGCATCGTTCAGTTATTTGTTCTTACAAGACAACGCTAATAACTACACATGGCAACCGGAAACACTTAACTATTCTGATGTTACGAGTAGCAATGAAGTATGGTTGTTTTCATCACCAGCTGTTCGCAGCAACACACAGGACATTAGTATTACCCATTGGAGTGCAAACGGGAACAGGGTGCTTTTCCATTCTAAAAGAAGTACTAAAGCTGTTTCCTATGCCAATGGCACCAACGCTGTCTGGATGTTATCCAATACCGATGGGTCACGGCTCAAACCAGCAAAGGGCGCAGCCGCACAGTTGGCAACGGTTGACGCATACGTTCTATGGTCTCCTATTCTATCGGATGTTTTGTATCAGGGTTGGAGCAATGACGGACAAAGCACGGCAGTAAACGGATTTTATAAAGTTCAGGTCTCTGACGCCACAATCAGCCGCAACCTATTATTATCTGTTCCTGGGGCTACTAAGCTGCAATTGAAAAAAGCTATATCAGGAGATGGCCGCAAGGCTGTCATAAAGGCTGATTCAAAGCTGCATCCGGCAACTGTATATCCTGAAACTAGTAAAGGGTTTGAAACTGCCTCTGGTTACTCCATGCTTCTCAACTTTGACTATTGGGCATCACCGATAACATCATGGGTCGGATATCATGACCAATTCATGTCTGGTGCTATTAACGGGGCTGATGGAGTCTGGAATTACATTATGCCTGAAAATGCTAACGGTTCATGGTGGCGGGCTCGAACCTCCGGTACCGGCACAGACGGTGCGCCCTATATGGTATCGTCGTTGACTCCACCATATAACTGGGGTGGAGAACTGGAGCCAATTAATTCAGGCGGTTCACTTGTTGCTTTAAGGCCAGGCCCGGGTTACGACAATTTAACCGGGAAAAATCCTTGGTGCCCAACGGGTACTGTTCCTGGTACTGACTGTATGGAGTATTTCGGCCACTTTGCCCCTGACCGTTGGGGTCGATATGGTATTAGTTCCAAGGCGGGAGTTAATCCTGTGGGCACTTCTATTGCCGATCTCCGTTATCACAAATATAAAGTTGAAGCGTTCACTCCACCGCAGGCAGGCGGTAATACTTATTATTACACGCAACACAATGATTGGGAAGCGTGGTCGGATTGGAGCGTATCATCAAAATACCCATCCACCGTAAACCAACTTGATGGTGGAATATTCACGCAAAACGTGAATGATGTTAATTCGCAGAAATTTTTATCAAGTCCTTATACCAGATATAACAATCTCGGAGTGCCAAGCGGGACATATGAAGGTCTTGCTAGACCTACCCAGTCACCAGATGGCACCAAAGTCATGTATAACTCAACATTGCTAAGTAACCATGACGATACAGTACAAATATTCTGGACGGTTGCATATTATCCTTACCCCCCTGAGATAATGGGTGCAACCAAGAACGGCAGTAACGTCCGTTTGAAATGGGACTTTAACCAGGGAACATCATGTTCTTCTGATGCTGGAACTACACCACGAAGAGGTCCAAACCCCAATCTGACAGACCCGCGCACCTATGCAACTCGTGGCTGGCCTCATGAAACATTAGATTGTCCTCCTTCACCAAGGGAAATCGACAAATTCAGGGTGTGGGTATCGACAGACAACATCAATTGGACTCCTGCCGGCACGACCACGTACAACAACTGCCGAGGCACCAACGAGTGCGGCATGTGGACTGAGACTGCGTGGACCTTTGATGCCACGCAAGCCAACAGTTCGACCCGGTACTATGCCGTTACCTCTCTTGAGTATAGTGGCCTTGAAAGCCGTTCCTTGAGTAATGTCTGGAAAGTTACTCTAGATGCAAATGGTAATCTTTCGCAGAACTATCAAGAGAGTGCATATCCGTCAGAGCCTGGCGACAAGTCAAATTTCTACTCTACAAAACCTTTAAGCCCAACCGATCTTGCTGTTACTCATAAACAGTCACCAGCGACAGCGAATGGGCAATATACGATTACCTGGAAAGCTCCTTCAATAAAAAACCTGATTCGTTATTACAATGTTTATGCTTCAGACGGAACTGTGCCTACATCAATACAACAGAGCAGGATAGCTTCAGTGCCTGCGACATCTGATTATGCTGGTTCCGGGAATTATAAGTATATTGACTGGCTGGGAAGTGTTGACGGTTCAACAAAATACATTGTTACATCAGTTGATTTCCAAGGCAATGAAAGTTTCGTGATGCCAACTTCTGCTCCGAGAAAAAATACTACACTACAGGGGAGTAAAACTCCTGCAACTAATATTAGCCAGTGAAGTCTAAACATTTATTGAATGTACTTTGTTGGGGTTTGCTTTCGCTAGTATTTTTGTTTTGGGTTTTTAACTCAGTAGCCGGCGACCGATGGTGGCCGGCTACTCTTTTATTGTTTGGCCCACGCTGGATACTTGCTCTTCCATTAATTGTCCTTTTCCCGATCGCTGTTTTGAAGAACCGTCTTTTGATCTTGCCGTTAGCCGCTGCTTTATTGATTGTTTTCGTTCCAATAATGGGATTAACTATCCAATTTTCCAAGTCTAGACCTTCAGGTGTTAAATCTCTTCGAGTTATCTCCTGTAATCTTCAGAATGGGAAGTTTGAGCTGAATGCACTCAATAACCTAATTGTAAGCAGCAGACCTGATGTTGTCGCCCTGCAGGAGTACCCTGTACACCTGCAGATTAAGGCGCTTGAGGGGTGGCATCATCTGTATGAAGCTGATTTGCATATCTTTTCACGTTTCCCAGTTATAAAGGGTGAATCCAGAAAGGCCTTTGTGCCGCTGCACTCGTGGCCACGCTCATGTTTTCTGTATGGTACGGTTCTAACACCTGCAGGAAATTTGACGGTTGCTACGGTACACTTGCCGAGCCCACGTTACGGTCTGCAGAATATTCTTGACAGGAGTACACTGATTAGCCTGAAAAGAAAAATACTGTTGATAGATGAAACCATATACAGGAGAAAGGTATCTAAAGAAATTGCTGGAGTTGTAACCTCTCTGCCCTCTCCGAAAATCATTGCGGGCGATTTCAATATGCCGGTGGAGAGCTCCATTTACAAAGAGTACTGGAGCGCGTACCGAAATGCATTTTCAGATGTCGGAACCGGATACGGGTGGTCAGAAAGGGTATCAGTATTTCGTATCCCGGTAGCGGTTAGAATTGATCATATCCTGCTTGATAAGGGGATAGTCCCAACGCTATGTGAAACCGGTCCTGATATCGGTTCTGATCATCTGCCGGTTATTGCCGATATAGCGTTCCAGTAACCTATATTTCTACATCTAATGAATAAACTGGAATTGCATTAATCAAAATTATAGGTATGATAACATCATCTTTTTCCGACGGAGTAGATATGCCCTTTTTTGAAAGCCTGAAGAGGCAAAAGTTTCAGCTTGCTCTAGTAGTCATACTGCTTGCAGGGCTCTATGCCGGCATAGTTCCAGACATGGTGATGGATTGGTATAAGGACGACAATTATTCGCATGGATTCATCGTTCCTCTGATTGCCGCCTATTTCCTCTACGTAAAACGAGAGGAACTGGCTGCTGCAGAGGTTTCTCCTTCATGGGCGGGCCTTTTTGTCATTTTTGCAGGACTGATGCAGCTTCTAGTTTCATGGCTCTGTTCAGAATATTTCAATATGAGAGCTTCGCTCATCGTAATCTTGATCGGGCTTGTTCTTTTTCTGTTCGGCAGGGAGGTTTTCCGGGTTTGCAGATTATCGTTATTCTATCTGATCCTGATGGTTCCTATCCCGTATATCATCTATGATGCAGTAGCTTTTCCCCTTAAACTCTTTGTCACCAAGTTTTCAGTTGGGTTCCTTCAACTGGTCGGGGTTATTGTGATTCGGGAGGGGAATATCATAATGTTCCCAGCCACAACCCTGGAAGTTGCGGATGCCTGCAGCGGGATACGGTCGCTGATGTCACTTATTGCCTTGTCGGTAGCTTATGCATATTTTCTGAAGATCAGCACTGCCAAGCGCTGGATTATCATCGTATCGGCTGTGCCGTTCGCGATAATCACGAATGCTACCAGGGTTATAGTTACCGGGATATTGGCGCAATGGTGGGGTGCAAAGGCTGCGGAAGGGTTTTTTCATGAATTCGCCGGGATGGTTGTATTTGCACTTGCAATGGCAATGATGGTGGGTCTTGGGGCAATTCTCAGTCGAGCAAGGAGGGAGCACTGATGAATGCAACAGATCGTGACCCCGGAATGAACAAACGATATGTAATTGTGTATCTGCTCCTTATGCTTACCGCCTTATATATTTACCTTCACAAGGATGTGACAGTTCCTGCCAACAAGCCATTTTCGACCTTTCCAGTTCAGATCGGAGAGTGGAAAATGTCCGGTGAGTCGTTCATGACTGACAGTATCCTGGCTGTGCTAAAGCCTACGGACTACCTGTCCAGATCGTATGAAAGCAGCAAGGGAGAGCGTGTCACTCTCTATATAGGGTATCATGGCGGCGGAAAGGGTGAGGGTGGGATACACTCCCCTAAACACTGCCTGCCCGGCAGCGGCTGGAATGAGACGTACAGTCAGAAGCTCAGAATCGAAACACCCTCTGGCCCTCTACATATTGTAAAGGCTCTCTATCAGAAAGCCGAAAGCAAGGAGCTGTTTTTGTACTGGTTTCAGGTTCAGGGAGATACTCTGGATAACGAGTACTCGCTCAAACTATCAGAAATAATCAATTCTGCGATATATCGCAGGAAGGATGCAGCTTTTGTCAGGATATCGGTGCCTTTCACCGATGATGAAGCGGGGGCAAAACGGATCGGCGAGGCGTTTATACGCGACTCCTATCCGGTGATTTCATCATTTCTTCCCAAGTAAGTAAATTTTCCTTGTTTCAGAAAGGTAGTTCATATGAATAGTCGAACAGTTTCAGTAATTGGACTCGGGTATGTCGGCCTTCCGGTTGCAGTGGCATTTGGGGAAAAACGTAAGACGATAGGTTTCGACATTAACGCTTCTAGAATAGAAGAACTGAAATCTGGGTTTGATCGTACCGGTGAGGTTGATCCTGAAGATTTAAAGAGTTCAGATATACTTTTTACGGACAAGATCGAAGAGCTGAAACTAGCTGATTTCCACATCGTTGCAGTGCCTACTCCGGTTGATGATGCCAATCAACCCGATCTTACCCCAATGTTTAAGGCTTCTGAGACCGTTGCCAAGGCATTGAAAAAAGGTGATATCGTTGTGTATGAGTCAACCGTATATCCTGGTGTGACTGAGGATGAATGTGTCCCTGTTCTGGAAAGGGTTTCGGGGCTTACATGCGGAGTCGACTTTACCGTTGGCTACAGTCCTGAGAGGATAAATCCTGGCGACAAACTGCATACATTTACCAAAATCACCAAAGTGGTTTCGGGACAGGATGCCGCTACGCTCGAAGTGGTTGCGCAGGTGTATGAGTCGGTTGTCACAGCAGGTGTCCATCGTGCATCCAGCATCAAGGCTGCGGAAGCGGCTAAGGTTATTGAAAATACCCAGCGAGACCTTAATATTGCTTTGATGAATGAACTGGCGATTATTTTTGATCATATGGGTATTGATACCAACGACGTGCTTGAGGCTGCAGGCACGAAATGGAACTTCCTCCCATTTCGACCAGGCCTGGTTGGTGGGCACTGTATCGGTGTTGATCCTTATTATCTGACTCACAAGGCAGAGAAGATCGGATATATACCTCAGGTTATACTTGCCGGCAGGCGGATCAATGATGGAATGGGCAAGTTTATTGCCCAGCGTACTGTCAAGGAGATGATTCATGCAGGGCACAATGTGCTTGGGGCGAGGGTTACGATCATGGGATTAACCTTCAAGGAGGATTGCCCAGATCTCAGGAATTCAAAAGTCATCGATATTATTGATGAGCTAAAGGATTACGGCATAGAAGTGCAAGTATGCGATCCTCTAGCTGATCCTAATGAGGCATTTCACGAGTATGGAATAACTCTCGTTCCATATGCCGAACTGAAACCTGCGTCAGCTTTGGTGGCAGCTGTAGCACACAAGGAGTATCGTGTGCTTTCCATTGATCAGCTTAAATCGCTTATGAATTCCTCCCCGTTACTTGTTGACGTCAAGGGTGTTTATGACCGGCACGCCTGCGCATCGGCAGGTATGAGAGTCTGGAGGCTGTAAAGCCGATCAAATTTCCGCAATTGTTCTCTATCTTAAATGCTCTACCCGGTACTATAGGGTAGAGCTGGCCAATCGACGTTGTGATGCCTCGTTTTTTATAAACTCGCCCTCGTAGCCAATTTCAACGTTTCTTCTATTCGATTTATCCCACTAATAATCTTCTCCCATTGCACCAATCCATCCGAAAATTTTGCCAAATATTTCTGCCCTGTTATTTATAAGCATTTTTTCAAATTAATTCGGAATACTTTGTTCGGTGATTCTAATCACGCCTCTTTGGCGTTGAATTCCGAATAATGGAGTAAAGGATGAAAACTGAATAGGTAGCGATAATACTAAACCATCCGCGAGGGTGGGACGGAAAGCCCAAGGGTCTCCACGAGACAGCCGGGTCGCCGAACTATCAAGGAAAATGATAGCAGCGACCCGGTTTTTTTGTCGAACACGTGGAGGAAATAATGAAAAGGGCACTAGTTACAATTTCGATTTTAACGAGTTTGGTATTGGTAGCCGTTGCATCCGCAACAACAGTGCAACTCCAGTGGGATCCTAATACTGAAACCGATCTTAAGGGTTATAAGGTGTATTACAAGGCTGATTCGTCTACATTGCCGTTTAATGGTACAGGTGCTGTTGAAGGTTCGTCGCCCATTGATGTACACAACCAGACCAGTGCGACTGTTACTGGCCTTGATCCGGACCATGCGTATTATTTTGCGATTACCGCTTATAATACATCAGGGGTTGAAAGTGCATATTCAAATATAGTTGCCATTTCAGAATCGGCACCACCCTCAGTTGCCCTTACCTTCCCCTCCAACAACAGCAATGTGAGCAGTACAGTATCAGTAACAGCAAATGCAAACGATAATGTTGGTGTAACCACGGTAGAATTTTATCTGAACAATGTCCTTATTAGTTCTGATACAACCGCCCCGTATCTCTATTCATGGGATACCACATCAGTTCCCCCAGGAGTTTACACCCTCTACGCAAAGGCTTACGATGCAGCAGGTAACGTGGGCCAGTCAAGTACAGTGACCGTTACAGTTGTGAATGATATTACGGCACCGACAGTATCTATACTTACTCCTGCCAACAACACAATATTGAGCGGGACTGTAACGGTTTCAGCGACGGCAAGCGACAATGTGGGAGTCAGCAGGGTTGAATTTTACCGAAATGGTGTACTTGCAGCAGCTATGATGAACTCGGCCTACAACTACAGTTGGAACACAGCAACCGTACCAAATGGCTCCTATACACTCACCGCCAAGGCCTATGATGCATCAAACAATGTGGCTACATCCAGTGCGATTGCAGTTACGGTGAATAATCCGGTACCGGATACGACAGCCCCGTCAGTAACCGCCTTCACGATTCCAGCAACAGCGACATCATTAACCGTAGCAATCAGCAGCTTCACTGCCAGCGACAACACAGGAGTTACCGGCTTCCAGGTAACCGAAAGCAATACTGCTCCTTCAGCCGGTTGGGCTGCCACGGCACCGACTTCCTACACCTTCTCAAGTGAAGGTTCCAAGACCCTCTACGCATGGGCAAAGGATGCAGCAGGTAACGTATCGAGCAGCCTGAGCAGGTCAGTAGCCATTACCCTGCCGGATACGACAGCCCCGTCAGTAACCGCCTTCACGATTCCAGCAACAGCGACAT
>CAZGQM010000003.1:127211-166344 GCA_964528055.1 uncultured Geoanaerobacter sp. | reverse complement strand
ATCGAGCAGCCTGAGCAGGTCAGTAGCCATTACCCTGCCGGATACGACAGCCCCGGTTGTCACCTTGACTACACCTGGCAACAGTGAGACAGTAAGTGGCTCCGTCTACCTCAGTGCTACTGCTAGCGACAATGTCGGCGTAAGCAAGGTCGAGTTTTATGTAAACAGCATCCTGAAGGCCACCAGTGTCGGTAGCCAGTACAACTATAGCTGGGATACATTGGTTCTTTCGAACGGTTCGTACAGACTTTCGGCAATGGCATACGATGCAGCCGGGAATGTCGGGCAGTCCGCTACTGTGACGGTAACTGTGAATAATGTCGTCGAAGTAGCAACACCGGCAGCAACACCAGCAGCAACACCAGCAGCAACACCAGCAGCAACACCAGCAGCAACACCAGCAGTGGTTGATTCGACTCCTTTAAAAATTACAGATGCTATGATTACGCTGAATTTTGCAGTTGGCAAAGGAAAGCCAACTAAAGCACAGATGACTCGCCTTGATGTTGCTCCGATCATTAATGGGAAGCACCAGCCGGATTCAAAAATTGATTCACGTGATGTATATGTAATCCTTGCTAAACTACTTGGGAAGGCAGTGTTGTAATCAAAAAAAAACAAGGTACATTTAGAAGGCGACGTGAAAGTTACGTCGCCTTTTTCTTTGCGCTTCGCTTACAGGAGGATACTAATGCAAGTTATGAGTAAAGTCTGGCTGCTTTCATCGGTTTTGCTTATTGTGCTGCTTACGGCCTGTGGAGGTGGAGGTGGCGGGGGTGGGGCATCGCCACCTCCAGCAGTGACATCTGCAACAAGTACGGTGACACTTGCAGGTTCTTCACTAGCAACAACAGGATTAGACGTAAAAATGAGATTTCCGGTAGGCGTAACATTTCTTTCATATACTGCTGTTGGGCCAGCTGCAAGGCCGGATTCGAAAAGTGGGAATGTAGATATCAATTCATTAAGCTTAATGCTATCTAAATTTACTGGCATTACTAACGGTGATGTGATTAAGGTTTCTTTCAGAATCGATCAAGGATCACCACAATCCTCGGCTTTTCAACTTTATAGTTCTTATGCAACCATTGGTGCGGGGTCTCAAAATGGCGGCACATTATCATTAACTACACAAATTCAATGAACGTATAACCTCCCATTCTGATATCCATTGAATAAGGTGCACGGTGACTGATATACTGAAACAAAAACCATCCTGGAGGCTGGTATGCTGGTCATGGTCAAATACCTGGACGGCAATTACGACATGGTGGTGTCACATCATCTGGATGGGCTGATCAAATCAGGCAGAATCCTGGAATTCCGGCGTGATGATGGGTGGGCACGTGTCGGCAGAGACCCGATTCGGACGGCTGCCCATGATTTCCGGGGTGAAGATCGCAGGAGGAGGGTGCTTACCGGTCAAGTGATGTATTAGTGGAATAACTATTTTCAATGGGAATATAATAACTTGACCAGATGGCAACGGGCACTTGCCCTAAGTATCACAACCCCTGATGAACTGGCCGCGAGATTCGGAATCGACCCTGAGCCTCTCCGTGCTGTTGCAGACCGTTACCCATTCCGCATTACCCCACATTACCTCTCACTGATCCGTGAACCGGGCGACCCGATCTGGCGGCAGTCCGTCCCCGACCCTCTAGAGCTGTCCGATGACGAGAGCCTTCCTGACCCGCTTTGCGAGGAGAGCCTGAGCCCGGTGCCGGGGCTCATCCATCGCTATCCCGACCGGGCGGTCTGGCTGGTTTCCAACGCATGTGCCGTGTATTGTCGGTTTTGCATGCGGAAACGCCAGGTGGGGTGCGGGGCGCTATCAGACGTTTCAGAGCGCCACGAAGCTCTTCGCTACATTGCTGCAACCCCCGCAATACGCGACATTATCCTCTCTGGTGGCGATCCCCTTCTTTTGCCGGATGACGAGTTGGCCGATCTTATGGAAAGTCTGCGCCGCATTCCACATCTTCAGATCATAAGGATCGGAACGCGAGTTCCGGTAACTTTACCGGCGCGGATAAACAAAAGCCTTTGCCGCATCCTCAAGCGATTCCACCCGCTCTATGTCAATACCCACTTCAACCATCCATGGGAAATTACTCCGGAATCTGCAGTAGCCTGTGCCATGATGGCTGATGCAGGTATTCAGCTTGGAAACCAGACGGTGCTTCTCCGAGGTGTGAACGATGATCCGCTGGTTATGAAGGAGTTGATGACAAGTCTTCTCAGGATACGCGTGCGTCCGTACTATATTCACCAGATGGACCTTGTTCGGGGGACCAGGCATTTCCGCACGCCTGTCAATCATGGGGTGGATATTTTGGGCGCGCTGAGGGGCCATATCTCCGGGCTTGCCACGCCGTATTACGTAATAGACCTTCCAGGCGGAAAGGGGAAAGTTCCGTTATTGCCGGAATATCTTCAGAGGCAAGGAGAAAGACTGATGTTGCGAAATTATCTTGGCGAGGTGATTGAGTACACGGAAAAGTGAAGGTGAGATTCCAATAATTTCTGGATAATAAAAAAGGCGTGGAATGGACTCACATGTTTAGTATAACATTCTGATATAAAATGGATATTAAATGTGGAAGACAAGTAGATACCACTAAAAACACCACCAAAAACATTTCCAATCGACAAAATTACTATCTTGCCAGTAATTATTTTTTGCTAGTAAAGGGACGACCTTGTATTTGATCTACGGCTTAATATGGGCATTCAGGCCGATAGTGGGTACCGGATATTTATCGCAAAAATCCGAAAATACCGGAGCCACTTTTTTGTTATCAGCGTGGGAACTTTTATTAACTCCGCGATGGTCAAGTTGTTGACCAAACTTTTCAAAAATTCTTTAGGGATCACAAACAACCGGCCACCGTTACATTCTTACAACTCAGAATATGACTCGTCAGCAGAATCTGTGGATGACATCAGGTTCTGGTAAGTCGCCAAGTGTATGATATAGCGCCACTTGCTTTTTCCTGAATCGGATGCAAAGGCAGGGATATCGTGAAGGCGAGTTCTACCCCGCGTACAGATTCACCCCAGCCAGTTGTGTGTAGAAATAAGATCAGGCAAGAAGGAACAGTAGATAATTACGCAAAATTGGTAATTGATCTTCAAAACAAAAAGCTGACTTGGTGATCAAACAGATCATTTATAAAATTACAACTCCTCAAAATTGACAATAGTTCTCAAATTTGCTAACCTCGCTCTATGAACTTCACCATCGAATATTTCCATACTCGTGTGCTAGCAGAGATTGAATCCTGGCCGGACGGCATTCTTGCTGACTATGCACGGATTCTTGAATTATTGATGGAATTCGGGCCGAACCTGCGCATGCCGCATTCTCGGACAATGGGAGGTGGAATCTTTGAGGTACGTCCGCGTGGGAGAGAAGGAATTGGACGGGCTTTTTATTGTTTTGTTGTCGGTCAGAAAATTATCATACTGCATGCGTTCATCAAAAAAACACAGGCTACGCCGGAGCAAGAACTGAAAATAGCCCGGAAAAGATTGAAGGAGGTTCAAAATGACTGAATTGAAATATCAACCGGTAACTCATGACCACAACTCGTTTCTTGACAAAGCCAAGAAACGCGAAGAGTTCAAGAAAGCATATGAAGACTTGGAAGAGGAATACGCTTTGGCTAAAGAGATGCTTGCAGCTCGTGCGCGAGTAGGCCTTTCGCAGGAAGCTGTCGCTGAAATCATGGGGACAACAAAAAGCGCAATATCAAGACTGGAAGCATCCGGTAAGCATGCACCCTCCTTAACCACCCTCAAAAAGTATGCTCACGCCGTAGGTTGTCACCTTGAAATTAAATTTGTTCCAGAGCATACCCAACTAGGAAGTTAAACCGGGCCAATAAACCGCCCGGTCAGCCTCAGCCTTGTTAATAAGTAAAATGGAAAGAATATATAGAAGGAGCAACTATGGGTACTGATGCAAATTCTCCAACAATTGAAATTGGTGATAATACTGATGATATGTTTGAACTTTACGGCTACATAGTTGATAAAGCATTCCCAAGAATAGGTAGACTAAGTTGTTTTGAAGATGTTGTTGATACTTTGTATTGTTCACCTATTTTTAAAGAATTAATTAGTCCTGAAAATATTAATAACATTGATTTGAGCTGTGGTATCCAGTTGAACTTTCCTAATAGAGATAATATAGTTCTGCCATGGACAGAAAAAGGCGGTTTAGTTAAGAGTTATATTGGTCCTATTGATTCCTCAATTTGGGAGCCATTCAGTTATGTTCTTGCTGCAGTTTGCTCGGCAGGGGGAACAAAATTACTAGTTGAATTGTTAAAGGCCTATGTTGATGAGAGGAAAGGACGGAAAATAAGAATCAAAAGAGGGGAGTTTGAATTAGAAATAAATGGCGGCACGCCCCAAAAACAAATAGAAGAGATATTTTGTTTGTTCGAAGCAAAATTTAAAAAAGAATAGCAAGAGGCAAACCCGCATATGGCCACCAACCAAAAAGTTGGACCGGTCAGAAAAGCCGCCTGTCAACTTCGTGTCCGTCGAACAAGTGGCAGCGTTGTCGCCTCGCAAATGCATGCCATCGACTCAAATGTAGATCTAAGAATCAAATAAGGAGAAGTTTATTGAAATGCTTCTGGCCTAAATATTATGCTCGACCTCTGTGGCTGCCCAATTGGCGGGAAGAGGCAGAGTATTCACGCATAGACGGTTTTTCTGAATATCGTTTTGATAAATCTTCTCAGGAAGTCGAACAGCTTACTGTTAATACAAGCAAAGCTGGATATGCATGGGAATTCTTGAGACGTAACCCCGATTATCAGACCGATTATCAGTTTATTATTGAGCTATGTGAGTCTGAAGGTGTAGCTGATCGCTATAAGAAAGCATTAGGGTTGAATATATTTTCTCTTAATGATGATCCACCAGCTTCAATGCTATGTCATGCAGCAATATATAGAACCTTACGAAAGTGGGGATTAGGGTATTATCTTCTTGATCCTTCTAATGAAATACATGTCACTGCTCAATTGGATTGCGTACAACGCTTGGGGAACGATATTTATCAAGCTGTACATGTTGACCCCTTCCCAAACCCAGACGATGAAAATATTCCAGAACCTATCCCTATCTATGGTGGAATAGTCCCGACTGACACCGAAACATTTTGGTTGTTCGATGTCTCTCTACCAATAGAACCGCAACTGAAGAAGGCTAGGGATTTTTTAGAAGGAACCCAATTGCGGATGTATGACAAGAAAATTCAGGCGTCAAAGACCGAACCCAATAAGTTTGCACTTTACCTAAGAGTATTGGATGCCGACGCATCCAAAGCAGATGATAAAGATATCATGTCCGTATTGTTTCCCAATGAAGACACTTTCACTTACTTTGATACAAAAGGAGTCCTTTATAAGAATGATGCATCGCACAGAAATCCTCGACGCGATAAACTCAAAAACTGCCGGAAGGCAGCTTATTATCTAAGGGATCAAGGGTATCGGCTACTCTTTTAAATGGGTAAATATTTCTAGAAATACTTGCTAACTGGCTTGAATTGCTAATCAAAATAGAATGTGTTAGATCGTATTCGACATTAAATGACGGAGGCGATCTACATGAGATATTCACTCCCTGAAACTGGCTTCTTGCGTTTGGCACAAATCATCGGTAACCCAAAAGCAGACCCACCCATTCCCCCAATAATCCCGATCAGTCGTTCAAGTTGGTGGGCAGGAGTAAAATCCGGCCGTTACCCTCAACCTGTAAAAACCCTTGGCCCTAGGATTACTGCTTGGCGCGTAGAAGATATTATTGCTCTTATAGAGCAGAGTGCTTCAGCACAAGAGGGTTAACAGATGTCAATTCCACGGGGAAAAATTCGTAAAAATACTAAATCAAGATTGCCGCCATTTGTTCCAATCTTCGTATCAGAGCTGAATTCAAAGGCATATCAAGAACTAACCGGCAATGCTGTGAAGGCTCTGACATACTTCAAACGATTCGACGGTATTATCAAGGCGAAAACAGGTAAAAACTGTAACGGAATTTTCGACTTCACCTATTCCGAAGCTGAAAAAATTGGATTTGCTCGCAGAACCTTCGCCAGAGTAATCTCAGAACTGATTGAAAAGGGTTTTCTCGATATGATTGTTCAGGGTGGCAAGCGTGGTTGCGGATTTTCAAATTCCAAATTTAAAATGTCCGAGCGCTGGCAAAATTTTGGGACACAATTATTCAAAAAACATCCTCGGCATCCTAGCGAGCCATAATCAAATCCAAGTGCAATAATGGCGCTAAATATTTCAGATACAGGTTCATTTGTGGCGCTGCTATGTTGATGTACCTGTGCCAGAAATAAACTTGTAGAGTGTAAATAAGCAGTTTGTTCAAGTGTATTTTTGGCGCAATACGTATATTAACCATATACCCGGATTATAAAACCCAGATCTATGGTTTGTTGTTATTTAGGTTTTCTGTTCTCATCGGTTATTGCTTCTGGAGCTTCGTTGATATTTATTGACATGCGACGGATAAATTCTTCTCAGACGATAAACAGTGAATGCACGTCAAATTCCGAGTATGGAAGCGGCTTTGTCGGATACGGATCTGATTGAATTCCTCAAGGAGGTGAAACCGGACCGGGTGCATTTTCTTGGGTCAGCAGCGAAGAGGACTCTTGGGCCGCGCCTTGATGCGGTGAATGAGAGTGGTGTCTGTCATGAGATCACTGCAGATACCAACATGCTCCGCTCAAAGCTCTTTTCGGGAAATGTGATTGGTGAGAACCGTCGGCAAAAGGTTTCCAATAAGCGCCACGGCAACCTGATTGTGGCCACAGAACCGAAAAGTGTCGCACGGGACCAGCATCAGTTTTTCCGGAAGTATGCGCAGATGATGGAGCAGCAGGCAGCGTATTCCCTGATTGATGAGAATGTCCCGGCTCTCGAGAAAACAGGTGAGGGCGACTTACTGGGGGATGTTGACAGTTCTGAAGATAACGGCAACAATGCCGATAAGAATAGTGATCGGATTGACAAGATCGCTGGAGGGATGTATGTACCTGAACGACTACCACAAGGAATCATCTCAGAAAGCATTGAAAACAGTCTCAGAGCAGCCGCCGATGTCGCCCGAAGAGTTCATGAGTCAGTACAAGAGGGTGAAGTTGTCGGCGAAACATACGACCAGCGACTCGGAAACTACCGATCCCTCCTCCGAAGAATAGCCCCTTCTGAGTCTTCAGCTTTGCGTTCCTGGGCACAGGAGCGCAAGATGCTCCTTGATGATCGTGAATTCACTGCCAAATGGAAAGCCCGTGGAGAGATGCGTGGCAGTGAGCATGATATCTATGCTGAAGATGGCCGTGTATTTAAACGCAATAACCTTGTCTATAATCCCTCCTTACTTGACTACCTGAACAGGCTTATCATACACAACAGCATTTTTCCGGAATCAGCATACAGGCTTGAAGGTTTTGTAGAGTCTTACAATCGGATTGCTTCCGATTGTCTCGCAGAAAGCTATACAGGGCTCTGGTGCTGGCTATCAGAGAATCCTACGTGAGCTAACAAAGAAGGGGTTAACCCCAATCGTGCTGCCGGGCAGGCACTAGAGATTCTCAAAAACAGCGGCAGATTGATAGATGGTACGGTGAACGGAGATTTCGCAGTAATCCCCCTGGATGGTGAGCGAGGCTGGATCATTACCTGTCATCATCCGGATATTGTCACGCTTGTTACTTTCACGAGATCTCTCCGGAAAAACGGGCAGATGAGTTTCATATTGGGATGAAGGGGCGCAACAAGCGACAGAAGGATTGGGAAGGGCGGAAGATCGTGCAAGTGCAGGCTATGCCTGAGAAGTGAACATGAGTTAGGAGATAAAGCTAGATGCAGAGGCCTTTCACGTTGACATTGTATAATGAGGAGTGTATTAAATTGATGTAATTTTGTGGTGTTATTGGAGATCTTTTATGGAGTGGCAAGAGTTGCATTTAACATTATATGCCGCCTGGTTCAGCTGATTGCTGTAGGGCGGCATTTCTATTTAATCTCATTTCATGAATCAGTAGGTAAAGATTACTTATGAATCCAATTAGCCTTAAAGAACTCAAGCTTAAAGTTCAGGAATTTTGTGAGGCTCGAGACTGGGACCAGTTCCATGGCCCCAAGGATCTGGCCATCGGGGTCATTACCGAGGCAGCAGAACTTCTGGAGCATTTCCGCTTTCAGTCGGACGAACAGGCGCTAGCCCTTTTAAACGACCCGCACATCAAGGAGGAGATCGAGGATGAGCTTGCCGATGTTCTCTTCTTCTTGCTCCGGTTTTCGCAACGGTTCGACGTCGATCTGGATAAGGCACTGCTCAGGAAGATTGAAAAGAGCGAGCGAAAATACCCCGTAGAAAAGGCAAAAGGGAAAAATACCAAGTATACGAAGTTGTAGGCCAATATCCAGGAATCACAGGGGCCAGCATTGATCGTCTATTCCGCCACCAAAGCCAGGTTCAAAGAAGATGTCATGACCAATGATATCGGTGGTATCATCTTCGACGCTTTCCAGACAGCGACAGGGAGAAGCACCGGCAGGGCAGAGATCGAGTCGTGGATACACTCGCTGCAGTATATGGATCGAGTGCTCAATGATGATGAAATTCCCCACGACGCCGGCGTAGCCATAGAGTACCACCTCCCGCAAACATCCAAACGAATTGACTTTATCCTTACCGGTCGCGACAAGGACCGGCGCGAAGCAGCCATCCTTGTCGAACTGAAGCAGTGGCAGAAGGCAGAGCTGACCCAAAGCGATGCTGTCGTCATCACCCGCTTCAAACACGGCCCTGCCGAAACCCTCCACCCATCGTATCAAGCCTGGTCCTATAAACGCCTCCTCGAAGATTTCAACCAGACAGTGCAGGAAGAGCATATCGGGCTGTACCCTTGCGCCTATCTGCACAACTATGAAGATGACGGGGTAATCACCCATCAGTTCTACAGTGACCACATCAAGCGTGCGCCGATCTTCCTCAAGCCCGACGCCCTGAAGTTGCAGCAGTTCATCAAGAGCCATGTCAGGTATGGCGATACGACCCAGATCATGTATCGGATCGAGCATGGCAAGATCAAGCCGTCCAAGAATCTGGCCGACGAGTTGGCGTCAATGCTGCGCGGCAACCGGGAATTTGTCCTGATCGACGACCAGAAGGTGGTGTTCGAAAAGGCGAAACTGCTGGCGAAGAAGGCTTCCGAGCGAGACAAAAAAGTCCTGATCGTCGAGGGGGGGCCGGGCACCGGCAAGTCGGTGCTGGCAATCAATCTTCTGGTGGCGCTCACGGAGCAGGAACATGTTGTTAAGTATGTCACCCGCAACTCTGCCCCTCGGTTGGTCTACGAGGCCAAGCTCACCGGTCATTTCAAGAAAACTCATATTTCCACTATGTTCTCCGGTTCTGGCTCATACCATACGGTTTCGCCCAACACATACGATTGCCTCATAGTGGATGAGGCGCACCGGCTGAACGAGAAGTCCGGCATGTTCAGCCACCTGGGGGAAAACCAGATTAAGGAGATCATCAACGCCAGTAAATTGAGCGTGTTCTTTATCGACGAAGACCAGAAAGTGACCCTGAAGGATATCGGCGACAAGGAGACGATCCGCACTTGGGCAAAGAAACTCGGGGCGGAGGTGGTCGAGGTGAGCTTGGAATCACAGTTCCGCTGCAACGGCTCCAACGGCTACCTGGCGTGGCTCGACAACACTCTACAGATCAGGGAGACGGCCAACGAAACGCTTGATTCCCGTGAGTATGACTTCCGCATTGTCGACAGCCCAGCAGAACTGCACGACCTTATTCGTACCAAGAATAAGAAGAACAATAAAGCGCGGATGGTGGCGGGCTACTGTTGGGACTGGATCAGCAAAAAGAATCCGCTGCTGAAGGACATCATTATCGGCGAATACAAGGCGACCTGGAATTTAGAGACGGACGGCCAGGCCTGGATCATCAAACCCGAATCTGTCAGCGAGGTAGGCTGCATCCATACCTGCCAGGGGCTGGAGGTGGACTACATTGGCGTCATTGTTGGGCCGGATCTCGTTGTGCGTGACGGCAGTGTGCTGATACGGCAAACCGAGCGGTCAAGAATGGACAAGTCGATCCAGGGGTGGAAGAAGCTTATCAAAACTGATCCCGAGGTAGCTCAAGCGCGGCTCGACGCCGTCATCAAGAACACCTACCGTACTCTCATGACTCGTGGACAGAAGGGGTGCTACGTCTACTTTGTCGATGAGGAAACGCGTCGCTTCTTCGCAGAGCGGATGCAGACCGGCTCGGAAGCGGAGGTGGTCACCGAGGTGCCGGTAATGCCGGCACATGAAGAGGTTGCAGCGGTTCTGCCATTCCGCCGCCTGGGGCCGTATGAAGCACGTCCGTACGAGAACTGCGTGCCGCTCTACGATCTCAAGATTGCCGCCGGTGGCTTCAGCGATGAGCAGCATATAAATAACTGCGAATGGGTGGAGCTTCCGGATGAATTCCGACCTCGTAAAGGGTTGTTTGTGGCCCAAGTGGTCGGAGAGTCAATGAATCGCCGCATCCCGAACGGCGCGTGGTGCCTGTTCCGCATCGCTTCGGCCGGTTCACGCAATGGAAAGGTCGTCTTGGCTTCGCACCGGGAGATTGCCGACACCGACACCAGCGGCCACTACACCGTCAAGATTTACGAGAGCACGAAGGAGACTCAGGCTGATGGTACGTGGCGTCACTCGACGATCATCTTGCGACCGGACAGCTCCCTGTCGGGATATGAGCCGATTGTACTGAGCGAGGAGCAGGCGGAGGGTTTGCGGGTGGTTGGGGAGTTGGTGGCGGTTCTGGGATGACTCTGCCTATGTCAGATGGATATTGTGGGTTACAAGTGTGAGTGGCCGATCAAGATGGTCTGGCGGCTCAGGCATGCGCCGCCAGTGGAGGTGTTTGAGGATGTTAAACGGTCAGGAATTAGCCATTCCTAAAAGCATATAGATGTAGATACATTTGAGTTGGGCAAAACTTATATATACAGATGCTCAATAACGAGTTGAGCAAGTTAAAGGAGAATTAGATGCAAGATTCAGAAAAGTCGCCTGAGTCGGAAGGAATGTTAGGCCGATTTACCGATGAAAACGGCAAGGCATTGCTATTAGAAGTCCTATCGGATAGCAACCTTCTAAGAGGCTTAGACGATTTAGATGAGTTAGTGACAAAATCAAAACTAATTGAGGTCCAAAAAGGACAGCAAATAATAGCCCAAGGCGGTACTGACAACGATCTATATGTCATTGTTTCTGGTAGTTTTGACATCATTATCAATGGAAGAACCATTAATACTCGGAGGGTAGGCTCACATGTTGGTGAAATGGCACTTATTGATCCAACAGCAAGAAGAAGTGCAACCGTTTCTGCTTCGGAGCATAGTTTAGTTCTGAAATGTCCTGAGACTCATTTTTCAAAGATTGCAAATAAAAACCCAAAACTTTGGAGACGTATTGCAGTTGAACTTGCAAGGAGACTAAACGAACGAAACAAATATATTCCCACTCCTCGCTCGGAGCCAGTGTTGTTTCTAGGATGTTCGAAGGAAGCCCTAGAACTTGCTCGTGAAATACAATCTGGCCTTGATTATGACCCAATTGTTGTTGAGATTTGGACGGATGGTATTTTTAATCCATCAAAAACGCCGATTGAAGATCTCACTGAACTAATTAACAGAATTGATTTCGGTGCAATCCTTTTAACCCCTGACGACACAATACAAAGCCGTGATTCGGAATCTTTCGGGCCTCGCGACAATGTAGTTTTTGAGTTGGGCCTTATAATGGGTGCGATAGGCCGAGAAAGAACTTTTATGCTTGTTCCGAGAGGTGTGGATTTGAAGCTTCCATCGGATTTATTAGGCGTTAAGCCTATCGATTACCCTGTAGGTGATCCTGCAACTATGAAATCCAGACTTGGACCTGCTTGTAACGAATTGAGGAAAACAATCAATCGGCTCGGCCCACTGTAGATAGGAGATCAAAATGAAAACACTTAAGGAAATTGAATCCTTAGTTGATGATATTCTTTCAACAAGCTGGAAACGAAGAAACGGTCTAAAGGTGCCAGAGGCAGAGAATGTGAGCTTAGGTAACGATGCCGTTGAGTTGGAAGGAACTGTTTTATACGCAGATTTAGCAGAATCCACAGGCCTTGTTGAAGGATACAAGGACTGGTTTGCTGCAGAGGTTTATAAAATATATCTTGTAAGTGCGTGTGAACTAATCCGAAACAACGGAGGTGTTATTACGGCGTTTGACGGCGATAGAGTCATGGCAGTTTTTATTGGTGATTCAAAGAACAGCTCTGCAGCAAAATGTGCCCTACAAATTAATCATATTGTAACTCAGGTAATCAATCCAAAAATAAAGATTAAGTTCCCTAGCACCAGTTATGAGTTAAAACAATCCGTTGGCGTAGATACAAGTAAGCTTTTTGTCGCGCGCACTGGGGTAAGAGGTTCAAATGATTTGGTCTGGGTCGGACGGGCTGCAAATTACGCAGCAAAACTCTGCAGCCTGCGTGACGGAGGTTTT
The DNA here is from genome assembly GCA_964528055.1 of uncultured Geoanaerobacter sp. GTDB lineage: Bacteria > Desulfobacterota > Desulfuromonadia > Geobacterales > DSM-12255 > Geoanaerobacter. The sequence goes on along the minus strand of CAZGQM010000003.1, from coordinate 153,721 downwards.
GCAAGCTTCATAACAGCAGAAGTTTTTCAGAGACTTACAGATGAAATGAAGTACGGTGGGGATCCTAAACAACTAATGTGGACTAAATTTATGTGGGATGAGAAGGGAATTGCTGTGTATAAGTCCTCTTGGCGCTGGGCACCAGCTTAAGCAGAGGAAGATGCACCTGGCCTAAAACCCGTCAGGCTGTCTCCCGCACCGTTGACCGAGAAGATAGGGAAAATGCTCATCAATAATATTGCAATAGTCAGAGGTACAAACGGCAATGAATTTACTGGCATATAATTGCTGGCCTTGATGGGCTCAGAAACAAAATGAGCGATGCGCATGTAGCAAGCTATAAGCCATCTAAGCATCACGCAAAATTAGCAGTAAATTCTGCGAAAACCATTTGTGGTTTTCTTTTTGAATCAAAGCAATACTAACTAAAAATTGTTCAGAATAATCAAGTCTGTGAGGAGCTACTGTGACTATCGATGAGAAAAATGAAGAGCTAACGTTATTTGTAACTGAAGTGAAAAGACTTACTTCTAAGTCTTTTTTCACATATTTTAAAGATAACGATGTCTGTATCTCACCAAATTATGAACTTGATACCTCTCCAACTGATGATCAAATTGAAGCATACGTTCTTCATTTTAGAAAATTTATACAGAAAAATGACCGTGTTTGCGTACAAAACGTCAATAAAATAATCTTATCAATGACAAGTGCAAACTTATCTCAATGGACCAAGATATATAGTGAGTTTAATAACTACTGTAACAGCGAATCACTACTTGGGCGCGTTAGTATCGATGGTAACGATAGTCTAACTTATTCACTGAAATCTCTTTTTGACACACGAACATACGGTGATTTATCACATTTAAATAAAGAAAAGAGAGAAAAACACTCAGAGCTCAGTTCTAACGTAACAAAAGAAGCAATATATAGGCATGACTTTATAAGTTTTTTGCATGAATCTGGTGAACTTATAGAAGAAATGGCGAACTTCTGTGAAGCATTGATAGAGAGGTCGTAGCACAATAAATATGCCACCTACAAGTTGAGGAAGCCAACACTCGGAAAGACCAGTCGGCGATAAACCAGCCTCTGGTCAACCTCAAGCCGTTAGGCAGTAAATTTAATAGAGGAAATATACATGTCAAATGGTGGTGGAGCAGCAACTAATACAGGGATTGATTATCAACAGAGGCTTGCAGCTTACTTTTTGATCCAAATGCTACTTGACATAGAATCATTGTCAGGGATTGGACTAGATGGAGTTCATTCTATCACTGAAGTGTCTTTTGAGTCTTCAGCCTATGTTGATGATATGGTTGTTAAAACGACTACAGGCAATTTGTACGTACAGGCAAAACGGAACATTAGTATGTCTGATAGTTCAGACTCAGAGTTTAGAAAAACTGTTCATCAATTTGTAAATCAATTTTTACTAGACCCATCAGGTGGTCATAAGTTTGTTTTGGCAACTTCTTCAGGTTCATCATCAAAAATCAAGCAAGAGCTTAGAAAAATATTAGAAAGTGTCCGATTAAATGATACAGGCTTTAAAGACAACCCTCTTAACCAATCTGAAGAAGACGTATATACCAAGGTAAAAAACTGCATTAGTACGTCATACCAAGAAATAATAAATGAAGACATTGCAGACACAACCATAACAGATATTTTAAGAAAAATGTACGTTGCCATTGCAGATGTACAACAAGGAATGCCCCTTGAGGGTGCAATTCTTACTATCCTCACAAGCAAGAGCAGGGTTAAACCTGAGCTTTTTTTCTCAGCCACTATTTCTTTGGCACTCTCTTTAGCATCTTCAAGGCAATCAATTAATAAATTCGGCCTTGAATCTAAACTAGGTAATTATATCGGTACGTTAACTCCCGAAAAGAAACATTCAGTTGTACAGGATTTCTTTAAAATTGAAATGAGCGCCGGTAAGATTTCTAGTGGCAGAGAGGTTCTTCTCGTCGAGTCTTTTATCGATGGGCAGGACTTTCTGATTGTTGAATTAATCAGATTTGATGATTCGGGAAATAAAAATGTTAAGTTCCACAAAAACCTATGTGAATTGCTTGATGGCAGTACGTTGAAGGTTTTGTCGAGAGCTGCAACATTTTCTGGCATAGAAAGATATCTCGAAGAGCGCGCTGATGAGTTCAAGGACAAAAAAATCGGCGTCTTGCCCAAAAATACTGAAGAGGATATTGAGAATTCCCCATTCGCACTTGCTTACGGCGACTATTGCGAGGGCATCCGGAAAGGCAACGATCAACCTTTAATTTGTCTCCACTGCGGAAACTCCATCTCAGAAAACGGTGCACCCTTTGTGGAGGTTGACGAGATCGGGGCAGAGCACTCTCTGGGGCTAGTTCACAAAAAATGCATAAGCCCACTAGATAGAGTTCTGGGGGATATCAAGGCCCAAGTGTTTGACGAGTATGATTATTTGAAAGACTTTGACTACAAAACCTGGTTTGAGTTTTTACAAACCGGACAAGCTATGTTTGGATCTTTGGAGGGCAAGCTAAATCAGGTTATGTTTATGGGATGGAACCCTGAAGGACATGGCGAATTTAAAGGCAATTACTGTGTAAAAATCAACCTTGAAGATGGAAGCTCAAAATATGTTCATCATCGTAGCAAGGTAGTGAGAGAAACGCTTGAGTCTGCTACTGAAAGAGCAGATTATTTGAACATGCAATTCGAGAAATCCAGGATTAAAGGTGACCCAAGTTGTTATACTTCAAAAAATGAAACATTTAGCTCTTACTCACTTGCTATGAAAATGAAAGATGCAGATGAAGAGTGTATTGAATGCATTAATGCTGAGGCAGTGAAATACACACTCGCGATTGAAAAAGCCTATGATCGTTTTTCCAACTACTATGCTCCGCTTTTTATATTACTTGACTTAAAAAATGGTCAGCCAATTGTTGTAGAAAACACAATTTTTTTATTAAACAACCCATTAAAATTAATGCCCTACATAACCAACTGGTTTAAAGCTGGGATAGACCTGCCAGAATACAAAATAGAGATCCTGAAATCAGATCATGAGTTCGATTCATTTTTGTCTAGATATTTGAAGAAGGGCATCCAAATCGTTGCTAATCCGCTTTTTGATATGCTTCAAAATCCTTTAAGCGGCCTTGTATTCAGGCATATTGACGAAATTATTGAAGAGAAATCGCAGAAATGATGCCTAACACTCGGCTATACCAGTCGGCGATAAACCTGCCGCTGGTCACCTTCAAGCCGCCGTTATACGACTGGCAGGATGATTAGGTCTTCATTAGTGGCCGAAGCAGCAGATAAATAAATTCAGTTAGCTTCACCATAAATCGAGGCAAACAGCAATGCTTGATACTATTAATAATACTTGCCCGTTCTGTAGCATTGATAAATCAAGACAAATCCTAACTAATGATAAAGCATATGCAATCCACGACAGCTACCCCGTCAGCCCAGGCCATAGCTTAATCATTCCTAAACGTCATATTTCTTCGTTCTTTGATGCAACCAGAGAAGAGCAGATTGCTTTACTCGATCTTGTTAACGAGATGCAGCAAGCTTTAATAAACGAGCGCAGCCCAGACGGTTTCAATGTTGGAATAAACGTTGGGGAAGCAGCAGGCCAAACAGTTATGCATCTGCATATCCATCTAATTCCTCGATACGTCGGCGATACCGAGGACCCGCGAGGTGGGGTGCGCTGGATCATGCCTGATAAAGCCCCATATTGGGAAAGAACATGAGCGACCTAGAACAATACATTCATTATTTTTCTAATCTTAACCGTGCAACATGGAATATCGTTCCTGGTGTCTCAAAAGGGCGAGCTCCACACAAGCCACTATTGCTTCTTGCCTTAATGGATCTCATTGAAACGGGAGAGATAACTTCCAATTTCATTGACATCAATAATGACATTCAATCGCTAAATGAGCTTTTCACTAGCTATTGGAGCAGGATAGTACCAGTTGGTAAGCGCAGCAGTGTGGTGATGCCATTTGTTCATTTGCATAATGAACCATTCTGGGAAATACAAACTATCGCTGGCGAAGAGTTTGTACCAAACAACATAGATTCTATTAATCAATTAAGTAAAGTTGCAGTTGGTGCAAATATTGATGAGCGCTTATTTCAGCTAATGCAGCAAGATGATGCTAGGGATGCATTGCGAAATGCTCTTTTAACGACTTGCTTCTCTGATGAAGTCATCGAGCAGTTATCAACTTCAACCATACCGAGTAAAAATCAGACAGGATTAGGGGCACCAGCTATGACAGATCAGGGTATCCGTTACTGGGTTTGCGGTTTAGGAGAGGGTGCTAAATTTTGGGATGAGTGTAGAATAAATAATATATTGGTCTTCGGGCTTGACGAGCTTCCCATTTTATCGACCTATAAAACTAAAGATGAACTGAAACAGGCGATTGTAGCGGAAGGATCACGAGGGACAAATCCATATAATGACGCTTTGGCAGGTTGGCAATTTGCTAACGAAATAAAAGTAGGCGACATAATCATCCCAAAGAGAGGCACAAAGGCATATTTAGGCTACGGAATTGTTTCAGGACCATATAGATATGAATCTTCAAGATCAACTTACCGTAATGTTATCCCTGTTATTTGGAAAAAAACTGGCGAGTGGCTAGAAACTGAATCAAAAATAATCATAAAAACGTTAACTGATATCACCCCTTATCCAGACTACGTTAAGAGGCTTATCGAATTGATCGGTATCGAGTCGAACGGGAGTAGTAACCGCGATCTTGAAAAATTATTGTCAGAATTGAGAGCAATATTCCCTGAGTATCTGAAACAATTTATCGAAAGAGCCAGATTGGCTAATCCAGAACTCTCACAAATCCCAATATCAGCTGAATTATCACTAATATCTCAACGCTTAGGCATTTCTTTTAAGACAAGTTTCGGCATGGGATACCCGACAAAAATACCCTGGCTTGCCTGCTTTTTCCCTAACCAATCAGCCAGTGTCGATGGCGTATATCCTGTTGTTTTATATCGGAAAGAGCATAGCTCTGTGACGGTTAATTATGGAGTAAGTGCCACGGCTGCGAAATCAGATGGGCATTGGCCAAGGGTATGGCCAAAGGATGTGGTATCTGGTTTGCCTCATTTCCCAGACAAGAAATATGGTGAATCATATATGGCCAAATCATTTGAAGGCAGCCAGGTTGATAACCTTGAAGATATCACCGATTCGTTTATCAAAGTGATTTCTGATTTTATTTCTCTTCAAAATCAAAATCATGTCACACCTCCCAAAACAGCTGCTCCTGTGAAGCCTTTACATGGAATTAAGCAAAAAGCTAGTGAAGATTTCGCTAGTGTAAATCTCAGACTACAGCAATCAACGGTTGTCCGTTACATAGCCTCGTTACTGACTAAGCGTTTTGTGATTCTGACCGGGTTATCTGGCTCAGGAAAGACAAAGCTGGCCCATGCTTTTGCTTCATGGCTGAGTCAGGCTCCAGGCCAGTATCGATTGGTTGCTGTGGGTGCTGACTGGACATCAAACGAAAACATCCTTGGCTTTCAAGATGCCTTGCAACCTACTGTTTATCGCAAACCAGTAAGTGGTGCTCTTGATCTGATCCTTTCGGCAGAAAACGACCCAGCTCACCCCTATTTCCTTATTCTTGATGAAATGAACCTTTCCCATGTGGAGCGGTATTTTGCTGACATCCTGTCTGCCATTGAGTCTGGGCAGGAAATCGCTCTACATTCTGCTGATGAAAAGCTGGGCTCTTTTGCTGGGGATCAATTGCCTGTACCCGCCAAAATTCGTTTACCAGAAAACCTTTTTGTTGTCGGAACCGTCAATATTGATGAAACCACCTATATGTTTTCACCCAAGGTCCTAGATCGGGCAAACGTCATCGAATTTAGGGCAACAGCTGCGGATATTGCTGGTTTCCTTGATGCGCCTGGAAAGGTTGACATGGATACCTTGGCTGGTAAGGGGGCTGAGTTCGGACAGGCATTTGTTAGTGCAGCACAACTACGACTTTCGTTAACCGATTTGCCAGCTGAAATTTTCAATGGCACAGCTGCAGCTGCTGACCTGAAACAGCGCTTAACTGAACTGTTTGGAGAGTTGGCGCCAATTGGCGCTGAATTTGGTTTCCGCACAGCATTTGAAATTTCGAGCTTCTTCTACCATCATGCCGTGCTTACGGGCAACGGTTGGCAGTTTAACGATGCGCTTGATGCCCAGATCATCCAGAAGCTGATGCCAAAGCTGCATGGCTCTGACCGCAAGTTACGGCCGACCTTAACAAAGCTGAAATCATTCTGCGAAACCTATACATTGCCGCTGAGTCTTGCCAAGGTGGATAGAATGCTGGAAAGATTGGCTCAGGATGGATTCACCAGCTTTGCTGAGGCATAGATGACTTTGGCTCCTATGGCAGAATCGCTCGATTTTGTATTGGACGGTATTACTACGGCCCGGCTGGCAATTTACTCGTCCAGCCCATTAGAGCAAATACCTCCTGCTGAGGCTGTTGAGTATGGTGAAGAGCCGTTACAGCTGGTAGAAAATGGCCGTTACGAGTATGAGCTCGATATCCCGGATTTGACCCTGCATGCTGAGACCGGCAATGGTGTCATTCGCCCAAGCATTAAACCGAAGCAGTCCCATACGGGGACAATCGAACCTGGTCTCAACACCGGTCGACTAGCGCTTGTTGTTCAGAACCAAGATGGGGTAATCGTCGGCCGGGCTGCCGTTGAGGTGCGGTCACAGAAGGTTGATTACCGCGCACACTATCGCCAAATGATGTATGACATCACAGAGCGATGCGTTTCATTATTGTTGGAACTACGTTCGCCAACTGCATTACGTTTTGAGCCAGACCCAGGCAAAACAGCCGAAACTATCCACCAAAGGTTTGCATTTCTCCGTTCACTCATCGCCTCACGTCCTTTCCGGGATGCCCTTCACCGGATTACAACACATCCACACCGACGCTGGGAACCTGAAGAGACCATTTGTGATATTCGACGTGGGTTTCGTCCTGATGCTCGGGCGCTTCGTCAATTGGCCAAGGGATCGCGTCGAGTTCCGTTACCAGCTAACCATCCGCTGACACAAACGGTACCGTCTTTACCTGAACGGATCACGGTCTATCGCAATATTCAAACCGATGATACGCCAGAGAACAGGTTCATAAAATTTGCCCTACAGGTATTCTCCGGTTTTCTGAATAAGATGCGCCATAAACTGGAGGAGATCGGTAATGGGGCAGATGCTCGCCTACGGGCAGAGATAAAATCGCTGGAAACTGAATTGGAATCAGCACTGACGGCTGAAATATTCAGAGCAGTTTCTTCACCCGACATGCTGCCATTAGCGAGCCCTGTATTGCAACGTAAAGAAGGCTACCGTGAGGTCCTTCAAGCCTGGCTCAAGTTTGATATGGCTGCACGCCTTGTCTGGCATGGTGGCGATGATGTGTATGGTGCAGGGCAACGGGATATTGCGACGTTATATGAGTACTGGGTTTTCTTCAAATTGCTGGACATTGTGGCAACTTATTTCAAGTTAGATGTGCCAGCAGTTCAATCCTTAATCGAAGAAACGAGTGATGGCTTTGGGTTAAAGCTAAAGTCAGGAAAGTACTTAGCCATTTGTGGCACCATTGAATCATTCGGGCGGAAGCTCTGTGTTGAGTTTAGTTATAACCGGACATTTTCAGCCAGTAAGCAGCGAGCATTGACCGGGTCTTGGACGAAGAACATGCGACCCGACTATACACTCAGTCTCTGGCCAGAAGAATTTACTCCGGCTGATGCTGAAGCCCAAGAACTGATGGTGCACGTGCATTTTGATGCCAAGTATCGAGTTGATTATTTGGCGGATTTGTTTGGCGGGGATGATGCGGACGAAGAGGAAAAACAAGAACAACGTGGTACCTGGAAACGAGCTGACCTGTTAAAGATGCATGCCTACCGTGATGCGATCCGTCGCACTCAGGGGGCCTACATCCTTTACCCTGGTAATGATTCTCCAGCCAGGTTTAAAGGATTTCATGAGGTCCTACCTGGCCTTGGGGCCTTTGTTCTCAAGCCTGGGTTAGGTGATAGTGATCTACGGAAATTTATCAGTGATGTCGTAGCGCACGTTTGTGATCGTGCAACTGCGCGGGAGCGACAGACCTATCATCTGTATCGGACCCATGAGGAGAAAGTCAACTATCAGGTTAACCAGCAAATCCCAGAATATGAACATCATACGAAGCGGCGACATACTCCGCCAGCGGAAACTCATGTCCTGGTAGGCTGGTGTCGGAATGATGACCACTATAAATGGATTATCCAGTCCGGACTTTATAACTGTCGAATGGACACTGCTGCGGGATCTTTGAGGATTGCGCCAGAAATTGCTGACGCAAAATACTTACTCCTGCATGGCGAGGGGGGTAAAGCAGTGCCTGGGTTGTTTCGGATAAAAAAGAAAGGGCCCCGAGTTATTTCGAAAGAGGGCTTGATGAAAAATGGGTATCCAGGCGCGCCTCGGTTCGACAATTATTTGATTTTCGACGTCGAACCTGCAGCAGAGTACGACGGTTTTGAGTGGGAATATAAGAAACTGGAAAGCCGGCAAGAAAACAGAAAGTCTGCTTGGCCGTATGCGATTACGCTTGCGGAACTTCTCGTCGCTCGACGATAAATCAAAAATGGAGAATGATATATGAACAAATGTTCGGTTGATTCTCTCAGAAAAATGACATTTAACAAAAATATCAAACCGTATAAATTCCATGCAGATGGAATAGATATTTCTGTTCAGGACTGGACTGAACTATCACTTGTTTTCGTGAAGTGGCTAATTCAAAAAGGCTATTTGAAAATTGAGAAACTTCCAGTTCACAATCATGCAGTAGTGGTAAATACTTCATAAATTCAAAACCACAGCATCAACTCCAAGAGAAAGATGCTTGTTGGCAAAGTATTGGTCAGTATTACGTTGATACTAAGTACAATGCTCAGTCGCACGTTAATAATTTGTTATCCGCTTTAAAGCAGCTGAATGTTGTGATGCCACAATTTCTGATACCTTTCAGAGCTGATTGATATTGTCATAAAAATACTGACCTGAATCGGGTAATCAAGCCTGATTTGAATTGGAATCACATGGACACCTTTCTCGTACAACTCCTGCCGGCAGTAATATTCATTCTTTCTCTCAGTGTGCCGCTTGGCATTGCATTATGGATACGTCACCAACGCAAGCACCGAAGAAACCCGCTCACTGCCCAGATGCTGCGGGCTCCCGGTGAATCTATCAGCAAGCGGATTGATCAGTTGAGTGAGGACGTCGATCTATATCTGACCTTTTCTTCGATTGTGCCTTTACTCTGTTATTCCGGTTTCCTGACAACCCGGTACATCGCTAATTCAAAGGTTTCCCCATTAATCTTCGTTGTCTTGGCACTTGGTTCCTTGGCATATTTCGGAGGCCGACTGAATACAGCGATTCGGCAAAGACATAATGAGCAGTTAGGCCTTGATTGTGAAAGGGCGGTCGGACAGGAACTAAATCAACTCATGCTCGATGGTTATCGAGTGTTTCATGATTTTCCGGCGGACGGGTTCAATATTGATCATATTGTTGTCGGCGAAAGCGGCGTTTTTGCTGTCGAGACCAAAGGCCGGGGAAAGCCGGTTAAGGGAAACGTAAACATCGTCTATGACGGTGAAGGTTTGCAGTTCCATACGCATTACGAAAAGGAGCCTCTGGCACAAGCGCGACGGCAGGCAGGCTGGCTTGCAAAGTGGCTAACCAGCGCAGTTGGTGTCCAGGTGAGTACCCGGCCGGTATTGGTCTTCCCCGGCTGGTATATTGAGCGGAAGAAGCCGGGCCTGCTTATCTATAATGGCAAGAACCCGCAGGCGGTCTATAAGATTCCGGGTGAAATTTCGCTTTCTGTTGAGATGATTCAGCGTATTGCCCACCAACTTGACCAGCGCTGCCGGGACGTTGAGCCATCAGCTTACCAGAGAAAATAACCTCTGGCCAATGCGGAGCATGTGGAATTCGTCCCAATTGCTGGGGACTTTTTTCACACCGGCCAAATCCTCCCTTGTACTTTTGCCCGCACTATCTAAACCTTGCAGCCGCTGAAGAATGCCGGTATCCCCTGCATTGCGTGGAAGGGACTCGAAAATGTCTGAAATAATGCAATAATCATAATTAGATTGAAATATACCGTTAAAAATACCGTAATAGGTTTTTGATTGCCTTCTATATATTAAAATAAATTTAGTAAAAACAACAGTTAATCCAAAAATTGTATGCTTGTATATTTTTTCCCGACTCAATGCTGCGTTAGGCACATAAATTCCTGATTAGCACCAATCTTCCACAAAAAGTAAACTCATAACGGGGCTTCGGCTGACCGGACCGGTGTTAGGGGCCGGTCATGCCGCGTGGTGGGCACTTTCACTAACGTTGGCAAAACAATCATTACCTCTTAATAATCTCAGTAGCTATTTTTTTGTTATCCTATAAATCAGCTCAGTACCTTCAGCGAGCTTCAAGCCATCTTTTTTTACGGTTACAGACCCACCAGTAAACTCAAGATTACCAATATGCCATGAACCAAACAGTACTTTCTCGCCACCTTCACCGAATAACATTAAACCTTTGTCTGTTGGAGCAGCCTTATAGCTTTCATTCCATGAATAGGTTTTTTTAAGAGTTTGGAATGTGATGATCATATCTTTCTTTGCCTTGAATGTTTTAAATTTATTGATTCTTTTCTTTATTTCAGCAACAGCGCTGCTTTTTGGATATTTCTTAATGAATTTTTCATAGGACCAATGCATATCGCTAGCTAACGTATTATAATATTCAGTTTTCTCTAAAGCCTGGCTTATGTTTTCTCCATCTGGACATTTGTCGATATACAGTTGATAAGAATCTTTAGTTTCTTTTTGTTTTGCATCATTCCAAATTGGCATGCATATATCAGCAGATGTTTGAATAGCCCCATGTTCTTTGAGAAATTTTATAATCTCAATGTGACCATTAAGAGATGCCATCATCAATGGGGTAGAACCCTCCTTGGTTTTTGCATTTATATCTGCTCCCTTTTCTATGAGCAAACTTACGACATCCTTTTTTCCTTTTTCAGACGCCATTATTAACGCAGAATAGCCTGTATGCTTAACTATTGAGTTGACGTCGCTGCCTTTTTCTACAAGCATTTTAACAATATCTATATAGCCATTTTTTGAAGCCATCATTAATGCTGTCTGACCCTGATTGTTGTTAAAGTCAGGCCTTGCGTGAATATCGGCACCATTTTCTACGAGGAGTTTTGCAATATCCAGATGCCCTTTAAGGGCCGCAACCATTAGAGCTGTTTCGCCTTGAAAATCTTTGGCGTTAACATCGACGCCTTTCTCAAGTAATTTCGTTATCTCGGCGATATCACCATCGGAGGCAGCCATCATTAATGGTGTCTGCTTTGCAAAAACTCCAATCGGCACCAATAATATCAGTAGAAAAACAGTTAAAATTAAAGGGAACTTATCTGTTGTCCTCCTGATTGACTGCATGTTTTCAGTATTAGGTATTTCACCATTGACAAATATCTGGTTCAAAGTCTCCATATTTTCCTCATTTCCCCTAGCTCCAAGCTATTCCTGGGATGGGCTCCATTTCTCGCTGTACATGTTCGTTGTGATTAAAAAGCCAAGTCCATCTCCCACATCTAAGACTCCGAATTCCGTTAGACCTTTATCACGTTAATGTTTTAAACTTTTCAAAGTACCATAGTCATTTTCGTTAATCTTAAGATGGTATTTTAAAGGGTCGCCTTTTTTTACTTCAAAAATGGTCGAAATACGATTGCCGCCTTTTTTTATTTCTACCCCGTCATATCCAACAGTGAATATTGTCCCGTGATCTTTTACAAGTTGCAAAGGCTTGCTTAAAATATTGTCAGCACCAACAAGAGAAATATTATCTTTCCAAAGCGCATCAGTTTTTTCGTCAGTGTATATATCAAAGATTATCTTCAAAAACATATTGCCTTTTGATGGTTTGACCATACCCTTACGTGCAGCTAAAGACCCACCTTGCATTACAGAAAACCCACCTGTCGAGGCTTTAACCTCAGGAATAGTGACTATAGCTTGAATCGATAAGCCATTTACTGGCGTCTCTTTTGCTATTGGTAACTTGGCTTCTGCAAACGTGATGTTATCGTTCTCCTCAAGCATCCCCTGTGGTTCTTTACAAGCTGCGGGAATCGCAAACCCCAGAAGTATTACGAAAAGCAATCCTAACAGTTTAATCTTCCACATAAAATCCTCCTCTCTTGGCTCACGAAATCCCGTTGTCCACCAATGCGGAGATATTGCATTGGGTCCAACGGGGTGCCCCCATGACCCGCCCGCATAGCTTTCTCGGGCGGTCGGCGTTGCTTGTTGGGACATTACTCTAATTTTTTATTTTCAATGGCTGACCCCGCTTCTGCCCTTCTTTATTTTTTTATGAGGACAATTGAATCTGTATCGAAGACTAAACCTTCTTTCCCTACTGTGGCGCGACCCTTCGCAATATAGTTATCAAAGGATGTCCATTTAGTAAGTTCAAGAAAACCAGAACCGTCTTCATAAAATCTTTTGGATCCAGCTATAAAGGACTTACCTTTGTAAGTTTCTTTAGCAATTAACGGGCTAAATGCTCTTAACTCAACGCCGCAGGGATATTCTTCAGTCGTTCCTGCGTAAACTGTTGGCAGTGATGACCAACGAAGAACCTGCCCATTTTTCACTAACTCATAGCGTTTCAACTTCTTTATCGCAGAAGCAACAAATTTATTATTTGATTGGTATTTTTTTATAAATGTTATCAGGGCGTCATCCGTGCCTTCACTTAAGGCTTTTTTCAAAGAAGACTCGTCAAGTTTGGCACGAATTTGATCGGCGTATTTTGACAAAGGATAAGTATTTACAAAAACAATTAAAGCTTCAGTTGACCCATCTGCCAGTGCTTGCTCCATACGAAGTTTTTCAAGAATTGTCGATGCCTCATTGGTGTTTTGTGAAGAACGATATTTTAAAACAAATGATTCATAGGCTGGAATTGTGTTAGTTCTTTTAGCTTGTAACCACGCTTCATTTTCTTCGAGTTGATATAACTTGACCTGGGCTTTTTTTGTGTTTGGGTATTTTGACAAAAATTCTCTATAACCTGCGCTTGAATTAACAGACTCGGCGTAGCTCCAAGCCTCATCAAATTCAAACTGCTTTATCTTCTCATTGGCTTTGTATGAGTTAGGATACTTCTCTAAGAATTTAATTGTAGCTTGTTTGGAGTTTGAAGAGTCTGCTTGTTTCCATTCATTATCCTCTATGATTTGTGCTATGCGACGTTTGGCTTCGCTTGCTTGCTCTGCACTAGGATGGTTTTGTAAAAATTGTTCGTAAGCCGTGATTGTGCCCTGATATCTGGCTGTCTCCCAGTCACGCTTTGTTGTAGCACAACCACATAATGCAAAATTGATACATAATACTGTTACCGCAAGAAAACATTGGGTTAATCTCATCGTCTTGCCTCCTTTGTATTTGGCTCCTGCAATTACCGTTGCCCGCCAAGACAGAGACTTTGCGTTGGGTCCAACCAGTCCGTGCCTTGACCAGTGCCGGGGCGTTTCTCAGCCCCGGTCGGCGTCCAAGGCATGGTTGGGCATCGCTTTCAGTGATAAACTCGCTCATCCAATTTCTTTTAGATGTTGAGATACCAGCAAACCGGCATAACTCCGCTCATGTTCATTGGTGTTTGGCATCATTCCAAATCGCCATATTTGCGTCAACTGCGGTTGCCCTTGTCTCAGGATATATTGATTTTCGTAAGGCCAGAATGAGTTTTCCGAGGTCTGCACTTTTTGCCTCATTCGTGTTGGGGTCCCATCCTTCTCTGAGCCAATTTGTATAGGCCTTTATTGCGTCATCTGTCCCGTACATACACAATAACGCTGCAATTTCCTTCTGATCGCTTAGGTTCTTAAGTGCCTCGGGATCCTTGACGAGTACCTCATATTGTTCCTCATACGTCCTTGCTTTATTCCAAGCTGGAGATTTTTCGAGACGATCGAGGACTCCGATTCTTTGTGTGATATTGGTGGCTAAACGTGAATAGATATCTTGTCTTGTTTTACGAATCTCTGCCTCTTTCTCTTTTTGCCTTTGATACATATAGCCACCAAGAAGAGCTGTTGCACTGATAATAGCAACTATTAACGGGACGATTTTCTCGAATGCGATCATATTCATATTTCCTCCTATGCCCAACGGAGTGGGAGATCACCGGGCGGCATTTCGGCCCGGTGCATCTTCCTGGTTAGGCCTTCCTTGACTATCTTCGAGCTTTGCCACTGATCCGATCGATTTTGATTTTGAATACCTTAGTAACCTTGTCTTTTTGCTCAATGTAGCATTTGCCCTCTTCGATAAAGTCCGAACAGTATTTCTCCAACAGCCACAACAGAGCGTCATGTCTCTCAGCGCCAGTCACCTCTGAAACTTGGCCAAAGACCACAGCACTTTCGTATTCGGTGCCAAATTTGTCTGGCAGAACCTTGGTCTTGCCAACCACACAAAAAGAAACCTTTGCGTTGTGCTCGATATTTTCGAGTTTATGGCCATTGATTGCACAGTGGAAATAGATGGCTTTTCCCTTGTGAACGTAACTCAAGGGCACACCATAGGGTTGTCCGTCGTTGCCGACCGTCGATAAAATTCCATATTCGGCAGTGTCGAGGATGCTTATTGATTCTTGTGGGGTTATTTCTCGCTCACTTCTCCGAACTTCCTTCATTCATATTTCCTTTATGCCAACGGTGTGAGGCGCAGCGGGTTCACCGCTGTCGCCGATTCTTAGGCATTTTCTATATTTCCGCTTTCCGTCCGATGTAGACCCCTATCGGCACTGTGTACATGACCTTATTATCTTCCATCCTAGCATTGATGCCGAGATTGTCGATCCCAACGTCATTAGTAACCATATCTCTCAACTTAGGCTCATCCCCTGGATTTGGAAAGGACGCCCTTATTTGGGTTTCCAGTTCAATATCAACACCATAGGCGGTTTGGCTGCAATCAAGCAGAGTTGAATGTTGAAACAACGCTGCAAACTCGTCATGCGTAAGCGCGTGAGTATGAGATGGGTCTCTCATGATTTCAAGGCAGTCATAGGCTGCCACCTTTGATGACTCCATGGCTACATCTGCTACCATAACCCGCCCACCGGGCCTACACACCCTGATCATTTCCGCCAATGCCTTTTCTGGAGCAAGTAAATGATGGAAACTGTAACGAGTTATCACAAGTGAAAATGAATTGTCTGCGTATGGAAGCGGTACGGCATCACCAACAGCCCAGGCAATGTTTTTCAGCTTTAGCTCGTTTTGAAGCTTCTCAGCCTGCTCAATCATTGCAGGAGTTATGTCTATTCCTGTCACATGACCAGCATGCTTGGCAAATTCGCAGGCAACCATACCTGGGCCGCACGCAACATCAAGCACAGTGTCATTCTGGCAAACTTCGGATAGCTTGATTAGAATCTGCATGGCATCGAAGTGCCCTGGCACCTGAGTAAATGGAATGGCCTGCCGTGAAAACTGATCGATGATTTTTGCTTGATGATCTTGTTTGCTATGATTGGTCATCATTCCCTCTTTTTTGCCTAACGGGGGAGAGATCACCTGACGGGCTTTCGGCCAGGTGAATCTTTCTGTTGGAACTTCTATTTCTGGGTTCTTATTCTTTCTGGACTGATCCGGTCGCCGTCCTTCTGCTTGCTCAGCCTTTCTTATTAATGGTTTTGAGGCGGCTTGTCATCGCCATTTCAATATTCTTTGCATCCAGCCCAAAGTGAGCCTGACGGTGGTGGTTGGGGCATAGCGCTATAACATTTTCAAAAGTATCAGGGCCATCTTTGCCAAGCGAAATAATATGATGTGCTTCTAAATACGGAACATTCCCCTGCATCATAAAACCCTTTTCACCACAATATTCACAAGCACCGCCAGCTCTTTTCATAACATAATTTCGAATCTTAATATCTCTTTTGAAAGTTGATACGACTACTGATGCTCGATCAGGGTGTATGCTCCCAAGCGGCAATGGACCCAAGTCGTCTAGTGCAGACTTGATATCAATATCTTCTTTTACTTTAAGCAGTTTCAACAAGTTTGTGTCTGACCAATGAGAAATGTGCTGCTTTACTAAATTATAGAAATTTTCTATCTTTACGCGCTCATCCTGTTTCAATGGTACGGATAGATGGATACGCGCAACAGTAGAGTCTTTAGAAGGTAGTAAATTCTCAATAGGGTGAGTAAAAAGCAGACGTCTGAAGTCATCCGCGAGAGCTTCTCTGAGGGAAACATGATCTATGCCTTCTACGAATTCAAATTTAAGAGTTGCAGTCTGACCAACGGGCTCTTCCATCCAAAATTGAGCTTTCATCCCAAACCGCTTTGTAAGTTCATCATGGTAGATAGGTTTATACTCCAGAGTTATAGTGCGGTCACCTTTCGAAATGAGCCAATCTTCTCCGGTTACTATCTGATTTAAGTACTCGCGCACACCAGCCACGTACGTGGCTGATGGGTCAAAGATGTCATGGCCTTCAGATATTGTAAGCAGGGGATTACATGTTTTGCAGCGAGTTGGTCCGTTGGCTGCCGGTCTGTATGTTCTCGCCCAAGAAGTCAGGTCATCTATACTGATTGAGCATGCCTTCAGATATGGCCCAGTCGTGAAGCTATCTTTACGATTGCTACGGCTATACTTCGAAATGTGATGGCAACCAGCTCTGTGAAGGAGGAAATAACTTGAGTCTTTCCCACGAGCAAAATTGCCGACAAAACCATCCGGATGCATAGCCATCCATGAAAGATATTCCGCGTCCCTTGCATTTGGGACACCGTCGAATAATTCTAGTGACATATCATCTCCTTTAATATCTGATGCATAACGGGGTAGGAAAACATCTGACAGCTTTTCGGTCAGGTGCTTCTTCCTTGTTGGAATGTTTTCAGAATCAAGGGCGCACAATCTCTAAACACATACCATCTCCAAAATTATTAAAAGCTTTGAGAGGTAACGGATATTTGTCTTTTTTAGATTTTGTAAAATTTGTTGCATCAACTATTACGAAATTAGATTATAAGATATTTTCTTTTAAACCATGCGCAATTGTTTCTTTGTAAACTTGAGGCGTTAGTTTTGTGGGATCATGTGTATCTATTTTTCCAAAAATAAATTTAATACTTTTTATGTACGGAATTAACTCAGAAATTTGTTTCTTGAATATTAATATAAAAAATATAAATCAACAAAAAACCAATACATTCGTAGAAGTAATATCCTTTATTAGCTCAATCATAAATAAATATTTCCTTTCTCTAAATATCATCCAACGGGCATGGCTTTGACCTGCCGGGTTTTCGGGCAGGTCGTAAGCCTTGTTGGGGATTCAGTTGCTCTTAAATCCACGATCTCCAATCTTCGCAATTGGTTCCCATATGAGCTAATAAATTGCGTTTTGAACCTGTTTTGGTTTTTCCAGTGTTAGGGTTCTTTGTCATTAAACTAATTGCACATGTACCTTCTTTCAGTTCGGCCTTGATTTGTAATCCTGTGCTATAAGGACTTCTATTGCCTTTCCAATATGTGCAAGTAGCACAACACTTCCTTGTAGCTGGAAAAATCTGAGTACGCTCCTCAAGTTGTCGGCGAGAGAGGACTGGATTGTTGTATTGTTCTCTGTCGTTGGTGTCTTTGGTATTGATGTGAGCAGGTATCTCTTCCGATATTTCGGCTCTTTTAGGTTCCGAATTTGTTTGTTCATCAGTTTGAAGATTCTTCCTGCTTTCAATATATTTTTGTGCCGCCTTTCGATACCAAAAATTAGATTTCAAAATGTCTTTTATTTCATTCTCTTCGCTGTACATTTCTCCCAAAAATAACTGAGCCTCTGGGTGTCCAAGCATGGCAGATCTTATTCCTAGACTCAGAGCTTTCTTGATATCTTTCTTGACTGATATTCCGCCTGTCCTGAATATCTCTGCCACAACCAATAAAGTGTATTCATCGTCATCATCAACTTCTAGTTTGTATTGACCCAAATCAAACAATAAACCATGCTCGGTTATGTCTTTTACGAAATCATCAACAGTCATTAAATGCCTCCGTGATTACGGTACATTGACTTCATTTTCTGCTCTCTCGTTTAATATTTAAATATTTCCTTTTAATTGCCAATGCTTTGTCCAATCTAACAGTCATTTTGCCTAAACGGCTTCCCCAAGAGTGCCGTTCCTTCCTGCTTGAAATTTCAATAACTCCATTCCATGAAGATATAATTGGGCTTGGAGCATCAGGATCTAGCAGCAAAAACTTTGAAACTTTATTTTAATTACGATTATTTTCGTTGAGGTACTCAAGACCGACAACAACTACCCAATGATCGCAGTTACCATCACTATGGAGCCATAAAATTACATGATTATTATTGACGTGCTCAATGACAAATTCCTCCACATTGATAGTGGATAGCTTCTCGATACTCTGAACCAGTTGCTTTGATGTTTCCTCTCTGGCGGTCACGCTTAACATGAGCCTGAGCTTTACGCTGATGCCACCGTTCATAATCTTCTTGAGATACAGTGTCATCTAATATAAACGGCGGAAGAGAAAATTTAGACATATTGAGGACTCTCGCAGATTTAGTGGTTTTGTCCAACGGGAATGAGGGTGACCGGGTTCACCGGTCTTCCCGATGGTTGACTCTTCTATTAAAGAGACACTTTCACGGCCTCTGTGCTGCCGCACTAGAAATTGCATCAGTTGATTGCTCGGCAGAGTTATCCTGTAATACATTAGCAGGTGCAGCGGGCAATAGAACGGATTCAATATTTATGCATCTCTTCAAATAATCATCCTGAAGAGATTCTTTCGGCATTGCCTCTCTAATATTTGAAGGGATAATCTCAAATTGGTTTGTGATGGGCCAGTCTTGGCATTTAAGACGTATTTGTGAATCTTGTTGAAAAAGCCACTCACGCCAAAATAGCATTCGTAGCCAAGGCTCGGCTTCTGCCAAATTATACCTACCCAAAAGTACAATGCTTTTTAACAATCGCCAAGACTGCATTAGGCGCCACAGAAGGCGTGGGTTTGAAAAAGAGTAAGCAATCGCCAAATCTGCGAATAATCCTTTTTCACCTAAGACAGTACGGTTCTGAACTTGAGCTGTAGATGCAAATGATTCGGTTAGCTGGTTTTCATGCCCAGGGTTTTCCAATGGCTGTTCGCTGTTCGAAGAAGGTAAATTACTTTCTTTTGGCAGGTCGCTATTGTTATTGGCAGTTGTTGATGCTATTTCCTCTAGCAGTGGTTCGTCTATAATTTCAGTAAATAGTTTAGTCGTTATAAATTCGCGAACATGTGGATCGTCTGGAGCCGGTAGATTTATAGCAACCTGGAAGACCTTTGCGAGATAATCACGGGCAACTAACGCAGGCTCTCGACCAGCATGACCTAATTTACTATAATGCTGTTCAACAGCACAAAAAGCCATCCGCTCATCGATTGATACTAGTGTTACAACTCTCGGGATATGGGCAACCAATCTAACTGCATCAAAAACTTGCTTTACCATCTCCGGTCCACATCGATCTAAATCATCTATAACAACCAGAAGGTAATCGCCTTTTTGAGGATCATCATCTTGTCGTAGCTGTAAAGTGCAAAGAATGTCCAGGTTTTTTCGGATATCATGATAAAGCCCAAGATGTATTGAATAATCAGGAAGGCGTAGTTTGTCGATATGTTTTGTAAAATTAAATTTCTTAAACCATCCGGTTAAATTTTTACCTACAAAATGAGTCCCACCAAGATAAGTAGTTATAACTGCTGGGATTGCGGTGAGTCCAACAAGGATTGCGTGCCACAATTTGCTATTCATCGCGAAATATCCAAATACGCATAAAAAAAGAAATATTGGCGACCAAATTGACCAAGTTTCAATAAACAAGTGCAAAAATCTCAACCGATCTCGCTCTATAGATTTGGCTACTTTAATACGCCTTTTTTGTGCAAGTTTTGCGGCTAGCCGAATCTGGTCAAAGAAACTAAGTTTTTCAACTAGAGCATCAACAACAGACTGTGCGAGAGCAGCGGCAACATTATTGGCTCGTTCGTGCGACCATGCGTTAAATTCAACAACACGAATAATTGGGTCTGCATTAAGCCTTTGCAAGGCGTCTTTAACCTGTGCAATTTGTGATGATTTTCCGCTTCCCCAGTGGCCAAATAGACCAATTGCATAAGGTCGAGCATCGTCTCTTACTGTTAATAGCCGTACGAGAGCGTTTGTTAGAGTCCCCCTACCGAGGCGGTCAACTGTAGCAATATCCTCTACCCGCGTAGGGCCTAATTCCGAAGAAGCACTAGATACAGGTGAGTTTTGCTGTGATACTGTGTTTGATGAATCTTTAGATAGTGACCATAATTGCTCAAGTTGAACCGCTATTTCTTCTGGGATAAGATGACCGCTTCCACGTTTTGTCCAAATATCGATTTCTCCACCCAATGCCGTTAAATCATTCAAAGATATAATTGGGATTTCTTCTAAACGATCCCACTTGACATCTGCATAAGCAGTTTGCCAATTGTTGGGTCGAGTTCTATCCCAATGTGGTCCGATGCGAACATCACTCACAACATGTCCTGAGCCAACTAGTCCCGGTATGTCGCCATGGCGCATGAAAAATACTCGATCATCAAGCTTTATTCCATTTTTACCTACGTTCCATGACATAATGCTTGAGCCGTCAAATTTTACTTTGTCAGCATGATCTTTGATGCTTTCAAACATAAAACGAGAAGGATCCCATGTGAGCAAATAAGTTTTTTTACTGGAAGTCGATTCGTTTCGCCTTTTTTTGTCTTTTTTTGGCATTTTTGAAGCCACAGAATTGAGAGTAGCCATTTCAATTTTTTTTAACTGCGATGCTTTGAGAATTGAATTATCTGATACTGATTGAGTGCGATTGCGCTCGTCGGGTGTAGGTACATCAGCACTATGCCACCAATTTACCCACATTGAAGGGTTTCGTTGTTCTTTGCTGGATGTGACGAATTTAAACCATTCGTCTTGAAGATATTCCTGTCTTATATTAGCAATTCCGAACTCGTAAATAGATGGGTCTTTAGCCAAGAGTGTTGCGGTAATAAAGTCACGTCCCCATACAGTATCCGATCCATTCCAAAAAATCTTCGCAATATTATACGCTTCTAGCAAATATTCATTAATTGGAACATCTTTGATGTTAGCCAATCTATCTAGATCAGTGAGACTAAGTTTTGTAGGTGAAACTCTTAACAATGAGGCTAATTTTGAAAAAGATTCTGAACTATTTTGTTTTCTTTCAGCGTACATATGATGCACATGGATAACCGCAAACAACGCATTATTGGCACTAATAGGGTGTCCGTCTGATAAAATCATTGCTGTTTGAAATGACTGCAAGACATGCTTAGTGAAACGATATTGCATCAGATCAAAATTATACATCTGTACAGACATGGGAATACCTCTTGCTATACCATGATTTTTTCAGTCAATTTAAACAGTCGCCGCAGTTACAACCGTACCACTAACTCTTATGAATCGTTTCATTACAGCAATTAACCATTAATTGCTCTAGCATGGTCATTTGACATATTCTTTTTACGTTCTTAATTCACTTGCAGTAGTTCACTTTGGGCCAACGGTTAAGAGTGTTACCGGCGGGGCAGATTTTTGCCGCGACCGGGTACACACGAGAGTTGGGACATCTCTTCGTCTCAATTTAAAAGATATTAAGGGCACTCATTAAAGGTAAAAGGCCTCGTTGACTTAATTCAACCTAAGCGCTTTTTGAATTCAGGGTCATTGAAAAAAACAACAAGATCATCTTGTGTAGGCTTCACCTGCCCTTGATCCCAAAGGCTAGTTAATAATTCCTTGGTTTCAGGACTCAATTGAAGGACTCTGTCAACCGCGTCAAGGGCTTTACTCCGAATTTCTTCAAGTTCTTTTGAATTAGTCCTTTTTCCTCTTTGCAAGAAATCATATTGTTGGCCATAAGCGCATGCAAGATAAAGCCATACTCGCCAGTTCCCAGATCCAAGATGTTTGATAAAATCCTCTCCATGTCGGATTGCCTTGGTGAACCCATCTGGTGCAGGTTGATATAGTAACGCGTTAATTACTCCTTCATGGAATTCAGAGGATGTTCGGGCAATACGTTCTGCTTTTGAAAACTCAGAAGTTAAAAACAGACGTGTCCAAAGATAACCACTCAAAAAACCAATTATGCTGAAATAACAAAGAATAGCAGCGACTAGACCTTCAGGGGGGGGCGGCGTCCCAAATGCACTTGCTGCATATATAGTTATGTCCTGTAATTTTCTTGGCAATTTTTCAAGTTGAACAAGGCCGACACCAACTAATATTTTAGTGAGCCAGTCTGAAATGCTTTCCAAATTTGTGTTTACTTTATATGAGTATTCAATTTCTAAAGTACTTGAATCGGTTTTATTAGACTTTTGTGAATTGTTGGATCTTGGAATGCCAAATAGAAAACCTAATAACAGACCAAATGTTGCTGCGGCACTTGCGATTAACATGCCTGCAGCGATTGCGTTTAACCAATCGTTCCGAGACAACGAGTAAAATATAATAATTAAAAAACCAGTTAGAATTGCTAGCCCAATTGGAAAATCCCATGGCGATGAATTATCTCCTTCGTTGCTAAACCAGTTCAACATACGCTCCTCCAAAATAATTCAATATTGCTCAACGGGCCGAAAGTTGACCGGCCGGTTTTAGGGCCGGTCGTGCGCTTTGTTGGCAGTTTTCGCTACGTCATCAAATTGGAGCAAAAGAGAACGAAAATTTACTCCCATTTCCTCTTCGCATCTTTATGTTTTACTTGATGTCTTTTTTGGGGTTCAGGCATACAACCTTTGATGCAACAATAGATTTTCCCTTCATTTTCCCATAAACCTCATATTTTATATTCTCATCTGAATCCCACATGACAAGGCGATTTCCTTTGTCATCAGTGATTACAGTATCTCCCATTGGGAAACTTAATATTTTGTAGACTTTGCTGTTTGAATATAAATATTTTTACTTTAGCTGAGTTATTAGCTCTAATAATAACTGTAGGGCCAGAACTATTTTCATTCATGCTGTATTGAATTACTACATTACCCTTAATTTAACTTCTTTTACAGAGGCATTTTGACGTTACTTTTACTATCAGTTGATGCAGCGACTGAAAATGAGACTAAAGGCAATAACAGGACAAACAATGTTATAAAATATAATTCTAAGTTTAATTAGTTGTATTTAGCTATATTGGCTATATGGTACACTATAACTGCTTTTTCCAGCCTGACTTGTAGGTATATTTTATTCCATCGTAATCAATTATTGTACCTTCTGTGAAGGTTCCTTGTTTCACTAAATCTTTGAAAACAATAGAACCATTAGAAAATGAAATTGGTTTATCTTTGACTTTAAATGATCCGGCAAAGGCAAGTTCACCGGATATAATTTTAGCAGCAGTATCTTTTGACGAAACCCAGACGGCATCTTTTGCGGACCCAGGGAGATTTGAGCCATTTTTTTGTACTACTGAGTATTTCATGTCTTTAGCTGTTAATGTGCCTTTCCCGGTTATATTGTCTGAATTTATTGTATGAGCAAAATCCATTGAACCGCCTTCAGCAGTTGAAAGTTGAATAGTTAATGGTGATTCTGCATCTATTAAAAGATCACCAATCATCGGAGAAATATTACCAGACTGGAAATATTTGATAATTTTTAATCTAATTGCTTGAGTAGCATAATCAGAGGCAATATCACGTTCATCAGGCAGATAAACTTCTTCCTTTTTGACTTTTTTCGTTGATGCATTTTCTGCTGCCGTAGGTTTCTTCGATTTCTTTTGTTTTTTAGTCACAGGAGTCGATTGAGAAGAAGCCTCTTCAGCAAAAGACACAGTTGTTGTAGCTAAAACAGCACCCAACAGCGCAACCAATACAGTAAGAACAATTTTTCTCATATTCATCCTCCTTTGTTAGCTCCTTAGTTTCCCGTCAGCCACCAAAACGGAGCCTTTGTCTCGTTGGCCAACGAAATAAGTCGTACCGGCGAGCGTAGCGGAGTCCGAGTGCTGCCGAGTGGTAGGGCGTGGTCATTTATTTTCCGCCAGATCTCTGATTTTGCAAACAGTTCTCCAGTTGCGATCCGTTTTCGGGACGCCAAGCAATTTTTCAGCATCTGCTGCAAGTTTAGATCTGCCCACCCCTTCAGGGGCATGCAAATAAAATACGTTATCGCTAAGATGGAACCGTTCGCTCTCTTTCCTAATATTTTGTAGTTTTTCCATATCAGCATTTATGGGCTTTGAGGCAAGAAAACCCAGATGCAAACAGCTAGGGTCGGTTTCTGCCTCTGGAAATGGGTTCTCTTCAATTGCCCTAATTAGCGTATTGAGTTCGAGAATAAGGACATAGGTTTCGAAGTTGTATTGTTTCATAATTTCAGAAGTGATTTTTTGGGAAAGTTGTGAAAGATCGTTTTCATCACTCTGGAATACCGCATTGCCGCTTTGAATGTATGTTTTGACATTTCGCGCACCAATGTCTTCCAGAAGAGAAACAAGCTCTTTCATCGGCAATGAGTTATTCCCACCTACGTTTATGCCTCTGAAAAGGGCAATGTAAGTACTCATGTCATCTCCGTTTTAGTTGTCGTCCAACGGCTTGCGCCCTTGACTCGCACCGGGGCGCTTCTCAGCCCCGGTCGGCGTCTAAGGGCCTGGTTGAGCTTCCTATGTCATTTTAATTTTCTTAAGACATGACTTAATCCGCGGCCCAAATGCTTTTTTGAACTTCAATAAATTATCTATCATCCAAGTATGAATTTCTTGCAATCCATCATCTGTCAAATCAATTGAACCATCTCTATATACTGCGATTCGCGATGCTCTTTTATCATCAAGTCTTTCCCATTCCAGCGAAGTTTGGCAATCTGCTTCTATTCCAACTTTATCTTCGTTAAGTGCATCGAATAAGGCCTTGTTTATAACTGTATCACCTTGATCAATATAAACTTCAACTCGGACTCGCTTGTTTTGGGCAAAAACAGGGCCGTATGTAACGCCACTAAATCCTGAAGAGAAGGAGTACCAGTTTTGTGGTTGTCCCATTCTTGCTCCAGTAAACTTATGGTTTTCCCGTAGATCATCAATTAATGCTTGAAAAAAGGTTCTATACGCCTCACCTCTTGTAGATGCTTGCCCAGCTGTTTGGCGTCTTTTGCTTTTCTGCCATTCATTTGGGAAAATGACGGGTTTAAAATTGTATGCGGGCTTTGAGTCATCGATTTGTATGACTTCGATGACAACACCAAAAAATTGCGTATCAGTATCGGTTCTTTGATTTAACCATTCCAATGCCTGCCTGTGTTCATCCCTTATTGCTTCAGCAACCCACACAATTGTTGAGGCACCAAAACCGGCAGCATAAGTTAGCAGTTTACCTAAATGGTCATGATCAGTAGGCGTCAATTGGTTCTCGATAATTACGACACCACCACTGCCCAAATCCTTTGCCAGCAGGTCAAGTGAGAAATCACCGACACCCGCTTCACGTGCTTCCAATTCAAGTTCCAACCCAAGAACTTCCCCAAGTGCCGATATATTGTCTGCGAGCCAAGGTGTGAAGTCATGTGCTTCCTTACTCCAGACATCTCTCAAATTAAGTTTTTTGATTTTTCCAAAATGAATCATCAAATAATCCTCCTGTTATCAATCTAATCCTGCAGAACGTCAGGTTTTTCAACTCTCTTAGTATCAAAGTTCGCCTGCAACTCTGAAAATGCAGACAATGAGTTGGCTGCACGATAAAGAAGACGACGTGCCTCCATTATATTTCCGTTATTAATCTCGACGTCAGCCTGCCGAATGTTATCTCTCACAGTATTTGCCCATATACCGTAACGGCTGATCGTTGCTTCTCCTTCGTAGAGTTGGTTAAGTGCAGCACGACTGAGCCGTCCGGAAAGCGGGTCAATCCCTCCATCTACGAACGCATAAGAAATGCGAAACTCTTGATCGGTGTCGAACTTTGCAATAATTGCTTCCATTTCCTCTTCGTTCATAAATGTAGCCCCATGTTGTTCTGACTTCCTTATAATTGCTTAACGGGCCAGCGCTTGACCTGCCGGGCGGAATTTTGCTCGGCCGTAAGTGTACGCCCGTCATGGGCGTGAACTTATGGGGTGTAAGTCCCCTGTACACTGAATCCAATCACTGTCGTGAGACAGGGTAACAAAGTACTAGCCGAAGGCAAGGGCGTCTCCGCGAGGAGGGGTCTGGAGGAAGCCG
>CAZGQM010000003.1:0-127201 GCA_964528055.1 uncultured Geoanaerobacter sp. | reverse complement strand
AAATGGTAAATGCTGCGGTTGTGTAGCGACAGTTCACGTTCTTATCCGGGGAGACCTGTCCCACATGCCATTGTCTCTTGATGGCGCGGTATCTGGCAACTGCTGCCGTGATGGGGTAGGAGTCAGCAGAAGCCATAGCGTAAACTTCCCATAAATTGAGACATGTTAAAAGTAGAGCTTTCTGGCAAAATAAAGAGCCAGGAGGTTCAGATGAAAGGATCACGTTTTACCGAAACCCAGATCATGGCAATTCTCAAGGAAGCAGAAGCTGGCTTGATGGTTAAGGAGATCTGTCGCAAGCACGGCATCAGCGATGCAACCTATTACAACTGGAAAGCCAAGTACGGCGGCATGTCAGCTTCCGATCTGAAGCGGATGAAGGAGATGGAAGCTGAATTAAGCCGTCTCAAACGCATGTACGCCGATATGGCCTTGGAAAACCGGGCACTCAAGGATCTGATCGAAAAAAAGCTGTAAGGCTGCCAGAGAAGCGGGAATTGGTTCATTTCCTCATTGCCGACACAGCCTCTCAGTGCAGCCGTTGTGTCGGCTTATCTCGGGCGGCCTTCTATAAAGCTCCACAGGACTCATCTGAACGTGATTCAGATGTTGAACGACATGGTTGAGAAACACGCCCGTTGGGGATTCTGGAAATGCTTCCGGGCCATGCGTCGAACCGGACACCTCTGGAACCACAAGCGGGTCTACCGAGTGTATTGCGAACTGCGACTCAATCAGAAGCGCCGGGCCAAGAAACGGTTGCTTAAAAGAGAGCGGCAGCCGCTTCTGGTACCGCAACACCCGAACCAGGTCTGGTCGGCCGACTTTATGAGTGATGCACTTCATGCTGGCAACCGGTTCAGGACATTCAATGTCATCGACGATTTCAACCGTGAATGCCTAGCTGTCGAGATCGACACATCACTTACTGGCCGGCGGCTCATCCGGGTATTTGAGAAACTCCGCAGTGAACGAGGCTTGCCCGATGTCTTGCGAACTGACAACGGACCCGAGTTCTTGAGCGGCGACTTTGTCGCATGGGCTGAATCAGCCGGGATGTTCATTCAGTACATCCAGCCAGGTGAACCGAATCAAAATGCTTACATCGAACGTTTCAACCGTACCTATCGAGAAGAAGTGCTCAACCTCTATCTGTTCCGCAATCTCAGCGAGGTACGAGAAACAACATACTGGTGGATGATCGATTACAACGAACGACGGCCTCATGATTCTCTTGAACATATGACGCCATCTGAATTCATGCAAAACTACACCAGAAACTCTACTTTCAATCTGTCTACTTGACAGGGAAGCTTACGCATGTTCAAGAATATTCATGACATTTCCAGCTTCACCAATTTCTGAGAACCAATGCATGGCTTCAGTACAAAGCAAATTATCTGCTTCTGCAATTGAGTCTTGAAGGTTTTTATCATCCGGCTCGATTGACCAGATGTCCTGCGGCTTGCGGTTCCTCAAAAGGCGATCAACTATAGACTTTTTCCGCTCTGGCCTTATTCGCCTGCGCAATGACATTGCGATTCTTCGGGAAGTAGGATGTCGTTCTTCGGTTTACATGCCCAGGTCCATATTGATCAGGAATGTAAGGTAAATAGCATCCAAGATTGATAGCAAATGAGAATGTTGTACAACCAATAGCAGATGCGTTATAGGAGTTAAACAATTGGAAGTTCACTACATCTATTCGATCAGCGTGGTGCCTCCAAGCAGTGCGTGTCGAGAAATTGTCAAACCCTCGCGTCTTGAGTGAGGCCCATACTGTAGACTTGATTTCGCGATTTACATTCTTGGAATCCATCATTTATCTCTCAACGTGTTATTGGAAGGGCGGTTACTGGAGACGCGCCGCCTGTATACTCCCTTCATTATTCATGCTGCAGAATTCTGTCTATACTCCCGTCTCCTTGGTCAACAGCAAGCCACTTGCCGCAAGGGAAAACGCTAGTTAGTCCAGTAGTGAGATTCTGAATAGTTACCTTATCTAAAAACCACCCTGGATTACTCCCTTGATTATTATGACGAATTCTGATTGATTGTATGGGTCCTAATTCCTTCAACACGATATTAAATTCTGATATTGAGTTTCTTTCAAATGGATCAATTTTTGAATCAGCACTGATAAGTTGGTATTCATCCGAGTGTTCACCTATTCCGTATATTGTCAAATATACGGCAGCGTCAGTACCTGCATATTTTTTATCTCTAGTTTCAACTATAATACGATATTGTGCAGTTGGTATTGCAGTTGCAAAATGTATTGATCTTGAATGCTCAATTGCATAAGGCGGAATCAATACAATGTGACCACTATCGCTGTCGTTTATTGAGCAATAAATCGCTGATGCATACGGAGTTACAATGAAAGAATAGAGTATTAGGAAAGAATCACCTGGTATTACATCGCAGATATAACAATTGAATTTTGGATTTGATGGGTTAAGCGTAACCATACCTGGATTTGCAGTCGTAACTGTATTTGTGTTCCCTAACTCCCAACCATTATCTGCGTCTGGGTCTGGGAATGCTTGCCCACTCCTATAAGGAGTATAGTTCCAATACTCGTTACCTATTTCCCTTACTGGCTTGCCTATCCCCCGATATTGCAAAACATGTATATTACAAATAAGTTCGACGCGTGCGCCTGGATTATTTGGTTCTATATATGCGATTCCTCCACATTTCATATAAGCTGATAGATCTAACCCAATAATGTTTGGATCTTCGATATCAAACCCATATCCTACAAATCCACTTCCATCTGAGAGAGACCCAATGTCGGAATCCGAACCATAAACTCCGTAATGTAATGTGGGTGGATCAATACAGCCTAATATTGACTGACCTACTGGGCCTGTGTAGTAGATTCCTCCATATGTTTTTGGTCCCCAGACATGGATAATTTGAGCTAACTTTCTGTTCATAAATATATTAGCACTTGCCCTACTAAGAATATTGTCATTATAATATTTATCAGTTAATAGTTGTTTCACTTTAAAATCACTCTTAGGAAACCCACTTTTGATAAAGTTAGCACGGGCATTCATATAGTTTTTATATGCTTCCATATGCTTCATTATTATTTTATTTTCTATCACTTTAATTGACTGATCTCTTATTGCAAATTGCTTGCATGAAATGTTGTAGGCGTCTATTGATTTTAATAAATACTTATATGCAATGTCTCTTGGGTCGATAGTTCTGATTTTAAGTGATTTGTTTTTCATAAATCTACCTCCATTGCATTTTATTGTTGAGAACAATATATAAATATATCAACATATACATGTTGTGAAATTGATTTTCTTGGCTCTCATCATGAAGGCTACTTTCCCTGAGATTAATTAACGTCATTAACCCATCCAACGTGGTGCCCCCATGACCCGCCCGCCCAGCTTTTTAGGGCGGTCGGGTCATGGGGCTAGTTGGGATATTACTCGAATATTCCCATTTTCAAGGGCAGGCTCACTTTGTTCTCTTTCTAGGCGTGTTCAACCCGATTTCTGTCCCAGTATAGGTTCCCCTTTTAGGTTTAGCTGGTCTGCGGAGTCATACAATATGTAATTCCGTAGTCGAAGTTAAAGTAGCTCCCCAAGCCGCCAAGTTCAATCCGACAGTTACGGCCATAAAGCATAATTGAAACCCCGAGATATATTCGACTTTGTACCCCGGCTCTGACCTTGAAGGAGCGATTCCACGTCTCAGTATCGTAAGCATTAAAATTGCCGCCGCCGTCCTTGTAAACGCCATCGCTGTAAAATGAGTAAGAAGTTATGTCTGATGGGAAACCAGCACCTTCCGGACTCTCATAAAGAACCCATTCCGTTTCAGCCCATGCTGGATCGCCAGATACAGTCCAACCTACCGCCTTTACATGGCCTTTTGTACCCCAGTAGACAGTCGAGTCACATTTGGGCGGGGGCAGCGTAAATTGCAGCACACCTGCACACGCTACCATGTCAAAAGGATCAAACCACCATTTCCTGGGCATAACGTGCATATACCCCCAAAATTCAGCGCCTGTCTCACCTGACCAAATACCAGTAGGGGTTTCAGCTGGTAATTGGCTTGGGTATTGACTGATGGGCCAAAACGCTACTAAAGCTCTCGTTCCAGCTACTTCTGTCTCTACCCAGTTATAACAATAAAAGTCACTGGCCTTAACCTGGCCAATCGTCAGGACGGGACATTGAGTTGTTAGAGAGGCTAATTGCGCTTGAACAAAGCTCTCATCAAAATTGACCCTTGCGTCATCGAGAACATAAAAGGGACGAGTTTCAGCCTTTTCATACTGACCGACCCTGCGCAAAGGGGCAGTTGTTCGTGCATGCTCTAGCTCGATGCTTAAAGAGGCATTTTGTTCACGCATGACTCGCAGGATCTCCTCTGTGTCAGCTTTGGGATCCAAGAGCTTGACGCGCGACAAAACTCGCTCCGGGAAAACAAGGTCGTCCATGAGCGCTTTAGAGGCATGTAGCTTGCGTATATAGGCCGCAAGCGGGGATTTTGCGTTCTTGTTTTTCATTATTCACACCTCCAGGTAAGAGCCAACGCGGCTGAGGAGCACCAGCGCGTCAGCGTCTGCGTGCCGCCGTCAGGGTTGGACCTTCGCTTTAATAAACTGGCTTTTTACTGTTGTCTCGTGTCAAGGCTGACCCATTGTGTATCCCGCATTCATAACTCAAAGTTGAGTTACATGACAAAAACAAGGTCTTGTTTACGGATGTCCCGAGCAATAATATTTTTTTAACACAGCGCCGGTAGGACCTGGATACTTTTTAACCAGTATCTTTGTTGCAGAATTCCAGCACCCTCTCTGTTCACACAGGTTTACCCCGTCCTTCCTTTCTTTCTCCTTCTTATCAACAAGTTCCTTTGCATACGCAGCTTTTTCCTGTTCTACGGCAACAGTTCGAGATGCTCGTTCAGTCTCGGCTTCAGGCGACAGGTACATATACCAGTAGAATACTGAGACTGGAGTAAGCACACCTACCCCCCCATATATGTAAAGCATTACACTCCCCCACCTTAAAGCCTTAATGGTGCTACTCCTTGAAAGAACGAAAACTCCATTACAAAACATCGCGATAAACCCAATACCAAGAGCAGTCCCATACATCATATTATTATGAAGTCTCAGAAATACACCTAAGGCAATGGCTAATAT
Source organism: uncultured Geoanaerobacter sp. (assembly GCA_964528055.1). Taxonomy (GTDB): domain Bacteria; phylum Desulfobacterota; class Desulfuromonadia; order Geobacterales; family DSM-12255; genus Geoanaerobacter. The sequence continues at coordinate 122,016 of CAZGQM010000003.1, read as the reverse complement.
GCCTATACAGAAAATAGCCGTTGTCATATAGACTGTGTTCTCTTTCGTATATGCACTGTGCTGTTCAGACATCTTCGTCGCCTCCATTTAACGTTACACATGCAACCTGCTATATAATGTTGTAAATTGCCATATCTGCTACGATACTAATATAACTCATTATTGAGCAGTTATAAGTATCTGGTATTATATGCTTCTCCAGTTCAGTACCTTTAATTTTTCCATATTCTGCGTACCAAAGTTTCACTTCCGAATCCCATCTGCCACCAAGAGAGCGGATCTGTTTTCTCAGTTCTTTTTCCCCATATGCTATCTGCAAAGGTACGATCTGTGTCTCTTTTATGACATGCTTGGTTGAAGGCAGCTGCTTTTTTTCAACGATGAGTTCCACTGTCTTGATTCTAGTCCTGCTTGCCGGCATCATAGCGGTAACTTACACAGACCAGTGAATCGCGTATTGCTCCACTAACGCCTTGGTCCCGCGCTGACCGGGCTTTAACTTCAATCGTGTTATCATGTGCAACTCTGGACAATTAGATATGATTTGTGCAGACACTATAGCATTTACTGTTAGCCAATCTCAATTAAAATTAGTGAATCAGTATTGTAATTCTGGCATCTGCCATGACATTGCCGGCAAGTACAGGGGCGTGCAGGTTCCGGCTTCATGGTGGACCAATTCCTGGCCCAACCTGCTGGAGGTGATTGATGTCAAGTACTCTGAAATGTTAAAGAATTGACGATTCAGGTCGATTAGGTACCTGATGAGGTGTATATTCAGAACGCCACCGAGCTTGATATTCTCAGTCATATCTGGGTAGGCATCCCCGGCGAGATCCGGTTGTCAGACACGTTGCCGGTGGAGATAGGAGAAAGCTATGAACCAGTCATACATCGGAATATAACTCGATCCGAGCGTGAAAAAGCCCGAACTGAGGCAGGTGCCTCCCCGGACTCTGGTGGTATTGCCAAAATTGGATCTGCGGATCCTCAAAGAGAGCGAAGCGTATAAGAGCCTGACACAGAAGGAGCGGATGAAGGCAGTGGCATCATTCGCAAACGTGTCGGAAATCCTGAAGTCCCAGATCTGAAATACTCCCTGGGTGACCCTGCCTTTTATTCCAAACTCCAGAATGTGGTTGAGCAGAAGATGCCGGTCCGGATGCGGATCGATCAGATGGTAAAGATGCTGAAGTCTGCTGGCGTCAGCCATGATGTGGCATCCACCGAGATAACGGACCAGATGATTCAGGTTGGGAAAAAGAAGGGGAAATAGGTTATGACACTGCATGAGGCCATTTTGGAGGTATTGCACGACCACAAGCGCGTCATGAACGCCTTAGATCTTCCTGAAGAGATCAATCGTCGGCAGTTGTATAGTCGAAGGGATGGCAACCTCCAAGATCATAAGGCCAGGCAAAGCTCCGTTTGATCTTTCTTCAATTCAAAAAGCGGATTCCTTTGTCTCGTTCATTGAAAAGGAGATGGATAAGAAGTCTATAGCTGAAGCACCGAAAATCATCGGCAGCGACGCGCTTAAGGAGTTTGGCGAAAAGCTGGTACGTCTACATCGGCCAGGTTCATTTGATTACGCGGCCAAGTTTGGCATAGCGGAAGTTGATGTGGCTAAGGCTGTAAAAGCACATCCGGTGGTCGCGAAGCAGGAAGCTCCCTGCTATGAGTCAGCACCCGAAAAGCCCGCAAATAAATCAACCTGCAAGCACTGTCGGAGCGAGAATCTTGCCATTGTCTACGGCAAATTCGGTTAATATTTCAAATGTGGAGAATGCGACGGCAATACGCCGATAAAGATCACCTGCGGCAAATGAGCGTGTTTGTAGGGATGGCAAGCGAATTTTCCGGGTATGCGCGGATTAAGGTAGCAGCATGCTGTATTTATAAATCCCTGAGGGAAGAAGAACCTGCAGTCGTCGCTACCGCTTTAGCACTCATCTAATGGATGAAGTGATTTCAGTAACACAGCAACCTACAACGCTTTTACTGCCAAGTTTATTCCCCCTTTACCTTCTTTAGGGGTATCACCCTTGCCCCTGCCTTCAACCCATCTAAATAATCTGCCCACGTCTGCATCATAGTTGTACGCTTCTCGATAAACTTTGTCCGGTTATAAGCGTTACCGAGCCGATCTGGAACGGCATGAGCAAGTTGCGCCTCAATAACATCAGGTTCAAATCTCAAAATTTCATGCAACATGGTTCGAGCCATTGCCCTGAATCCATGACCGGTAACTTCGTCTTTTTCGAATCCAAGGCGTCGCAATCCGGCATTGACGCTGTTCTCGCTCATGGACCGGAGTGGCGATCTGTGGCATGGGAAACAATATTTCCCTGCACCGGTAAGAGGCTGTAGGGCTTTAAATATTGAAAGAGCCTGTGTTGAAAGGGGGACAAGGTGTGGTTTCTTCAGTTTCATCTTTTCTGCGGGGATGCTCCAAAGCGCCCGGTCGAAATCGATCTCGCTCCATTCGGCATGCCGAAGTTCACCAGGACGGCAGAAGAGTAGGGGGGCAAGCTGCATGGCACACTTAACAATGAAGCTGCCAGAGAAAGAGTCAATAGCTCGCATCAGCTCAGCAACCTTTTTGGGGTCTGTTGGAGCGGCCATGTGCTTCGGCTTGACTGTCGGCAAGACTTCTCTAAAGTCGGTTGCGGGATTTTGTGTGATATAGCCGTGCATCATGGCGTAACGGAACGTGCCATGAAATGCAATCTTGAGCCGGTGGGCGGTTTCCAGGGTGCGGATGGATACCTTGCGGAGAAGGGCAACAATATCGGTGAATTTTACCTCAGTAATGTGCTTGTTACCGATCTCTGGGAACACATCCCGCACAAGTTGACGCATCAAGCGATCCGCATGGGTCTCTGACCAATCGCTTATCCTGCTTGCATGCCACTCTCGGGCAACTTTCTCAAAGGTAATTGCGGCGATTTCGGTCTGCTGCTCAAGTTCGAGCTTAGCTGCATCAGCTTTGAGTTTTTCAGCTTTGGTGCCTACCTGTGTGCCAGGATCAATGCCGTTGGCTAAAAGTTTACGCGCATCATCACGACAGTGTCGTGCTTTGGTGAGGGGGATTTCGGGGTATGTCTTAAAGGTGAGCAGTTTTTCCTTCCCCCCAAAACGATACTTAAATCGCCATAGCTTGCCACCCGTAGGAGTCACCAATAAATATAAACCGCCGCCATCGGAAAGTTTGTATTCCTTGTCGGTTGGTTTTGCGCGTTGTACCTGGAGATCTGTAAGGGGAAGAATTCGTTTTGGCATTGTCTTACCCTCCTTTGGGGGTATCCAGTTTTTGTTTTTTGGGGTATGTCCTAAAAGCTACCCCCAAAAACTCTGGATTTTGTCAAACCGCCTTGGACTGTATAAGACATAGAATAACAAAAAGGCCTTGATTTCTCAAGGCCTTTTGTGTTTGTCCGGACTGTATCGGACGTTGTATTGGTGCGGTGGAATGGACTCGAACCATCACGCCCTTGCGAGCGCCAGCCCCTCAAGCTGGTGCGTCTACCAATTCCGCCACCACCGCAATCTATATGCACCAAATAGTGCAAAGAGGATTTAATAATTTGCTAAGCAATAAAGAAACTGTCTTTTATCATTTATCTATCACTGCTGTCAAGCCATAATCTATGGATTGCTATTTCAGTGCAGGTGCAGGTGCAGACGGTTGAACCGGAGGTGCAGTCTGCTGCGGTGCTACAGGAGCAGGCTGGGCTGCTTTCTGTGTCTGAACAGGCTTTTGAGGCCCTTTGCCGGACATGATTGATGAGGTACCTGTGTGGCCGGAGCGGTAAGCAAGGGTGAGTGAGGTCAGCATAAATATGATAGCTGCCCCTGTAGTCAGCTTGCTCATGAAGGTGTTGCCACCTCCGGCGCCGAATACTGACTGGCTTCCGCTTGCACCGAATGAAGCACCCATTTCAGCCCCTTTGCCTGATTGAAGCAGGACAATGGCGATAAGGGCAATGCTGACAAGGGTATGCAGAAATATAAGAAAAAAAGTCATGACTTATGCCTCCAGAATATAAATCTGGATGTATATAACAGATACTGCTGGAAAAGGAAAGTACCTTTGTTTGTCAGCTGTTGAAATTGACGATAGCAGCGAAAGAGTCGGCTTTAAGGCTTGCTCCTCCGACTAGGGCGCCGTCAATGTCGGTCTGGGTCATGAGCCCCTTGACGTTTTCAGGTTTTACGCTGCCACCATAGAGTATTCTGATGGTTTCAGCCGTGTTACGGTCATAGAGCTCTGCGAGTTGTTTCCTGATGAATGCATGGGCATCCTGCGCCTGTTCGTCCGTTGCCGTCTTTCCCGTGCCGATAGCCCAGACCGGTTCGTAGGCTATAATGACGGAACTGAGTGCCGAAGCATCTATTCCGGACAGGGCTCCGCAGATCTGGCGTTTGAGGACGTCGTGCGTTTTGTCTGACTCGCGTTCGGCAAGTGTTTCTCCAATGCAGACGATGGTAATCAGGCCAGCCGTGATCGATGCCTTTGTCTTCCGGTTTACCGTTTCATCAGTCTCTCCGAAGTACTGGCGTCTCTCAGAGTGACCGATAATGACGTGGCTGCAACCGGAATCCAGAAGCATTTTAGGTGAAATCTCCCCGGTGAAGGCTCCTTCCTCCTCCCAGTAGCAGTTCTGTGCAGCCAGATGTATGGCGGTGCCTGAGAGCAATTCCTTTACCTTTCCCAGTACCGTAAAAACCGGCGCAATAACTATTTCAACACCCTTAGTGTCTTTTATCAGCGGGATCAGGCCGTTGACCAGTTCTCCTGCTTCCCGGGATGTCTTGAACAGTTTCCAGTTGCCAGCAATGACCGGTGTACGCATCTCCCCTCCAGAATAATGTAGTAAGACCTTAGGAGCTGTAAACAAATAACATGGTCATCTTGCATCTAGGATCAAGTTATTCAGTTACAGCTCCTAAGTATCAGAATCAGGCTATTTCTTCTTTACTTCAAGGGCCTTGACACCTGGAAGGACCTTCCCCTCCAGTAGCTCTAGAAAAGCGCCTCCGCCGGTAGATATGTAGCTCACCTTTGAGTCTACTCCAGCCTTACGGACCGCCGAGTCTGTATCGCCACCTCCGATAATGGTGGTGGCAAAGGCATTGCCTACTGCTTCTGCAACGGCATAGGTGCCGCGCGCAAAGGCATCCATCTCAAAGACTCCCATCGGGCCGTTCCAGATGATGGTCTTGGCGCTTCTCAGAGCTTCAGTAAAGAGGAGCGCCGATGCCGGTCCGATATCCAGCGCCATCCACTCTTTGGGGATGTCCTGAACCGTTGTAATCATGTTGACAGCATCGGCTTCAAACTTGTCAGCTACCACGCAGTCGACCGGGAGGTAAAACCTTACCCCCTTCTTTTTTGCCTTGTCCATCACCTTCTTGGCAGTTGATAAGAGTTCGTCCTCCACCAGTGATTTTCCGACTTCATACCCCATCGCTTTTAGGAAGGTGAAGGCCATGCCTCCACCGACAAGTATGATATCGACTTTGTTGATGAGAGTTTCCAGGACCTCCAGTTTGCCGGAAACCTTGGCGCCACCAAGCACAGCTGCAAGAGGACGTACAGGGTTGCTCATAGACTTGTCAAAATAGGTCATCTCGTCCTTCATAAGGAAACCTGCAGCTATGACAGGAATGCAGCCAGTAATAGCTTCAACCGAAGCATGGGCGCGATGGGAAACGGCAAATGCATCATTTATGTAGATTTCGCATCCGTTGGACAGCTTTCTGGCAAAATCGAGGTCGTTCTTTTCTTCACCCGGATAGAACCTGACGTTCTCAAGCATGACTACTTCACCCGGTTTCATGGCAGTGATTAACTTTGTTACATCATCACCGAAACAGTCGGGTGCCTGCTTGACCTTTACCCCGAGCAACTCTGAGAGGCGTTTGGTAGCAGGGGTCATGGTGTATTTGGACTTTTTTTCTCCCTTGGGACGGCCCAAGTGAGAAGCAAGAACCACAATGGCTCCCTTTTCAACGGCATATCGTATAGTAGGGAGAGCCCCACGGATCCTGGTGTCCTCAGTGATCTCACCATTCTCGTCCTGAGGAACGTTGAAGTCGACACGGATAAATACCCGTTTCCCTTTGAGGTCGGCTAGTTCGTCAATATAACGAATCGGCATTGTTATCTCCTTCGTGCGCGGAAAATAAAAAAAAGAGGGAGATTACTCTCCCTCTTGGGTTTTGTTGCAGTGAGTCAATTGCCGATGAGTTTGAAGAGGTCCACGACTCTCCGTGAGAAGCCGCACTCGTTGTCGTACCATGAGAGAACCTTTACCATCGTGCCGTCAATTACCTTGGTGCTGTCGGCATCTACAATGGATGATAGGGGGTTTCCGTTAAAATCTACGGAGACAAGCAGTTGCTCTTCAAAGCCGAGAATACCTTTGAGGGAGCCTTTAGATGCTTTCTTCAGAGCGTCGTTTACCTTGTCTTTGTCGGTCTTTTTCTTGAGGACAGCAACCAGGTCGACCACTGATACGTTTGGTGTCGGTACCCTGACGGCCATGCCGTCCAGTTTTCCTTTAAGTTCCGGCAGAACCAGAGAGACGGCTTTTGCCGCGCCGGTTGAAGTAGGGATCATCGACATTGCGGCAGCACGCGCGCGTCGAAGATCCTTGTGGGGGAGATCGAGGATGTTCTGGTCGTTGGTGTAGGAGTGGATGGTTGTTACCAGACCCTTTTCGATTCCGAAGGCCTCGTGAAGAACCTTGGCAACCGGTGCCAGGCAATTTGTGGTACAGGAGGCGTTAGAAATGATATTATGCTTCTTCGGGTCGTAGAGGTGGCTGTTGACCCCCATTACAATGGTAATATCTTCGCCGGTGGCAGGGGCTGATATGACAACCTTCTTAGCGCCTGCCTTCAGGTGCAGTTCAGCTTTTTCACGGGAGGTAAACAAGCCGGTTGACTCAAGAACGATATCGATTTTTTCTTTTTTCCAGGGGAGGAGTGCCGGATCCCTTTCGGCGTAAATTCTTATGGTTTTGCCATTGACGATTATTGAGTTTTCACCTACTTCAACCTTGCCTGGGAATGCCCCGTGCACCGAGTCATATTTAAGCAAGTGAGCCAGGGTCTTGGCATCGGTAAGATCGTTAATCGCGACAAATTCAATCCCCTTTTCCTTTGCTGCTGCACGCAGCACCATTCTGCCAATTCTACCGAAGCCGTTGATTGCGATTCTCATGCGATAAACTCCCTCCTCTTTGTGGTATTTTATTCGCTCTGTAATAAATAGTTTGAGCTAACATCGTTTCAATCCTCAAAAAGTATACTGTACACACTACTCCCGTCAACAATTTTTGTTCTTAAATTCTATTGTCCTGAGTCAGTAAATAATTTGTCCTATCCTTGTGAAGGTCCATGTAAAGGGGGTTGATGGCCCAAATATCAGTTGACGCTTGAAAGGTAACGATGTACTGTTTCACCAATTTACAGCTCCTTAGCAGCATATTGCTGCAATAGAGGTGGTTTGAGTGTTGGCCAAAACGGCCCTTGTCTATTCTAGCAGGTTCAGTGATTTCGATTATGGTGCTGATCATCCATTCCATGTGCAGCGCTATCAGTTGGCATATGAGCTGATGGATGCGTATGGGCTCATAGGTTCATGTGGTCATGAAGTAAGCAGATACTCTCTCGTCTCGGATGAATCACTTCTGAGTTTCCATTCCATGGAGTACCTGAATAAGCTGAAAGAGTTCAGTGAAACCAACGAACCACGTGCCGATTTCCGTTTCGGGCTTGGCGACGTTGAGAACCCGGTGTTTGAAGGACTTTACGATTGGGCACTGCTCGGAGCATCCGGCACTGTCGAAGCAGCTCGACTTGTGACCGAAGAGGGGTATGACATCGCTTTCAACCTGGCCGGTGGTTGGCACCATGCACACAGAGCCAAGGCATCCGGCTTTTCATATCTTAACGATGCTGTCATTGCTATCAAAGAAATGCTCAAGAAGGGCAAACGGATCGTCTACCTTGACATAGACGCCCATCATGGCGACGGAGTTCAGGAGGCTTTCTACGATACCAGTCAGGTATTGACGATCTCACTTCATGAGAGCGGCATCTATTTCTATCCAGGGACCGGATTCGAAAAGGAGACGGGGACAGGGGAGGGGGAGGGTTACTCAGTGAACCTTCCGCTCCTTTCTCACACCGATGACCCTTTATACATGAAAGCTTTTGACGAGGTGGTCTATCCTCTTATCGCTTCATTTGATCCGGATATTCTGGTGACTCAACTCGGTGCAGACACTTTTCGCACTGACCCTTTGACTCGTCTTGAGATAACAACCCACAGCTATTCATATGTTATTCGCAAGCTCAAGGCTCTGAAGATTCCATGGGTAGCGGTAGGTGGGGGGGGGTATGATAATATGAATGTGGCCAGAGCCTGGACCATAGCATGGGGCATTATGAACGGCGTCGAACTCCATCCCCGTTTGCCGGCTACCTTTGTTGAACGTATCCGCTGTCTCGGGTATCAGAACCGAATGCTTCTGGATGCGATGCACTGGGCAGAGGAAGCCGATCGAAATCTTGCCCTGGATGCAGTGGAGCGGAGTATCGGCACTATTAGAAGTACAATTTTCCCGATCCATATGGATGTGAATACCTAAACTGCTGCTAGCAGAAAACCGAGGAGTCCAAACCATCGAACCGCTAGATCAACAAACACCTACGCCAATTTCTGGTATCGCCTATCTCACTCTGCCTTCTGATGCTTTTCTGGAGAGTCGCGATGGTCGAGCAGCAATCAAATTTGATGGGATCCCAATCCCGCTTGAAGAGACTGACTACCAGAATCTTGCCACTGCTCAGCCAGACTACGACACTGTCGGAAAGGGAGTTTATCTTGCACTCCGCTCCAACCCTGACTGTACGTTCAATTCCATCTACGCTTCCTGGTTGAGGGATGCTTATCCTCACTATCTGGCAGAGCTTGCAACCCATATCGTTATGCTTGACCGCAAAGATGTCGAGGTCAGCTATCTTGACCGGAAGATTAACTACCTGAAGATTATGGCACTTCTTGAGCCGGAGAACCCCTGTTTCCCTGCTGAGATAGGTGCAACACTTCTCGATCGCGGAATGAGGTTGTCGGCTCTACACCAATCGACTGTTACGCTTTTCCGTGCCGAGACGTTTTTAGGCAGATCTCTCGCACTGGCTCCAGGTGTTCCACATGTCCTTTCTCATCTAGCTGAGGTTCAGTATCTGCTTGGAAGGTATGACCAGGCTGAACGGATCTGGAAAGAGCTTCAGACCGGTCTTGAGGTAACCCTTGATCCTCGCTTGGAAGATCGTCTGAATAAAGTTCAGAGTGGACAGATCCCCAGAGTTCCTCCAGTTGATTACCTGGAGGCAATTAATGTAGCTTTTGGCTGTTATCAGGATGGTGACTTCGAGGAATGTGCAGCAATTCTGAACGATGTTATTGATGATTTGGTTTTCTGTGAAGAGTATCCGTTGCCAGAGGTATGGTATTATCTTGGTCTCTGCTATCAAAATCTTGCCATGCCAAAAAAAGCAGCGGAGTGTTACAGTGAGGCTCTCAGGTGTGACCCCGACTTTGCTGAGGCTCGGTCGGCTCTGGATAACCTCACGCAGTGATATGGAGCGGACTAATGTTTGGTTTCAGTAATGCTGACTGGATCTTTATTGCCGGGGTAATGCTCGTGATCTTTGTATGCGTGGCTCTCAGCGACATGCGACGGAAGAAGTGACGTCCAATCTGCTGCTATATTCTGTCTTTTTACGGGGCGGTTGTATGTCCGAACATGACGATATCGATGAACAGAGGCCTTTAGGGCTTACTCTCTTGACTGGGCTCTATCTCTTTTTCTTTCTTGTTTCAGCATCTACATATGGCAACCCATTTCCATTAATGGGCAGCATTTATACAGGAACTCCAGCAAACGTGGTAGTTTTGATTGACTCACTGGTCTGTCTTTACCTCTTTATGGGAATTATGAAACGCCAACAGCTGACCTGGTATCTGCTTATCGGATATAATTTATTTGAGATAACCAATACTGTAGTTAACATTAATTTCATAACCCATGCTGAGTTGGAAAAGGTCATGGGTGTACAGGTAGACCAGCAAGCTCTATGGGTAAACAACATTGCAGCGGCTCTTGCAATTCTTCTGCTCACTCAGTATATCTATCGCAACAAGCATTATTTTTGTAACAGACATAGATACCTCTTTTAGCCCATTTAAACAAAGGTGTAGCTTGCACGGTCAAGATCGGTCTGTTATAGTTCCGGTTAGTAATCTTTAGTAAAGAGGTATTAGTTGGACATACGATCACTTTTTGCGAGCACTCCCGGCGGTATCTTCGACATGCTCAAGCATGGACTATCGCATTCGATTTTTCATAACGGCGAGAGTGGCCCTGCCGTTAACCTTGAAGAGACTCGCGGAGTAGATATACGGATAGAAAAGCTGAACAAGCATTTCGGCGGTAATCATGTACTTGTGGATGTTGATCTTGAAATAATATCCGGCGAGACATTTTCCATAATAGGCCCTTCCGGTACCGGCAAGAGCGTACTGCTTAAGCATATTGTCAAACTTGAAACTCCGGATAGTGGTGAGATCTTCATCAATGGGCTTCCAATATTTACCGGCAATCATCGAGATGAACCCCATAATTATCGATACAGCATGGTGTTCCAATCGTCAGCACTTTTTAATTCTTTGACCGTGGGGGAAAATGTAGGGCTATGGCTCCGTGAGAAAAGGATCTGTAAGGAACAAATTATTCGTGAGATTATTGGCTCTAAGCTAGCGCTGGTAGGTTTGGAAGGTAAGGATGGACTGCAAACAGCTGAGCTTTCGGGTGGAATGAAAAAAAGGGTTGCCATTGCACGATCACTCGCAATGAACCCTGACCTGATCCTTTACGATGAACCAACGGCAGAGCTGGATCCTATAAATACTGACGAGTTGGCCAACACCATTCTTCAGCTCAAAAAATCCACCAAAAACACAACGGTTATCGTTACCCATGATCTTAATTTTGCTCTCTACATTTCAGACCGGATAGGCATGATGCATGAAGGCCGGATAATCGAGGTAGGGACTCCGCGTGAGATTAAACATAGTGAGAACCCCATAGTCAGGCGTTTCATCAGTACTACTACCAAGGGGATTACTGCTGCCTGACGGATTGTATGTCCGTCTAAATAGGAGGGTTAGAGTTGTGCGCCATTGGACGCATGCCATTGTATTAATGATCATGATGACAGCGCTGTTCGCAGCCTGTGCCCAGATTAAACAGAGCAAACCGCTTCTGCCGGTGCGTGAGTACGAGAGGCTTATCGTTGGTCGGCTGGATGCCGAATATATCGGTACCGACAATTGTGTAGCCAAGTGCCACAAGCACGATAAAATCACCGATGATTTTAAGCACAGCGTCCATGGTGAGCAGATAAAGCCTGAGACCGGCCTTCCGCTTGTGAACTGCGAGTCCTGTCACGGACCTGGTAGTCTGGCCATAGAAAAACTTGAAGATGACCCGGTTAAAAATGACGCCAAAAATATTAAATGCGACACAACGAAATTACTGGATTATCTCAATCTTCCGCCTCAAGCCCAGTCGCTCCTCTGCCTCAAGTGTCACACAGCTGCATCAACTCCAGTGCTATCGCTCTGGCATTCCAGTCCTCACGCTATGAATGACGTGAGCTGTTTCGACTGCCATACTCTCCACCAGGGTCCACAGCAGAAGGTGAGCCACGAGCAGATGGCAGAGCTCTGCTATGGTTGCCATCCTGACGTTAAGGTTGAGAACAGCCTATATTCCCATCATCCGCTTCGTGAGAAGAAAATGGCTTGCGTAGACTGCCACGAAGTGCATGGATCTATGCAGGAGAGTCTGCTCAAGGGTACAACACCGAAAGAGACCTGCACCCGCTGCCACATGGAGAAACAGGGACCGTTTGCGTTCGAGCATGGTGACGTTACCGAGAACTGTGCGAACTGTCACGTTGCTCACGGATCGGTAAATAACTCACTTTTGCAGTCAGCCATGCCATTTCTTTGTCTTCAATGCCACGGCGGGCATACACTGAACTCATCTCAAGGGGTTAAAAAACTCTTTGTAAACCGCTGTAATGACTGCCATTCGCAGGTCCATGGCAGCGATATACCGGCTCCAGCATCTTCAGGTGGCGGTACATTGCGGCAGTAAGATATTTTTTTTCGCGTCAAGGAGCTTGACCGTGACACGTCATGTAATTCCAGCGAGTATATTTCTAGCTGTTATTGTACATCAATTCACGATGCCATTGCCGATTTTTGCCAGCGAATCGGTGGAGAATACGGCAAAAACCGTTTACCCTGCGTTTATTGAGGAGTCGATCCCAGATGCGGTTGAAGTGGAGATTTTACCGGTTGAAATCCCGCTCTCAGAGAGTAAGTTGGAGACCCATACCCTGTTACAGGGGATGGCCGGGTATCGGTTCCTGAGTTTCAATGGCTATGCGAAGAGGGCTGCGCAGTACGAAGACCTTCATTCCGGTATGACATTCGGTGGGGTTCACAGTATTCTCGGCAAAGACCACAAATTTGCTCTTGAGGGGGTCTTTCTTTCTGACAACGACTATCATGGCGATCTGACCTATGACTATATGGGTGCCTATCGTTTTCACATGCGGACTGAATCGCTGTATCACAATCTTGATAATTTTCAGGTGTTCGCGCCTTCAGCACCTTTAGGAAGCAGCACTTACCTGACAGATCGCAGGGATCAGGGTGTTCTGTATGGCATCCGTACCGAGCAGGATCTTGCAACCATGCGCATTCGAATGGGTAATTACCCTGCCCACATCAACCTGGGCTATTGGCGTATGGTGAAGGAGGGGAGCCGACAACTTCGTTTCGCCGATCATGCCTTTGAGCCGACTGGATCTACAAACTCAGTATATTCACAACTACGGCCACTTGACCGGGTAACCCATGAAGGCAAGCTGGGCCTTGACACACATATAGGGCCTGTTGATCTTATCTACGATTTTACAGTGCGCCAGTTTACTGACCATGCCGGTGCACCTCGTGATCTTTTCAGTCAAAATAGACCTTATACAATATTCCCAGTGTCCTATGTCCGGCCTCCGGGATCATACCAGCACGATGATACCCCGGACAGCCGTTTCATTGCCCATACGGTAAAGCTGCACACCGATCAGACCGGAGGGATTGTAGCGGCAGGTTCTTACACCTACGGACAGCGTACAAATCTAACTTCAGTCTCTGACGTTGTAGGGGTCAACGGCCTTTCAACTACCCTGCATACCGCAGCCGGTGATTTGATATATACTCCGTGCAAGGAGTTCTCTCTAGCTGTCAGGTTTCGTCACCAGGAGATAGAGCGCGATGCACCATCAGCACTGATATATACACCTGCTACTCCATCATCGATAAGCATCCTCCCCCCTCTCAATTCTTCCAAGGATGTTCTGACCACTGTTCTTTCAATTCGGCCTGTCAACTCGTTTACGGTAAAGGGTGAGTATAGCGGTGAGATAAGTCACCGTGACAACGTCCAAAGTTGGGACCCTGCCAGCAAGGTTGCTGGGATGATCCTTCCTGAGGATACCGTAACCCATCGGGGCACACTGACGTTACTCAGTCGTCCTTTAAAGGGGCTCCGTTTAAAGGCTCGCTACAGCTACACAACCACAGATAGTCCGTCCTATGGTACTTCTGCAGACGAGCGACACGATGGCCAACTGCTGGTCTCTTACACGCTAAAAGACCTTTGGGGTGTGACTGGCAATTATCAGAATTCTCTGGAACGCAACGACTCCAAGAGTATTGCTACGCTTTCGACATATTCCCCATCACAATCATATCAGTTGCCAAGGGAAAAGCGTGCGATGAATGCCACGTTAACACTATGGGGGAATGTTCTTAAGCGACTGACGCTAGCAGGTAGTGCCGGTCTGCTCCGTACAAGCACCGACCAAGAAGTCCTTTTTTCCGGCATTACTCCTGGAAGTACCTCCGCATCAAATTACACTTCACAGGCGTTTCTCTACTCTCTTAGCGCATCCTATCGACCAATTGATAAGCTCACCCTTTCTCTCATGTTCCAACAACTCAGATCTTTTGCAGAGTTCGATCCGGCTTTTCTTCAGTATTCAACGGAGAGCACGCTTGGGGTAAAAGAAATTTCGCGGCTCAAAACGGTCGAGAATGCCATCACCATGAATGCAGACTACGAAATTCATAAAAACATTTCCTGCGGAGTGGCGTATACCTACAGGAAATATGCTGATCAATACGATTCTCTGTTTAACGGCTCACTTCACTCGGTAATCGCCAATCTGGCTGCAAAGTGGTAATGAAAAATATCGCCAAACGAAAACTGCTTCTTCTGTGTCTCCTGCTCGGTACGGTAATGGCTTTCCCAACACCGATTGCACGTTCGTCCGAGATCATCATTGCCACGGTTTTTTCTTATGATCATCCCCGGTACAGAAATGCCCATAAATCCTTTATGCGGAGTATTGCAACAAAAGGCTACGATCAGGGGAGCGCGGAATTCATTACCCAAATTCCCAATCCTGACCCGATTTCTTGGTCCAATGCCATCCGTAAGGCTAGCGCAGTAGGGGCGAACGTCATTGTTACATACGGTTCGCCTGCTACATTGGCGGCTCTTCAGGAGACAAAGGATATCCCCATTGTCTTTGTTGATGTCTATTCGCCCCTGGAAGCCGGTATTGCGAAAAGTCTTGCAACACCAGGCAATAATGCCACAGGTGTCAGTTCCAAAGTGCCGCTTCCTACCCTGGTAAAAACTGCCATGGAATTCAAACATTTCCGTCAGATCGGAGTATTGTATTGTTCCCGCGAAATAGGTTCGCTTATACAGCTCAAGGAAATGAAGAGACTGGCCCTTCAGTATGGTTTTTCTGTAGTTGAGGTCAATGTGGCCAATGTGGCACTTCTCGACTCAGCACTTCTTTCACTGGCTACGCAGATTGACTGCGTCTATATCACGGAGGCTTCGACAGTGGGTCGCCAGATGGATAAAATAATCCATTGGGCGATGGAAAAGAAGATTCCGGTTTTTACCCAGGTTCCGGATGGAGGTGAAAAAGGAGCCCTTATTTCACTGGAAGCTCATCCTGTAGAAATGGGTCAGCAGGCGGCAGATATAGTGGTTCGTGTTCTTTCCGGCAAGAAGGCCGCACTCCTTCCGATTCTTGCTCCTAAAAAAGTTGACTTGGTGATTAATATGAAAACCGCTCGTGCACTTGAGTTGCATGTTCCTCTTCAGGTCCTCAATATGGCGACTCGGATAATCAAATAACTCAGCCTGCAAGAGAGACCGATGGGACAGATTCTGATCGTCGATGACGATGCCTTATTTTTAAACCTGCTTGCCTCCATTGTGGAAGAGAATTATCCCCACCTCAAGGTAGCTACCTGCCTAAATCCTCTACAGGCACTGAATCTTATACGTAATGGGGGATTGGATCTTCTTGTACTCGATTTAGAAATGCCGGAACTTGACGGCTCTAAACTCTTCCGTTTTGCAGTTGATGGCGGGATTGACCCTAAACGCATTGTAATCTTGTCTGGCAGAGAATCTGATTTTCTGCACAATCACTTTCCTTTGGGGACCTGTCTGGCGGTTCTTAATAAGTTCGAAGTGAAACAGAAAGCGGTACTGGAGATGATCTTCAGTTCACTTGAACGGAAAGCGGCTGCTCGCGAAGAGAACGAAGAGAAATAATTGTAACGAGGTGATGTGACCGATGAACGGCAAGAAAATGATAATTACATTTTTCCGGCAGAATCACCAGAAGCCGGATTGGAAGGTTGACCTAGGTAGTGAACTGTTCAACCGATTCCTTGCGGAGCTCGGCGCCGAACTTGAATCCTTCGGAGTTGAAATCAACCACGTCGAAAATGATTCCATCGTCATCGATATCAAGAGTTACGCGGACCTTCTCAACTCGGTACGGATATCATCCCCTTCTGACGGGATAATCAGCCAATGTGTGGGACACATCATTGGGAAGAGTGATAGACTTGACCTTTTTGAAGATATTCGGAGGGCAGTGAAGCGTGTTGCCTTTGCTCCTGAGACGATACCCCCTGAGGATCACAACAGAAAAGTATGCCACAACTGCGGCTGTGGTTGTTGAAACCTGCTAATGTATCGTTCAGAAATTAATCATAAAAACTGGTATTATATGTTAATTCTTCGTGTATGGTGATTATTTCCGCTTTCGCTACTTCCCTGCTTAGTGAAAGTTTGGCATAGCTCTTGGGTTGCTCCCCCCTTTGAAGCGACCCAGGATTAATGAAGAGAATGCCGTCGATTTCTTCTATCGCCGACTGATGTGTATGGCCATATAGAACGATTTTTGCGTTTTCGCTCACTGCATGTCGATAAAGATCTACGAGCCCTGATTTTACCTTGTAGCGGTCGCCGTGAGTGATTAATAGACGGGTATTTTCTAGATCAATAGTTAACTCACGCGGATACTTGCCCGGCACATCACAATTGCCGGCGATTTTTTCCACCTGCTTAGAAAAGATGTGCTCCAACATGGCTGCGTCATCTGCGTCATCTCCAAGGTGAAAAATCTTGTCAATAAGACCCGCCATCATGATCGCTTTCGCAGCCAGTGGGTAATTTCCATGTGTATCCGAAAATATAAGACATTCCATCGTTTGAACATAACAAACTTTGCTTAAAACAGTCAAGCAGGTCAGTATTGCAGATATGGTTATATTTACAGATAAACAGGTGGGAACTAATCAATGAAGAGTAAATGGTTCTGGATTGCGGTTGGGGTTATCGGAGTGTTTATACTCTTTCTTGCAAGTGCTATTCTGATTGCAGCACTATGTCTTGACGATGGCACGAAATTGGTTAAGGGAAGCGGAATAGGGCTAGTAGAGGTGAAGGGGGTGATCCTTGATTCGCAGGAAACCGTCAAGCAACTGCACGAATTCGGTCGCGATGCGAACGTAAAGGCTGTTGTTCTCCGTGTTGATTCACCTGGAGGAGTGGTCGGCCCTTCACAGGAGATCTACCAGGAGGTTAAGAAGCTTGCTGCAATCAAAAAGGTTGTGGTCTCAATGGGGAGCGTTGCAGCTTCAGGAGGTTACTACATTGCAGCGCCTGCATCACTAATATATGCTAACCCCGGCACAATAACCGGCAGTATCGGGGTGCTGATGAAGTTTTCCAATATTGAAGGGCTTTTGGATAAACTCGGGATGAAGGCACATACTTTAAAGACCGGTCGTTATAAGGATTCCGGGTCACCGGTTCGAACCATGACAGAAGAGGAGAAGGCATTACTGCAAGGGGTTATTGAAAGTACCCATGGCCAGTTTGTCCGGGCTGTTGCTGAAGGTCGCAAGCTTCCGGTTGAGCAGGTAAGGGCGTTAGCCGACGGTCGGATTTTTTCGGGTGAGCAGGCCCTTGTCGTAAAACTAGTTGATCGACTCGGATCCTTGCAGGACGCGATAGATGAGGCAGGTAGGCTCGGCAGCATCAAAGGAGAGCCGTATATTATAAAGCCTCCCAAAAAGAAAAAGCTGCTGCTTGACATGTTGGTAGAAGAGTCTTCTTCCCGGATCACCAATCTTGTCCGTGAAGAGATGGGTATGAGTATGAATTACGAATTGACTGGCATGGGCAGAAAGTAAAAACCCACCTGTTGTTATGGTGGGTTCTTACGTTTTCGTGATGCTTCAATGAATAGTCTTCAGGATTTATTTAGGCATGGGGCAGTAGAGATTTCCGTAAGGTCTATTACTCTTCGGCAATACCTTGACGAAAGACTCCTTCATAATCTCTTTCAGATCCAGCTTTAAATCCTTGCAATACTCTTTCAGGAATCCGTTCAGCTCATCCCTGTCACTATCGGTCAGTTCATAGGCACCAACTTCAGGGGATAGTTTTTTTTCATCAACATTACCGCGGACATAAATCACCCCGCCGTGCATGCCGGTTCCGAATCTGAAGCCGTGTTTCGGCTTATCCGGATCGTCGGTGTACATCCCAAGAAGGATCAGTACCCCCCCCGCCATATATTCTCCGAAAAAATCTCCTGCCTTGCCCCCGGCAATCAGGACAGGTTTGTTGGTCTCATATGACTTCATATGGATGCCGACTCGATAGCCGACGTCCTTCAGAATGTGTATGCAACCACCTCGCATACCATAACCGAGAACATCACCTGCGTGGCCATGCACCACAACCTTACCGGCGTTCATGGTGTTGCCTATGTTGTCTTGGGCGTTATCCCTGACGATTATGGTGGCACCGTTCATAAAGGCACCCAGATCATTCCCGGGAACCCCGTTTATCGTAATGGTGACAGGCCGGTTGATTCCATCACCGATAAAATACTGGCCATTAACATTCACCAGGTCGATGATTTCCTCACCGGAGGTAACGGCCTCACGGATCTTCTGGTTAAGATCTCTGTAATACATCCCTTGAGCATCTATTTGCATGATAAAACCTCGTTAAAGGTGAAAAGTGAATTATGGAAATATCTTATTCACATTTCACTCCTCACATTTCACTGATTGATTAGTTTAGCGATTACCGGTTCACCGCCTCTTGGGGACCAGACGCGGTCAGGTTTTGGACATATCTCGCGGATAGCTGCTTCTTCTGAGGCCATATAAACAAAGTCATCCTTGGTTGCACAGACCAGTGGCCGTAGCTTAACCCGGTCATTGAGGCCGATGAGCCCTTCGTTTGTAGCAAAGAGAATGGCAAAGGGGCCATTGAGAAGGCCGCTTCCATAGACCTGACGTATGGCAGTAAGCAGTTCCCTGTCATCATCAGGCATAGAATCGATGATGTCCCAGAAGGGGGCTGCAAGGGCAAGACTTGCGAGTTCCGGTGAGAGCCCATGTTTGCGAATCAGGAGATCAAGCATGTATGTGACGACCTCGGTGTCAGTCAGCATGGTGCAGAGGTATCCATACATCTCGAGATAACGCTTGTTGATACCGTAGGATGATATTTCACCGTTATGGACTATGGACCAGTCAAGAAGAGTGAACGGATGGGCTCCCCCCCACCAGCCTGGTGTATTGGTCGGGAATCGGTTGTGAGCGGTCCAGATATGGCCGCTGTACTCCTCCAAACGGAAGAAATCGGCAATATCTTCAGGGTATCCGACCCCTTTGAAAGCCCCCATATCTTTACCTGAGGAGACCACAAAGGCCCCTTCAATTTCATGGTTTATCCGCATGACATGACCGACAATGACATCCTCGTCCGTCATTCCCTGAAAGTCGATTGCTTCACGATATTCAGGTGTTGCAAGTGGTTTTACAAAGTAACGCTTGAATGCAGGCGGATTTGTGATTGCCGGGGTTCGACGGGTAGGAATATCTTCTTGCTGCTCGATGAGAAAGTGTTGCTCAAGATACTCTTCAGTGAGTTGGAGGGCCATGACGTTTTCATACATGAGATGGAAGGCAAAGAAATCACGGTAATCGGGATATATGCCGTAGGCTGCAAATCCTCCGCCCAGGCCGTTGCCTCTGTCATGCATCAGGGAGATTGACTTGATGATGACACTTCCTTCAACCTTTTTACCTGCAGTTGATATGAAGCCGGTGAGGCCGCAGTTTGAGATGTCTTTCTCGAAGCTGTGAGTAGGTTTCAGTTTCATATAGTGGTCCTCGGATATACTGATCTCAAGTTGGGGGAGAGGCAACGCCTCGCCCAAAACGGGCGGCCCGCCGGGCGACCCTGCAAAAGCTTTACGCTGCCTTGCCGACGGGTGCGAAGAGAGCGCTACGCAACTCCTTGGACAGGTGGATGAAGCCGAAATCCTGTGCAAGGAGGTGTTCCTTGAGTGCTGACACATCGACTTTCTCGCGGATCAGACCGGCAAAGATACCTGCGCGCTCGACATTGCCGACGAGCACAGCGCCCACAAGACGAGTACCTTGCAGGACAATCTTTCGATAGGTATAACTTTCCAAGTCCTGATAGGTAAGGACCTCGAACTCTGCGGGATTGGACAGATTGGTTATTCCCATGGAGATGGTCGAAACCTTGAAGAATTCGATGGAGTTCATTGCAAGACCACCTGCATACTCCTTTTCGGAGCCGGCCATGGAGGCTCCGGCAATATCACCCTGTATGTAGGCATCAGGCCAGATCGGCATCGGGTTTCTGACTGAGGTGAAGAAGTCGGAAGCTTCAGCAACATCGCCAGCGGCATAAACTCCTTTTTGAGAAGTCTCCATCCTGTTGTCAACCACGATTCCCCTGTTTACTTCGATACCGCTTCCTTTGAGAAAGCCTGCTGCAGGGCGCACTCCGATTGCAACGATAACCGTATCGCATGGGATGTAATCTCCGGATTTCAGAACAACCCCGTTTATGTCGGGTCCATCGCCTTCGATTGAAACTACGGTGTCTTCAGTAATGACGTCAATGCCGTTAGCCTTCATCTTTTTGGCGACTATGCGTCCTGCCGGTCGATCAAAGGCTGCAGAGAGTATCCGGTCAGCCAGTTCGATTATGGTGACCTTTTTCCCGAGCAGATGAAGACCCTCTGCTGCTTTGAGACCGATAAGTCCCCCGCCTATGACTACAGCGTGCCGTATGTCGTCGGCTATCCCTTTTAGTTTCGCAGCATCGTCCCAGGTGGTGAATGTGAAAATCTTCTCTTTGCCCGCCAAACCTTCGATTGGAGGGACAAAGGGGTCGCCGCCAGTGGCAATAAGGAGCCGATCATACGTAATCGTATCCCCTGCTGCTAGTTTCACCAAAGATTTTTTGCCGTCAACTGAGACGACTTCCGAGTTAAGTAGAAGGTTAATGCGGTTCTTTTCATAAAAATCAGTCGGAACGTATGACATCCTCTTCTCGGTGATGAGACCTCCAAGAAGATATGAGATGAGGGGTCGACCGTATGCTGAGTGGCGTTCCCTGGAGATGACGGTTATATTGCCTTGCTGGTCAATGGATCGAATGGATCGGATTGCACCGACTGCTGCGACGGAATTGCCGATTATCACATAATTCATTTCTGGCTCCCCTCCCTGTAGACAAGGGCTCTGTTAGGGCAGGCATCTACGCATGCCGGGCTCTTCCGGTCCGGGCAGAGATCGCACTTGTTCGCTTTTTTCTTTGCAAGGTTGCGCTGGACCGCTCCATAAGGGCATGCCATGACACATGACCAGCAGCCGACGCACTGATCTGGGTCCAATCTGACGATTCCCTGGTCGTTCTTCTGGATTGCTCCTGATATGCAAGCGCGAAGACAGTCGGGTTCGTCGCAGTGGCGGCATGTGGTAGAGAGTGAAATCACACCACCGTCCCACTCCTCAACCGTACATCGGGAGATGGGACGGGCAGGTTCATGGAGAAATGCCTTGACCGGGTCTTTTGAAAGGGAGTGTTCTGTGATGCAGGCCACTTCGCAGAGGTGGCAGCCGATGCATGCGTCTTCAAGGGTATATATGCGCTTCATAAACTATTCTCCAGCGGGCATGACGCCCAAGAGGTTCATGTCTTTTTCGGTTAGTCCGACGGCCCGTAGCTTGTAACGGTTTCCTCGCAGTGATTCCAGGGCGTTTAGTCCCATGCCTCCCAGAATCTCTTTCATCTCATGTCCCCATGCTTTTACCAGATTGACCAACTTTTCGGCGCCGACCTCTGGATTGAGACGTTTGGCCAAATAGGGGGTATTGGTTGTGATCCCCCAGGGACATTTGCCTGTGTAGCAACGCTGGCAGAGGGTACAGCCCAGGGCCAGCAGTGTGGATGTCCCGAGGTTTATTGCATCCGCTCCGAGGGCAATGGCCTTGATGGCGTCACCTGAGCTTCTGACCCCGCCACCGACTACTATGGATACCTGGTTTCTTATCCCTTCGTCACGCAGCCGAGTGTCAACTGCGGCAAGGGCCAGTTCCATCGGGATGCCGACGTTGTCGCGGATTACCTGCGGAGCTGCGCCGGTCCCCCCGCGGAAGCCGTCGATGGTTATGATATCGGCTCCGGCACGTGCGATACCCGAAGCGATGGCGGCAACATGATGTACCGCAGCGATCTTTACTGATACCGGTTTTTCATAGTTTGTCGCTTCCTTGAGGGCATAGATGAGTTGCCTCAGGTCCTCTATGGAGTAAATGTCGTGATGCGGAGCTGGCGATATGGCGTCAGATCCCATTGGTATCATGCGGGTCTCGGAAATCTCAAAGTTGACTTTTTCTCCCGGGAGATGTCCACCGATTCCGGGTTTAGCCCCCTGGCCGACTTTGATCTCGATGCCGACACCGGCGTTCAGGTAAGCCTCGCTGACGCCAAAGCGACCTGAAGCCACCTGAACGATCACGTTTTTGCCGTACTTGTATAGATCTTTGTGCAGCCCGCCTTCACCGGTGTTGTATATGGTTCCAAGTTCCTCTGCAGCTGCTGCCATTGCTCTGTGGGCATTCAGGTTGAGGGCTCCATAGCTCATGGCAGAAAATATAAACGGATATTCGAGTTTGAGCTGAGGGGAGAGTTTTGTTGCAAGTTTCGGCTTGCCGGTTTTCTTATCTGTTACCACTTCAATGGAGTGGGGTTTCTTGCCAAGATAGGTCCTGAGTTCCATCGGCTCTCGGAGAGGGTCGATGGATGGATTGGTTACCTGCGATGCGTCCAGTAGAAGGTGATCCCAGTATATTGGGTATTTTGCCGGGTTACCCATGGCGGCGAGAAGGATTCCTCCGGTGTCTGCCTGGGCGTACAGGTTGCGGATGTGAGAATTGGACCATGAAGCGTTTGCCTTGAAAACCTCTTCGTTGGCGAGTATAGCTATGGCACCTGTCGGGCAGAGTGCCGAACAGCGTCTGCAACCGATGCAGAGAGAGCTGTCTTCTGCCAGGCAGTCAGATCCTTCGATATAACGGTGTACATCGTAGGCACACTGGCGGACACAGACCTTACATCGAATACAGGTGGCATCGTTTCTCGCCACGTTAAACTCATTAAAAGATTCATTAGGGGATTTATAAAGCACCTGTCATACCTCCATTGGGGGCGGATGCTGCGCGATATTTTGCTGTACCAGCACTTAGAGAAAAAACATTTTGCTATTAGCGTGCCAGTATACGATATAAAATGTAACAGTCTGGTATTGTAAGTGATTTAGTGTGTGGGATGAATGATATGCTGAGGTATCGAGTCGTTAGGGGTAGGTATGTTCTTGTGGAGAGTACTCAAAGTAGTCTTATGGGTAACTCATTTTGCAGCTACCTTTTGTGGCTGGGTATTTGTTCCAGGAATTTTCTTAAGCCATCTTCAAATATCAGCTGCACTTCTCCCTTAACTGGATTGCGATAATAACTGATCATGGCAAAAACCGTGATGCAGGCGAGTAGGATGAGCGCAGCAATGACAATGCGATGTCTGATAGGATTGTACTGTGAGGCTGCGCTGGAAGAGAGTTGGCTTAGCGAACGCTTCAGGACAGGCATCTCTTCTGCCATCTGACGTATCTGCTTCTGTTGTATACTCTGGATGTGGCTGATTATGGTGTCACGGTCCCGCTCATCGATGCAGATGAACTTAAACGGGATGGAAAAGCCTATGGTCTGGGCATGTATAGTTACTGGTTCGGAGGATAGAACTTCTCCTGCTACGTCGATTACTCTTGGCTGTAAACCTGGTAGGAATATCTCCAGAAGAGCAAAACTTCCAGGCTCCAACTCCTCCTGAAGGCAGGTTCGCAGGCCGCCACCACTGATATTGGCTGCCACAGGGGGTTCGTACTGAAGCGGTAGTTGCGCTCTGGCAGAAGACGATGCGACTGCCGCCGGCTCCTGTTTTCCGATGAAACCGACCGGACGATTGATATCGAGTGCCCGGCTGTCAATAATGTCCAGCCACTTTCGCTTTACCGATTTCAGGTCCCATCCAGGCATTGATGTGTAACGAAGTGGAAGGTATGTGTCGATTCGAAAGTATTCTCGAAGTTCTTCATAGATGACGTTACCGACAAGTCTGACCAGAAGGTACCTACTGGTTGTTCCACTAACCAGCAGGGCACGGCAGCGGAAGCTGATGCCAGCCTTGCCGGAGCGTAGTTCCAGGATATCCCCGATGGAGACTGTAGCGGCTTCAGGGAGTTGTTCCTCTTCCAGTTCAAGTTCAAGGAGGTCGCGGGTAAGGTGGGAGATACGTGTTCTGGTCTCAGGTGGGCGTAGGTTCTGACCCCCGATAAATACAATCCTGACGATTTGTTGCAGTAGGAAATGATGTTCGTATTCTAGTAGTTGTTCGCTCATAGTGGAGTGATGGCCTATCTGGCTGAGGAGGCCCGATTGAGCTCCTCCAGAAGTTCGTCTATACTAATCTTGTGAACACCTGCGCCATGCTCAATGGTTTCGATGTCGGCGATCTGACATTCGTAGCAGTCGAGTTTGTGGTTGGCGAAGATCTGTATTGTGGCAGGGAAGGAGCGGATGATATCGCCGATGATCATGTCTTTGGTGATCATGGTACCTCCTGTGGAAAGGCGGGGGAAACTCCCCCGCCTTCAGATCAACAGACGTTGCTCTGTTCAGCAGAATGATCAGGTCAGATCCTGAACTCCCTGGTAGATGATGTCGAACAGTTCGGGGATATCCTTCTCCTCGATGCAGGAGAAGGCGATCCTGAGGTCGGTCTTGCCGATGGAGATGCCGCCGACACCGTACTTGTCCAGGATATGGACCCGCAGCTTCTCGGCATCGACACTCTTCAGCTTGAGACACATGAAATAGCCTGAGTTGAACGGGTAGTAGCTCCAGGCAGAATCGTACTTGCCGCTGTTGAGGACTGCCTTTACTTTCAGGGCGCGGCCTTTCAGTATCTGGAACTTCTCTTCCTTCTGCTCCAGGAATTTCGGGGAGCGGAGCGCCTCGATGGCAAAGGTCTGGGAGGGGTGGGGGCAGTTTGAGATCCGTGCGCGGATGATCCCCATGGCCTTCTTCTCCAGAGCGGTCATCACCGGGGTGTTCTCGTACTCTTTGCCGTCGGCGAAGGTGATGAAACCTGTCCGGAACCCCCAAACGAACTCCTCCTTGGTAGCGCCGTCCAGCTTGACCGCCAGGATGCGGGGGTGCAGGTTGGCCAGTTTGCCGAACAGGGATTCCTTCAAGCTGTCCTCGTAGAAGAGGCCGAAGTAGGCATCATCAGTGATAGCGACGATGTTGCAGCCGCTTTCGGCTACCTCCTTGATAGCGGCGACGATTGCGTCACCCTCGGCGACCGTTGGCGTGTAGCCGCTTGGGTTGTTGGGGAAGTTGAGAAGCACCACAGCCTTTCCCTTCTCCTCGGCGCTGTTCTTCAACTCGGCCTTGAATGCTTCAACGTCATAGCCACCAGCCACGGTGAAGGTTGGGAACTTCCGCATAACGGCACCGGAACAGGTGCCGAAGGTGAGGTTGTAGTTCCCCCAGAGCATGTCCGGCAAGACCACGTGGTCACCCACGTCAACGAACATGTCGGCAACGATTGAAAGGCCGTGGGTGAGGGCGTTGGTGACGATCGGGTTGCTGAAGTGTTTTCCTTGCTGGCTCGGATTCTCCCGCAGCTGCTTCTCACGCCACAGTGCCCGCAGTTCCGGTTTGCCGGCAGGCGGCGCATAGGGGTAGATGTCCTTCGGGTCAAAGGCGGTGAGTTTGTCCTGGATGCACTGGAGGTACATCGGGCCGCCTTTTTCTGTGGCGATGCCTATGGTGGCGTTGAATTTGTGGGCTTTTTCCTTGGCTTCTGCCGACTGGGTCAGAATCCCCTTGGGGAAGAAAAGGTTCTTGCCCAGGTCGGACAGCATCTCCAGAGCATGGGGATTGCTCTGGCTGAGCATCTCGTTGAGTTCTACGGCTAACGGATTCATGCGGGTCTCCTTGTTATGGGTATTGTGAGGAAAACTTGCTGAGAAGCGCCTGTTTGACGATTGGCGGTACCAACCCGTCAACCGGTCCGTTCAATGAACTGACCTCTTTTACGATGGAAGAAGAGAGATAGCTGTACTGGACCGAAGTCATCATGAACAGGGTCTCAACCTCTTGCGAAATACTCCGATTCATCTGGGCGATCTGGAATTCGTACTCAAAATCTGAAACTGCCCGCAGACCCCTGATGATTACAGTGGCTTCCTGAGAGAGGACGTAGTCTATCAGGAGGCCGTCAAATGTGTCAACTTTTGCCAGGGTGTTACCTTCAAGGACTTTGGTGATAAGCTCAACACGCTCTTCTATTGAAAAGAGCGCATTTTTTGTTGAGTTCCGGGCTACAGCAACGATAACATTGTCAAAAAACCTCAAGCCCCGGTTTATGATATCAAGGTGTCCGTAGGTAATAGGGTCGAAGGAGCCTGGATAAACAGCAATTTTCCTGGACATTGAAAGAACCTCGTTCAGTTGAATGAATAGAATGCCAGAGCCGTATCGCCGTAGATACGCCGGTCGATCTGCTGTAGATACCCTTCGGATTGCGGCAGATTTTCGCGGGAGGATGTTTCAATAACCACAATAGACCCATCTGCCAGAACGGATAGTGAGGCTAACTGGCGGAGAAAGTTTAGAGCAATTCCCTTATTGTAAGGGGGGTCAGCGAAAACCAGGTCGAATATGCGGCCCTGGGATGCCATTTGAACTAGAGCTGCAGTGGCGTCAATGATCAGAACCTCAGAGAGTTTGGCAAAACCGGTTGATTCCAGATTTGACTTAATAAGTGCGGCTGAGCTCCGTTGGTTGTCTATGAAAACAGCTTGACCAGCACCACGGCTTAGTGCCTCAATTCCGAGACTGCCTGTTCCGGCAAAAATATCCAGTATGCTGAATCCGGCAATGTCGCCGCATAGTGATCCGATAATACTGAAAAGAGCCTCTTTTATTCGGTCAGAGGTGGGCCTGACTCGACGATCGTGAGGAGGAACAAGGCTGCGACCTTTTGCTGCTCCACTTATAACTCTCATCAGGTGTTCAAGGCCTTTGTCAGTTTTGTTGCACTCCCCTCCGCATGGAAGGCCTTCAGGAACTCTCGAGCCTCACGGTAAGCCATTTCCTGGATCTGCTGCACATTTTCTTCGGGGATTGCATCAATTTCCGCCTTGAAGATGCCAGTTGCATACTTTATGTCTTTACCATTCTCACGCGACCATCCACGCATCACATCCATAAGATCCAGCGGAAGCCCAGCATGGGCTACGTTCTGCCAGAGGGTCCCAATATTGCCCTTGCGAACACCGTACTCTGCAAGCCTGCCCACTATCCGGAGCGGAGTGCCGGTAATACCATGCTGTACCAGTCCGGCGAGGCCATATTCCCGTGCTACCTTGAAAATATCTCCAGTACGTATAAGGTCTATCCTTACCGCCTGACCATCAAGGTAGTTTCCGCTTTTTGAGCCATTATCGATGGCCAATAGCTGTGGATGGATTCCATGATCAGCCAGACCGGTCAGAAATGCTCGTGCTTCGGCGACTTCGGTAAGGTTTGACTCATTACCCACATGTTTTACCTCCCCCAGTTCAACCTCAAGGCCGCATCCAGCAGACTGTAGGGGGGCTGCAAGGGTAGCCGTAATGGATATGTTATCTGCAAGGGGGGAGAAGGAGGCGTCCAGAGCAAAAGAGGTGAATCCGGCTGATAACTGCGCCTCTATTAACTGTCTGGCTGCTGTAAGTTCTGCGTTCGATGTGTCGAGAACAGTTACATGATCAGCGTGTATGATGAAAGGCTTTGAGAAACGGAATCTTTCGGCGTACTCCAAGAGTTTGGTGCAGAAACTTTCAGGCATCTGTCCTGTGTAACCGCCGTCCAATCCACCTTCTGTCCTGGTCAGCTCGAAGGCGACTATGGCATCAAGCTCCTCGGCAGCCTTCATAATACCGGGTATGACGTGCGGGATGCGTGGATTGCAGCCCAGAATGATCAACTGTTCATGTTGCAACCCGAGAAATACGTCGCGTCCAGAGAGCGGACAGACCTTGCTGGCCGATCCGAGGCGGTCGCGGAGATTGTCTGGTATTGTGGATCGAAGATCTTTTTGCATCGCTGTATACTCGCGGGTTAAATGGGTAAGGGTGGGTTAATTAATCTACCACCACAAATGAATGACGTCAAGATGTAACGCGCTGGCGATGACGATGCCAACGTAGATAGCGCCTTGTCTGGATGAAATCAAGTGTTTACACCCGCTCATACGGCTCGAAAAGACGCTTGAACTCATCAAGGGCAAATCGATCGGTCATGCCGGCAATATAGTCGCAAATGACCCTTTCGCGTCCTACAGATTCCATCTTTCTGATATATTTCTTCGGGAGCAGGGTCGGATGCTTCACATAGGTATCGAACAGCATGATCAGGTACCTCTCTGCCTTGACACGCATCCTTTCAACCTTGTAGTGGCGGTAAAGGTTTTCATAAAGAAAGCTTTTCAGTTGGCGGTTTTTCTCTGCAAGCTGGGGACTCAAGGCGACTACCTGCCGGTTTACCCTGCGAAGGTCTTCCTGGGTTTTGATATTGAGGGACGAGAGGTTGTTCAGAGTGGTGGATGTCAGGTCATTGATGAAGGAGCCGATAAGGGCACTGATCGTCTGGCACTTGGCCCGCTCTTCATCCAGTCCAGGATAGCGAAACGTAACCGCTTCGAACATCTCCTGCCAAAGTTCGATGTGTCTCAGTTGCTGAAGCGAGAGGTAACCGGATTTCAGACCATCGTCAATGTCGTGGTTATTATAGGCGACCTCGTCTGCAAAATTTATGATCTGGGCCTCGATGGTCGGCACCACTCCAGGGATAAACTCATTTATGACCCCGACAGGCCGGTCATAGGGGGATGAATGCTTTATGATCCCTTCTCGCACCTCCCAGGAGAGGTTGAGACCATTAAAGCCTGGGTAGCGCTCTTCCAGTTCGTCTACAACCCTTAGCGACTGAAGGTTGTGCTCGAAGCCGCCGTAATCCTCCATCAGGCGATTGAGAACCTCCTCGCCGGTGTGGCCGAAAGGGGTGTGCCCCAGGTCATGCGACAGGGCCATTGCTTCGGTCAGCTCCTCATTGAGCCTGAGGCGACGGGCAATTGCCTTGGCTATCTGGGCAACCTCAAGAGAGTGGGTCAGGCGGGTCCGGTAGTAATCCCCTTCATGGTTGACGAATACCTGGGTCTTATACTCCAGTCGTCGAAAGGCGGCAGAGTGGATTATCCTGTCGCGGTCGCGCTCAAAGGCGGGACGGGAGTCGCGAAGCTCCTCAAGGTGTCTTCTTCCGCGCGAATCAGAGCTTCGCGCTGCATAGCTGGCCATGTCGGGTCGTTCCTGAGGTGCATCGATTAAGGGCTCCATGGTTGACACCTCTAATTCTATCCCTTCTGCACTTTATTGGATGGCTTTTTGTCCGCTACCGGCAGTTCAAGTTTAGGCTCTTCCCCTCGACGGTAGAGAAGGATGGTCCGGCCCAGAACCTGTGCTACTTCAGCATCACACTCCTTTGACAAGAGTTCAGCAACCTCGCTTCGATCAAGCTGGCAGCTCTCCAGAAGTTTCACCTTGATCAGTTCATGTGCCTCCAGTGCAGTTCGGGTCTCTTTTGCAAGTGCTTCACTTACCTCGCTTTTACCCACCATGATCACCGGTTTGAGGCTGTGCCCCAGTGCCCTGAGAAATCGCTTCTGTTTTCCTGTCAGCATTCTGTTGGTTCCTTTTTTATTATAAATTCAATCGGCCTGACCTTATCACGTAAGGTGTGGCATGGCAACGGTTTCGCACCTGCAGGAGGTCGAGAATTCACTTTACAACGGCGCGGGGTATAGGATATTGTTCACCGGTTATACAATATAGAAGCCAAGGTTTCCATGACTAACGAATTAATACGCAACTTTTCCATCATCGCCCATATAGACCACGGCAAATCGACTCTGGCCGACCGCCTGATGGAGTACACCGGTGCTCTCACTGCCCGAGAGATGCAGAGCCAGTTTCTGGACAAGATGGACCTGGAACGGGAGCGCGGTATAACCATCAAGGCCCAGACCGTTCGTCTCTATTACAATGCGGATGATGGCAGGGAATACATACTTAACCTGATAGACACCCCCGGTCACGTCGATTTTACGTACGAGGTTTCGCGGTCGCTGGCTGCCTGTGAAGGGGGCCTGCTAGTGGTTGACGCTTCCCAGGGGGTCGAAGCCCAAACCCTTGCCAACGTCTACCTTGCATTGGACATAAACCTGGAAGTCTTTCCGGTCCTCAACAAGATCGATCTGCCAGCTGCTGATCCGGAGCGAGTGATTCAGGAAATTGAGGATATCATAGGTATCGATGCCCATGATGCGGTGCTGGCTAGTGCCAAAGAAGGGATAGGTACACGGGAGATACTGGAGGAGATTGTCAGGAAAATCCCCCCTCCCAGAGGTGATCTGGCTGCTCCGCTCAAGGCGCTCCTCTTCGATTCATGGTACGACCAGTACCAGGGCGTCATCATCCTGGTCCGGATTTTCGACGGCACCCTGAAAAAAGGTGACAAGATCCAGCTGATGTCCACTAATAGTACCTATGAGGCCCTCAAGGTCGGTATTTTTGCGCCGGTGATGAAAGAGGTTCCGAGTCTGTCGGTTGGCGAGGTCGGCTTTGTGATCGCAGGCATCAAGGATGTTGCGGATGCGAAAGTCGGAGATACCGTGACCCTGCTGCACCGGCAATGCGAGACACCTCTGACAGGCTTCAAAGAGGTCAAGCCGATGGTTTTCTCCGGCTTGTATCCAATAGATACCAACCAGTATGAGCAGCTAAGGGATGCCTTGGCCAAGCTGAAGCTTAACGACTCCTCTTTCTCGTTCGAGCCGGAGACATCTGTTGCGCTCGGATTCGGTTACCGTTGCGGTTTCCTTGGGCTCCTGCATATGGAGATTATCCAGGAACGTCTGGAGCGCGAGTTCGGACTGGACCTTATAACCACTGCTCCGACGGTTGTGTACAGGGTTCATCGGGTTACCGGCGAAGTTGTCACCATTGAGAGCGCCAACCAGTTGCCTGAAGCCCAGCATGTTGATTTTCTCGAAGAGCCGTTTATCCTCGCCCACATTCATGTCCCCAACGATTTCGTCGGCGGCATCCTGGCCCTCTGTGAGGATAAGCGCGGTGTGCAGCGCGAGATCAAATATCTCACTCAGACGAGGGTGATGATCATCTACGAAA
This sequence comes from uncultured Geoanaerobacter sp., assembly GCA_964528055.1. GTDB lineage: Bacteria > Desulfobacterota > Desulfuromonadia > Geobacterales > DSM-12255 > Geoanaerobacter. Next base: position 90,783 of record CAZGQM010000003.1, on the reverse strand, counting down.
TGCCGCTTAACGAGATAGTTCTCGACTTCTACGACCGCCTGAAGTCGATCTCCAAGGGGTACGCCTCTTTGGATTATGAACACCTTGATTATCGAAGGAGCGAGCTTGTCAGAATGAACATCCTCATAAACGGCGAGGTTGTGGATGCTCTCTCTTTGATCATTCACAAGGATAAGTCTTATTTCCGAGGCCGCGAACTGGTTTCCAAGATGAAAGAGTTGATTCCCCGGCAGATGTTCGAGGTGGCTATTCAGGCAGCCATCGGCAACAAGGTGATAGCCAGAGAGACTGTCAAGGCCTTGCGAAAGGACGTTCTGGCAAAGTGCTACGGTGGCGACATTTCCCGCAAGCGAAAGCTTCTTGAAAAACAGAAAGAGGGGAAGAAGCGGATGAAAAACGTCGGTAACGTCGAACTTCCCCAGGAAGCCTTTCTGGCGATATTAAAGGTCGAAGACTAATTAAAGGACTACCTTCATATGGAAGATTTTAAAAATTACGGAACCGAAGAGAAGAAGCATACAGAGGTAAAGAAGAAACACATCATTCGAGAGTATGCCGAATCGATCATTATCGCAATTATCCTGGCACTGATCATACGTACCTTTATTGTCCAGGCATTCAAGATCCCCTCAGGTTCCATGGAAGATACCCTCGCCATTGGCGATCATATCCTGGTGAACAAATTCATCTACGGAACCAGGATACCATTTTCCGATAAGCGTTTTCTGAAGATACGCGAACCTCAGCGTGGTGACGTTATTGTCTTCGAGTACCCTGAAGATCCAAGCAAAGACTTTATCAAGCGGGTAATCGGTCTACCGGGTGACGAGATTCAGGTCATCAGTAAGACAGTCATGGTCAACGGTAAGCCGTATGCGAACCCTCACGAGGTTCACAAGGAGAAAGATCTTATTCCTGCGGCACAAAATCCTCGCGACTACACAAAACCGATCAAAGTGCCGGACGGGGCATACTTTGTTATGGGAGACAACCGCGACCGCTCCTATGACAGCCGTTTCTGGGGTTTTGTGAAGATGGATAAGATCAAGGGGCTTGCCTTCATAAAATACTGGTCGTGGGATCGTGAGAAGTTCCGCGTACGCATTGGAAATATCGGAAGGCTGATTGATTGAAATTTGTTTGACCTGCCAGATAATTCTTGCTAATAACATGTCTCCACGTTCATTGGGAACCCCTCAGCTAAGCTGAGATTATCCGTCGAAGGAGGATTAAAGAAATGGCATTAGTGGTCCAGAAATATGGCGGTACCTCTATGGGCTCGGTAGAGCGCATCAAAAATGTAGCGAAGAGGGTCGCAAAAACCTATGATGCCGGTAATGATATGGTGATTGTTGTTTCGGCTATGTCAGGAGAGACCAACAAGCTGGTTGCACTTGCCAATGAGATGTGTGAGTTTCCGGACAATCGCGAATATGACGTCTTGGTAGCTGCCGGAGAGCAGGTCTCCATAGCCCTGCTTGCAATGTGCCTCAAGTCCATGGGGTACAAGGCAAAATCGTATCACGGCTGGCAGGTGCCTATCATTACTGACAGTGTCTACAGCAAGGCGCGCATCGAAGAGATCCCCGATGAAAATGTCAGGGCGGACCTCAAGGATGGCGTGATTGTCGTAGTTGCTGGATTCCAGGGGATCGACAAGGAGGGGAGTGTCACAACCCTTGGCCGTGGCGGCTCAGACACCTCTGCAGTCGCAATGGCAGCTGCTCTCAAGGCCGATGTCTGCGAAATATTTACCGATGTTGATGGCGTATATACAACCGACCCCAATATCTGCCAGGATGCCCGCAAGGTAGAAAAGATCTCCTACGAGGAGATGCTCGAGCTTGCAAGCCTGGGAGCCAAGGTGCTGCAGATCAGGTCGGTTGAATTTGCAAAAAAATACAACGTGGACATCCACGTTCGCTCCAGTTTCAATGACAATCTAGGAACAATGGTGACCAAGGAGGATAAGGATATGGAAGCAGTTCTCGTTTCAGGTATCGCATATGACAAGAACGAAGCCAAGATTGCAGTCATGCATGTCCCCGATAAACCTGGTATTGCGGCAAAGATCCTTTCACCGCTATCCGATGCCAACATATCCGTTGATATGATCGTTCAGAACGTCAGTGAGGAGGGGAACACCGACTTCACCTTCACGGTTACCAAGGCGGATTTCAAGAAGGCCCTGGCCATAACCAAGGAGACTGCCAACGATGTCCAGGCAAAGGACGTGGTAACCGACGAAAACATATCCAAAATATCTGTTGTAGGTGTTGGCATGCGAAGTCATGCAGGTGTTGCCACCAAGATGTTTCAGTCCCTTGCCAAAGAGGGTATCAACATTCAGATGATATCAACCTCCGAAATCAAGGTCTCCGTAGTGATTGATGCAAAGTATACGGAGCTGGCAGTTCGCGTCCTCCATGACGCATTTGGCATGTCGGGAAACTAGACTATATAGTGCAATTTCTAGTCAATGATGAAATCAAGGCAGCGAGGATTGAGGTGACGAAGGCGTACAACAGGTACGTTAAGGAGCCGAAAACGAGTCAACGAAGATTACACCTTGATTTGGAATTGCATTCGAGGACTTTTATGAGCCTGGTCAAACTGTATGATACAACGCTGCGAGACGGAACTCAGTCCGAGGATATCTCTTTTCTTCTGGAAGACAAGATCCGGATAGCCCACCGGCTGGATGAGTCAGGTATTCATTATATCGAGGGTGGATGGCCTGGCAGCAATCCAAAGGACGTGGCTTTCTTCAGGGAGATCAAAAAGGAGAAGCTGAAGCAGGCAAAGATTGCCGCATTCGGCTCTACCCGTCGGGCAAAGATCACACCTGACAAGGACCAGAATATTATTACCCTTGTCAAGGCTGAGCCGGATGTAATTACCATATTCGGCAAAAGCTGGGATTTCCATGTCCACGAAGCGCTTCGGATTTCACTCGAGGAAAACCTGGAGTTGGTTTACGATTCTCTGGAGTATTTGAAGCGTCATGCACCTGAAGTGTTCTACGATGCGGAGCATTTCTTCGACGGCTACAAGGCCAATCCCGAATACGCAATCAATACCCTTAAGGCCGCCGAGCAGGCCAAGGTAGATTGTATTGTGCTCTGCGACACCAACGGCGGGACCATGCCGTTTGAGGTTGAGGAGATCATTAAGCAGGTAAAGAAGCAGATCAAGACCCCACTTGGAATTCATACCCATAATGACGGTGAATGTGCTGTTGCAAATTCACTTGTTTCGGTTGATCAGGGGATTGTGCAGGTCCAGGGAACCATCAACGGCTTTGGCGAGCGGTGTGGGAATGCCAACCTCTGCTCTATTATCCCATCCTTAAAGCTTAAGATGAAAAAGGAGTGCATAACTGACGAACAATTGAGGAAACTGCGCGACCTTTCACGGTACGTCTATGAACTGGCGAACTTTGCTCCTCCCAAGCATCAGGCGTATGTCGGTAACGCGGCCTTTGCCCACAAAGGTGGGGTACATGTCAGCGCTATTCAGCGTCACCCTGAAACCTACGAACATATCCGTCCTGAGCTGGTGGGTAATACCACTCGCGTTCTCGTGTCCGATCTCTCCGGTCGCTCCAACATCCTTGCAAAGGCTGAGGAGTTCAACATCAACCTTGACAGCAAGGATCCGGTGACACTTGAGATCCTTGACAACATCAAGGAGATGGAGCATCGTGGATATCAGTTTGAAGGTGCCGAGGCATCTTTTGAGCTCCTGATGAAGCGGGCCCTGGGAACCCACAAGAAGTTCTTCTCCATAATCGGATTCAGGGTAATTGATGAGAAGCGCCATGAAGACCAGAAAACGCTATCCGAGGCCACCGTCATGGTCAAGGTAGGTGGTAAGGTAGAGCATACCGCAGCTGAAGGTAACGGACCGGTAAATGCTCTGGATAACGCCCTGCGCAAGGCCCTTGAAAAGTTTTACCCCCGGCTGAAGGAGATGCGGCTTCTCGATTATAAGGTCCGCGTTCTGCCTGGAGGAAATGGAACGGCATCGGCAATCCGGGTTCTCATCGAGTCCGGTGACAAGGAGAATCGCTGGGGGACGGTCGGTGTTTCGGAGAACATCATTGACGCCTCTTACCAGGCGCTTATAGATGGTATAGAGTACAAGCTGCACAAAGGCGAAGAGTAATTCAGTTAAGCGGACATGGCGGAATTGGCAGACGCACCAGACTTAGGATCTGGCGCCTTACGGTGTGGGAGTTCGAGTCTCCCTGTCCGCACCACTAATTATATGATGTTGTTAGTTTTTATCTAAATGCAGTGCTCAGATAATGGAGGCCGCTTGCGTCAATAGTTGAAATTGAATCAAGCGGCCTCTTGTTATTCAGTATTGTCGTTCAACATTTCTGTTAAGTGTTTCAGATGCTGAACTGACCCACCAGCTGTTTCATCCCCTTAGCAAGCTGATCAAGTTTTTCGGAAGCAGCCGCTGACTGGTTCATACCGGCCGCAAAATCGCCGGTAACCTCGGAAACCTCATGAATGTTAGTTGTAATGACCTCTATGGTTGTTGACTGCTCTTGTGAAGCGGTTGCTATCTGAGCAATCATTTCCGCGATCTCCTCAATCCCCTGCACGATCTTCTCCAGGGCCTCACCCGCGCTATTGGCCAGAGAGACACCCGTTTCCGCCTCTTCGATTCCGCGCATCATCGATTTTGCCACATTACCGGATTCCGTCTGTATGGAGTGGATCATTCCGGCAATCTCCTGAGTTGCGGCTGTTGTCCGCTCCGCAAGCTTTCTGACCTCGTCGGCAACTACCGCAAAACCTCGTCCCTGTTCCCCTGCACGGGCAGCCTCGATGGCGGCATTCAAAGCCAGGAGGTTGGTCTGGTCGGCAATATCATTAATAACAGATGCAATTTCACCGATCTTCTCCGATTCATTTGAGAGGCCGTCGATGGTTCCGGAAGCCTCTTCGATTGTCTTGGCCACCGATTTTATCCCATCAATGGCCTGTCGAATGACCTCTCCGCCAGCCAATACAGTCCCCTTGAGCTTGTGAGAATTGCGCGGTCGTCGGTTTTCAAAAGCTGCCTCATTTGTGAAACGGCTCCAGGCTAGGCTTAGCGCACCGAACAGGCGCTGGCGCGGGCCAACCTTTGGCAGCATTGGCGAACTCGATGAGATGCTAAAATTTTTGCAGGATTGTGCTGTCGAACGCAAACGGATAATACTGGTGCACCACCCCCGGCGCGGTTTGACAACTTCGGAGCAGGAGAGCACGATGAAGCTCTGGCGGGAAAGGACCGGTACCATTGAGATGGAATGGGTGACGGGGGAAATGTCCAGGGCAGCAGTGAAGAAAAAGGGGTTGGTCGAAGTAAGGGTCCTCGAGAGCAGGGAAAGGAGAGCAGGCGGGAGTTCGAGGACACCCGCCTTGAGCAGGGGGTTTGAGGTGGCCATCATGCTGCTAGCAGGAGCCATCACGTGGATGGCTCGTCATGAGGAGCAAAATTCAGCTCCTGCTGGTGCATGAATTCCTTTGCGCGGATTCGCTCCCCGACATGGATGATTTCGTAGATTGTTTTGTCGTTTAAATAATCTCGGAATATCCGACATTTACATCTGTAAACATCCCCGAAAAGCAGCCCGTTTTCTTTATTACTGTCTGCGCTTTGCAGTGACTTGATAAAATCTGCGTCCAATATTTTTACATCATACGTTGTTTTGCGGTCTGATGCTGCAATCCGAGCCTTCCACTCTAACTTGCCATCACAAAAATAAGTGAAAATGAAATCATAATCATACTCGTTTATATCTTGTGGTAAATTATCAATCCATTCCTTAATTGGTGGGGGTGTTTTCCCGAAAACACTCATTTTATCGATCGAAGTATTGTTTAACTTGAAATCGATTTTGCATTGATTACTGATATAGTTCCAAATTCTATTTATAATTTTTATTGATGTGGTAAATTTTTCTGAATCGTCAAGCTGTCGCTGATTCGAATTGTCGTATCCGTACAAACATACAGCATGTTTTTTAACAAGTGAATATAAGTCATCGGTGAATGCATTTAAGCGACCTTCTTCGGACATATTTAGCATGTTATTTATGATAAACATCTTGCCAGAATGATGATAATCTTTTAATTTCTGGTTTGATATTTCGTCAGAGCTAAATTTAGTATCATAAATATATTTCATATAATTGCCATCCTGCTTCAATGTATAATGTGGATTGTACTTCTCTTGCATTACTGTCTTAAGCGTGTCATCAATGTATTTTATCATTGATATAACAGTCGGCAATGTTATTGCTATATGTATTTCTTCGCAACTAGGATCTGTAAATTCTATGCGAAGTATATCTTGAGTTCCTGCTATCTTCATTGTTTCCTGTCCAGGCTGAATTAGACTAATTTCCATTTGAACCTCTTCTTGTGAACTACGCTCTCTTTTTTTCTTCATTGCTTTTTTCCTCCTTATTTTGAGTAATGGGCTGCAAAACGCAAAAAGCCCGAGAATCACGAATTCTCGGGCCACTACAAAGGGTTTGCTATTATTCAAATGAATAGAGCAGAGACAGACCCTGCCGACGGATATAGCTCCGCCGGTCAACCAAGCGAATGGGGTTGGTTGATGTGTGGCCTACCGGCATGGGATACGTTTCCCATCCGGTTCGTCTCCTAGCTCTAATCGCTGGAGGATGAATGGATATGCCTAGATTGAGGCTGTACCACCCAGAAAATACTGCTGTTTATTTATAATAAGGAAACTTCACGTAGTCAATGGGGGGATATTTTTTCTTGAGGGGATATTTTATCTTGAAGGAGCCTCTAGCAAAATGATTTAACCTTGTTATTAACGATCTGCTTGGTTTGCAGTTAAATCAAAACAATAGGGGGCAGTATTTAAAGTGATTCCAGAATTGAACATCTCATTTTCGGCATGCCGAAAACTTCTTCAAATTCAGTCACCGCGAAGGATTCTGTCGATATAGTCATGCAGCATGCCGGTGTGACGTACAATATTCCCACCCTTGGCAGGCAAGCCATATGTGTTTCGGTATCGGCTTTTCTCCGTTCCGGTAGTAGGCAACCATTCGCCTGCTGATTCCTAAAGCCTCTGCAGCAGCATCCAACGTTAACCTGTTTCGATGCATCCAGTTCCAGATCCGTTCATGGGATATCCCTCCGGCCTGCTCAACAGCCTCGGCTCTCAGGTTGTCTCCTGCAAGATCAATTTCGTCTGTCCACAGAATCCGGGAACAGAATTCATCGATACGAGCGGTTGAGAAAATTGATGGATCCTTTAGAGGAAGCAGAACAGGATATTTGTCAAAAATGTCAGCAAGGTCTATATCCATGGTTATACGGTCGCCAAAGGTTACAGAAAGACGAAATGGTCCGTTTATCTTTACTGCCTCAATTTTGAAAGGCTGATTTTTCATGGATTGTACTCCTTGAATTTGACAATGAGCATCTCCCGGTTGCCTACTGCCCAGACCAGAGGATCTTTGATTTCCCTTTGCGTAATACCATGCGAATGAATTTCCAGAGATTCGATCTCCACCAGCGCTTCACGTCCGTCATTCATCCGAATGTGAAAGTGGGGCGGGTTATGGTCACGGGTATTGATATAGATAATACAATTCAGAAAACGATATGATCGGCATGTTTTACATTAGTGCAATGACTGCACTCTGTCAAGGAGGACTGTTGTTTTCAGGATGCTCGCCCCAGTGGCAAACTTCATTCAGCAAATGAAATGGAGCGATATCTACGGGCTATTGAGTGGTCTATCGCCCTGGATCCCTTTGTGAATCAGATTTCAATTATGACCCTTCATCGGCGTCGAAGGGTGACCCACATGAATCTTTAACAAGCTGATCTGACAATGAATTGAAAGGAAACACGGGTCAAGGTTCGACGCCGATGATGGGTCAAATCACCATGCCGATCCACACCCCATACAAAATTGTTTCCAGCCATAAATTAGGATGTTAGCAATGCAAGTGGGTCACGGTTCGGCGCCGATCTGGGGTCTAAGTTGGATGCCGATTAACAGTTTGAGGGTATTGCCCATTTTAATAAGAAATGGTAATATTGTTTAGGAGGTAATGGCCATGCTGTTACAGACAGATACGAGACGGAGAATAACTCTTCCCCCTAACTCCGGTATTAAACCTGGAGATACGATCGATCTTGAAATTCTTGAGGATGGACGAATCTTGCTTATTCCTGTGGAAACCATTCCAAAACACCAGTTGTGGGCCTGGACCACTGAAAGTAAGCAGCAGATAGAAACATCTATGTTAGACCCCAGTCCTTCTATTGTTATCGAGACAGATGAGCAGGCTGCGGAATTGGTAAAGAGGTGGACGAATGAGGGTTGAAGTCCGTCCCGAGTTTGATAAGGCGGTCATGGCAGCGGAGCTGCCAGTGAAGAAGGCTGTGGCAAAGACATTGCTCCTGCTGCGGTCACTGGACCTGAACCAACTGTGGCAGTACCCAGGGCTGAATTTCGAAAAGCTCCATGGCATGGTAGAACCGGTTTCCGGCGAGCAACTCTATTCCATTCGGGTAACCGTTAGTGCACGTGCTGTAACCTGCTTGCTGCAGGGGCCAATCATAGTGTTGATCAGTTTGCACACTCAACACGATAATGCGTACAAGCGCTAAGATTTAAAAGCTCCTCCCGTGTTCATCGCATTGCAACCGATATAAAAGATGCCACGATGACTCCGAGGGCCATCGCATCGCATGGTGTTAGATGTCTTACTACAGTCATCGCTGAGCCTCTCTTGTTTGACCCTTCTTTCCGCTTTGGCAAGATATTCGAACTGTTGTGCCTTCTGCGGAATGGACAAGGGATACATTACCGCATAAGGCCTGTGGATGAGATAATTGAAGCGGCCGAAGCCATTTATGAATAATACAGATCTGCTATAGATGGGGTTTTCAATGCCGATGGCAAACTGCTGGTCTATTTGATCGACTTTTCTTTCAGTGAAGAACATCGTAAAGCCGTGTGCGGGAAAACCGGATGCACTGTTTGATGAGGGGGGGGGTAGGGTGAAACCTGCTCTCTTCTCCACATTGAATATGGTCATGGCTGGAATCAGTTGGTTGTGATAGAAAAATACCCTGTCTTCTGGAGGTTAGTTGTGACGCTTATAGAAAGTGATTTACTTGCAGCTTTGAAAGAATTACGGGAAGCATCGTTGGCGATGACCAGCGGTAAGCTGCATACTGCTAACGAAATGGAGCGCTACCGCCAGGCTATTGAGTGGTCAAAACGTGTAATTACACTTGCGGAGGAAGAGAAATGAACAAATCTGGTCTGATAGAAACCGTTGCGGCCAAGGCAAACCTTCCTGTTGCCAAGGCTGACAAGGTTATCAACACAGTCTTTGATGCAATGACGAATGCCCTTGCTTCCGGTGACAGGATAGAGATCCGTGGCTTCGGCAGTTTCGAGGTCCGTGACTATGAGGGATATACCGGCAGGAATCCCAGTACAGGAGAAGAAGTTGTCGTCAAACCCAAGAAATCGCCGTTCTTCAAAGTCGGCAAGGATCTCAAGGAACGGGTTGATGCTGCCCAGTAATTCAAATCATTGAGGCGCACTTGGATCTTTACGCACTACTCAAGATATGCGGTTTGTATCTCCTTGTCGCTTCAGGAGAGACACTGAACGGGATTGCCAGAACCGTTCTCCTGAATAAACGAATGGGTGTAGCAAATGCGAAAAGAGTATCAATGGTATCAGCTTTAACCCTCTGCCTGATCATCTGCTACTTTTACGTCCCCACACTGAATATTCACACCGACAGCGGCCTTATAAAACTTGGGATCTCATTGTCATTGGTTATGGCGGCATTCGACGTAGCCTTGGGGAGATTGGTTATGAAGGCACGATGGTCAATCATTTTCGATGAATTCAATGTTTTGAAAGGCAATTTACTGGCAGTCGGAATGGTTGTCATGGCGTTTTGCCCTTTACTGTCATCGAAGATACAATGACGGAGTGGCTAGAAAGGCCAGTAAGGAAATCATAGAAGGTCATTGCTCGTTGAGTTCGTGCACTAGTCTGATTTTGATTCAGGTTTGTCAGTTAAATGAATACAAGAGTTGGCTATATTTAAAGCGCTACTTCAATCATAAGGTGTATTTCGGCATGCCGAAATTACGGGACGTTTTTTAGGTGGCTGCAAAATGTGGCTGCAAAATGAATTCTAATTGTTTCATGATATTTTCACACCTGTAACTTCATCTCAACAATGCTTCGCTGAGGGGGATCAATTTTGGACGCCGATGGTGGTTAATTATTGAATGCTAATTAATCACAATTAATGCATTCAGAAAAATAAAGACTGCTCTCCGAAGAAAGCACTCCCATCGCTTCAATAAATGAATCCAAGAATAATCGCTCGGACTGGACTACAGTAATCTGATAACGAAAGACGAATTTATGCAGCGAGAGAAGCGGCGACTGGTCCGTTATCAGCAGCGAATCAGCGAGCTTGACCCTGAATTTCCGAAAGGCAAGAGAGTTCGGCAAACAGGTTCTGGCTGAAGAGTGTCTGCTGGTAAAGTCATAGCGGTCACTGACCAACACTTAAGAACTGCTGTCTTTCATGCTAGCTGCTGTTTACAGAAAAACGGCTAGATCAAAGAAATCTATCTGTTTTTCTGTCGTTATATGTCAGGTCAATTGCCAATATTTTCCTTCTTCTTGCACTTCCCACACTCTTTGCAGGAGCCGTGCTTCCCATACTGACGTAAAATCGGGCAGTACATCAGATCACCACCTTCCATAATATTTGACAGTTCTTATAGGCAAGCGGACAGCAGCATGTTTAGCGCTTTGCTCAGCTGGCAATGGTCTGGTTTGATTGCCAGTTAGACTTAGAATTGTACTCTTCAGTGAACTATACAGGTGCTTGGTAACAGCCATGTGGCGATGAAGGAAAATTCTGGTAACGATTCACTCTTCGACAGCTTGACAATGTGCCTCACGGCGGTAATAATGCGGCGGCGAACAAATGAAAACGACATTCGGAGCTTACATGGCGCAGATAGTCGGAGTAATACAGGTGAAAGGGGGCGTGGGGCGTTCCACCATTGCTACCAACCTTGCGGCGGCCTTTTCCCTGATGGGCCCGACAACGCTTCTCGACTGCGATCTCCCCCAAGGGACGAGTTCTTCCTGGTTTGCACTGAGACAGACCGATGATCTGCAGGCAAACAATCTTGTCCTTGCCTCCGTCAGGGACCACCGGGAATTGGTCAAACAGGTCAAGAAAAGTGCTGAAACCAGTTCATATCTGATCATTGACGGACCGCCGAGGATAGCCGAACTGACCCGGGCCATCATCATGGTCAGCGATCTCTGTCTGATCCCTTTGGGGGCAAGTGCGGCCGAAATCTGGTCTGTGTCTGATCTGCTGCAAACCGTTACCGAAGCCCAAGCGTATCGCACAAAGGTGGATGCACGTATTCTCTGGACCCGTTTTCGTGGACAGACCCGTGAAGCCCAGGAACTGGTTTCCGGGGGACGGATGGAGCTGGGACTTCCAGAGTTGAAGGGAAGGCTCGGGTATCGGGTGGCCTACAGTGAGGCGCTGGCGCGCGGGCTTTCGGTCGAAGAGTGGATGGACGCACAGGCCCACGCCGAGATGCGGGCAGTAGTCAATGAGATATCCGGTATTCTCGGGGAGAAATAACCATGAGCAAGGAACGAAAGCCGGCGGTAATCAGGAAGCCGGTCATTGATGAAGAGGCGCTACTTCGATTTGTCGCTGCTGCCTCATCGGCAGAGGGAGTATCAACCGGGAAAACGGCAACTGTGGAAGGTGACGGAACGACTGTCCAGCTTACCATAACCCTCAAGCGTGACATGTATACGGCTTTGGAACGTGAAGCGAACCGCAAGTCGCGAACGGTGGAAGAGCAGGCGCGCAAGATCCTCACAAAACACGTCGGGCGGGACTAGTTATGCGCTGGTTGTTATTGCAGCAGTTCATAGAGAAACAGAACTATCTCTATGGCTATAAGAATGATGATTATCCACTCAAGGCGTGCTGAACGTTTTGCGTGGGAGAGGCCGGTGAATACCTCGGTGATATCGAGCAAGGTGTCGGATTTGTGCTTGATCTGGTTGTATCTCTGATGCAGTTCGAACAGATTGGACAAGGTAGAATAGAGTCTGTCGGCTTCTTCGCTGTCCCAGGTGACGTCGGGTTTGTCGAGGATCATGATGTGAGAAATGGATCGGTACTTGAAGTTTAGTATTGTAGCGGCGGATTTGGCCAGTTCCGCATCGGGTACAGCGAGTTTGCCCTGATCAAGCCTTGCGATTATTTCCTCCATTTTGTCGAAGACAATATCGACCCGGGATTCTATCTGCTCCAGCGCAACAGATTTGGCAATGGCGTAGGCGATAATGTCGATGAAGACTGCTTCGCGTTTCTGCAGTATGGCACAGTCGTTAGTGACCGCCATCCGCTCGCTTTCATTAATCTGCAGAGAGTATTTTTCACGGGATACCGAACTTCGCGGATTCCGGAATGATGCGGTGACCCTCGTTATATCCCGGTAAAACTGCGCGATTGCAACATCAGTGCAGTTGAAGAAAACCGCGGTCCCAAAGTAATACAGGTAGACTCTCGGATCAGCAAAATCACCCCCAGAGTACAATTGCATCGTTGTCGGTTCAAGGACGAGCGGTTCATCCCATTTGTACTTCTTGCCGACATGGAGTTCAGCAGCGATCTTGTTCAGATCATTTTCACCATCAAGGGCATATGCCGTAAAGTCATAGCTGGTCATGCTTTTCCCTCCTCACTGCTTCGTTTCAATACTATCACTCTTATTATCAGTTTCTATTACGTCAAAGCGGATGTAACAGAACATTCACACAATGCGTACATATTCGCCATAATTTTCGCATACGATCAAATACCGATGATTACCTCTGCCAATGCATTATTCAGCAACAAAGTCTCTCCAAAGGCCTGTTACAGGCTTTTCATGAAACTCTTTCCCCCCGACTCCGTACCATCTGTTTCATTAACCTCTGACGCATCAGGTTACGTAACGGAATATGTATCTCTAGGACATCAGAGATGGAGCGTTTATGCCAGAACATAGGTACAGGCTGTACAATTCTCTACCAGGAGAACCGAAATCGGAAACGGAGGTCGCACAGGAAAGCGTTCGAACTGTCTTCGCGCGACTGGGGGTCTCTTTTGCTTCCAGAGACGAACTGGCTGCCACGTTGCCCTTTTCGTTGAATGACGTGACAGCCGGGTCGGAAAGCGAACTCCAGGCTGTGGTCTGCGGCTCAAAGGAAGATGTCGACCTGCCGCTGATTATTGAGCAGTCCAATTACTTCACTAACATGATGAAGCGTGCGGCATCGGGTGAAACCCCCCGCTGGGCCGTGGCTGATCTGGAACGGTTTCTGGCGGACAACCCTTCACAGGCATGGGAAAACAGCTGGGTGCGGTTCCCTCGCAAGAATCTTTCCCGCTTTGCGCAGGATGTATTTGAAAATGATCTTTTGGCAGATAAAAAGAATCCGGAATCTGGCAGCCGTGCCGATACACACCGCTTCAAGTTCCGCGACGCATCCGGAGAAGAGATGCTGCGGCTGCCGATCAGCTACCTGATCAAACTGGCACTGGCCGACCTGATCGGCTCCCAGCAGATACTCCCCGAAATGATCCGTCAGACCGGCATCCGCCTATTGGATCACTACCTGAATGACAACACGTCGCCGGAAACCTTTTCGTTCAACGTCGTTTCCCTTACCCCCAAGGGGGGGATGGGCAGGTCCATTGCCAGGGAAACCGCCATACGCTTTCTGATGACCCAGCTGTTGGTGATGTACGCCAATCAGGCCTTCGGTATTGCTGAGCTCTCACAGCAGGCGATGGTATATTTCGCACCTCACCCCCCGGTCCGGCAGAAAGAACTGAACGACCATGTTTCGGACAGTTTCTATCGCGACCTGTTCATGAGTCCATGCCTTTCCGGGTGGGACAAGGGTGAGGACAAATTCCGTTATATGAAGCTCTGCCACCAGGTATTGTCCCGCAGTCAGCTCAATGCGGTTGCCAAGCTGCGTGATGCGGGGATTATCCACAACAACCTGGTGGTGCTTCCGAATCTTTCGAACGTGAGCCTGGCCAACAACGGCACCCATATCAGCATCGGCAGCCGACGTCTGACAGAGGCACTGGCCGACAACGGCTCGGGCTTCGGCATGGCCCACGAGAAGCTTTTCGGCGACCTGGCAATCAAGATCAGCGAGCATTTCCTTCCGCTTTTTGTCGGCACCTATACCGCAGCCCCTTATCGGCTCGCTTTTGCAGATTTCCACCCGGAAAAGGCGCTCGCATTTCTGCCCCACGAACTTGACTACACCCATCTGAGGATGATCTGGCGCCGCTGGAAAAAGAAGGCTGATCTCTCCGTGTTCGGCCAGCCGGTCACCCCCTTCGGGCCGCATTTGCTGGACAGTATGGTTAGTTCAGTTTTCAGGCTAAAGGGTGACTTTGTTCCCGACTACCGTCTGATTGATTACCTGGTCTGCCTTCTCTCCACAGAACGCAGTCCCGGATTGAACGGGGAGAGAGGCAACAGCGATCATCTGCGTCGAGACCTGGCGGATATGGGGGTGTTCGATGAACAGATGTCGGTCTACCTTCTCTGCAAACAGCGTGAATTCTCTAAAATGGGCTTTTCAGGATTTGAAGGGAGATATTACAGCCTCTTCGAGAATTTCGGGGATGATATGGGGCGGGCCGCTGACCTGCAGACCCTTATCACGGCTCTTGCATACCAGTATATGGCCCTCGGTACGACCCATTCCCATATTCCTGATGCACCGTCAGTTGAAAGCGAACGGCGACAGATTTTTTTCGGCGCAGCCATAGGCATTCCCACATTTTTTGTGCACAGGAACAGTGCAAATGCCTTTCTGGAAAAAATCCTCAAGAAAACAGACGGCGTCAGGCAGAGCAAGCGCTATCCCGGCTATCTGCGTGTTCAGATTCATGAATACCGTCGGGCGCTGATTAAGGTTATCCGCGAAGATGCGGTCGATCTGATTGAAGTGATGGGACTGCACGAAACCATGAACGACCTGGAGAAGCGGATCAACGAACCTGATTTTTCCGCTGCCGGGCGTCTCACCGCCGGTATCCTCGACGAAGTGAACGGATCGTCACCCCTGCGAGTCAATGCCCGTGAATTCAATATCGGCGCCGAGCGTTACTATCGGACCACTCTGCGACGACGTCATATGGAAGAGGCCTTCGGATTTCTGCTCCAGGACTGCCGCATGCTTGACCGGGAAGAGAAACCGCTGAATGACCCTCAGCGCAAGGCACTTCGGGTCATCCTCCAAGGGGAGGGTGCCGCACGCTTCGTTGAGACTGCACAAATCGATGTTCTTAACGAACGTGCCGATATTCCTACCCTGCATCGCCTGATGAACCTGGTGCTGCTCAAGGTGTCGATCGAACAAGACTCAACAATGCAATCATCAGGCACTAAAGGGAGCGATCTGGATGCAGCATCAGTACATCGAGCGGGATAGCGGCAGGGTCGTCACCGAACGGCTGATCGGAGACCGTATGGTCCGGTTGCTCTACCATGGTGTTCGAGAGAACAGTGCGGGCCTGTTCAGGTTATTAACCAGCAGCCGGTCATCCCATATCCTGGGAATGATCAACTTCGACCGTCCCGTACTTTCCAAACGCGCTTTTCTTGACGATTGCGGCATCGACCTTTCCGAATGTCTCGATTTGCCCGAACAGTTGGACACGCCACGAAGGATATTCGAGCGGAGAATACGCTACAAAGAATGCCGCCCAATGCCGGTTGATACGGACGCAGTTGTATCCCCTGCAGATGCGCGGGTTCTGGTGGGTTCGTTCCGGGAAACATCGCTGATGTTTTTGAAGGATAAATTCTTCTCATTCGAGGAGCTGCTCGATTGTTCCAACTCAGTATGGCACAAGGCCTTCAGCGGCGGCGACTTTGCCGTATTCCGGCTGACTCCAGACAAATACCACTACAATCACACCCCGGTGGCTGGTCAAGTAGTCGATTTCTATGCCATCGACGGAGAGTATCACTCCTGCAACCCCACCGCCGTGGTCAGCGTTGCTACACCCTATTCCAAGAACAAGCGTGTGGTTACCATCATCGATACCGATGTGCCGGGGGGAACCGGTGTCGGGCTGGTGGCGATGATCGAAGTAGTGGCTCTGATGATCGGCGACATTGTCCAGGCCTACAGCGCGCAAGGATATGACGCGCCACGGCAGATCGAAAGAGGGATGTTCATGGACAAGGGTCAGCCCAAGAGCCTCTATCGCCCCGGCAGCAGTACCGACATACTCATATTTCAGGCCGGGCGTATGGATTTCGCCGAGGACATTCTGGACAACATGCGCAAGGCCGGCGTGTCGAGCCGCTTCACCCAGGGATTCAAGAAACCGCTGGTGGAGACGGATATCCGGGTCAGGTCGTTGCTCGGCAGGGCCAGAAAAACTGCGACACCAGATCTATCCTGTGTATCCGGATCAGGGAGGAACCAATGACTGTAGTCATGATACTGATTTGCGCTATTGTACTTCTGTCCATCTACCTCTGGTGGGGATTCAGGGTACTGCCTGGTGAGAAGTGGCAGATCATTGCTTCGATCCCGGCACGCCGAATCGAACAGGGGGGGTGGCAGGGAATCAACTTCAGCTGGTATGGCCTTCTAACTGCCAACGCTTATCTGGTGGCGGTAACGGTACTGCTGGTGCTGTTGGGATCGGTCGGTGTTCCGCCGCTGGGTGCAGCCATCCTGGCGGCAGCCATGCTCTGCTGCTGTGTGCCGGCGTCACGGCTGGTGGCGCGGATAGTGGAAAAGAAGAATAATACCTTCACGGTCGGTGGGGCGGTCTTTGTCGGCATCCTGATCACCCCCTTTGTCATAGCACTGGTCAACCGCACAGCAGGAACCGTGCTGGATTTCCATATTCCTGTCATGTCGGCATATGCAGCAATTGCAATTAGTTATGCATTTGGTGAAGGATTGGGGCGGCTTGCCTGCATCAGCTTTGGCTGCTGTTATGGGAAGTCGCTTGCGGGGAGTTCAAAGGTTCTCCAGCGACTGTTTAGGGGGCGCGGATTTGTATTTATCGGAAGTACCAAAAAAATAGCCTATGCCGGCGGGATGGAAGCGACCGAGGTGATCCCGATCCAGGCTGTTACCGCTGTGTTGTACAGCGTCTGCGGTCTGATTGCATCCGGGATGTATTTCTCGTCACATCATACAAGCGCTTTTCTGTTAGCGACCATCACCACCCAGGGGTGGCGCTCGTTTTCCGAAACCCTCCGTGCCGATTATCGTGGGGAAGGGACTATTTCAGCCTATCAGGTCATGGGAATCTTCGGCGTAGTTTATGCTATTGCAGCAGCATACCTTATAGTTCCTGAGTCCGCTGGCCTGACTGATCTCTCAATCGGGCTGAAAGGGCTCTGGAGCCCGTCGCTCATTCTGTTTCTGCAGGGTATCTGGCTGACGATCTTTTTGTACACGGGAAAGAGCTCGGTAACGGGCGCTACGCTCAGTTTTCATGTGAATCATGACCGGATCTGATGTGACCGTTCCACTGGTGTTGAAGCATATCTGGTCTCGCCTTGCCTCTCCTGTAAAGAATCGACTGCAGAGCGTCTTTAGCTGCGGGCTGACTCCTCAAAAACTTGCCATGACAATCTGTTTCGGCGCAGCCCTCGGAACCATGCCGCTTTTGTGGGGCACAACACTCATCTGCATACTTCTGGCCTATCTATTCCGGCTCAATCATCTTGCCCTGCAGTCGGTCAATTATCTGCTCTATCCTGTTCAGTTAATGCTGCTGCTCCCATTTTACAAAATTGGTTCATGGCTCTTCCCCTGGGGACCGCCGGTATCTCACGAAATATTTTCCTCGCTGATCCACAACCCCGCCAGATCCTCGGTGCATATACTTGGCTGGATAACCCTCAAATCTCTCGCTGCCTGGACGGTGACGGCTCTACCGGCAGCCCTGCTCATCTATGGGATACAGAGAGCAGCCGCATCCAGGAAATAAGTCGATAGAGTGTCGATATGCACCCCTTTCCCAGGCATTTTCAGGCAGCCACTGCACTTGGGCGAAGGATGGTGTGGTACGTTTCGGCCGTATCCGGGGCCTTGGAGATGGTGAATGCACGGGCATTGGCACCCATCGCGTTCAGGAGATCAGGTTCTGAAACAAGTCTCCTGATGACGGCAACCAGATGTTCGCCATTGCCGGCATGAAAGACCAGGCCGGTTTCACCATCGATCATAAGCTCTCTTGGGCCCCCTGAATCCGAGACTATGACCGGGATGCCTGATGCCTGAGCTTCGAGAACAACGTTGCCGAAGGTGTCGGTGGCGCTGGGGAAAACAAACAGGCTCGCCGATGCATATGCCTGCTGCAACTCTTCCCCTTGCAGGTAGCCGGTGAAAGTAACCGGATAACCTGCAAGCGCCTCCTGCATCTCCTGGCGATACGGTCCATCACCGACGATAGCCATTGATGCTGCCGTCCCCTCGTCGATTAATTTGCGAAAGGATTCGGTCAGAAGTTCCAGAGATTTTTCCTTTGAGACACGACCGACATAGATCATGGTGGTGGCGTTTGCAATCCCCCTTTGTTCCCAGAAGCCGGGTGATTTTTTCGCCGGGTTAAACTGTTCAGTATCCACCCAACGGGGCAGGGGCTTCATTTTTTCCAGCGGAAGACCACGCGACTGCAGCTGTTCACGTGTACCTGTCGAAGGGACCATCACCTCTTCCATCTGGTTGTAAAACCAGATCATATAGTTCCAGGCGGCCTGTTCCAGGAACTCATCATTGGTCAGGTCGCGCACGTACTGGGGGATGTCGGTGTGATAGGTGCCTGCCACCGGAATGTCCATTAACCTTGCTATGAGCAACCCCAGCAGCCCGACGGTACCTGGTGTGCTGACATGAATATGGGTGAACCCTTCCCGTTCGATAAAGTCCATGACATCGAGAATCGGGGGGAAATTGAGTTTCAATTCAGGGTATTCGGGGATGGTGAATTCCCCGACTGCTTCAAAGTGGCGTACTCCGTCCAGATTGTTGCTCGGCACTCTGCCGGAGGTAATCACGGTCAATGCGGTCCCCCGGTCACGTGCAGTGCTGATGAGCCGACGAATGGTAATTGCTACGCCGTTGATTTCATCAAGGGTATCGGTGAACAGTGCAATTTTGTCCTGCCGTTCCAACTGGACTTTACCAGCAAATCGCCGACCAATGTCTGAGATCAGATCCTTGCTGCGGTGCTGGTGATGAAACGACAGGTAGTAGGGAGAGATCAGCAGGTGAACGAGGCCGATGGTACCGGCAGTGTTCAGGTAGTCGAAGAAACCTGCGTTCATGGGGAGCGACAGTAGGCGATCGGTATAGCGGAACAGAATGCGGTTTGCCAGGCGACTGGTGACGGCGAAAATCTTTCGATTATGATCCGCCGCCCTGATATCTTCCAGGAAAACCTTATCGTTCAGAAGATTTCTGGCTTCACTATCCAGAATCTCCTCAAAGCTCATGGCCGAAGTGGCGCGGGTATCCGGCAGGTTCATGCGAACGAACAGACGTATCTTGTCTATAAGAGAACTTTTCTCTTTACCAATGTTGAAGAAGCGGTCAAGCAAGGCACTGACGAAGGGGGTGTTTGAGCGTCGCCGGTCTCCGAAGCGTTCCTTGTAGAAGCTGTGGGCAATGCCGTACAAACTGTGGGCCATGGTGAGAGGACCACCATCTTCGCCGTCGGCCAAGGTTTCGCCCTGCCGTATCGCATTGATGAAGTCACTGACTGATTCGGCGCAATATGCGGTAGTATGTGCCCGGGCGATGAACAGGCCGCCATGGTCATCGGACCCCGCAACAACTCCCTTTAGCCATGGTTTCATACCGTAGGGGGTCATGTTGTGCCTGTCGGAAAGTTCTTCAATGATCTCAGGGGTCAATGAGGATACGAGCCGTTTGGTGAAGGCATTGAACCGTCGGGCACGGCATCCGTTCTTTATTTCCATGGTGCTGAACAGCAGCAGGCATTTTTCAATAATCTCGACTGTCAGCTTATCATTCTGTGCATAAAGCGGGTGGGCGAGAAAATGGGCAATTCCTTCATGGTGCAGGTAGGCCACCAGTTCGTAGATGTTCTTACGAAGAGCCATGATTTCTGCGAACTGGGATTCGTTGATATCCAGAACAACCACATGGGCCTTGCAGTCGTTTTCGGGGAAGTGGGCAGTTATCTCGGCGCTGACAAAGGTACCGTCCAGGTGGGCAATTTCAAGCGCACCCGAGATGGAGTTGTGGTCGGTAATGGTGACAAAGTCCATACCCCGCTGGCGTGCCACATGATAGATGCGCTGTGGCGTGGTATAACTCTCCGGGCAGTTGAACTTTCGCATGGCCCAGTAGGTTGGCTTATTGGAGTGGCTCGAATGAACATGCAGATCAGCTTTATATGATTTCATACCTTATAGTAGTAGCATTGCACTGTTACAGCTCAGTTGAGAGTAGGTAAAAGTTTTGTGTGATTCCGCGATCTTGACAAAAAAAGCTTTTCAGAAACTATTAGCTGCGTATACTGACCAGCTGTAAGAACTGTTGCGGGGAGTAAGGGGCAATGGTAGGTCATGACTTGAAAGCATCTTCCCATTCCGGCAGGTCGCGCGTGCACGTCTGGCTCCTCTGGCTGGCAGTGCTGACATGCGTAGTCCTGTCATCCATGGATATCCTCAAGATCTGCACCGATGCGTGCAGTGAGACTGCCACATTCACTATTTTTGGGCTGGACTTTGGCTGGTTCGGCCTTGGGTTTTTTGGTGCGACGCTGGCGGTTCTTGCTCTTCGGCGGCAATTTCCCGGATCGGATCTTCTCCTGACACTGCTCTTGTTTAGTGCAGCGGGAGCAGAGTTGCGATTCATCTGGCTCCAGAAGTATGTTATCGGGAAGTGGTGCCCGATCTGTCTTTCGCTGGCTGCCGCGGTCTACCTGGCCTGTGGTATGCTTCTTTATGAAAACTTACGAGGTGAAACTATGAAAACCATATTCAAACGGACTTCTGTCATGATCTTAGCGCTGATTCTCGGCGCAGTGACTGCCACCTTTGGTGTTGCCAAGGAGAGCCAGGCAGCTGTTGATTTTTACCTGGGCAAGGAGAAGAGCCAGGTCACCGTCTACTTTGTCAGTGACTGGTTCTGTCCCGCCTGCCGGGAGTTGGAACCTCGCATTGAGCAGATCTACGCCCAGCTTTCAAAAGAGGCCCGGATAGCCTTCATCGATTATCCCATCCATGCAGAGACGAACAACTACACCCCGTATAATCTGCAATTTCTGGCCTTTGAAAAAGAGAAGTACCCAAAACTGCGTGCTGCACTCGCTGCGCTGGCAAAGAAGACCAAGACCCCGACGTCTGATCAGGTCCAGGCAGCGGTAGCACCCATTGGCGTGACTCTACGTCAGATGAACTATGCCGATATTCTTTTCGGTTTGCAGACAAACCTCACCACCTACCGTGGCTTCGGAGTCACCGCCACCCCCTCAGTTGTCGTAGAGAATACCAAAACCAGGAAACACAAGCTCCTCGTTGGCGATAAACAGATAACACTCTCTGCTATCAAAGCGATTATTGCCGAAATCAGCAGATAATCGGCGGGCTCTGTTCATTAATACGGGATGATTATCTCAAGAAAAGACTTTCCAGCCCGATGGTTCGGCGTGTATCCCATAGATTCATGAATAACGGATCGAATCGCTCCTGTCGTACCTGCTCCTCTTCACGTTCCCAGAAGAACAGATTCGATACGGGGTAGAGATAGCCGAAGGGGTAGGCAGTGAAGCTCTTGCGCCGCTGTGACAGCTGCCCTTTGGGGTACCTGTAGCGCATTTCCTGCCGCCGTACCGTCCTGACGGCATCATTCCGGATAACCCGAGCCTGATGCAACAGGGAGCTTGATCCCTGTTTTTTATTGGAGAGGTCCCGTTCTCCCCGTTTGGCCAGCAGATACCTGATGGTGAAGGCCCGATGTCGGGCACGGAGGGCTGAAACCTTCAGCCCGTCAGTCAGCTCTTCTGCCAATGGTAAAATATTGGATTCTGACGGCTTAAGTTGACGTAAGATCTGGCTGTTACGAGCAGCAAGGGCTTCGGCGATACGCTCCATTTTGTCTGCATAGGCATCGAGATCGGCAAGTGGCTTGGAGACCGCTACTTCGGCCTGATAGGCGGAGGATGTATTGAGCAGCCAGCCGTAATCAAACTCGGGGTCGGGCTGGAACGGCCGATCGAGCGGGTGGGGGAGTTCGGAAAACGGTGTCATGGCTGACATGAAGCGGAGCAGTTCCTTTTCCTTTAGATAGAGTTGCTGAAGCTTTAGCCCGTCCTCAAACAGTCTGCGCTGCACCGGGTCGGAGAATAGATCGTATAGTCGTGAAACGGACGAAGTGAATACATGTTCCCGATTGTAGGTATAATTCCATGACCAGCGGGCAATGCTCCAATCTATCAGCCAGTACCCCCACTCCCAGCCTGAAGTAAAGGTCAGGTGTCCCTGCACTCCGATACCCTTCATTGTCTGAATATCATCCCAGCGGGCGCTCAGGTAGGGGAGCAGCAGCAGCGGTACCGATGAATCGAAGCCGACCCAGTAGGACGATTCAGGCCAGTACCAGGTCTCCCGACGTTTTGCTTCGGTTTGTGCCGCATCAAGCATGAAGCGCTGGTTAACATTGCCGTAGACCGGCGCATACGGTTCCGATGCGGAGTAGCACATGACAGTGTGAATGAGTATCCCACTGGTTGACAGGTTGGGTCGTCGTACCTTTTCGCCGCTTTCCTGAAAGATGACGTGGGTCGCATAGAGAAGACGGGCCTTGTAACGATCAACAACCTGCTGCTCGAAGTGGGTTTGCACATTGGGAAGGAACCTGCCGAGAAACGGAAGGTGCTCGCCCATAGTCGCCTCGAGCGATATGAAGTCCCATGGTGCCTGAAAAAGCCAGGCCAGGGTATCATCCACCTGGCGGCGGTACGAAGGGTAGGGGCGCAGCAGGGTAATGGCCTGGAATGCCTGCTGTTGCAGCATGGAGAGGGAGATCTCAACGCCGCATTGTATCCCTCGCGTATGTGCATACTCGACAATTCGTCGTGCATGAGGGATCCAGGCATTCCGGTCTATGCCTCGCAGCAGGAAAAACTGGAACGTATTCTGGCCATTGCGTGCCAGCCAGTCAAGGTAGGCAGTTACATCGTTATACGCAGAGGGAAGTGTCGGGTCGTGCAACTGCTCGGTCAGTTCCGTCGGGTGCATGCTGTGGAGATGGAAACCCCGATTGGCAAATCCTGGTTTTCCGGCAAACGTGAATGATGAAGGAAGCGGCCAGGTATCATGGGGCGGAATTATCGTCTGTCGGGGATGTATGAAACGAATCCCGAGCTTTTCCTGCAACAGGGCATAGATTCCGTTGGCAACCCCGGTCGGTGTGGTTGCAGTAAGTCGCAGGACGGTTGTCGCACCATTTCTGGCCGATATCCAACGGAATGAATCATCACTGCTGTTAATTCTGGAGGTCGGGGCGCGTCTGATCCCGCGTGGAGCGGCATTAACAGATAATGAGGGTAGAAGGAGCCGAATGTCCGCCTGAGAGCCGTTGCAGTCGATGACACCCCTGGGGAACGTCTGCTGCAACAGGTCACCGGCATCAATAACCGCCAGTCGAGAGGACGGGTGGTTAAGTAGCGATGCCGGAACCGATATCGAGATATGCAGCACCCTGGCAGAGGCGGCTTCCGGCTGCGTCAGCATCATGACGGCAAGCAGTATGAAAAATATGATGCATTTCCGGAGTCTTCTAGATGATGAGACTGGCAACATCGCTCTCCGTTACCAGCTTGGCAGGGCTGTATCCGGCGAAGTCGCCGTCGATCTGAATCGGCTTGTTTCCGCGGATCTCGATTTCAGTGGCACGTAACCTCATGAGAAAGAGCTTGTTGGTTAGGGCCTCACGCAACAGACCGACCGCAACCTTCAAGTAGGCGCTACGTCCTGAGCCGACGACGCAGATGACGGTAAAACCGGCTGAAAACGGCACGGCTCCGGAGGCCAGGATGAAATTGCCGCCATACCTTGATGCATTGCAGATGATTGCGGTATGGCAGGTAACTGATTTCTCCGGGGTGATCACTTCTATAGTGGAAGAATCCCATGCCAGGAGGTTTCGAAGCGCCGACAGAAGATAGGCGCCCTGCTTGAAGATTTTTTTCTCTCGCGGTTTTACATCTCTGACGGTGGCGCCGTCAATCCCGATGCCGGCCATAAGGGCGAAGCGCAGGCTTGAACCGTTTGTGATGAGCCGGCCGGTGCACAGGGGCAAGGTGCAGTTGCGAACGATGCGCGCGACGCCATCGATTATCGAGGTAATTCCCAGTTCTGCAGCAAGAACATTGGAAGTCCCCAAAGGCAGGATTGCCAATGTAGCACTGCCCGGTACCAGGCAGTTAACAACTGCATTTATGGTACCGTCTCCTGCAGCTATTATGAAAAACGGTGCGGAATCGGCTGCATAGATGTTGCAGCAGCATTTCCGGATATCGTCAGGAGTCATGACCGCGGAGATGGACGGTCTGATGCCGTGAGAGGCAAGAAGGCTGATAGCCTCATTGAGACGCTCTCCGGAATGTTTCCCGGAAGCAGGGTTGCTGATCAGGTGATAGGACATACGTTGCCGCCGAGGAGCTTATTCCTAATAGCTATTAGTAGGGCAAAACATATCACAGCGGCATGACCGGTTCGTTGCAGTTACTTTACAATCTTGTGACGATATGACGTAACGAAGTAAAAACATCAATGGAGATACCGGCTATTTTTTGCAGATCTGGGCATCTTCCCAGTCAATCCAGTCAACTTTGTGAAGATCTACATAGCGGTCTACAGATTGGCCGATGGTCGGAAAGAAGTGATCTGCACCGATAGTGGCGAATAACCCGTAAGTTTTTAACCTGTCTTTAACGGGGCCCTTCATCTGGGCGAAGCAGAGTTTGATGCCAGACTGTTGCAGTTCACCGTTCAATTCGCTCAGCATGTCCGCAGAGGTTATATCCACATCGGTAACCGGCTCTGCAGCAACTACTATCCAGTGTGTGGTTGTCGGCGCTTCTGAGACCGCCCTGAGTACATGCTCACGGAACATCTCCGCGTTGGCGAAGAACAGGGGGGCATCCCAGCGGAACAGAATCAGGCCGGGGATCCGTTTTGCCTCGGGGTGTCGAGTGATGTCGTGGTATCCCTTCATGCCGTCGACCCGGCCAAGAATGGTGTGGTACGGGCGCCAGGCCCGCCATATAAAGGCCAGCAGCGACAGGCCGACTGCAATGAAAATTCCCTGAATGACTCCAAGTATGGCCACCCCAAGAAAGCAGACAATGGAAAGGATGAATTCGCCCTGCCGCAGTTGGTACAGACGTCTGACGCCGACTATTTCCAAAATCGTCCAGCTGGCGGAGATAACGACCGCACCGAGAGCGGCGGTCGGCACATGCTGCATCAATTCCGGGGCAAAAATCAGGAGCAGGGCGATGCAGATTGCCCCGATCACACCGGTGATCTGAGTCCTGGCCCCGGCCGCTTCAGCTACCGGGGTACGGGATGCACTGCTGCTCACGGAGAATCCCTGGAAAAGCCCGGTTGCCACATTGGCGAGGCCGAGTGCAATCATTTCCTGGTTGTCGTCAACGTAATAGCTGCCACGCAGGGCATAGATCCTTGACAGCACACTCATGTCGGCAATGGAAACGAGGGCGATTGCTATGGCTCCGGTGCAGAGGGTGTAAAATTCGTTGAGCGTAAGAACCGGGACAGTGAGCGTCGGTAACCCTTGTGGCAGAGTTCCGATTACGGCGATCTGTGCCTCTCCTGTAAGATCAAAGAGGGCAACGGCCAGTGAGGCGCCGACCACGGCAAAGAGCACACCGGGCCAGCGAGGCGCCCAGAGCTTGAAGCAGAAGATCACTGCAAGACATGAAAAGCCGATTGCACATGCAGTTGCATTGGTCTTGCCATGCTCTATCCCCTGCAGCAGACCTGTTAATGTTTGCAGGATGCTGCCGCTTGCTACGGAAAAGCCGAGTACTTTGGGGAGTTGGCCGAGCAGGAGGGTCAACGCGATGCCGTTAAGGTATCCATAGCGGATCGGCTTGGAGAGGAGGTCGGTGATAAATCCGCAACGGGCAAGGCCGGCTGTGATGCAGATAACCCCGGAGAGAATGGCAAGAACGCCAGCCAGCGAGGCGGCACGGATTACGTCGCCGCTTGCTAGCGGCAGAACCGTGGCGGCAATGAGTGCGGTGAGCGCAGAGTCGGGTCCGATGACGAGTATGCGGCTCGGGCCGAAGATGGCGTAGACCAGGAGCGGGACAATGGTGGCATAGAGACCGTAGATGGCAGGAAGGCCGGTAGCCTCCGCATAGCCCATGCCAACCGGCGCCAACAGTGCCGTGAGCACAAGCCCGGCAGTCAGATCTTGGTAGAAGAGGGAGCGGTTGTATCTGCTGAGCAGCGCAAGGACCGGGAGCCAGCGGCGCACGCCACGGGTTCGCTCGTGCCTCGTAAGGTCTGGACCGGCAGTGGGTTGTACGAAGGTCACTGCCGAATCCTCTCTGAAGTCCGCCTGGCCATAGTGATCATTTCTTTTCCCGATCGATCGCCGACTCAATCCGCGTACAGAGAGTTTTCAATATCTTGATGCGGGCATAATTCTTGTCATTTGCCTCCACCAGGGTCCAGGGTGCAATCTCGGTGCTGGTCCGGTCGATCATGTCGCAGACCGCAAGTTCGTATTCCCCCCATTTTTCACGATTTCTCCAGTCTTCGTCGGTTATCTTGAACCGCTTGAAGCTGATCTTTTCCCGCTCTTCGAAGCGTCTCAGCTGTTCTTCCTTGTCGATTGACAGCCAGAATTTCACCACTACCGTATGGTGTCGCACCAGCTGTTCCTCGAAGTCATTGATCTCGCCGTAGGCACGCATCCAGTCGGCATGAGAACAGAATCCTTCGACCCGTTCAACCAGTACCCGGCCATACCATGAGCGGTCGAATACTGCAAATCTTCCTGCATGGGGGAGATGTCGCCAGAAGCGCCAGAGGTAAGGCTGCAGCTGTTCCTCCTCGCTCGGCGAAGCAATCGGTATGACGCGGTATTGGCGGGCATCCAGGGCCTGGGTTATGCGGCGAATGGCGCCACCTTTGCCTGCTGCATCGTGGCCTTCAAAGACCGCAATCACTGAAAGATTTTGGAATCGTTTATGGCGCGAAAGCTGGTTGAGTCTCCCCTGCCATTTCTCAAGTTCAATGTCGTACTCGCTTTTCGGCAACTGCTTCGAGAGATCAATGGTCTGGAGAATACGTACGCCGTCGATTGCCAGGGTGATTGGAGGAAACGGCTCTTCCTTGTGCGGGGT
This sequence comes from uncultured Geoanaerobacter sp., assembly GCA_964528055.1. Taxonomy (GTDB): domain Bacteria; phylum Desulfobacterota; class Desulfuromonadia; order Geobacterales; family DSM-12255; genus Geoanaerobacter. Next base: position 63,230 of record CAZGQM010000003.1, on the reverse strand, counting down.
CACAGGGGAGTCGAGCCGCTGCCGGAGAGCCTGGTGGATTGCAGTCCCTATGGTGAGGTAACGGTAACGAGGGTCACTCCCCTCTACAATAAGCCAGGGGGACTCTGCACTGCTTGTGGCCCGGAGCATCCGCTCAGAGACCTGGTGGAAACGGTCGTAAAGTTTATAATGTTTCCAGTCGGTATCGGTAACCCGCCAACGGGTTACGGGATCATTTTCGAGGGTTTTGAGGCGTTTTTTCTGCTGCTCTTTGGAAAGGTGCAGCCAGAATTTGAGGAACAGGGCCCCTTCATTGCAGAGCATTTTTTCGAAGCGGATGATCCTTTCCAGTCTTTGATCGAGCTCGGCATTGGAGATGTTGCCATAGACATTCTCGATCAACGGGGCTGAATACCAGGTTCCGAGGAAGATCCCGATCTTCCCCTGCGGGGGGAGTGAACGCCAGTAGCGCCACATGGGGGGACGTTCCAACTCCTCGTCGGTCAGGTTCCGCAGGGCATGGGTTTCAATGTGCCGGGGGTCCATCCATTCGTTAAGGATGTTGACCGTCTCCCCCTTGCCGGCGCAATCGACCCCCCCGATCAGAATGATGACCGGGAATCTCTTCGACTGCAGCAGGTCTATCTGCGCATCCAGCAGGGCTTCCCGAAGGACGGGCACTTCTCTCTTGAACCGTTGCTTGTCGATCTTGTGACCAAGTTCTGCAGATTCGAACATCGATCCCTCCCGGGCTGATTTTGGATCAGGTTTCTAAATTCTAACACAGAAACCGGCCGGGTCGAATGATGTTGCCTGAAATCCCTTATCGGCTAGAGGCGTCGTCCTGAGCGGAACTTTTTCAACGAACAGAGAGCTTCCTGCTCATGGCCGTTTACCCATAATCCGCAGATGAAGCAGCATATTCCCTGGGCATGCCCCCGCTCCTGAAGAACTCGTTCATGGTAGTGCAGACCAATTCTTGTTTTGCATTTGGGGCATTTCATCGGTGTAACTCCTTTCTTACTGGCCAAAAGGTAGTGGCACTATACACAGCAAAATGGTAGATGGGCAGATCAGACCGCGCAGCAGTACTCTTCCGGATCGATATCCGATATGGCAGATTCCGGTTCTGGTAGAAGATCATGAACCTTCTTCACGCTCACGATGGCCGACAGGATGAGCCCTTCGGTAGGTCGGTCAGGGCAGGCGACAAAGGCCTGCTGCAGGTCGTTGATCACCACATGGGTAAGGGTGTGCAGATTTGTATGGTTTTGCATGATTCTTTCTCCTTCAAGTTTCCTCGCTTAATACTATTATGAGGAGCGAGGATGGATGATCGGACTTCTAGTAACTCATTAATAGCAGGGATTTATTGCGAATATATTGCGGGATTGAAAAGAGTTTGCAAACTCCAGCGTATTTCTGGGTTGTTTGGTTGCAATTGATTGGTATGCGTATATGATTGTACTTTTAATGTTTACGGAGGGTTCAAGGTATGTATTTCGTAACACGGGACAAGAATGGTGATCTGTATCTTTTCGCTTCGTTGCCTGAGCGGAGTCGGGAGTGCTGGTGGGCTGAGTCGGGAGTTGATGGCACCTATCTCCGCCTCGACAAGTCGCACTACCCTGAAGTGACCTGGGAATCAGAGCCGTTGCCGGTGCGGATTGTTCCATGGCAAGGGGTATAGTCTGTATGTCTACACGTACGAGAAAGAAGCTTTCGGCAGCTATCGACTCTTCCACCGGCCTCTTGTCCGGCATTGATCTGCATGCACCCGAGTACTACCTGAACAGGGAGTTGAGCTGGCTGGAATTCAACCGTCGTGTTCTGCACGAGGCAGCGGATGAGCGGACGCCGTTGCTTGAGCGGATCAAATTCCTCGCAATCGTCAGCAGCAATCTCGATGAATTTTTCATGAAGCGGTTGGGCGGACTCAAGCAGCAGTCTGGTGCAGGTTTGCACTACCTCTCCGTTGACGGGCGCACCCCCGAACAGCAGATCCAGGCTTGTCAGGCATTGATTCGCACTCTGCATTTTGACAAGCAGCATATACTGAAAAACGTTCTTGCACTGCTCCAGGATTCGGGGATTGCCATCATATCCAAGACGTCGCTCAGCTCAGATGAAAAGAAGCTGTTGCGCGGCCAATTCTTCACTACCATCTACCCGCTGGTCACTCCCCAGGCAGTTGATCCGGCACATCCGTTCCCGTTTGTGTCGAACCTGTCGCTAAATATTCTGGTGACGCTTCGCTATCCAAATCGCAAGGAAGAGCTGCTGGCGAGGGTCAAGGTTCCTGTTGGGACCGGCATCCCCCGGTTTCTGAGGGTGGGGACGGGAGACCGTTTCATCTCTCTCGAAGAGGTGATGTGCCTGAATCTCGATATGCTCTTCCCTGAAATGGAAGTGGTTGCCTGCGAACTCTTTCGTACCACCCGTAACGCCAACACCGTACGGGATGAGGAGCTGGCCGACGACCTGATGGCCATGATCGAATCAGAACTGCAGGATCGCCGGTTTGCTCCCATAGTGCGGCTTGAGGTGGGTGTCGGGATGGATCCTGATCGCCGGGGTATGCTTGCCGCTGAACTCGGACTGGACGATACGTCCGATGTGTTTGCAGTGGACGGGATGCTGGCCATGCGCGACCTGTTCGAAATCGCCGCCCTCAGGTATCCCGAACTGCACGATCTGCCGCACTATCCTGCCGAACATCCGCAATTCATGACGACTCGGAATGTTTTCCACATAATCCGCGATCAGGGCTCCATCCTGCTTCAGCATCCCTACGAATCGTTTGCCACCTCGGTGGAGAGGTTTCTCTCTGAAGCGAGTGAAGATCCCAAGGTGCGGGCGGTAAAGATGACCCTCTACCGAACTGCTCCAGACAGCCGGATTATCGACTGCCTGGTACATGCTGCCAATAACGGCAAGCAGGTGGCAGTGGTCGTGGAACTCAAGGCCCGCTTTGACGAAGCTGCCAACATCCGTCTTGCCGAACGGATGGAGGAGGCGGGGATTCATGTGACGTACGGTGTAGTCGGTCTCAAAACCCACTGCAAGGTCATTCTGGTGGTTCGGCAGGATTACAACGGTCTGCGTCGCTATGTCCATATCGGTACAGGCAACTATCACCCCGGCACCGCACGGATCTATTCGGACATCGGCCTGCTGACCTGTGACGATGCTTTTGGCCAGGATGCCACCGAACTTTTCAACTACCTGACCACCGGTTTTACCCCAAAGCGGAATTACAAAAAGCTGCTTCCTGCCCCCAAACTGCTCAAAAAATCACTGATTTCCAAAATAGACCGGGAAATTGACCGCCACACTCCGGAAAATCCAGGATTAATCCAGTTCAAAATGAATGCCCTGGAAGACATTGATATTGCGGAGGCGTTGTACCGCGCTTCACAAGCAGGTGTAAAGGTTGACCTGATTATTCGCGATTCCTGCAGGTTGCGACCGGGGGTGCCGGGGCTGTCGGAGAACATGCGGATCATCAGCGTTGTCGGTAGATTTCTTGAGCATGCCCGCTTGTATTACTTCCGCAACGGGGGCAAGGAGGAGTATTTCATCTCATCGGCTGACGCCATGAAGCGCAATCTCGAGTACCGGGTGGAGATCCTGGCCCCTGTTGAAGCGCCACAATTGCGAAAAGAGCTCCGGACTTTGATCGAAGTCCAGCTCAATGACCGTCGGAGCGCATGGGAAATGCAGCCGGATGGCAGCTATCGGCAGCTGATCCCCCAGGAAGGGGACGATCCTCGTGGCAGCCACGAGGTGCTTATCGCACTTTCAGAAAAGCGTCAGCATGCCGGTGCACGCCTCAAAAAGAAAAAGCTGAACCGCGGATTTACCCTGCACACCAGCTCGTGAGGGAGCGGATAGTTATGGAAAGCTTATTTGCGCAATTTTTTCGATGCTGCCATACAACGGTAACGAAAAAATGATACGCAGTAGCTATTCCATCCACGCAGGAGAAACAAAATGAACCAGCGCCTTATGACACTCTACTACGATGCCGACAAGATGATTCAAACATTGCAGCGTGCCTACTCCGATTGCCCACATGGCCCCACTGAAGATCTCCTTCTCTCAGCACTCAGGGCAGCCAGACAACTGCAGCTCGATATTCAGGATGCTGGCTGTAAATGATTTCGTCGGCCAATAAGAACAGGCTGCCCCGAATGGAGCAGCCTGTTTTCATGTATGCGGCTACTATTATTTGAAGTTGGCTACTGCCGCATCAAGAATTGCCTTTGCGCCGTCATAATCTTCAAATCCGAGGGAAATCATTGCGCCAGGCCCTTTGTAGCTCGTGAACCAGGTCTCTATGATGCTCTTGATCCCGGGGAAGTACTTGGCATCAAGTTCGCTTATGTTGTTGATTCCAGGCACATCCAGGGGAGAGCCGGGGAGCACGGCAATCAGTTTGTCGTCACGATTTCCTTTTTCATCCAGTTTGAGAACTCCGACAAGTTTTACAGGGGCAACCGAACCGCGAAGCTGATGGCCTCCGATAACCAGCACGTCCAGGGGATCGCCGTCTCCGCCCACGGTTCTGGGAACCATGCCGTAGTTCCCTGTGTAGCTGAGATAATTGATGACCCGCGGTATCCCCTTCTTGAGTTCCCAGGCGAGCTGGCCGGTTGCAGGATCTGTTTCCCATTTGGCGTTGGTTCCGGCAGGGATTTCGGTTACCGAGTTGATCGTACCGTCAGCGTTGATAGCTGCAAAGTCACGGTAGAAGTTGATATGATGTTCGCTTTTGATCGACATGCAGTCGTGGGTAAATTTCAGACCATGCGGAAGAACCTCCCCACAGCGGTTATCGTCTTCTGCACTTGCCTGGATAGCCGAAAGGCTCATCAACATCAGGACTGCCAATACTACTCTCTTCATGATCAATCTCCCCTTTTAGTTACTCTAAAAATATAAACCTTGAGGGGATATTACAGTTTGTAATGTTTCTTTGGTGTGACTTTTCTGTAAAATGTTGGTTACATCCATGGTTTATACAGTTGATAAGACGTCTGGTTGCTTTTAATGGGCTTCACAAGATTTCCATGTCTTCCTGGCGCGGAATATATCCACGTCTGCAAGCCAGCCGCAATTCGTGCATGAAATCCAGATATCCGGCCTCCTGAGGAGCTTCTGCGGTGCCATCAGGACCGAGAGCGACGGGCGGTCACTGGAGATGATCTCAAGCCTGCCTGTCTCCCTGTTGCCGCAGTCCGGGCAGAGATAGCCTTTTTTCATAAACTCTTTCTCCTGTATCAGGCTGCGCAGTCACAGCCGATGAATTCGACCTTACCGACATTACCGTTAGTGGTGAAGGTCTCTTTCTGGCGAGCTCCGCAGGAAAAGTTGATCTCTTTCATGGTCAGGTGGCGGCCGTGGCGCTCGGTTTTGTGGCTGACAGCCTTGCAGCGGCAATCGATACAGGTTGGGCTGTTGTTGGTCATGAGGAACTGCTCCTTAGGTTTATTGATGTAGTAGTCTCGTTACCGTCATCCTATCACTTCATTTTGACAACTGAATTAACGTCAGGTAGCGATTACGCAACAATATTGATCATGATTCACACAACATTTATCCAACTGCCACATAATCGTAACCATGATTGGGTAGGGTAGAAGAGTACTTTCCCACAGGCTTCTACTCCCTTCCCGAATGAATCACGGATCAACTATTGAAAATGTTCCTGCCAAACAGAAAACTCTTTACCTCAAATATAATGATCTGCATGGCGATTGCCCTGTTTGTCTACTTCCTGCTGCAGACCAACTTACTTCACTGGGTTCTCTTAAACCTGATCAAGCTTCTCTTCAGCATGCATTTCTCCATTCTGCTCAACAGGCCATCCTTTACCCCCTCTCTGACAAGCCTCTCCATGGATCTCGGCGTACTGGTACTCTGCGCATATATCTGGACGTATCTGAGCACGCCGGCAAAAAGAATCGGTGCTACCGCGACTCTCGGAGTGCTGCTGATCCCGGTTACCTATTACCTGTTTACGAGCTGTGGAACTCTCATCATATCCCTGCTGATTGTCATCGGTGTAACTGTCGCCATAACGCTCGACGCGGCGGTGGTGTTTCTGTCGCACAGGGTCAATCGCAAGCTGGTCGAAGAGAAACATGACGCCGAGTATAATATCCTGAGGCACCTGAATCACAACGTGAAGCCGAATATCCAGATGGCGAAATCTCCCATATCGGCAATTATTTCATTTCTCGAATCGAAAAATATGCTGGAAGAACCGCTTGCCAAAAGACTCGACGGAACCCTTGAAACCGTTGGTGAAGCACTGTCGAATGCCTTGACCAGCCTGACCCATATCAACGATATTTTAGAAACCGCCCGTGAACTGGTTGCCCATGAAATCAGTCGGGATGATTTTCTCGAAATCGACATATGTCGGTTGTTCCGACTAGAGATCGTCCCGCTCTATGCCACGAAATTCTCAATAGTCGTGCAGTGTGACAGAGCCATACCGGTGCGACTGCACCGCCATTCATTCATCGAAGCCCTTAACAATCTCATTCGCAATGCCGAGATACACGGATTTCCAGTAAACCCAAAAGATGCTCAACTGCTCTTCCGCATCAGCGAACGACGCAGAAGCGTCGTCATCGACTATACGAATAATGGCCGCCGTTTCCCGGAAAACCTTACTGAAAGGGATTTCATGGCCTTTGGAGGAAAAAGCGGTGACAGCCCCGGTGAGGGTCTGGGGGGTGCCTGGGTCGGGAAGGTGATAGAAGCGCATAACGGCTCTTTCGAGATTATCCGCGATGAACATCCTCTCCATTTCAGAATAACACTTCCCAAAGGGGGAATCTGATGGCCGCAGCAACTGCAGTACCGCTTACGATGCTGATCATCGACGACTCGCTTCCCTACGTAGAGGCTCTCTACCGGGATGTTCAACGGTTCAATATCCTGTTGCGGCACGCCGGAAGCCTTGAAGAAGGGAAGGAGCTTTTCGAAGGGGAGGAAGGTGGGACAATCGTCGGGATCATTCTGGATGTAAAATGCATGAAGAGCCGGCGGCAGGAGGTCCCCGACAACAGCTTTATTACGGCTGCCATTAAATATTTCGGCGAGAAGGCCTCCCATCTGCCGCTGGTCGTACTTACCGGCGAGACTGACCAGTACAGCAATCTGAAAGAGTTGTATGAAGGGACGCTGCGGGTCTATTCAAAAGGTCACGATGAAATGACGATGATCGCGTTCCTGCTGGCAGAGGCGGGAAAACTGGAGTGGGTCAAGGTGCGTCTCGCCTATCCGGATGTGTTTGCGGTCATCGATCGTTTTCTCGATAAAGAGGCCGAACAGGAGCTGATAACCTGTCTGAAAGAGATCGATACCGCTGATTTCACTGTTATCAAGAACAGTCTCGGTTGCCTGAGGCGTCTGCAGGAAAAGATCTATCTGGCTCTGAACCGGGCCGATGAAGAGATGATGCCGAAACGTTTCGTTGCAGGAGAACTGAATATCGTTGGTGCCTACAAGCATCTTGCAGAAACCGGACAGGTTGAGCGCTACAAGATCATCGACCGCTTTGCCGAGATGATTTACAAGATCACCAGCGACAACGGCGCACACACCCCGCATGCAAACCCAAAGTACCCACCCACCCGCTATTCGGTGCATGCCGTAACATTCGCCATTCTTGACCTGCTGCTCTGGTTCGGGATGCAGATGGAAAGAAGGCATATATGATATCCCACCAATCGGTCAACCGTCGTTGAGTAGAGAGTACATCAGAAGTTCTCCTGACGGTACGAGCGACTGTACAGAAGGAGGCATAGCAGGAACGGCAGAAGGAATTGACCCAATAGATAGATACCTTGATGGAGCGGCATTATTTCCGCCATATCTAGGGCGGTCCAAACAACATGGCTGACCCGGAAAAGGGTGTGCCAGCAGGCAATGACGCAGACTCCGCCTGCTATCGCCGGAAGCCGGCTCCATCTCCAGTTGTTGCGACTTGCCAGGAGAAGTGCCAGAAACAGCGGTACCGCAAATGTGTGATTGTAGATGGGGAAGGGACGGGGCGTCAGAAGCTGGTAGCCGGGGTACAACAGAGAGAATAGTGCCGAGACCAGATTGTCGAGAAACGCTACATAAGAGCGGTTGAAAGCAATCCATGGGATGAATAACGCCGAGGCGATAATGCCTGCCCGCAGCAGAAACGTAAACGGAGGTGGCCCACCGGCACTACATCTCAACCAGACCAGGGCGGCTGCCACCACAAGCATCAGCATGGCGACCTGACCAAAATAGACATGAAGGATATCGAACATAAGGGGAGAGACAGCAGGACCAGCAACGGTAACAATGGCAATCCGGATGAGATTAAAAGAGGTGATAACCAGTGTACCCACTGTCAGTCCGGCCAGGGTGCGACTCCAAGTTGCGGGCTGTGCCATAACGAATGCGCCATACAGCAGCGAGGCGTAAAGAGGGGTGCATTCAGGGACTATCCGAACGGTAAACCCCGAAAGAGTTACCAAATCCCCCTGTACGTGGGGTGAAAGTCCGGCGAGGCCAAGAAGTGCATTCAACTGTACTGCGGTGGCGCGGCAGAGTGGCGCGAGGTAAGGCTCCAGCCAGAGCGCTGCAAGCAGTAGCATTGTGCAGAGCAGAGCGAAGCGGAGTGCGGATGGATACCCCTCAAAGGTCAATCGAGGCCCAAACGGTGATGAAGTAGCCTCCTCAGGGGTTTGCATGGCCGGACGCGGGCTGATACCGTCTGTGACGGCTCAATAGTATGATTTCAGGCACAGCGAAGTTCTTCCCGATCACAGTCAGGGTATGAGAATTCCGATTCAGCAAGATTGTCATGGAGCATCCTGACCGAGGCGATAGCTGACAGAATGCGGGCTTCAACGCTCTTCTGTTCGCACTTCAGAAAGGCCTGCTGGAGGTCATCCATCACCGCAAGGGTAAGTGTGAGCAGGTTCACTGCTTCGCTCATAATAGTATTCTCCTGTAGGGGCTTTTGCACAACCTCACGTGGAGGGTGATATGCAAGGCGTCCATGCAATGATATTCGTGTGATCAGGGTATCACATCATTTTGACAATCGAATTACTGCCATGTACCGATTATGCAACAAACTACAGGCTTTCAATTTCAGCAAAACTTTACGGCCGTTTGTTGCAAATCGTTACCTGACTGCAATATGGGTGAAATAGAGATCTGCCAGAATCATTCACTGTAAGTAACCCCGCATTCCAGGAATGGGGGATTTTTGCCGGGGATCCAAGGATGGCCCCGGTTCAAGAAAAGGAGAATATAGATGGAAAAGCCGAAGATTGTTTTCAAGTACCTGTTTGCCGAGGATTACAACCCGGTCTATGTGAACGGAGCACATGGGGGGGTCTCCCCGCGTGGCGAGATTGTGGTTCACTTCTACCTGGAGCGTCCAGGTGTACCGGTTTCCATAACCCATGAAGTTACTCCCGCAGGGTCCATCGGCCCTGAGATCGACGAAGTGCCCAATGACTTCAAGCAGACGCTGTATAGGGCTGTGGAGTCGGGTATCGTCATGAACTACGAAAGTGGTCGATCCTTCCATCACTGGCTCGGCGAACGGCTCAAGGAACTTGAAGCTGTTCAGCAGGCGCGTGAGGCAGCTCAGTTGCAAGAAGCGGCAGCAGCCGCTGAAATATCTCACTAAGTCTCCTGATCTGTCGCTAGTATTATCCTTGAACCCCCCACAATTATCCCCGGCCGAAGTCAATCTTTGTGCCGGGGATCTGCTCGGATACTCCATAGTTGTTGACGATGGTTCCAGTACGATGTTACTACTGCAGGTAATATTATTACTGCCTGATTCAGTATGACAGGCTGCGAGGGGTAGGTCTTGTCACTTCACGCCGTGAAAGAGCTGCTTGAAAAGCAGAAAATTATCGAAGGAATGCTCCTGAAGCAGGCAATGCCGCGGCATGAACTGGTAGAATCGCTGGTGCACAAACAGCATCTGGGAGAGTTACGGACGTTGTTGTCTCGCCTTGAACCGCGGGAAGTGGCCAGAATTCTTGAAGCCCTTTCTCTTGAAGATGCGTTGCTGGTCTGGGGGCAGGTTCCTGAAAAACTTTCGGACGATGTCCTTGATGATGTCGTTGTCAGTCTCAGGGAAATTCTCGCCGAACAGCACCGCTCCCTCAGTCTGAACGCATTCGAGCTTGCCGATGGTCGCTTGCAGCAGATCGCGATCAACTCCAATGAAGATCTTGACCGGATCAAACCGATATGGGTTGACCTGGTTGGTCCGACAAAAGCTGACAGGGAATGGCTCGGGCACTATTTCGGCCTGGAGATCCCCGATCCTGAGGATCTTACCGATCTTGAATCCAGCGCCCGGTTCTATGTGGAAGATAACGGCGAGATACATCTCCATTCCGATTTTCTTCTCGATCGAGAGGGTGATTCCCGTAACATTGCGGTCGCTTTTATTCTTCATGAGGATATCCTTTTTTCCGTCCGGAGTGAAGAGCTCCCTGTTTTCCGTCTGCAGAGACTGCGGGCACGCACGCAGAAAGGTTACGTTACTGACGGCACGGATATGCTCCTCGACCTGTATGCCGCTGATGCGGAGTATTCGGCGGATTCTCTCGAAGATATATATACTGAGCTCGGTGAAGTTGGGAAACAGGTTCTCAACGAGACAATGACCGATGCGGAAGCGGCCAAGGCCCTGTCGGAGATTGCCGAGCAGGAAGACCTTAATGGCCGCATTCGCCGAAATGTGCTCGATACCCGACGAGCATTGACCTTTCTTATCCGCCGAAAACTTCTGACGGCGTTGCAGCTTGAAGATGCCCAGCAGATAATGCGCGATATTGAATCGCTTGACGGACATACTGCATTTCTGTTCGACAAGATAAACTTCCTGATGGCTGCGATCGTTGGCTTTGTCAACGTGAACCAGAACCGGGTGATCTACCGATTGACCATACTCAGCGTAATATTCATGCCTCTCAACGTGGTGGCCGGCATCGGCGGCATGTCAGAGTTTTCCATGATGACCAAGGATATCCCCTGGCCGATATCATACGCCATATTTACGTTCGGCCTGTTTCTGATTGCCTGGATCACGTTCGTCATATTGAAACACTACGAGCATCGTACCGGACGAAGCAAATCTTCTTAGTATTCCAATGCGTATCGCTAAATACCCCTGACAAAATCCCGGCCCGAAGTTGAAACTTCGGGCCGGGGGACTGCTTAACAACTTCTCTCAGTCAAATTCAACGCTTTTTCGATCTTCTCCGCATTGAAGCAGCACCCAGTAAGGCAGCCGCTCCGAACAGGCCGATCGGCCCAAGTGCCGGAACTGGTGCTGCTGCGGTTGCGTCGGTGATGGTCAGGGTTCCGCTGGCGCTACCCTGGTAATTGGAGTCAGTGACCGTTGCCATTACTGTGTAGGTTCCGGCATTGGTTGGAGCTGTTGCAGATCCGTCATAGGTAACCGTCATGGCAAGACCTGCCGGATTAGAGGTGACTGTTGCGCTCTTGGGCAACCCGTCAAAGGTGGCGTTCAGGTTGCCAAGAGTGACAGAGGCTGTTGCCGGTGCGATTATAAGTGAGCCGGTTGCATTACCCTGGTAGTTCAGGTTGTTGACTATTGCATGAACCGTGTAGGTGCCGGCAGAAGTGGGTGGGGTAGAAAATCCATTATACGTATAGGAAACTGCCAATCCTGACGGAGTAGTTGAAGCCGTTACCGATTTGGCGGTGTTGTCATAGGTGAAGCTATAGTTGGGGAGGTTGACTGTGGCTGATGCTTTCCCGATAGTCAGCGTGCCGACCGCCGAGCCGGTATACCCGGCCTGTGTCACGGTTGTTGAAACCGTGTAGGTCCCGGCGTTGACCGGTACGGTGCTGCTGCCGTTGTAGGTTACACTGGCGGCAAGTCCTGGTGGTATCGTGGAGACGGTGACCGGTTTGGCTGCTCCGTTGAATGTTGCCGTCAGGCTGCCGAGAGCCACAATTGCTTCTGTTGTATAGGGTGGTGTGGCAGAGTAGTGAGTTGCGCTCTGTGCGGCAACCGGGGCTGTTTCCACGTTGCTGTTGCTGTCGGTTGCAAGGCTGTAGAACTCATAGTAGCCCGTGCCCTGGGGGTAGGCAAACGATGCAGTAAATGGTGCCGTCATACTGGACGAAGAAAGGGTCCAGGGTCCCCAGGATACGTTATCGGCTGAATAACGGTAGTAGAAATCCACCCTGGAGACGGTTGCTGCGGAGACTTGGGTTTGTACCTGCAACATCGGTCCATTGCTGCCGTACTCCTTGGCATCAAAGGCATAGCTCGGCGGCGTGGCGTCGGTCGAGCCTTCGGTTACCGGTTTTACAACAAGTGAAACAAGTTTGTTGCCGCCCCATTTGCTCTGAATAAAAGTGCTGACATTCCAGTTGTACCAACTGTTGGCAGCAGCGGGATCAAGGGTCTGGGTGACAATAGCCGCACCGTAGGCGGGTTGGTTGCTCCAGTTTATACCGGTCTCTGTCCATGTGTCATCAGTGCCGCCACGCAATTCAGCCGCCATGGCCGCGCCGGTTGCCTTGAAATTCCAGAGCTGGAGATTTGCGCCGGTGATGGTTGCGGTGCTGGGGATTGCTGAAAGATCAAACTTCAACCAGCTCCGCTCGTTGCCGTAGCCGCTTGCGGCGCTCTGGACATAGAGGTTGGTGCCGGTGCCGTAATTGGTGGTTGGGTTGCCGCTGGCAACCTGGGCGTCTGCAACCGGTGCGAGGTAATATGTTCCATCAAATAATGAAGTAGTTGCCGTCAAAGTGAGCGGTGAGGAAGTTACTCCGACCGGTGTTGCATCGACACGGGAGGAAACAACGGTGACTGGTGGGAGGGCTGCGGTGGTTACCGTAACGTTGTCACAACGAAACCGCATCCCGAAATTCTCCATGGTCGGTACGCCCGAAACCAGCAGCGTATCGCCGATAGAACCTGGCAGGGTCTTTGCGACATAGCCGGTTGCATCCATAATAGTTATAGTCTGTCCGTTTTGATCAGTGACTGAGCTGGGGCCGGCTTTCCGGGCCAGGAACTCGACATAGTGATTCTTATGAAAATCATCCCAAAAAGATTTTATGGACGACATGAAGGACGGTTTGGCCAGGCTTGTGTCGTGACCGACGATCTTGAACTCAACACCGTCTGACTGAACCCCCTCCTGATCGACAAACTCCGGATTGCCACCATAAAAGCTGCTTTTTCCCCATGTCTCGACAATGTCGCCCGGCTTGAGGACACCGGCCTTGAACCCGAGGAAGCTCCGGTAGAGTTCATGTTCAGCCAGGTGGTGCTTGGGATTGATGCTTCCGTCTGCATTGACCAGGTCTGCCGGGACCTGCGGGGAGCCGCGGCGCGCAAGTGTCTCCGGAGTGGCGCTCAGAAAGCGGATAAAGGCGTCTTCGAAGTTCGACTTGGTATCGTTGTCGTTCATCATGGTGACAACGGCGCGGAACCCGCCGGAGAACTCGGTGTTCAGGTGATAGCGCGGACCGCCGACATTATAAGGATTTTTGATCGTAAACTGGCGCATGAAGTCAACGATTCCGTCTCGACAGAGAATCGGGGAGGTGAGCGGAGCTTTGTCCGACCAGACCCAGCCTGCAGGTGGATGGGCGTACATGTAGTTGTTGATCGCCACGGTGTAGGTGTGATTCAGATCAATCGGCGCACCATTGAACAGAACACTGGTCGGCGAGCCGTCATAGGCGGTTACGTCCAGGGCGCTGGAGAAACCGGCGTTCATGTTGGTTTCCTTGAGGAAGCTGACGATCTCCTTGCCGGTCATGTTGATACGATGGAATGTGTCGTCGTTCCAGGGGAAGGTCTCGTAGATCTGCAGATACGTGACCGGCCCGGCTGGAATGTCGGCCCGGACGCCGCCGCCTGTTTCAATTGCCAGATCGCATGAGCCGAAGAGCTGCGCAGCCTTCCAGCGCATGGAGTCGCAGATCCACTGGCCTGCAGTATTGTTGCCGCTCCAGGGGTACTCATTGGAGGACCACCATTTCATCTCGTTGTCGAGCAACAGGCTGTCCGCAGTGTAACCGATAACTTCATCGACAGGGAGACCGGGATTTGCTGCATTGTAAGTGGAAATCAAGGTGTTGACGTATGTCTGAACATCAGGGTCCGGGGTGATCTCGGCATTGCGGATTACGTGGTTGGTGGAGCTGAAATAGCTACCGGTATCAGTCAGCTGCAGTTCGCCGATATATTTCATGTAGCTGCCGGCCTCGGTGAATATTGTCTTGTAGTTAAGCATTTCCGGCTGCCACACGGTTTCGGCAATGGTGTGCCAGTGGCCGGTGACCACAACTTCAGGCAGCTTCGCAACTCCGTTGTCTGCCAGAAGCGGTGCGGTTGGATCGACCAGAAAGCTCTGGCCGATATGGGCTGCCAGTACGACAATGTCAACATTATTGGGAGCATTGCGTAATTCATTTACGTAGTCGCTGATGTTGCAGACAGCGCTGCCGCTCCAGCCGCACTTAACGACTTCCAGGGTACTGGTAAGTTCGGGCCCCACATCGGCGGCATCGTTGGTGTAGCCGATGATGCCGACCTTTTTGCCGTTGTTGAGGGTAACGATGTTGTAAGGGGCAAAATATGGTTGATGAGTTGTGGCGTTTCGGACGTTGACCGAGAGCACCGGCACTCCGGCGGCTTTGAGCGCAGTGAGATTTGAAACGTAGCTGCCGAATCGGACGTCGTGGTTGCCGACTACAACTGCATCCATGCCACGGCCACGCTGAGTAATCAGTTTGTTGGAGAGCAGGTTGTAGAACCCGGTCATGCTGCCGTTGCCGTTCATGTCGCCGATCGGGTTGCCTTCGGAGATATCACCGGCGTCTATGACCAGCGAGTTTGGCTGGGCTGCGGTCAGCTGCAGCATCTTACCAGCAAGAAAAGCTGCGCCTCCCACATCTTCAAATAGCCCGTTTGTGGCGCCATGTGCCGGAACTATCATCTTGTGCGGCGTCAGCCGGGCATGGGTGTCGTTAACATGGAAAATAGTAAGGCCTGCCGCGGTTGCGGTGAAGTTCGCCGTGCAGGTCGTGCTGCTGTTCATGGTCAGAGAGATGGTCGGTGTGGTTGCAGTCGAGCAGCCGCTCCAGCCGGTAAAAGTTGAGTTGCTGCTCGGTAAGGCTGTAATAGTGGCTGTGCTGCCTGATGCATACGGATTGGCAACGCCTGTAATACTGCCGCCGCCGTTACCGGCGGTGTTAGTTGTCAGTGTGTAGTTCTGAACTCCGGTGTCAATCCCCACGGTCCCCTGGATCTCGAAATCGTTGGCAGTGGTGGCAGCCTTATCGTAGATGTACCAAGTACCAGTAGCTCCTCCACCATAGTTGACAATGCGGAAGGTAACGGTTGTGCCTGCTGGAACATCCTGTAATGCGGGGATGCCGGTGAGGTTGATGGCTGCGAGGGAACCGCCGGTGGATGCGGTGGCCGTGTAACTGAGTGCCGCGATGTCAGTAAATGCTCCAGCTCCGATCTGGTACTGGAGCGTACCGTTTGCAGGTCCGGTTGATGAACGCCGGTAATCGAATTTTGCTATGGAGCTGAAGGAAACTTTGTTGCCCGATTTCGGGGTAATCGTAAACGTTGCAGTCTGGTTGGCTGTTGCGGCGGCAGCTGCATTTGCGCCGGACCAGGCAACGCCTCCCCATGCCCGAGCTGCGGCTGTGCCGGTTGTGACCACTCCTGAACCACGGGTCAATCCGCCGACGGTGACACCAGCGTCACTGATCGTGGCGGCCATCGGCGAGGCGCCGTAGCCTGTTGCCACACTCATGTCCCAGCCGGCCAGGACAGCCGCAAAGGCCGGACAGGTGAAAGCCATGACCAGCATGAATGCGGTCAGGCGTAGCAGGGAACTAAGTGCTCGCTCTGATCTATTGTTAAGCTCAGTCATGATTAACTCCTTGGGCCGTAATATTGTGGAATACGCGGCTCCGGTGTTATCCGGTTGATGCGACGGATGGCTACTACGGCAGCTGAGACTGCAACCAGCGCGATTATGGCTTTTTTCATGGCGATGATCCTTTTTCTGGATAAGAGCGGTTAAATTTACGCCCGGACGGAGTCGAAACCCCGGTCCGGGCCTTTTCAGCTGAAAGTCGTGAACCCACTGGCTCAATGGCCTTGGCACTATGTGGCGGGCATTGACTTGGCGCTGAAACTCTGTTTATTTCTGCTTTCTTTTTATTCCCACCAGGCCGAGCAGACCGGAGCCGAGCAGCCATGCGGCGGCAGGGATCGGGGTGGGAACGGGATTCGGTGTGCCGGCAACGAAGATAGTATTGCCTTGAAGGTCAGTAGTTCGGATAGCAGCAGTGGTTGTGCTCGTGTTAGCTGTCATCTTGGGATACAGACTGAAGTTGGCTGATGTGCCGTAGCCGACGAGGTCAACCAGGTTAGCCGAAGTTGCAATTGTGCTGGCGCCGGTTGCCGTTGTGTTGAAGAGGCCGAGCTTGCCTGCCGTAGCGGAGAGGTTGAGGCCGGCGAACGTCCCGAGAGTCAGGTTATACGCCGGGTCTGCTGCGGTGCCGGCCAGGCCGGTTCCGCGCCCTTCCTGGATCAGGAAATAGCTGTTGGCTCCGATGGTTCCTGATAGAAAGTGAGTATTCCCCGCACTGAAAACCGTCGAGTTTGCGGCAGATGCATACTGAAGGCTGTAGCCGCTCAGGTTTATCGCCGTGGTCCCGTCATTGTATAACTGGACCCAGTCATTGCTGTAAAGAGGAGCTGCAACTGTAGCTCCGCCGCCGCCGTAGATCTGGTTGATGTAGAGTTCCGCGTTTGCCGTTCCTGCCGCCAGCAGCAGGGTTGCACACATTGCCACAATAATCTTTTTCATCTTTCCTCTCCTTTTCTCCCTTGAAATACACTGACATTCATGAATTTGCCAGTAATACGAATCATCTAAAACGGCGCTTAAGAGCCGGGTGCTGGTCGGTAAAGGCAACCCGGCTCTCCCTGTGGGACCCGTGGCTTTCCGTCTCTGCCTTGCGGCAGGTTTGGCTTTGACATAAGTGGACTGAAAACAGAAAAGCCCGCTGCAAAGGTTCCTTTTGCAGCGGGCTTTCCGGGGCCTCTATTAAAGGTCGGCAAAGTTCCCGAAATGGATTCCGATATTCAGTCTATTCAATTATAGGAACTCTACATCGCAAAGGTTGAATCTGTGTGAATGAGACGCAACAATCTTGCAACGGACAAAAAAACACTAAGAGACGAACGTCTTTAAATGCTTGCTCTTTATGTCCAGTTGCGTTACAGGCGTGATAAATATCAATGTATCCGTAAAACAACAAACCCGGACCAGAGTAGAAACCCCGGTCCGGGTTGTATTCGGCTGTAAGCCTTTATCCCCAATGGCAACATGGCCTTAGTAATTGTTGGCGGGGATTGATTCTACGCTGAAATCTTATTTCTGCTGTTTTCTCCTGATCCCAACCAACCCAAGCAAGCCGGAGCCGAGAAGCCAGGTTGCAGCCGGGATCGGGGTGGGGACAATCGAAATACTCCCTCCTCCAGAAATAATAGGAGAATCAATTGGTCTCAACTCACCTGGTTGAGCCGGGAAAGTAGCTGTGCCATCAAGTGCTGAAATATTTCCGTTAACAATCAGAGAATTAGCTGATATGAGGATACTTCTCCATGAACATATTGAACCGTTCAAGATTAGTTCTGTTTGTGAGAAGAACTTTAAATCGTAACCCGGAACAGCTAAGTCGCGAAGAGTACCGTCAATAAGAACTCTGCTGGCATTTACGACAAGATTGTCATTACTCCCATTAGTTACTGTTCCAACTGGAATGTGAAATTGACCGACATTAGTGAAATCACCCGACAATGAGTCGCCATTCATCAATAACAGATCCCTGCCGCCCCAGTCGCCGCCGGCATAGTAATAAGCATGAGAGGGAATAGTGGCAGCCAGGATAATCAAGGTCATCAGAAGGATACATATGCGAGCTTTGCAGTTACGTGATACAGCAGTTTTCATTGTGACCGTCCTTTGTATATAACCCGGACCAGGGTACATACCCTGTCCTGGCCTTTTCATCTGAATGTTGTGCGCCCCATTGGTCTATGGCCTTGGCAGTATGTGAAGGGCGTTGACTTGTAGCTGTAACAGTGTCATCTGCATCGGCATCGTTTTGTGAGATGGAGTAATCGAAGGCAAATCGATAAAAGCTACCCGGCTATCCATGTGGTTTTCCGTCCCCGCCTAGCAACGGGTTTGGCGTTAACTGTTGTACGTTATGAAAACAGAAAAGCCCGCCGCAAAGATTCCTCTGCAGCGGGCTTTCTGGGGCCTGGTTAAAGGGCAGCAAAGTTCCCGAAGTGGATTCCAAAAAACAATCTATAATTTTTGCACTATACAATGAAATGGTTGAAACTGTGTGAAGTAAACGCAACAGTATGGTTACATATGACAATTATTGAAGATTAATATTTGTGCAGCGTTGTGGAAAGATGTCGAAGACTGTTTACCTGGTGCGATTGAGTCTCTTGTGGTGTTAATGTGGCTCCAGCAGAGTATATAGCAGCGTATTATCTGGCTGCACATTGCTTCCTCTTATAATCCATTACAAAAGCCATATACTTATGCGTATTCGCGTAATCAGGATCCAGTCGCAACGACTCCTGAAATTTGTTGATCGCGGCATCCAGTTCCCCTTTACTGGCGAGCGCAAGCCCGAGATTGTTATGCGCATCCAGATACTCCGGCTTCAGTCGCAGAGCCTCCTGAAATTTCTTGATAGCTTCGTTGGTATCATTTTTACCCACAAGAGCAACTCCCAGATTGCTGTACGCTTCTGCGTTACTTGGATTTAACCGGAGCGCCTCCTGGTAGTGTTCAATCGCGGCATCAATATCCCCTTTACCGACAAATGCAATTCCAAGATTGCTGTATGTTTTGGAAGAATTGGGATTCAGCCGCAAAGATTCCCGGTACTCCTTGATCGCGACCTCAAGGTTTCCTTTACCAGCGTGAGCAAGTCCAAGATTGTGGTGCACATCCGCATCCGGCCGTATACTATGAGACTGCTCAAAGAGTTTCATTGCTTCTTCATATCTCCCCGTTTCGTCCAATAATTCAGTTCCAAGGTTATTGAGCGGGCGTGCTTTTCTCGGAGACTTGGCAACCGTATCCCTCCAGAGCGATATGCTGTCCTGCCAGACAATATTCCTGGCATAGGTGCTACCGGACAGCAAAAGCAGAGTCACTATCAGCAGCGGTGCCTGCACTCGCACCACTGCAGGGAAGCGAGATCTCAATTTTTCAACTCCAACTGTAATCAGAATGACCAGGGCGGTAACAAAACCAATTGACGGAAGATATATCCTGTGCTCGAAAATCAGATCGGCTATGGGGATAACAGTTGACTCTACCATCAGGGTGATGAAGAACCAGAATATGCCGAATGCTGCAAGTCGTGTACAGCTATCACTGCTTCTGCCGGAGCGCCGCCAGAGAATCACCGCTACTGCAAAGAGGGTCATCAGCAGAAGAAGTGAAAGGATCGTTTGCGAATCGAACAGGGAGTGGCTGACCGGGTAGTCGTAGTCAAGATTCTGTCTGATCGGCAGTAAGAGAAGGCGAAGATAGGTGACGATCACCCTGAACTGGGTACAGAGGTACTCCCATCGAGTTAATGCAGACTCTACGATGGTTGTCTTGCTCACATCGGAGAGAAGTTCACCCAACGGTTTGTCGATGCTGATCATGCTGAGGGGAATGATCGCGACAGTCAGAAGCATCAGCGCCAGAGAAGCAAGGCGGCGAAGGTCAGGTAGGCCGAAAAAGCTGAGTTCATACATCAGGACGACGAATGGAAGGGTGAAGGCTATCTCTTTGGTCTTCATCGCCAGCAGGGCCGCTGTAAGGGAGAGTAGAAAGGCCGGAAGTACCTTGCTTGAAAAAAAAGGCTCACCTGCTTCTCTGGCAAGTCGCCAGCGGACGTGCAAGACCAATGCAGCCAGGTAAAAGAGGGTCGCCAGCGACGTTAGCCGTTGCACGATGTATGTAACCGCCTGGGTCTGGACCGGGTGGGCAACGAAAAGAAGCGCTGTGGCCAGTGCTAGAAAGCCGCTCCGGGGAGCAAGAACCGACCGGTTCAGAAAGGGTGTCCGAAAGGTCAGCCTGACCATGCTGTAGACCAGCAGGGCATTGGCGATGTGCACCGCAAGATTGACCATGTGGTAGCCAAAGACGTTTAGGCTGCCGAAATAGTAGTTGAGAGCCAGGGTGAAATAGCCGACAACACGGCGCGGGTGATAGTCATACCCATTGCCGCCTGGCAGGAAGTTTGACAATGAGCGGATGACAGGATTATCGGTAATCGACGTTTCGTCATCAAAGACGAACGGTACCCGGAAGCTGTTGGAGTAGATGAGCAGCGCCAGCAGGGAGAGGATGATGATATGGACAATCGGTTTCCGGAGATGGGTGAAAAGGGAATCTCGTAAGGGTCTGGTGGGCAAGTGCATGCAGAAAATTAAATAATTGCAACATTAAAATCAATACAATTATTCTTCATTAATAAGCCCGGCCTGGAGTTTCAGCTCCGGGCCGGGCAGTTTTATGCCTGTTTTTGTTATGCTCTTATTTGACCCCGATGGTTAAGGTCACGTTGTTGTCACCCGGCGCCAGGTCGGTCCAGAGGCCATAGAGCGACTGGCCGAGCCCCCTGGTTACCGGATCGGGGCTTCCCATCATCCCCATATAGGTCGAAACTGTAGTTGCGCGCGGTGTCTCGTCGCCGGCGTAGTGGGCCAGGAAGGCCGGTACAACCAGGCCCGTGATGTAGGAAAGGGTCGGCCCGGACAGGTTGTACGGCGGATTAGAGAGCTGGTACCCGACGATCCCGTTCATGCCGGTCTGCAGGAAATCATTGGCATAGGCAGCAAAATCGGTCGGGTGCGAGATGGTGCTGGCAACGTGGGAGGTCTGGATATCCAATTTCTTGTTCGTGACGTCGAAGTTTACGATCCGGTACGGCGACGGCGAAGTCACCAGCGAGCCGGTCTCCACGTCATGCAGCACCGAGGTGGTGAAGTCTTTCAATGTAACGTCGTTGGCATGGTAGTGACCGGTGAACATGACGTTCAGACCGCTGTCGGAAAGTTTCTTGCCGATATTCTGGTAATCGGTCAGGAGATACTCGGGGAACTGAGCGCTTTGCCCCATGAAGTGTTCCACAATGCCGTGGTGCTCCATGCCGATGACCTTCTTCCCCAGGGCCTTGGCTGCTGCCAGGTGATCGACGAGCCAGGACTGAGTTGCTGCAGAGAGCAATCCTGCAGTTGTAGAGGTACCGTTGGTCAGATTGTTGGCGTACTGTGCTGAATCAAGGGCGAAGAGCCAGACGCCCGGCACCGGCTCGGCGATATAACTGAGGGAATTTGGATCACGGTACAGAGCGGTGTTGTAACCGAAATCGCCGTAGATCCCGGCAAACTCTGCCGGAGTGACAGTGGCTATCGGTGTAGGCGGCGAGTTGAGGAAGCTCATGGCATGGGGATTGTTGATGTCGTGGTTGCCGGGAACGACAAAAACCTTCTTGCCGCTGTTTTTCAGTTCACCCAGTTTGGCGGCGAAAAGTTGATGATTCACCAGTTCGCCGTCCTTGGTCAGGTCGCCGGGGACCAAAACGAAATTGAGCGGTTGGGTTACGAGATCGGCAACGACACTATTCAGGATCTCGCTGCTGTCCGCGATCATCTTCCGGTCCTGCGCCAGGTACATGGCGAATTCAGGGGTGGCGGTCCCCAGGGTTGCGGCATCATACAGGTGCGGATCGCTGAACAGTGCAAAACTCGCCGTTGCAGCTGGAGAGGCGGTCGGGAGAACTTTGGTGACCCGGCCGTCGATGGTGGCGCTGAACGGCTGGTTCAGCCCCTTGATGTAGGCAACAAG
This sequence comes from uncultured Geoanaerobacter sp., assembly GCA_964528055.1. Lineage (GTDB taxonomy): Bacteria > Desulfobacterota > Desulfuromonadia > Geobacterales > DSM-12255 > Geoanaerobacter. The sequence continues at coordinate 41,265 of CAZGQM010000003.1, read as the reverse complement.
CACATCGATGTCGGCAGCGTCAATGACCGGGTTCAGCCCGCTCTTGAATACGGTGAAACCGTCGCCACCGCCGGCGAGGAAATTGTTGGTGGTCACGGAGTAGGTCGCAGACTTGTCGAGCAGGATGCCGTTTTTCAGTACTTCGATTATAACCCCTTTATTGGTCGTCGTATCCAGTGCCCAGGAGTAGGTAAGGCCTGAGATCTGAAGCATTTTCACGTAGGTCGGGGTACTCCACTGCTGAGCAAGGAGGTCGTAGATCTGCTGCCCGGTCATGTTCATCCGGACCATCTGGTTGCCGAACGGCTGCACCGTGAACAGGTCGCCCCAGGTTACTGTGCCGCTTTTAGCGGCGTTGTAGGCGAGGTCGGCTCGGATGCCGCCAGGATTCATGAACGCAAATTCGGTCCCCTCGTAGGCGCGCTGGGCATCGGCAATCAGATCGCCAAGTGCTGATTCGCCTGCCGCGTTCTGTGTGCGGGTAATCGATGCTGAGATACTACCGACCGGCACGTTGACCATCGGTGCCACTTTGGCATCGGCAGCGGCCACCATGGCAGTAACGGCTGCGTCAGGGGCATTGCCCGGGGCAACGTCACCGAAGGTGGTGACGATGCTGGCGGATTTGGTGACGATATCCTTGCTGAACGGGTTTATTTCAATGGTTATGTCGGCATAGGCGGTACCTGCCGAATAGGCCTGGGTTACCAGGACATCCTTGCCTCCGCCGTTCTTGACCAGTTTATTGGTGCTGATATGGCTGTGGCCGGAGATGACCACGTCGATCTCAGCGTCAAGCTTGGCGACAATGGCATCGACATCGGCAGCCCCCTGATGAATGACCGCAACTATCGCCTTCACCCCTTTGGCCTGCAGTTCCGGGATGTAGCTGTTGATGGCGGTTGCTTCGTCGAGGAAGGTCAGACCGGCAACACCGGCCGGGGCCACGATATTCGGAGTAGCTTTCAGGATGGCGCCGATGAAGGCGATCGGGGTGTTGCGGATGGTCTTGATGACATACGGCGGCAGCAGGGTCTTGCCGGTGGCGTTGTCAATCACGTTGGCCGCCAGATACGGGAAATGGGCGCCGGAATAGGGATTCTCCAGGAAAGGTCCTGCATTGCTGCCCGGAGGGTTACCTGGGAAATTGCCGCCGTTCATCATCCGCTGGAATTCGGCAACCCCCTCGTCAAATTCGTGGTTGCCCGGCGCAGCAAGGATGTTGCAGCGGGAACTCATCTTGTCGCTGCAGTAAGAGTTGGCAAGGCTGTTCAGGAACTGTATGGAGGGCTCGTCCTGCAACAGCGCCGAGTTGGCCGGCGAGGCGCCGACAAAGTCGCCGTCACTGATGATGATGGATCGATCTTCCATCCCTTTCTGGGCATTCTTCAGGTAGGCGGCCAGCACTGCGGCCCCGCCTGCAGGGCGGTTGCTGACGACTTTCGGGGAAAGCTGGCCGTGGAAATCGTTGATGGCCAGCAGTTTCACCTTGAGGTTGGCAGCCGGTACGGCCCAGGCAGCGCCGGCGACGAGCAGGAGCATCTGCGCGGACAGGGCGGCAGCTGCCATGAAATGTTTTTTATTTGAAAAATAAGACATGGTCTCTCCTTATATTTATGATCTTGATAGAGTTGGATTACTTCTTCGCGCTTTTACGACGAATAGCCCCGATCATGCCGAGTCCTGAGCCGAGGAGCCAGAAAGCAGCCGGGATCGGGGTAGGGGTTACGTCCATGTTCGGACCGAAGGTTCCGGTTGCAACCGTGGTCGTGCCATCAAAAGTTGTCGGCACGACCAGGCCGGAAGCTGTATCGTAATAGCTGCCGTTGTAGGTGATCAGCGGGTTTACCGAGGTGCCGGTGGTGCCCATTGCATACTGGTCTGCACCCATGTAAGCGGCGATGGTGTAGGTAGCGCCGTTTTTCAGCTGCACGGGTGCGGTCAGGGCGTGGTAGCGGAAGAAGCCGCTTGAATCAAGAAGGTCGCTGTTGCCAACCGTGGTAGAGGCGACCAGAGCATTAGTGGCATCAAAGATCCCTACGGCATGGTCCTGGGTAAAGATACGGTTGGCGGTGCCGAATTCAGGCGCGGCATAGACGCCGAGAGAGTTCACATAGAGGTCGGAATTGGCGGTGAAACTCCAGCCTATGGTGTAGTTGTTGCCGTCATTCCAGTCAAGGACTGTGCCGGTAAAATTAACGGCAGGTGCGGCGAGTGCCACGCCGGCGAAACAGATTACGCCAAGCATGGTGGTGGCAAGGGTGCGAAGTATGGATTTCATTGGTACATCTCCTTGAGTTGGGATTGGATAAAAAAAGGGCGGAACCTTTCGGTCCCGCCCATTACCTGCGTCAATTACAGCGCCTTCACGAAAATCGGGTTCGAGTAGAACCATAGGTCCTGCCAAGCCTTGGCAGCGGTGTTGCTGCCCGGTACGTTCTTCAGCGGGTTGCCGGCGGCATCGGTGCCGTAGGCCGCATCGGAAACATTGTACCCAAGGTTAGTGCCGCGGATCCGGAAGAACGCATCGTTCTGTACCGGAACGGTGAAGGTGGCGGTGGTGTAGCCGGTGGTAGCGTCGTAGCTCCAGTTGGCGGCATCGAAAGTGGCTGCGATGCTGGCTACCGTGCTGTCGGTGGCGTTGAAGGCCGGGTTCGGGGTCACGCCGTCAGCCAGGAACTTGCTGGCCTTGGTGGGGTTCACCTTGCCCTGGATCAGCTGCACATGGTGCACCTTGGCCAGGTCGCCGTTGTTGTTGGTGGCGCCGTCCTTGAAGCGGATCTGAACGGTGACCTTGTTACCCTTTTTGACGGAGAGGGTTTCACCCATGGTGGCGGACTTGCTGCCGTAAGGGGTCTTGAAGATCACCTTGTAATCCAGGTCGGTGATCAGGTCGCCGTGCACGGCGTAGGAGTTGCCGGAACGCATGGCGTTCAGGATGTCCTGCTGGGTGAAACTGCCCGGGGTTGTTGCATCCTTTACCTTGGTGTAGGTCTTGGCGTACTCGCCTGGGTAGAAATCGTCGGTTGTCATATGGAAGTCGGAGGAGACGAAGTTGTAGATCTTGCGGCCATCGGCCAGCAGGTTGTCCCAGACGCCGCCGACGGTGGCGATATAGGTGCCGGCGCCACCAAAGGTGCCGCCACCACAGGAGGTAGCGCTCACTTCACCTCGGTTGGTAGCCTTCTGATGGCCGGGCATCCCCTCGAAGCCGAAGAAGACGGTCGGGGCGGTGTTGTTCATGTCGCGCATGGCAGCGATGGAGTAACCGATTGAACGGGTCGCACCATCGGCTCCGCCGTTGTCCCACTTGCTGGTCGCAGTATTGTAGGCGCCGCAACCGGCACGCTCGATGTGAGCCGGGTTGACCCAGGAGGTGTTCGGGTGGTTGGCGTTCAGCCAGGCCAGTCCGTCGATAGCCTTGTTGTGGTAGGAGTTGAGTCCGAGAACAGCCTTGAAATCAGCATAGCCCTTGGCAGTAGTATAATTTGCGTTCAGAGTCTTGTTGCTCCCCCAGTTCAGGCCGGAAACCCCGGCAGGGCCGGCGGTGTCCGCGTCATCGCGGTCATACAGGTACTCGAACTGGGCGATGCACTTGCCGCTGTTTTCGAGGCAGCCGCTGCTGGCATGCTCGTGACCAGGCACGTTCCACTCCATGCCGGTCAGGATCTCTTTGCCCGGATACTGGCCGCGCAGGGTGGTGATCCAGTCAAAGGCCGACATGTAGCTGTTCGCCTTGACATCGGCGGATGCAAAAAGTTCCTGCCAGCGCCACATGACCTGGTGGGCGGGAGAGGTGCAGCCCGGGGAGTCGATGTTGTTGAAGTCGCAGGTGTTGTTGTAGGTTGCCCTGGTGCCGAGCAGCGGGATGTTTATGCCGTTGGTGCCGCCTGAATAGAAGTCGTAGAGATCGAGCGGAAGTACCGTTCCGGTGGTAACCGGTACCCAGTAACGGCCGAAACCGTCACGTGCGCCACGGCCGCCGCCATGCTCGGAGTTCGCCTGGAAGTCGAGGCCGTAACGGAAGCCTTGCGGGATAACACCTTTGTAGCTGTTGGCCGGGAACACGGCCTTGGGATCGGTGACCAGAGCGCCGTTCTGGATGGTGAATGCCGGCGGAGATACGGTTTTGTCGATCGAAATATCACCCATGATGTTGGAACCATCGGTGAATACGGTGTGCTGGTGCCAGTCGCCGGTCATCCACTTCTCGCCGGCAAGCGCATTGCCGGCGGATAGTGCTGCAACAGCGAAAACTGCGGCAACTACTTTTCTGTTTGCTTTCATTATATATCGCTCCTTAAGGATTAAATTGGTATGTGCAAGCTGTAATTACTTATTTCTTCTTCTGATGCCGACCAGGCCGAGGAGACCGGAACCGAGCAGCCAGGCAGCAGCCGGGATCGGAGTCGGGACGATGTCGATGTTGGCGCCGAAGCCGCCTATGATGGTGTCAGCAGGTGTGATACCGGAAGCGCTGCCGAAGGTGATCTGGCTGGGGCTTTCCAATGAGCCATTTGCAAGGGTTGCCAGATTGTAGAATGCATCAGAGCCGTAAGTGATATTGGGGTTGACCTGAAGATTACCAAAAGGGGTCGGATCGCCATACCCGTAGATAGAATTGGGGACCTGGGCAGTGTAATAGTCAGATCCCATGACCGCACCGACATAGTATGTCTGACCGGCTTTCAAAGTGGTCTTGGCGATGTTTGCAAAATGGTAGCTGAAGCCGGTAGGCTTTACACCGTCTTCAATTACCGTTGCTGATGCCATCAGAGCGCCGCTGTTGTTCCAGAGGCCGATAAAGTGTGTCGCCTCAGGTTTCACGTCGCGGTCGGTGTCGAAGACCGCCAGTCTGGTAGCATAGAGGTCTCTGTTAGCGGTGAAGCTCCAGCCGACGATGTTCCCTGTTGCGCCGGATTCCTGGTAATAATCCGACGGTGTTGTGAAACTGATCCCCATGGCTGCATGGGCTGCATCTGCGCCGCTGAGCAGCGTTGCAGTCAACAGTGCCCCGAACAGGGCGGTCTTGTATTGATTCGCTCTTCTCGACTTCATTTTGTTCTCCTTTTCTTCCTTGGTTAGTTGGTGTCTGCTGCTGAAACTGATTTATATTTGTTTTGTAATCTGTCGATACTTTCGGCGGTTGAACCGTGTCTGAATTTTGTGACCGATCAGGTCCTGTCGGGCTGCCTTTGGCATCTCCCCGCGTGTATTCAGAATTCGCTCGTTGCCGGTTACTATCCGGATAGAACCTGTCAGGCACCTCCTTTTATCTGGCGTTTTGTGTTAGAAACTAAAAAAGCCGGGTTGTCTCTCATTGCTGAAAGGCAACCCGGCTATCCTCATGGGACCCGTGGCTTTCCGTCCCCGCCTTGCGACGGGTTTGGCTTTACAGTGCATATAGTGTCGGTATGAATGGATATATATACGGTGAGTGGTTATGCGGGAGGTGCCCTGTCGTGTAGTCTGTATCTTTCAGATGATGTACGCGAAGGGGTAATCGAACGGATGAGGTGAACGGAAGCAGTGGGCGAAGGTCCGATGACGGCTGCGATGTGCGGGATTTCTGCAGGAAGGATGGTCAGGGGAACTGACCCCGCAGTTACCTTGTTCGGGCTTGGGGCTTCATTCGAGACGTGGTGGAACTGGTCTTGGTGGTCGTAATATGAATCATTGTGATGATAATGAACAAGTGCGATGCAGAATTGCATGATCAGCAATAATGCCGGCACCACTAAGAACAGACGCACTCTGGATGTCGAAACGTTTCCCATCTATCCCATCCCGTTGATCTGAATCTTCTTGAAGAATCAGAGACCCTGGACCGGATTCGAAAACCCGGTCCGGGTCTTTTCCAGCTTTAAGTCGTGAACCCCACTGGCGAACGGCCTTTTCATTGTGACGGGCATTGACTCGTTGCTGAAATTCTCATCTAATCTTCATAGTCGGGTTGATTCACACCCTCGTATTTCCCCGTTAAATCCTGTCAGAAACGGAAAAGCCCGCCGCAAAGATTCCTCTGCAGCGGGCTTTCTGGGGCCTGGTAAAAGGTCAGCAAAGTTCCCGAAATGGATTCCAAAATAATTTCAATTCAATTCTTAATCTATTTATACAATGCAAAGATTGAATTTTCGTTGAAAAGGAGCAACAAGTTTGCAACGGATAAAATATTTCTCTGTTGCGGTAACTGGCTAAAATCAATCATCAATAGATCAGCCGTGCACTTTCCGGTTACAGGGGTGAAAATTTCAGGGAGAATAAGAATCAATAACCCTTTTCAGGTCAGCCGGCAGGGGAGGTTTGGTAAGGTACCCTGTAACTCCCATCGCAAGGCACTGTTCCTTGTCCCTTGGATTAGTAGAAGAGCTGAGCACGATCACCCTGACATGCGAAAGTTCAGGGTCTTTGCGCATCTCTTTGATCATCTCCACTCCATTCATTACCGGCATGTTGATATCCACGATGACCAGATCAGGAAGCGCTTCACGGCTGTCGTTTTCTCCTCCGGATGAGTTGCGGAGGAAAGCCAGGGCCTCTTGTCCGTTATGCATTACAGTTACCTTGCTGAAGCTTGCCAGTTTCAAGGCCCGCATGGTTAGAAACAGATCATCCGGTTGATCATCCACCAGCAGGATCTTTTGCCACCCTTTTTGCGGTTCCTGTTCTGCCCTGTCCATGATGGAAGCTCCATTCAGTTTCAGAGAGAAATCGTTGATACCGTTTTTCGGCAGGGGCTCACTGCTCCTCCGATGATCCCTGCCAGGCAGAGGGTGGTAACCAGCAGACCCCAAGTTGAAAAGGCAGGTACCGGCAACGGCTGGCTGGTTGATACGCTTACGGTGGTTGATTGCGAAAAGTTTGCTGCAGCGTCATAGGCCACTGCCCAAAGGGTTTGGGAGCCGTCGAGAACGGTTGAAGTATCCCAGCTGAAGCTGTAAGGGGGTGTCAAGCCGGTTGAGATAAGCGTACTGTTCAGATAGAATTCCACCTTGCTCACTCCGACATTATCCGATGCGCTGGCCGCGACCGTGATGGTTCCGCTCACCGTAGAACCGGATGCCGGTGTTGTCAGGGCCACAGTGGGTGGGATAAGATCGATGGAGCCCGAGAGGTTGAGGCGCGGGATGGTGAAACCGTTTCGCGGGTCGGTCACGGGGACCCCACTGGAGACAAGCCGGGCCACGGTCTGATCGAGAGTTTCAGCCGGGTAGGCTGCGCGTACCAGAGCGACTGCGCCAGCCACGTGGGGCGAAGCCTGGGATGTCCCGTACATTACGATCCCGGCTGCCGTAACCTGTGCACCGGGTGCCAGCATTGTCAGGAATGAGGCGCTGTTGGAAAAACAGGTAATCCTGTCCGGTCCGGTGGGGCTGTCAGAACAGGTTGAACCATAGGTAACCGTACCTAAATTGCTGTCATAGACGGCGCCGACCGAGACGACTCCCGGCGTGCAGGCAGGACTTGATATCCCGTTTGTATAGCCGTTGTTGCCGGACGCTGCCACGGTGATAATGCCGGCGTTGCGCGCTGCCAGTACCGCATCGGTATACGAAACCCTGGTGTTCGCAGGATGTGTTGAATCACTGCAGGGAGCTGTATAATTAAGATTATCCCCCAGACTCATATTGATTGCCACGATATTGCTGGCTGATCTGTTTTTGATGGCCCAGTTGATTCCAGCGAGGATTGCGCTGTCTGATGCTGTTGTTCCGGTAAAAACGTTGATTGCTGCTATTCGTGCTCCCGGGGCGACCCCGGCCACAATACCGGCTACATTGGTGCCGTGCCCGTTGGGGTCGGTATTTAATGTATTTGTACCGTTGCAACTGTAGTTAGTGGGATACACGGCATTTGAGCAATCGATCGAGGCAACCACCCTGCAACCGGCTGGGGTTCCCGGCGTGCTGCATGAACCGAAAGCAGCATGCTGATAATTGATCCCGGTGTCGATAACAGCCACTGTCGTGCCGTTTCCAGTAAACCCGGCTGCTGCGATTGCTGGCTGGCCGATGAAAGGGAGAGATGAGGTCAGTTGAGTATACATGACACCGTCTTCGTAGACCCCCTTCACCCGAGGGTCGGCAAGAAGGCGATACAGAGCGGCGCGGTTCTTGACACGCAAAAACGAAATGGGAAGTTGATCGTACTCCCTCAACTCTTCATAATCTCCGGATGTCAGTGTTCCTGCTGCGGATCGCTTGATCGAGCGGTACCTTTCCCGCCGGAGAGCCAGGATGTTGTCGTCATCATACTCCTTCCGTGCTCTGTGTCGCAGATCAGCTGCTTCGGTTTCCACCTCCAGGCCATCATAAAGGATGATGAGGTCTTGAGCCATTCCCGTGGATAGCTTGTCAACAATCGAGGCCGGAATGACCGGGGCGAGCCTTTCGGCAAAGCCTCTGCAAGGCCATGCAGCGAGGATGCAGGCAAAGGTAGCGTAACTGATGATATGCCGCGTTCGAGAATGCATGCTGTACGGTAACATGAAAAGGTTACAAAGAATTGCCAGGGAGGTGAATAGTGTACGAATAAAACGGGATGCCCGGAAAAATTTCCGAACATCCCGTTTTATTCTATATTGCCGGATGTAACCTGCTGTCAATACAGGCTGAGTACCGGTAGTGCCGGTCCAGGCAAAGCCGCGCCGTTCTGATCCTTGAATTCATATCCGGGGTTTATGATAACCGCTGCGGCATCCGGGGGAGTTACTCCGCCAGCGGTATCGCAGATGATGGTGATGAGATCCCCGGCTGTCAGACCGCCGTTGGGAGCCAGCAAAGTTATGGTCAGCGTTGCCCTGGGATCGGTTCTATTCGGGTCTGCAGCAACATAGTGTCCAATAATGTTAGCATTCTTGGCTGTTGCAGCGCTGCCGCTCGTTTTCAAAACCGTAGTCAGCAGGAGTCCGTCGGCATCGGTGCGAAGCAATAACCCGTCAGGCAGTGTCAGGGTGGCGGAGAATGCCTGGACGGAATTAATGATTTTGCTGTCGCCTGAAATTGCCAGCGTCAGCTTTTTGCCGACCGTGCCGACATTCTGGAGCGTTGCGGGAACGGTTTTCTCTCCGGTACGGTTGTTCGGATTTGCTATATACGCTGTCAGCGCACTGTTGAGTGCAGCTGCCGTTGCGGTAGTGGCCAGACCGTTGTTAAGGCTTGACAGGGTCTGCTCCAGTGTCGCTCCCTGGGTAGCCATGGTTTGCGAAACCGCAGCCAGAATCAGTGAGTAGTCTTTCTGGCTCTGGGAGGCCGTAGCAAAAGCCGTTGAAGTGGCTGCCACCGGTATCGTGTTTATGATGTCGATCCGCATGGTATAGGAGATCATATCATTGGCAGCCTGAATATTGGCAGAGGTCAGGGGACCGGCCTGACGGTAGGCAAGATCGGTCAGCGGTGTGACCGGCAGATTGAAGGATTGCCCTGTGGTCACGAAACCAAGTGCGGCACGCAAAGGTGCGGATGCGGGGATGGTCAATGTACTGCCGGTCGCTTCATCGGCATACTCTCCGTACGTCTCTACAACAATCGGACCGGAGTAGGAACCGATATTCACCGAGTAGGAGCCATTGTCATCAATGATTTTGCCTGTTGCCAGGGGTGAACTCCCCTTGACGCCGCCACTGACAGGATAGACCGCAACCGTCCCCCCTTTCTTGAAGATCCCCTTGGATGCGACCCCGCTGACCGTTGTTACTCCGCCCGCCGATGAACTGCTTCCGCCGCCTCCGCCCCCTCCGCCGCAGGCAGTCAGCAGGGCGATCAGTGCGACGACAACCATATATCTTACATTGTTCATAAAATCTCCTCAGCTGTTAAATACAGAGCGCTACCAGGCAGGAACGATATCAAGGGCCTTCTTCAGGATCACCAGGGCATCCCCAACATCAATCCTGTTGTCCGGGCTCGGCCTGAGTTTGCCGTTTGAATCCGGGATCAACGGGGCAACGTCTAGGTTTTTCAACTCTGCAGAGGTCAGTAGACCAAGGCCGACAGAGTTCCTCAAAACCTTGATCGCATTTTTCAGTAACGCAGCTTTAATTGATTCTGGCGTAGAGGTGTCATCACCATCGAGCAAACCGCTGGGGTACCACGTGCTGACCGTCAGGTTGACGCTTGCGGTCTGGCTGTTGAAGTTGAGTGAGTCGGAGGGTGTAAAGGTAACTGAGAGTGTGTTGGCACCGGCAGGCAGCAGGGTGCCTGCAGCCGGTGAGTAGCTGAAGGTCCCTGTTGCATTGGCCGTAGCGTTCAGCTGCGTTATGGAAAGCGGAGTCACGGTGCTGATTGCAGATGGTGCTGTCCAGGTGATTATCGGAGTCGCCTTGTTGATGGTCAGAGTGACCGTGGAAGTTGCAGGGAGATAGTTGACGCTGTCGGTTGGGGTAAAGGTAACCGAAAGGGAATGTATTCCTGCATTCAGCAGGCTGCCAAGTGCCGGGGTAAAGAGATATGTGCCGGCTACGTTGGCCGTTGCATTCAACTGGGTCGAAGAGAGTGGTGTGCCATAGGTAATGGGAGCCGGAACTCCCCAGGAGATGGTCGGAAGCGATTGGGAATTGACTGTCAGTGTACCGTCAACCAGTGTGAAGGTGTAATTGGCAGCTGCCAGGGTGCCGGCAGTCAGAGTGATCGGGTACGTTCCCATGGGGCTGTTGGTAACTGCCGTCGTAGTCAGGACCGGAGATGTGCCGTTGAGCACCGCTACGCCTTCGCTGTTGACGAAACCTGTTATTGTGTAGGTTAACACCGGGTTGGGGGTGGTGACTGTCTTGGCCAGATTGTCTACAGTTACGGTCAGCAGCGCCTTGTTGACCGTCATGCTGACCGAGGAAGTTGCTGTGGTGTAGTTGACTGTGTCGGTCGGGGTAAAGGTGGTCGAAAGAGTCTGTGCGCCTGCTGTCAGCACGCTTCCTGACGCCGGACTATAGACGAATGTTCCGGGTATGCTGGTGGCGCTCAGTTGCGTTGCGGAGAGTGGCGTCCCATAGGTAACTGGAGCCGGAGGATTCCAGGTGATGACCGGAACCGCCTTGTTGACTGTCAGAGTGACAGTGACGGTCACCGTGGCGTAGGTGGCGGTGTCTGTCGGGGTTAAGGTGGCGGTCAGGGTCTGAGTGCCTGCAGTCAGCACGGCTCCTTGTGCCGGGCTGTAGGCGATTGATCCTGGCACATCGGCGGTTGCGTTCAGTTGCGTAGGTGAAAGGGGGGTTCCATAGGTGATGGGGGCTGGTGCACTCCAGCTGATAACCGGGACAACCTTGCTGGATACCGTGAGGGTTCCGTTGGTAAAAGCGAAGCTGTAATTGCTTGCTGCCAGTGTGCCGGCAGTCAGAGTGATCGGATAGGTGCCGACCGGGCTGTTGATGAGTGCCGTTGTACTCAGTGCCGGAGTGGTGCCGTTCAGTACCGCAATCCCCTCGCTGTTCATAAATCCGGTCACCGTGTAAGTAAGTGCCGGATTTGCGGTGCCGACTGACTTGGTGATGTTGTCAGCGGTGAAGGTCAGGAGCGCTTTCGTGATCGTCAGGGTGCCGGGAGCATAGGTAATGGCGTAGTTGGCGGCAGATCCTGTCCCGAAGATGGCGGCACCGGGGGTGATGGCATGGGTGCTGCCTGCGGCAGCGCTATTCGAGGCTGACGCAGGAAAGGCGTACGAGGCTACGTTGGTTACGGAATCCGGGGCGACCAGGCCGGAAGTTGTGAAGCCGACTACGGTCGGGTTCGCTGAGCCGTATGTCCGGCTGGCACTGTTGGCGGTAATGGTCAGAGGTTTCTGGTTGACGGTGAGATTGACCGTGGAGGTTACATTGCTGTAATTGTTGCTGTCCGTCGGGGTAAAGGTGACTGACAGGGTCTGTGCCCCGGCACTCAGCACGGTTCCTGAAGCCGGGGTGTAGGCGAATGTTCCGGGGACGCTGGCAGCGGTTGCGCTCAATTGCGTGGCGGAAAGTGGCGTACCGTAGGTAATGGGAGCCGGAGTTGCCCAGGTGAAGGTCGGAGTTGCCTTGGTTATTGTCAGCGGCTGGACGACGTCGGTGGCAGCATTGAAGGTAGCATCGCCTGTCTGGCTGGCAGTGATGTTTGTGGAGCCTGCACCGACAATGTGGATGTTTCCTCCGACGATGGTTGCGACCGATGTGTTTGAGCTTGAGTAGGAGATGGGGAGGCCGGAACTGGCGGTGGCGCCCGGTGCAAAGTCTGCGTCACCATAGCTCTTTACAGGGAGTGCCCCGAAGGTGATGGTCTGGCTGCTCTTGCTGGCCAGTGGAGTGATGGTAGTGGAACCGTTGGTGTTGGTGGTGATGGTTGCAACTGCGACTCCAATGCTGTTGGCGGTATTTGCATTTGAAAAGTAGTACAGGTTCTGCATAACCGAAGTTGCAGTGCCGTTAACGAGGGATGCGAGGCTGGCTTCTGTGTAGGGTCGGGTTGCGATGTTTATGCCGTTGCCCATGGCTCCCTGGTTGGCTGTCTGCTTGAGTCTGTATGAGTTTGGATATGACTGCTGACCGGTATACACGCCATTTGCATCAGGAGTCAGAGTAGTACCGCCATAATATGACTGAATGTTGGTCCAGCCGCTCTTGGTAGAGGTAAATCCCATCGAACCAACTGCTACCGGTGCCTTAGTTATGTCAGTGCTGCCGCTGACCCATAATTCATTAGTGGATTTATTAATTGCAAAGTAGGCAACGAAAAGGTTCTTGGGGGTAGTGACGGTTGCTGGCAGGGAACCGGCAAAAGTTCCGCCGGTGCCTACTGTAGCTAAAGAGGGAGTTATTTTGCCGGCAATCGCAGCTGCATTGCCGAGGTCACTTACGAGTTCGGTTGTCCCTGTTGTGCGCTCATACACTACGCGGATCAGTTCGACGTCCGCAAATGCTGCAAAAGAGCTGCTGGCAAGGCCCAGAGTCAGCAGAACAGCGGCCAGGATGGTGGTGAGTTTCTTGAGCATGAAAAAATCCTTATGATATTCTGGTTGAGCTATTTCCCGGTCGATGCGCCGTCCAGCACCAGCCTGAGGCCGAACTGGGCGCCCTGCAGGTCGGGAGCCACGTAATCGCGGTAGGAAGCCCGCTGAAACCCCTGGTTCGCATCTGCCGAACCGCCCCGTATGATCCGGTTGACCCCGAACGGGTCACCCTTGGGGTTGTTGATCAGGCTCTCCTTGTAGTAATTCCGGTCGTACCGGTCGCTGCACCACTCCCAGACATTCCCGCTCATGTCAAACAAACCGAGGCCGTTAGGCTCTCTGGTCCCCACCGGGTGTGTCGTCAAGCCGGAGTTGCCGGAGTGCCAGGCATGTCTGTCGAGATTCTCCTTTGAGTCGGTACCGCTGAATCGCTGCTTCAGCCCGCCGCTCCGGGCTGCATATTCCCATTCAGCTTCGGTAGGGAGCCGCCAGTTCCTGTTGCTCTTACCATTGAGCCGCTTGATGAATTCCCGGGCATCGTTCCAGCTCACACTCTCCACCGGAAGCTGTCCGTCGCCCCTGAATTTGGAAGGGTTGCTCCCCATCACCGCCAGCCACTGCTCCTGGGTCACCTCGAATTTACCGATGAGGAAGTCGTCGACACAGACCCGGTGTGCGGGCTTCTCGTCCAGACCACCATCCCCGAAGGTGTCACCCATCTCGAAACAGCCCCCTTTGACCGGCACGACCGGGATCTCGGGGAGTGCGTCGCCGGATCTGGACTCCAAGGGGAGGGCCAGTAATGCTATCAGGCAGGCAAAGGGGAGGAAATGCCGCAGAAGGTTTATGTAATTCATAGGCACGTATCGATCCGTAAGCGATTTTCTTGTACTCTCCAACGGCTTTATGCGTTGCTGCTCCGGCGCCTCATTCGCAGCAGACCGAGAGCGCCCAGTCCGGGACCGAGCAGTGCTGCGGCAGGCGGAATCGGCGTCGGTATGGGAGTAATGGTGGTGGTGAAATGGGTTTGGCCCTGGGGCAGGGGTACAATGGTGGTGCTTATCTGTGTCGGCAGGGAAACAATGGTGGTTTGTATCTGGTTCGGTTTCTGCTGCGCCGCGCCATGCTGCACCGAATAGCCGCTCCCGCTCGACGATGTGGGAGCCATACCGCTTGCCACAGCACCTACCAGTGTGTCAGGCGCATAATGGGCAACAGTTATGGAGTTTACTGCCGGAGCAGCAGCGTCACTGCCGGAACCGGAAAAGCCGCCCGATTGATTGGTCGCGGTTCTGTCGCCCCCCGTGACCGTGTAATAGGTGGTCATCGGCCCTTTGGCCCTGGTGAAGGTCGATAACTGCTGGCTTTTCGACAGATAGAGCGGGTCAGGATTACGAAAGTCGGCATCACCGGGGATAAAACCGGCGTACTGGTTGAGAAGCGTATTGATGCGCTCCGTAGTCTCGCCAGCACTGACCGGACCACCGCCTGACTCCGCATCGCTCAATGCGGCTGCTGCCGGTCCGGCCAGCCCCACTAACAGTGTACTGATAAGCAGGATACTTTTTGTATGGCTCTTCATATGTCTGCCCCCTGTAGAGAATTGCTCAATGGTTGATAGTTGAGTACGGATTGAATCGAGATCATCATAACAGGCATACGTTACAGCCGATTGACAGAGAGGTTAAGAGTAGGCAAATGTTTTCTCCCACTCCACCAAGTTACCTTTCAATCTTCATCCAGATGTAACCAGTCTGTAAAACTGCTGTAATGCTGTTCTGTTATCCTGTTGCCACATCAGGCATATTGTGAGCATCCATGAACGTTCCCGCACCATTGTTCAACCAGATCCGCCTCTCTGATATACGGTTTAGCCTCACCGCACTCCTGTCGCTCCTGCAGCTCGTTATCCTGATCTCTCCCGTCGAAGCCGTTGCCGAGCCGGTCGTGACCGCCTTTTCCAGCAGGCAGGGATCATTCGCCATACATGCGAATAACCTTAACCGGGTGACAGAGGCAGAGATCCGTATCGATTATCAGAGCGAAGATCCGAACCCTCCCCAGGTGAGCGGCTCGTTTCTGGACCGCCGCACTGCCACCCTGACCTCAACACCCAATTCCGCCGGTTCACTCGTCATCCGGATACAAAGCACCAAACCACTGAGCGGATATGTTCCGCTGGCGGTTGTCCAGTTACGGGGGAGCATCACCTTTCTCACGGCACTGCTCCGCAAGGAAAACGGCACAACCGAGACAGCGCGGGTTTCGATAACCAACCCCACCCGTGAACAGCTCGACGAATGGGCTGCCCAGAAGGCAAGCGCCGAGCAGGCAGAGAATCTCCGGAAATCGGAAATCAACGAAGCTGCAACCGCAACAGTTACAAGCGATTCCAGGGCTTCCTTTCGGAGTGATCCCCCCCCTCCGCCGTCTGTTGATCGTCCGGCTCCGCGCCCTGCTAACCCCCCACCGGGCAGACCGGACTCCGGTCCGTCCCTGGAGCCATCCGTTGCCGCAGCAACGGATAAACGCGCTGACCGGCCTCCGGGAGGGGATGAACTGCCGCTTCCGCTCACCTTCTCGCGACGGGAAAGTCTGTTCGAGCTTTTCAGGGGATCTTCCGGTGAACGGACAGCTTCCGTTCTGGCCGGGTTGCTGAAGCGGTCCCAAGCCGATTTCAAGCAGGAGCCGCCACTGCTGCTGGCAGATGGGACTGCTTCGCTCAGGTTAACGATTCAACCGTCAGGTTCTGCTCTGCTGGCGCCACAATTTTATATATCAGGAGGACATTACAAGGTTCTGAAGATCGGCGAAAACGGGGCATGGATTCTGGAGATCATACCGGAGCAGGGTGCCCGGACCACATCGATTACGGTGCTGTCAGAGAAAGATATGATCGAGTACCCGCTGGCCGTAGCTCCCCCCCTGGAGCTGTTCGACGCAACGACCGCCGACCCCGACCTGGCCGAGTTTGTCAGGGCCGCAAACGGGTTGCTGCGTTAAGACGGGCGAAGCAGATCATAATCAAAGGCGGGTGAAGCAGGTGTGGCGTTTGTTTTGCCCCTAATGAGCAGACCCCCGCCCTCAACACACAAAAGGCCCCGTTTCCGGGGCCTGAAATCAACATGGAACAGAACGATCATAGAGCGTTTCCGGGGCAATATCCAGGTCACCAGGCCAGTAGACAGTGTCAAGGGCCACATACGCCTGCATGATGAGGCGTTTATCCTGTAATCGTAGGAATATCCCTTTGGAAAGATCGGGAAGCGCATCAAAAACCTTCTATTCACCAGTGCTGAATACAATTTCAAGGTGATAGTTCTCGTAAGGTACAACCTGAACGACCGTTTCCATGTCTGACTTCTGTCTCAAAGGGTCTATAGGCTTAAGCGGTTGACCGTTTAACCGAAAGCCCCCATTCAGCTAACAGAGATTCCCTGCCCCCTCTCTGTGTTATTCGAACTGCCGTTCTAGGATCAAGGTTGTGTAGGTGCAAAGCAGGTGAGGTGTTTGCATTGCTCCTATTGAGAAGACCCCCCTCCCAAAAAAAAGGCCCCGTTTCCGGGGCCTGATAGCAACATGGAACTGAATCAGCAGATTACGGAAGTTGCGGAATTGAAGCACCTACGTAACCAGGATACCCAGCGTCGGTACCACGGTTATATTTCATCTCGCCCACTGCTGCCCAGTAGTTGGCCTTGGAAGCAGGAACGTTTGCCGGATCCTGGGCAAAGGTGATCAGTGATGCAGCAATGTCGTTAACCGAAGTACCCATGGTCGGATAGTTCACACCGTTTGCAGGGTTAGTGTAGAGCCATGCGTTGGTGTAGAAGTCGTAGAGGCCGTTACGGATGGCGGAGCGAGTTGGGTAAACGCCATTATACTTGATCGGCAGCACATTCTGGCTGGTAGCGGCAACGCCAGTTGCCTGGTCAGCATCGGCATATCCGATAGCGCCGATAAGCGATCCTGTCGTAGCGGCGGTAGTATTGCCGTTTATGCACTTTATTTCATCGCCGGAACCCTGGTTGAACCAGACTCTGCCGGTTTCTTCAGCAGTTAAAATATTTCCACCCCAGCCACTATTGATTACGGTTGCATCAAAGGCTGAGTGGGTACCGGAGCCGGCGTGGCGCAGGCAGGCAACTACCGGCTGTGCAGTGAAGTAGGAGCCGAAATCAGACCAGTCGGTAGACTGGCCAGTGAAGATCATTACAGCCTGCTCGCGGGAGATGTTGTCGATTGTAGATGCAGAACCAAGTGCGCCGTCACCTTTGCCAGGAGCGGTATCACACTGGCTGGCGGCAGTAGCATAGTTGCCCACCAGACCGGCGGTGCATTTGGTGGCTGTTACTGCTTTATTGATGAAGAAGCCGAAAGGCACAACAACGGTGTTGGCAGGGGTCAAGCCTGTTGTGTTGACGCCGGCGAGGGAAGCGCTGAAGGCGCCGCCGCCAAGAGGTCCAAATTTATTACCGGAGGAGGACTGAGTAAGTGTTTCTCCAGCTACGTCAGAGGTGCCGACATGAACCTTCTTGCAGACGGTGGTTGTGGCGGAAGCATACATCTTACGCTCGCCGGTGGCACAGCCTGCGCTGAGGGTTGCATCAAGCGCGTTCTGACCGGAAACGGCCAAAGGCCCTTCGGCTGAGGCGATACCTGAGTAACGGATGTCGAGATCGCGCTTGCCGGTTGCTGAGTTTACAGGTACCAGGGTGCTGGTGCAGTTGGTGGCGGAGACAAAGCCGTGCTTGCCGCCATTGTTGACAGGGGCAGTGGCGGTGCAGCCGAGAACTGTCTGTGCGTAGTTCTGTGCCTGGGCATTCCAGTAAAGGTACTGGGCCGAAGCGCCATAGATGTTGAGTTCTGCGGGGGCGGCCTGTGCCATGGCAGCTGCGCTCAATACGGCTGCGCAGGTGAGAAGGGAAACCTTGATCTGCTTTTTCATTGTATAATCTCCTTGGTTTGGATTAACTGCGTGTTGTTTTTCCCCTCCTGTTTCAGGAGGGGAAGGTGGTGGTACGGTTTACTCGAATTAAGCCTTGTTCCTGCGACGAAGTCCTACCAGGCCCATCAGGCCGGAACCCATGAGGTAGAAGGCAGCCGGGATCGGTGTGGTGGTAACAGTAGTAGCACCATTGCTGCTGGTGGTGATTGTGGCTACCGCAACGCCTTTGCTACCTGCGACGTTTGCATTGGCGAAGTAGTACAGGTTCTGCGAAACCGAAGTTGCAGTACCGTTAACGAGGGATGCGAGGCTGGCTTCTGTGTTGACACGGGTTGCGATGTTTATGCCGTTACCCATGGCTCCCTGGTTGGCTGTCTGCTTGAGTCTGTATGAGTTTGGATTACCCTGTGAACCTGTGTACACGCCGTTTGCATCAGGTGTCAGAGTATTATAATATGACTGAATGTTGGTCCAGCCGCTTTTGGTAGAGGTAAATCCCATGGAGCCAACTGCTACCGGTGCCTTAGTTATGTCAGTGCTGCCGCTGACCCAGAGTTCATTGGTGGTTTTGTCGATCGCAAAATAGGCAACAAAGAGGTTTGCAGGGGTAGTGACAGTTCCTGGCAGGGAGCCGGCAAAAGTACCACCAGTACCAACAGTAGTGGCCGTGCTAGTTTTCTTGCCCGCAATCGTTGCTGCATTGCCGAGGTTAGAAACGAGTTCGGTCGTGCCGGATGTGCGCTCATACACTACGCGAACCAGATCGATGTCGGCAAATGCTGCGAAGGCGCTGCTGGCGGAGAGGGTCATCATGGCTGCGGCTAATACGATGGCAATTTTCTTCTTCAACATGGTAAATCTCCTTTTCGTTCCTTGGTTGGGTAAATTGATGTGGTTTCAGATCTTCTCAATTTCCCCAGGCGGCCCGGCCATCCATTTTCAGGATCCGTCGGCTTTCCGTCACCCGGTTACCCGCGGCTTTGGCTTTATCTGAAGAGTGGGTGAAGGCAGTATGAGCCTTCAACAGACTGCAATTATCTCCATGTAAGCGTATCTGCCCGTCGCACCCCCTTTTTCGGCGTAATCGCCGCACAAAAAAACAAAAACCCGATCCAATCGCTTCGGCCTTCAATGGGAGATGAATCTCCTCACGAGGCGTTTTGCGTTAGAATCGGGCTTTCTGGTCCCCCGGGTGATCCGGGGTCAGCAAGGTACCCTGATATTAAATTTTATCTATAAAAACATTTAAACCGCTAAGGCGCAAAGGACGCGATGAAAATCAAAAAGTATTGGTCTTATTAAAAGCTTACACCTTGTGAAGTTGACTTCCTTTGCGACCTTTGCGGCTTTGCGGTAAACGATTTTGGTTGTTAATGCTCTTCTTCCCTCAGTATCTCTTCGAACTTCTCTATCCTGCCGATGCCACCCTGGCTGAAGTTGATCTTGACATGGCCGGTGAATTCTTCGTCTACCATCCCATGCATGACCTCTTTCAGCCTTTCGAGCTTCTTGAGATGTTTGTCTTTCTTTTTGCCCATGAGCTCACTTTTCATCTTGATGGCTGAAACCTTAACAGATGATTGTTACATCCAAAGGGCAGGTTTGTGAAAGTTTCAAAAAAATCACCCGCCCTCTTCGGTTCGGACCGTTTTGTTAGCGCGGAGACCATATCACATCAAATATTACAGCTGTATGACATGTCTGAAAATTTTTCGTGACAATGATTATGGTCACTACAAGAGCCGCAAAAGCCCGGTTGTAATGGTTTTACAGTGATGCATGGAAAATTTTTACAATCTTTACTCTGCTGTCGCACGGTTGAAACATTACGCATGTATAGTCTGCGTCCTTCAAGCATGTCCGATGATTTTTGCCTGCTCAACCGCCCTGACCGAAGAATCAAGGAGATTCAGATGATCCTTACGATTAAATCAACATGTTCCATGACGATTCTTGCTGCTGTACTGGCCGGCTGTACCTCTGTTCCTGCAGTCATCGGTTCGGGCGACAGGGTGGAGCTTGGCTTTACCTGCCGCCTGCAAAATGGCGAACTGGCAGTCACTACCAGACCTGACAGCGCCCTCGCCGATGACAAAAAATCGGCATTTTACCTGCCACGCAACGGTGCTGAGACGGTCACAATCATTGCAGGGCCGCTGCCGGTCGATCCGAAGATGGATCGGCTATCCTTCGAGGATGAGATCATGAAGCGGCTGGGCGTTGCACTGGTCGGACTTAAAGAGGGGGAGAAGGCTGTGATTGAACTACAATCAGAGCGGTATCCGGCTGCATCGCCCAAAGACAGGTTTGTAAAGATGGCAACAGTAAGGAAACGCCAGAAGGAGATGCGCCTCTCCATTGAAGAGTATACGAACCGTACCGGTAAGGCCCCTGAGATCGGACAACGTTTCGTTATCGATCCGCTTGTGCCGGGCAGAGTGAGCGAGGTGACCGACAAGGATCTGCTGATCAATTTCGCACCGGAACAGGGAAAGCCCCTGACTACGCCGTTCGGGCCGATTACTGTGAGAGAGAGACCCGACAGGTATGAACTGGAGATCAAGGCTGAAAAAGAGCGACTGGTTCGAACCGGCGGCATGGTCGGGCGGATCAGCGCAGTTGACGGGGATGGATTCGAGATAGATTTTGGACACCCGTTCGGCGGTGAAAGGCTGAGCTGCGATGTGAAGGTTGAATCAGTGGAGGCAGTAGATAAAAAAGTTCGTGAAAATAATAGTGAAGCTATAGACACTTCATCTGATGCTGTAACTTCACCAGCTTCCCCTGCTTCTACTGAAAGCACGCTAGATCCTGAGGCGGAAAAAGTTTTCAATGAAGCCATGAAGAAGGTGGTGCCCAATTGAGAGTGGATTGCCGACCAAGAGTAGTTGCCCGACTTGCACTCTTACTACTGCTGGTAACCGTTGCCGGCAGTGCCTGGGCCGAGGAAAACGCAGCGGTTTCAGATGCTTCCCCTGACGCTGTTGCACAAAAGGTTGAGGAGGAGCCGACCTTCGAGATCCTCGATTTCCGGATCGTCGGAAACAGCATCTTTTCCACCCAGCGTCTGCAGAATCTTCTGGACGACCTGACCGGGCCGGGCAGAACCGCCGGTGATGTGGAAAAGGCGCGCGACATCCTGGAAAAGTACCACCATCAGCAGGGGTACCCGACGGTGCTGGTCAATATCCCGGAGCAGTCAGCAGAGACCGGTGTAATAAAGCTGCAGGTAATCGAGAGCCGGATCGGCACTACCTGGATCAGCAACAACCGCAACTATTCCACCGCACGGATTCTGGACCGGGTTCCGTCCCTGGAGCCAGGTACAATACTCCATGTGCCGGATGTGCAACGCGAGGTAAACCGGATCAACCGGACCGCCGACCTGAAGGTGATACCTGCCATGAACCCCGGCACGGAGCTGGGTCTGGTGGATGTAGAACTGAAGGCCGATGAAACTCTGCCGCTGCACGGCAGCCTGGAGATTTCAAACCGGGCCGGCAACAACACCAGCGAGCTGAGATTGAACGCCGGAATCCATTACGACAACCTCTGGGATCGTGATCACTCGATTTCATTCCAATACCAGACATCTCCCGAGAAACCGAACGAGGTCGAGGTCTTTTCCGGTTCCTATATGCTGCCGACCCCCTGGAATGCCGACCAGACCATGGTGGTTTACGGTGTTCTTTCCAACAGCGAAACCGCGTTCGGCGAAGGGTTCAAGACCGTGGGGAAGGGGAGCATTATCGGCACGCGCTACATAGTACCTCTGCAGGCTTATGATAACTACGGCCACAACCTTGTGGCCGGGTTTGATTACAAGAAGTTCGATGAGACCACCGGTTCGGTCTCTTCCAGTACGGGCGATACAAATAGTCCAGTGGAATATTTCCCCTTCAGTCTTGCATACAACGGTTCGCTTCCTGATGCCGGAGGTTTAACTCTCTGGAACGCGGGTTTGAACATGTCATTTCGGGGAGCGATAACCCGTCAGCAGAATATGGCGAACAAACGCTTCAACGCTAAAGGCAATTATCTGAACGTCGTACTGGGGATGGAGCGGCGGCAGAAACTGCCTGCCGGTATGGGATTGGCATTCAAGCTGGACGGACAGGTCTCGGACCAGCCGCTGATCTCGAACGAGCAGTATTCTGCAGGCGGGGTGGAGAGTGTCCGTGGTTACAAGGAGAGCGAGGTATCAGGAGACAGCGCCCTGCATGGCGTTACCGAACTCTCTGCCCCGGATCTGGCGCCTCTTTTCAAACTGGGTGAAGGATTCCAGATCGTCCCCTACACCTTTTTCGATTTTGCCCTGCTCTGGATCAACGATCCGCAACCGGCCCAGCAGAGTGAATTTAACCTTCAGGGAACCGGCATGGGGATTCGCGCTACCCTGTTCCGCAACCTGGAGTGCCAGCTCGACTGGGGTGTAGCGTTGTCCGGAACCAGTTATGCAGGCTACGGCGACAGCCGGGTGCATTTCAGGGTCAAGTACCAGTTTTGATGGCTTCGCAAAAAGTCCATCTGCTGCGTTACGCTCAATCTTCGTCATTGCGACGTAGCCAGGGGCTACGCCTCATTCCTCAGCTTTCGCAAGCCTTGCATATGGAGCTTTTTGCTGTGCCATCGCTTTAGGGGTGTTTTCAAGCAAAACTAAAATGATTCTTAGAATCGATAAACAACCTCGTTGAAAAGGTTCTCTTATGACGGTTAAAAAATCTATCTCCCTGATGCTTGGGCTGAATATGCTGATTTCTCCGGTGCTGAGTTCGGCGGCTCCTGTCATACCGGGCTTTGCCGGTAAGGTTGCCATTCCTGTACCGACATCCACAACTGCGCTGCCGATTTTGCGTCCCAATACCACTCCCATCGGATTGGCTCCCGTGAACGGGATTGTATATAACGGCAACACCCTGACCATTAATCAGAACGCTTCACAGGCAATCATCAACTGGGAATCCTTCAATATCGGCGCAGCTGCCGCTGTAAAGTTTAACCAGAAGAACCCCCAGGGAGTGGCACAGAAGGATTGGGCAGCACTCAACCGGATCTATGACAAGGATCCGAGCCTGATCTTCGGCAAACTGACCGCAGACGGCAAGGTGTACCTGATCAACCAGAACGGCATCATGTTCGGCGCAGGTTCGCAGGTTAATGTCAGTTCGCTGGCTGCTTCAACTCTTAACCTCAAAGACTCGGATTTCATGAACCGCGCCCTCCGTTTTACGGCAGAGAATTATCAGGAACTCGCTTCACCAAGTCAGACCTCAGTTATTGCCAATCAGGGGGCTATTACCACCACAAGCGGGGGGAGCGTGTTCCTGCTTGGGTCGAATGTGGAGAACAGCGGCAGCATTGTAGCGCCTGCCGGTAAGATCAATCTGATCGCATCCAGCCAGACCAATCAGGACCCGACCGGCAAGGTGGCGGATGTCCAGATTACCGAACTCGCCGAAAGCGGCAGCAATGATGTTGTGTATCGCACGGTTCCAACATACGGACAGGCCCGGAACCTCGAAGGCGGGACAATTCAGGCCGATCAGGGGCGGGTAGGGATGTTCGGCAACCAGGTAATGCAGAACGGGCTGATCCGTGCCATAACCGCAGTCAAGAAGAACGGTCAGATTTACCTGGCTGCATCAGACCGGGTCACCACCGGGGCGCGAAGCGTCACGGATGTTTCCATTACCGATTCGGATGAAAAAGTTGACCAGTCGTTCAGCTTCTCGGGCGGTTCGGTCACTGTTGGTGGCCTGAACACTACCACGGATGCAATCAAATCTTATCCGCAGACGTTGCAGAGCATCGAGCATAACGGCGCTATCCTGGCCCCCTCCGGTTCGGTGGAGATGAAAGCGACCAAGCGTGTTTTTCTGGGGGAAACGAGCAAAATTGATGTGGCAGGGCTTTGGGTGGACCGGGCGGCCAGTGACAACCAGATTGAAGTTCAGTTGAACAGCGTCGAATTGAAGGACAGCTACGGCCAGAAAAACGGATTCCTCAAGGGCGAAAAGATCAAGGTCGATGTTTTGGCAGGCACCGCAATCGGAGATATTTCGGGGTCCTACCTGATAGAATCCAAAACCGCCCGACAGCGAGCCACCAAGGGGGGAACCATCTCAATCGGCGCCCCTGGCCTGTATATGCCGGGCACCAGCAACGATTACGTGCTGGATGATATCGTTGTCAAGCCGGGAGCGCTGCTGGATTTCTCCGGTGGCGGTTTCCGCTATGCTCCGGGGACCTTAGTAACCAGCAAGCTGCTCTCCGGTAACACGCTTTATGACATCAGCTCGGCTCCACAGTGGCTGACCTACAGCAAACTGTCAACCGGCAGCAAATACGTCAGTGGCAGAACCGTGGGGAGCGATGCGGGTAAAACAAACCTCGAAGCACGGCAGGTGCTGCTGGACGGAACCCTGAAGGCAACGGTGACCCGCGGACAGTATCAGACGGTCAACACAACCTACACCACCACCGATCAGCGCAATTACAACATCTCGGTGGCGCGAGGGCTGGAAGAGCCGACCGGCGGGACGCTTCTGATAGGCAAGAAGGTTGAATCCGGGGCCGGCACGGCTTTTGCCGACTTCAGGACCCGGGAGATCGTCGTAGCCGCGGATACCAATAACGTATCGTCCGGCTTTGGCACTGATCCGGAAAAAGATGATCCGAACAGAGAAAAAACCAGGACGATCCTCTCCGCAAAAACCCTGAGCAGGCTGAACCTGGGGAGTCTGGGGTTGTACGCCAATACGAGTCTGACCATAAATCCTGGGTCACGGTTGAGCCTGATACCCGGAGCAGTACTTGACGCCAGGGCCCGGGTCATCAGCCAGCAGGGTGAGATCAGCGTACCTGCGGGCAAGGTGAGTCTTTTCCTGCAGGACAATATCTCGTCCCATCCGCAATTGCAGGGGAAGGATCAGGCAGGAGCCGCGTTTCTTTTCACGAATGATCAATACAAAAACCTGACCGAGTCGTTCACCATGGAGAATGGCGCAGGTATCTCGGTTGCTGGTGAGAGGATCGACAACAGCCCGAAAGGGATCGCAACGAATGGTCTGCGCAACGGCCACACTACCGGCGGTACGATCCTGATCAAGGACAATACGGCGGGTGGGACAAAGGGGGTCGTTACACCTGTTGACGGATTCGATTCGGGCGGCCACAGCCTGATTATCAGGAGCGGAGCGGATCTTGATGTATCCGGCGGGTATACGATTGATACAAAGGGCAAGTTAAGCGGGGCAGATGCAGGCACACTGGAACTCCGCTCAGCCACCATGAGCCTGGCAGGCGATCTTCGCGGACATTCCCTGATGGGTAAGAAGGGTGGGCAACTGATATTGCATGCGGGAGAGGTGCAGGTTTCAAACACCTCACTCTACATCCCGGATCAGGTTGGGCCGGAAGTCCCGCTGCCGGAGACCTTGAAAGGAAAGCTGGTGCTGGGCGAAGACCGGCTCGCCAACAGCGGTTTCGGCAGGATTGAACTCACTGCCGTCAAAAATCTCTCTATTGCAGAGGGGGTAACACTGACTCCTTCGATTACGAAGCTGGCTACGCCGACGTTGGGAAAGAGTGTATCTGCGAATAGCTCTCTGTTCGCTCCTGCTCCAAAGCAGGGGGATATTTCCCCAGATTATACCGGCGCTACCTCGATAAAGCTCAATGCAGGCGTAAACATCTACACCGATAGCGATTTCAGTAACGGCGTCACCACCCCTCCCTTTGATGCAAATCTCAGCTCTGCAATCACTCAGGAATCCGGTTCGCGCATTGTGACCGCTCCCGGCGGATCGATCTCCCTTTCGGCCCCTGCAATTCTTGTGAAAGGCACGCTGGAGGCGCTCTCCGGAAGCATCAGCCTCAAGGCGAGCCAAACGAATCTGAGCATTGCAAACGGGGCATCAATAAGCGCTGTCGGTTACAACAAGCCGAATCTCTCTACGATAGTAGGAGTTCCGACCGGCAGCGCGCCTCAGCCGGGCGGCACGGTTTCTCTGGAATCGACCAAGGAACAGGTGATACTTGAGCAGGGCTCCCTGGTGGACGTATCCGGCACAGAGCCGACTACCACAATGGTCAAAAACGCGGCAGGCTTGCCGGTGGCGACCGTGGTGGCAAGCACGCCCGGCTCGCTCAGCTTGACATCATCTACAGGGCTTCTTCTGGACGGCCGGATTCTTGGCAAAGCAAGTATTCAGGGCCAGCCGGGCGGCACACTGTCGGTGAATCAGACGGCCGGTACCGACATGACAGTCAGCGCTGAGGATGTACGTCGTTACATGACCAGCGGCTTCGATGCCTTGACCTTCGCCAGCGCCACCTCCTTGTTGTTCCAAAGCGGCATGGACATGCAGATCGGTCGCAGCCTGATCCTGGATGCTCCGGTGATCAAGGGTAACGGCAGGGACAATGTTACCTTGAGTTCACCCTGGATACGACTGATCAACAGCAGCAAAAACCTCCCGACCCCCCAAACGGTTGAGCAGGGAACATCCCTTATTTCTCTGAACGGAGAATGGCTGGATATGGAAGGAAGCACCGCCTTGTCTGGTTTCGGCACTGCCCGCCTGCTTGCAAACAAGGATATGCGGCTGTCTGACAAGTATTATGGCGAGCTGAACAATGGCACGATTGGCTGGTACGGCGGGCTGCAGACCGGTGGAGAGCTGGTGCTGAAAGGCGCACGCATCTACCCGACAACTGCGTCTGACTTTTCAATAATCTCCGGCAAAAGCGTTACCATCCTGCCGGGCACGCTTGACAGATCACCAATCTATTCAGCCGGCGGTAACCTTACCATTACCGCAACCACCGGCATCAATCATTCCGGATTTCTGGCCGCACCCATGGGGCAAATTACCCTGAAATCCAACACGGGCCGGGTCTATCTCGCTGATGGCAGCGTGACAAAAACATCCGGCGATGCCCAGGTCAACTATGGTGCGTTTGACGGCACCTTCTGGACGGTCAAGGATCCGGGCGGCAGCAACAACAAAAAAGGCGCGCGAGTCGAGGGGGCGCCGTTAAACTCCATCACACTGAACGCCAAAGAAGTAATCGTACGTGCAGGGGCCGCACTGGATAACTCGGGCGGCGGTTCGATTTCCACCTACCTGTTTCAGCCCGGTATTGAAGGATCATATGATCCGATATCCATCGATGGGCGCTCCTCAGCCAACACCACAGTACGAAGCGGGCCAAACCGTTTCGTGATACTGAGGGACAACTCAGTGCAACTCCCCGGCTTCACCTATACCGATGCAGCGGGCAAAACCAGGCTGGCTGGTGCCGTGCATCTGGAAGCAACCCGTCTGGATGACGGCACCTGGCTGAAAGAGGGGACCTATTCTCTCCTGCCGGAAGAGTATGCCTTTATCCCCGGCGCACGCATTATCAGCGACCTTGGGACAGCAGTCGCGTCGGGCACGAAGCTGCGCACCACCGAAGGGTATCAGGTGCTGGCGGGATATGACACCTATGCCGGGACCAGCGCTACGACTCAGCTCAAGGGTTTTTCAATTCGCCTTGCCGCAGAAGTTCTGAAAGAGGGGAACTTTACCATTCCCAAACCGAAGGTGGCCGGCAATAGCGGAGACCTGACCATAAAGGGGACCTCAACCATTCTGAACGGCACCCTGAGCAGGAACGCTTTGAACGGCTATATTCAGGGTTTGCTCAGTCTCTCCGGAAAGGAGATCAGCATCCAGGAGGGAACGGTTGCTCTTCCGACCGATTTTGATTTCACTGCTCAGCTTACGGGAGAGCTTGCAGGATTATCCGGCAAGATGCAGGTTGCCGCTTCAGCGCTTTCAAGCGGGGGAGGGGGTCCGCTGACAATCGGTGACAGCTCCGTCACCGACTCGATAACGGTCAAGGCAGGAAGCACGCTGAATGCACCCAAGGTAACCCTGCATGCCAAAAACAGTATTACACTCGAACAAGGCGCTAATGCCGGCCAGGGCGCACGGATTGAAGCCGGCACGGCTACCCTGTCAACTCCTGACGGCACTGTCGTGATCCAGTCAAACGCTGAGGTGCATGCAACCGAGACGCTCAACCTTATTGCAGCTTCCCTCGATCAGAAGGGCGAACTGAAGAGTGACCGAGACATCAGCCTCACCTCAAAGAACATCGTCATTGCTCCGGATGCGGATACCTCCCCCGGACTTCATCTGACCGACAAGCTGGTCGAGAGCTTCAAAACTCTGGATAACGTAACACTTGCCAGTACAGGCGATTCGTCCACGGGGGGCACCCTTACCTTCCTGAAGAGTGCAGATCTGGCTGCAAAAAAGAGCCTGACCATTGATGCCGCCCGCCTGGTAAACGGCGGGACAGCGAATTCTGAATTCAACGTTACCATGACAGCGCCAGGTATTTCGCTCAAGAACAGCGGCAAGACAGCGCCGGATCCTGCACTTGCGCCGATGACAGGCAGCACCCTTATGGTGAATGCAGATGCAACAATGCTTTCCGATAATATTGTCGTTGACCGGTTCGAGCAGGTCAGTTTCAAGACTGTCAATGACCTGACACTGGCAGGTGCGGGGAGCCTGAAAACCAAGGGTGATCTGGCAATGGACGCGGCACGGGTAACCACGACCTACAGCCGGGATGCTGATAACGTCTACCATGCGGCAGATTTCAGCATTAAAGCCGATGGCGACATCACCATCACCAAAAGCGCCACCGGCAAAACAGGCGATTCAACAACGCCCGGCGGCATTCTGTCATTTACGGGGAGCAGCATCACGGATTCAGGGGCCATTGTGATGCCTGCAGGTCAGGTAAACCTTACTGCCACCGTTGGCGACATAACCCTTGACGGAGCCACCATCCAGGCAGGCGGGTTCAAACAGCTTGCAGCGGACAACAAAACATACGACTATGCGCCCGGCGGCCAGATAACCCTCCTCAGCGACAACGGCGCCGTGAAATTGAATAAAGATACAGCTACCTTGACAATCGAATCGGTGCTGGATGTCTCGGCAGACCCGTCGGGTGGGGATGCCGGAACCATTGCCCTGATCGCACCGAAAAATGGCGTTGACCTTACCGGAGCTTCACTCAAAGGGAGTGCTGCCAAAGGTCAAGGCGGTTCGTTCTTCATCGACACGGACAGCCTCGACACGGTAAGCGGCGTTAACAAACTTTCGGGGCTGATCGACAAGCTTAAGTATGACCTCATAACCAAAACAGGGGGGTTCAACGACAGGTTGAATATCCACGCCAGGAAAGGGGATCTGGACCTTGCCGCGGGCAGGACGATCACCGGGAATGAAGTAGTCATTGCAGCCGATGGTGCGGACAACCCGGCTACAAAAGGTAATATCACGCTGAACGGCAAAATCGATGTATCAAATGGTGCCGGTGACGGCGGACGGGTGGAACTGTACGCCAACAGAAGCCTGACCATGCAGGCCGCTTCAAGTATTAACGCCAGCGGAACCGGAAAAGGGGGTGAGGTTTGGCTGGGGAACGGCAACAACAAGGACAGCGTCAACTCGAAACTTACCCTTGCAAGCGGTTCGCTGGTGAACGTTTCCGGCGGAACCACAGCTAACGGTGGCTCTGTCTACCTGCGCGCCCTGCGCAAGGGAACCACCGGCGTCAACATGGATCTGAAGGGTACGGTTACAGGGGCAAAACAGGTCGTGGCCGAGGCGGTCCGGGTATATGACAATACAACCGGAGTTATTACTGATTCAGCCACAAAAACCAATGATCAGTATAACGATGACAGTTACTTGAAATTCAAACAAGATACCGATGAGTATATGTCCACAGCCACCCTTGCCAGGCCGACCGGTGTCGATACTGCGACAAAGTTCCACTTCCGGCCCGGTGTCGAGGTGCGAAGCAGCGGCGATCTGGCTCTGGCTGCTGACTGGGACCTCACAAACTGGCGCTACGGTGCCAACAGCGACGAACCGGGTGTTCTTACCCTCCGTTCAAAGGGGAATCTGACCTTCGGGACCACGACCGTTACCGGCACTAACGGCTATAACCTGACCGATGCTCCCACCCCGCTGGCAAACCTGAACAGCAAAATCGGCGGAACTCTGCAGAACTCCTGGGGGATCAATCTGGCCGCAGGGGCCGACTTGACAGGCGCCAATCCCCTTTCAACCGTGCACGACGGGACCGGTAACCTGCTGCTGGGTCCGTCATCCAGCGGTGCACTTAAAGTGGATGCAAGCGGTAATGCAAACGGGGGCGCACTGGTCTACACCGAAAATGCGCCGCTCCGCTTTTCCTCGGGCAATGACACCGATATCGGAACCGGAGTGGCCGGTAAATTCATGCTCAATGATACTCTCCGCTATAACATAGGAACCTATGGCGGCGCAATCAGGGGCGAGACCGGCAATGACCTGACAGTCCGGGCCGGCGCCATCCAGAGCGCAGTGGGCGATATTGACCTTCGAGTGAGAGGGGACTTATTTCTCGATAAGCAATTGCTCGGTTCGATACGGACCACCGGCGAGTATACACCGGGAGCGTCTGCGGAAACAAGCCCCGGCGGGGATACAAGAGTTTCGCAGATTACGGATTACTGGACCTACAGTGGAGGAGGGGATATCACTCTGGCTGTTGCGGGAGCAGTGTCGGGGAAGGTTAACAGGATACCCTCTTCTGCAGCCAACAGCGGATTGAACAATGCCTGGGATGCGCCTGTCGGCGGGTCAACTATGAGCGACAAATTCCTGGCGGCAAGTTATGTCGGGAGCTATGCAACTGCAGGAATTGCCACCATGGCCGGTGGAAATGTCGAAGTACGGTCCGGAGGTGATTTCACCAGCCAGACCGGCGTCTTCGGCGCCGGTAATTTGAGCATTGTCTCAGGGGGGGATCTGAACGGTAGATTCCGCCTGATGAACGGCGACGGATTGCTGCGTTCCATGGGAAATTTCGGAACTTCGGACACTGACGGTCGGCAGGTGCTGGAACTGGCAGATGCCCGTCTGACGGTCTCGGCCCAGGGTGACATGCATATAGGTACAGTTCTGAACCCGGACAATACTAGAGAAAAAGTGTCACTGAACAGTGGCTGGAATTTGACGTATGGTTATGCCGATCCGGACGTAGCCGGTAGCCGCAACGCCGAGGCAGCCTTCAGGTCGCTGGCAGGAAGCGTGACGATTGACGGCGAGAGCGGTTTCGACGGGTATAGTATAACCGGCACCGGCACAGAAGTGCGCCGCCGGATCCTGACACCGACCTTTTCGGTACTGGCGGACGGCGATATCAAGATCAATAACTCGCTGGCGCTGGCCCCCTCATCCACCGGCAACCTGCAATTGGCAGCAGGGGGAACCATCGACGGCGGCATATCCGGTACGAATTCGGCAAAACTGGCCATGATGGACTATCGGCCGGAAGATGTCTATGGCAGATTTACCACTACAGAGGGCAACACGTTGCAAGAAAAACTCTTTGCTGGCGGCCAGTCCGGCTACCTGCTGCACGCAGGTGACAGCGTGCCGGTCGAAATTACTGCAGCTCGCGGTGATATCACTAACCTGCAGCTCGATCTGAGCAAACAGGCCGTTATTTCGGCCGTCAAGGGAGACATTCGCGAACTCAAGTTCAAGGGACAGAACGTCGGGGCGACAGGCGCAGCTGGCAATATTACCACCATCCGGGCCGGCCATGATATTTACTACAGTTATGTTCTTCCACAACCGTCACTTGAATCAGGTCTGTTACTGGGCGGGCCAGGCACATTCCTGATCCAGGCCGGCAACAACATTGAACTCGGCAATTCCGCCGGCATTCAGTCATTAGGCAACCGCTTGAACTCGGCCCTGGGGAGCACCGGCAGCACGACCATTGTGATTGCGGGGGCCAAAACCGATATAGATATGACCGCTTCTGCAGCAGCCGATTTCTTCTACGGAGCGGATCATACCGCCAACAACGGCAATGGCAACGGCTTGCGCTGGGCCGGAATAGAGTATTCGGCTCTTTATGCCAAGGGGGATAAGGCTGCTGCTGATCAGCGGATTAAGGATGCGCGGCGAGATATCATCCGGAACTATTTTGTTGAGCCGGTTAAAGATGAAAATGGTGAATTCAAAAACGAAGGCTCAATTAACATGATCAGTTCGCAGATCAGCACTCTGACCGGGAAGGACGAGATATTCCTGTTGAGTCGTGCCAATCTGAACGTGGGCAAGAGTACCTTTGTCGATGAAGCTACGCAAAAAACCACCGGTATCTCAACCATTGGCGGCGGTCCGATCAACATCTACAGCGGAGGGGATGTCAATGTCAATGAATCGCGGGTCATGTCACTGTTGGGCGGCACCATAACGGTCTGGAGCGATCAGGGGAACATCAATGCCGGCAGGGGTTCCAAAACTACCGTTGCCGCTCCGCAGACCATTCCTGTGTACGACAAGAAAGATCCCACAAAATTAATTGGCTTCAGAATCGAACCACCTTCCATCGGCAGCGGTATCCGGGCTGTGACCTTTGATCCAAATGCGACACCTGCCGGCGACCTGCCGATACCAGAGCCGGGCGACATTAACTTGTTTGCCCCCGAAGGGGCTATTGACGCAGGTGAGGCAGGGATAGCAGGAGGCAAGATTACGCTGGGCGCCACGGCTGTTCTGAATGTGAAGAATATAAGCGCTTCGGCAGGCTCGGTCGGCGTGCCGTCCTCATCGGAGGGGAGCGTCAGCCTGGGCGCATTGGCCGGGGCAGGCGGTCTGACGGACAGCAGCAAGATGATGGAGCAAAGTTCGGCCATGGGAAGCGCCAAGGATAAATCCGCCGTAACTCAGTCAAATCAGGTGGATGAATTCATGTCCAAGTTCCTCGACGTCAGGGTCATCAGCTTTGATACGGAAGAAAGCACTAGCGAGAAGGAAAAGGGAAAGGAAAAGAAGAAGTAGCAATCAGAGAGGAGTATCTCTTTATCATACGGCACTGTTCAACATCTTTGCGTATCGGCCACCTTGAAACGGGTGGCCTTTTTTAATTCGTGACTGATACGGATTCCTGTTTGAGGAATATCCAGGATGCGTAATGGGGGACTTCCGTGTAGGGGCCTTT
The DNA here is from genome assembly GCA_964528055.1 of uncultured Geoanaerobacter sp. Classification (GTDB taxonomy): domain Bacteria; phylum Desulfobacterota; class Desulfuromonadia; order Geobacterales; family DSM-12255; genus Geoanaerobacter. The sequence continues at coordinate 8,327 of CAZGQM010000003.1, read as the reverse complement.
GTTACGGGAATGTTACCCAAGATTTACGATATTGGGATTAAACGGTAACAAATGTAATTTATAGTAGCACGCTTGTAATCGATGTGATGGTTTGAAAAGCAACAGGGATGTAGGGCGTTCATCGATACGGTGATTGAACAACACTAAAAGCCTAAATCGAGTCCGGAGGGTTACGAATGATGGTACGCGGGATCTGGAATAGAATCAGCGGCATCGCAGGAGCGGTGCTCTTGCTCACCTTTTTGCTCGGCATCGGTAATGCCGATGCGTGGTGGGATGCCAAGTGGCAGTATCGCAAGAAAATTGCCTTCGACACCAGCGATAAGGGTGCGGCCATCAAAGACAACCTGACGGATGCGCCGGTGCTGGTCCGTTTGCATACGGGAAACTTCACCTTTGGCAATGCCAAGAAGGATGGCTCTGATCTCCGCTTTGTCAGCGCCGACGACAAGGTGCCTCTCAAATTTCATGTAGAAAAATATGACCCCAAACAGGAGATCGCCCTGGTCTGGGTCAAGGTGCCGACTATCACCGGTGGCGGGAACCAGGACTCGATCTGGCTCTACTACGGCAATGAGAGCGTTTCGGGCGGGCAGGAGTCCGGCGGTACGTATGACACTGCACAGGTGCTCGTCTACCATATGAGCGAGGCGGAAGGTGCCCCCAAGGACGCCACCTCCTATGCCAACCATGCCTCGGCATTCGCAGGCACTCATGGCACTGCTACGGTTATCGGCAATGGATTCACCTTTAAAGGGACCGGGGAGATGATCGTTGTCCAGCGGTCACCGTCGCTCAATTTTGCCAAGGGGATGAGCTTTTCGGCCTGGGTGAAGATCGAACAGCCCCAGAACGACGCCCACCTCTTCTCCTGGGACGATGGGAGCCAATCTGTCGTGATCGGAATCGACAAGGACCGCCCCTACCTGAAGGTCGGCGTAAGCGGCAAGCCGCCGGTGACAAGCGACAAGAAAGGGATACTCACCCTCAAGGCCTGGCACCACATTGCCGTTACTGCAGATTCCGAGAAGCAGATCGCCGCGGTCTATCTGGACGGCAAGGAGGTCTCCGCTTTGAACCTGTTTGCTCCGCTGCCCGCACCTGCCGCAGAGATTGCCCTTGGTGCCTCCATGAAGGCCCAGAATGCCTTTGCAGGGGATATCGACGAGATTCAGCTAGCCAATGTGGCCCGGTCTGCGGCCTGGTTTGCAGCTGCCACCGCAGGGCAGGGGCAGGACGGCAAGCTGACCGCCTATATGCAGGAAGAGAATGGCAAAGGAGGCGGGGAGAACCTCACCATCCGACTGATCAAGGTCACAGCCCGAAGCATCACCTTTGACGGCTGGCTGATCATCGGCCTCTGTACCTTCATGCTCTTTATGGCCGCCTGGGTGTTTGTCACCAAATTCATGAGACTGCAAAAGATCAAGCAGGGGAACAGGGTTTTTCTGGAGAGCTTCAATCAGCTGCATGATCCCCTGGAGCTGAACCAGCAGAACGATGAATTCCAACATTCCACTCTTTTCAAGATCTATCAGGCCGGCTATGAACGAATCACCAACTGGGCTGAAAATCACGATGAAAGCAAGGAAGAGGTGACTCTGACACCATTGGCGATGAATATCTTCCGTGCTGCCCTGGATCGGGCCTATTCGGATGAGCTTAAGAAGTTGAATGCATGGATGATCGTCCTGACACTGGGGATATCGGGTGGACCGTTCTGGGGGCTGCTCGGCACGGTCTGGGGGGTTATGAACACCTTTGCCAGCCTTGCTGAGGCAGGTGAGGCAAACCTTTCAGCCATCGCTCCCGGGGTTGCATCGGCCCTGGCCTGCACCCTGTTCGGTCTCTTTGTCGCGATCCCGGCGCTGTTTGCCTATGCCATCCTGGTTTTATACATGAAAAACCTGAATGTTGAGACGCGCCATTTCATTGAAGAGTACTCGCTGAGAGTGGAAGGGTTTCATGGGGAGGAGAGGGGATGAAAGCGCCGTCGGATGATTTTGATGAGATAGTTGAGATCAACGTAGTTCCTATGCTTGATCTTGCCTGGAACCTGCTGGTGGTCTTCATGATCGTAGTCACCGCATCGGTCCAGGGGATCAGCGTCAATCTCCCCAAGGCGAGCGCTGCAGCCAGCAAGGTCAAGCCGACCACCAAGGCCATTACCCTGACAGCCGAGGGGACCATCTACCTGGACAGCTTTCCGGTTACCATCACAGAGCTGGAGACGCGGCTGGCGCAGTTCAAGGCGTCCGATCCCAATCTGCCGGTGGTGGTGAGGGGGGACGAGAAGATCGAATACAAGAGTATCATTGCGGTGCTTGATGTGCTGCAGAAGCTTGAGATCACACAGTTGGGGCTTGTTACACAGAAGCTGGTGAAATGATGAGGTTCATATAGAGGAAGTTATGGCACAAAAGAAACAAAACAAATCCTCCGTACAGACCTGGCTGGTGCCTGGGATCGTCGGGCTTGTTCTGCTGAGCGGTGTCGGCTTTGTGGTCAAGGTCATGATGAGCGATGACGGTCCCGGTAAAAAGGCTTCATTTTCCACAGTGACGCTGATCAAACCTCCTCCTGAGGTTAAAGAAAAGCCGCCTGAGCCGCAGGTTCAGAAAGAAGCCCCGAAGGAGTCCATAGTCGCTCCTAACGAGGCGCCACAACCCCAGGACCAGGCACAGGACCAGTCGCAGGACAACACCCCTGCCGGCAGCGAACTGGGTCTGGACAGTGCCGGGGGGGCTGGCACCGATGGTTTTGGTCTGGTGGGTAAAAAGGGGGGACGTGCCCTTACCCTGGGTAGTGGGGGGGGAAGAGGCGGACTCAGCGAGTATGCCCTGCTTGCCAAATACGGCTGGTACACCCGGAAGATCCAGGAAGAGATCAAGACAGAGGTAAGAAAAAACCTGAGCCAGGAGGGTGGTATCCCGAAAGGGAAGCTTCAGGCGGTAATCAAGATAGTGCTCGACAGCAGGGGCAAGATCATTAAATACGAACTGGTTGGAACCTCAGGCAACAGCAAGATGGATGAGGCGGTCCGCGCAACCCTGGCGCAGATAAGGATCAGCGAACCTCCGCCTGAGGGGATGCCGTCCGGGATGACGGTCAAGATTACATCGCAGGGATGAATGATGAATCCGCAAAAGTCCATCTGCGGCGTAGCTTGCTGCTATGCATCATTCCTCAGTGCTCGCAAGATTTGCAGCTGGAGCTTTTTCGAATTCATCATGAATGGGTTACTTATAAAATATGGAGGGTTGTATGAAGCGCTTAAGCGCATTGATTGGAAGTATGGTCTGTCTGTTTCTTGTTACCGTTACGGTTGCATCCGCGGAAGAACAGAAGGTCGTTGAACCGCCTCCGTCCAGTGCATCTGCGGAAGAAAAGAGCGTCGTTGAACCACCTGCACCCGATGTTTCTGCAGAAGCAAACAACGCAAAATCTGCTCCACGATCAAACATCGAGCAGCTGCTCTACCTTTTGCAGGATCGAAATATCATCTCTGAGGAAGAGGCGGCCGCTGTGCTAAAGCAGCCTGAGACCGGGAAAAAGCAGGAGAACATCAATCAGCTTCTGAACCTGTTGCAGGCCAAAGGTGTCATCAGCCCTGAAGAGGCAGGCAATCTGGCCGAAGAGGGGATTTCTTCAGCCCCTGCCAAAAAGGTTGCCGGGCCGGCCGGCCGCAATTCCGTCACCATGCCCCTGATCCTGCCGATGGATGACCGGCGCTTTATCCAGAAGCTGAAAGACAAGTGGCTTGAAATAGGCAAAGGGATTGATGGCTTTTATCCGACCTTCAATGACTCGCGTGATCCTGAATATATCATCGGACGGATGAAGGAGTTGGAGGTCATTACCGATGATGAGGCGTATGAGCTGACCAGGGAGTATCGCAGCAGATACCTGTCCGGGGCGGTTTCAGCCACCCTTGAGAACAAGGAGAAAACCTATCTGGACCGGATCGCCAAGAACGTAGCGGCAGAGCTCGACAGCAGCATCCTGCCGAAGATGCGGAGCGACTGGACGCAACGGCTCAAGCTGAGCGGTGATATCCGTTTGCGTTACGAAGGGGATTATTTTGATGAGGGGAATGGTCTTATCGGCAAGCCGGACAAACCTTCTGAACCGATGAATACCACAGTTGATCGTACCCGTTTCGCAATTCGCGCCCGGCTGGGGTTGGAGGCCAAAATATCCGACGAATTTACGGCAGGAATCGGTCTTGCAACCGGCAGTGCCAGCAATCCGGTCTCGACCAATGCAGCCATGGGCGACTCGCTCAACAAGAAAAACTTTCTGGTCGATCGTGCCTATCTCAGATGGAGCCCGGATGAGTCTCTTTCTGTCTGGGGCGGACGATTCCCTAACCCCTGGTTCTATAGCGATCTGGTCTGGGACCCGGATATCAATTTCGAAGGGTTTGCTGTCCAGTATCGACCCAGGCTGTCATCTTCCTGGGGGCTGTTTTTTAACGCCGGCGCCTTTCCACTTCAGGAGGTGGAGCTTTCCACCAAGGATAAGTGGCTTTTCGGCGCCCAGGCAGGGGTTGAGTACCAGCAAAAGGACAAGCTGACGGCGCGGCTGGGTATTGCCTTCTACGATTTCGAGAATACCGTCGGGGTATTGAACGATACTACGGTCAATACCCAAGGGGTAACTGACTGGAGTGCGCCGCAGTTTCTGCAGAAGGGTAATACCATGATGTTTCTCGATGGCATGTTTAACAGTAATACAAAGATGGCCTATGCCGCAAATTACAGGGAACTGAACATTACCGGTACGCTTGATCTTGCCTTCTGGCAACCGATTCACATTGTCCTGCTGGGCGACTATGTTAATAACATTGGATTCGATACATCGTCGGTAAATGGCCCATCGGTTTATACAGTCGACGGAAAGGAAGTCAAAAAAGAGACCGAAGGGTATCAGTTCGGAGTCTCAGTCGGCACTCAGACCGTACAGAATTTGTGGGACTGGAAGGCACTCTTGAACTACAAGCACCTTGAAGCTGATGCGGTCATGGATGCCTTTACCGATTCCGATTTTCACCTTGGTGGCACCAATGCCAAGGGGTGGATCATCGGCGGCGACATGGGAGTTGCAAAGAATACCTGGATATCAACCCGCTGGTTAACAGCCAATCAAATTTCAGGTACGCCGCTCTCGATCGACGTATTTCAATTAAACATTAACGCTAAATTTTAAGAAGAGATGACATGCGATATCTGCTTGTTTTGTTTCTGGTTGCCCTTTTCCACCTCCCTGCCGCTCGTGCCGACGTTAAGGCGCCAGCGGCAGGTACTGCAGCTCTGGTCAACGGGGCTGTCATATCTGTAGCTGATTATCGGGCCGAACTGGACCGGGTGCTGCGTCAGCGGAAAAAAAGCGAAAAGAATTTGGATCAGACGGCGCTGTTAATGCTGAAGAAGGAGGCTCTTGATACGCTTATCGGCAGGGAGCTGATGTATCAGGAAAGCCGCAAGAAGGGGGTTAAAATCCCCTCTTCTGCTGTAGAGGCCGAAATTGCCAAGCTTCGGCAGACCTATGCAAACGAGGAGGAGTACAGAAGTTCTCTAGCCAAACTCGGGCTGTCCGAAGATATCATCAAATCCCAGATAGAGAAGGGGATGACGATTCAGAGGCACATAGAAGCCGAATTCAGCTCTAAAAAATCTGTTAACGACAGTGAAGCAAGAAGCTATTACGACAGCCATCAGAACGAATTCCTCCAGTCGTCGAAGGCCACGGAGGGACGCCTCAAGGTTTTGCTCCCCTTTGAGACTGTCCGCGATAGGATAGTCAAACAGTTGCAACGCGAACGGACCGTCAGCGAGATGACCCCCTATCTGAAACGGCTGCGCGATGCCGCCAGGGTGGAGATTCATCTGGCTGGAGAATGATAAATCTTTTCCCAATAGTTTTCCCTCTGCCTCAAGGCTGTAACAATCCCATGCTACTCTCCGGAAAGTTAGTCATCTGTTAAATGCAAACGTAGGGAACTATCATGAAAATTCTGGTAACTGGTGGCGCCGGGTATATCGGCAGCCATGTGGTGAAGGCACTCGGCAAGATCGGTCATGAGATCGTGGTCTATGACAACCTCTCCACCGGCCATTCCCGGTCGGTGCTGTTCGGCAGGCTTGTCGTCGGCGACCTGAGCGACAGGTCAACGCTTGATCAGGTTATGAGCGAGTTCAGGCCTGATGCCGTCATTCATTTTGCCGCCTCGATTCAGGTTGAGGAGTCAATGCGCGAGCCGCTTGCCTATTATCGCAACAATGTCGCTGCTACCATGACTCTTCTGGAAAGCATGGTCGAAAATGGCGTTCGCAATCTGATCTACTCGTCGACTGCCGCTGTCTACGGGAACCCGGCAGGGATTCCGGTGGCTGAAACCGCTCCGCTCAATCCGATAAATCCGTATGGCACGTCAAAGGTGATGGGAGAAACCATCATGCGCGATCTGGCTGCAGCCGCCGATTTCCGCTTCGTTGCGTTGCGCTATTTCAACGTTGCCGGTGCAGACCCTGACGGACAAGTGGGTCAGGCATACAAGAAGCCGACCCATCTCATCACCCGGGCACTCAAAACCGCACATGGGGAGTATCCCCTTCTATCGGTATTCGGCACCGATTACCCGACCAAAGACGGGACCTGCATCCGGGATTACATCCATGTGTCGGATCTGGCCGAGGCACATCTCTGCGCCCTGGATCATCTGATGGAAACCGGCATATCAGATCAGTTCAACTGCGGCTATGGCCATGGGTATTCGGTCAGGCAGGTTGTGGATACTGTCGGTCGCGTTACCGGATCGGATTTCGCGGTGAAGGAGTGCGAGAGACGTCCGGGCGATCCTGCCGCACTCATTGCAGACAGTTCCCGGCTGAAAAGCATGACAAACTGGACCCCCCGCCATGCAGACCTTGAATTCATCGTAAAGAGTGCCTGGGAGTGGGAGCTTAACCTCAAGCAAAGGGTGGGGGTCTGAGCGTATGTGCGGAATAGTCGGCTATATCGGGGATCAATCGGCGCCGCCGATCATACTTGCAGGCCTGCAGAAGCTTGAATACCGCGGCTATGATTCAGCGGGCATCTGCACCATAGACGAGGGGTTAGTTGATGTCAGGCGGAGCGAGGGGAAACTTCACAATCTGCTGCAACTGCTGGTAGATTCTCCCATGCAGGGAACCGTTGCCATCGGACATACCCGCTGGGCTACCCACGGCAAACCGACCGAGATCAATGCCCATCCTCACAAGGCCGGACCGGTGGTGCTGGTCCATAATGGCATCATAGAGAACTACCTGGCGCTTAAGAATGAGCTGCACAGTAAGAATCACAACTTCAGGAGCGAGACCGACACGGAAGTTATAGCCCATCTGATCGAACAGAAGATGATCAGGGGGAGCGGTTTCGAGAATGCGGTACGTGCGTCTCTGCAGGAATTGAAGGGGGCCTATGCCGTCTGCCTGGTCTCAGAGACGGAACCGGGAATGTTGATAGCCGCCAAGCATGGCTCACCCCTGGTGGTAGGCCTGGGTGACGGGGAGTTTTTCGTCGCCTCGGACATTCCGCCGATCCTTGCCCATACCCGTGAGATGGTCTTCATGGAAGATGACGAGATGGTCGTGTTCAAGGACGGCTCTGCACGGTTTTCCACTGTTGCGGGGGAACCATTGACCAAAACGCCGCGCCATATCGACTGGTCGCCGCTTGTGGCGGAAAAGGGGGGCTACCGGCATTTCATGCTCAAGGAGATCTTCGAGCAGCCCCGTGCAGTGCAGGATACCATGGCAGGTCGTCTTCTGGAGGAAGAAGGGGACGTCTATCTGGAAGACCTGGGGCTGACCGATGCAGAGATCAACCGCTTTTACCGGATCTCCATCGTGGCCTGCGGAACCTCGTGGCATGCCGGTCTGATCGGAAAGTTTCTTCTGGAGGAGCTATGCCGCATCCCCGTGGAAGTGGATATTGCCTCAGAATTCCGCTACCGGAATCCGGTGGTCGGCCCGGGGACCCTTCTCCTGGCCATCTCCCAATCCGGAGAGACTGCCGATACTCTGGCGGCGGTGCGTGAGGCACATCGAAAGGGGGCAAAGGCCGTTGCACTCTGCAATGTGGTTGATTCCTCCATAGCGCGGGAGGCAGACGGGGTTATCTACACCCATGCAGGTCTTGAGATCGGGGTTGCCTCTACCAAGGCCTTTGTGACGCAGTTGGTAGCTCTCTCGCTCTTTACACTCAGGTTTGGTCGGGCTACCGGTGCGATTTCACGCGCGCAGGGGATCGAGCTGACTGCAACCCTGCTGCACCTACCAACC
>CAZGQM010000002.1:0-379794 GCA_964528055.1 uncultured Geoanaerobacter sp. | reverse complement strand
TCTTCAGCGTATATTACCGTCACTGCCAACGGTACCTACAGCTACCGGGTGAAAGCTCTGAAAACCAATTACGTCACCAGCGACTGGACCACTGGCAGCACAACCTGCACTGTGTGGCTATTTTCACAAGTCAAGGTGACTTCTTCCGCGTCTCCAGACCTTTATTTCACTTCTATTTCAGCAGCAATGTCCGGTATACCGACCGGAGCGACTGTAAGCATAAATACCTGGGTGACCACTTTTATTGAAAATGTCGACATGGACAAATCTGATACAATTATAACCTTAGGATCTGCGTATAACACATCCTATACGACCCAGGCAGGACCAACAGTCATCAAGGGAGCTGTGAAGGTTACTTCAGGAACATTGGTCATTGAGAATTTAGTAATACTCTAATATCAGCAGATATTACTAATCTCAAAAGACACGGGAGTCCCATACAATTTTTAACTATATAGAAAAAGCCCATCCGTCGCACGTGGGCTTTTTCTATTATCTCTTTAGAAGAGCGTACTATAAAGGCTGTAGAGGTAAATTGGCGATCTGCACTCCCCGGCTGCTTCTTGACATTTAATGAGGCGTATGGAATAGTGTTTTCATGAGGTTAATCGCGGATCTTCACACGCATTCTGTATCATCAGGACACGCCTATTCAACGGTGAACGAACTTGCTGCAGCTGCAGCTGCAAACGGTTTGAAGGCACTGGCCATTACCGACCATGGTCCAGCTCTCCCTGGTGGCCCACATCTTTACCACTTTGGAGCAATGCGATTCATTCCCAGGGAAATTGCCGGAGTTCGCATCCTGCTCGGCTGTGAGGCCAACATTCTGGATCTTGACGGCAACATCGATATTCCCGAAAACTACCTGCAGCGACTCGACTTCGTCATGGCAGGTCTGCATGAAGGATGCGGTTTTGACAACCAGGGGATAGAGAGAAACACAAAGGCTATCCTGAACGCCATGAAGAACCACGGCATCCATGCGATCTCCCACCCCGGTAATCCGGTCTTTCCAGCTGACTACGAAACTCTCGCACGCGAAGCATCAAAAACAGGTACAGCTCTGGAGATCAACAATGCCTCCTTCACCCATAGCCGATGTGGCAGTCGACCGAACTGTGAGAATCTCGCATTACATATAGCACAGCATGGGACGCGGGTCGTGGTAGGTAGCGATGCCCACATTGCGCAGAACGTAGGCCATTTCGAAGAGGCAGTTGAGATTATTGCTAACGCAGGGATTCATGAAATACAGGTTGTAAATTCATCCATGGAACGCCTGCTTGCCTTTCTTGAACTGCCCGAATAAGATAAGAGGCCGCCTAACTGACAGCCTCTCGTCTTTCTCTCGTATCCATACTCTGATGCACTACTCCACATTTACCAGCACAAACATTTTACTTTCGCCTCGCTGGACAAGGAAAAGAATATTCCCTTTCTTCAGCCCGGACAGCACTTTCTCATATTCCTTCACCGTCTCCACCTTTTGACCATTAACCTGAAGAATGATGTCACTGCGGTAGATTGCATCATCCGATGGGCCGCCCGGCTTTACCTCCACTACGACAACCCCCTTGGTCTCTTTCAGTCGAAGAGAAGCAGCAAGATCCTTTGTCAGGTCACGGACACCCAGACCCAGTTTATCCGGAGTTACGTCTTCAGCATTAGCTGCTCCGTCATCCTTGCGCTGCTCTACAATTACATCAATAGTCTGCTCCTTCCCCTCGCGGAAAATCCTCACCTTGACCTTCCTGTCTGGTGGGGTTGAAGCAACGATTCGTGTAAGCTCGTTTGCCTCACGCACCGCTCTGCCGTCAAACTCCAAGATAATGTCACCGCTCTTGAGACCGGCCTTTTCTGCCGGGGTATCCTTGATAACATCGGAGATCAGCGCCCCCTTGTCCCCTTCAATACCGAAGGATTTCGCAAGTTCCTGAGTGACCGGCTGTGTCTGGACACCCAGCCAGCCGCGCGTTACCTTCCCCTTGTCCTTCAACTGAGGAATTATAGGCTTGGCCATGTTTATCGGAATCGCAAACCCTATCCCCTGGCCACCTGCGACAATGGCAGTATTAATACCGATCACCTCTCCCTTTGCGTTAAAGAGTGGCCCTCCAGAATTGCCGGGGTTGATCGAGGCATCGGTCTGTATAAAGTCGTCGTAGGGTCCGCTACCGATCACGCGCCCTTTTGCACTGACAATACCTGCGGTTACCGTCTCAGAAAGTCCAAAGGGGTTTCCTATGGCCATCACCCACTCGCCGATCTCGATGCCGTCACTGTCTCCAAGGGGCGCTGCAGGCAGATTCTCTTTAGATGCGATCATTATCAGCGCCAGATCAAGTTTCTGATCGCGACCTTTTATCTCTGCCTTGTATTCCTTGCCGTTAGAGAGCTTCACCTTTATCTCATCAGCACCATCCACCACGTGATTATTCGTCAGAATCAAGCCGTCCCTGCTTATGATAAATCCTGAGCCCAGACTTCGCTGTTTCTGTTGCGAATTTGGCAACTCCTCAAAGAAACGACCGAAGAAATCATCGAAAGGACTCTGACCGAAAGGGCTGCCAAAGGGACGCCCCAATCGTCGCTGTGGGGCAATAGTCTTTGCTGTACTGATATTTACAACAGTCGGAGTAAGCTTTTTTGCCAGTTCGACGAAATCCGGGCTAAGAACTTTTGCGCCGGAATCGGTTACCGGCAGAACGGCCAGTACGGCCACAACCAGAGTCATGGCTAGTAAACGACGTGACATATAAACCTCCGGGGAAAATTGATCTGCCGGGGAATAATTTAATAACGGATGAGCCGGATGTCAATAATGAGATTTGGTCAAGAAGTATGAGAGTCCGGCTGCGAGGCATCAACGACGGGGAGTTGAACGGTGAAGATGCTGCCAATCCCTTGAGTGCTTTCCACGGTAATAAGCCCCCCATGCGCCTCGGTAAGAGACTTAACGAGTGAGAGGCCGAGGCCTGTCCCCCCCTCACTTCGATTCCGGGACTTGTCCACTCGATAAAAGCGCTCGAAGATATGTGGTAAATCATCGGCAGGTATTCCAGGCCCGCAATCAGCCACACGGACCTTTGCAAATCCAGCCTCAACAGTCATATCAACCTGTACCGGATTGTCTGTGGGGGAATATTTAAGAGCATTGTCCAGCAGGTTGAGAAAAACCTGGCGCAGACGACGCAGATCCCCCATAACCCAGGTGGATCCTGAGACGGTAATGAGCACCCGCTTACCCTGATCTTGTAGTCGAGACTGCTGGTTGAGGTCGTGAATAAGGGCGCGCAAAAATTCGCTGAGTTCTATCTCCTGCATCTCCAGGTTAAGCCCACCGTCCTCAGCCCGAGAGAGCTCCAACAGCGACTCGACGATATCTGACATTCGCACGACTTCATCCATGGTGCTTCTCAGAATTTCACGGAATTCATCCGGCTCCTTGGCCCACTTTAGCCCGACCTCAGCCTCGCCTCGAATGATGGTAAGAGGAGTTCGAAGCTCATGAGAGATGTCGACAAAGAATCTTCTCGTGCGGACAAATGATATCTCGAGACGAGCAAGGGTAGCATTGAATGTCTCGGCCAATCGGCCGATTTCGTCATCTGGATTGAGAACAACAAGCCTCTGGCTTAGATTTTCGGCGGTTATCCGCTGCGCGCTTCGAGTTATCAGATCCACCGGTCTGAGAGCTTGACCGGCAAGAAACCATCCTCCACAGCTTATGATGAGGATTCCCAAAGGAATTGATATGACGAATATGAGCAGCAGCTTGCGGAGGGTCTCCAACTCCTCCCCGAGGGACATCCCGACTTGAACAATCCGGACAAGACGGTTATCAAGATGGACCGGTACCGTTAGCAGGCGCATCGGCGGGAGACCGTTTTCCTCTCTGGTTTCCTGGGAGATCTTGCCCGCCGCTGCTCGATGGAGGGTGTTACGCGATAACGGAATCCGATGCTGGTTGAGATTTTTAGAGGCCGCGGTAATAGTCCCGTTCGGGTCCAGCAACTGGACGTACATACCTGATATCTTTGATCCGAAGAAATCCTCCAGCACCTGATCAAATACCGTAGGCGCAGCCCTGCTGAACGGGTCCATGGTAGGACTGGCCAGTGACTCGGCAATGCTCAGCAGTTGCCGGTCGGTATCCTTGAAGATGTCAGCCCTGATGGTAAGGTAGACGAAGCTGCTGAAGAGCAGCATTATCACAACCATGGTGAGGGCATACCAAAGGGTTAGGGAGTAGCGGATTGACCGGTGAAGCGACAATCAATCCTCCTCTTTCAGAATGTAACCTACCCCCCGAACTGTGTGAATTAGCTTCTTGTCGGCATCGCGGTCGATCTTCTTGCGTAGGTAGTTCACGTAGACATCTATGATGTTAGTGAAGCTGTCAAACGTGTAGTCCCAGACATGATCGGCAATCATCGTCCTGGTCAGCACCTGGTTAGGGTTCCGCATGAAATACTCAAGCAGAGCGTACTCTTTTGCGGTCAGATCAATCTCCTTGATTCCTCTCCAGACCTTATGGGTTACTGGGTCGATTCTGAGATCGGCAAACCGAAGTTCGGCACCACGGTCCATTTCACTTCGCCTGAGCAGTGCACGCACCCTGGCCAGCAGTTCTGCAAAGGCAAACGGCTTTGTCAGATAATCGTCAGAACCCGAATCGAGACCGGCCACAATATCCTCAACCGTGTCCTTGGCAGTCAGCATCAGAACGGGAATTGCTCTCTTTTGATTCCGCAGCTCCTTAAGTACGCTCAAACCGTCCATCTTGGGAAGCATCCAGTCGAGGATGATCACTTCGTACGGCTTCTCCATGGCCATTCTCAGGCCCTCCTCGCCGTCATATGCAGCATCGACTTCGTATTTCTCCTCCTCAAGACCGCGCTTGATGAAACTGGATACCTTTTTCTCGTCTTCGACCACCAGAATTTTCATGTCTCCACCTCTCTATATGTATTTATATGCAACCGGTCGATCAAACCCTGACAAACAGGATACTTGCCTAACGAAAGGATTTCTGAACAAAAACGTTGACACATCTTCTCACGTACTAAAGCTCGGAATCAGTATGCGACTCCGTCGTTCAGGCGTCGCAGAATCTCTGCTGCAGACTCTTCAACAGACTTGTTTGTAACATCTATAACCTGCCACATGGGGTTAGTGCGATAGATCCTCTTGCACCATTCGAGCTCATCTTCTATTACCTCGTAGTCGGCATAACTTGCACGCGGGCTCTGCCGCAGGTTCCTGAGTCGCGCTGAACGAAGTTCCACAAGCCGTTTCGCATCGATCAAAAGCCCTACCACCTTTTTCTGATCGATTTCAAAAAGTTCGTGAGGTGGTTCAATCCCTCTTACAAGGGGGACGTTGGCTACCTTGTATCCCTTGTGGGCCAGGTAGATTGAGAGCGGCGTCTTGGATGTTCGCGAAACCCCCACCAGGACCATATCCGCACGGTACAGATGACGCAGTTCCTGCCCATCATCCTGTTTGACGGTGAAGTTTACTGCCTCCACACGCTTGAAATACTCGGTATCAACCTGATGGAGCAACCCCGGCTCTTCCCGAGGTGCACGCCCGAGAAAATCTGATAGCTTGTACAGAAGCGGACTAATCAGGTCAAGAGCTTCAAGCCCATGATGTTCCACCTCACTCCGCAAGTACTCGGCCAGGTCAGGGTTGACAAGCGTATAAATCACCAAGCCCGGAACTGCAAAAGGGCCGGTGAGGGCAAGATCTATGTCGGCACGGCTCCGAAGGCTACTCAACCGATGCAGTTTGGTCTCTGTCCCTCCCCGGAACTGAGAAAGCGCTGCACGGACCACTCGCTCAACTGTCTCGCCGGTTGCATCTGAGAGCAGGTAAAGGTGCTGGCTTATCTTGGTGTTTTCAGGCTCAATCATAAGCATGTCTCATTAACAATAACATGGTTTGTAAACTCGGCAAATTTTTTGTCAAGATTTTTTTGTCTCATCAAGTATCTGACCCCTCAACCCCTCATCCATCGAAAGATCTATTGCAGTCATTGCCAGCGCCATAGCTCCCTCAAGAACCGCCCGATCCCCTTGCGGGGAAACTGTTGCCTGAGCGAATGCACTGCTGTGGATATTGATGCCAGCTCCAATCGGCACATGCGGATGAATGGTAGGCACAATCTGAGAGACATTCCCGATGTCAGAAGAACCGCGGTTGCGATCGACAGGGACATCGTCCTCAGGTATTCCCAAGAGAGCAAGCTGCCTGGCGTAACTGTCTGCAAAGGCTCTATTCATGAGAAATGGGGCAAGGATCCTCGGATCTTGTTCGACCTCCAGACGGCACGCAGTTGCAGTTGCCGCACCTTCTGCACAGGCAATAACCCTGTCTCTGACAGAGAGCACCGCTCCTGCATCTGCTGCCCTTACATAAAAACTGCAGGCAGCTCGCGCCGGAATGATATTTGGTGCCAAACCCCCTTCGGTAATTATCCCATGAACCCGGACATCCTGCGAAAGCTGCTGTCTTAGTGCATTAATAGCATTAAAGGTCTGAATAACTCCGTCAAGCGCATTTACCCCTTCCTCAGGATATGCTGCGGCATGCGCCGACCGACCATGGAAGATAAAGCGGAGCCTGGCAAGTCCAAGGTAACCTTTGGTCACGTAGCGACGCGAAGATGGATGGACCATCATGGCAAAATCGATGTTACTGAAGCAACCTGCGTTGATCAGCTCGATCTTGCCAATCCCCAGCTCCTCGGCCGGGGTACCGAGTACCGTTATCCGGGCGATCTCTTCAGGAAGCGTGCTTCGTAAAGCCACGGCAGCACCAATGGCGGCTGCAGCAATAATATTGTGGCCACATGCGTGCCCCAGGTCGGGCAAGGCATCCATCTCAGCCAGTATGGCAATTGAAGGGCCGCCAGAACCGCTTGTTGCACGAAATGCTGTTTCAAGTCCGGCTATACCGGTCTCTACCGTAAAGCCTTCATTGCGGAGAAACTCGCAGAGCAGAGCTGCAGAGCGAAACTCCTGGAGGCCGATCTCCGGCTGCTCGTAGAGGGCATGGGCAATAGCGACAAACTCTTCGCTTCGTCGCTCAATCAGCCTGCATACGGCATTTTTCAACTCACCAGCATCCACAGCGCCTGCCTTCACGTTAAGGAATGTTCTCTAATGAAGTACACGCCATTCCTATCTTTGTCAAGGGATTTTCATTGACCAATACTGTTGCGTTCTGATAGGTTAGCCGCCAAGGAGAATCACCATGACGGAAGCATGGGCTGAAGTGGCCTGTATCGTCCCGGCAGAACTTGTCGACCAGCTTGCCGAATTCCTCGTAGACCTTTCCGGCAGAGGGGTCTGCATAGACAACCAGACACTGGATACTTTTTCCCTGGATACCGTTGCTGAAGCCCCGGTCTTGACCGTCCGTGCCTACTTCTCCACCGGAACGGAACTGGAAAACCACCTCTCAGAAGTCACCAAATTTCTCACAAACCTTTGCGCCGGGCATGTCGGTTTCGACGTACAGCTGCCCAACGTCTCCATGGTCAGACAAGAAGATTGGGCCACCAGCTGGAAACAGCATTTCCACACTTCTCCACTGGGCCGCCGACTGGTCCTTAAACCATCGTGGGAAGAATTTGCCGCTTCAGAAGAACAGGTCGTCATAGAGATTGATCCAGGGATGGCCTTTGGCACCGGCACCCACGCTACCACGCGTCTCTGCCTGGAAGCCCTTGAGCGGATCTTCGACGGCATTGCGCCGTTATCATTGGCCACTACACCCCCCCCAGAGGTGCTTGATGTCGGGACCGGCTCAGGGGTTCTGGCCATAGCAGCAAGAAAGCTCGGGGCGGGACGTATTGTTGCCGTGGATATTGACAGCGAAGCAGTTCAGGTAGCAAGCGACAATCTGGCCAATAACGGTGTGACCAGCGACCTTGATGTATCGACCACCTCTCTATCCCATATTGATGGATCTTTCTCCATCGTCCTCGCAAATATCCTGGCAGAAGATCTTATCCGTATGTCTCCCGAGCTCGCGGCTCACCTCCTGCCAGGTGGGTTGCTGATCCTGTCGGGAATACTGACCGATCGCGAGCAAGGGGTAATGGCAGCCTGTACCTCCTGCGGGCTCCGACTGGAAGAGGCGACCCATCAGGAAGAGTGGAGCTGCCTGGTATACCGTCGGGAGCCTTAGGTTGCGACGCTTTATCGTACCTCCCGAAGTTATTGCGCAGCAGCCAGTCATCATTGAAGGCGAACTGTTTCGACACATGGCCAGAGTACTTCGGCTCAAACCTGGGAATACGGTTCTGCTGTGCGACGGAACCGGGGCTGAGTACACCTCTACCATTCGGACGCTTGACAGTAACAGTCTGACCATGGAGATCGTTGTGACCCGGTCGGCTCCATCCCCCATTCAAACCCCGCACATAACCCTAATCCAGGGATTTCCTAAAGGAGAGAAATTCGACCTGATCGTTCAGAAGGCCACCGAGCTGGGTGTAAGTGCAATTATCGCCTTCCCTGCTGCTCGATCCATTATGAAAATAGCCCCGGAGCAAGCCGAAAAACGCCTCGACCGCTGGCGCAAAATAGCAAGCGAGGCAGCGCGCCAGTCCGAGCGAACCTCAATACCGGTCATCACACTTGCAGAAAACCTATCTAGCGTGTTGCATGCCGCCAATCAAACTGTAAAATTTTTTTTAAATGAACGGGAACGTAAGCAACACCTGACAAACGCCCTGTCAGAATACAGCGAGCCTGGCAGCGTCGCCATCATGGTCGGGCCAGAAGGCGGTTTCACCGCTGAAGAGTTGGCTATGGCGCTCTCGCATGCATTCCTCCCCGTATCCCTCGGGCCAAGGATACTGAGGACCGAAACCGCCGGGCTTGCCATGCTGGCGATTCTGCAGTACCAGTGGGGAGACATGGGTTAGGTTGTGACCAGATATAAAGCTTTTGGGTGGAGTGCCGATGAGAATGGTAACTACAAGAAGCTAAGCCCTGGCTGTGAAAATAAAAGGAGAGCTCTCCATGAAGTGCCCCAAATGCGGATTCAACAGCTTTGAGTACCTGAGCAGTTGCAAGAAGTGCGGCAATGCATTGGATGCGTTCAAAGACTCTCTTGGATTGAGGCCGTTGGTCCTAGCCCCTGACCTGTCAGTCACCGTCCCCGGCATTCAACCATCTTCAGATAAAACGCCTGACCAGGCCCCGTCCGGATCAAATACTGCGGATGAGACATTCCAGTGGGACCCCCCTGTTGTCCAACCCACCAGCAATCCGGCAGATCCAATATATGAAGAGTTCGACCTGAACCTGGGAGACACTGTTCCGGCACCTGCGTCCTCCACATTATCGTTCGAGGTAGATCCGCCTGCCCTTCAGGAACCTGCTCAGGCTCTCCCTTCAGACAATGCTCTCTTCGGTGAGCTCTCTTTTAAGGAACCTTCAGAGGAACTGACTGACCCCTTCTCGCAGGATGCCTATGAGCAGTCACCCCAGACAGCTGCTGGTGAAACCCCCTTCGGAGAGTTATCATTCGATGATTCGTTACAGTCTGACCCTTTTACATCCGATTTGACAGACACAGATAACCCATTTGGGGAAACAGCTGAGACGGTGTTCGAAACAGCGTCAAATGCTGAACACCCATTTGACCCTTTCGGAGAGATTACGCAGGCAGAGCTTCAACAAAAATCCGTGCCCATGACATCAGCCGTCGGAGATTTGGAACCAGGTGATTTTCTGATGACGGACGAGACAACCGCCATGATCCAGGAGGCAGAAAAGGCTTCAACAACTCCTGAACGACTGGACAATGATGAACTGGAGTCACTTTTCGGCGAACTCGAGACCCTGGACAAGAAGAAATTGCAATCGTAAGTTGTCAGCAGGAACCTAGCATTATTGCTAGCTCTTCACCAAAAGTTCGACGCTGCCACTCTTTCAGGCTTGGACTTGAATTGCCTTGCCCATTCTGAATACCGTGTTCCGCAAGCGATTCAAGTAGCGCATTATTGGCCAACAGGCCCGGCGCAAGACCGAGTGATCCCGACTTCTCTTCCCGCCAGGCCTTTAACCTTTTGAGACTAACCTCCTGGCTAGGCAAACGCTTAGGACGGGGGGTACTTGGAAAATGCGGACAATCAGCGGGGTTGGTAGCCATACCTCGTGCCACTGCTGCTAATACAGCCTGACCATAGCGCTCCACCAAACGCGATGAAAACCCGGTTATCCCTCCCAGTTCAGCAGCGGCAATAGGCTTACGCTCTGCCAGTTCTCTGATTGTTTCAGTTCCTAATACCTTGAAAGGGGGAACATCGCGGCGCTCCGCCTCTGCATCCCGGAATCGCAAAAGCTCCTCCAGTACCGCCAAGGCAGTAGGCGACAGCTTGGATGCCCCCTTGAAGCGGAGAAATAGCGGCTCATCACCACGCTCAACCGTACGCACACCCGAGAGGATTTCGCACTCCTCCAGTACCCACTCCAGGCGACCTTTTTCTCTGAGCTCCTGCTCCAGTTGAAGATAGAAAGGGGTCAGGAGACTTGTGTCCATCACCGCGTAAGCGAGCATATCTGCCGGTATGGGACGCCTGCTCCAGTCCGCTTGCTGGAAACGCTTATCCAGCTCAACGCCAAATCGCTTTTTCAGTGCAGCCGCCAGCCCCACCTCAGCCTCGCCAAGAAACTGGCAGGCAATCATCGTGTCAAAAAGATTGTTGATTTCAATCCCGAAGTCGCGGTACATGGAACGAACGTCATAATCCGCCCCATGAAACACCTTGCGGACCGTCGGGTCTGCAAACAGCGATGCCAAGGGAGAAAGGTCGGGACAGGCGAGAGGATCGATCAGAAAGTTAGCGCCTGGAACGGAAATCTGCAGCAAACAGACCTGTTCCCGGTAGTGATGCATGGAATCAGCCTCAAGATCGCAGGCAAGGATGCTCTCACCGGTCAGACGATTCGCAAGGGTAAGCAATGCAGCAGGAGTGGTAATAATTTCTAAGTTTGTCATCGGTCCGCTTCTTTCAGTATAGCCTCAGAATTCTTTTACCATGTCATACAACGTTGTCCTCTGAGCCGATCTGAAACCGGCACCATGAACAAGTTCAATCATCTCTTCCATGCTCATACGGAAACTGCACCCGGCTGCAGCCACGACATTTTCCTCAAGCATGGTACCACCAAGGTCATTTGCACCGAAGAAGAGCGCCACCTGAGCCATCTTCGCCCCCTGTGTCACCCAACTCGCCTGTATGTTCGGTATATTATCCAGCACGATGCGTGACAGTGCCAGCACCTGCAGGTATTCAACACCTGTGGCGCTCTTTCCGCCGAGTTCCGTGTTCCCCGGCTGAAAGGTCCAGGGGATGAATGCAGTGAAAGTCCCCCCCTCAGCCTGAAGCTCCCGGACCCTGAAGATATGTTCCACGATATCCTCCGGCCTTTCGGTACTCCCGAACATCATGGTAGCGGTGGTCGGCATCCCCAACCCGGCAGCCTCTCTCATCACCGTTGCCCATCCCCCCCAGCCGATCTTTTTCGGAGATATCTCCTGCCTCACACGATCCACCAGGATCTCAGCTCCTCCCCCAGGCAGGGAATCCAGACCCGCTTCTTTGAGGCGTGCAAGGGTCTCATGAATAGATAGCTTCGACAGCTGGGCTATGTGCGTTATCTCAGCCGGCGACAGGGAGTGATTCTGCACGTGCGGAAAGCGGAGCTTGATCTCACGGAACAGATTCTCGAAAAACTCGATCCCCAGATGAGGGTGAAGCCCCCCCTGCATCAGGAGCTGGGTGCCTCCTAAGTCGACCAGTTCCTGTATCTTTTCAAAAATCTCCCCTTCAGCGAGAAGATACGCATCGCTCGCTTCCAGGTCGCGATAAAAGGCGCAGAATTTACACTTTGACTCACAGACATTGGTGTAGTTGACATTGCGGTCCACCACAAAAGTAACCAGGTTATCCGGGTGGAGTCGCCTCCTGACGGAATCCGCCAATCGCCCCACCTTCAGCAGGTCTGCATCGGTCAGAAGCCAGAGGGCTTCGGAACGAGCAAGGGAACGGCAGGCGTGAACTTTTTCGATAATTTTCTGCAGCATCAGCAGGTTCTCAACTCGTTGTAAAGGGTATCACGTTCCACCGCCACACGCCCGGCCTTCCGTATCATGTTGACGATATCTTCCCGCGCCATAGCCTGGGGAGAGGAAGCGCCGGCATCGTGACCTATCTTCTCCTCCACCACGGTACCGTCAAGATCATTGACTCCGAAACAGAGTGCGGTCTGGGCAATTTTCTCGCCTAGCATCACCCAGTAGGCCTTGATATTGGCAAAATTGTCCAGGTAAAGCCTGGCAACAGCCAGGGTTTTCAGGTCGTCCACTCCGCTGCTTTCCGGATTCTTCAGATGGCCAAGGGGGTTGTTCTCCTTCTGGAAGGAGAGTGGGATGAAAACCTGAAATCCGCCGGTCTCATCCTGCAGCTCACGCAGGCGCCGCATGTGATCCACCCGGTCCGCGTATGACTCCAGATGACCGTACAGCATGGTGGCATTGGATTTCAGACCTGCCCGGTGAACCTCAGCCATAATGTCTAGCCAGCGCTCGCCGCTTATCTTCTCCGGGCAGAGCCGGTCACGCACCTCCTTGCAGAGGATCTCCGCACCCCCGCCGGGAAGAGATCCGAGACCGGCCTCCTTAAGGCGTTGCAAGGTGCAGGGAATTGAGAGGCGAGCCAGTTTTGCAAGGTAATCGATCTCAACTGCCGTGAATGCCTTGATATGAAGAGCCGAAGATACCTCGCGAACCGTCGCCAGCATATCCGTGTAGAACTCGAACGGCAGGTCGGGATGCAGACCCCCGACAATGTGAATCTCTGTAGCACCCTGGGCTACGGCCTGTTCAGCGCGCAGCCGTATCTCATCAAGATCGAAGCAATAAGCTCCGGGCTCATCGAGCGTTCGGGAAAATGCACAGAACTTACAGCGATTTACACAGATATTCGTGTGGTTGATATGTCTGTTGACATTAAAATAAACCTGCTTGCCGTTCTTTCTCTCATTGACCATTGACGCCAATTCCCCCACTGCAAGCAGGTCGGGGGAATTAAAGAGAAACAGCGCATCTTCGTCGCCAAGGCGCTCCCCTTCGTACAGCTTATCGGCAATTTGCGACAGAGTCGTCATCTGTCACCCCATCGGGGAGTAATGGAGTGCGGAATGTCGAGCCCGTCCATAACCTTCCCCACCACGAAATTCACCAGATCGTCAATCGTCTGTGGAGCCCCGTAAAAACCTGGCATGGCAGGAACAATCCGAACCCCCAATCGCGCAAGTTTCAGCATGTTTTCCAGATGGATCGCCGAGAG
The DNA here is from genome assembly GCA_964528055.1 of uncultured Geoanaerobacter sp. Taxonomy (GTDB): domain Bacteria; phylum Desulfobacterota; class Desulfuromonadia; order Geobacterales; family DSM-12255; genus Geoanaerobacter. Next base: position 366,413 of record CAZGQM010000002.1, on the reverse strand, counting down.
CGGCGTCTCCCTCGGGACTAATACCAGCGGCCTTCCCTCCTTGATTGCTACGTCAGCGACCCGCTCAATCAGGTTCCCTGAAAGTCCGGCGGCAATTCTAGCAAGACTCCCCATGGAGCAGGGAGCCACTATCATGGCGTCTGGGGCCGATGAGCCGCTCGCGATGGGAGCCAGGTAGTCGTTCTCGGCATAATAGGCAAGCCGGTCCGACGCTGCATGCATAAAGCTCTGCAGACTCACGCAGACCTGTGCCTCGCCACCGGACCAGTCAAGTCGACACTCCTCGCGAAGCACTTCGAAACCAGGAGCGCTTATGAGCATGCTGATCCGGCATCCGGCCTTGAGCAGTTCCTGACCGAGGCGGAGCCCGTAGATGGCTCCGGAGGCACCGGTTATGGCAAGGGCGATATGCCGATCAATCATGCCAGACCCCTTGAGCTAACAGTATCGATCAGGGTACCCAGAAAAACTATGATACTGATATAGCCATTCATGGTAAAGAAGGCCATATCGAGCCTGGCAAGGTCCCCTCCCCGAAGCAGCCAGTGTTCATAGGCCAATAAAACTGCGGATGCAACAATGCCTGCCAGAAAGAACTTTCCAAGCGGCAACAGGAGATAGACCGCCACCATCAGAACAACCATGAGAAGCGAAAATAGACGGGCAAGCCAGAGGGAACGGGTAACCCCTAACCTGACCGGAACGGAGTGCAGACCTGCTGACCGGTCGAACTCCAGATCCTGCAAGGCATAGAGGATGTCAAAACCTGCAACCCAGAACAGTACCGCTAGCCCCAGCAGAACCACAGGCAGGTCTATGGTGCCGCGAATTGCTATCCAGGCCCCCACAGGGGCAGCGCCGAGACATAATCCGAGGACCACGTGAGCCAGGGAGGTAAACCTCTTGCAGTATGAGTAAAGAAACAGGAAGAACAGCGCAACCGGCGCGAGCTTCAGACATAGCGGATTCAACTGAGCCGCTGCATAGGTCATCAGCACTATCGCAAGAATAATGAATCCCAGAACTGCTCCCTTTCCAAGATGCCCCGCTGGGATGGCCCGGCCGGAAGTCCTTGGGTTTCGGGCATCGATCTCTGCGTCAATCACGCGGTTCAGCCCCATGGCCGTGGTCCTGGCACCCACCATGGCCATAACAATCCAGAAAATCTGATACCGCGAGGGGATCCCGCGCGCAGCCAATACCGCGCCAGTAAGCGCAAACGGCAGGGCGAAAACCGTGTGCGAGAATTTGATCATCTCCATGAATATTCTGATTCGGGACAGAAACCCTGTTTGTGACTCATTTGACATCGTCAAACCCATACTCCCGCCAACGTCTCTCCACAAGCCTGACCGTCTCTGCGTCCATCTGCAGTGCCACACGTGCATCGTCCGGTTTGCGGGTGGCATCAATTCCAAACCGGTTTCCGTCTATCAACAGATCACGCGCCCACTCAACGTTGTTCATGACGCGCCAGCAAACACCTGCAACATCCGCAGGATTCTGTTCCGCATCCACCAGTACCAGAAGCCGCGCCTTAGCGAACCAAGGTGTTTCCCACAAGCGAGTCAGCAGTTCATGGCCATCACCGGCAATGGTCATGTCCAGCGCAACAATGGCTGCACCGTGAAAAATTCCTGCAAAGGGTTGGTACATACCCACTACCGAGGGGACATCAACCTGCAGCAGCGGCAGCATAAGCATGCCTCCTGCAGTGGCAAGCCAACAGTCCTCCATCGGCGGAGGACCGACCACCGTCGCGGGAAGTATCATATCCTTCCTTCTTGATACCGACGTTACCTGCACAAGCGGCATCTCAACCGATGGGACATAATAACCAGTATGGTTTCCGAACGCACCATCCCGTACCAAAGCACCCGGATCGACGAACCCCTCGATCACCAGTTCTGCAGCTGCCGGAATCGGCAGGCCGCCGTTCTTACTGCGAACTACATCCACCGGTTCCCCCTGGAGCAGTCCGGCAAACGTAAATTCATCAAGAAAAGGGGGCAGCGGGAGGGTAGCGGCAAAGGTCAGGGCTGGAGGCCCACCCACGGCGATCACTATGGGCATCGCCTCTCCACGAGCCTGCCATTCAGCGGCATGCGCCGCTGCACCGCTTGTGTTGCTCCAGTGTACTGCAAGACGGTTGGAGCCAAGCAATGCAACCCGATACATCCCGCAATTGACCTGCCCACTCTCCAAACCCCGGGTCACAACCAGCGGTAACGTAAGGAAACGGCCGGCATGGTCAGGATCTCCATCTTCCGGCCAACCCTTCGGAATCGGCAGTTGTTCCAGATCAAAAAACTCTACTGTCGACTCAAGACAGGTCGATTCCCCCAGTTCAACAGCTGCAGCAGCACGCCATGATTCGCTCAGGTTAAGGCTTTGCAGCTTCTCCAACGCCGTACAACCCGCTAGATTACCCAACAGAACCCGCGTCAGAGAGGGGAGTCCTTCCAGCGAATCGAGACCCAAGGCAAGTGCCATTCTTCGGGCCGACCCGAAAAGGTTTGTCACCACCGGGATACTGCTTGCCTGTACCTGCCCGAAATAAAGGGCGGGGCCATTGCCGGGCATACGGCAAACTTGGGCGGTTACAGCAGCTATCTCCAGTATCGGATCCACCAACGCCTGGATCCGATGCAACTCACCCAATTCGTCAAGTCTGGCCAAAAAATCGCGCAGATTGCGGTACACCATAAGCCCCCACTGCAGAGCTATTTGTAAGCCTTAAATCTTTACCACTTACGCCAAAGGAAGACAATATTTTTGTCCATTCAGCAGGCAGGAATTTGGCAGGTATCTGTTGACAAAGCAGGGACAATTGGCTATAAACAGGCTTCGTCGGGGCGTAGCGCAGCCTGGTAGCGCACCTGCTTCGGGAGCAGGGGGTCGGAAGTTCGAATCTTCTCGCCCCGACCAGAAATTTAGGGCACCTACAGTTTAATGCTGTAGGTGCCTTTTTGCTTTTATTCTACACAGTATCCGGTAGACTTCTTGAGTGGTTGCGGGAACGGGTCTCACTGTTCGATGTAGCAACAGAACTCCTCTCACCTTGATCAATAAAATGCAACCTCGCTTTGGATGCGACGTCTGCTACAAGAAAGGTATCTGATGCCGGAACATACGATCCAGTATACTCTCAGCCTTGCTCTGCCAAGGGAAAAAGTCTTTGAATTCTTTGCTGATGCGGCTAATCTGGAGCGCATAACACCACCGGAACTCCAATTTTCGATCCTTACCCCCCTGCCTATTGTCATGTGTCAGGGGGCCCTGATTGATTACCAGTTAAAGCTGTTTGGCTTCCCATTCACCTGGAAAACCAGGATTACCGAATGGTCTCCTCCTGATTATTTCATCGATGAACAGTTGAAAGGACCTTACCGACAGTGGGTCCATCGGCATACTTTCACCGATGGTCCAGACGGCAGTACTATTATTAATGATGAGGTGCGCTTCCGTCTACCAATAGCTCCCATTGGGGAGGCTGCATATCCTGCGGTCATGAAGCAGTTGGAACGAATATTCAATTATCGGCAGGAAGTGATACGATCTCTATTCATCAATAGTAATAGTCCGAATTAAATAGGCGGGGCTCACGGAATCTACCCGGACAACGGCATTTTCCTTGCCACATGATCGGAATATGTGCGTTGCAATGGATATGAAACCAGGCAGCAGGCCGATGTTGGCCCCATTTCGGACGGAAACAGCTGAAACTTACTGATTGAGATCATCGACTTCTTCACTGATCTCATGCAGGAAAACTGTTTTAAGGGAGCATCCATGCAAAAGGGTAGCGATCAACGCATTGCCACATTTCAGATAGACCGAATTTTCCTTGACCGTTGGTCCCCGCGAGCGATGTCAGGTGAGGAGATTCCCGAAGAGGAATTGATGAAACTTTTCGAGGCAGCCCGCTGGGCACCCTCCTCCATGAATAACCAGCCTTGGAGGATTCTTTATGCACTTCGGGGCAGCGAACACTGGCCCTCTTTCTTCAATCTGCTGGTGGATAGCAATAAGGTCTGGTGCGTCAATGCAGCTGCGCTTGTGCTCTTCGTATCTAAAACGACTCATGAAAGCGGTGCTCCCTGCCGCACCCACTCTTATGATTGCGGTGCTGCGTGGATGAGTTTTGCCCTGCAAGGCTTCATGAACGGTTTAGTCATCCACGGAATGCAGGGGTTTGATTATGACCTTGCTCGTACTTCACTGGGCATTCCTGACGGGTATGACGTCGAAGCAATGGCAGCAGTGGGCCGACCAGGCAGAGTTGAAGATCTTCCAGAGAATCTGCAGAAACGAGAAATACCAAGTGGTCGCCGCACGGCAGACACAACCGTATGCGCCGGACCATTTATGTTCTCGCGGTGAAATTGTCCGCAAACTATATGCGCCATTTTCGGAACCCTTCACGAATCAGTGGTACACCCAGGAATGCCTCCAGGGAGGGGTGACCGGCAGGTAGTCGGATCCAGCGGAATATGCAATCAGATAATTGGAGTCGAATATTGGTTTTTCGAGACGTCAGAGCGGATGAGTACCATCTGGCAGATCCCAGTGAGCCCAGAATTCAGCCAGGACAGGTCCTGGAGCGTTCTGCACAAAGACGTCAAAAGTCTTGTCCATCAGCTCTTGCGGCCTGTAATACCCTGGAGGCAATTCTGCCGTGCAGTTGCCGCAATGACCCTTTCGCCCCTCCATTTGCTCAGGTATCCTGTTAACTGATTTGCATGAACTGCATGTTACCGTGAACGTGGAGATGGAGACCTCGCTTTTTAGTCTCTGGAGAGTTCAGTTAATTCCAGGATGCGCCGGTAATCTTCCGGCGTATCCATGTCAATGAGTACCCCAGAGTCTTCCACATCAAGATGAATGATTTTGGCCTGACCGTGATGTACCAGGTCGCGCAGAATCTGTTCATCCGCCAATCCGTTCAATACCTGACGGGGAAAGAGCAACGGGTGTCCTCGCTGTCCTGCATGGCAGGGGATAATAATACTCTCCGGAGAAACCTGATGCTTTGCCATCAGGAGTGACAATGTGGATGGGAGCAGCAGTGGATAATCGCACAGGGTGACGATGACCCCTGTGGAATCCGGCAACAGTGCATTCCGTCCAACTCGCACCGATGAGGCCATGTCTCCGTCAATGTGGGTATTGACAACGATCTTCACCGGATAGATCCGTGCTGCTTCAGCAACTTCTTCAGCGTTACGAGAGACGACCACCACTATTTCATTGATCCCGGCAGCAGTGAGCGTCTCCAGGCAACAGTCGATCACCCTGCGGTTTCCCAGAGGCAGAAGCTGTTTGCAACTCCCCATGCGCTGCGACTTGCCGGCTGCAAGCAGGATGGCGGCCACATGACCATTCATCGCTCTTTCCTGATGGCGATCAATTGACCGACGATGCTGACGGCGATCTCCTCGGGAGTCTGAGCCCCAATATCGAGCCCCACCGGGGTGATAATTCTGGCACGCTCTGCTGTATCATACCCTTCATCCTCCAGGGTCTCGAGCAGGGTTTCCCGCTTGCGTCTGCTTCCCAGAAGGCCGATGAACCCGGCCGGGGAAGCCAGGCAGCCACGCACGGCATCGAAATCCGACAGGTGGCCCGGCGTGGCAATTACTGCAAAGCTATGAGAATCCAATGCAAGCTGCACGAATGAATCGATCACCGGGGCGCATATGATCTGGTCGACCCCCGGAAGCAGCGCCTCAGTTGCGCAATCGGGTCGTTCGTCAACGACAACTACCCGAAAGCCACAGATGCTGGCGAGTCTGGTAACTGCCCGTCCGACATGGCCTGCGCCGAACATTACCAATAGCGGGCGTTTCCCCTGGGGCTCGATGAATATCGTCATGCTGCCGCCGCAGGCATAACCGTTTTCCCCGGTAAGGACAAATTCAAGAGTTCTGGGAGTCTCGTCCGAGAGCGCTAGGATCCCCGCCTCTACGGATTCCTTCTCGACACGTCCGCCACCAACAGTGCCAAGACAGGTTCCGTTCCTGCGTACCACCATCTTTGCCCCGGGCTTACGGGGCGATGAACCGCTGCTGGCCACCACTGTTGCCAGAACAAATGGTTCTCCCTGACGGGTAAGCCGCACCATTTCCTCGTACAGTTCCAGATCGATCAAAGCTCACCCCTTCTTTCGTGCCGCTGTTATTTTTTCCGGTGTCATGGGGAGGGCGCGCATCCTTATCCCTTTTGCTGCAAACAGAGCATTGGCCACTGCCGGGGCTATGGGGGGAACCCCTGGTTCGCCCACACCGCCTGGGGGCTCGTTGCTCTCTATGATATGCACTTCCACCATGGGCATGGCCTGCATGCGCAGCAGCGGATAGTCATGGAAATTCCCCTGTTCGACCCGTCCGTCTTTAAGGGTGATGGCACCGTACAGTGCTGCTGAAAGACCGAAAACAATGCCCGATTCCATCTGAGCCTTTATCGTGTCAGGGTTGACAATACGGCCGCAGTCGACCGCACAGACCACCCGGTGCACCCTGATAGCGCCTTTGGCATCCAGTGACACTTCCGCCACCTGGGCTATGAAACTGCCGAATGACTCATGCACGGCAATGCCTCGGCCGTGCCCTTTGGGGAGCGGCTTACCCCACCCGGCTTTCAGTGCTGCGGTTTCAAGGACGTTAAGGTTGCGGGGATGCTTGGCCAGGAGTTTTCGACGGTACTGGTAAGGATCCTGGCCGGCGGCATGGGCAAGCTCATCCATAAAGCCCTCCATGACGAAGGCGGTGTGGGAGTGACCGACCGAGCGCCACCAGAGGACCGGCACGACGTTTTTCGGGCTGTGCAGTTCCACCTGCAGGTTGGGGATGTCATAGGGGGTATCTGCGGCCCCCTCCACCGACGTATTGTCAATGCCGTTCTTGACCATGGCGGATTCGAAGGGTGTGCCGGCGATGATAGATTGCCCCACGATTATATGGTGCCAGGCCAGTGGCATCCCTTTGTCGTCCAGACAGGCAGTTACCTTGTTGTACCACATCGGACGATAATAACCGGCCTTGGTGTCGTCTTCACGGGTACGGATCACCTTGACCGGTTGTCGTACTGCCTTGGCCACCTGAACCGCTTCGATGACGAAGTCCGATCCCGTACAGGCACGTCTGCCGAAGCCGCCTCCCAAAAAGGTTGTCTCAAGTGTAACCTGTTCCGGCTTCAGGCCGGCCACCCTCGCCGCAGCATTACGGTCAACGGTCTGGAACTGGCTTCCCGTGCGAATCAGGCAACTGTCGGTTTTCAAGTCCACAAAGCAGTTGAGTGGCTCCATGGGCGCATGGGCCAGGTAGGGGAGTTCGTACTCGACCACGTAGCGCTTCCTGGCTTGTGCCAGCACAACAGATGCCTCTCCCTCCTTGCGGGCCACCAGACCGGCGGTGGCTGACAGGCGGGCATACTCCTCGCGCATCCCTTGAGTGGACAGCTTGGCACCGTTACCTTCCTCCCAAATGACCTGCAACTGTTCGCGCCCTTTCAATGCCGACCAGAAACCATCTGCCACCACCGCAACGCCCGCATCAACGGTTACCACATCCCTTACACCCGGAATGGCCATTGACTTTGCCGCATCGAAGCTCTTGACCCTTGCGCCAAAGACTGGTGCACGGGCAATCACGGCAGTCAACATGCCCGGAGCTGTAACATCGATGCCAAAGATTGCTGTACCGTTGATCTTGCCCGGACTGTCCAGTCGGTGGAGCGGCTTGCCGAGCAGATTTTTCCCTCCGGATTTAAGCCTCGGTTCTTTAGGCAGAGGCAGTTTGGCAGCCATATCGGCCAGTTTGCCGAAACTGAGCTGTTTCCCGTTTGGGCCATACACAACACCATTTTCAGCCCGGCAGGTTACCGGATCGCTCTTCCACTGTTGTGCCGCAGCAGTGATCAGCATTTCCCGCGCCGTTGCCCCTGCCAGAGAGAGCCGCTCCCATTCGGAGCGGACGCTGGAACTGCCGCCGGTGACCATGATCGGTCCGAACTGGGCATGGTTGTACTCGGGTGCAACCGGCGATGCCTGAAACATCACCTTTTTCCAGTCACAGCACAACTCCTCTGCTACCAGCATGGGGAGTGAGGTGTAGACCCCCTGGCCCATCTCGGACTTGTTGACGATTACGGTGATACTTTCGTCGCTGCCTATGCGGAGAAAGGCATTAGGGGCGAAGGAACCGCCCCCGGACGCCTGGGCGTCCCGGTTGCCAAAGGGGATGTGGCAGGCAAGGAAGAGTCCGCCGCCGGCCAATGCGCTGCTCTTCATGAACTGTCGCCGACTTATTTTGTATGACCTGCTCATCTGGTTTTACCCCCCTTCCCGGTCGGTTTCCCGCTGGCAACATGGATGGCGCGACGGATTCGACCATACGTGCCGCATCGACAGAGGTTGCCGCTCATGGCACTGTCGATGTCGGCGTCGGTCGGTTTCGGATTCTTCTCCAGCAAGGCCACGGCTGACATGATCTGTCCCGGCTGGCAGTAGCCGCACTGCGATACCTCCTGGGCAAGCCATGCCTTTTTTACAGGGTTGGAATCCGCTATTCCCTCGATGGTAATCACCTTCCTGCCCTGCACGTCTGCCATCGGTGTTATGCACGAGCGTTGCGGCATGCCGTCGATATGGACCGTGCAGGCTCCGCAGATCCCCTCGCCGCAGCCGAACTTACTCCCAATAAGCCCGAGTTTCTCGCGCAGCACCCACAACAACGGTGTGTCAGGAGTTACATCGATCCGCTGTTCCTTACCGTTAACGTTGAAAACGAGCATTACCTCCTCCTTTAACTTTATTGGGAGTCATCTCCTTCATCGTATTTCAGCCCTACAGCAACAAGGGCTATTATCGCAGGAGGATATGCAGATCGGTCCCAGGCGGCAGCGGCTCTCCGGAGAAGAGATCTGCAGGCGGGGTCGGGGTGGCAACGGTGTCGCCTGAGAGGTATTCCACCACACCCTGCCGCCCCCCGTCATCGAGCCAGACCAGCCAGCGCCGCATGGTCCCCATCTTCTCACCAACGTCATACTCCTTGGACGCCTTGTAGCGGCAGTCAAGCGGGTCGTTCGCAGTAAGCAGCGAATTCAGGCAGCGCTCCAGTCGCTTTGCCCTGGACTGCAGATCCTTGTTACCCTGATGCAGCGCCTTTGCATCGGCAATCTCAGTGTAGCCCATTTTTGTCGCATAGGATAGCCGTACCCACCCCCCTTCGTTCCCTTCAGTGATCCAGGTGGTCACCTGGGCCCCATCCGCCCACTTCTCCACCGCCACGTGGGTCGAACAACCGACCGGACTCTTTCCCGACCAGGCACGGGTGCTGCTGATCTCGTCGAATACCTTGGTTGCGCAGGAGGCGAGCGGGACAAGATCTGCGCCAAAAGTTGGTTGGCCGGCCTGCAGGATTGTCAATAACAGCATCATGGGTAAATAGCGCACTCAATCTCCGTCACGGTGAAAAAGGCCGTTGTCACTCTCTCCATTATTATAGCACCATAACCGGAGCTGACAGCTGAATGCAGATGCAAATGACATTTTCACTTGAATATGCCACAATATACCCAGAAGGAAGGTGAGAACAATGACATGCGCCTACAACGACGGGCTAAGGGTAGAGTACAAAGGATCCCTGCTCATAAAAAACAATAACAGCATTACTATATTCATAAAGGAAGGGTTGATACCAATAAATTTAAAAGGTGTACTTGATGTTGCATTACTAAATTTCAATTGCGCAGAAATGAGAACGGCCGCATTAACAGTAACTGACTCTATAGGAACTAGAGCCTGCATACACTGATTGGATGAAATGCTGCATAGCATACCGTTTTAGTTGAGTTCGGTAGGATCCTGGATAACAGTAATCATCAGGGGATCTTTGTGGTCTGCGTGCTGCTTTTTCGACGCGGGTTTATCGGCGAGTTGGGGCGTCGGCTGAAACGGTCGCTATAGTACATCACGGTAAATCGGAGAGGAAACATGATCTGTACATCTATACCAGAGGCACTGGCAGGTATTCATGAAGGGGCCACCATCATGGTCGGCGGTTTCGGTCTGGTCGGTATTCCGGAGAACCTTATCCTCGGAGTGCGCGAGTCCGGTGTGAAGAATCTGACCGTCATCTCCAACAACTGCGGGGTGGACGACTGGGGACTCGGGCTGCTGCTCGAAAACCGCCAGATCAAAAAAATGGTCGCATCATATGTTGGGGAGAACAAGGAGTTCGAGCGCCAGTATCTCTCCGGCGAACTGGAGGTGGAACTCGTGCCCCAGGGGACCCTTGCCGAGCGGATCAGAGCCGGAGGTGCGGGAATCCCGGCCTTTTACACCCCGGCCGGGGTCGGCACACCGATTGCCGAAGGGAGGGAAATGAGGGTCTTCAATGGCAAGGAATATCTGCTCGAGCTGGGGCTCAAGGCAGACTTCGCCCTGGTCAAGGCCTGGCGGGGCGATGGACTGGGTAATCTGCAGTATCGCCGCACGGCACGCAATTTCAATCCCATGATGGCGACTGCCGGGAACACGACCATTGCCGAAGTGGAGATTTTGGCGGCAATTGGCGAACTGGAACCCGAGCAGGTACATACCCCCAGCATCTATGTACAGCGTATCATCAGCTGCGAACATCACGAAAAACGGATTGAACGCCGGACCGTGCGTAAAGGAGCAAAGCCATGACATGGTCACGTGAGGAGATTGCCCAGAGGGCTTCACAGGAGATAGAGGATGGTTATTACGTCAACCTGGGTATCGGGATGCCGACCATGGTTGCCAACTATATCCCTGAGGGAAAGCGGGTGGTGCTGCAGTCGGAAAACGGCCTATTGGGTATCGGACCCTATCCGACCGAGGAGGAGCTCGATCCTGACCTGATCAATGCGGGGAAGGAAACCATCACCTTGATACCGGGGGCGGCACTCTTCAGCAGCGCCGAATCGTTTGCCATGATCCGGGGCGGCCACATCGATCTGGCCATACTGGGGGGGATGGAGGTCTCCTCATCCGGAGATCTGGCCAACTGGGTCATACCGGGCAAGATGGTCAAGGGGATGGGGGGGGCCATGGACCTGGTGCATGGTGCCAAGCGAATCGTGGTTATCATGGACCATGTCAACAAACAGGGTGAACCCAAAATCCTCAATCGTTGCACCCTGCCCCTTACCGGCAAGGGTGTGGTCCACCGGATCATCACCGATCGAGCAGTGCTTGATGTTACCGAGAGTGGTCTGTTGTTGGTGGAGCTGGCTCCAGGGCATACCGTCGAGGAAATCAGGGACTGCACAGAGCCGCAGATTGCCATAGCTGCAGGAGTCACATAGCAAGATTACGAGCGTGCTGTGCTGACCGAAAAGCCGGGGCAGAGTTCCAGTATGTTTAGTTTTTGGACGATCAGGACGCCGCAGACCGGCTCAACAAGCGGCATCGGCCTCGGCATAGCCCGGGCACTGGCACCCCAGGGGTGCAGCATCATGATGAACGGTGTAGAAGATGCCGTTCTTAACGAAAGGTTGCCCGACGAAATGGCGACATACCATGGAGTCACAGTTTCTTGCACCGGTGCCGACATGGCCCGACCGGTCGAGATCGAAGCTCTGATTTCCGATACGGTGGCTAAACCGGGGGGAATCGACATCTGGTCAACAGTAGCCCGGATTACTGAGGTGGCGGACTCGGCAGGTACTGCTCGAACTGCTTTTTGTCGATTGAGCAGCGGTAGGCCTCCGCCGGATCGACCCGCTTGGTTTTTAGCAGATCAAGCAGATGCTGGTCCATCAGCTGCATCCCGTCTTTCCTCGCAGTCTGGATGATGGAAGGAATCTGGAAGGTCTTTCCTTCGCGGATCAGATTGCCGATTGCCGGAGTGCCGACCATGACCTCCAGAGCCGCAACTCTCCCCTTACCGTCAGCGGTTTTCAGAAGCTGTTGACAGACCACCCCCTTGAGAGATTCGGAGAGCATGGCTCGTATCTGCTCCTGTCCGTCCCGGGGAAAAACATCGATGATCCGGTCAATGGTCTTGGCCGCCGAGTTGGTGTGAAGTGTTCCAAAGACAAGATGTCCGGTCTCAGCCGCTGACATTGCCAGACTGATGGTCTCAAGGTCACGCATTTCGCCGACCAGGATCACGTCCGGGTCCTCTCGTAACGCCGCCCTGAGTGCTGATGTAAAAGTATCCGAATGGTCACCGATCTGCCGCTGATTGAGGAGCGACAGTTTGTTTTCGTGAATAAACTCCAGCGGGTCCTCAAGGGTCAGGATATGCTCCCTACGGGTTGAATTGATAAGATCAATCATAGCAGCCAGTGTGGTTGACTTGCCAGACCCGGTAGGACCGGTAACCAGCACCATCCCCTTCTTGAGTGTGGTCAGCCTCCGTACACCCTCCGGCAGGCCAAGGTCATCCGCAGAAAGAATCTTGCTCGGAATGATACGAAAGACCCCCCCTATTCCCCGATGGGTCATCAGAATGTTCCCCCGGAAGCGGGCCAGGCCTGCCACGGAATAGGCAAAATCCAGATCGTGCTTCACCTCGAACTCGGCCTTCTGTTTCTCGTTCAGGATCTCATAGAGAATTGCCTTAAGCTCCTCGTGGGCAAGCTCTTTAAAGTTAAGCCGTTCCATCTCGCCATGCAGACGGAAGATGGGGGGTGCCCCGGTGGAGAGATGAAGGTCGGATGCCCCTTGCTCTTTCATCATCTTAAACAGCGCATCAATCTTTGCCATTACAGGTACCCCGTCAAAGAAGTATGGAGGTGACGTACTCTTCGGGTGAAATATCACCGGCGCGTAGCAGCTCCGCCCCCTCCTCAGCGCTCCCCCGATAGCCCCGCACAGCCAGGAAGTTGATCACCTCCCGACCATCCGTAGAGGTCTCAAAGACCTCGACAACGTCGTTATCGAATGAAACAACGTCGAGGAGATAACGGCTCCCTCGGTGACCGCTCTGATCGCACTCCGGGCAGCCCACAGCACGACAGTAGCTCCCGGGCGGCAGGGAAGTGCCAAGAGACGCGCACTCCTCAACGCTTAGTTCATGATATATACGGCAACTGGGGCATAGAAGCGCAACGCGCCTGCACGATACGATACCCCGAATGTACGAAGGAATGACATAGTGCTTGTGCCAGAAGTAGAGAAGATGCCGCACCGTTGACGGAATATCCTTGAGCGACAGCCCGACTATAACCAGCTTGCCCCTCATGGCAGCCTTGCTTGCGGCGATAAATGCCTGACTGTCAGTGGCATCTTCTAACGACAGTATGTCAGGATCATGCTCCAAGGCCGCCATGACCAGGCTGTGTACCTCGCCACGTGAAACATCCCTGCACGGTATTCGCGGAAAGCGTTTCACCCCGTGACCAAGCCCCTCCCCAAGGAGCATGACGCTCTTGCCTGACGCATCGACCTCGGCCAGCAAGAGATCCATAAGCTGACAGCGCTCTTCAAGATCCCGATGTACAACTACCAGCAAGCCTCCGCCGCTGGTCAGGCGAGCCAGTTGCTCATTAGTCTCGGCAGTCAGCGAAAGGTCCGCAAACCGTGCAGGCATGGTTGCAGCCATGCTGGGCCTCAGGGTCACATAATCTCCTCCAATCCCCTTGAGAAACAGAACCTGGAAACCGTGTCGCTGACCCCGAAAGGTAAAGGAGAGCCCCCCCTTGCTACTGGCATCACCTCCACCGTTGAGCTTGCACCAGCGACGGAGATTGATTATGAACTCCTGGTAGTGAGTTATGGCAAGAGTTCCTATGTCGCGACTGCTGCTGCCTCGCCTTGCATTAATTGCAACCGTGTCACCGAGTGGTTGCAGCGACAGGCTTGCAAGCCGGTTCTGAACAAAATAGGCAAGGAGGTAGTCAAGGAATCGGGCACCGGTAGTCTCGTTATTAATTATCTCCAGAAGGCGTACAGAAAAAACCGTTGAAGAGAAGCCGAAGGAGAGCGGTTCAATAGGCATGCCATAAAACAGATCCTGCATCGCGCGTATTTCGCGGATAAGCCCCACTGAAACCGTCACCTTGCAGCCGGCCGCCTTCTCTGCCTCTTCAATGGCAGCATGGTTTAGGGGATCAGCCATGGCAACGTTCAGCTCATCTCCGATTCTGATCAGAGGTATGAGATTGTATTGCCTCGCAATCCCCGCAGGAACAAGTGACACGGCAACAGCATCGATCATATCTTTCTTGAGACGGACATAGGGGATATCCAGCTGGTTCGAGAGTGCCCAGTCAATATCCTCCTGCGTAACTATCCCCAACAGAACCAGAGCCTCGCCAAAGCGCCTGCCGCTGCTCCGCTGCTCATCCAGCGCAGCACGAATGTCCTGCTCGCTGATAATATTGGATTTATAGAGGATGTGGCCGAGAGAGCCTTCCTTCATCAGGCTTTCCATTGTGCCTCCGAATCAGATGCCCCATTTGTATGATAGAAATTTCATGGTCTGCTCATATCCTTGCTCCAGCAGATACTCCTTCTCCTTTGAAGAAAGGGTGAAACGGGCAGGTTCGATATCGGAACAGTAGAGCAGGATGGTGTCCTTCCAGCGTCCCCCCTTGATGAACTCCTTTTCCATGGCATGAAGCGAAAAGTTGAGCATCTCGCGAAAATACCGCGAAAAGGTCAGTTCTCCAGCAGTTTGATACCTGAGGCTGCGCTTGGAGACCACCTTGAGTATAAGTATCCGCTCCTGACTTCGTCCATATGACTCTTCAACAGAGCCTGCCATGAGGGAGCCGTCCACAAAGACATGGCTGTTCCCCTGATGCCTGTGGCTGCATACTGCAAACACCCAAGGGACGCCGTTGGAAAAGCGGGTGGCTGATGACACCTTCAGCTCCGGATGGCTTGCTGCAGAAAAGATTACAGGCCGGTAGTTGAGTATATCGGTAGCTATGACCTGAACTGGAATTCGGAAGTCATCGGCAAAGCGCCGTCTGCCAATCCTTTCGTCAACCCAGCTCTCCAGCGCATTACCTGAGCAGAGCCCTTTCTCCAAAAGGATGCTTTTGAGAGAAACATCCCTGAAGCGTTCCGGGTTGAGCGCGAAAGTCTCGCGCTGTAAGTCGTCTACGGTCATCCCCGATGCGTAGAGGGCCCCAACGATACTGCCTGCTGATGAACCGACCACCTTGGCGACCCTGATCCCCTTCTCCTCGACGGCGCGAAGTGCCCCCACAAGGGCTGGGAAACGAATCCCGCCTCCAAGCATCAGCAGTGTAACCGGCTCGTTTCTGGAATAGGGCAAAGGTGCGACATTCTGCACAGGGATACGTCTTTCGGACATGTACAGGACTCCAGAAGATACTGCAGCATCCGCGTCAAAGCCTGCCGCATTCAAAGTATAAGTGGAGCCCAGGCAAAGTCAACCAGACACCGTCAACAGCCACAACTGTGCACCCTGCTTTACTTTTTGACTTTTATTGTGGTAAGGTGGCCTTGCCCGTTCAGGTCATTCCTGCAACGGGCTATTCTATCGGGTCATGTCGTTCGGCTCTCCTCGTCAGAGCCTGCGTATGTAACCCCAGGAGCCACCATGAAGCGCAAAGCCCTCGCCCTCCTCTCCGGAGGTCTCGACTCAACCCTCGCAGTCAAGGTTATGCTTGATCAGGGGATTGAAGTTGAGGCCCTCAATTTCACCTCCCCCTTCTGCACCTGTACGGGCAAGAATACGGGTTGCAAATCCGAAGCGGTTCGCGTCGCCGAAGAGTTCGATATCCCGATTAAGGTGATGAACAAGGGGATAGAGTACCTGGAGATCGTACGTAACCCGAAGCACGGTTACGGCAAGGCGATCAACCCCTGCATAGACTGCCGTATATTCCTGCTCAGGAAGGCTAAAGAGTACATGGCAGAGTCCGGTGCCGATTTCGTGATCACCGGCGAGGTGCTTGGCCAACGGCCCATGAGCCAGCGCAGGGATACATTACGTACAATAGAACGTGAAAGCGGACTGGAGGGCCTCCTGCTCAGACCTTTATCAGCCAAACATTTCGCACCTACCATCCCTGAGACAGAGGGATGGGTCGATCGCGAAAAGCTGCTCTCTATCCAGGGACGATCGCGCAAGGAGCAGATGGAGCTTGCCGATGAACTGGATGTGAAGAACTACCCCTGCCCAGCCGGGGGGTGCATGCTGAGCGAGGTATCATTTGCACCAAAGGTACGGGACATATTCGAGCACTCGGATCAGCTTGACATGCGCGATTTCCGGCTTCTCAAGCTTGCCCGGCACTTTCGCCTCGGACCTCAGACAAAGTTACTGGTTGGACGCAACGAACTTGAGAATTCCACCCTGACCTCACAGCTGCAAACCGGCGAAGCGAGCATCCGCTGGATCGAGGGAAGCAGCCCTTTGGGTGTCGTTATGGGGGTTGTTACGCCTGAATTCCTTGAGACGGCATCAAGTATCCTCCTCCGCTACACAAAGGCCCCAACAGGGGCTTCATGCGCGATCAAGGTAATCTGTGGTGACTCAGAGGAAATTTTGACTGTCCCCAGCAACTTTGGCGACCCGGAAGTGGAAGCATACCGGATTTAACTACTTGAAGTGCCACGCCTCCCTAACTTTATTCTGATCATTTCGGGCCTTACCGGAAACGGTCTGGCCCCTTCCTCTCTCACCCACAAATCAACTACACTCAGGAGCAACTCACCATAACGCCTGAAATTGTCGATACCTACATTATCACCCATTGAATATCGGGAAGTAAGCCGTATCATAGATACAGTCGCTGTTTGACGATCCAAACCGCAAGGGGTGCTTTCATGATTACTGTCACGGGTAGACGTTGGTTCAGCTGCTTCATCGGCATGATCTGCCTGCTTGCCCTATCCGGCCTCCAGCCGGCCGGGGCAGTAGAGACAATCCGGATCAACGGCTCCGGAAGCTGCCTTGATATGATGAAACCGCTTATCAAGGCGTACGTAAAAGCGAATCCCAAAGTTGCCATAGAGATGGAGAAGCCACTCGGAAGTTCAGGGGCAATCAAAGCGCTTCTTGCGGGTTCTCTCGATATCGCTGTCAGCAGCAAACAGCTCAAGCCCGAAGAGATCTCTCAAGGGGGGCGTTCCAGTGACTACGGCAGGATGCCGCTGGTAATCGTCACCAATAAGAATGTCCGTAAAACCGATCTCACAACCAGGGAACTCGTAGAGATGTACACATTGAAGCTGACCACATGGCCCAATGGCGACCAGATCCGCCTCGTTCTCCGGCCTGAGGGAGACATCGACACCAAGATCTTGCGCGGGTTGTCCCCTGCCATGGACAAAGCCGTTTCGGTTGCGCAGAAACACAAGGGGATGATCGTTGCCGTTACCGATCCCGAGTCGATTGACGTCATCGAAAAGATGCCTGGTGCTGTGGGATTTGCGGGATTGTCATCACTCGTCGTCGAAGAAACCCAGCTCAACAGGCTCTCGCTGAACGGAGTCAAGCCGACACTACAGGCATTGGCCTCAGGCAGTTACCCCCTGGCAAAGGATGCCCGCTTTATCACCACTGAAAAGGCCTCACCAGTTGTCAAAAGATTCCTGAAATTCGTCTATTCTCCACAGGGGAGGGCCATAGCCGAAAAAGCAGGCCTGCTTGTGGAAGCAGGAGGGAACGCCGGAAATTGAAAACCCCGTACCGCTCAGTATTCCAGATAACAACAGCGATTGCTGCAGGAATTGCGACACTCCTTACCCTGCTCGCTCCATTGGGGTATTTCTCCATCACCTACCAATACCTGATAGGTACTCTCGACTCTCAGGCTGATATAAGCGCCCGCAATGCAGCTTCCCTTGTAATGGCCAATCCTGAAATGTGGATCTTTGAGCAGATCAGGCTCGCGGAACTGCTGGAGCGCAGAACTGAAAGTGACACTCAAGAAATCCGCCGTATTTATAACATGCGGGGAGAGATCATTGCCGAAAGCCTAGAACCACTGAAGCCCCCAATCCTCTCCCGGAGCCATGAAATTTTCGATGCCGGTCGGCCTGTGGCGACGATCGAGATCAGTCGATCCATCTTTCCCCTCATCTTGCGAACCGCCGGTGTATTCTTGCTCTCACTGCTGCTCGGAATTCTCCTGTTCTATGCCTTGAGACAGTTACCACTGAATGCGTTGCGAAAAGCCGTGGACTCCCTTGAAGAGAGCGAAAGCAGTTACCGAGCCCTGTATGAATCCATGAAAGAAGGGATGGCACTTTACCGGATATCCCGTACTCCTGATGGTACACCGGTCTCCTTCTCGCTTATCGAGATGAACCCGGCATGCGAGTTGATCCTCGAAAAAAGCAGAATCGAGTTAATCGGTAGGGATGATACCGATCTGTATAAATCTTTGATGAACTACTTCACGGAGATACTGCAGGCACTTAAAAGCGGTGAACCGCTCTCATTCGAAATGACGTTCAAAGATCAGGGGCGCATCTTTGCAGTATCGGTTTTTTACCCTGATCAGGAGCATTTTGCCACCCTAATCGAGGATATAACAGAGCGCAAGGACTCGGAAGAGCAGATCAGGAAGCTTGCCTATTATGACTCTCTTACCGGGCTCCCGAATCGTCTCCTGATGAAGGACCGTCTTGATCAGGCTCTGGCACGGGCAAACCGCGACAACTCAAGGGTAGCCGTCTTGTTCCTTGACCTTGACCGGTTCAAATCCGTAAACGACACGTTGGGACATGCCCACGGCGACCTTCTCCTGATTCAGGTTGCCCACCGCCTCAGAGATTCGCTTCGCGACATCGACACACTTGCCAGGCTTGGCGGAGATGAATTCATCATCATTCTCGCCTCCTGCGGAGAAGAACTCAATGCAGCATATGTTTCTCAGCACATCCTCAACAATATCACTGCAACCTACACTATCAACAGTCGGGAAGTGTACACTTCGGCCAGCATCGGCATCGCCATCTTCCCCGATGACGCCATGGATGCGCACACCCTGTTGAAATCTGCCGACATGGCTATGTACGCTGCAAAGGAGAGTGGGCGCAGCGGTTTTCACTTCTACTCTTCGGAGATGAACCAGAAGGCACATTACCGGATGGAAATGGAAACCAGTCTGAGACAGGCCATCGAAAGCGAGCAGTTTTATCTTGAATTCCAGCCGATTGTTAACGCAACCGATGGATCGGTAGTTGCCGCGGAAGCCCTCATCCGCTGGGATCACCCGGACAAGGGTCGGTTAATGCCGGACGAATTCATACCGATGGCAGAGGAGTCAGGCCTGATAGTGCCGCTCGGAGATTGGGTGCTGCGAACCGCCTGTCGGAAGATGAAAGAGTGGCATGATGCGGGCATTCCTCCGTTCCGTCTGGCAGTGAATATCTCAGGACGCCAGTTCAACAACAAAGGTTTCGTTGAACTGGTCGGGAAGATCCTGACCACGACAGGAGCAAATCCTCAGCACCTTGAACTGGAACTGACCGAAACCAGTCTCATGGCCAATGCAGAATCAACAATCAGGGACCTTTTCCGACTCAAGGAGCTCGACCTCAGCATTGTGATGGACGACTTCGGAGCAGGCTATTCATCCCTCGGCTACCTGAAAAATTTCCCGATCGACAGGATTAAAATTGACCGGTCATTTGTTACGGATGTCTGCAATAACCCCGAAGACCGGGCTATTGTCGAGGCAATAATCGCCATGGCATTCCGCCTCAAGATGTTCGTAATCGCCGAAGGGGTCGAAACAGCTGAACAGGTAGCGTTCTTCCGCTCCTGCAACTGCGACGAGATTCAAGGCTATTATTTCCACCGCCCGCTCACCGAAGAAAAACTGCTTACACTATTACGAGCCAAAACTTCTCGCTGACCCGTTAAATCCATCACAAGACAATCATTTTTCATTAATCTTCACCATCAATTTACCCTTTACAGTCAGCAATGTAATCATTTCGTTCATGAGACAACCTACTGATATCATGTGGTTTTTTTGCGCATCCCCACTCCAGAGCGGTACGAATATTGCTGTATCATGGCAAATATTTAATTAATTTATAATTCTTTAACTAGGAAGTGCTCAATTTACCGAAGCATTGGAGGTAGTGTGGAAACTTCTGCCTGGAGATGCGCTTGGCCATTTGGCGTTTTATTGGTGGTCTTGTTTACTCTAACTACTGGAATTGCCATGGGGATGGAATGCTACGAATGCCACGGCAGCAAGAACATACCCGATTACAGGCCTCTTGATTCTCCCTTCCGCAACATCTTGAACGGTGGTTTCCAGGGGAACCACCAGACCCACATGGGGCCGTCGGTCAACGCCTCTTCTTGCGCCAAGTGTCACCCGGGGAGCAGCGGATACGGTGAAGGTCACCGCGACGGGAAGATAAAGCTTTCCTCTAATCTCAACAATTCTCCGATTCAGGCCCTCTACAAGAACAGCACCTCTGCGTTTCCCCAGTCATCGACCCCAGCGCTTGGCAGCTGCTCAAATACAAATTGTCATTTCGAAAAGCAATCTCCAGTATGGGGGAGCGCGCCATTAGTTTCGCCAAATGACTGCATGGGTACCTGTCACAGTTCACCTCCTAACGGAGGGGCAGGCGGAGTTGCCGGCAGCCATGCAAAACATGAAAGCATTTTTCCGGGCCTTTCGAACTGTATGCTTTGCCACTCAGATCATATCTCTGAGCCTTCACCTTTCAGTCACGCTTCCAGTGCCGCTAACCGCGGAATTCAGGTGAAATCGGCAAGTCCGTATTTTGGTCCTTACGCCCTCTATTCCGGCAACACAAGGGATTTTCTTCCAAGCCAGGTCAATACGTTCGGCAGCTGTAAAACGGTATACTGTCACAGCACCGTTCAGGGAGTGACAGACCCGACCCAGGCACCTGCAACACTCTATGCGCCGACCTGGGGAGAAACCTTTTCTGATGCCATCTGTGGAGGCACAAAAGGGTGCCACGGTGTCGGTTTTGGCCACCCTGAGGATGCATCTGTGCCTGCACTGCAGGCACGATGGAAACCGCTTGAAACCGGCAGCCATGCAAAACATATCACGTACCGTTTCAACGAGAGCGGCAACTGCCAGGCATGCCATTACAACTTCACCAACACCGGCGATACAGGCTGCTACAGCTGTCACAGCCTATTTTTTCATGGGCCTCCGTTTCTGAACCACATTGACCGGAACATTACCATCAGCTTCAATCCCGGCAATTCGCTTTTCAGCGAGGGGAGCGGCAGCTATTCGGGAGATACAGTGCCGGGGACACCTTACGGGTCATGCTCAAACATCTACTGCCACAGCGACGGCACAGCTGCTTCAACCGATCTGCTCACCCCTAGCCCTGCAATACAGTGGGGCTCAAGCAGCCTGTCATGCACATCATGTCATGGATATCCGCCCAGTTATCAAACAGGGAGTCCAAAGGCCAACTCCCACACTCTCCATACCAGCGGCAAAGGGTTATCCTGTAAACGATGCCACTACGGCACAACCAGTGACAACATTACAATCAGCAGCACTGCAACACATGTAAACCGATCCTATGACATCTCTGCCCCGCCCGGAGAAACACTTACCTATACTTTCAGCAAGGGGGGTGGAAGCTGCTCTAACACCTACTGCCACAGTTCAGCCCAGGGGATTAATGACCCCACACTGCCGCCGGTCTACTCTACCCCTTTATGGGGTAACTATACATCTCCCAAAAACTGGTGCGGCCGGTGCCATGGCGCACGTTATCATTCGTGGATTCCAGCGATTACAACCGGAAGCCACGGCAAGCACCTCAGGTTCGAACAGGGGAGTTACTGCATGCAGTGCCATGCCACAAACCATTTCTCAACTACAAAATTCGGATCATGCGACGAGTGTCATGTGGGTAGATTCACCACCAATAACCGTTTCAATGATCCCGAGCATGCGGATGGCGTTATCAATGTCGCGTTCGACAAAAGAACTCCCCTTGCCGGTGCCAATGCCACATATCTTGGCGATTCAGTGCCGCGCACACCTTACGGAGGTTGTTCATCGGTTTACTGCCACAGCCAGGGAACAAGCTTTACCGAACCATATCCCGCTCCCAATGTTCCGTCACCGGCATGGGGGAGCAGCCTGCCCAGCGACTGCAGCGGGTGCCATGGCAGTGACCGTCAGTCAGCAGTTCAATTAGCCACAGGTTCCCACCAGAAGCATATACGCTACAACTGCTCCTTCTGCCACAACTCCTCCGTCAGCGACAGTCGCACAGCAATACCTTCAAGCGGTAGCTCTTTCAGCAAGCATGTGAACGGTTATGTCGATGTCTCATTGCGCCACGGAGGGACATATGCCGGACTGGCGAGCGTCTCCCGCCGAGTGGGCTCGGCTCCCGGCTCCTGCAAAAGCGGCATCTGCCACAACAACGGGACATGGATAACCACCGGGTTAATATTCGGCTCCGCCTCCTCCCCAAGATGGGGAAGTGCTGGAAACTTTACCTGTGTCAGTTGCCATGACTACCCCCCCTCATATCAGGACAATTCGATCAAACCCAACAGCCATGCTGTCCATAGCAACTATTCATGCAATGTCTGTCACTTTCCCACGACTACTGACGGAATCACTATCTCCGCAAACGAAACTCATCTGAACCAGCAGTATGATCTGGGAAATGAAGGCCCCCCCATGTTCACCTATACATTCAATACCCGAGGGAGCACCTGCTCCAATGTATCTTGCCATGCACAAGAGTTAAAGAACGCCAACTGGGGTAAATTTGCCCAAGAACCTGTTTCATTTGCGCCTGCAAACAACAGTAGCAATTTGCCGATAACAGCTATTCCTTCAGTGGTTTTCAGTGAAGATATGGATCCGGCAACTATAAATATCTCAACATTCCAGCTTGATAACGGGGCATCAGGCACTGTCAACTACGACCAGGCAACCAGGACCGCCACCTTTGTTCCGAACTCTCCGCTTGTTTATTTCAACATCTACACGGCAACTCTAAGCACCGGAGTGAAAAACATCAGCGGCAAACCTCTCCCCCATTCTTACACCTGGAGCTTCACCACGGCAAAATCGGCACTATTCCGGGCAGTCATGACCGAGCAGTTCGCAGTACCGAATTACTCGCAACTCCCCGCCGGATGGACGCGGGTACATGCCGCTGGAAGCAACGACTGGGTATTGCATACCGGCACAGACCTGAATGAATGCGGCACCTATGGATCAACCGCATATATTACCGCCCAGAACCAGTGGTACACCCCCATCCTCGACGGTGAATTACGTTCTCCTGCCCTGAATCTCTCCGGTTATCAGTCAGTAGAATTGAACTTCAAAACCTCATTTGCCGCATATGGGTACCAGATAACCGCCGACGTTGATGTCAGCAGCAATGGCGCTGCCGGGCCATGGACAAACGTCTGGAAACGGACCGCAACCTATCGCTACTACAAAAACGAAACCGTGAACATCTCAAGATTTGCGAAAGGCCAGTCAAACGTAATGCTCCGTTTCCGATTTCAGAATCCTCAGGGACAGACCATTCCGTTCTGGCAGGTTGATGACATTATTGTCAGTGGAGATCCACTTAACTGATCTCAGAGTGCTCAAAGCGTCATTTTTGTAACGCTATCATTAATGAGATAAGCCCTTGATTACAGGGGCTTTTTTATTCAAAACCACACCATTCAGGTACGATAATTGCTTCGTTGAGATTAATATTTAATTAACATGCAGCATTGTTATCGATAGAGCGTGTTGAACGGCAGAAATGGAGGATATATGGAAACTGCAACCAAGATGTGCATCTGGTTATTTGGCGTCCTATTGACGCTAATTTTCGCGCTTACAGCTGGTAATGCCTTGGCAATGGAATGCTACGAATGTCATGGCAGCAAAAACACTCCCGATTACCGTCCAGTTGATTCTCCCTTCCGCAACATCTCCTCCGGCGGATTCCAGGGAAACCACCGTACTCACATGGACCCAGCTGCAACCCCCTCTACCTGCTCCAAGTGCCATCCGGGAGCGGCGCAATATGGCCAGGGGCACCGCAACACGCTGATTGACATCTCCCCGAACATCAACAATTCCCCCCTCATCGCCACCTACAGAAACGGATCAACCGCTTTCCCGCAACGCACCAACCCAAGATTGGGGAGTTGCAGCAATGTGAACTGTCATTTCGAACGCGAGACCCCAGCCTGGGGCGGAACGGCATATACCGTTCCTGAAAGCTGCACGCAATGCCACGGGTCGCCACCAAACGGCCTGAGTCCGAATTACACAGGAGGAGCTGCAGGCAGCCACGCCACACATGACCGTTACTATTCCGGCCTGACAGGTTGTGCACGGTGCCATACCGATCATCGCACCGATACCAGTCCATTCAGCCACGCCACCAGCTCCGGAAGAAACCTGATAGTTGCCATCCAGAATCCATTCTCATCCGCAAACGGTTCCTATTCCGGAACTCTGGACGATTATCTCCCAAGCCAGAGCAACCAGTTCGGCAGCTGCAACAATGTCTATTGCCACAGTAAGGGGGACAGCAAAACCAACTTTGTACCGAACACTCTCCCGTCCTGGGGCACACCGCTCCCTGCAGACTGTACAGGGTGCCACGGCAATGGCCATGGCACAGCTGCAGAAATCACTAGCGGATCTCACACAATGCATGTCGGTCGTGATTACTATGGACAGCATGTCTACACATGCTCCACTTGCCACAGCTCAACGGCGAGCGGCAACAGGAGTATTAGCAACACATCCAACCACCTGAATCAAAAGGTTGATGTAATTCTGAATTCCAGCTTCGGCGGAACCTATTCAACCAATGGCCATGCTCCAGGCGGAACAGCCGGCGAATGTCGTAATGTCTACTGTCACTCCAATGTCCAGCCCGACGGAGGAATCGGAGAACCTACGGTATATGACAATCCGGTGTGGGGCGATGTGAATTCCGTTCTATGCGGTAACTGTCACGGTGCGGATGGCGGCCACAATGGTCACGGCTCTGGCCCCAAGATGGCCACTGGAAGCCATACCAAGCATCTCAGTTACGGCTTCACCACTACGAGCAATACCGTACGGTGCATGGTATGCCACAAATACACAGATTATCCCTTCATAACCACAAGTTGCATGTACAACATAAACGGGAATATCATCTGTCACGGATCTGGCACCTCGTCAAAGCATGCCAACGGCTTGATCGATGTCAGGATTGACACCGCATTCGGAAACATGAGCGCGTACCAGGGAAGCCCCGTGCCGGGCAACGGCTATTCGAACTGCACAAACACATACTGCCACAGCAACGGCACATCGATAGCAACAGGCGCCATCCCACCCAGCACCACCACCAACTGGGGAAGCGGATCCTTAGCCTGCAATGCCTGCCACGGCAACCCGCCGGATTATCTTAGCGGCCAGCCCAAAGCCAACAGTCACACAAAGCACTCCAGTTTCAGCTGCAACCGCTGCCACTATGCTGTTACAACTACCGGAACGACGATTACCAGTACCACTCTACACGTCAACAAGGCGTACAATGTCTCCGGACCTCCTGCTACCCCCTTCACGTATACATTCTCCACCTCGGGCGGCACCTGCTCAGCCAACAGTTGTCACAACGACGGCACCTTTGTTTCAACAGGGGTAAATGTTTATTCGAACGCAATATGGGGCAGCTCCTCTAGTTGCGACGCTTGCCACGGTTCTCCGCCTTCCTATACCAGTGGGTTGCCCAAAACGAACAGCCACTCAAAGCATGGTTATATGTCGTGCAACAAATGTCACTGGACAACAACACAGACCGGAAACACGATTACCGGTCTGACAGCGCACCTCAACAACCAGTACGACATAAGTAACGGCTCAGGAACTCTCATCTACAGCTATAACGCTAATGGAGGGTCCTGCAGCGGGACGTTTGGATGCCACCAGCCAGCTACATGGGGTGGCTCTGTGACAGTTAACTACAGTGACTGCGTATCCTGCCACAAGACACCGATCGGTAGCGTCAGACAGGTAGTTGACAGCAATGGTGACGGTACCGGTAGCGCTGGAGACTTCAAAAAATCATCACATCATGTACTGAACTACAGGACCATTACAGAAACTGCTTCTCCGGTATTCGCCGCCTCTGCCACTGCTGACGGCACCCCTGCCGGATTTGTTGCTGCTGCCAATGCCTACTCATCCGACGCAAGCTACGCTACATCCACCGTTAACGGTGACAACCAGGTATATCAGCACTACACCATAACTCTCCCCGGGATCTCGCAGGTCATCACCAACGTTGAGGTTGGAGTACAGGCATTTTATATGGCCTCTGCCGTCTCTACATCCAGGCTGTACGTCCAGGTTTCCTGGGACAACGGGATAACCTGGAGTACAGAACAAGCGGTAACTCTTACGCGAAACAGCGCAAGCACCACGTATCTCAACTTTGCTTCAAGCACGGCATGGGACTCAGCAAAACTGAGTGATGCAAACTTCATGGTAAGGGTCAGGAATTACTTCACCGGCACAGGTGTCACGAATTACCTTGACTGGCTGCCGGTACGGGTGACATACAGCAGCTACAACATCAGCCATTCTGTAACCAATGCGGATTGCCTGGTCTGCCACGAGGTCTCCCAGCACCCTGGGGGCAAGGTTAGATTAAAGGATGCAGACACCGGCGCAATATATGTGTATAACCCTGCCGATCCAGCAACAGCCGAAAACTTCTGTCTCAGCTGCCATGATACCAATGGAGCGAATGGTACGATGGCGCCGTTCTCCGACGGGAAATCGCTGGGGGTGGCTCCCTATAAGGCAGGCGCAGGTATCAGAACAAACTGGGGCAAGTCTTTCGGACACAAGCAGCAGGGGCTGACCTGCCTGGGCAACGGCAATCCAAATACCGGATGTCACTCTAATGGTCATGGGGCGGAGAATGTGGGTATGCTTAGTCAGAGCATGGCCATGCCTCTGTTGTCAGATGGGTGGTACACGACTGCCGATGAAGGCTCCTATCAGGCGTGCTTCAGCTGCCACCAAAACTACCCTCGTGTTGCGAAAGAGGCTGTTCTGGGGTACAGGCTTGGCGGCAATTATGATATCAATGGTGACGGTCCTCCGCCGTATAATATTCCCAACATCATGACCAATTTCCGGGACAGGAACAGCCAAGGTTCGGGAAAAGCATACGATGACTACGCTTTTTGGACAGGAACGAGCAATCTTCATTATTTCCACGTGCAGGGGGGGTCGTACAAGTATCGGGACATGTACTCATCATCTATTTCCTGCATATCCTGTCATAATGTTCATGGGTCAAATACCCAGTGGGGTGCGGTTTACGACGAGATGCAGTACGCCCGCTTTAATGGCTCCGGCAGCGACAAGTACGGAAGGATCGGCTCAGGCCCTGCGCTCAGCAACTTCCCCACCTCTTGTGCCTTCAACTGTCATAGCGGGATGATGGGAACAACATCGAACTGGTTCGAACCTGCAGGTGAATAAAAGAGGAGATAACTCTTATGCCCAAATTCCACTTACTGTCATCGATCTGCAAGCTTATGATTGCCATGATCAGTTTTATGACGGTTCATGTTACTTCCATAAGGACTGCTGAGGCTACTTCCCATGTCGCCTGCACTGATTGCCACCTTAGAGGAAAAGCGCTGAAAGCAGCAACTGTAAATGCTCTCTGTCTTTCCTGCCATCCCGGCAACACAAAGGATCATATTCTGGGAGTCATCCCAACGGCTCCAAATTTGACGCTTCCATTGGACAAGGAGAACAAAATAACCTGCATAACCTGTCACGAACCACATGGCAAGGGAACAGTCGCAAAACTGCTAAGGATAGATAGGGAAAGATTATGCAGTGCCTGCCACACGCCAAAGTGACTTTGAGGTTTTCTGGGGAAAAGCCACCTTGATCTGCCTCATAAAGGTGGCTTGGCCGCAGGCTGAGTATCGCCCCCTTTCGCCTCCGGCAACCTAACATCAGGAACTTCCGCCGCTCCTTCCTGCGTAGACTTATCGACAGCAGTACCCGGCGATTCGGGGATCAGCTCCTCAACCTTTGGCCTGCGTGCACTGCTGAGGTTCTCGAGCAGTATCTCCTTCTTCAGGGTTTCGTCGACCTTCCTCTGCAGGCTGACGATGTTCGGCATCTCGGCCAGCGACTGACGGTACTCTTCCTCCGAGAGTACCCCCTTCTTCCTGAGCAGCCCAAGGATCATGTCCGATCGCTTAAGAACCTTGTTCAGGTTTGTGTACGGATTATAGGCAACCCGCGGACCGGGGAGCATCGAGGCAAGAAAGGCGCACTCCCGCGGGGTAAGGGCAGAGACCGGTTTGCCGAAGTAATAGCGCGATCCGTGTCCAATCCCGTATACCATCGGTCCCAGCTCTACAACATTTAGGTAGAGCTCGACTATTCTCCCCTTGGTCAACTCCTGTTCCATCCGAAGAGCCAGGTAGAGCTCTTTGATCTTGCGTGATATGGTCTTCTCGCGGGACAGAAAGAGGTTCTTTGCCGTCTGCTGTGTTATGGTTGAAGCACCCCGGGCAAAGGACTTCTTCTCAAGATCATACTTGATGGCATTCTTGATCGCCTTCACATCGATCCCTTCATGCCTGTAGAAATTCGAGTCCTCTGCAAGTATCACCGCCCACTTCATCTCGGATGGGATACTTCCGGTTGGCGCCCAGTTGCGACTCTTCGGCCCGATGGTAAGCGGGTGGTAATTCCCCTGCCAATCCCTGACCTGAATCTCCATATTCATCTTTCGGTTTTTCAGATCCGATACCGGCGGTAGAAAGGCGAGTGATGCCACTATATACCCCAAATACAGCAGCAGGGTGACACACCCCCCTAACAAAATTCGTTTCAGGAGCACAAATTCCTCATAGATCTCAGGTTAATGCTTACTGGTGGCAACGGCAACACCATCGCGAGTGGACTCTTTTACGTTGTACATAGATTTATCTGCCATGCGGGTCAATTCAGTCGCGTTTGAAGCGTCCGCCGGAAATGCTGCGACCCCGAAACTCCCGGTCACTCGCAGGCGGGTGCCGTCATCCGCAAGAAAGCAGGTTTCGCGCAGAAGCTTGCATAAGCGCTCTGCAAGTATTTGACCCCAATCTTTCGAGGTATTTGGGAAGAGGAGGATGAACTCATCTCCGCCGAAACGTGCCGCGCTGTCGACCTTTCGTATGCTCTGACCGAACAACCTTCCGACTTCCGAGAGGAGACGGCTCCCCACAAGATGCCCATGGGTGTCGTTCACAGACTTGAAATGGTCAAGATCGATGAAGATAAGCACCAGTTCGCCACCATATCGACTCGCCCGCTCAACCTCATACTCCAGGAGTTCATTGAAGCGCCTGGCGTTCCAGAGACCGGTCAGTTCATCAGTGACTGCAAGCTGATTGACCTTTTCGTGGGCCCTGGCGTTTTCGATAGCAATCGCTGCAAAGTCGGCAATGGTGGTAAGTATGGCGAGGTCTGCCTCGCTGAAACTACCATCATCGAGGCTGTTGACCAGCTCTATCACTCCCAGAGTATTCTCCTGGCTCTTCACCGGGATACAGACAATGGAACGTGTTGTAAAGGAGGCTGCTCGATCTACTGCATCGCAGAAGCGCTCATCATCGCGCACATTCGTGATAAGCAGCGGTTCGGCGTGCTCGGCGACCCAGCCGGCAATACCGACACCTTTTGCAAGACGAGTCCCCTTTAGAGAGCTCTCGGTTGGCGAAACGGCTATCTCAAAGACCAGATCGTCGTTCTCTATGTCAACCATCAATAGTGACCACGCAGTCGGCTTAAGAAGGCGGCTGACCCTGTCCATGATCACGTTGAGGACCTCTTCGAGGTTGAGCGTAGAGGTCAGAGCCTTGCCGATCTCCACCATCATCGCCAGTTCGGCATCGCGACGCTGAAGGACACGAACCAGCCCATTCGCCTTTGGCTTTTTCGTCATGCGGGTTTCTCCCGTAACAGGATCAGTGATCTCCTTTATGCTCTGCCCTGCAGAACATAGCAGCTGCCATCGCTATGGCGGCTGTCATGCTCCCTGCAGAGGCCCTCCCTGTTCCGGCCAGGTCATAGGCAGTACCATGGTCGACAGAGGTCCTGATGATAGGCATCCCAAGGGTGACGTTTACTCCATCGTCAAAGTGGATAAGCTTGAGAGGAATAAGCCCCTGATCGTGATACATGCAGACCACTGCGTCATACTGGCCGCGAACCGCAAAGTGAAACAGGGTGTCAGCAGATAGTGGACCGATCGCATCAATCCCCTCAGACTGTGCAGCCTTGACGGCAGGGCGGATAATCCGCTCGTCCTCGCTGCCGAAGAGACCTGCCTCACCACAGTGCGGGTTCAGTGCCGTTACCGCGATCCTGGGGCAAGGGATGAAATATCTCTCCAGATCCCGATTGGTCACCCGTATGGTTGAGAGTACCTTCTCAAAGGTCACAAGTCCAGGGAGTGCGCTGATCGGCTCGTGTATGGTCACCAGCGTCACCCTCAAGTTTGAGCCGGCGAGCATCATGACAAATTCCCGAGTATTGGTCAACTCTGCAAGCAGTTAGGTATGTCCGGGGTAGTGGTGCCCCCCCCGGTTGAGTGCCTCCTTGCTTATCGGAGCAGTCGCCATAGCACCTGCCCTGCCGCTCATGCAGAGTTCGGCAGCAGCCACGATGTAGCGGAACATGGCGTCGCCTGTTGCAGGAGTAGGCATTCCGTAGACAATGTCGCTATCGCTCAGGCTGGAAAGCTCGCGGAGATAGAGTGTTCCATGCAGAGGATCAACAGGTGGAAGATCCTCGACCGTTTCCACCTTAAGAGAAGAACCGGTCACGGCAATCCCTCGTTCAATCGCCCGCCTGTCACCCAGAACCAGCGGCCTGCAGCAGGAGTGGACCTCCGGCACCGCCAGGGATTTAGCGATAATCTCAGCCCCTATCCCGGTCGGGTCACCCATGGTTATGGCAATAACGGGTTTAGTCATTCATATCTCCCAGAGAGAAAGACCTCATTGCCGGTATACTACCCACCTATACAGGTGTCAAGGCAGGTAAAAAAAAGAGCGGCACAAGGCCGCTCTTTTGAAGAAATATGTCTGCATCTGTCAACGACGTGCTGCCTTGGAAGCTACCTGCACCCGTATGAGCGCTCGCTCGAGCGCAGCCTCCATGATCTTGTAGCTCTTATCTTCTGCCGTGAGCTTCTTGAGGGCATCCTCTGCACGTCCGATAGCTGCCTTGGCGCGATCCACATCGATTTCTTCAGCCATCTCAGCAGTCTCAACCAGAACCGTTACCGTGTCGTCCTCGACCTCAAAATAGCCCCAGTTGACCGCCATATGCTCAACTATCGAACCCTTTTTATAGGATAACTCGCCGATTTTCAAGGACGATAGAAAAGGTGCGTGCCCGGGGAGGATCCCAAACTCTCCGATAGAACCAGAGGCGGTAATTTCATCCACCTCTTCTTCAAGGACTTTTTTGTATGGTGTTACCAATGTCAGCTTCAGTTTTTCAGCCATGTATATATCCCTGTAGGGGCGCTGCTTGACGCGCCCGGTATAGGCAGTTACATTCTGCCCCTACAACATTACGCCATAAGTTTCTTGGCTTTTTCCAGTGCCTCTTCAATGGTGCCTACCATGTAGAAAGCCTGCTCGGGGATGTCGTCGTACTTGCCGGCAACGATCTCTTGGAATCCTTTGATTGTGTCCTTCAACTCGACGTAGACACCCGGAGTTCCGGTGAAGGCTTCTGCAACATGGAACGGCTGGGAAAGGAAACGCTGGATCTTACGTGCGCGAGAAACAACAAGCTTGTCGTCTTCTGAAAGTTCGTCCATACCGAGAATGGCAATGATGTCCTGAAGGTCCTTGTAACGTTGAAGAACGAACTGGACCGAACGGGCGACGGCATAGTGCTCCTCTCCTACGACCTGAGGATCGAGGATTCGCGAGGTGGAATCCAGCGGGTCGACTGCCGGATAGATACCGAGCTCGGCTATCTGACGGGAAAGAACGGTTGTAGCATCCAGGTGGGCGAATGCGGTAGCAGGCGCCGGGTCTGTCAAGTCATCGGCAGGTACGTAAATAGCCTGAACAGAGGTGATGGATCCCTTGTTGGTAGAGGTGATCCGCTCCTGAAGCTCACCCATTTCCGTTGCGAGTGTCGGCTGGTAACCGACAGCGGAAGGGATGCGGCCAAGAAGTGCCGAAACTTCTGAACCTGCCTGGGTAAAACGGAAAATGTTATCGATAAAGAGGAGTACGTTCTGGTTCTCTTCGTCACGGAAATATTCAGCAACCGAAAGAGCGGAAAGAGCAACACGTGAACGTGCTCCCGGCGGTTCGTTCATCTGGCCGTACACCAGGGCGGTCTTTTCGAGAACCCCGGATTCGCTCATCTCGACCCAGAGATCGTTACCTTCACGGGTTCGCTCACCAACACCGGCAAATACCGAGAAACCGCCGTGTTGCTTGGCTATGTTGTTGATGAGTTCCATGATGAGAACGGTCTTGCCAACGCCTGCGCCGCCGAAGAGGCCGATCTTGCCGCCTCGTGCATACGGAGCAAGAAGGTCAACAACCTTGATCCCTGTTGTAAAGGACTCTACTTTTGTGGACTGGTCAGAAAAAGAAGGTGCAGGGCGATGGATTTCGTACTCTTTCTCATTCCCTATCGGACCCCTCTCGTCAACCGGCTCGCCGATAACGTTCATAATCCGGCCGAGTGTCTTGCGACCAACCGGCATAACGATCTGCTTGCCGCTGTCAAGGACCTGCTGGCCTCTAACAAGGCCGTCAGTGGAATCCATGGCAATGGTCCTGACTGCATTTTCACCCAGATGCTGGGCAACTTCGAGAACCAGGTTCCACTCCCGATCATCAATAGCAGGATTTGTTACCCTAAGGGCGGTGAAGATCGTGGGGAGTTTGCCAGGCTCAAATTCGACGTCAACTACGGCGCCGATGACCTGCGAAATTTTACCAAAGTTCTGGCTCATGCTGTTAATTCCTCCTGCGGCCGGTCAGGCCATATGTTTTCGTACCGAAATGGTTAGCCTTTGATTGATTCGGCGCCGGAGATGATTTCCAGCAGTTCCTTAGTAATCGCCGCCTGACGAGCGCGGTTGTACTGCAGGGTCAGCTTTCCGATCATCTCGGAAGCATTTTTTGAGGCACTGTCCATGGCGGTCATTCGCGCGCCGTGCTCGGACGCCACTGACTCTATCATCGACTTGAACATGGTTACTTCAATATATTTCGGGAGCAGTTCGTTGAGCAATTCGCTCTTGGAAGGCTCATAGATATATTCCGGAGCATATTCATCCACCAGATCGTTAGATGCCTGCGGAGGTGCGATGGGGAGGAGTTGCTGGATGGTTATATCCTGCGTCATTACACTACGGAAAGCATTGTAGATCAGATATACACTATCGTACTCTTCTGCTGCATATCCGTCTATTATCTCCTGCGCAAGATTAGCAGCAGCCTGATAATTAGGCTTGGAGAGGAGGCCGGTGTAGGTCTTCAGTACCGTCTGACGACTCCTCATGAATTCAAAGCCTTTTCTTCCGACGCACATGACCGATACTTCGGCTGATTCGGACTTTTTCTCCTTGGCAAAGCGGTCTGCTGCTTTGGAAATATTGGCATTGAACCCACCACAGAGACCGCGGTCGGACGTAACCAGCACCAGGAGAACTTTCTTGACTTCCCGGCTCTCCAGCAGAGGATGTGCATCCAGATCCTGGCTTCTAGCAAGGCGCTGGAGCACCTCTTCGATCTTCCGTGCATAAGGCCTTGCGGCAACAACGTTTTCCTGAGCACGGCGCAGCTTGGCTGCGGAGACCATCTTCATCGCCTTGGTGATCTGGCGGGTATTTTTGACGGATGTTATCCGTTTCTTTATCGCCTTGAGACTTGGCATGGGCTTAAAATCCGTCCTTTACTTAGGCAGTGAACTCTTTCTTCAGTTCGTCCATACCGGCAATGATCTTTGCCTTGAGGCCGTCGTCGATCGCATTCTTCTCACGCAGTTCAGCAAGCACCTCGCTCTTGCGTGTATCGAAGAAGCTGTAGAGCTCGAGTTCATAACGCTTGAGGGATGGAACCGGATAGTCATCGAGGTAGCCGTTGTTGGCAGCGAATACGATGAGGACCTGCTTCTCAACCGGGATCGGAGCGTACTGAGCCTGCTTGAGAATTTCGACAAGCCGCTCACCTCGTGCAAGCTGCATCTGTGTCGCCTTGTCCAGATCTGAACCGAACTGAGCAAAAGCGGCCATCTCTCGATACTGTGCAAGGTTCAGTCGCAGAGTACCTGCTACCTGCTTCATTGCTTTTACCTGCGCGGAACCGCCGACTCGGGAGACCGAGATGCCGACGTTGATGGCAGGACGTACACCTGAGTAAAACAGGTCGGATTCAAGGAAAATCTGACCATCGGTGATGGAGATTACGTTGGTCGGTATGTATGCAGATACGTCACCCGCCTGGGTTTCGATGATCGGTAGCGCCGTGAGAGAACCGGCACCGCAGTCGTCAGACAGCTTACAGGCGCGCTCGAGAAGCCGGCTGTGCAGATAGAAAACATCGCCCGGGTAAGCTTCTCGTCCCGGCGGACGACGGAGCAGAAGTGAAAGCTGGCGATAGGCAACGGCCTGCTTTGAAAGGTCATCATAAATTATCAGTGCATGCTTGCCGCTGTCTCGGAAGAACTCGCCCATGGTAACACCGGTATAAGGAGCGATGAACTGGAGCGGTGCTGGCTCGGAGGCAGTTGCAGCAACGACAATGGTGAAATCCATCGCACCATGCTCAGTCAGCTTGCTCACAACCTGGGCAACCGTTGAGCGCTTCTGACCGATTGCGACATAGATACAGATGACGTCTCCGCCCTTCTGATTGATGATGGTGTCCATTGCTACAGCAGTCTTGCCTGTCTGACGGTCGCCGATGATCAGCTCTCGCTGACCCCGCCCGATCGGAACCATTGAGTCGATAGCTTTGAGTCCGGTCTGCATCGGCTGATGTACGGATTTACGTTGTACAATGCCGGGAGCCTTTACCTCAACCTTGCTGAACTTGTCGGTTTTGATCGGGCCTTTGCCGTCTATCGGCTCACCGATAGCATTGACGACACGACCGATAAGTGCCTCGCCTACAGGTACCTCAACGATGCGACCGGTCCTCTTGACCGCATCACCTTCCTTGATGTCTTCAAAGTCGCCAAGGATGGCGGCACCGACGTTGTCTTCCTCCAGGTTGAGAGCCATCCCGGTAACTCCGCCGGGAAACTCCAGGAGCTCGCCGGCCATGACCTTGTCCAGGCCGTAGATACGGGCGATACCGTCACCAATGGAGATGATGGTTCCTGTCTCGGCAACTTCAACCTCCTTGCCGTACTCCTTGATCTGCTTCCTGATGATCTCGCTGATTTCTTCGGCTCTGATTTCCATGGAACCCTCTTAGCCCTTCTGTAATATATCCTGAATTCTATCAAGCTGAGTTTTTACGCTGCCATCATAGACTCGGTCGCCGATCTTCGTCACCACACCACCTATGAGCGAAGAATCCAACTGCACCGTGAGCATCACTTTTTTACCTGTGGCCTTCTCAAGGGCTGCCTTGATATCCGCAACCTGTGGGTCGGAAAGAGGCATACCAGTGGTTACCAGCGGTCTGACCACCCCGGAATGATCGTCGGCCAGCTTTGCATAACTGGTTGTGATCTGAGGCAGGCAGGCCATCCTGTTCCTCTCCAGAAGCAGTTGAAGGAAGTTGCCGATCAGCGGGCTGAGGCCGAGCTTCGCAGCAATTTCGAGGAGAACTTCCTGCTTGGATTCGGCTCCATATGCAGGGTTACTGAACAGTGCCCTCAGGTCCTGGTTTGCCTGGAAAGTCCCATTGACTTTGGTCAGCTCGGCATTGAAAGCCTCCACTGAATCGGTCTCTGCGCCCAGTTGGACCAGCGCCTTGGCATATCTTCGTGCTATCGCGCTTGCACTCACTTTAGATTTACCACCTTGGCAAGATATTCGCCAACCAGACGATCCTGGTCGGTTTTCTCGATCTTTTCTTTAAGGGTCTGCCCAGCAAGCTGCACTGCAAGTCGGCCGGCTTCCTCTCGAAGTTCGGTACGTGCCTTGAGAACCTCCTGCTCAGCAGCCTGGGCTGCTTGCTCGCGAATCCTTACCGCAGCTGCATTGGCCTCGGCAATGATACGCGCCTTTTCTGCCTGACCTTCCTTGCGCATGACTTCATGGATCTGATCGATCTCCTGATTGGCCTTTGCAAGTTTGTCAGCATACTCAGCAAGCTTTTTCTCTGCTGCATCGCGTGCGGTAACAGCCTCAGTCAGCGCCTTTTCAATGCCTGCACGTCGATCCGCCAAGGCACCCTTTACGTTGGCCTTTTTAAGTGCCCACCAGATAATGGCTGCAAGACCGGCAAAGTCAAGCACCCTCCAGGCAAAGTCCTTGTACTGGGCATTTCCACCATGTGCCCCACCGCCCCCACCCGTGGATGCGAAGCAGAGTGCAGCAAAGCCCAACAGCGAAACGCCGGTGAGGATGGCTATCAGCAAGGAGTTTTTCCCGTTGCGCTTTACAGAGTGTTGCATCTACAGACTCCTTCCGAGTACCTTCTCGCAGATCTCAAGTGACAACCCGCGGGCCTGCTCCTGAAGGGCGAGCTTTGCATCAGCCGCCTCCTTGGCTACCTTCTGCTTGATGGTAGCCAGCGTCCCGCTTGCCTCGGCTCGTGCAGCCTCAAGCAATCGACCTTCCTCTGCTGTTGCCTCTTTCTTCAGCGCTTCACGCTCTTCGAATCCCTTACCCTTAACCTCTTTGAGTCGAGCCTCATATTGGGCCATCTTCTCGGCAACGTCCCGGTCAACTCCGGCAGCACGCTCGCGGGCACCGGCAAGCTCGGCGTTCCGGTCGGCAAGAACCTTACGGATCGGCTTGTAGAGAAAGACGTTGAGGATGAGAATCAACAGCAGAAAATTGATAATCTGGATAAAAAACGACAGGTCAATACTTATCACGCGGCACCCCTTGTCGGATGTGTGTATTCTGTATCCCACCAGACGCGAACTACACGTCTTAGTTGAATAAAACAGCAGAAATTGCTACCACAGGGACCAACTTATGTCAAGCAATATTATCCCATCACGCATTTTTTCATGAAGACCGGGGATAGAGAAGCGAGGGGTCAATCCTTACAAATCGAGAGTTTCCACGATCCTGCTCAACTCATCCTGACTGCCGAAGCTGATCTCTATCTTTCCTCCTCTGCCACGTGGTAAAATAGCTACCCTTGACTTGAAGTGCCTCGTCAAACGATCGGAGAGGTCAGTAAGGTAAAGATCGAGCTGTTTCTCGGGAGCATGCCGCGGTGCGAACTTCTTGCGCTTGACCAATGCCTCTGCTGCTCGAACCGTAAGCCCGTCCTTGACTATTCGGTCACGACACTCCTTCATCTGAACCAGGTCGTCAAGTGAGAGAAGCGCCCGAGCATGTCCCATTGATAGCCGCTCCTCGACAATGTCGCCCTTGATATCAGTTGGGAGCCTGAGAAGCCTGAGTGCGTTTGCAACCGTAGAGCGGTCCTTACCGACCCTTTTGGCTAGCTCCTCCTGGGAGAGATCGAACTGCTCCTGGAGCGCATGATAGGCCTCAGCCTCTTCCACGGCGTTGAGATCCTCACGCTGGATGTTTTCGATCAGGGCCATCTCGAGAGCGATATCATCAGAGACATCCTTGATCACTACCGGAACCTCGCGTAGCCCAGCCTTCTGGGCAGCCCGCCAACGTCGTTCACCGGCTATCAGTTCGTAATGCTCCCCCTTCTTGCGCACAACAAGGGGTTGAATTATCCCTTTTTCACGAATCGACGCAGCCAGCTCTTCGAGCTTTTCAGGCGAAAATGTCTTTCGCGGCTGCCCTTTATGCGGCCTGATCTCCTCAATGGGACAGACGAAAAATGTTCCGCGATCCGTCTCAGCCACCGGCAGAAGTGCAGCCATCCCTTTTCCAAGTCCGGTCCTCTTAATCATGCGGCACCTCACGCTCCATCAGCTCACGTGCCAGTTCCAGATAACTGACTGCACCTCGAGATGCAATGTCATAGAGAATGATCGGCTTGCCGTGGCTCGGGGCCTCGGAAAGACGAACGTTTCGCGGAATCACTGTTGTAAAGGTTTCACGAGGGAAGTGGGTCCGTATCTCCTCGCTTACCTGTCGGGAGAGGTTATTGCGCGCATCGAACATGGTCAGCAGTATCCCTGCAATTGTCAGACGTGGGTTTAACCCCCTCTGAATAAGTTTAATGGTGTTCAGTACCTGCGAAAGCCCTTCCATTGCGTAGAATTCACACTGAATCGGGATCAGCACCGAACCGGCAGCAGCCATGGCATTCAGGGTCAAGAGATTGAGCGACGGCGGGCAGTCGATCAGAATGTAGTCGTAAGAGCCCTCGATCGTGGCCAGGGCGTTGCGAAGCTTCAGCTCCCTCCCGGACTCGGAGACGAGTTCCAGCTCAGCACCGGCAAGATCTGGAGTGGAGGGGAGAATGTGCAGGGCAGGAAGGTCGGTTTTGACAATGACGCCGGCCGGCTCTGCATCATTGATCAGGACATCGTAGATCGATTCACGCAAAGCAGACTTGTCTATTCCAAGCCCACTTCCAGCATTCCCCTGGGGATCAATATCCACCAGCAGCGTCCGCTTTTCAGCGGCTGCCAGGGATGCGGCCAGATTGACCGCCGTGGTGGTCTTTCCCACCCCCCCCTTCTGATTGGCAATGCAGAGTATCGTGGCCATGGACCTGTCTTGTAACAAGTTGATTTAATGGATGAAATTATGGCGAAGATCGTATAAAGCAGTGCACCTTACCATACTCTCACTCATAATAAAAGGATGTTTTTCCCTTTCGACCGGTCCAGGTTCCATGGCCTCACTTCTTGCGCATCGCCTTACTCCAGGTATACTGTCTTCAATCACGATTGGGCAGGAGAGTGCATGTCCCTTATCAACAATCTTCGCCTCAGCGCCAGGTTCAATCTGATTCTGGCACTTATATTCATTGCCCTTTTGACCGCAAATGTAATTGACGATTTCCTACGTCAACAGTCACTTGTCCTCCGCGACTCAATCGACACTTCACGCCTGATGGCGCGCCAGCTTGTAGAGACCCGCGCCTACCTCTCATCTTCGCTCAAGCAGGAGACACGCACCAATGAGAATCTAATTCCGCAGGTGGCCGCCACCCGGATAGCCAAGCGAATTTCAGACGGAACCGGCTACACACTTCGCCAGGTATCGCTCCGTTACCGCAATCCCCAGAACAGCCCGGATCCGTATGAAGCATCACAGCTCAGAGATTTTTCAACCAGGCCGGTCAAGGAGCACCACCGCGTGATAACCGTTAACGCTAAACGCCTCCTTCGTTACATGCTGCCGATGACCGCCGAGGCATCATGCCTGGAGTGTCATGGCAGCTTTGAGGCTGCTCCTGACTATATCCAGAAGCGATTCCCGAAAGGGCACTTTTCATACGGATATAATGTCGGAGAGGTCATAGGGGCCGTCTCCGTAACCATTCCCATGTCAGAGCTTTACAAAACAATTACCTATAACCTCTCTAAAGATTTTGGTGTTATCGGCGTCATCGCCCTCCTGATAATCCTTCTGATAAGAGGGCTCATAAGCCGCTACATTCTCACCCCGATTACGCGTCTCTCTGAAACCATTAACAAGGTTGCACTGACCGGCAACTTCAGTGAGCAGCTCACCGTTAGCGGGAAGGATGAAGTCTCGCATTTGATTACCGCATACAACGCAATGATGGAAGAGCTGGAACGCAAGAGCGTCCAGCGCCGGGAATCCGAGGAACGATACAGAAATGTCATAGAAATGGCGCGATCCGCATTTATAACTTTCATAGATGACGGCAAGATAGTTATCGTCAACCGCTCTGCCGAACAGCTTCTAGGACTCCCCAGGGAAGATCTGATCGGAATCAGCTTCTTCAGCTTCCTTGTCAATGGAGAGAAATTACAGCAAGAGATCGAAAACCGCCTCGGCAGTGACCGCACCTGGACCGGCACAACCTTCACCTTTGCGCTGAAAAACATCCGAGGAGATTCTAGGGAGGTAGAGATCGCCCTCTCGGCCACGCTTAGCGAAGGGCGGCACATGTTCACAGCCATCATCCGCGATCCTTTGTCAGATCAGACATAACTGTCATAGCCCCACCCGCTGCATCGCAATTACTATTGCCAAGCCGGTACTGCTCCATTAGAATAGCGGCATTTCTCAGGCCTTGCCAGGAATTCGATGATAGACATCCTCCTCATATCAGACCAGCCGCGCCTGCACTCCATCTTGAACAGGGTCGGAACGCTACCGGACGGCACTGTAAGAATAGCCACAGGCCTTAGCCACGGGCTTATGGAGATTGGATCCAGGGCACCCGACCTCCTGTTCCTCCAGAATCGCCTCTCAGGGTTGTCTGGCTCCATATTGGTCCGCCATGTCCGAAGCGAGTCAGGCTCCAGCTCTATAAAAATCATACTTTTCACCGACAGCACTGAGGAAAGCGGAGAATCCACTGCCGACATCGAACTGTCGGTCGCGGTATCGGACAATGAACTCTCAGACGCCATCATAGAAATCATAGGCGATCAGTTGGGCGATCATGATCTGCATCCCGGCATACAATCTACTGCGACAAAGCTCGATTCAGACCAGATATCACCGGCCACGACAGCTCTTTCAACCGGGTTAGGCGACACCGTCTCTATCTCAACCGGAGCCCCGCAATCCGAACAAACAGTAAATGCCTCGCTGGGGACTGCTCATCCCCCCACAGCCAAACAGGAACTGAAGGATGACAATATCCCGCGTCAGGCCACGATCCTGAACAGCAGCCCCCCTCCGATACAATGGGAGAAGAAACGGCTCATGATAGCACTTTCCGTTATCTTGTTCCTCTCTGTTTCTGGTCTGCTTTTTGCCGTATTCACCGGCAAGCCTTCCCCTGCAGTACCGCGTACCGTTGCACCCGCACCAAAAACACGGCTTGAGGCCGTTCAGAAACCAGCAACCACGCATCCCACCGCGACAGGCCAGGGGAGTACCCCAGTGTATCCGCTCCCCAAATTTATCCCTCCAGGCAATCACGACCCGCGCTATGCATCATCCAATCCGGGATGGGAACGCTACACCACGGCATCGAAGGAATTCAAGATCTATCGGGATGCCGGGAGCATAAAGGCCCTGCAGGTCATCGACAGACGTTCGTCCGGGATAGCCCCCTCATTTTTCTCCAGCGCACTACAGGAAATGGCAAAGGTACGCGATTACCGCCTGGAGTCGAGGGAGTTGAAAGAGGAGTTCCTTGTGAAAAAAGGGAAACTCTCCTCAACTGCACAGATTATTCTGTATAAAAACAGAGCCGACACCGTGCTGCATGCCTTTGTCATCTATTTCGAAAAAGAGGCCAGCACACAGGTTCGCAAGGAACTGAAATGATACTCCACCACCTGGAAACCCCATCGAGCCACCGGTCCCGTTGTTCATGGGTCTCGACCACCCCCCTGCTGTTTCTTGCTCTTTGCGGACTTCAGCTCATCTACACACCGTTAGTGTGGAGTGGAGGCCCTGCGCCGGGCTACGAGATCGACCTTAATGAACTGAAGAAACTGAAAGGGGCTCCACCTGCAAAGAAGGGCAGTTCATCTGCAGGAAAGCCAGCCCCCCAGCAGACTGCCTCCAGAAATGTTGACCAGCCCGCACATAACGGCGGGAGCGCCACATACACCATCAAGCCGGGTGACAATCTCTTCAAGATCCTCATGAGAGATTTCGGGATGTCCAACCGCGAAGCGGAGCTCCTTATTCCTGAAATCATACGAGCTAACGCTCTTTCGAGCGGAACCCGACTCACCGTTGGCCAGAAGATAGTCATACAAAAGGAGAGCAGCTCTTCTGCAGAGCCGCACCGAAAAAAGGCCGCCCCTCCCCGGAGGCAGAAACAGCATTCTCCGTCCGTGGAACCGACAATCCCTCTTCAGGCACCAACTGCTGCCACCCCCAAGGTTTCATCACCACATAGGCAGGAACCGATAAGGTCGTTGGCCACTATGCCGCTTGAAGTCAGATCCATCACCGTCACCGACCCAAACCTGCTTGTGGAAGGTGTTTTGGCGGCTCTTTCCATCCCCTGGACTCCTGACAAGGTAATCGAAGGGACAACCAGCCGGGAGAATGGCGAACGCTTCAGCATAAAGGTGGACCACTACCTAGAATTTCAGAATAAACCTTACGTAATCGCAGCAAACGGGCAGGATCCCTTTGCGTACACCATGCACCGCCTACTGGAAATGGGGGGGTACACGGTTATTCGGCTGGACACCAAGCCAGGGTTCACCGCTCTTGCCTCGCATCTTCTGACCCAGCTCGAGATCCCGTTTGTTCCGGGCCTTCACCGTTTCAACGCAAACGCAGACAAAGGTGAGACACGGGAACTGAACGGGTTCATGGTAACCCTGCCGCATAAACCGGTCAGACTCTTCCTTACCGACACGCCGTTGGATGCGGTTACTGCTGAACAGCTCACCACGACCAGG
Organism: uncultured Geoanaerobacter sp.; assembly: GCA_964528055.1. Lineage (GTDB taxonomy): Bacteria > Desulfobacterota > Desulfuromonadia > Geobacterales > DSM-12255 > Geoanaerobacter. The sequence goes on along the minus strand of CAZGQM010000002.1, from coordinate 323,798 downwards.
GTAGAAGCAATAACCGTCCCGAAGCCTTAAACCTTATCTTCTTGATATCGCAAGCATTCCCATGGATTGCCTCCGTTTGCGGTTGAGCCCTGCTTTTCATTGGATATGCCATCAGTAGGACGAGTAAATCAGTTGCTTGAATTTCAACTGTTCTCCAGGTCGCATCTCTCAATCATTGCAATTTCGGGTGTCGATTCCGAATTTTCAATGCTATTTATTGCCCATGATTACGCCCCTCGCTTCTTGCCTCATCCAAAGAAGACAGAGAGAGGCTGGAAACAGAAAGGGCGCCTCGACTGGGCGCCCTTTCTGTTTCTGTGACCATTTTCAGTTAAATCGGCTAATACGAATTCCCCAGCTGATCCTGGTAACGGAGCAGGTTCTTCACCTGGAGGTTGGTCCCTACGGCCACGCCTGACTTTACGCGGAAGGAGACCCTGGCCCCCTTCTTTTCGCCCGCCCCCAGTTCCTCGAACTTCCAGATGTACTCGCCCCCCCGACCACGGCTCACTGCAGGGTCGGAAGCAACCAGTTCCAGAGCCTCAGGGAGTACGGTCTGCATGTCCACTACCTTTGCTATGCTGGAACCCCGGTTGATGCAGTTCAGGTCAAAGGTGGCAACCTCGCCAGGCCTGAGCCTGCCGCCACGTCCGGTCATGGTAAGTTCGACAACAGGCCTTGAGTATGCAATTTTCAAGTTGACTATTGCCCCCTTCTTCCGGTCTGACTCCGGTTCGAACGAGACCGACAGCGGCATGCTGCTGCCATCACCCTCGCTGGCCGGGGTCTTCAACTCCAGGACGACATAGGCCTCTTCGCGGGCAGCCAGTGGGCCGACATGATTTATGGCAGGCTCATTGGGCTGACGTATGCCGTCGCGGTTCAAGTCCTGATAGAGGGTATATGTCAGTGAAGCCGGCAAGGAGAGCTGTATGCCAAAGTCCTCGCGCTGGTTTCCGGTGTTGTTGACTATAAGGGGGATGGTGACCGTCTGTCCGGGTATCACCACCAGCTTCTCAGCCGTGGTTCGGGCGATTACGCCGCTGATCCCCTGAACAAGAGCCAACGCCGATACAAACGAGTCCGACGTCTCCATCTCCTGATTAATCAGGTCGCCGCGCAGGAAGAGCTCCTGGCGCGCCAAAGCCTCATCCTTCAACTGGAATGTGACGGTCAGCTCCTTGCTCTCGCCAGACTCAAGCTTGAGACCGTCGAGAACCAGCGCAGCCTTCATCTCCTGCTTGAATCCAGACTTTATGAAATCCACTGGCTCATAGAGAGGAGGATAGTTCAAACGGAGCATCACCCCGCCGGCAGCTGCGGAACCTATGTTGAGAAGTGCGACCCGGTAGGTGACCTTCTCGCCCGGAGCAACCTCTTTTCTGTCGGTATTGATGACCGCCCGCAACAGAGGTGCAGACGCAATGAATGTAACCTGGCGTGACTGGGATATGTCTTTTGCATACTGCGAAGCAAGCTTTACCGGATAGCTGATCTTCTGGCCGTCGATGGTTCCGCGAGGAATGGTAAGAGCCAATGCACCTTTGAATCGCTGCCCAGGAGAGAGTTGCGGCGTCAGGTTGACTGGAACCTCAGGCTTATCCTCAGCAACGAACTGCACCCCGTACTCGGCAGGGAACCCGGATTCGAGATAGAAGCTGTCGTTGCCGTTACCCCGGTTTTGCACCTCAAATGGTAGTACGATTCGGCGTCCAACCGGAAAGGCCTGGCCGGCAGTTCCCACGTTGAACTCCACATCGGCAAACTGCCCCACTTCGAGGTTAAGAACCTGTGCAGTGGCAGGAGGCTGATGCACGGACGCGGGCTTCAGCGAACCGGTGGCAGGATAATCGACCCCCATGGCCTTCAGCTTGGCCGAGGAGGCCTCGGCTGAACTGCTGCCCGGGGCACGATCAATAATTGCCCTGTATTCTGCAATGGACCTGTCTCGTGCACTCTCTACCGGTTTAGCTGTCTTTCGCTTGGCACCCGACCTGGCTGCAAGCCTCTTCTCGGCTGCAAGACGCTTCTGGTCTCCCGCAGCCTTCTCGGCTGCAATGCGTTTCTGCTCGTTTTCAGCCTTTTCCCTCTCCTGGCGTTCGGCTTCGACCTTCCTAAGGGCTGTCCGGGCCTCACCGGCCTTTGCTTCAGCAAGCTTCGCTGCAGCGGCCTTCTCTGATTCGAGACGGGACTGCTCGGCCTCGGCATTCAATCTCGCCGCCCGTTCCGACTCAGCCTTTGCCTTTGCCAAGCGTTCAGCTGCGGCCTTATCCTGAACCGCCTTCTCACGTGCAGACCGCTCCTGAGCGGTCCTCTCCATGGCAGCCTTATCCGCAGCAGCTTTATCAGCCAACAGCCGCTTGCGCTCATCCTCGATCTTCAATTTGGCAATCCGGTCTGCCTCGGCCTTTTCCGTTGCAATCCGCTCTGCTTCGGCCTTTTCAAGCAGAGATTTCTCGGCTGCTGCACGGTCGGCATCTGCCTTGGCGCGGGCACTCAGCTCAACAGCGGCCTTTTTTGCTGCAACGCGGCGCTCTTCGGCAATAGCCCGTTCCTGTGCGGCTCGCTCTGAATCGGCTTTTTCCCGGATCAGCCTGTCGGCCACGGCCTTTTCCCTGGCTGCTTCTTCCGCTGCCACTTTTATGCGTGCTGCCTTTTCCTCGGAAGCCTTTTCGGCAGCTGACCGCTCCATCGCAAGCCGTTTCTGCTCTGCTTCTGCCTTTTCCCGTGCAGCGTCCTCGGACGCGAGCCGCTCGGATTCGGCCTTTTCCTGTGCAAGGCGTTTAATTTCGGCACTCTCTTTGGCAACCCGCTCGGCATCGGCCTTTTCAGCAGCGACCCGTGCCTTGTCATCCTTGGCATAGGCAGTGGCCAGCGACACAAGCTCGTCCTCGACCGTCCCCTTTAACGGGTTGTCGGGATACTCGCGGAAGAACTGGGCCATGTACCGTGCAGCGTCCTTCTGGTTACCGGCCTTGAAATTGGCGCGGGCCAGCCAGAAGAGCGCCATGTCGCGAAGCTGGCTCTCCGGATAATTCTTCAGGACCTGCGTCATCTTGTCGACTGCGGTCTGGTACTCTTTCTTCTGATAGGCGTTGAAACCGGTGATAAATATCTGGGAGTCCTGCGAATCAAGAGCGAACGAGGGAGCCGCAACGAGGATAATAGCGATTAAGAGCCCGAACAGGTATCTTTTCACAATGGGGCGAATGAATGCTCTGACTGGCACTGGCGCGCCCTTTCCGTGGCTACTGGTCTGAAATGCTGACGAAAAATAGCATCAACGGCAAGGGTTGTCAACGAAGAATGGCATCCTCTCTCCCTACAAAGTCGCGGCTTACACAGCATTGCAGGCTGTTTGCATCGCTTCACCAAAAACAGTATACTCTGCCCATGATAACGGCGGATACAATCAGATCCCTTCCGACTTCTCCCGGGGTCTATCTCATGAAGGGAGAGACCGGGGAGATTCTCTACGTGGGAAAGGCCAGAAACCTCCGTCAGCGCGTACGGACGTACTTTGGCAACTCCCTGGACTCACGCTACCAGATCCGCTTTCTGGTCGAACGGGTGAGAGAGCTCGACTGCATAGTCACCGACACAGAGAAAGAGGCGCTGATCCTCGAAAACACCCTTATCAAGCAGCACCGCCCCAGATACAACATCAACCTTCGTGACGACAAGACCTACTTCTCTCTCAGGCTCGACCTGAATGAAGAGTTCCCGCGCCTGACAATCGCCCGCAAAGTTACAAGGGACGGCGCAACCTATTTCGGCCCCTATGCCTCGGCAACTGCAGCACGGGCTGTGCTTAAACAGCTTCAGCGGATATTCCCTCTTCGACGTTACCCGCTTGAAACCTGCCGCCGCAGAAACCGCCCCTGCCTCTTCTACCAGATCAGGCAGTGTTCAGCACCTTGCCACGGACTCGTTACGCCTGCTGAGTACCGCTCACTCGCTGAAGGGGCCTCACTCTTTCTCTCCGGTCGCGACAAAGAGCTTGTGAAAATATACCGGCAAAGGATGGCTGAGGCCGCATCATCGGAACGATACGAAGAAGCTGCCCGCTACCGCGACCTGCTTAGAGACATAGAGGTGACCCTGGAGCGGCAGAAGATGGTTACCGGCGAGGGAGATCTCGATGTGGTCGGCATTTATAACGAGGGGAACCTGCTGGTTGTCGCTCTTCTCTTTATCAGGGGAGGGACACTCATCGGCAGCCGCTGTTACCCTTTCAGGTGGGAACTGGAGCTCTCGGAGGGATTGGCCTCGTTCCTCGGCGAGTACTACGGTCAGGACGTCTTTGTACCTGCCGAGCTCCTGCTCCCGATGCCGCTCCCCGAAGGGGGCGGGCTTGCCGATTTTCTCACGGAGCGAAGAGGGAAAAAGGTCGCCATATCCGTACCAAAGCGCGGGATCAAGTCGGAACTGGTTGAACTTGCATCGAAAAACGCAGCTAACGCCGCTGTCGAGCATAACAGGAAGGAGATAGACAGCTCCCTGATTCTGAAGGGACTCCAGGATCGCCTCCACCTGAAAAAGACCCCAGTGCGGATCGAATGCTTCGACATCTCAAACTTTCAGGGGGCCCATGCGGTCGGGAGTCAGGTGACGTTTGTCGACGCCATCCCTTTTAAGGAGGGGTACCGCCGCTATCGGATAAAGGGAGTGCAACAGGCCGACGACTTTGCCATGATGGCTGAGGTACTGACACGACGGGTCAGACGGGCCGCTCTGGAACCCCTGCCTGACCTGATAATCGTAGACGGAGGGCTCGGGCAGCTGGGGATACTTATCAAGGTTATGGAGGATCTCGGCATTTCGGGCATTGAGGTTGCTGCCCTGGCCAAGAGCCGAGTCCGCTCAGCACCTGGTGACAGCCAGGTGACGCGAAGTGCGGAGCGAATCTTCAGGCCGGGGAGGAAGAACCCTGTCGTGCTCCGGCAGAATTCTCCCCAGCTTCTGCTATTGGCACAGATACGCGATGAGGCGCACCGCTTTGCCATTACCTACCATCAACAACTCCGGGACCGGTCGACCCTCCGATCCCGCCTGGAGGAGGTCCCGGGTGTCGGCAGAGAGCTCAGCAGAGTTCTGCTGCGAGGCTTCGGCAGCCTTTCCGGCATCCGTGCAGCCACGCCCGAGGAACTTGTCACCCTGCCGGGAGTGTCGCAACGTATTGCAGAAGCCATCGTCAAACAGCTGAAAAAACAGCCTCTTTCGGAATGACCATTGGCCAATAGCATCCAATACTCTCAGGTTTGGGTTTTTTCTGATATACTGACTCACCACCACCCTACATAAGGAGTTTCTCGTATGCCTGTCACCAAAACCAGCATCGTTTCCTGGCTTGCCGGAGGCATCATCCTTGTTATCGGATTATGCGCCCTCTATACCTGGGGCACTCTCACCTGGAGCTACTCCAAAGGTGAGCGTACCGGATACGTACAGAAGTTTTCACACAAGGGATGGATATGCAAAACATGGGAAGGCGAGCTGACCATGCTGCCGGTACAGGGGATGGTCCCTGAGAAGTTTGCCTTCACGGTCAGAGACAATGCAATTGCCGACAGCATCAATCGTTCAATGGCAAAAAAACTTTCACTGACCTATGAGCAGCACAAAGGGGTCCCAACCCGCTGCTTCGGCGAATCGGAATATTTCGTCACAGCCGTCAAGATCCTGGAGTGACCGATCCAGGCCCGAATCTGGAGAGCATGCATGAGTGCCGCAACTGACCCGTTCCTGCAGCAGGGGTTTGCCCGGCTCCCGCTGACCCTGCAACAGCGCAGAGAAAAGCTGGCATCATTCCCATTCACGCGGGAGGCGGAAAAGGATCTTTCCGCCCTTTCCGAGTACGTCTCGGTGTATACGGCAAGCCCCGGCACGACGGTTTTCCGCGAAGGGGATACCAATTCATTCATGTGCCTGATCATCGACGGGCAACTTTCCATTGCCAAGGGGACAGGGACGGATTGGCAGACTGCCATCAGCGTACTCAACCCTGGCGAGACAGTCGGCGAGATGGCGCTTATTGACGGACTGCCACGTTCGGCTACTGCCTTGGCACTGACTGATACCACCCTGTTTGTCATCACAAGGGTCAACTTCTTCAGAATGGCTGACGACAACCCGCTTCTGTTCCAGTGGCTGGTGACCAAGATCGCCCGCCGCATATCTCATCGGCTGCGCCAGGTCAATGAGATTCTGGCCCACAGCTGACAGCAATCGAGAGCTACTAATGGAACGACGCAACTGGCATGAAATCAGCCTCCCAAAAAGCGAAAAACTCGCCCGTCTCGGGGCTGCCCCATGGGCGCAAGAGCTGACGGAGACCGAACTCTCAATCCTCAGCGACAAGGTATTCATCTGCCGCGTACAGGCAGGCGAGGCAATCTACAAGGAAGGAGACAGCGAGGCCTTTATGTGCCTGATTGCCGAAGGGGATGTTCGGATCAGCAAGAGTGACGGCACCCTGCACCCGAAGATCCTCGCCACCCTCGCTTCCGGACAGACGGTCGGGGAGATGGCGATTATCGACGGAGAACCGCGTTCAGCTTCGGCAATGTCAATCACCGACAGCACCCTGTTCGTTCTGAGCCGACTCAATCTGACCGAACTTGTTCACGAAACCCCGCAGATCTGGAGCAAACTTCTACTTGGCATAGCTGCGCAGCTGAGTCAGCGGCTCAGGGCAACCAACAACCTGCTCTCCGAATTCACCCCAAACCCTTAACCCTGTAAACCCCGGATGGAGGAACTCTCCCATTGCTACAGATCAAAACAGACTCTACGGCAGGATATCGCTTTCATGCAAAACATTGACAACAAACCATCGCAGGTACCTACTAATGCCCGTTTCCGAATTGCCGGCTGTCTGGCCATGCTTAACGCCTTTCTAACGATCCCCTGGGTCATACTGACCTATCTCCTCTCCGCAAGAGAGGGGTTATTCTTCAAGATTGCTGAACTTTTCATGCAGACCGCAAGTACACTCATCTTCATCTATACGTCACTTACCCTTCTGCGCATGCTGAACCAGCGTTATGCCTTCCATGACATAGACCGTTTCATAGGCTGGATGATAAAGGCCAACGTGGTGCTGGCTGCAGTCGGGATCGTAGGGATCGCCAGCCCGGCTGTTGCCTCTTCGGCAGGAACCCTGGCGCTGATACTCATCGTCCCTCTTGGGGTGATCCAGCTCATGCTCGGACTACGCCTGCTCCGTCTTTCGGATGAACCAAAGAGCCTGTTCCGGGCTTACGGCTATCTTAATCTGGTCACAGGCTTCTGCCTGGCAACCATTATCATGATTCCCGTAGGGATTTTCTCAGGCGCAGTAGCAGACATCATGCTGGGAACGATTTTTCTGCAGGCTGCAAGCCCCGGACAGGTCATAGATACGAAGGCCTGAAGCAACGTTGCACTCAACCCAAACCAAGGAGCATTCCATGACCATCAGGGAACAGATAGATGCATTCCTTGCTTCCCCCGTTTTCGGAGTGGTGGGAGCATCCACTGACAGAAGCAAGTACGGAAACAAGGTGCTCCGCTGCTACCTTCAGAACGGCCTCAGGGCAATCCCGGTAAATCCGAAGGAGCGCGAAGTTGAGGCGGTAGCCAGTGTGTCAGGGGTTTCCGATCTGCCTGAAGAGGTGAAGAGCATCTCGATCATCACCCCGCCGCAGGTGACCGAGAGGGTGGTTGTAGAGGCGATCAAACATGGTATCACGGCTGTCTGGATGCAGCCTGGCGCCGAGAGCCCGAAGGCTGTTCAGCTATGTCGTGATGCCGGAGTAAACGTCATCGCCGACGGGAGTTGCCTGCTGGTGGTGCTGGGGTACCGTAACCACTGAACAACGGCAGTTATTCAGTTTGACGGCCCCAACAACGAATCAATCGGGCTTACTTTGCTCCGAAGAGTATACCTATTCTCCTAGTAGTAGTTCAATGACTGGAAGGTGCGGCGTATGGCCTTTCGATGCGGGCTGGCATGGTATCCCATGATCAGCACGATCTTCGGTGTATTCCCCTCGGGAAGACGGTATTTTTTCAACAACTCCTTACGTCGTCCCACCACTGGAGCCGAGCAACCGATCATGCAGGTACCAAGCCCCAGTGATTCGGCGGCAATCATTGCATAGGTGCAGGCGATTATCGCATCGGCGCTGTCACAATAGGGTGAGGTATGAAACATGAGGGCAGCCGGAGCATTGTAGAAAACATAGTCCGTCCCCCGTTCATTGCCATCGACCAGAACACGGCCCAGCGGCAGGATGAAGCTCTGGAACTGTTGCCATACGCTTTTTTTCATGAACAGCCGGGAAAGCTGTTTCATGGCAACGTTATCGAACAGCTTAAGGAAGCCCCTGTATGAGTCGGCAGTGTCCCTCGCCAGTTCTGCAACCTTCTCCTGCCCTTCAAAAACGGTAACACCCACCTCCCAGGGGGGAATACCCATGGGAGCCGTTGCTGCAACGGCCAGCACCTGGTCGATCACCTGGCGCGGTACATCATCGCCGGTGAATCTACGTATGCTCCGTCGCGCCAAGAGCAGCGCCGCAAGCTGACCTGCTTCCGCCCGGGATTCGAGGGTGGGGAGCTCAACTATCTGGTCCGGATGAACTCTGCGGCCCGTAACACTGATGCAACCTGCCGGGCAGACCATCATGCACTGGCCGCAGGCAATGCAGCCGAACATGGCATCCTTATCGACTGCGATCCCATTGTCCGCCTGAGTCAGGACTTCGACCGGGCAGATGGCAGCACAGACGCCGCATACCGTGCAGGCAGTTTTATCAATTACCGGATTGCCAGGCGCATCGCCGAGGCTGGAAATGACCCCCATACGCTGTCTCCTGTTGTGTTCAGTTCAGAAACTTCTCGCTGGTAGCAAATGCCGACATGTCATCAGCCCACCAGCGGGCTTCAATCGCATCACTGAAGATTTCGAGTTGTCTGGATTTCCCACGCCGTCAACCATGAGGAAATTCCTTTCAGGAACATCAACGCGGACAATTCCCTTAACTGAAGGCTGATACAGGTATTTCGATGATTTCTTAAAATCAATTTTTCCCATGGGACACTACTTTTATGCCTGCATCACTTCTTTTGTAGATAGCGGCTCTTCACGTTAAACCCGATCATCCACTCTGCCAAAGATCGCTTCTGCAAGACCTTCTTCAGCTCGGCTGCCATGGCATCCACGTCCTTTGAGCCTAGCGCCAGCTCGCGGGCCTTGCTGTCGAACAGGAGAAGATATTCCTTCATCTCTCGCAGGTCCTTCTTGGTGGAAAGCGGGCCATGGCCGGGGATGATCAGTTCGAGCTCCATGGCAATCAACGCGTCAAGGGTCCTGGCCCAGCCGGAGATATCACCGTCAGCCAGGAAGGGGTGGAAATCGGTGAAGAGGATGTCGCCAGCAAAAAGAAGTTTTTTTGCCGGAAGGTACACGATAACGCTCCCCTCAGTGTGGGAGGGGGATATACGGATCAGCTCCACCATCTCACCGCCCAGGTCGATGGTCACCCGGTCACTGAAGGTGAGCGAAGGATAGGCGATCTCGGTTCCGGCCATATCCTCCGCCTTCAGCCCATAATTCCCGATGTTCTTCAGGGTTGATTCTCCGATCTTTTCCAACAACCTGCGGTCTGCGTCGTGGGAGATTACAACGGCTCCCTGCTTGGCAAATACGCAGTTGCCGAAGGCGTGATCAAGATGAGTGTGGGTATTGACCACATATTTTATCGGCTTGTCTGAGATCTTGCGGATATCGGCCAGGAAGCGCTCCCCCTCCTTGGCGGAGATGAGAGTATCAACCACCAGGATACCCTCCCGGCCTATAACGATGCCTGCGTTGGCAGCAAAGCTGTGGCCAGGTGAGGCATCCTTGACTCCAACGTAGGAGTAGACGTTGTCGGCGATCTTCGTCAGCCCTTCCCCTGCGAACGCCGGGCCCCCACAGACAACAGATACAACCAGAATACATAGAACAAAGCACTTCTTCATTCTCTCCTCCTTTTCATAGGAGCGGGCCTTCTGCCCGCACGATATCTGAAACATAGCAGGTCACACCTCCATGACTGTTATTCCCCATCCGCTTTCTGGTACTCCCCAGCATGGTAGGAACTCCGGACATACGGCCCGCTCTCGAGATGCCTGAATCCCATCCGGAGCCCCTCTTCACGGAGGAGGTCGAACGTCTCCGGAGGAATAAATTCCACCACTGGCTGGTGGTGACGACTCGGCGCCAGATATTGCCCCAGGCTCAGGTATGAGCAGCCGACCGAGAGCAGATCAGCCATCACCTGACGGACCTCGTCCAGAGTCTCTCCAAGTCCCAGCATCACTCCTGACTTGGTTGGAATTGCCGGAGCCAGCTTCATAGCCTTCCCAAGCACCTCCAGCGATCGTTGATAGTCAGCCCCCTCGCGTATTGCGTAGAGCCGCGGCACGGTCTCCACGTTATGCCCGAAGATGTCAGGACCTGACGCAACAACCTGCTCTAAAGCCGTCAGGTTTCCATTGAAATCAGGGACAAGCAGCTCGATCCTGGCAATCGGGGCACCCCTGCGGATTGCAGCTACCGTCAAGGCATAGGCAGCTGCACCTCCATCAGGGAGATCATCCCGCGTCGGGCTGGTGATAACGACATGATTCAATCCAAGCTGAGCAATCGCCGCAGCCACTCGTACCGGTTCTTCCTGGTCTAGCGGGAGAGGCTTTGCCTTTGTGACATTGCAGAAGGTGCACAACCGGGTGCAGGCTTTCCCCAGAATCAGGAAGGTCGCCTGCTTCTGGCGGAAGCATTCGCTGATGTTGGGACAGAGCGCCTCCTGGCAGACGGTGTGAAGCCCAAGCCCACCGAGCAGTTGCTCCATTTCGGCGTGAGCCGCGGGATTCACCCGCTTCTGCAGCCAATCGGGCTTGCGTACTATCTTCATGTCTCTTCTCCCCGAAGGTTCCAGGCATCGCCTGCATATTTGCCTGCAATAAAGGCCATTGCAACATCCGTCTCTGCCATGCTGAGTCCAGAAGGATTCAGCGTCACGCTGAAGGTCTCGGCGAAGCTGTCCGCAAGACGTTTCCCCAAGCAATCCGCTTCCTTCGTTATCCCCTGCTGAACTAGAGAGGTCACGGCACAATCGAAACCTGGCAACCGGTCCCGCAGATAAGCTGCCCCCACTTCAGACATCTCCTTGAGTGGTATGGAACCATGCTGAAATATGACACTTTTCAGCCGTCGCTGGGCATTTCCCCCGATCTTGCGGCCATCAAGCAAAATATCGAAACTCTCTTTGCCGGCAAAACAGTATGGGGTACGTTCTCCAAGGCCGGCATCTCCGTTCTGAAAATCGGCCGCATAAACAGGCGCAAGACCGAAGGATCGATAGAACGCAAGAAGATATCCGGTCAGAATGCGGAAGGATTCCTTGATCGTGGAAGCCTGAGGGAGATGGTGCGGAGCGCAGACAATGGAGTAGGTCAGCTCTTCTGCATGGTAGATCACCCCGCCTCCGGTGATTCGCCGGACTATGGGCAGACCATCCGTCAGACAGCGTTCCAGATCCAGCACCTTCGCTGCATCCTGGAAGCGCCCCAGCGACAACGCCGGTGGACTCCATCCGTAAAGGCGGAGCACCGGCGTTGAAGTTTCAGGTGAAAAACTTTGGAGCAGCGCCTCATCAATGGCCATGTTCTCCGGACCATTTAGTGGACCGGTATTGATGAAACGCCAAACCTTACTTAACATCCAGAGTGGCAGACATTCTGTTCGCGGGCTGCCTTGGTCTCGTCAAGACGCGAAATCGGGGTCGTCAGTGGAGCGCGCTTGAAGGTCGAAGGATCGGTCTCGGCCAGTTCAGCTGCCTCTCGCATGACCGCAATGAATTGATCCAGTGTCGCCTTGCTCTCGGTCTCGGTCGGCTCGATCATGATCGCCTCTTTCACGATCAGCGGGAAGTAGACCGTTGGCGGGTGATACCCTTTGTCTATAAGGAACTTGGCAATATCTATGGCGTGAACGTCGTGAACCAGCTGCTTGCTTGCAGAGAAGACACACTCGTGCATACAGGTCTGATCGTAGGGGAGTTCGTAGACATCCTTCAGACGGCTCATGACATAGTTTGCATTTAGAACCGCCAGCTCGCTCACCTCGATCAGCCCTTCTCTGCCAAGCATCAGGATGTAGGCATAGGCCTTTGCCATGACACCGAAGTTGCCGAAGAAGTTAGCGGTACGGCCGATGCTCTGAGGATGGTCGGTCTGAAGCGTGAAGCTGTAGTCGGCCTGTTTTAGGACCCGGGGAACGGGGAGGAATGGAATGAGTGAACTCTTTACCCCCACTGGGCCACTGCCGGGGCCACCACTGCCATGAGGAGTCCCGAAGGTCTTGTGCAGGTTTACATGAACCACGTCGAATCCGACGTCGCCCGGTCGAACCTTCCCCAGAATAGCGTTCAGGTTGGCACCATCGTAATAGACCAGGGCATCTACTCCATGGGCCAGATCGCAGATCTCCTTGATGTGCGGATTGAACAGGCCCAAGGTATTGGGGCAGGTCATCATCACTGCAGCAACCTCACCGTTCAAGGCCGCCTTGAATGCACCAATATCCATGTCGCCATAAGGTGCGGTGGGGATGGTGATAATCTCGTAGCCGACCATGGCAGCTGAAGCCGGGTTGGTGCCATGCGAGGAGTCGGGAACGATGACATACTTCTTGTTGTTCCCCTTGGCCTTGTGGTAGGCGGCTACCAGCATGATGCCGGTCATCTCGCCATGTGCACCTGCCAGCGGCTGACAGGTGACCTCGTCCATGCCGGTTATTTCTGAGAGCAGTTCGCCCATATGGTGGAGCATGGCAAGGCTACCCTGGGCGTGGCTCACTCCTCCGGGCAGGAGAGCTGTCATCGGATGAAACGGTGCGAACAGCTTCGCCCCATCTTCCAGGGTTTTTGGGTAATCCTTCCTGTGGCAGGAGCCGAGCGGGTACAAGGTGGTGTCAACCCCGATATTGCGGCGCGACAGTTGGGTGAAGTGACGCACCAGATCCAGCTCAGAAAGCTCCGGGAGTCCGGCAGGCTCGTTTCTCAGCAACCCATTCGGCAGTGGCTGTGCAGCAGGAACATCGGCGGCAGGGAGACGCACCCCGCGTCGTCCGGGAGTGGATTTCTCAAAGATCAGTTCCATAGCACCCTCCCGAGTTCCGCGGCCAGCCGGTCGATTTCGGCCTTTGTCCTCTTTTCGGTAACCGTAACCACCAGGCAGTTTTCCGCCCCCTGGTAGTACTGGCCGAGCGGCACCCCTGCAGCAATCCCCTTTTCCATAAGTGCTGCCACAACTTCATCAGCAGGCTTGGGGAGCGCAATGGTGAACTCGTTGAAGGTCGGGGCGCTGGAGAGCACCGAAACCCCCTTCACCGAAGAAATGACCGATTTCGCATATTCAGCCTTGTCGCGGTTGAGTCGCGCCAGGTCTGCCAACCCCTCTTTCCCTAGGGATGCAAGGAAGATCAGGCCGCGCAGGGCGCAGAGACTCTGGTTGCTACAGATATTGGAAGTAGCCTTGTGGCGTTTGATATGCTGTTCGCGGGCCTGTAGGGTCAGGACAAAGCCGCGACGCCCCTCCCGGTCCACGGTTTCCCCTACGATACGCCCCGGCATGTTCCGGATATATTTTTTCTTTGCCGCAATGAACCCAAATGCAGGCCCTCCGAATGAGAGATGATTGCCGAGACTCTGCCCCTCGCCCACGGCAATGTCTACCCCCATCTCAGCCGGTGTCTTAAGGATCCCGAGGCCTATCGGATAGACCGAGGCTACCAGAAGTGCCCCGACACCTTGCACCTGAAGGGCGAGATCGCTGTAGTCAGCCACGCAACCGAAGAAGGTTGGATTCTGCACGAGCAGTCCAGCGCAATGGTCATCCAGCTCGCGCAGCAAACCCTCCCGGTCCAGCTGACCGTCCACCGGAGGCAACTCAACAACCTCCACTTCAAGATTGGCCAGGTAAGTCTTAACTATTGCCCTGGAAAGCGGATTAACTGCCCCGTCCAGTATCAGCCTGTTTCTACCGGTGATCCGAAGCGCCATCATGGCCGCCTCGGCCAGTGCAGTCCCTCCGTCATACAGCGAGGCATTGGAGACATCGAGGCCGGTCAAGCGACAGATGGCTGTCTGATACTCGAACAGCGCCTGAAGGCTCCCCTGGGAACACTCGGGCTGATAGGGGGTGTAGGCGGTGTAGAATTCGGATCGGCCTGCCAGGTGGTCCACAGCAGCTGGGATCAGATGATCGTAAAAGCCGCCACCTACAAACGGTGTAAGGGTGCCGTTCTGCGATGCCATCTCCTGCAACCGTCCCAGCATCTCGAATTCGGACATCCCTTTTGGCAGATTAAACGATTTTGCCCGGAGTTCCTGAGGAATCGGGCTGAACAGATCCTCGATGCTTCCGACGCCTATAGCGGTAATCATTTCCCGAATTTCTTCAGGCGTGTGGGGACAATAGCTCATAGCAATACCCTCGGAAAATTCTGTAACATGATCTCATCAGTCACAACTTTCAGAGCCCTTTCAGATATTCTTCGTACTGCTCCCTGCTCATCAGGTTCGCAACCTCTGCCGGATTGGAGATCTCCAGACAGGCCATCCAGGCAGACTCTTCCGCAGATTCGTTGACAATCTCAGGCGCGTTGTCAAGCGCCTCATTGACCGAGACAACCTTGCCGGACACAGGTGCATAGATATCGCTGGCCGCTTTGACCGACTCGATCGCGCAGAGCATCTGGAACTGCTGCACCGTCTTGCCGGTTGCCGGAAGCTCTACGAAGGTAACGTCTCCCAGCTGATGGGCCGCATACTCGGTTATGCCGACAGTGGCAATGTTCCCTTCTACCCTTACCCATTCATGCTCTTTGCTGTAATACGTATTCGGCATTCTGCTCTCCTTGGATCAAGTAGTAAGTGTGACCGCCGACAACTGCGGATGCACGTAGATACCCTGAAAACGCTACATCCTGCGTGAAAACAGCGGCTTCAAGCGTTTATCTATCGGCGTCTATCTGAAACTGAAGCATGTCATCATGTTGATCTAACTGCGTAGTGAGCCCCCTGCATAAAATGGCAATTCACATACCGTTGCCGGCATGGTGACATTCTCATGACGGATGGTGAGTTCGCCGCCAAGTGCCGCTGCCTGAGGCTCCACAAGACCGATACCAATGCCGCAGCCCAGCATTGGGGAAAATGCGCCGCTGGTGACGGTGCCGACCCTTGCATCACCGGACCAGATCTCGTAGAAATGACGCGGCGAGCGACGTGAGCCGACCCTGAAGGCAGCCTTTACGCGCTGCAGCCCGGAGTCCCGTTGACGTATCAATGCATCTTTGCCGACAAATTCGGTATCAAACTTTACAAACCCGTCAAGTCCGGCCTCCAGGGGGGTTATGGTCTCATCAAGGTCATTGCCGTAAAGGCTGTACCCAACCTCAAGACGGAGAAGATCACGCGCTCCAAGACCTGACGGCTTTACGCGCGAATCCGATAACATTTTGTCCCACAACTCCACAACCTTATCTGAAGGGAGGAATATCTCATACCCCAGCTCGCCCGTGTATCCGGTTCGGCTGACAATCGCCTCAACACCGAGGATCTCCATGGTGATAAAGCGGAAGTACGGTATCGCTTCGATCTCCTGACCGAACAGATCAAGCAGGATATTTCTGGCTATTGGGCCCTGCAGATCGAGCTTGCCGGTGGCAGAAGAGATGTCAGTCAAGAGCGCTCCGGCCTTTAGACGGGAAAAGATCACCTTGAAATCGTTCTCTGCTGTGGCGGCATTGACGACGATCATCGCCTCATCCTCGGCGAGGCGGAAGACTATGAGGTCGTCGAGTATCCCCCCTTGCTCATTCAGGAGGAATCCGTAGCGGGAACGACCAACCGGGATGGAGGCTACGGAGAATGAAAATACATTCTCAAGGCCTCCTTCTATGATGTCACCCTTATAGAGAAATTCACCCATATGACAGATATCAAAAAGAGCTGCCTTCTCCCGACACCAGCGGTGCTCTGCAATAATCCCTTCGTACTGGATCGGCATGTTCCATCCGCCGAAAGGTGCGATGAGTGCGCCAAGCTCCTTATGCCTGCCGATAAGAGGTGTTTCCCTGAGTTGTTCCATATGTGCAGTACCCCCTTCTGGGATGCGTAACTTTATTCGATTTGCACTGTAATGTAAATACGAAATCCCCTCGTAAGCCAAGCAATCCGTACGCTGAGCTGAAGGTTGTGAAAACGAGGCTGCTTGTGTATAGTTACTCGCAATTACCGGGGCAATAAGAGGGGACAAAAGCGGATGGATATCACCTCATGGCTTTCCTATGGCTGCCTTGGCGCATCGGCAGGCCTACTTGCAGGGCTTCTTGGTGTCGGCGGCGGCATCATCATAGTTCCGATGCTGACGTTTCTTTTTTCCTCCCAGCACCTTCCGGATGCTCATGTCGCCCATATGGCAATAGGGACTTCACTTGCTACCATTGCATTCACCTCGATTTCCAGCATGCGGTCCCACCATGCACGGGGAGCTGTTGAGTGGGGAATTTTCCGTAGAATCTCGCCTGGAATTCTTACCGGTACTCTTGTCGGCGCATGGGTGGCAGCACAGCTCTCAACGAGCTTTCTGAAAGTATTTTTTGTCGTATTCATCGTCTATGTCTCAATACAGATGTTTCTGGAGGCCAATCCCTCTCCCCGGAAACCTGCGGGAGGTCTGAAGATGTTTGGCTTCGGCAGCCTGATCGGAGGGATCTCCGCACTCGTAGGGATCGGCGGCGGTACCATGTCGGTCCCTTTCCTCATCTGGCACTCGGTCCCGATCCGGAGCGCCATAGGAACATCTGCTGCCATCGGTTTCCCGATCGCCATCTCCGGAACTCTGGGCTATATTCTTAACGGCCTGGGAGAGACTACACTCCCCCCTTACAGCCTCGGCTACATTTACCTGCCAGCGCTGTTCGGCGTTTCATTGATGAGCATTTTGACTGCTCCGCTCGGGGCAAAAATCGCCCACAGGGTTCCGGTAAAGGCCCTGAAGAAGGGATTTGCCTGCTTCCTGATTCTGGTGGCGGGGAAAATGCTGATGGGACTGCTCTGACGAGGTTGAGAAAGGCCCCTTCTCATACGGATGGAAGGGGCCACAAATTGTATCAATACAGCAGGGTTTCTCTAGCAGTCCTCTCGCCAGGAACAGCCATTCTGTCCGCAGACAGCGGCCTGGCCGCTGTTGTAGCAATCCTCGTTCCCCTCGACCTTCTGGATCTCCCTGACCAGATCAGCCTTCTTCATCTTCCCCGGCTTGATCCCCAATCGTTTGGCTATCTCTTTGATTTCATCAATCTTCATCACTTGTCTCCTTTTCCGGTATGGATTTGTGCAGAGTGCACGGTTGTTTAACTAGTTTCCGGTTAACCTCTTCCAGCCGGTATCGGCCAGATCGGTTAAGCCATCAATGGTCCTTTCGTAAAACCGCCTTACCGGCATCCTGTTTACCAGTATGCCATCAACGGATCTCTCCAGCCTGACACGGTCGCCATGTATAAGACGACTCACCTCGTCATGGTTCTCACCCCCTATGCCAAGCAGGAAGTTGTACCTTCCTCCATTATAACGGCAGGAGAGTATCAAGACAATGGCAGACGGTTTACCGCTAAGATGATCAAAGCGTGTTGTGGCTGTGACAAAGGAACCTTCGACCGTTTGCTCGCTTGCCAGAAGCGATTCAACCGACACGTCCTTCGGTTTAAGCTTTCCCAGGGAAGGAAGCCCCCACGGACGGAACGGCTCTGGTGCACGGTGACGATAATGGTCGGATCGTTCCAAAAGGATCACCACGTTGTTGTTTATCGGCCCCCCTATGGAGTGGGAAAGCCCGGCAATGAACCCATTCTCCAGGATCAGGCGATGGTTTTCCACCACCTGTATCATTCCGGTAGCCCCCAGAGGATGTCCACGGCCTTTGAGGCCGCCGGTGAGGTTCGTAGGAAATGCCCCACGGTCGCCGGTCAAACTGTCGTCCAACAGGGCTTCGAGTATCCGGTTGCGCGGAACGATCCCCAGGTCAACCATGTTGATTGGGCCGAACCCGTTGAACGGATCGTGCATGTTTACATGGAGCTTGCCGGCAAACTGCCTGATATCCTTGATCCCTGCCATCCCGTATGTCTCGGCGGCTGCACGAACCGTGGCCGGGAAAGAGTGGAAGAAGTTCCGGTCCGCAATGGTCGGGATATCCGTGGCGCTTCCAACCCCTGAAACCAGCACATCTTGAGGGCGGGAGGTAAGAATGACCGCTGCCACGCCATCGGACATGGGGCAGAAATCATGGTATCTGAGAGGCCACCAGTAAAGATAATTCTTACCGTTCTTGATCTGATTATAGTATTCGGCAACTGGGAGCGTAAAATTCAGATGTGCATTTTCATTTCGCCCTGCATATCGCTGCGCCCGCTCGGTCAACATCGCAGAGAACGCCGACCACTCCTCAAATGAGAGACCGAGGCGTTCCATGAGCGACCGCGCCACGAGAGCCCCGCAGGCCGGCATGGTCAGCCCGAACTCCGCCTCGTCCCGGTCAATGACCCCGGCCACAATGCGTGTGGCATCCAGGGTCCCGACGTCGCTCATCTTCTGAATCCCCAAGGCCAGTACATGGTCGCAGCTGCCGGATGCAACCATCAGATAGGCGTTCTCCAGTGCCGAGGCACCAGAAGACGAAGCGGTATCAATAAGTACCGACTTGCTCCCGGAAACCCCAAGCACCCCTGCAACCTTGGAGGCGGTGTTGTCGACACCGGAGAATGCAACAGGGTTCTGACACCCTACCACCACCGCTTCAATCTCTTTCCGCCTTACGCTGCTCTCACTAAAAACAGCACCGGCCTTTTCCGCAAGGCCGAGAAAACTGAGCGACTCACGCTCCCGTCCGTTGTATCGGCCAACCGGGGCTGAATAAGATGCTGCAACATAAACTGTGCGTGGCCTGAAGTGATTTTTCATGTTAGTTCCGGACCGAGTTTGTCGTTTATGGTAACAGAAATTGGTCTTATGGCAAGCATCTAACAAAAGGGCTTGTCAGTACAATACCCCTCTGTTATGTATGACTGATTAGAACAAGGAGGTATAACGTGGTCGATCGGATCAAGAACATAGTGATATTCGTGAAGGATATCGAGGCAGCGAAACGCTTTTACAAGGATCATCTCGGATTACCCGTTGCCCACGAAACAGAGTTCATGCTGGAATTTTTTCCCGGTGCCACGACAACGCTGGGAGTGGCCACTGCCATGCACGAAGCGGCCTTTCCTTTGGTGGGGCGCCATACAGGCATAACCCTGCAAGTCAAGGATCTCACGATTCTCTGCAAGCAGCTCGAAGAGGCCGGTGTCTCCTTCTCCGAACCCCTGGAGCAGACTCCCTGGGGGAAAATGGCAGTGGTTAATGACCCTGACGGAAACCAGATAGCCCTGGTGGATCGCTGAGAATGCCGCTTTTCCGCAATCTCTTCGTAAGTCTGCACTCGTGTTCGTGCGACGTAGCGCTGCTACGCCTCCTCGCACTCGTTTGACAGCCTTGACATGGCGAAAAATCGACCTTTTTGATATTTTACCATGAGGACAAGGATGAAAATATTCAATCAAACAATTCTCTCTCAACTCTCAGCAGAGGCCCAATCAGCGCCACGGAAGCGGAAAAACCTCAACCTGCACCCGTCCAACGACTTCTGCTGTCACCGGTTGTTCAATGCCGTCGAACCCGGTTCCTACATCCGTCCACACAGGCATTTGAACCCGAACAAAGACGAGACGTTCGTTATTGTAAGTGGCGCTCTTGGGGTAATCTTGTTCAATGACGACGGCAGCATCGAGAACTCTGTCGTACTTACTGTCGGTGGTCCGGTGATTGCGGTGGATATCCCGCATGGCCGTTATCACGGGGCCGTAAGCCTGGCACCTGGCACAGTCTTCTTCGAGGCAAAGGCCGGCCCCTACCTCCCCCTCACCCCTGACGAGATCCCTCACTGGGCGCCAGCTGAAGTAACCTGCGAGTCGGTCGCATACCTGGCAAGACTCACTGACAGCATTCTCGGATATAACCGTTGCGTCTGACCAGCATTTTCCTGCTACTATGTATCTATAGCGTTGCCTCTGCTCTGGCAGCTCCTGTTAAGATGCGCCCTCTTTCCGGCAACGGACTCTTGACGATTGCATACTCGCTCGGCTCAACAGGGGGAGCGTCATTGCCACTATCTCTCTATCAGGAGCCAGGTACTGTTCGCTTTGCAGAAATTGATGCATCCGAACTACCGTCACTTTCGACTGTACTGAAGAGTAATCCCTCAGAACTGCAATTGGCGGTGACCAGGAAAAAAGCTGGGTGGATCCGGGTGGTCTATGACGAAAGCGGCAGAGAGGGGTGGCTTGCAATGGACCGTCGTTGGGTCTATCAGCCATGGGATCGGTATCTTAAAGGGCGCGAGGTGCGTCTCATGGCAGGTTTGAGGAAAGAGTTTTACGCTCTCCGGACAGCTCCTTCATCCATAGCTCCAACCGTTGAAACTCTCCCCCGTCAAAAGGGGATGCGTGCAATTGAAGTCAGCGATGCCTGGATGCTGGTCATAGTTGACCTCTCCGTGTCAGGCTGGATTCGATGGCGGGACGAAGACGGACGGTTCCTGATTTCTGTAGAGTGAATACATGAGAAATCGTGTCACAAATACGTTGACGACACTTCCTTACTATGCTATTCGAATGTTTATGACTACAGTGGGTTTGATCAAGCATACCTTATCAGCGCGAGCTACCAGCGCAGCGGCAGCAATCGCCGCAGGCATGCCCGCAGCCCGGTAAGCAGTCAACTCAGACAGTATACCAGCACAATCGGCCGCGGGATTTACCCGCGGCTTTTCTATTTTGCATAACGCCACCCTTTCGGAGGATGAACATGAGAAGCGAACTGGTCCCGCCAAGCGCAGGAAAGATCACGTATGAGATCCGCAACATTGTGAACGTAGCCGAAAAACTCCAGAAACATGGGGTAAAGATCAACTGGGAGAACATCGGCGACCCTATTGTCAAGGGAGAGCAGATACCCGCATGGATGAAGGAGATCGTGGCCCGCGAGGCGATGAACAACGATACCTACGGATACTGCCACACCCGAGGTGTTCTGGAGACCCGGGAGTTCATCTGTGATCTGACCAATCGACGAGGCGCTGCACAGATCACCACCGACGACATCATCTTCTTCAACGGTTTGGGAGATGCCATCGCAAAGCTATACGGGGTTCTCAAGCCTGAGACACGCATCCTCACACCATCGCCCACCTATACTACGCACTCGTCCGGCGAGGCGGCACATGCCCACGCTGCACCGCTCTGCTTCAGGCTCGATCCGCAGAACAACTGGTATCCGGACCTCGAAGACCTCCGCAATCACGTGAAGTACAACCCGCAGGTCGCAGGAATCATGATCATCAACCCGGACAACCCCACAGGGATGGTCTACCCGGTAGAAACACTCCGGCAGATCGTGGCAATCGCCCGCGAGTACGACCTCTTCATCATCGCCGACGAGGTTTACAGCAACATCGTCTACAACGGTGAAAAAACCGTTCCGATTTCCGATGTCATCGGCGACGTGCCCGCGATTTCGCTCAAGGGGATATCAAAGGAGCTCCCCTGGCCCGGTTCTCGCTGCGGCTGGATAGAGGTCTATAATTTTGACAAGGATGAGAGATTTCAACACTACGTTAACGCGATACTCAACACAAAGATGAACGAGGTCTGCTCCACCACGTTACCCCAGAAATGCATCCCTGCGATCATGAGGCATCCGGAGTACAGAGGTTACCTTGAGGAGCGCGCCCGCCGTTACGAGCTTATGAGCAACATCACCTACAACTTCCTCAAGAAGGTCCCGGGGCTGGTGGTAAACCGGACCAACGGCGCCTTCTACATGGCTGTCTCCTTTAAGGAAGGAATGTTGAACGATTCCCAGTCGCTCCCCATCGAAAACACCGAGGTCAAGGCCCTGGTTGAGAGCCTGGTGAACGTGCCGGGCGTTTCGCCCGACAAGCGCTTTGTATACTATGTACTGGCAAGCACCGGGATCTGTATAGTCCCCCTCTCTTCTTTCTCCACCCCCCTGCAAGGGTTCAGGGTCACACTCCTTGAGAAGGATCCGCTCGAGTGCGAACGGGTCTACCAGACGCTGGCTGATAAGATCAAAGAGTACCTCAACTCCTGACAGAAACGGCCGCCCGGAAAACCGGGCGGCCGTTTTTTGATACCTTCATCCTTCATATTAGAGCAATTCAGGTGTAATCCCCCAGTTCTCAAGCTCCACAAGGACCTGCTGTACAAGCAGATCAAAGCTTGCGGCTACGGCAGGCGAGAGCCGCATCTCCATCTCGATGCAAGCCGGCTTCACCCCAACAAGCACGATCTCCCGTGGCCGTATACCCTGCAGTTCTGCAACGGCAATGAGATCCTTGAGCCCCATCTGGTGGGGTGAAACCTTGGTGGCAAGGGCCACCGGCACCTCTTCACCTGCTAGCCGGATCAGAGTACCGGGCTCGCCATTACAGTCAACCGCATCAACTACCAGCAGACGGTCTACCCCCTCCAGCCTGGGCAGGAGATCCAGCCCAAGCGTCCCCCCATCCAACAGTGTCACATCCTTCGGAAACCGGTATGTCGCAGCCAGACCCTGCACCACTCGCACACCTATGCCGTCATCCGACATAAGGATATTGCCGATCCCCAGCACCAGAACGATCAAACCGCTACTCCTCTTCCACAGACTTGTACCCGCTGAACATACTGGAGATGATCCCTCCCCGCTCCTTGATATCCATCAGCCAGCTGCTGTAGACATGATGAATGGCAAATCCAAGCAGTAACCACATTCCCATGTGGTGTACGAGCCGTATCGACTGATTGGGAAGTATGGCTCCGATCCATCCGAACATGGCATGGAGAACCCCTCTGTTGGTATGCTCGGCATAGAGGGAGAACCCGGTCATCACCATCAGCAGATAGAGAGACATCACCACTGAATACGTGGTTGCTGCCAGAGTGTTATGCCCGACGACGTGCGGAAGTCTCCGGGAAAAGAACGAGTAATACCTGAAGGTAGCCCAGATCTTCCGTCTTCCGTCGGCCGTCAGCCATGGGAAAAAGGTGCGCCAGCTGGAATATTTGTTGCCGACAAACGACCAGTAGATACGGACCGCCAGGCCGATGGCAAAGGTGTAGGCGCAGGTAAAGTGTATGAAACGGATCCAGCCCATGACAAACTGTGAGGGATTTTGGGCAAAAGTATGCGGATTCCCGATCAGATATCCGGTAACGGACAGAGTGAGTATGAGGATCACGTTCAACCAGTGGGTGACCCTGACCGGGACCTCCCAGACATACTTGATAACGAGTTTTGACATGGCAGCACCTCCTGTGCGCGCTGCAGTTACTTCACGCTTACCCGGATTATCTCTTCCCCCCGCACGTCCATCACATGTACTGCACAGGCAAGGCAGGGGTCAAAGGAGTGAATGGTTCTGATGATCTCAAGGGGTCGATTCGGATCGGCGATGGGGGTTCCGATGAGTGCCTCTTCGTATGGGCCTCGCTGCCCCTTGTGATCCCTGGGTGATGCATTCCACGTCGACGGTACCACAGCCTGGTAATTGAGTATCTTCTGTTCCTTGATCTTTATCCAATGTCCAAGTGCACCTCGCGGCGCCTCATGGAAACCGTATCCCGCTGCCTCGCGTGGCCATGTACGCGGATCCCACTTCTCGCTGGCGTGGATACGCAGATCTCCCTTACCGATATTGTCCTGCAACTGGTTGAGCCAGCTGGGTAGCTGCTGGGCCGTAATCAGACAGTCGAGACCCCGGGCGGCGGTCCTTCCCAGAGTGGAGAAAAGTGCTTCAGGTCCGACATTAAGATGTTTGAGTACCAACCCCACTGCCGCCTGGGTCTCCTTATGTCCCGAAGCATAGGCAACCAGGAGCTTTGCCAGAGGGCCGACCTCCATTGGTCGCTCCTCATAGCGGGGTGACTTGACCCAGGAATACTTTTTGTCGGTATCGAGATAGTCGTAGGGGGGCTTCGGACCGGTGTACTTCGGCTCTGTTTCCCCATCCCAAGGGTGAAACCCCTTTCCTTGTCCTGAACTGTAGTCATACCATGAGTGGTCAACGTATTCGGCGATCTTCTTATGGTCAACAGGGTGTACCTTGGTGATCTCCTTCCCCAGGATGATGCCCGGAGGGAAGAAAAGCTTGCCGCTTCCAGGGTCGGGAAACTCTCCATAAGACATGTAGTTGCCCACACCTCCACCGATTCCTGCCCACTCTTTGTAAAATGAAGCGACTGCCAGCAGGTCAGGGATGTAAACCTTCTCCACGAAATCCTTCGCTTTTCTGAGCAGCCCGCTGATCTCAGCCAGCTTGTCGGCGTTAAGGGCGTTCTGTGAGTCAGGATCAAGCGGGATAGCCATCCCCCCGACCAGAAATGTTTGCGGATGAGGGTTTTTGCTTCCGAGGATTGCGTGTATCCGGATAACGTCCTTCTGCCACTCAAGCGCCTCCAGGTAATGAGCAGTAGCCATAAGGTTCGCTTCAGGAGGAAGCTTCATGGCCGGATGCCCCCAATAGGCGTTGGCAAAGGGTCCGAGGCGCCCCTTTGCGACAAAGGCCTTCAACCGCTCCTGAATCCCTTTGAAGTATGTCGGAGAGTTGAGTGTCCAATCGGAAAGGGAGGCTGCGAGCGATGCGGTTTTTGCCGGATCGGCCTTGAGTCCGGAGGTGATGTCCACCCAATCTAGCGCATGCAGGTGATAGAAATGTATGACATGGTCCTGAACGTTCTGAATCCCCATAATGATATTCCTGATCAGTTCTGCATTGGGGGGAACCTTGATATTCAGCGCATTCTCGACAGCGCGGATGGAAGCGATGGAGTGGACTGTCGTGCAGACGCCGCAGAATCGCTGGGTGTAGTACCAGGCGTCGCGCGGGTCGCGCCCTTTGAGGATCTTCTCGATCCCTCTGAACATTGTGCTGCCGCTCCAGGCATCGGTGATCCTTCCGCCGTTTACCTCCGCCTCGATGCGCAGGTGTCCTTCTATCCGGGTAATCGGGTCAACGACGATCTTTGCCATGTCTTACTCCTCCCTCTTCTTTCCTTCCATTTTATCTTCACCTCGAACGGCACTGATCACGCCGTGGGCTGCAAAGACCGCTGCCGTCCCCACAGCAATCCCCAGTCCGATCTTATCTGCAGTCGTTTCAATTCCAAAGCCTGGCACATTGGGGAGCCGCTTATAGAGTGGACCCATTGCATCCCAGAACATCGGCTGCGAGCAGCCGGCGCAGCCATGCCCCGCTGCCACCGGCCAGCTGGTCTTCTCGTTATACCTCTGAGATGGGCAGTTGTGAAATGTCTCGGGCCCCTTGCACCCCATTTTGTAGAGGCAATGCCCGCTTCGATGAGCCTGGTCTCCCCAGATCTCGACGTACTGACCTGCGTCGAAATGCGGACGACGCTCGCAGTTGTCGTGGATCCGCTTTCCGTAAGCAAAGAGTGGCCGACCGACACTATCGAGCGCTGGAAGCTTTTTAAAGAGAAGGAAATGGACGATGGTTGCGGTCAGGTTATCGGCATTCAGGGGACAGCCGGGGAGATTGAGCACCGTTGCGCTGGGTACCGCCACCTTGACTCCTACCGCCCCGGTAGGGTTGGGAGCCGCTGCAGGTAACCCTCCATACGAGGCACACGTGCCAACTGCTATGGTTGCAAAGGCATTGCCGCAAACCTCGCGAGCCCGATCAAGCGCTGTTCTACCTGCAATACAGCAGTACACGCCGTCGTCTTTCATCGGAATGGAGCCCTCGATCACGGCTATGTACTTCCCCTTCTCCTCCTTGACCACCTTGTTCAGATTCGCCTCGGCAAGGTGGCCGGCAGCAGCCATGATTGTCTCCGAGTAATCGACAGAGAGAATATCAAGGATTATCTCTGCCACCGTAGGGCTGGACGCCCGCAGGAGCGCCTCTGTGTCGCCCGTACAGCTCTGGAACTCCAACCAAACGAGAGTCGGCCGCTTTACCTCATCCAGTGCCTGCGCAATTCTTGGTGCAAAGGCCGGCGGAAGTGCCAATGCTGCCGACATGGCAGTGCAAAATTTGAGGAACTCTCTGCGCGACACCCCCCTCTTCTCCAGTAGAGCGGAAACGGAGTACCGAGCCTCCATCTCTTCCGATGCGAGGCCCAAGTCATCTCTTTTTCTATCCATGGAGGACCCTCCTTTCGTCCGTAAGGATACCGTAGCCAATTAATAATTGTGTTATAAATCTCTCTTACCATTGCCGGTTTGTCAATGATAAAAATTAATAAAATCAGCTAATCTTCTACACAAACAATATTCTATTTGTTGACGTGAGATATTTTCTGCGGGACATGCCAAGGGAGATTAATGCTGTACGGAGGCGGATTGGCCAACAAAAAAGGGGATTGCCAAAGCTATCCCCTTATGATCAATAATTTGTCAGAAACGTTTCGCTCCTCCGCAATCAGAGAACCCTGATAACCGCGTCAGAAACATACTGCCTGTACTGCTCAAAGTTCTTTCGGAAACGTTCGACCAGCATCTTTGCGACCTCGTCATACTTCAACTTGTCAGCCCAGGTGTTACGAGGGTTCAGCACCTCGGCCGGCACTCCGGGACAGCTTTTTGGCACTTCCAGCCCGAAAAAAGGGTCCTTCTCGAACTCTCCGATCACCAGTGTGCCATCGATGACCGCATTTACGAGGGCTCGCGAGTAGGATATCTTCATCCGACTCCCTACGCCATAGCCTCCCCCGCTCCAGCCTGTATTCACAAGCCAGCAGGCTACCTGATGCTTGGCAATCTTCTGCTTGAGGAGCTCCCCATAGATCGACGGATGAAGAGCCATGAAGGGTGCTCCGAAACAGGCCGAAAACGCAGCCTGTGGCTCAGTTATGCCTGCCTCGGTGCCAGCCACCTTGGCTGTATATCCCGAGAGAAAGTGATACATTGCCTGCTCTGGCGTTAGGCGTGAGATAGGGGGGAGCACTCCGAATGCATCGCAGGTAAGCATGATGATATTTGACGGGTGGCCACCCATCCCGGAATCTACGATGTTCGGAATGTGGGTTATCGGATACGAAGCACGGGTATTTTCGGTAAACGAATCGTCATTCAGGTCAATGCGGCGACTGACAGTGTCGATAGCGACATTCTCAAGAATAGTTCCGAAACGCCGTGTAGTGTCAAATATTTCTGGTTCAGACTCCTTGGAGAGATTGATGATTTTGGCATAGCAGCCACCTTCGAAATTAAAGACACCGCTATCATCCCATCCATGTTCATCATCGCCTATCAGCCGGCGCTTGGCATCGGCCGAGAGGGTAGTCTTTCCGGTACCTGAAAGTCCGAAGAATATCGCCACATCGCCCTTCTCACCTGCATTGGCAGAGCAGTGCATCGACATTACCTGCTTGTCGTGGGGAAGAAGGTAGTTAAGGATAGTGAATATCGATTTTTTGATCTCACCGGCATAGCTAGTTCCACCGATAATGATCAGTCGCTTGGCAAAGTTGACAATGATAAAGGTTTCGGTGTTGGTCCCATCAACCGACGGCACTGCATGGAAAGCAGGCATATCAATCACGGTAAAAACCGGCTTGTGGCTCTCAAGCTCCTGAGGGGATGCCCGGATAAACATATTACGTGCGAATAGGGAATGCCAGGCCTTCTCGGTAATAATTCGCACAGGAAGACGATGATCCGGACTTGATCCTGCAAAGCAGTCTTGCACGAACAGGTCCTTGCCGTGCAGATAAGCGAGCATCCGCTTGTAAAGGCCATCGAACTTTGCCGGATCAAACGGTCGGTTCACCTTCCCCCAGTTGATGAAATCGTGACAGGAGGGCTCGTCTACTATAAATTTCTCATTAGCGGCCCGTCCGGTATAATGACCTGTCTTTACTGCCACCGCACCGAGATGGGTAACCAGTCCCTCGCCCCGCTTGACGATCTGCTCATAAAGTACTGCCGTCGGCGGTGTCCAGTAGATCAGATTTGCGTTTGCTATACCATGCTCCTCGAGCCCAATTCCCCTGGTGATGTCATTCAATTTCATTGACAGACCCCCTCAAAGTGAAAGCTTGATATATCAGGATTATAGCTGCTCAAGCGAATTGATCAACGCAGGCAGTCAATAAAAAAGAGAGGGCGGGTTATAATCAAATTTTCGATTATAACCGGCCCTCTTCAACAGCAGAAACTTCTGTACGATATTTCTTGGAACTTATTCGTTCCAACCCTCGGGATGAACATCTCCTATCTGCTCCCAGTGCTCAGGCGAACGCCAGAGAGATGAAAGGATCAGTTCGCGGATATGGAGAAATTCCTTAGGCATCCGGTCATACATCTTGACGAAAAGCTCCTCATGGGAGAGAGTCTCGTCTTTCCAGACACCACGGTCTACCGACATTAGTTCATTAAACTTTTCGCGGGTCATATCCAACCCGTCCCACTCCATATCCTCGTAGCGCGGCATCCAGCCCAGCGGGCTTTCGACAGCCCCGGCATGTCCCTGCACACGATCAACGATCCACTTCAGGACCCGCATGTTTTCGCCATACCCGGGCCAGAGGAACTTGCCATCTTCATCCTTGCGGAACCAGTTGACGCTGAAGATCCGTGGCGGTCTGGGGATGGAACGGCCAAACTGCAACCAGTGGGCAAAGTAGTCGGCCATGTGATACCCGCAGAACGGGAGCATGGCAAAGGGATCACGGCGCACATTGCCGGTGGCGCCGACAGCGGCAGCAGTAGTCTCGGAACCCTGGGTCGCGGCAAGGTAAACGCCGTAGGTCCAGTTAAAGGACTGATAGACAAGGGGCACGGTGTCTTTACGACGGCCACCGAAGATAAAGGCGCTCATCGGAACACCTTTGGGGTTTTCCCAATCAGGGTCTATACTCGGACACTGAGAGGCTGGAGAAGTAAAACGGGCGTTGGGATGAGCAGCCGGGCGTCCACAGCCCGGGGTCCACTCATTCCCCTGCCAGTCCGTAAGCTTGGCAGGAACATCACCGTCAATCCCTTCCCACCAGACATCGCCATCTTCGGTCAAAGCCACGTTGGTGAAGATGGAGTTTTTCTCGCAGGAAATCATGGCATTGGGGTTGGTCTTGTAGTTTGTCCCAGGGGCCACACCGAAATAACCGTACTCCGGATTGATGGCATATACCTGTCCATCAGCACCAGGCTTGATCCAGGCAATGTCGTCGCCGATTGTTGTCACCTTCCATCCCTTTTCCTGGAATGATTTGGGTGGAATCAGCATGGCAAAGTTCGTTTTTCCGCACGCACTGGGGAAAGCAGCGCCAACATACGTCTTCTCACCGGTTGGGGACTCTACACCGAGAATCAGCATGTGCTCGGCAAGCCACCCCTCATCTTTGCCCTGTTTTGATGCAATCCGCAGTGCCAGACACTTCTTGCCCAGCAGAGCATTACCGCCGTAACCGCTCCCGTAGGACCAGATGGAACGTTCCTCCGGAAAGTGAACAATGTACTTCTCCGAGTTGCAAGGCCAGGGGACGTCTTTCTGGCCAGGCTGCAAAGGCGCACCGACCGAATGGAGACAGGGAACAAATTCACCGTCTTTACCGAGCACATCCAGAACATCTTTACCCATACGGGTCATAATACGCATATTGACAACAACGTAGGGGGAGTCGGATATCTCTATTCCTATCTTTGCGATATTCGATCCAAGTGGGCCCATGCTGAAGGGGATGACATACATAGTCCGCCCCTTCATGCAGCCGCTGAAAAGCTTATGGAGGTTCTCCTTCATCTCCTTTGGATTCATCCAGTTATTGGTCGGACCGGCATCCTGCTTTGAAAGGCTGCAGATAAAGGTTCGATCCTCAACCCTCGCCACATCTATCGGATCAGACCAGGCCAGGTAGCTGTTGGGACGCTTCACCTCATTCAGCTTCATGAAGGTGCCACTCTGCACAAGCTGATTGCAGAGCTCATCATACTCCTCCTGCGAACCGTCGCACCAGTGTATCCTGTCTGGTTCACATAAAGCCGATACTTCTTCTACCCATTTCAGCAGTTGATCATTTTTTGGGACATCGTAACCCTTACCCAGTTTCACTAGCCTACCCCCCGAGTGAATTTTAGTTGTGCTAAAATATCACACCTCATTATAAAATCAAGATAAAATTATTGGAAATCCAACGAGTTTACATAATTGACAGCAGCTGCGGGCCTGCTACTATAGGAGCTACAGGTAGAATTGCGAGGAGATAGAACGATGTCAAAATATCCATGGGTTGACAAAGAAGACTGCATAAGCTGCGGCCTCTGTGTATCGACCTGTCCTTCCGTGTTCCAATTCGGCAGCGACTCGAAATCAGAGGCCTACAACCCTTCAGGCGCATCAGAGAAGGAAATCCAGGCCGCCATAGATGGTTGTCCGGTGCAGTGCATCTCCTGGAGAGAATGACGCTATGGACACCAGCAACCTCTATAACGCAACCTGAAACAGATATTCGGCAAAGGAAGAGAGGTAAATGCCCTCCCTTATAGCCAAATCTCTACCCTAAGGACTCTTGACCTTGTCAACAGGCTTGATAATATCAAGTTCGTGACGATCGCCCACCACCTTGATCCTCCAGACCAGCCCACAGGCACCACACTCTTTGACCGGCGACGTCTCTGCACTGAACCCTTCTGAATGCATATCGATCTGCACTGCTTCTCTACCCCCACAATTCGGGCACTTCATCCTGATCTCCATTTTCCGGAAGCACTGGCATCGATCAACCACCGATATCCGTCAACTCCCCGTTTCAAATCATGCCGTCGGCATGTCTTCCCGTCAATCATTTAGACATTTAGGGATATTATTATACCACAAATCTGAAATATTCCAGACCATCTCATCGGGTTCCGAGACACCTGTCTATCTCATCCAGAAATTCCTGCAAATCATTAAGTTGCATATCCCCCATGTGCGCAATCCGGAAGGTCTCCCCTTTTATCTTGCCATAGCCATCATCAAAGGCATATCCGGCAGCCCCCAGTTGATTCTTTAGCGAAGCGAGATCAGTAGATTTAGTATTTCGCGCACAGGTGAGGGTAAGCGAGAGGTACTGCTCCTCAGGAAAGAACCCATATCCCCTTTCCCGAATCCACCCTCGCATCCGTTCAGCCAGCGCCCGGTGTCGTGCCCAGCGCTTTTCAAGTCCCTCAGCGAACATACGGTCGAGCTGGCAATCAATGGCGTAGATCTGCGAAATACAGGGAGTTGATGGAGTATTGTCCTTTTCATCATTGACCGCAAACTCCAGAAAATCGAAATAGTAGCCACGCCCCTCTACGGTTTTAGCCCGGCAAAGCGCCTTTTCGCTGGCAGTGAATACCGCCAGCCCCGGAGGAAGTGCGAAAGCCTTCTGCACACCGAAAATACAGCAGTCAATTCCGAGTTCGTCCAGAGATATTTTTAATGCACTCATGGACGAAACCGTATCGATGATCGACACCACGTCAGGATATTTTCTAAGCACATCGGCTATCTCTGGAAGTGGAGACATCACCCCGGTTGAAGTCTCATTGTGAATGAGCGTGATGGTGTCATATTTCCCCGTTGACAGTGCCTTATCCACGAGATCGGCAGTAACTGGCTTGCCCCACTCCACCTTAAAGGCATCTGCTTCCTTGC
This sequence comes from uncultured Geoanaerobacter sp., assembly GCA_964528055.1. Taxonomy (GTDB): domain Bacteria; phylum Desulfobacterota; class Desulfuromonadia; order Geobacterales; family DSM-12255; genus Geoanaerobacter. The sequence goes on along the minus strand of CAZGQM010000002.1, from coordinate 291,962 downwards.
CGCAACGGCGAGTTACGTCGTGCCACTTGTCTGAAAAAGCCCCGTTGCAGAAATTTGCACATCGCTTTCCAATGAGGTTTCTTACCGCACCCTCCATCACGCCAAAGGCGCTGGAAGTCGCGAGAAATGTGCGATCGGCGGTAAACAAAAGCCTCTTGAGCTTTTCTTTCACACCCTTATGAAGAGCAGCATATTCGGGCATACGGTGACCAATCATGGGGGTGGCCATTGCTGAGAGAATTTCCGGGGCGATTTCAACCGGCCCCGGGATGAAGAGTTTTTTGTACATTGCTATCTCCCTCTGTCTCTCATGATTTGCACATACGCCATGGCATGCAACGTGAAGCTAACAAAACCATGGTTAAAATGTCAAGTGCGCTTCGGGAATACTCTCCACTCTATGCATATCTCCACTTTACTTAATCAGAAATGGTGTTATATAATTTACACAACAATAACACAACTTAAGATTAGCATAGCTTCAATTATCTAATATTAAATTATTTTCAATTATAACTATTGTTTTATTTTTTACCAGCCCCGAATCACCCAACACGAGGGGACAACATGACCGACAACCAGACGGATATGGAAAAACGGCTTGAAGAACTGACTAAAGAACTGCTCTCTCTCAAACAGAGACTTGACTCTCAACCAGAAACCCAGAGATCGTCGGAATTTCAGGATAAAGGTCAGGACAAACCTGCAGGGGAACTGCCCAGTAAAGCCGGCAATGACCTAAACACAGCTCCTACCTCCGCTCAAACAGAAGAAATCCTCGAAATTACCGATGAACTGGTCTCATGGGCCGGCAAAGCCTCGCTTCTTCCACGCATGTCTGCTCTCTGCTTCCTACTTGTTGTCGCACTTATTCTCAGAACTATCACCGAAAGTGGGCTCATCAACACCCTTGCAGGGTCAGTGCTCGGAATGGGCTATGCCTCTGCCATGATGATGCTGGGGTGGTACAAATATCGCCAGGAAAGCCCACTTGCTCCGGTTTTTGCCGGGTGCGGCGCAGTCCTGATTTCCACGATCGTCGTGGAAACACATATGCACTTCTTGGCACTGCCCATTATTCCGGCCTATCTTACCCTTATGGCGACCGGCATCGCCATGGCAGTGGTTAGCTATAAATTCAACGCATTCACCCCCATTTCGCTTGGAACCTTGAGCATGTGCCTTGCCGGCGCCGCCATGGACTATCCAAACCCCCATTTCCCCTACCTGGCAATGATCCTTGTAACCGCCAACATCCTCGGGTACTTTGCTGCCAGACTAAAGCGCTGCTCGTGGCTGAGATGGATACTCCTTGTCGTAACCTTGATCATGCTCCATCTCTGGGCACTGCGTCTCGGCACAGCACTGTACAGAAAAATCCCGCCAGAGCCAGCACTTGCATTACCGCTGTTTTTCCCCGTACTCATTGTCTTCGCTTTCGTCTATCTGACGATCGGACTCCTCGGTATCATGAGGAGCGGCAATGAACGGATTTCCCGATTTGATTTTTCACTGCCAACGATAAACGTAGCATGGACCTTCGCAGCAGCTTACTACGTAGTTGGCGCTGGGGGCAGCTCTAAATTCTTCCTTGGCTGCACAGGGGTCATCTTGGCAGTGATCCATCTTGGGATCGGGTACCGGCTCGCCTGTCGTCATCTGGAGCGTGCTCCAGGAACCAATTCCCTCGTTTTTGCAGGAAGCTTCCTCGCTATCCTCTCTCTACCGGTGGCATTAGGATCTACCATCTTTGCACTGCCGATTCTTTCGCTCTTCGCTTTTACACTGCTGCACTTTTCAGGCAGATGGCAGAGTGGAGGGGTGCGGATTACCTCGTATGCACTGCAGATATATTGCGCCACTACCATTTCGCTTATTCTATTCGGACAGGTTGCTTCTCAGAATTCGCTGACCTCCGCAGGGAGCGCCCTGGCAGTCACCCTGATCAGCTTCCTCCACTACCGCTTCTGCAGAAAGGGACCTCCTCCGGCCAACTCAGAGATATTCACCCGCTTTGACAGCCGGGACAGAACTGCCATAGGTCTGCTGATTGCCTCTTTAGTTAGCGGATTCTTCTTGGCGCGACTAGGGGTATACCATTTGTTGCTAAGAATCCCCGGCGAGATAACCAACTCGTTCCGCTGTGCCCAGTCGGTGCTGATCAACACAGCGGCCATTGGACTTATGCTCATTGCCTTCCGGAACAGCAACAGGGAAGTGCGCAACGTTGCGATACTGGTGACCATAATCGGTGGGTTCAAGGTTTTCTTCTCTGACCTATTTGGGACTCATGGCCTGCCGCTGGTCATCAGTGTCTTTTCCTTCGGACTCGCAGCAGCCATTGAATCAGTGGCCCTTGGGAAATGGGGTAAAACTAAGGACGTTACGATGCCGGACGCGACATCGTGACGCTTTTATGTACCTAGACCGCATGACGTATGATCAATCATTCCTTCAGCTGGATAGACTTGATCTCTAGGAACTCTTCCAGCCCGTACCGCCCCAGTTCGCGCCCGTAGCCAGAGTGCTTGCAGCCGCCAAAGGGGGCTAGCACATTGAAGCTGGCACCGTTGATCTCAACCTGCCCTGTCCGAATCCTCCGAGCTGCCTTCACTGCACGTTCCCGGTCACCGGACCACACCGCGCCTCCCAGCCCATAGTCGGAGTCGTTGGCTATCCGCAAACCATCCTCCTCGTCCCTGTAGGCTGTTATCGCCAAGACCGGCCCGAAGATCTCTTCACGTGCTACGGACATTCCCGCATCAACCCGTCCGAAAAGTGTTGGCCTGACGAAGTACCCCCTCTCCATCCCCTCAGGAGGCTCCGGCCCCCCACATATAAGCTTTGCACCCTCAGCGATTCCCCGGCGGATGTGTTCCCTGACCCGTTCCAGCTGCTGGGCGGAGACGAGGGGTCCCAGTTTCGTCCGCTCATCAAAGGGGTCTCCAACCGTGTAACTCGTGGCAGCCTCCGCTGCCAGGCGTGCTGCTTCATCATAGAGCGACTCAGGAACAAGCATCCTGGTCAGGGCATTGCAAGTCTGGCCGGAATTTACGAAGCAGGCGGCTACGGTTCCTTTGACCGCTGCCACAAGGTCGGCGTCCTCAAGAATGAGCGACGCTGACTTCCCCCCCAGCTCCAGGGTCACCCGCTTGACACCCCGGCTTGCCAGCTCCGCCACACGACTGCCGGCATGCTTCGACCCGGTAAAAGAGACCAGGTCAATATCAGGATGAGAAACTAGCGACTCCCCCACTATTTCGCCGGTGCCGGTGACCAGGTTGAACACCCCTGGCGGAATGCCCGCCTCATGGGCTATCTCCGCCAGAATGAAGGCGCTGCCAGGAGCAAGTTCGCTCGGCTTAAGGACCACCGTACAGCCTGCAGCAAGGGCCGGAGCTACCTTTGCGACCACTTGGTGGAGGGGATAGTTCCAGGGAGTGATGCAAACCGCAACCCCCGCCGGTTCCTTGATAACCAGAGAATTCCCAATTCGCTCCTCAAATGGATAGTTTTCTGTGAGACGGACAAAGCTTTCCATCACCAACGCCGGAAGTCCAGCCTGGATACGACGGGAGAGCTTGAGCGGCATTCCCATCTCCCTGCTGATGACGTTCGCGATCTCTTCCGAGCGGGTCGCGAGCCCCTGGTGAAGCTTTGCAAGCAGCAGCACACGCGCTGACCAAGGGGTAGACGCCCACTGTTCGAACGCTCCGCGTGCTGCCTCTACTGCAGCAGCGGCATCGGTGGCCGTCCCTGCCGGAATCTTGCCAAGCACCTGCTCGGTTGCAGGATTTACGACCTCTATGGTCTCCCTGCCCTGAGCCGAAACCCACCTGCCATTGATGTATAGTTTGTCACGGTCATTCATAGGAGCCTCCTCTTCCGATCTCTAAGGTTAGTGCGTTTCCCAGCGCCATCTTCGAGTTGTTCAGCATGCTAACTACTTTGTTCCATTTGCATTCCTACTGAGAAAACACCTCAATTTTAAGCGCCTATTTTCGAAGAATGTTCCACTTGCCGGTTCAGTGAGAATCCTTTACGGGAAAAACCGGCAGTATCTTATTGAGAAACCAGAAGAGAACGAAAGGGGTTACTGTTACAGTAAGGGCACCAAACAGCCCTTCCTTGAAGGTCTCAATATCGTCCGGCCAGATTGGAAGGTGATAGTGCATGAACCCTGCGAAAGATGATGAGAATGCCTGGCCGCCGATGACAACGTTCCAGCGCATCATGAAGACCCCGAGAAGCACAAACATGGTACCGGCTACAGCCCGTCGGATTGTAAGTCGAGGGAGGAGAAAGAGTATAAATGGCGCCAGGTTCCCCAACCCGTACTGAACCACGAAGATATTGATAAAATCCTTGCCATAGATGACACTGCGGAGGATTTCCCACGATTTTACAGCGGTGTAGCCTCGAAATATCAGGTCAAGCAGCTCAAGAGATATGGCCAGGACCAGAAACATGACCAGATACCGGGAAGTCATGGTTACAACCTGTACTTCTGCGCTTTTCAATTCTTCCAAAGAAGGGAGTTTCGGGTTATTCCGACGCTTCCATGCCGATATGGCCTTGCGGATCTCCATTGTAATAATGTATGTCAGTATGCAGAGTGCAATTCCCGAGACCACTGCCGAGCAGATGAAGATTACCGGCATAAGCGGGGTCATCCAGAGGGCATTTGCCTTGACCGAGCCGAAAATGAACCCGGCATACCCATGAAGGAAGCAGGCCACCGGAATACCGATGCTGGCAAGGACCTTCACCGCCCGTTCGTCCTTCTCCAGCGCATGTTCGCTTATGTCCCAGGCACCAAGGGTAAGGAGTGAATACAGCAGATGACGAATCTGCTGCGTGAGCGTACGATTCGGGATCGGTCGCAATTCGAGGGCTGTCTCTACGAAATACTGGCGATAGACGAACCACAGTTCAGCGGCAACAATCATTCCATAGGTGGTAAAAACGATCCCGAATGCTGCGATTGCCGAGGTGAAGTGAGGAGTCATCATTACTTCAATCCCCCGAAATGGGAACTGAAGGTGCAGAAGCAGGGGCATCATAGCGACCGGCAGCAGGGCAAAGGAGAAAACCAGCGAGAACCGCGCAATCTCCTTCAGTTGCTTGACGCCGAAAACATGATACAGCGAAGAGAGTACAAAGGCCCCTGCCACCAGACCGGTCATGAATGGGTACATGACGATCTGAATGGTCCAGTAGATATATTCGTTGGGATAGACAAAAAGATCTTTGGCAGTCCAGATTTCACCATGTACCATGACTATTTGACCTCCCTGGAGAGTCCGACGTAGAACACCTGGGGTTTGGTGCCGTACTCTTCCTTGAGTACGTTTACCCGCTCGGTCATGATGATCTTCGTCACCGGATCGTTGGGATCCTTGATATTACCTATTCTGCGTGCACCAAAGGGGCAGGCATCGACACACGCGGTCTTCATCCCTTTGGATATCCGATGGTAGCAGAAATTACACTTCTCGGTAGCGTGGTATACCGGATGAAAGAACCGGACGCCATAAGGGCATCCCATGACGCAGTAACCACACCCGATGCACCAGGTCCTGTCAACAAGCACCACACCGTCAGGGGTCTGGTAGGTTGCCCCGACAGGACAGACCTGCACGCAGGGAGGGTTGTCGCACTGGTTGCAGAGTTTGGGGACGAAAAAGGCTTTGTTGATATCCTCATCCTTAACCTCTAATAACCCACTGGCCGCCTGGTCGATGGACTTTGTAGTAAAGCCGTCCCTTGCTGCCTTGGGCGAATCTATATGAACGGCTCCATCCTTGGTCACCACATACCGTTCAACCCAGGTCCGCGAAACATTGGCGTCATAAGGAATTTCGTTCTCGATCTTACAGGCTTTAACACAGAATCCGCAGCCGACACACTTGTATGCGTCAACCAGAAATACCCAGCGGACCTTCCCGTCCCCCGATTTTTCTGCCTGTAGATGTTTTGGATTGAATAATTCAAGTGCGGCCAATGGCACTGCCATTCCGCCGATGAACAGTATCGATTTTTTGCAGAAACCGCGTCGAGATATCATCGTTTAGCCTCCTTCCGGGGGGCCAGCTTTGGGTTGTGCGGATAGTGACAAAGAACGCACTCTGCTTCGGGATGGTGAGTGGCCGGGTTGATGCCACGGATGGTTCCTCGACCGCTCGTTAGATACGGGAGCTTAAAGTGACAGCGGACGCAGAGTTCGCGTCGGCGATCTATATCCAGCGTCCGGGGATCATCCGGGTGGTTAAGGGCCGGTCCGTGGCAGTTCTCACACATGATTGAGCCATGCAAGGAATCCTTTATATCCTCGTACTTCTCCTTATGACATTTCTTACAATAGTCAGTGCCCTTGTACTTGATCTTAACGGCCTTCCAGTCGGCTTCGTTCCCTTTTCTATGCCAGCCGTACATGTAACCCTGCTCATGAGCGCCAAAATCAGCGGGGACCATGACAACCCTTAACCCCAGAATCAGCGCAACAATACCCAAGGCCACAAACAACGGTCGCCAGACATGGTTTTTCACATGATTCTCCTCTTGCCCGGGCTGACCTGGATAGACTGATCACCTACCGGTCAGGCTGTACTGCATATCGACGAGGTATCAAAGGCTACCGACAACTGACCCAAAAAACAGGTTTGATACAATAATATAACGACGTTTATTTTTATCAAACACCTAAATCATTAGATTATTTTACTACCTAACCTCTTTTTTTCAAGATGTAGCCAAATAATGTGTTTTTAGTGCAGATTATAAATATTTGTTTTAGCTTCCAAGTTTAACCTACGTTTATTCCCTTTAAATTTTCGGATAGTTAGCGTATAATATATTTATCTGCATATAATGATTAATAATACAAATTATGGGCTGAATAGTATTATAGTATTATTTTTTAAGGGTAAATTCAGAATTGATTTGCAATACGATTTCAGGGGGAGGAGGCACGGAATGCCGATTACCAAATTGACCAAGACCGAGATTGACAAGCTTCGTCACACACCAGGGAAACAAGTAATATACTGGGACCGGGAGTTAAAGGGATTTGGCTTAATCGTGGGGCAAAATTCCAAAACATTCATTGCTCAGCTCCAACTCAAGAAGCAAGGCACCGCAATTCGCTACACCCTAGATAAGTATGGTCATATTACACCCGATCAGGCACGAGAGAGAGCCAAAGAAGTATTGAGCTTGCTTGCCAACGGAACCGACCCACGTAAGGATAGGGCACTTACTCTACAAAAAGTGTTTTGCAAATTCCTTGAACATCGATCATTAAAGGAGACCAGTAAACGCCAGTATCGTAGCATGATGAAAAACCTCGACAATTGGCTTGATGTGCCTTTAGAGGGGATAACATCAGATATGGTCCTAGACAAGCATCTAAAGTTGTCTACCGATAAAGACAAAGGGCCATATACTGCAAATCTCACTATTCGCCTGCTGGGGATACTCTATAGATTTGCAGCCATAGATCAGGAGCGGGATATTCCGAACCCTACCACAAAACTAAGCAGAATGAAGATTTGGAATAAGGAAAGCAGGCGATCACGATACATAAAAAATCACCAACTACCTATCTGGTGGCAAGCCGTTCAAGGGCTTGATAACAGGACTTGGGCGGATTATTTCACTCTGTTACTTCTGACAGGTTTGCGCCGTAGGGAGGCCGCCAAGCTCACTTGGGAAAATATTGATCTGGAAGATAAGACGCTACATATCCCGGATACAAAGAACAATGAACCACTGACGCTACCCCTAAGTGATTACCTCGTTCAACTACTCAAAGACAGGAAACCTCTATGCGGTAACAGCTTATATGTTTTCCCCAGTAGCAATGGAACCTCTTTTCTACAAGGCCCAGAAAGGTATTTAGAGTTGATCAACAAAGCGTCTGACATCAAATTCTCCTGTCACGATTTACGGAGAGCATATGTAACTCACGCAGGAGAAATTACTCCGGTTCATGCATTGAAACGTCTCATTAACCATTCAATGAATGGGGATGTGACTGCTGGCTACAATATAATCAGCTTCGATAAACTCAGACAATACCAACAACGGATAACTAACCACATACTGAAGCTAACAGGCGGCAGTAATACGGGGGAAGTAATCCCGATTAAAAAAGTTTCTAACGGCTAAAATAACTGTTTACGTCTTAAATTCTGATATAGTATATTAATATCTAGCGCTAAAATCGGTGGCGCACTAAGTAGCCGGTTCAACCTCATTAAAAATTAAATACCCACGTGTAAGCGTTTCACCTCTTTGGCAAGGTGATTAAGGGAAAGCAAGGAAGGCCACTTCGACGATTGATCGAGGTGGCCTTTTTTTATTTTTTACGTTTAAAGGAGAGCAACATGAAAAAGGCACTTACACCTATAGAAGTTGCACAAACCACCGGGTATACCGTTGGGACTCTGGCAGTCCTCAGATGTATAGGAGGTGGCCCTCATTTTTTCAAACTTGGCAGATCTGTTAGATATTGGGATGAAGATGTGCTGGGATGGATGGAAAGCTGTCCCGTACAGAGAAATACATCTGATACGGTGATGGCATTGTCTCAAGAACCAAGAAGCTTGAGAAATATCCGACAATCACAAAAGCCATGATTAATCGTGAAATGAAAATTCAATGAGGGAACGACCATGGTGAACAAAGAAGAATGCCTCGAATGCTACAGAGTTAATTCAGCAGATAATAGTCAAGGAACCATATTTCACAAAGTCCCTTCAGAAGAAAAAGTAAACTTTCTTTTCTTCAATGCACTTTATGAAGCTGGTTTGGAAGTACAAGACGCCCTTATCTCTGCTGGCATCACCTATGCTGAAATTCGCTACAAATACCCCATGCTCAGAGAAGCCTTAGACTCCCTTGCTTGGAATTGCCATGTAGCAGATAGGGAGGCAATATGATGGTTACCCATGAAAGGTTTGAGGAAAAACTCGACTATTTGCCCATTATCGAAGGGCATCTACAAGGAAAGTTATCAAAGAAGGAATATATAGCCTGTTGCCCTTTCCATGATGAAAAGAAGCCATCATTTAATATCAATATTGAAACTGGCCTTTTCCGTTGTTTTTCATGTGATGAGTCTGGGAATTTTGCCAAATTTTACAGCCGAATGACTGGTTGTAGCATCCCTGATAGTTACAGAATACTCAATGAAATGGCAGGACTAGGCAAAGTCATTGACATGAAACAGGGGAAAGAAGTTGACCGGTTCAACTATTATGACAGAAATGGGAAATTGCTTTACTATCGAATCAGAGTTGAGCCAGGAAAGAATGGCAGAAAGAAGGATTTTTACCCTGTAAATCCAGCCAATGGTAAATTGGAACGGCCTTGTGCCCCTGTTCTTTATAATCTGCAAGATGTAGTTAAGGCAGAATTGGTGTTTATCTGTGAGGGTGAGCGAAAGGCCAATGTCTTGAAGAGGTGGGAATATGTTGGAACCTGCTTTGATGGTGGGGCAAGTTCCCCAATAAACCCTGAAATGGTTGGAATCCTTTCCAATAAAGTCATTATTATTCTGCCAGATAATGATGAGGCAGGGGAAAAATACAAGAATAATATCATTGATGCCATGTGGGGGAAAGCGGAGCAAATCAAGGTTGTATCCCTTCCTGATCTTGAGGAGAAGGGTGATATTGTTGATTGGGTGAAAATTCCCGGTAATGATAAAGAACTATTTAATAAGATTTTAAGGGAAACTCCTGTATTGACTGAATGGGCTGCGTCACCACCCAAAAAAGATCTTATTGACTTGGTTGTGTCACTTGATGACCTTGTGAAGATTGACCTGCCAGAACGTGAAAACATTGTTGCACCCTTCCTTCCTGCTCAATCAATCAATATGGTGTTTGCTCAACGTGGACTTGGCAAGACTTGGTTTTGTATTGAGCTTGCTTTAGCAGTGGCAGCAGGACGTAAATTTTTAACTTGGGATGTGCCTAAATCAAGAAGAGTGCTTTATATAGATGGAGAAATGCCCTTAAAAATGCTTAAAGACCGTTTCAAAGCATTGAGTCAAGGGAGTTTTGCCAATATTGATATATTACCTTCTGAGTGTTTATGGTTGGAAGGAAGACAGCTCAATCTTAATCAGCCAGATTGTCACAGACAGGTTAATAGATTTCTTGATCAGCTCAAAGAAAAAGGCCGCAGTCCTGAGTTGATAATCTTCGATAACCTTTCAAGCATGACATCTGGAAGCGATGAAAACAGCAACAGTGGACTTGATAATATGCTTCAATTTTTCATAACATTGCGTCATCAAGGGTTTGCTGTAATGCTCGTTCATCATTCAGGAAAGGGTGGCGACCAGAGGGGTGCATCAAGGCGTGAGGATTTACTTGATACCAGTATCAAAATTATTCCTCCAAAGGGTGATGAGCCTCCAAAGGGTGCGAAGTTTGTAATTGAGTTTTCAAAGACACGAGGGTTGCGGCCAAACCCTGCTGAGTTGGTAGTTGAACTTATAACAGGGGCCAATGGTGATCTTGAATGGGTTCTTGGCTCGAAAGTGGAACAATCGTCAATGAATAAGTTGCTTATTGCTATTCGAGATATTCAGCCCAAGACACAAACTGAGTTAGCAGACTATTTGGGGTTTAAAAATCAATCAAGTGTTAGTAAACAATTAAAGGCAGCAAAATCTAAGGGATTTGTTGTTGAGGGGAAGAGGGGTATTGAACTGACGGTAAATGGGTTTACTGAGGCAAATAATAGTGACTCTTTTTAAAATTATTAGGAATAATTCTAGGAATATATCCCACTGGATAATAGCAGGAATAATTAAAGGAGGGGTTGTTATAAATTATTATTTAGTATCAGATAGTTGCAAGTTTATTCCTAGGAATAATTACAGGAATAATTGCATAATTATTCCTACCTCCCCCCTTTAGGGGGGTAGGAATATAGGAATATTTCCGTTTTCGAGACGAAATATTTCTTGTTGAGAATGAAGCTTGTTTTACCTTACAGAACTGCACAATATCAGGCACATGAAAGGGATTCGGCTAAAAACCGGCTCCCTTTCAGTCATTCAAAAGGAGGGAACTCACACTAATGGCTGCGAATCTCGGACAGGTTATACCCAGACCCGGCAGACTTTCATACCTTGGAGAGATCAAGGCAGAACTCGCGAAAGTCTATAGGGACATGAGAACAAACAGAATCCCCATGAGGGATGGCACTGCCCTTGCCTATGTGCTTATGGCACTGGCCCGGATCATTGAAGGGGGAGACATGGAAGAAAGGTTGGAGAGGTTAGAGAAGTCAATGAACACAAAAGGGGTAATCACCTATGAGGTTGTCAAAACAGAGACTGAGAGAACTTGAAGAGAAGTTTTCTAATCAACGTCATAAAGAGCAAATCATCATAAGACTACCAAGGGAGATGGAGCTTAACGAGTGGGTAAACTACATAAAAGGAGAATATTGTAATGAAAGAACGAATCAAAGCAGCCATCAATAAATACGGAAAGGAGAAAACTAATGAAAACACTAAATGAGATTCAAACAACACTGACTAAAATTAGGGAACATAAAACAACAGCACAACAGGTGGCTGAAAAACTTAATGCTGAACTTGCTAAAATTGACTCAGCAGGTCGCACACATGAATGGGTAGCAGATAAACAAAGAGAGATAAGGGCAAAGTTCACCCCTGCAATTAGTGACACCTTGCTTGCTGTAACAAAGCTACATGATGAAATCAAACCTTCTCAAAAGTTTTGGGAGTCCTCAAAGTTTGTAATCTCCACAAGGCCTGTATCAACTCCATCAAGTGATAACATGTATAATCCTGCAGACCAGACTGCAGAAGCACAAGCTAGGCTTTCCAAGATGCAGGAATACTCTAAAATGCCTTCTGATCTCCTCCACCTCCACGCAGATGCTGCGAAGGCCACAGAACAATATGGAGTCCTGCACCTTATCAACTTAGAAAACAATAGCCGGGACACAACAGGTGCAGGGTGGGAGCCTATAGACTTGGCTGGCCTTGTACTTCCAGACCAAGAACAAGCCTTGAAGCTGATACAGGAATCAAATGGAACACAACTGACCATCGAAAATATATGGAAAGCTGCCACTGGTGGGCATGTAAGTGCAGCTGATCGCATAACAGCTGCAAGATTAGGAGGTGTGATGTGATATTTTTTGACTTCAATGAGGTGTTTGCAAAGGTTTGCAATATCAATCTTTCTGATCAAGCTGCCAATGAACTCATTGAGGAGGCAGTTTTACAAGCTGGAATACAGATAAGGAACCATGCCCGACAACTCCGGTTAAATGAGCTTGACCTTATGGCCCATCAAAAAAAGTGCAGAGGCATTAATGAACTTGAAGCCAAGGCCAACCGGCTCAGATTAGAAATGGAGAAAGAAGAGAGCATCAAGCGGCAAATAATACAAGCTAAGCATGACAATATTGATTTTGTCCATCAAGGCATAAAATATTAAAGTGCCTGCCAATGGGGCGACAACCCTTGCAAAGGCGTTAACGTATGGGGCGATCTTTGCAAGGGGTAAACCCTTTTTACTCAGGGGGAAGTATACCCTGCCCTTAAATTAACCTCTAGGCCACAAATGCGGCCAAAGGGTAAACAGATTCTATTCCCTCCTATCCCCACTAAGAGTTTATTACTTTACTTCCTCCTTAAATGCCTTATAATTCCCTTAAACCTTAGTCTATGGGAAACGAAAGGGGGAGAATAAAATGGCTCAAGGAAAGTTTATAAGCTACTGCCGAGTATCAACCGCAAGGCAAGGTGCCAGCGGTTTAGGTCTGGAAGCTCAAAAAAAGGCTATATCTGATTATTTGAACGGTGGAGAGTGGGAGCTATTAGGGGAATTTATAGAGGTGGAGAGTGGGAAGAAGGACAACAGGCCAGAGCTACAAAAAGCCCTTTCTCACTGTACCATAAAGGGGGCCACTCTTGTTATTGCCAAACTTGATCGCTTGACCCGGAATGTTGCCTTTATTTCTCGGCTGATGGAATCTGGGGTTGATTTTGTGGCTTGTGACTTCCCACAAGCAAACCGATTGACCGTTCATATACTGGCAGCAGTGGCTGAACATGAGAGGGAAATGATAAGTGAAAGGACAAAAGCAGCGCTTGCAGCTGCTAAGGCAAGAGGTCGGAAGCTAGGGACTCCAGAGAACCTGACAAATGAGGCGAGGTTGAAAGGCTCCCCAATGGGGAACATGATGAAAACTGTACTGGCTGATTCCTTTGCCCTTAAATTGGCCCCTATGGTTCGTCAATACCAAAAGGAAGGTTTGAGCCTGAACCAGATCGCAGCCACCTTGAACAGTGAAAAGATATTGACCGCAAGGGGGAAGGTTGGCACTTGGACCCCTCAAGGGGTAAAAAACGTACTATCGCGGGTTGTCTAATCCCTCAAGACTCATTTTCTTCATCATAAACATCCTGAAGTATAAAACAAAGGGCATCTTCTAGACTATCGTCATATCCAATATCTAGCTCTTCTTCTGTATAATCAAAACGAAGGTCATACGTAATTATTTCATACAATTCATCTTTCTCTTTAGTAGTCAAGGAACCCCAATCAGGACGAGATATCCATAAATGACTGTACCCAACAACATTATAATCATCCCAAGGATTATTATAGAGATCAGCCAAGTCAGGAATCCCTCTATCACTACCTACAAGTAAGCGAGCAAAAGATTCCCCACATAGGTCAAACGTGTAAACGTATTTTGCCCTGATAGATTTGGAAGGATCATAGGTCTGCATAGCAAGGAAATCTGCGAACTGTTCATCAAGGCAGTCCATATTTGCGTACACTGCACACATTCTCACTAAGCGTATAGTGCCTTCTAACATTAGATATGGGCTATTTGGAAGATTTATATGACGCAAATGGTCGCTAAAAATAGACATTCGGTCAGAAATTGCCGATGACTGAAATTCCTTTTCCCACTGAGATAGAATATCTATATTAATGCTCATGGGTTTTGTATTTTCTCGACTACGGTTTAAATTCATCAGCATTAGCCACATTTCGTTTAAGTACCTTATCCCACAATAACTGCCTTTTTTTCTTAGGAATTACTTTCCACTCGATGAGTTCAATACCTGCCATACTGTAATCACCTTTAGCTTTTATAACAGCATAATTTTCATCAACTGTGACAATGTTAACACGCTCGCATATTTTGATTAATTGGATAAATTTTGAAGGGTCATCACCAGAAATAAGATGTTCTTCAATCAACTTAGTAAGGGTTTGATGAATACGTTCGTAATGTTCAAGTCTAAGTGGAGAGGAAACTTCTTTTACAGCATTAATTGACACTCTTCCAGTGAAATGCCTAATTCTTTTTTTAAGTTTTTGCCCTATTACATGTGTGTACCAAGAACGAGCATCTGAAGCATTATTCTCAGCACGTCTCGCAAGCCACATGATTTCTTCGTAAGCTGATTCAAGAAGCTTATCTAATTCATGATCTGACAGATATTGCTCGTTTGGATTTTTTTCAGATTCCAATACCTTCATAATGCCTCCACAAAAAGTATGACTTTCAATAAATATCCGTCCTGTAAGTTTGAGTTAGTCTAACATGTAGGCCTATTTAGTCAATAATATAGGCCTGTCAGCAAGTTCATAAGGCCGCCATACCTGCCATGATTCGAGGTATGGGGGATCAAAGATGAGCACAAGGAAAATGCTTCTCGGAGCGAGGATCAAAGAATTGCGGAAGCGAGTTGGATTGTCACAGGATCAGCTTGCTGAAAAAATTGGAATTGAATCAAAGTACCTCTCCCGAATTGAAGTCGGGAAAAGACAGCCCTCCCTCGATACTCTTGGGCATATTGCCGATTCGCTTCAGGTGGAGATGAAAGAGTTATTCGATTTTTCACATCTCGACAATGAAGCTACAAGTCCGAAAGGCATAGAAAGTGCTCTAGCAGGGGCAAGCAAAGAAGAACTTAGACTGGTTTTCAAGCTGATAAAAGCTGTACGTGTGTAAGAGAATTTTTGCAAGCGTTCAGAAAGATCAAGAACACTGAGTTGCGGAGAGATGTGCTCGCAGTCGTAAGCAACGTAAATAGGAAGGTAAGATGACAGGTTAAAATTATTATAGAACCCTTTACAGTTGAAGAAAATTATGCAGACAGTCGGAGGATTGGCACTTCTAACCCTGCAATCTCATCAAGTTTTTCAGTGGAGCGGAAAACGGGATTCGAAAGCTTATGATATCATCATGTTGCAGCAGTTCACATCTATAAACTAAATAAATTCATATGGTTGCTATTACTTTCGGTGTGTCCAAAGTCCAGTTAAGTTCAAAAAGATTCGTATAAATACAAATGGTAAAGAAACAGTTTAGACACGGCATTTCGTTATATATTGGCTCCCCAACGCGGATAAATCTGTCACTGGGAAGAACGACTTTTATTGTAACGGTGCAGCGCTTGACCTGCCGGGCAGCTTTATCGCCCGGACACGGTCCAAGTGCAAGTTGGGCCATTAGATGTAAATATGTGAAGGGCGTCCCCAAAGGTTCCGCCGTCCCATTAAACAACGTCCCCGAAAGCTCCCTGCCTCAAGGCCGTGCCTAATCGACCGGTTATAGACCAGATTCTTCCACTCTTAATCTACCAGGAGGAAGTGGGGGAAATGATGAATCGAATCTCTTATTCTGGTCAAGCTGTGTAAGGCTTTCATCTATGCTCTTAATATGTTCTTGAATCTCTCTCTTTTTATCAGCAAGTGCAGTTAATTTATCTTCATACAAATGAGATGAACCTCGTAATATGTTGTACTTCACATATTCATTGTAATTTGTTAACCATAGATCCTTTAATTTACTTCGTTTATAGTACAAATCTAATTTGAAAACATTTTCCTCTAAGGTGAGCTCTTTATTATCTAGAGCATCTTTTATCTTATTGAAATTGATTTCATAAGCATCAGATTTGTCGTTATTTTCTTTAAATCCTTTCAACCAGATATCAATGCTATCGAGCTGGTCTTTGATCTCAGATAATTTAGCATTTACCATTGCCTTGTCAAAAGAATTAACATTAAGTTCATCGCACTTTGAATAATTCATTGATTTACATATAGCTATTTTATCATTATTGATTTTAGTCAACTCATCGAATTTTACCCGCCAATCATTATTGAGCTCTTGTCGCTTATCGTATAATTCTGCAATGAATTTATGCTCATTCAGCGTTAATTTTCTTCTCTTAAGCTCCAATTGTATCTCATCGATCATTCGTGAATTATTGTCGTGTTCTTCCTTTATCAAGTTAATATTTACTGTTTGGGCCGTAATTCCACCTGTTTGATTGTTAGATGAAATATTGATAACATTTTGAGCATTTGTCCCAGTAGGTCTTGTTGCCAGTTCACTGTGCTTTGTAGGGCCTGTAGAAGTATTATTGGATGTATTCTTTGATGAACTCTTTTGCTTAGGAGGTGTACTGTTCTCCTTGATATTCATCATTGTATTGAAAAGCTCGACTTTCTGTTGCGGAGTTATGTTGTTATCATTCGCAAACATACCACAGAAGAGATACAAGGCTCTCAATTTGATTATACCCTGCTCTGATAACGGCACTCCTTGTTGCAGGTTCTGAATTTCGTCTTTTATCTTTCCTTTAACCTGACCTTGCGCTTTCGCTATCTTAAACAGAGTGTTTACTGATGCACTTATCTGAGCGTCTTTCTCTTTGGAGACTTTTTCACGAGGATCAAGAGGAGAACAATCAACTTTGTAAGATGCAAATGAAGATTTTATAGATATTCCAATTATCAATGCAATTATCCACAATAACTTCAATTTCATTCGAGACTCCCCCATAATGAGTAATCGCACATATTTAACGTTATTGATCAGATCTGGCCATCCTCCAAGTTGGAACCTGAGCGATAAAAAACTCCCATTCCATTAATCTAAACCTGTACCGGTACAGTTAAACATCTTCGAAATATTGGCTAGGCAGGATAAATTTACAATACTGTTGCCAATATACGTTTATTTATAACTTACTTCTGATTCTGTATTAGCTAAACCGTCTTCAAGCACAGTAAATGTAATTTTCTCGTTGGTTACCTCATGCACTTTAATTTTAAATCCGCGAAAGCGAATTATATCGGCTGTAGTTTGATAGACGAGATTTTGATAAAACGCCTGACGTGCCATGTCATCTGGAGTATATTCTCGGTAGGTCGCATTCATTGTAATATTGTTTACTCCACCAAATATAATTTCTCTTGATAATCCAAGAGCTAGAGATTTATTTGTTAATTTAGTTTTCAGAAATACTACTTCAGCAGGCGTAGTATTTAGGTTTTCAAACATTAGTTTCCTGTCTAAATGTTCATCTATTATTATTTTTTTATATAATCTCCCTTTATAGTCTATCAGCAAATAACAATCATTATCCTCTTTATCTTTTGCAATAACGTAATAATCGTTACCATCGTAACTTGCAGTTCCTATATAATAATACTGATCATTTTTTATTGATTTATAATAAAAATCTGATCCGAACAGTTTATTAGCCTTAGTGTATTTCCCTTTTATCTCAAAATCTGTTTTTGCATAAAACATTTTCGTGTCATCCGTGTATTTTACACGAGCCTCTTGCCATTTAATGATTGGATCACCAATGTAAGTCGTCTTTTGTTCACCAATATTATATGATTTAATATATTGATCAGAACCTTTTTCAAACGGATTATTACGAACTACTTTTATGTCACCGCATCCTGCCAGCACCAGAAACGCCAGCAATAAGATTATTTTTCCCATAATCCCTCCATGACAATTTTTATTTTAATCACAGATCTTTTTTGTTGCTCTAATTTTCTTATTTGTAATTGTTTTCATCCCAGTGAAATAAGCTTCTGTTGGATGAGAATCATTCATATGACGAGCCAAATTTGGAACAAGATTCTTGCAATGAGCGCATTTTACTAATTCTCCATATTTCGTTGGTTCCGCCTTTGTTATTAGAGAAACCTTCGACTTACGCCTTTTTTTCGGCAGCTTAGTCAATTTTTGAATAGGTTGAGGGAGGTGATTATCGTCGTTTTCCATAAAATACCCTCATTTAGTATTGGGATCAATTGGACCCACCTAGTTAATGCTGGCCAATCTAATCTATATACCTTATTCATACAAGTCCAATAATCAGATTCCCCGCTCGTATGCTTATTCGGAACAACCTTCCCCGAACTAACGACAAATTGCTTAGTTCCTCAGCATGGCGGCGTTTGGAGACATGAAAAGGCACATCACTTGACTTAAGACAAGCATTTCAATGCCACTACCTGCTTATATGCAGTCTATGGTTTAGCTATTTGCATTGTGAATCTTCTCGGTAAAATATGATTGGCGAAGGTCGTGAGTGCATCTTGGGATTTCAGGTAGATTTCGTTTTATTCTACCAAACAATGTGCTATTATTTTATTTTCAGGCTCCCTTTTAAATATTATTATAGTATTATTAAAGCGATAACCTCTCAATATTATTACATATTATCAGCACGTTAAGATGTTTAAGTTATAAATATTTGTTTTGACAATCCTTGAGAGTGCAGTGTAAATTGTTGTAATTTACTTCTAACTAGTTATTTTGGTTGTATTTTTACAGGAGGAGCAACAACATGGCAATCAGAAAGACCGCGGGCTATGCATGGAACGTGATAAGTATGATCGGGCTGATTCTTGCCACTACAGCCACCTTTCTTATCATTGGCTTTCTAAGCTTTGAGGCAATTACCGGCATAGAGCACCCCTACACCGGCATGATGACCTATTTCCTGTTCCCTGGAATGCTGATTTTCGGTCTAATATTGGTACCGGTTGGGGCTTGGCGAGTTCGCACCCAGCGAAGAATGGATGCTGCAAGCAGAAAGACTTCGATCGAAGGGATGTCTTCACTTGAAGAGGAAATCCCTCAGTATCCACGCATTGACCTTAACGACCCTCATAAACGCCATTTATTCATTTTTTTCAATGTCGCGACCGTTATCTTCGTTACCATAGTTTCGGTAGCATCAATAAAGGGATATGAATTCACAGAATCGACCATGTTCTGCGGTGAACTCTGCCATCCGGTAATGACCCCGGAGCATACCGCCTGGAGTAATTCCCCACACGCCAAGGTACGGTGTGTCGAGTGCCATGTCGGTCCGGGCGCAGCCTGGTACGTCAAGGCCAAGATCTCCGGCATGAAGCAGCTCTATGCGGTAATATTCCACACCTATCCGGAGACCATCGAGACCCCCATCGAGAACCTCCGCCCGGCCCGTGACACCTGCGAGCATTGTCACTGGCCTGAAAAGTTCTATTCGGGGCGCCAGAAAATATTCTACCACTACGCGCCCAATGAAAAGAACACACCGCGCGAAGTCAACCTGCTGATCAAAATAGGCGGTACTCCAAAATCGCCACACGCCATGGGGATTCACTGGCACATCGGCACTGAGGTAAAATACATTGCACGGGACAAAAAGCGCCTTGATATCCCGTACATTGCGGTAAAGGAGAAGGATGGCAGCATCACCGAATATATGGACAGCGAAAAACCTCTCACCAAGGATGAGATCGCCAAGGCCGAAAAGCGTTTGATGGATTGCACCGACTGCCACAACCGGCCGACCCATATATACCATTCTCCAGGCCAGGAGATGGATGAGAGCATCGTCTCCGGCCATATCGACCCTTCCCTGCCGTTCATCAAGAAATTGGGAGTGGAACTGCTTGAGAAGCCTTACAAGAGCAGTGAAGACGGGAAAAAAGCCATTGCCGGCGGGGTACAGGAGTACTACGCCAAGAACTATCCCAAACTGGCCCAGGAGAAGGCTGCAGCCATCAATCAGGCAATTCAGTATATACAGGACATGTACAGACGTAACTACTTCCCTGAGATGAAGGTGTCATGGCACACCTACCCTAACCACGTTGGTCACTTCTACACGCCCGGTTGCTTCCGCTGTCACGACGGCAAGCATAAGACCGCCAAAGGTAAAACAATATCAAAGGACTGCAACCTCTGCCACACCGTCATCGGCCAGACGCAGGAGAATATCCCTGCAGGCACTCAAGTCAAGAACTTTGTCCATCCAGTGGACATCGGTGACGAACTGATGAATACCAACTGCAGTGAATGCCATCTCGCCGGAGGTCATGACGTTCCGGGCGGCGGTGAACAAAAAAAACCGGCCAGTCATTAACGAGGCAAAAATTGCTTAAAACCCAGAAAGCCCACAGGATAATTCCTCGTGGGCTTTCTGGTTCTCACGCTCAGTCATAATTCATGTCAGACGACAGCAAGCCATCAGACATCGTGAGTTATGGCAAGAGATCCTCATCCGGTGATGTCTCGTAATCCGGCTCTTCCTCGGGCTCGAATTCATCGTCCATCACATGCTCAAGGAATTTTCTGTTATCCTCAAGCACCCGCCTCACCTCCGTAGTGAGTTCCTCAATACTCGACTTGTCACATTCCATCCCGTTTTCCACCTCAGATTTCCGCATCCCGAAGAAACTCGGCAGCATCCTCGGGGGCCGTGGGATTAATATAGAAACCGGTCCCCCATTCGAAGCCTGCCACCTGGACAAGTCGAGGCACCAGCTCGATATGCCAGTGGTAGTCGTAAACCAGAGATCCCCAGTGACCCGGTTTTCCCAACCTCGGATGGGGAGGAGGCGCCGTATGGAGAATAAAATTGTACGGAGGGTCTTTCAACATGACCTTCAGCCTCAAGAGCATGTCTTTGAGGGCCACTGCAAGCTCTCCCAGCTGCAGATCGTTCAATAGAGCAAAGTCGTGGCAATGCTGTTTGGGAAAGAGCCGTAACTCAAATGGGGAAGACGAGGCATAGGGAGCTATAGTCAGATAGTTTGGAAACTCCTTTACAACCCGCTCACCCTTTGAAAGTTCAAACTCAATAATGTCGCAGAAAATGCAGCGCTCCTTTTGCGAAAAGAATTCCCGACACACGTTCAGTTCCGTGGCTGCAACCGTCGGCGTCAGCGGTACAGCGATCAGCTGGCTGTGTGCGTGGTGCAGAGTTGCACCCGCCCTTACTCCGTGGTTTTTGAACAGTATCATGTAGCGAAATCGGAAATCGTTTCGCAGATCAAGAAAGCGCGCTCTGTAGGCTTTCAGAACATCGGTAAGCTCTGCCGGGGAGAGGTCGGCAAGCCCGCGATCATGGTCAGGCGTCTCGATGATGATCTCGTGAGCACCGATCCCGTCCATGACATCATAGAGTCCGTAACTACGGCTTTTCAAGTCACCTTCAATCCTGAGAACCGGGTATTTGTTGGGAATGGCCCGCACCTTCCAGTTGGGAGAATTGGGTGGGCCGGAAGGCCGGATTGCAAAGAGCTCTCCTGGGGTCTTATCCTCATTGCCGTAGCAGAACGGACAGCTGGTCACTGGAGTCGGGTCAACATCCCGATGGAAATCCAAGGGTCGGCGGCCCCGCTCCTTGGCAATAATAACCCAGTGCCGTTTAAGCGGATCCCAGCGGAGTTCAGACATTAATCCTCCTGATCAAATGCGTCGGAATTGTCATATCAACCAGTTGGTCAGTTCAAGATCTGACCCAAGATACTTCAGCTCCATTGGCGCATCAACAGGCCAGCGACCCAACTCTTCACGACCACGCTCAAGAGTCAGATATACCTGAAGAGACCCCTTTGGGAGAAGCGAGAGAGCTACAAGAGGCACTGCCACCTCGCAAATACGTTTTATTGCCCAGGAGCAACCGTGGCGTGTGGCCTTGAACCCACTCGCCTTGCCGCTGACCTGCAATGAGCCTGTTGTCGTCTGCAGTCCCATTGGAACCCTGAATTCCTTTTCTTGCACTATCAGATGGAGATTCAGCAGATCCTCCGGTTGCAGGAGTCGGTCCAGTGGTTTCACCCCGTCGATCCGAAAATAGATCTGTTTCGAATCATACCCGAAAAAAAACGACTGAAAGGAACTCTCTGAGATATGCATGGCCGATGACTGGCGCGACAGGTCAAAGAGCCCTGCAGCAAGCCACTCGAAATAGTCGGTTACCAAACCGTCGATATTCGGGGAGATATATGCCGTAGGTTCGCGTACAAATCCTGCAACAACCTTCCGCTTGATCGGTTCATAAAGCTCCCGTGGAACATCCAGCCCCAACAGGCGGTAAATATTCATCAGGTGCTTGCGGAACAGGGCATCGAAGTGTTCACTGTGGGAACAGAAATGATCGTCACCATACCACCAGAACCAATCGCTACCTTCAGCAGCAAAGATTGCACGACAGATGGTACGAGCCGTCTCATCTGCCTCGATTCCCCGGCTACCGGCCCCCTCCCCGCGGGCGAGAAGCTGCGCCACCTGAGGATTGCGTGTTATTGCCATCTCGCGGGCACGTTCCAGAAAATCCCAGGCAAGGTTCTCTTCCGGATGTCCCACCCAAATTCCAAAGTTGGAATTTATCCACGAACCGGGATGGATATGGGTCAGGGTCTGAATCGGCGGTATGGATGCCAGAGCCTCACACGCGGTAACCAATCTGAATTCTGTCGACTCGGCAAGTGTGGAGTAGAGCTGACAGAGGAAATCATATCCGTTCTCAGGGTAGTATTCCCAGGCATTTTCGCCGTCAAGGATAACAGGCACCAACCTGCTTCCGCGAAACTGCATACGGATCTGCCTGAGACGGTGCATAAAGTCGCTTACTGCTTTCTCCGGCTCCCATTGTGAATAGGTAAATCCTATTAGGTCGGATAGCGCATGATCTCTGAAGATAATATCAACCCCCCGCTCCCCTGCTTCAAAGTGGTAGGGATGGTAAAGTCCTTCGCGGTTACTTCCAAGCGTGCCGGGCAGTGTATTGGCCAGAACCCCCTCGTCAGTTGCAACCCATTTGATACCGCAGCCGGCGATAATCGACAGGGCCTCATCGCTTACAGAACCCTCTGAAGGCCACATCCCTTGTGGGGTAAAACCAAAAAGCCTTTGAAAGCAGGAAATCCCCTCGGCAACATGACTGCGGGCATCTTCAGGATGCTGAAAGCGGGCTGTCGGGAGGTTGGCCTTTGGCATGGCCACTTGGGCTATTTTCATGTCACAAAGGAGCGGCAGAATAGGGTGATAATACGGAGATACCGACAGTTCGACCTTCCCCTCATCATGAAGCCGCTTGTAAAGAGGTATTATTGAAGCAAGCAAATCACGGTGACGAGCAAAGAGAAGATCCTTGTCCGATACGCTGTAATGTCGCCCTTTATTGAGCAGGTTGCGAAATTCGGGCCATCGTCGCCTCGCCGCCTCCCCGGTCCATGCAAGAAAGAAGCAGACCTGGAGGTCGAGAACCTCCTGTCTCCTGAAGCTGCGCAAGCGCGTCTCACGGCCTTCTTGCTGACCGTCACCGGCCAGCTGCAGCAGTTCTAGATAACGAGGTTGTGGTTCGATCATTCGCTGCCGATTGGCTGAGAAAAACATCTCAAGGAGCTGCTGCAGCTCCTCCTCAGTCATTTCAGCTGGGTCCATCTGACCGAGCCTTAGCACCGGATCGACAGCAGTGCCGGCAGCATATTCCTCAAGCTGTTCAAGCAGAGACGGCACCAGATTGAAGACCGCCTTCGCTCCAGGCGTCTCCGCCACGATGGCCGCCATGTCATAGTAGTCCTTCACCGCATGGAGATATGTCCACGGCAGGGCATATTCACCACGGAGAGGATCCTTGTAGTAAGGCTGGTGCATGTGCCACATTATAATGATATTAAGTGGATCGATCATCCGTTACCCTCAAGAACCATTGTTACTGCAGTTCCTTCTTCCATCTCTCCACCTTCTTCTGATAGTCGGTAAGAAGCTTCTGCACAGCCTTTGGATCTTTGCTCTCGGCTACGATGTGAACATAGGGCTGATACTGGTCTGGAAGCACCAGAACCCAGTCCTCGCCGAAGTGTACCTTTATGCCGTCGATGAAGGTTGCTTCACTGTCGAGACTGTCTTCGCTCATCTTTCGCATGATCCCTCCCTTCATCTCCCAGGTACAGGTAACTCGCCCCTGGAGAAACGCTCTGTGAGGAATCCCGCTATGAACTGCGGATAGAGGTATGCCCGCCGATGCAAGAAGCTCAATCATCTTGACAATTGCAAACATTCCGTCGAATGCTGCCTGGAATTTGGGGAAGGCAAACCGACCGTTCATGGTAGCGGCCATAATCACCTCAGAAGACTGTGCTGCCTCGATCATGGCCCGCTCAGTACTCTTGGTCCGCTGAACTGCACTTCCTTTTTCGCCGGTCATAAGCTCTACTACCGATGGAGCCGAAACAGGGACTGCAAAAGTCCCTTTCTGCCCGGTCTTGAGCATCAGGGCTATCATAAGCGGAAGGGACTCTGCTGCGCCATAAACCCGACCGGTCTCATCCAGCATGATGACCTCCTCCACTGTCGGATCGAGCCAGAAGCCGGCCCTTGCACCGAGTGAGGCCACTATCTTGCCAAGTTGGCTCAGACTGTGAGGCTTCTCTTCAACATTCTTAATGCCACGAACCTCATCCACGTATGCATTGAGCGCAATAACCTCTATACCGAGTTCATTCATTATCGGAGGAAGTAGCTGACCAGCCGGAGAATGATTGAAATCGATCACCACCTGATGCTTTTGCTTCTTCAGCAGATCGCTCTGTATGGCCCTGGCAAAACCTTCTCTGTAGAAGTCCATCACCTGCGGAAGCTCGGTAATCCCCCCTGGCTCCGTATGGTGGGCGCGACGGAAGTTCTCCTTGTAAAAGATCCGTTCAACATTCTTAGCCATCGAACTGGAGAAATCGAGGCCATCATTATCTAGAAAGACGATCTCGGTTAGTGCCGGGTCCTCCTGGCTCTGGCGAAAATGCACCCCTCCCACTTCACCGAAGGTCTTTAGTTTGTACCGCACCCCACGGAGAGGCATCATCTTGAGGTCTCGAACGTTTACCCCGGCAGAGAGAATCCCACCGAGAAAACTTCTTTTCAGCATCCTGGAAGCGAGAAATGCGTCACGTCCGGCCAGCACGAAGCTACCCTTAGGAAGCGAGGTTCCGTAGGCGCACCCGAGCTTGGCCACGAATTCTGGCGTCAGTTCTACATTGGTAAGACCCTTGACTATAGCCCCTTCGAACAGCGACTTCTTCCACTTCTCTCCCCATATCATGTTATCGGTGACGGTTGCGCCTGCCTCAATAACCTTGCGCGGCCAAACTTTTACGTCCCTCTTGATATACGACTCCTCGCCTATGGAGGTATCCTCGGCAATTATCCCCCCTTCCTCGATCACCACCCCCTGGCCCACACTCACATTGTTGCAGATGACCGAATCCGTGATCTTGACACCTTTCTTCAGGTAGACGTTGTCCCAAATGATACAGCGACTGAGCTTCACCCCAGGTTCGATGGTACAGTTCCGTCCAATCACCGAATCCTTAATGTTGGCACTTCCGAATATCTGGGAGTTGTCCCCCACCACCACGGTTCCATTGAGTGATGCCGATTCATCGAGCCTGACATCAACCCCGATACGCAGATCACGCCCTACCACATCCTGCTTAGGCTCATCAATCTTTACGTTGACCTTGCCGCGAAAGATATCATGGTGTGCCTCCCGATACGAATCAGTATTACCGATATCTCGCCAGTAGCCTTTCACCGGGCATCCGAATAGCGGTTCATTCCTAGTCAGCAGAAGTGGGAAAAGGTCCTGGGAAAAATCAAAGTTTTCGCTTGCAGGAATCAAGGAGAATATCTCTGGCTCAAAAACATAAATACCGGTATTGATTGTGTCAGAGATCACCTCGCCCCACCCCGGTTTCTCCAGAAACTGGATAATCCGTTTCTCTTTGTCCGTAATAACTACACCAAACTGGAGCGGATCCTTCACAGAGGTCAGAGTAATAGTTGCCAGAGCATTGTTGTCTGCATGAAAGTCGATGACCTTTTTCAGGTTGAAATCAGTCAGCAAATCGCCACTGATAACCATAAACCTCTCATCAATATACTTCTCAGCGCACTTTACCGCACCTGCGGTCCCCATATCCTCAAGAGGGGTGACATAGGTAATTTTCACCCCAAAGTCCGCGCCATCTCGAAAGAAATTCTTGATAATACTCGGCTGGTGATACAGTAGCATTACAAGGTCGGTAATCTGATACTTTTTAAGCAGCTCAACAATATGGAGCATAATGGGCCGGTTCAGGAGCGGGATCATCGGCTTTGGGATGTTGCAGGTGAGCGGCTGCATGCGGGTACCAAATCCGCCGGCCATAATAACGGCTTTCATAGTTGCATCTCCTTGATTGAATATTTCAAAGTCATAACTTCATAGAGAATCACCGTTAGTGCGCCTCTAAAGCAAATTCATTTACTCTGCTTTTTTGCCAGCACCTTCTTGATCTCTTCCTTTAGCTCCTGAAGATCACTGGACTTCACCACATACCCATCAGCAAGCCAGGCGGAAAAATCGTCCTTGTAGCAGGAGAAGGCCGTACAGAGTATCACCGGCAGATCGTGCCGATCCTTTACTATCTGCTGCAGCAGATCAAGGCCACTCTCGTTCTTGAGTTTTATATCAAGAACAATCAGATCAAGCTGTTCCCCTTTCAGTTTTTCCACAGCCTCAACAGCAGTTCCGGCAGTCACCACACTGTGTCCGTCATCTCCAAGCTCTTCCGCATACAGTGACCGGATGCTTGCTTCGTCATCAACAACGAGTATCCTTGCCATCTATTCCCCTCCTTCAAGTTGCTGCAATCGTATTGTAAAGCATAATCCACCAACCGTCGGTTTATCTACGAGCAGCTGGTGCCCCGACTTCTCCAAAATAGTGCTGCAAAGAGGCAATCCCATACCTTCCCCCAATGCCTGAGTAGATGAAAAGGGGGTTGACAGCATCTCTACGGCCTCATTCGTAAATGTACTTTTAAAATCTGTAATCGAGATCTCCACCATACCGTCGTTGATTCTACTGCTGATGGCAATCTTTCCACCGGTTATCCGGTTCTCAAGGGCACTACTTATCAGGGTTCTGACGCAGTATGCTATCTGCTTGTAATCTATGAGCACAGAAGGAAGATTGTCAGACAAGTCGAGGAGATAGCCGCAGTCTGCTTTTTCAAACCTTTCGCGTAAATCGCTGCATACATCTGCCACAAGCTTGTTTACGTCCCATCTATCCATGACAGGATAGAGAGAATCGGAATAATTGAGGATCTCCTCAAGCACTTCCTCAAGTTGCCGTACCTCCTGTATTATTGAACCCAAGTACTTGTTTTTCGGATCATCCAGAGCTGAACTCTTGACCAAGGAGCGTGCAAAGCCTCCTATTACCATAAGAGGGTTCCTTATGGAGTGGGCAATGCTGGAGGTAATCCTGCCAACCAAAGCCATCTTCTCCATCTTTACTATCAACTCCTGCTGCTCCTGAAGCTTGTGATTTGCCTGCGTAAGCTTATCAAGTTCATCCTGCAGTTGTTCGTACAACGATGCCCGCACAAGAGCGAAAGCTACCGGAAATGCGAAGGTCTCGATAGACTGAATATCCTGGTGGGTTATTGGGCGGTGGGTAATGAAGTTGTCCGCAATAAGAACACCGATCCGGCGGTTACCGGATATGAGAGGCATAATAAGGAAACTGTCGACACCGAGAATCTGGGCAAACTCAAAAGATACAAGGGGATTATTGAATGCTTCCACTACAAGGATCGGGCGCTTTTCGAGCAGCGCCTGGTTGAGAATGTGCTCTTCATCTTTTAACGGGACAGTAAGGCGCTCCAATATGTCATGGAACTTGACCTTTTCCGAAGATAGCTTGTTCTTCTGGAAATGCTCTGCCATCTCCTTGAGGGAAAGGTCCGTTTGACTCACTTCCTGCCATATATTCCATGCCTCCTCGTAAGTCTTCGGGCCCACCCCCAGATAGCCCCGCAGGTACTCCTGCTCCTTGTCGCACATCAGCAGAAAAGCCCGGTTCATTCCGAAACCCTTGCCAGCCGTTATGGCTGTCATGGCAACGGACAGGACTTCGTCCAGATCCATCGAGGTCTGTAAAATGGTGCTCAATTCGTGGAGAAAGCGTATCTCGCGGGTCTTGCTATTGAGGAAGCCGTCCATGGACTGTAAACGGACCCTCATATCGACAAACTCGGTGGAAAGTAGCGCCAAGAGGGGCGCCAGCGGTTTATCTGACTCCGTCAAATTCTTGAGGTCATTGTCAAAGCGGGGACAATCGAGACACTTCTCTAGCACACGCCGAGTATGCGCTACATATAAATCCTCCTCCCCTTTCTCAATGTATGGGCATTCCTCTGGAGAGATAAGCCCCTTTTGCCAGCAGCATTCCAGGTTCAAGCACCCCTCCTGTCGCAGAAATCAGCCATCAAATGATAACAGTATAGCAGTCCCTCTCTCCATTTCAAGCTGGAGCCACTCCATCGTGCCGTCCCTTGTCATTTAACTCGATTCGTGCTATGAAATTAAGGGTGATCATTGAATGATCAGGATACGGAGATATGTTAATGAAGATCAATAGGGAAGACGTGGAGAAGGTTGGCCACCTAGCACGACTTGATTTAACAGCTGCCGAAGTTGCCGCTATTACAGGACAGATGGATGCAATTCTCGCCTATGTGGAAAAACTTGACCAGCTGGACACTTCTCACATCATTCCGACTGCCCATGCCGTTCCGTTGGAAAATGCCTTCAGGGGCGACGATGTCAGACCGTCACTTGGCGCAAGCCAAGCCCTTGCAGCAGCACCTGACTGTGTGGGAGAGTTTTTCAGGGTACCAAAGGTAATAGAATAACTGACGCGTATATATGCAAAAAAGAGGGCCGCCCATGATTGTCATAGGCGGCCCTCATTTTTTCTGTAAACCATCGATTCAGAAACTATACAGCTTCGCGCTCCTCTACAGTGTCAGCTGACAACGAATTGATGAACTCAGCCCGAATCCGATCTGCATCTCCGTTATTATAAGCGATGATGTTACGTAATTGAGTAAATGAGTCCAGATCCATCTCTTGGAACTGCAGAGCCACAACTCCATCGTCACTCCTCAATACCTGACCAAGTATGCAGATAGAGAGATCAAGCCGCCGAACCGTACCACTGAGGTAGAGAGTGATGCGGGCCACATCACCCACCAAAAAATCCTCACGACACCTGAGAAATATGCCGTTAAGGCTGAGGTTTTCCACTTCAGCTTTTAATGACAACGCCCGACAGCTGATAAATGCCTCTATCCTCAATGGAATACGTGAAAATCTTCTCTTTTCCATGGACTTCTCCTCTCAGTCAAAGACGTTCAATAGCGGCCTGCAGATATCTCTCCACCTATCGTGCCATTTTAATGAATTATGCAACCTACTGTAAACTTTATTATTTTTCATTGTAGCCAGTACACGCGAGCAGATATCTGTCCAGACCTGCAACAGTTAAAGCATTATTATTGAGCATTGGATTTCAGCGTTCGTGTAGCTGGGATGATTTGGAAGGAGTACTGTAAGGATGTATCTTGAACATCCTTAGAACCGTACGTTTTGAGTTAGTAATGAGAGCGATGCAAGCAGCATTAATTGCAGATTACCCATCAGATGGTATAATTTTTGTGTTGTCATCAAAATACAAGAGAGTACTGTCCATGGCAGAAAAGCGATATGATAAAAGGCGCAGACGGAGGTTCGCACTTCGATTCGGAACTGACGACCCAATCCGACTTGCTTTCACCGAAGACATCAGCATGGTGGGGATGTTTATCAAGACAACCAATATCTACCCGCCAGGAAGTAGCCTGAAGGTTACATTAATACTCCCTGACGAGCAGACGGTCATCGTGGAGGGGAAAGTTCAGTGGGCCAGGAAGGTCCCCCCCCAGATGCTACGGCTGGTAAAAAAAGCAGGATTTGGCCTTAAGATCGCGCGATTTATTCAGGGTGAAGAGCTGTATCGGAGGATTTGCGATGAAAGCCTGTCCCCGGCCTGAAAAAAATTCCGGCACTACCCCTCGTCAGATGTAATTTTCACTGCAATCTTACGCTGCCGCGGACCGTCGAACTCACAGAAGTAGATAGCCTGCCATGTACCGAGAACCAGCTTCGCGTTCTCGATAAAGATACGCTGTGAAGTCCCCATCAGCGAAGACTTAATGTGAGCATCCGAGTTTCCCTCTGCGTGGGTAAAGTACGGGTCATTGGGAACCAGCTTATTGAGAAAATTCAGCATGTCCCGTTGAACCGCCTGATCGGCCCCCTCGTTAATCGTAATTCCGGCCGTCGTGTGAAGCACGAATAGGTGGCACATACCATTACGCGTGCCGGCACTCCGGACAACATCCTGAACTAGAGCCGTGATATCGACAAACTCGGACCTGGCACGGCTTTTCACCTCAATGTACCTGATCATGCCGACCTCCTCGCTTTCGCAGCGTCACCAACCCGATTCCATTCCGCCTTGCCGAACCAGCTCCGTTTCGATATGCTGGTAGCAATCGGGCTGAATTCAGTGCGTGATGTCAGTTGAGAACTGACTCGATTCCCTGGCCTGCTGCAGAGCCTCCAGTTCCTTCAGTCGCTCGCCCAGCCAGTGGTGAAAGTTCCGGGCGCTATCATAGTTCATGACCACACCTGACTCAACCGCCCGATATAAGGTCTGCTTGAAGTCGGCCGGCACTTCGTCGATCTCGGCACCGATGGTGCCGTTCGGGGTAACCTCATGGGTGATGGAGACCGGAACCCCGGGACGCTCCAGGTAAAAATGCACCACCAGTTCTCCCCGCGGAGAAACACCTCCGTGAGCACCGTTCACATAAACCGGGTTGTAATCCTCAGCAAAAAGGTACTTGAAAATGATCTGCGGCTTTCTCACTGAATGTTCCTCCTGTAGTTATGTCCCGACAAGTCGAGGCTGTTTCCACGTATTTAACACGCATGGGGTCTTGAGACAAGCGTCAAAGCTGCTACATCCATATTTGGGATCTAATATATGAAATGCCACTCCTGCCTTACCCTTGGTGTAAGGCTCCATTACGAGGTCTACGGCAATGGGCCAATGCAGCTGGTACTCCTCCACGGCTTTGCTGCATCATCCGTGACCTGGGAGGAACTCTGCCCCTTGTTTCCACCTGGGAACTACACCATTTACCTTGTTGATCTCAAGGGGTTCGGGAAATCCGGCAAGCCCCGCGACAGTTCCTACCGACTGGAAGACCAGGCATCTCTGGTCCTTGACCTGCTGCAGGCCCTCACTCTGAGCAACGTGACCCTAGTCGGACATTCACTGGGAGGCGGCATTGCCCTCCTGGCCTGGCACAACGCAAAAGCGACCGGGCGCTCATCACTCATCGGGCGACTGATCCTTATAGATGCAGCTGCTTACCGTCAACCGCTTCCTCGTTTTTTTGAGATGCTGCGCAGACCTATCATCGGCTGGCTCATCCTCAAGACCTTTCCGGTACGCAAAATGGTCCGCTACAACCTGGAGCGGGTCTATTATGACTCGTCGCAGGTCACTGAAAAGCGGATATCCCGCTACGTCAGCTGCTTCAGGGGGAGTGATACCATATACGCGCTTATCACCACTGCCCGGCAGGTAGATGCTTCAACCAACCTGCCGGATAACCGGGATGTTACGGTACCCACACTCATCATATGGGGACGTCACGACCGGATCATTCGACTGCGAAACGGGGATAGGCTCCATGACGAAATCCCCGGCTCCCGTTTGGTTGTGCTTGAGTGCGGGCACAACCCGCATGAGGAGGAGTCGGGCAGGTGCGCAGATGCAATCCGGGAATTCCTGGAGGAGATATAATGGCAAGCAACCGTACCTTACTTATTTCAGGCGCCACAGGCTTTGTAGGTTCCAGGCTCCTGAAAGAACTGATGGCACGCGGGAAAAACATCCGCATTATCGTGCGCAAGCCGATCTCCACACCTGCAGGGGTTGAATCCGCCCAGGGCGACATGCTCGAACCTGCCTCCTTACAGAGAGCCTTCGAAGGGATAGACACCGCCTACTACCTCATACATTCCATGTCTGGCGGGAAGGGAGGCTTTGAGCGACGAGATCGAGAAGCTGCCACAAACTTCAGAAACGCGGCAGAACGGGCCGGGGTGCGCCGAGTGATCTATCTCGGCGGCCTTGGAGAAGCCGCAGATGGTCTTTCAGAGCACCTTGCCAGCCGGTTGGAGGTAGCCCATATTCTCCAGGGAGGATCTTTTGCCACGACCTTTCTGCGCGCCGCCGTCATAATCGGGGCAGGCAGCGCCTCATTCGAGATGATCAAATTTCTCGTGGATCGTCTGCCGGTGATGATCACCCCCCAATGGGTATCGACCCGCTGCCAGCCGATAGCCATAGCCGATGTCATCGGTTATCTTGCAGGTTGCCTTGATGAGGAGCGTACCAAAGACCGGACCTTTGACATAGGAGGCCCGGAAATACTCAGCTACCGGGAGATGATGGAACGTTTTGCCCGCCTGAACGGACGGAAACTTTTTATCGTGCCGGTACCGTTTCTCACTCCGACCCTCTCCTCCTACTGGGTAGCCCTGATAACCCCTGTAAAACCATCCGTTTCCATGCCGTTAATCGAAGGTCTGGCCAACGAGGTAATCTGCCGCGACACCGTGATCCGGGAGCTCATACCCATTCCTCTCACCGGCTATGATGACGCAGTAAATACGGCGCTGGCCGAAGAAGGCCAACGCAAGGTATGATCAACTCGATTTTCGACCAGGAGTAGTATCTGATGTCTATCCTTGCACTACAAACTCGCGCACTCTCTAAGCGCTACGGAGAGTTGACGGCCCTTGACGGCTTCGATCTCGAAGTGGAGCAGGGGAGCATTTTCGGACTTCTTGGTCCAAACGGCGCAGGAAAGACAACCCTGATCCGCATCCTTACGACTCTCATGCGACCTACCAACGGCGAGGCCTCTGTGGAGGGGCTTGACATAGGGACCCAGGGGATGGCTATCCGTAGGCTGATTGGGGTGGTTCCGCAAGAGAACAGCCTTGATCGCTACCTGACTGCAAGGGAAAACCTGGAGTTGCATGCCAGGCTGCACGGGATGCCGACCGCAAGCTACCGTCAGAGGATCGACGAGGTGCTGGAGCTCTTTGGCCTGACCGGACGCCAGAACGATTCCCCTGAGACATTTTCAGGTGGAATGCAGAGACGGCTTGTAGTGGCCAGGGCACTGGTCCACCGGCCACGCCTCCTCTTCCTGGATGAGCCGACCACAGGGCTCGACCCTCAGTCCCGCCACGCAGTATGGGACTACGTCAAGTCGCTCGCCGGCAGCATGACCATCTTTCTCACCACTCACTATCTGGAAGAAGCGGAACAGCTCTGCGAAAGGGTTGCCATCATGGACCACGGCAGGTTGATCGCCCATGGAAGCACCGGCGAGCTGAAATCCCGTCTCACCGGTGGAGCGGTCTACGAGATTGAATTCGGAGGAGATCCGTCTCTCCCTGCCGCAACACTCCGCGGCTTAAGCTGCTTGCGTTCACTAAAGGTAACCGGACAGACGGCGACCATAGAACTCGACCACTGGGAATGCCTCTCTGCGGTGGTTTCCGCACTTGCCGGGAGCAAGGTCCACCGGATCTCGCTCAAGGAGAGGACCTTGGAAGAGGTATTCATAAGCCTCACCGGCAAGGGGGTACGGGAATGAACCTTCGCGGATCCCTGGCCATCTGGCGGCGAGACATGCTGGTCCTGCGACGCAGCATCTTCTCGGAGATGGTAGCTGTCATCGCCTACCCGCTAACCATTTATCTCGCCTTCGGCATCGGCATGAAGGGGTATATCGGCCTGGTCGAGGGTCTCCCCTACAGCCTTTTCATAGCTCCGGGACTGATCACCATGACCGCCGTCAATGCAGCTTACAGTGAGAGCGTCTGGAGTCTCTGGTTCCATAGGCGGGTGCAGTTCACCATAGAATCGTACCGGGTAACCCCGATAAGCGTCTCCGAGATCGTCTGCGCCAAGATTCTGTCCGGCTTCTCCCACGGTCTGATCAAGGGGCTCCTTGTCGGACTGGTGATCTTTGTCATCACCCCATTCCGCTTTCCTCCTGCACACCTGGCAGCCTACATCGTCTTTCTGGTTCCCGGCTCAGCCATCTTCTCCTGTGCCGGTGTAATCTGCGGCACGCTGATGGACAAACCCGAGACGATAGGTCGGGTGGAAGCGGTCTTCATCATGCCGCTTATCTTCATGTCAGGTCTTTTTTTCCCCCTCTCATCCTACCCCTCCGGAATTGGTCCTTTTGTACGGGCACTTCCAACGACTGCGCTGTTCGAGGGAGCGAGACAGGCTCTGGTCAACTGCTCTTTCACAACCGGTTATGCAGTAACCCTTTACGCCACTGCCCTGACTCTCTTCATAGCAGCAGTCTGGATCTTTCGCTGGAAGATGTCGGAGTAGACGAACGCTTGACTCATTCGGCATGTACGAGACCCGTTGTTTAGAGTCAATACTTCTTTAAGGAGGAGAATCCATGAAATATATCGAAATGCTCTACCGCCTCGCAATCGCCCTCTGGGCGGGAGGCAACGCCATCTTCACCCTGATGCTGACCCCGATCCTGTTCAAAACCGAGAGTCGGGACATAGCGGGACGTATTGTCGGAAACCTGTTCCCCGGCTATTTTCGCTGGGGGCTGGCCTGTGGTGTGATTGCCCTAGTCTGTCGCATACTGGTACATGGCTTCGGTCAGAAGACACCGGTATTACTGCTGGTGTTCATGCTGGCGGTGACCTCGTTCCAGGCCTTATACGTGGAGCCTAAGGCGGCAGAACTGAAGCGGCAGATCGGTTCATTTGAGACGACGCCGAAGGACCACCCACTGCGGAAAGAGTTCTCAAGGCTCCATGGGGTATCGGCCGTATGTAACCTGACCGTGCTGGCGGGCGGGGTGGTGCTGGTGTTGCTGCCGTGACGCTTGGAGCAAAAAAGGCGATGCTGCAGGGATCCTTCCTCCGCCTGATTCTTATCTGTATTGGCTGGCTGTCAGTAGCAGCAGGCATTGTCGGCATCTTTCTGCCGCTAGTGCCTACTGTGCCGTTTTTGCTCCTAGCAGCGGCATGTTTTTCCCGAAGTTCGGAGCGGTTTCATGGCTGGCTGCTGAAACACAAACGACTGGGTCCGCTGCTGCACGACTATCTGCAAGGAACGGGAATTCCGCTACGGGCCAAGGTTACAGCAATCGGCATGGTCTGGGTTTCATTCCTAACCTCCGCATTCATATTTGTCCAGGTTACATGGTTTAGGGTCCTGCTATTGGCAATCGCATCTGGAATTACCGTCTACCTGCTGGGATTACCGACACTTCAGCCGGATAATCGGGATACCTGAATGGCTAACATCGCACTCCTTGCCGTCTGCCTGCTGATGGGAATACTCCTGCGCAGGACAGGCAGGATGCCGGCATCAACTCCGACGGCATTGAACGGGTATGTGATAAATGTGGCGCTGCCGGCAGCAGCAATCCGCTACATCCACGACCTGAAACTTGAACCTTCCCTGCTTTTGACTGGCTTGATGGCATGGCTGCTTTTCGGGGCTGGCTGGCTCTTCTTTGCCGGAGCAGCACGTTTGCTGAAGCTTTCACGGAGAGCAACCGGCGCACTGGTTCTTGTGGGGGGACTTGGCAACACATCCTTCGTCGGCCTGCCGATGATCGAGGCGTGGTACGGCAAAGAATACCTTGGTGTCGGAATCATCGCAGACCAGATCGGATCCTTTCTGGTCCTCTCCACCCTGGGGGTTCTGGCGGCATCCATCTACTCCTCCGGAGGTGTATCCCCGAAAGGAATGGCCAGAAAGGTCATTCTCTTCCCTCCGTTCCAGGCGCTCTGCCTCGCATTTCTTCTCAAACCGGTTCCATTTCACCCTATGGTCGTAACCGTACTGCAGAAGCTGGCCGACACCATCGCACCGGTTGCCATCGTTTCAGTAGGCTTTCAGCTCATATTCGGCGCTGCACGCGCCCAGGCAAAACCACTCTTAACCGGTTTGCTCTACAAACTACTCCTCGGACCGGCACTGATTGCCCTTCTCTATATCGGTATTCTTGGTTCAGTTGACGAAACCATGCGCGTGACACTGTTCGAGGCGGCCATGCCGCCGATGATTACAGCAGGCATTGTAGCAGTCGACCATGACCTGGAGCCTGACCTTGTCGCACTCATGCTGGGGACAGGAATCCCGCTCTCCTTCCTCTCTCTTGCCGTTTGGTGGAAAATACTGGAGATGTTTTAGGAGGCGCATACATTGGACAACATTTTTGCAGATCTCCCCGACAGTTTGACCAATGAGATATTCCAGACGCTGTCTGATAATGGCGGGGTTCGCATAGAGAGGATCATATCCCAAGGTCAGGCAACGCCCGAAGGTGAGTGGTATGATCAGGAGTGGGATGAATGGATCCTGCTTCTCTCCGGAGAGGCAGACCTCCTTTTCTACGAACACACCATCCCTCTCCGTATGAGACCCGGCGATTACATTATGATCCCCTCCCGCCAGCGCCACCGCGTCACCTGGACAGACCCGAAGGTGCAGACCGTCTGGCTGGCCGTACACTTACCCGTTTCTTCCGTCAACAGTTGAAAAAACCATTCGTTTATGCTCTAATCGCCCGGTGACACATTCGGCGTATATAGCCCTCGGCTCCAACCAGGGTGATCTGGAACTTAACCTTCTGAGGGCAGTGGCAGAGATCGGAAAGCTTCCACTCTCCAAGATAACCGCACTTTCGAGCTTCTACGAAACCGAGCCGGTGGGACCACCCCAGGACGACTACCTTAACGCCGTTCTTCGCCTGGAAACAGGGCTTGCACCGAAAGAGCTGTTGGCAGAGCTGCAGAGAATCGAACAAGACATTTTCCAGAGAACACGGGAGATCCACTGGGGGCCGCGCCGGATGGATCTGGACATTCTGTTGTACGGCAATGTGACTCTCGACAGCCCTGAACTGTGCATCCCGCATCCACTACTCCACGAACGGCGCTTTGTGCTCGAACCGCTTGCAGAGATCGCCCCAGACCTCATCCACCCCTGCCTCGGCATGACCGTGGCAAAACTTCTGAGTAATGCACCAGATACGGGGCGCGTTTCCAGGCTTCAGGAATAATCAACATGCGGATGCTTATCTGGCTT
This sequence comes from uncultured Geoanaerobacter sp., assembly GCA_964528055.1. Lineage (GTDB taxonomy): Bacteria > Desulfobacterota > Desulfuromonadia > Geobacterales > DSM-12255 > Geoanaerobacter. Next base: position 254,734 of record CAZGQM010000002.1, on the reverse strand, counting down.
GTTCTTATCTATGTGGGTTTCAGAATCGTCAAGGGGTTTATGGCCCAGAAGAAGGTCGAAGAGCAGATAAAACCACCGGTGGACGAGGCAGTGCAGGATCCGGTCTGCGGAGTCTATGTCCTCAAGGAAGATGCAGTCATCGGAAAGGTCGAAGGGGAGCGGGTCTACTTCTGCTCCATGGAGTGCCTGGAGAAATACCGCGAACAGCTGGAGAAAAGCGAAAAAGAGGCATTACGCCCATAACACGGAGGAACCATGAAATTTTTCATCGATACGGCAGATGTCAACGAGATCCGCGAGGCCCATGAACTCGGTCTGGTGGATGGCGTCACCACCAACCCTTCCCTTATCGCAAAGTCAGGGCGCAAGTTCAAGGAAGTTATCAAGGAGATCGTCTCCATAGTGGACGGCCCGATCTCGGCAGAGGTCATCTCCCTTGACGCCAAGGGGATGGTGAAAGAGGCAAAGGAACTGGTCAAGATCCACAAGAACATAGTGGTCAAGGTCCCGATGACTCCGGAAGGGCTGAAGGCGACCAAAGAGCTCACAGCACTGAAGATCAAGACCAACGTAACCCTGATCTTCACGCCTATGCAGGCCCTTTTGGCGGCCAAGGCAGGGGCCTCCTACGTATCCCCCTTTGTGGGGCGGCTGGATGACATCTCCCAGGACGGAATGGAGATAATCGGCCAGATCAGGACGATCTTCGACAATTACGGCTACACCTCGGAGATCATTGTCGCCAGCGTGAGAAACCCCATACACGTGCTCAACTCTGCACTCATCGGCGCCGATGTTGCAACCATTCCCTACAGCGTAATGCTCCAGTTGGCCAAGCACCCGCTGACCGATGCGGGGATAAAGAAGTTTCTGGAAGACTGGGAGAAGGTGCCCAAGTAAATAAAAATAAGGTCTATTTCCATCTATCCTGTGTTAAAGCATAACCCCTGATCCGTTTAAAATCAGGGGTTATGCTTTATCTGCTTCTGTTCCTTCCAGGCTCAGGGTATTCTCGGCCACAGTTTCTCTACATACAGCAACCCAATAGATTACCGAGGATAGCAAATGAGGATACTCCCCTCAGACGGCTCATATAAGACCTTCTGTGACATGGTGACCGGCTACAGAACCCTCTCTGTGGTCATCCAGGCCGTTTCATCCGGCATAATCGACATCGTCGGGAATAAGCGATGCACAATCGATCAACTCCTTGAGACAATCGAGATGAATAAGGACGAGGGGAGGAGGTTCGTATCCGCTCTTGTCGATATCGGCATGTTGGAAAACCATGAAGAACAGCTCCATCTCTCACGTTTTGCACGGAAGTATCTCCTGAGAGGGAGCGAACTGAGCCAGCGCAATGTCCTTGAATTCGAGAATCGACTTATGGATAAATGGAGAGGCCTGGGAGATGTTCTCAGCAAAGGGCAGCAAAGCCAAGTCACCGACCAGCCGCAAGATGAGTACAGGGAGAGGTTGAGCCTCTACCAGAAGGCGATGAGCGAGGCTGCCCTCGTTCGCTCAAAAGAGCTCTGGGACGCCATCCCCTGCCTCCCGGAAACCGGAATGATCATCGATTGCGGCGCAGGCGACGGAACGTACCTTAAGGAGTTTCTCAAGAGATACCCCGGATGGAACGCTGTGGCGTGCGACCTCCCGGATGTCATTGCAATCCATGGATCGGGTTGTGAAGAGTCCGGCATCACCACTCATCCCTGCAACCTTGCGGACATGGATGAGTGCAATGACTTCGTTGCCCAGATGAGAGGCTGCGCCTCTATTCTTCTGCTCTCGAATTTCATCCACTGTTACAGTGAACCGGAGATTCGCGGGATTATCTGCCGGCTAAAGCATCTGCTCAAAGAGGATGCCAGAGTGAGCATCCACGACTTTTTCAGAGACGGAAATTCCTTCGGCTCCCTGTACGATCTCCATATGATGGTCAACACCTATAACGGCCGGACCTACACCATCGACGAAACCACGAGCATGCTGCAGGATTCAGGATTCAAACGATGCGATCTCATTGAGCTCCCATCCTATTCGCACGCCATCATCGCCCAGAGAGAGTAACGGCCTGAGATCGAGGAACCTTTCATGACCGAACAGAGTACCGATACAAAGCGTCGACACAAGGTCACCGCTAAACAGTACAATTCGAAGATGTGCTTTGTCTGCGGCTTGAAAAACAGCTTCGGCCTGCAGGCCTCCTTTTATGAGACCGACCAGAATGAGCTCATCGCCCTCTTCACCCCCTCGGCCGAGCATCAGAGCTACCCCGGCAGGCTCCACGGCGGAATTGCCTCGGCCATACTCGATGAAACCATCGGTCGGGCCGTAATGATCGGCAAGAGCGACGGCTTCTGGGGGATAACCCTTGAGCTGTCACTGGAGTACAGGAAACCGATTCCACTTGATCTGGAACTGAAGGTTGTCGGGCGACTGATCGAGGAGAACAGGCGGATCTTTAAAGGTACCGGAGAGATACTCCTGCCGGACGGAGAGATCGCCGTGACTGCCTGCGGGAGATACATGAAGGCCCCCTTGGAAAAGATAGCCGATTTCGACCCTGTGATAAACGAATGGCGGGTGGTGCAGAGCGAAAACGATCCTGACATCATAGAGATCTGAGAAAGGGACGCATGGAGTCGGAAAGGAAGAGATGGAACGAACGGTATCAGGTTGATGGCTACCTGATGGGAATGACCCCTTCGAAAATCCTGAGGGAAGAACTTCCTCGACTGCTGTCGCTCTGCCCAGGCCGAAGGGCCCTGGACCTGGCCTGCGGAGAGGGAAGAAACGGGATCTTCCTGGCAAAGAACGGGTTCAGCGTTACCGGGGTGGATATCTCGGAGGTAGCACTTGCAAAGGGGCATCAAAGGGCGGATGCAGAAGGGGTGACCATTGAATGGCTACACGCAGACCTTGAGCGGTTTCAGATCGATGGGCAATTCGATCTGATCCTGAACATCAATTTCCTGATCCGTGAACTGTTCAGCCGGTGCGTTGCAGCTCTTTCACCCAGCGGGTTACTCCTTGCGGAGACTATCCTGTCGGTATCGGGAGCGCAGGGGCCGTCGAATCCGCTCCATTTTCTCCAACCGGGAGAACTGCAGAGGCTCTTTCATTCAGAGCCGGGGGAAATCCTTTTATATGAGGAGTTGCCACTCGATACAATGCCGGTTGCACGGCTTATTTTCATGAAAGATCGGAGTGCCGTGTAATTTTCATCTTGGGTCAACGAGTTCTTCCTCTACCGTACTGACTCTATCCTTACCGCTCCGCTTGGCCAGGTAAAGCCCTTCGTCTGCCCTCTTCAGGGCCTGAAATATCTCCGTCTCTCCTGCGCGGCAGAATGAGACCCCTGCGCTGACAGTCACCCGTATCGCCTTCCCTTCGACATCAAAGTCATGCCGACTGATGGCATTCCGTATGCGTTCGGCAATGTCACGTATTTCTGCAACAGGAATACCGGGAAGGACAACCAGAAACTCCTCTCCTCCATAACGACCAACCATATCGTATTGACGGCACACACCTTTTGTCAGCTGCGCAAATGCGATAAGAACCTCATCCCCTGCAATGTGGCCGTGAGTATCGTTTATGGACTTGAAGTTGTCTACGTCAATCATGATGAAGCCAAGCGCGGAGATATAGGCCTGCGGCTTCGGCAGACGTGCTATTCTGAAAAGTTCTTCCCGCGAACGTTCGATGATGTGCCGCCGGTTGAAGAGTCCGGTGAGTGCATCGGTAATCGCCAGTTCCTCGAGTTTTGCCTGGGCAACCTTGAGCTGTTCCGTGGATTTACGCATGAGTATATAGATGATAGAAAATACTGCAAATATGATGACACTGAGCACCAGTGAAGAATATACGACTGCATATTGTATCTCATCGTAGTATTTGGTCACATCGACGTAGATCTCAAAACAGCCGATGATATTCTGCTCTCTGTCGCGAATGGGGACGTAGGTTTCAACCACTTTCACGTTAATGATGAGTTCGTCAGCGAGGTCCCTGAATTCCGGTTTACTCGCAACATGAGTATCGATGGACCCTTTCAAGGCTGACTGCAGGCGCACATTGTCGCTGTCAATTTTCCCGATGATCTCCCTTTCCGTACTGAAGAGGATCTGCTTGTCAGTGCTGTATACTTTTATTTTTACGATGTTAAATGGTTTCAGGAAGGTCCTGAGACGCTTGTCGAGCCCAGGAATTTCGTCGGGAGTAATGGATGGGAGAGTTCTTCCGTCAGGAGATGATGAAAAGAGTATCGGTTTTTCCAGATCTGAAAGCGCCGTGCAGATGTTTACGGCATCCTCTTCTGCATGTTTGAGTATATTGTTTGAGTTGTAATGATAGGTGCTGTAACTGGACATGGCAATGATAGTGATGAACGACAAACAGCCCACCAGTACCAGCAATCGAAGCAATTCACCGGGTCTATTGGTGTATCTATCTATTGGAGGATCGATCATCGCTCGATATTTCCTGGTCCGAAATTGATTGCGGCTATGATCTCATCTGTTACCTTTTCGACTTAATGCATTACAGCTTTAGAAATCGTTCTGAAATGGTTGAATTTCCGAGGTTTCATCAATAAACCTCCAGAGCTTAATCCGGTGCAGACACTCCCTTCCTCCGCTGCACCCACACGTATACCGCTATAAGAATCACGCTGAAGATAACCACCCCAACCAGCGCCTGGTGGGAATATCGCAGTATAAGTGCCTGTTCTTTGCCTATTATGTAGCCGATATATGCGAGGATGGTGCACCAGATCCCGGCGCCTGCCAGGGTATAGATGGAAAACCGTAGATGGTTCATACCGGCAAGTCCGGCAGGGATCGAGATCAGGTGACGAACAACCGGCAGCAGGCGACCGATGAAGGTTGAAATCTCGCCATGTTTGTGGAAGAATGCCTCCACTTTTGCAAATTTGTGGGGGGTGATCCCGACATACTTCCCGTAGCGAAGGACCAGCGGACGACCAAGGTAATGAGAGGCAAAATAGTTGGCGTATGCACCAACCAGGCTCCCGATAGTTCCGCAGAGAATGGCAACGGCCATGTTCATCTCTCCCTGTTGCGCCAGATAGCCGGCTGGAGGCATAACCAGCTCGCTCGGTACCGGGATGATTGAGCTCTCCATCGCCATAAGGAGAAATATTCCGGGATATCCCATGGCACCTATGGTGGTTACCAACCAGTTCATTGCTTCATGCAGCATGATCACTCCTTCGGATGCAGCAGCCCCATCCGGCTTGATGTCGGTGTATTGCATAACCTGGTATACTAGCAAAATCGCGAAAAAAGACCAGCAAAAGAGCTGGCAGATCACATGAACCTGAGAGACCGACTGATATATGATGTCCTGGTAGGGGACGGCGCAATTGGCACCATGCTCTATTCAAAAGGGGTAGGGCTAGAGGCCAACTTCGAGCACCTGAACCTCGTCCACCCCCATCTGGTACTTGAGCTCCACGCCGCATACCTGGCTGCCGGCGCCCAGCTTATCGAAACTAACACCTTCGGAGCCAATTACACGCGGCTACAACCGATCGGTCTTGAACGAAAGGTTGAAGAGATTAACAGGCAGGGAGCGGTCATCGCCCGTAAGGCAGCAGGGGGGCGTGCACTCGTAGCCGGATCGGTCGGTCCGCTGCTAAGGCTTAAAGGTGAGGAGCGGGAGCTTTCAGACTCGGAACAGCAGGAAATCTTTCAAGTGCAGGTAAACGCCCTTGCTGAGGGTGGTATAGATCTCTTGCTCCTTGAGACCTTTTCCGATCTTGCCCAGATCAGGAACGCCCTGACAGCAGCCAAAGCGACTGGCCTGCCGATCGTTGCCAGCATGGCATTTCTGGATGGAGGCCGGACTGCTGCGGGCTTTGACGTCGAACAGGTTGCCCGTGAGCTCACCGCTGCCGGTGCCGACATGATCGGAGCAAACTGCGGGGCGGGACCTCTGGAAGTACTTCGCACCATTCAGCGGCTGGCGGCAGCAACCGACCTCCCACTTGCGGCATTTGCCAACAGCGGTTTTCCCGAGTATCTTGAAGGCCGGCACATCTATCGTTGCACACCGGAGTACTTTGCCGGAATGGCCGCAGAGATGGTAGCCGCCGGCGCCACACTCGTGGGAGGCTGCTGCGGTACCACGCCTGAGCATATACACTCAACCGCGGCACGACTGAAGGGGATACTGCCGGCGACACGCGTCAAGCGGAGCATTATATCTACGATAGCCACCTGCCATAAAGAACCGACTGCATCCCACGGATTTCTGGCCGATTGGGGGAAACGGCCGATCATAACCGTTGAACTCGACCCACCTCACGGCATGGATTTCAGCAAAGTGCTGGCCGGCAGCCGTGTACTCAAAGAGGCAGGAGCAGATGCCATCAACCTGGCAGAAAACCCGCTGGCAAAAGTAAGGCTCGGCAACATCGCACTGGGAAACCTGATACAGCATGAGGTGGGAATTGAGGTCATCGCCCATATAACCTGCCGGGATCGAAACCTCCTGGGTTTACAGTCGGACCTTATGGGTGCCAGCATCCTCGGCATCCGCAACATCCTTGCAGTTACAGGAGACCCGGCGCGACTCGGCGATCAGGCCGGGGCTTCATCGGTCTTTGATCTGAACTCCTTCGGCCTCATCAAACTGATGAACGACCTTAATGCCGGCATCAATTCGCTTGGCCAACCCATCGGCCATGGTACCGGTTTCACCGTTGGCTGCGCATTTAATCCAAATTCACCAAAACTGCCGGTTCAGGTTGCCAGGCTGGAGAAGAAGGTAGCTGCTGGCGCTTGCTTCGCTCAGACACAACCGGTCTACGACCCTCTGCTGCTTTTTGCAATGCTTGAGCAGACCAATCACCTGGTGATACCGATTCTCCCGGGGATTCTCCCTCTCGTCAGCGAACGGAACTGCGAATACCTCCACAACGAGGTCCCGGGGATTGTCATTCCAGATGAAATACGACAGCGGATGAAGGGAAAGGAAAAAGAGGCGGGCGTTAGGGAAGGAGTCGAGATAGCGAAAGAATTTATTTCAGAAGTGCATACCCGAGTGGGAGGATTCTACCTGATTCCCCCATTCGGCCGATACGGCCTAGCAGAGGAACTTATCCGATTCATCAAGGGGAAACAATGACCTACACTAAAGTTACTAGATGTACAATGATGGTGATGGCAACTGCTCTCATTCTTGTTGGCTGTGCATCCTGGAAGCAGAACCAACAGAATCTCGAAGACAGAGTACAGGAATACCATCGGATGATCCGCTGGCAGGAAACGAATAGTTCCGCGGCCTACGTGGTCGAGGCGCTCCGATCAGCATTCCTTGAGCGTGCGAGTGTCTTCGATTCGGTGAAGATAGTCGATTACAAGATCAAACAGGTGGAACTCTCGCCGGAACGTGAAAAAGCAACGGTGACTGTGGAGTACCAGTACCACATGAAAAACGCAACCAGGATAAAAACCATGACTGACACAGAGCAGTGGGAGTTCTACCCGGATGCCAAACCGTCAGGGTGGCGGCTGACGTCTCTCCCCCCCATGTTCCCCTAAGGAGCGCTGTTGACCATACTATTCATTCACAATTCCTGAGAAGAGGCTGCCGGAGGCCCTTTAATTTCTCGATATCAGCCTCTTGACGATAAAGAGAAGGGCAAAAATGCCAAAGTTGACCAGCACGATTGTGGCGCCAGTGGGCAGGTTCATGGCAACTGAGACAAAAACACCGGACACAACGGCCAGTACCGCGAGCGACGCGGCCAGCAACAGGGCTGTCCGAAAACCCCTCGCAACCTGCAAAGCCGATGCTGCCGGAAGAATCAGAAGTGCTGATATAAGCATGATCCCCACAAGTTTCATGGCCAGCACCACTGTCAAAGACGTCAGCAGAACCAACAGCGCGCTGATCCGACCAGTGTGAATCCCAGAAACCCGCGCCAACTCCTCATTGAATGTAATCGCAACCAATTCGTGGTAGAAGAAGGTTACAAGCCCCAGGACTATTACACAGAGAGCCACTGCAAGCATGACCTCGGCCCTACTTATTGACAGGATGCTGCCGAACAGATAGCTGAACAGGTCTACGGTGAAGCCCCCTCCAAGGCTTGCCAGCAGGACCCCTACCGCGATCCCCAGCGAGGAGACGATACCAATGGCAGTATCGCCTGTAAGCCGTGCACGTTCCGAGAGTCGCAGTATGCCAAGTGAGCAGAGCATCACCACCGGCAGGGAGACAAGAAGGGCTGCTGCAGAGTAAAATTTAAGAAAGAGCGCGAGTGCCACGCTGCCGAACGTGACGTGAGCAAGTCCGTCGCCTATCAGCGAGAGACGCCTGAGGACAAGGAAGCATCCAAGTACTGCGCAGAGAATCCCGATAAGGGAACCGGCCAGTAGCGCTCGCTGCATGAAGCCATAGGATAGGGTTTCTGCTATGTCCATAAATAAACCCTCACGTCAATTCACCGCGAATCTGAAAGAGCTCCATATGCAAGTCTTGTGAATCCTGAGAAGTTAGTCGTACAAACAAAGTACGTCACAACGACGATGTATGAAGCGTGGCGCAGCAGTTTGACTTTTGCCGAATTCGCATCAGTGAAGGCTGCAGATCTGGTGCTGTGAAGCCCCACCAAAATGGTTCGTCATCTCCGGGGATGAGCAGAATTCGTGGAATGTCCCGAAGAATATCAGCCGCTTGTCCAGGTAGAGCATTTTGGAGGCACAACCGCCTATGGTAGCTGAATCATGGGTGATGAGGAGTACGGTAGTCGCACGATCACGGTTGATTTCGACCAGAAATGAGTAGAACTTCTCGCGGGTTTCGGGATCAAGTGCTGCAGTCGGTTCGTCCATAATCAGCAGGCTGGGCTGATTAACCAGTGCCCTTGCGAGGAGAACCCGCTGTTGCTGACCGCCTGAGAGTTCACCAATCATCCGGCGTCGCAGATCGATTATTCCCATCTGTTCGAGGATCTCGTCCACCTTTTCCGCGTCTGCCCGGTCGATCCGTCGAGGAAAACGCTTGCCCGCCAAGAGGCCCAGCCTCACCACTTCAGTAACCGTGGCCGGGAATGCAGGATTGAAGAGGTTCAAATGCTGGGGAAGATAGCCTACCTGCTGCCAGTCGTTAAACTCTCTTAGAGATCTTCCAAACAACTTCACATCCCCTTCCTCCAGGTCAGCGAGCCCCAGAATCGCCCTGATAAGCGTACTTTTGCCGGAGCCATTCGGTCCCACTATTCCGACATAGTCTCCTGGCTCCACCCGAAAGCTCACATCGCTCAGTGCATGGGTTGCCCCGTAGCGGCAGTAGAGACCGTTTACCTCTATCACTGGCGACATTGTAGCCCCCGTGCCAGTGTTGCAAGATTGTCTTCCATTAGTAACGGGAAGGTAACCCCCCTTGTCAGCTCGTCGCTGCTTATGTTATGGCCTGCATGGAGCTTCAGCACCTGTGCACCTGTCTCATCGGCTATAGCTTCGGCAACCCGTGGAGAAACCAGCTCTTCGGCGAATATGGCGTTGAGCCCCAGACGACGCACCTTTTTCACCAGCTCTGCCAGGCGAGCCGGGGTAGGCTCGGAATCAGCAGTAACTCCCGTTGCAGCCAAGTAATCGAGTCCGTACCTCGTTGCAAGATATCCAAAGGCATAATGCCCGCCGTGAAGAAGGGTGCGGGTACGACAATTCCCCAGAGTCGCCTTGTAACGACGGTCAAGATCCAAAAGCTTCCTGCGGTATGCAGAGGCATTGGACTCAAAATAGGCGCGGTCTGCAGGAGCTTTGGCAACAAAACCGGCAAGGATTGTATCTACCATTTGAGCGGCGTTTTCCAAATCCAGCCATACATGAGGGTCCATGCGACCTGCATTCTCCTTACCGGCGCCCTCAACATCTGCGTGACCGTGGTCATGGGAGTCACCACCCGCCGCAGCAACCAAAGTGAGGCCTGAACTCGCGTCCACAACGAGCGGTCCCTGCCTGTTTGCGCCCTGGATCAGCTTATCGGCCCAAGGCTCCATGTAACGGTTGGTATAAATGAAAAGACCGGCCCGATTGATCCTGACGATGTCGTCGGGCCTTGGTTCATAATTGTGCGGCTCAGTGCCTGGCGGGATCAGGAGTAGGACCTCGGCCTTATCGCCTGCAATTGATCGGGCAATATCGTATATCGGAAAGAGCGTGGTGATCACCTGAAGGCGACGGCTCTCTCCCCGAGTGGACCCTGCTTCCTGTCGGCATCCAGCGGCTGAAATAGCCAGAAAAAATATCGCACCCAGAGTAATGAACCATCTTTTTGTTACCATATAACCATTTCTCCACCAACATTACCGAGTAACAGTGCAGATCGAGAGTGTTGAACCAGCACAATAATAAACAGGAGGTCTCTGTTGTCAAGAGAATGCCGCGCCATCTTGCAGAGCAGGGCATTTTGTAGTATACATCATGCTGTACTATCGTGGGAGAGGCGATGATGAACGGTCAATATTGTGACACTGACCTTCGAAGTGCCGGCCATGTGCTTTTTGGCATGGATGTTGACCTGACAAAAGAATTCTTCTCCTACCTGCAAACGGAGGGGGTGAAGGCCGCCTTCAGGCGCAGGGCTCGCGAAACTCACCCCGATGTCATCTTCGGAAACCATCAGGAGCAGGCAGGGGCGTCAGAAGCATTCCATCGTGTTACCGAAGCTTACCAGATCCTCTCTTCATTCGTTCGCAAACGTGATTTGAACCTCGTCCCCAGGCACCCCAAACGGCACGCAACCAAAAATACTGCTAAAGAATTCGGCAATCCGCATTACCATACGGGTGACCTCCCTTCACATCGACTGGAAACAGGCAGATATCTTTACTACCTGGGAATCATCCCGTATCAGGCCATCCTTTCGGCAATCGTCTGGCAAAGAAAACAGCGGCCACCTCTGGGCCGTATCGCCCGCAACTGGGGCTGGCTTTCCGATGAAGCGGTAAGGATGGTGCTCTATTGCAGAGAACATACCGGCCATTTCGGAGACAAGGCGATACGCCACGGGCTGCTGACCAGACATCAACTTTCACAGCTCCTCGCCTACCAGCGCTCATGTCAGAAGAGAATTGGAGATTTCTTTGTAAATGCCGGTTACCTGACTGACTCAGAGATGGAGCGACTGGCCCGTCAACTTCACATTCACAATGCACGACACTGACCTGGCGAGTCGTAACGCACATCATAAGAAGTCTCTATGGTTGTACTAAGGGATTTGATGCATGTCTGCCATAGGATTTCTTGGCAGTGGCAAGTTGGAGATTGTACAAACCTGCGACGGTTTCCGCAACATGGCGAAAGCCAGCTGACAAGTAATAATCAGAGCATGTGGCGTTCCTGCTCAGTTGTCACATAGTCGATGAAATCCGTCATAAGCTGTTCACGCCTGCTGTTATTGCTGGCAAGCAGATATTCAAAGTGGATCAGCGAGTGAGTATCTATATGCGGTGAAGAGAGGGCCACTCCTTCGGATGCCTGGCGGGCTACGCAACCTGGTATGGTAACCGAGAGTTTTGAACTCCCCTCCTGGAAGTTGACCGTTACAAGCACCTGATCGCCGGACTCAAAGTCGCCGTATGTCTTTACAAACATCCCACCATGGCAGACATTTTCCACCTCGCCCGCATAGGTCTTTCCACGACCACTAATATAGACCGGTGCGTGAAACGAAACCCTGGAATATTTTCTTTTGTCCATACGATCTTCCTCCCCGCAAGCAATCTATAAACTAAGGATACGTGCAATTGATCAAGATTTCAATCTATGCTTCTGCACAAAATGCACCTCAATATGTCAAGCAAATATCGCACCACATTCAAACAACATATACAATTAAGCAATTTAGCTACAACAGCAAACAGCATCACATTGATAATGTAAAGATTCCCGACAGGAGAACTGTACTCCCATATACTGAAATTGTTCGTGGGAACGACGGAAGCAGGGATTTCGCAACAACGCCGAAAAGGTCAAACTACCGGCTCATGCATTAGTCTGCCGCTACACTATGCTTTGCCCAGGATCTCTGCAATTGAGGCAGTGAGCCTGATGTTCTCGCCAGCAGAGCGGACCGCTACCCTGATAAATCTGCCATCCAGTCCATGGAAAGAGCTGCAATCGCGAATGAGTATACGGTGAAAAAGCAGTTCTTCCCTCACACATGCCGCCGATTTGCCACGCAAGAGTTTCAGGAGAAGGTAATTTGCCCCTCCCTTGAATACTTTAAGCCCTGGAATGGCGGAAAGCCTTTCCCGTAAATTCTCACGTTCCACAGAAACTTGTATAATGCTGCGCCGGCGAAAATCCGTATCAGAAAGGGCTGCCATTCCAGCATCCTGGGCCAGGACATTGACGCTCCATGGCCCGCGCAACGTTGCAAGTCGGGCAGATAGACCCTCTGAAGCAGCGGCATACCCAAGTCGCAGACCGGGAATCGCATAAAACTTGGTCATGGAGCGGAGGACAATCCCTTTGCTTGCGCTTACAAAATTCGCTACCATGGACGCCTCTTCTTCGCAGAAATCGATGAATGCCTCGTCCAGAACCATAAGCGTCCCGCAACGAATGCAGATATTTGCAACTGCTCCTATTTCGTCTCTGGAATAGAGTCTCCCCGTTGGATTCCCCGGATTGCAGAAAAAAAGGAGGTCAAACCCTTCTGAAAGGCGCTTTTCGAGAGAAGCAAGATCAAGAGTGAAGCCATCTTCTGCGCTAAGAGAGTGATACTTAACATCCCAGCCTGCTGCAGTCAACGCATTGGCATACTCTGAAAATGCGGGAGCAATGATGAGTGCCCGTTCACCGGGCAAAAGGCGTGGGAGAAGGTAAATCAGTTCGGTTGTGCCGTTTGAGACTGTTATCTGAGAAGGCTCCAGAGAGTGATGCTCTGCAAGCGCCTCGCGAAGCGGCTGAGCATAGGCATCAGGATAATGCACAAGCCGGTCAACCCCGCTGATGATAGCCTCGCGCACGGCAACCGGCATCCCCAGAGGGTTTATGCTTGCCGAAAAGTCGAGCAGTTCCTCAGGGCTCACCCCAAGATGCCGTGCGACGGCAAAGACATTGCCACCATGCTCATGGCTCGTCATAGGGGAGATCCCTTGCAGATAAATCGAAGACCCAGCCATCCCAGAACCATCAAGAGCTCCGATCCGTACATAAGGCGCACGGTGCCGCGCCAGGAGCCTATATCGAGTGGCCTGTACGAATCACCTATGGTTGGCTTGAACACTGGCTTGCCAAAGTACCGGTTCACCCCGCCGAGCTGCACCCCAAGTGCACCGGCAGCAGCAGCCTCCGGAATCCCGCTGTTGGGAGACGAATGGTTGCGACCGTCGCGACGCATGATCCTCCACGCACCGCAACCCGAAAGCCTCAACAGAGGTGCGGCCAGAACCATGAGGCAACCGGTGAGACGTGCAGGTATCCAGTTGCACAGATCATCGAAACGTGCCGACGCCCAGCCGAAATAAAGGTAACGTTCATTTCGATAACCGACCATGGAGTCGAGGGTGTTAACAGCCTTGTATGCAATCGCCAGGATCGGCCCCCCTATCATGAGGAAGAAAAGCGGGGCAATGACCCCATCGGAGGTATTCTCTGCCACGGTCTCCACCGCACCGCGACAAATCTCCGACTCGTGAAGATCCTCCGTATCGCGACCAACGATCATCGACAATGCCTTCCGTGCTCCGGAAAGGTCTCCGGAACCCAGGAACTCCATGACTTTTGCAGATTCAGCATGTAATGAACGAGCAGCCAGACAGGTGTAGCCAAGGAATATCACCAGTGCGTCTTCAGCCAGTGGGTGAACAAGCGCAGCAGAACGGAGAAGGAGATAGGCCGCTCCTGAGCTGATCCCGACGGTCAGAACCAGCAGGAGCAGACCTGCCAGACGCTCATTGCAAACCATCCTGCGAAGAACCGACTCCAGCCGACCGATCAGGCGCCCGATAAAAACCACAGGGTGAGGCAACCACCGGGGATCCCCAAGAAGAAGATCCAGAATAACGGCTCCCAGAAGCATCTGAGGGGCAAAGGCGCTCACTGCTCCAATCCGCAGAGCCGCAGGATGCCGGGGATATCCAGGCACTTCTCAAGATGTGAGGCAAGGAGATCCAGTGGATCAATGTTGTTTCTGACCGGTGTAACCGTTGAAAGTCCCTTCTGGCGACGCAGACGGTTGAGCAGTGCGCTCCTGAATCCGCTATTGTCAAAAATGCCGTGAAGGTAGGTACCCATTACCCGGTTATCTTTCGACACTGCACCTTCAAGAATCTCTGCCTTTTCTCCGGAACGGCTCGAAATCTGTGCAAAAGGACTAACCTCATCCCCCAACAGGGTCTCACCCATATGAATCTCGTATCCGGTCAGCGAACCGCTGCGACAGGGGGCAAAGAGCCTGCCTGCTTCCTGCAGGGTAGCCGTTACCTGATGAGTCTGTTTTTCTGGCCGCATAACCGTCACCACATCCAGCAGCCCGATACCTTCGGCATGGTGGACGGTAGATTCCACCCCATCCGGGTCCAGCACCAGCTTGCCCAGCATCTGGTAGCCACCGCAAACCCCAATTACCGGTCCTGAATACACTCGTATCGCATCTATCAGCCCGCTCTGAACAAGATGCCCAAGATCGGCGATGGTCGCCTTGCTCCCCGGAAGGATCAGGAGATCTATACCTGCCAGTTGATCAGGAGTTTCGATATAGTGAAGCGCCACATCATGCTCGTTTTCCAGCGAATCAAAATCGGTGTAGTTGGAGATGCGGGGGAGTTTTATCACTCCGACGGAGAGTTTCTCGCGAAGCGGACGGATACGGACCACCTTGGCTCTCCGCTGCAGGGCCACGCTGTCCTCTTCCGGGAGGCTGAACCCGCTGAACCAGGGTACTACTCCCAGCACCGGGATTTTGGTGATCCTCTCGACCGCCTCAATACCAGGGCCAAGCAGGCTCGGATCTCCACGGAACTTGTTGATCAGCACCCCGGCAACACGCCGCTTTTCGTCCGGTTCGAGCAGTGCAAAGGTGCCGACGATCTGGGCGAAGACTCCGCCGCGGTCGATGTCCGCTACCAGCAGTACCGGGCAATCGGCCATTTCAGCGACCTTAAGGTTTGCGATGTCATGGGCCTTAAGGTTGATTTCGGCTATGCTCCCCGCCCCCTCGATGACTATGCATTCATAGGCCGCACGAAGCCGGTCAAAGCTCTCTCGCACCTTCTCAAACGCCATCGGTTTGTAGGCCGTGTACTCTGTCACCTGCATGTTACCCACCGGTCGCCCCTGGACGATCACCTGGCTACCGGTATCGGACGAGGGCTTCAGCAGTACGGGGTTCATATCGGTATGTGGAGGGAGCCTGCATGCCTCTGCCTGTACTGCCTGGGCACGTCCGATCTCGCCACCCTCGGGAGTGACCGCCGAATTGAGCGCCATGTTCTGTGACTTGAACGGGGCAACCTTTACGCCACGATTTGCCAGAATACGGCAAAACCCCGCAGCAAGAACGGATTTACCCACATCCGATCCGGTGCCACAGAACATAACCGCTTTGGGAGAGGGATCCTTGGCCTGGGAAACGGCATCGGCATTATCTCTTTTGTCACCCCCGATCCCCAATCCCCTGTTACCCGATGTCTCATACCCCCGCGGCGTCACCATCCTCCCCGCCTTGTCAATGCGGGTGGCAGAGTTGCCGATAATGACCAGCGAGAACATATCTACTCTGTGATTGAGCATCTCGCCGAGGTTCGTGACAATCCTCTCTTCTCCCTGCCGACAGGCGTTACGCACGATTCCCACAGGCGTTGACCCGAGGCGCTCTGCCAGGATCAGATCCCTGGCTTCGCCCAGCTGACTGGTCCTTCCGGTGCTCTTCGGATTATAGAGGGCGATCACGAAATCCGCTGCTGCTGCGCAGGCAAGCCGCGTCCTGATAAGCTCCCACGGTGTGAGCAGGTCGGAGAGTGAGATGACCGCGAAGTCGTGCATCAGTGGTGCGCCAAGTACTGCTGCTGCTGCCTGCACAGCGGATACGCCGGGAACGATGACTATTTCAGGCTGGATCGCCATCCCTTCCGCCAACTCCAGGACAAGCCCGGCCATCCCGTACACACCGGCGTCCCCTCCGGAGACAAGCGCTACATCGGACCCTGCTGCTGCACGCGCAAGGGCTTCGCGGCAACGGGTGGCCTCCTGCCGCATCCCGGAGGAAAGCACCTCCTTCCCTGCGAGCAGCGGCCTCACAAGGTCAAGATAGGTTTTGTAGCCGACAACCACCTGGGCAGACCCGATGGCGCCCTGCGCCTCGATGGTCATATGCTCCATACCGCCCGGTCCTATCCCTACGACCATTAATCTGCTCATGCACGCTCCGCTATTGCCAGTGTCACGTTTCCGCTTTTCACCTTTCCAAGGAGCAGTTTCCCGTCGCCGGAAGCAAGGAGTGCTGCCGGCTCGGCAACTCCGTTTGCGCCGATGGCTTTCAGGGCATGCTTCGAAGGTGGTGACGGAACGTCCATCGTATTTAGTTCATCATTTTCAAAAAAGCGGATCGGAAACCCGGTCTTTGCCGAAAAATCCAGCAGACCCTTTTCATCACCCTTGGCAGAGGCAGAACCGATAGCAGCAACACTTTTGAAAGAGAGAAAGAGACGCTTCAGCTGAGACGTGACAACTTCCTCAATCTCTTCCGCTGTGGTACCTCTGTTGCAGCCAATGCCGAGGAACAGGTTCTTCGGCCTGAGCACCAACAGGCGTTCAGCCTGAAACTGCAGCGGCACAACCCGGTTGGTTACAAGCACCATCCCTTCCGCGCCGCTCCTCATTGCAGCAATAAATGTTTCATGGAGTGTCAGCCGAGCCTTTTCCTGAAGATGAAAGCGGAGATGGCCGGTAGGGTCCACGGCGGCAATCTCAGCACCATCCAGCAGGCAGGCATTCAGAAACTTCACCTGTCTCAGGTCGTCGATCAGCCACCCCTCCTTCTTTGCTATCATGTCAAAGGATGGAAGGTCGTTTGCATCGGTAGCGGTGGTGATGACCGCCCTGCTGCCGCAGATGGCGGAACAACGTTCGGCCAGCTCATTGGCGCCACCCAGATGACCTGAAAGCAGGGAGATGGCAAAGCGACCTGCATCGTCCATCACCACCACTGCCGGGTCTTTCTCTTTGCTTTCAATAAGCGGTGCGATCATACGGACCACAATACCTGTGGCCATGATGCATACAAATCCCTGGTACTCCGGCCAGAGACGCTTCACCAGTGCACCCAGTTCGCCGTCAAAAGGGATGGAAGATTTTCCTGCCTGGCCGCGGTACTTGCTGAGAATAAAGTGCTCGGCGTTTCCCAGCCCTTCGCGCAGCCTGGCAGCCAGGCGGGCACCGTTTCGGGTTATGGCTATGACGGCGACGCGCATTTTGTCAGGTCGCCGTTCTGAATTCGTGGCTGAACCCGGCGTCATAGAGCTTCGACACCGCAGCCAGCCCCTCACGTCGCGCCCGCAGCACATCTCCTACCAGGATTATCGCCTGTTTGCCTATTCCTGCCGTCTCAACCCTTGCCGCTATGTCGGCAAGAAGACCCTCGACGATCTGCTCGTCGGGCCAGGATGCCTTTGAAATTACAGCCACCGGGGTCTCAAGGGTGTAGGCCCCTTGCAGGAGCTCAGCAACCACCTGTTCGATCATGGAAACCGAGAGATAGATAACCAGTGTGGCGCCGAGTCTGGCAATCTCGGAGAGTTTCTCCCGCTCGGGCACCGGCGTACGACCGGCAAGACGGGTAATGATAACCGTCTGGGACACCTCCGGCAGGGTAAGCTCCTGCTTCAGCGCTGCTGCTGCGGCAAAGGCGCTGGTGACGCCCGGCACCACCGCGCAATCGATTCCCAGGCGGTCCAGTTCAGCTATCTGCTCCTGTATGGCACCATAGATGGAGGGGTCCCCGGTATGCAGCCTGACCGCACTTCGGCCTGCTGCAACTGCCTCGGCCAGCACCCGCGTTGTTTCCTCCAGGGTCATTCCGGCCGAGTCCCATACCTGGGCGTCCGGCGCATAGGTCCTCACCAGCTCCCGGTCCACCAGGCTGCCGGCATAGACCACCACCTCGGCCTCCCGCAAAAGGCGAGCACCTTTAACGGTGATAAGCTCGGCATCGCCGGGACCGGCGCCGACGAAATGGACGATGGTATCAGACGGCATGTTCATATCGATACATCACTTTACCGGGGCTATTGCAGGCCCCTCAATATACTGCTCGAACAACTCCCAGTATCGCTGCTGCACCATTCGACCACTCTTTTTGTCGACATACTGGATCTGCTTGCCGATCCAGACATTACCGGTAACCGTGTCGATCCTGAAGAGGTGCCTCTCTGCGCTGTCCGGCCCCTTCAGGGTAGTCACCGCAAACTGCCCGTCAAAAAGTCGATAGCGACCTATCTCGCTGACATTTGCAGGTGCGGCCTCAGTCAAGAGCTCTTCTTCAGCGGCCGATGCCAGCATAACGGTACAGAGGGAAAGGGCAAACAGCGTCAATATGAGTAAACGTACTCTCTGCATGGTCCACCTCACGATAGGGAAATGACGGGCTTTTGCTTACTATCAGCATTGACAGGTAATCCAGCTCCCGCCCCACAAGCGATGCCGGATCAAAGACCACTTCCTGCCTGTCCGAGCCTACACGACGTACGAAGACTGCGTTATTCTCAAGCCCCAACTCCTTGAGCAGGTGATAAACGCGATCAAAGACCCGGTGAACCTTCATCATGATGATGGTATCAAAGTCACGCAGGGTCTGTCGCAGCTCGCTCTCCTCATAGACGGTCGGCAGTATGGCAATCCGCTCCGAGCCCATCCCCAGAGGGATACCGGCAGCAGCGGCAGCTGCGTTGATGCTGGAAACCCCCGGCACGATCTCGACCTCGATATCGGGATACTCGGCACGAAATATCCGGTAGAGGTAGAGAAAGGTGGAATAGAGGAATGGGTCGCCGATGGTTATGAAGGCCACGTCGCGGCCTGCGCGGACATGTTCGGCCACCTGAGCAGCAGCCCGCGCCCAGAATTCATCCAGCCCGGTCTGATCCTTTTGCATTGGGAAGACCTGGCTGGAAACTTCCTGGCGGCTGCGATCGATGAACTGCTCAACGATGACAAGGGCATAACTCGCCGCATCGGCATTGCCGGTGGGAGCACAGATTACGTCTGCCTGACGAATGATCCGCTCAGCCTTGCGGGTGATAAGTTCCGGGTCTCCGGGACCGACGCCGACAGCATAGACCCGCGCCACTACTCTTCACCCTTGGACGCTGCAATGATGTAAACCGGGTTATGCGCCTCGAACAGTTTGTACTCGGTGAGGCCGCGGGTCTTGGCAATATTGACGCAGGTGACCTCCACGGTGTAGCCATGATCCTCAAGGAATTCGACCGACTTGGTAAGGGTGTCCAGTGTCACCGCATTCAGAACAATCACCCCTTCGGGCTTGAGGCGCCTGTCGACGGCATCGATTATCTCTTCCAGCATCCCGCCAGAGCCGCCGATAAAGACCCGGTCCGGTGCCGGAAGGTCATCCAGCCCCTCCGGAGCGAATGCCTCCACCAGCATGACATTGCGTGCCACAAATTTCTTCAGGTTGTCACGGAGAAAGCCGAGGTACTGCGGGTTTTTCTCCAGGGCAAAGACCTTGCCGTTGGGCATCAGGTTGGAGGCCTCAATCGATACCGAGCCGCTCCCCGCACCGATGTCCCACATGGTAAGATCATCCTGGAGCCGCAGCTTGGCCAGGGTTACGGCCCGAACCTCCTGCTTGGTTATCAGTTTTTTGGAGGTTGAGAACTCATCGTCGTCGATACCGATCAAGGGGTAGTGGACCAGGTTCGGTTCCCAGGCCTTGATCAGGATAAGGATATTGAGATCGGCAGCCGGCAGCTCAAGGAGCCCCTTTACGTCGGACTTGGTGAATTTCTCCGTCAACAGCCCCAGGTCCTCGCAGAGCCAGGCGTCATAACCCTCTGCGCCACGGCTGATCAGCTCCCGAGCTATTGCCGCCGGGGTGTTCGTCTGGTCGGTCAGCACCGCCACCTTTTCCGATGCGACGATCCGGTCGATGGCCCGCTGCAGACCCCGGCCATGCACCGAAACGAAGATCGCATCGTCCCAAGGCTCCTTGATCCGGGCAAAGGCATACTGGACACTGGTGACATTGGGAAAGATCTCGATACGCTCCTTTGGGAGATTGCGCAGGAGAAAACGGCCGATACCGAAGAAATTCGGATCCCCGGATCCGAGAACTACCACCTGCTTGTCGGCCTTCTTGAGAAAGTCGAGCATGACGGAGAGGTCCCCCAGCACCATCTTCTCCCCCTTGAAATCCGGAACGATGTCAAGATGGCGCTGGTGGCCTATCATAACATCCGCCTTGGCCATAACCTCCAGGGCCTTGCTTCCGAATCCTTCCCACCCCGCAATTCCGGCTCCGACCAGATAGATTTTCTGAGGCATATGAACCTCCCCTATAGCGAATCAAATAAGTAACAGCTGATTTTCACCCGAAATATAGCACTTCGCCGGCATATCCTGCCAATAAAACTTTTACCTCAACATCCCGAGCTAACTGCCGTGCAAATGATTTTGCCCGTCCACAAACCAGTGCAACCAGTAACGGATCATCCCCTGTCTCCTCAAGCAGTTGACGGGCGGTGTTTGCATGCAGCGTATTCATTGCGATCGGGGAATCCGGATCTGTATCCTGCAACCAATCTGCAAGCATCCTCAGGTCAAGTTCAGATGAGGTAACATGGGTCTGTTCATGGCCGCAGGCGATCTTTACGAGCTTGGCAAACTGGCCCGCAACGACGACCTCCCGCACCCCTTTGAAGCTGCAGGCACGCAGACTATGGCCGACATGGTCCCCCATCATCACATACGCCTCTTCAGGAAGAGCATCGCCAGTCCCGCACTTCCCGATCCCAAGCCGTTTTTGCACCACGATCTCACTGGTTCGACCGGTGGAAAGGACAATGGTCTCGCAACCGCAGGCACGGGCCACGTCGATGGCCGCATCGATGGTGTCGGTCCATGCCTGTGCCGATATGGGACGGACGATTCCGGTCGTTCCCAGGATGGAGAGCCCACCGATTATTCCGAGACGCGCGTTGAGGGTCTTCTTGGCCCGTTCTTCTCCGTCAGGAATGGAGATCTCAGCACGAATCGTGAATCGCGAATCGCTACTCGGATAGACTTCGTTGAGAGCAGCCTCAATCATCCGACGGGGCACCGGGTTTATGGCCCATTCGCCGACAGGGACTGCCAGCCCCGGCTTGGTGACCCTCCCAATACCGATTCCACCCTCAATAACAATGTCATTCGCCCTATCTGCGCGGGACAAGGACGGGGTCAGGGTCAACCGGACCTGCACCTCCGCTCCGTTGGTAATATCCGGGTCATCGCCGGCATCCTTGATGACACTGCAGACGGCCGACTCCCGATCGAGCTCAACTCGGTGCAACCTGAAGCTAACCACTTCCCCGCGGGGAAGAGTTATGGCAACTGTTTCTGCAGGTTTCCGGTCGCGCAATAGCAGCGCCGCACCCTTTGCAGCTGCAGCAGAGCAGGCTCCGGTGGTGTACCCGTGGCGGAGTTGCTTTTTCATCTCAACCGGCTGCCAGTATCAGCAGCGCATTCATGACCGCCGCTGCCACGTTCGACCCCCCCTTGCGCCCCTTGTTGGTGATGTAGGGGATACCGTATTCCTCTGCATCCCGCACCAGCTGCTCCTTGCTCTCAGCAGCGCCGACAAAGCCGACCGGAAGCCCGACAACCAGGGCAGGCCTGAACCTCTCTTCGCGAACCAGACGCAGGAGCTCAAATAACGCTGTCGGTGCATTGCCGATGACAAAGATGCCGTTCTCCGGATCTGCGGCAGCAGTCCGCATAGCCATAAGAGAGCGGGTAACACCCAGTTTTTTTGCTGACTTTGCCACAACAGGATCGGCAACAAGACAGCTGGCAGCAATACCGAACGGATCGAGCCTCCCCCTGCTTATTCCGGAGAGAGCCATTGTGGTGTCGGTTACAATGCCTTGCCCCTGCTGAAGAGCCGCAACTGCCCGTGGCACGGCATCCTTCGACATGAGCATGCTGCGGCAGTATTCAAAATCTGCACTGGTGTGGATGGCGCGGCGCACTATCTGCCACTCTGCCGGTCCCCAGTGATGCGGCCCGGCCTCCTCATCGATCATACGGAACGACTCGGCCTCTATCTCTTCCGGCCTCAGATGCACAGACATCAGTGCCACCCGGTTTTTGCAAGACCTTCGGAAATCCGATCAACAACCACCTCGGCTAACCTGCGATCCACACCGAGATGGCTACCCATGGCAAACTCCACGTCCGGATACCGCTCCCTCGCCTGCGCCATCTCCTCCGGCAGATCCTCCTGCACATGGGCGCCTATGAAGAGGAAATACGGGACCAGGAGCACCCTCTGTGCACCCTGAGCCACGCAGGCATCAATCCCCTGCTGGATGCTGGGAAGATGCATCTCGCGGTAGGATACCTCGACAATCTCAAAACCGGTTAACTGCTTCACCATACCGGAGATCTCCCGCACCGCGTCGTTTGCCTCGGGAATGCGGCTGCCGTGGGCCATCAATAAAATGGCTGTTTTTTTCATCTTATCTCCTTGTTTCATGCATTTTCATCATCTCCTGCCGTGCCTCTCCAATACTGAGCGGAAGCCTTCCTATCTCAAGGCTCTCTTCGTGTTTAAGCAACCAGAAGAGCTCCGCAACCTGTGGCAGCCTGAGCCGTACCTGCTCCATCCGTAGCGGGTCCGTAAACAGCTCCTCAGGGGTCCCGACTGCAACCAGCCTCCCTTTATCCAGTATGGCAAGACGCTGCACAAAGAGCGGAATCAGATCAACCGCATGGGTAGCCATAACGATCGTGACTCCATGTTCGCGGTTCAGGTTGGCCAGCAGCTGGAGCATTCGCTTCTCACCCACCGGATCAAGCCCGGCCGTAGGCTCGTCCAGAAGGAGTATCTCGTGCCCCATGGCAAGCAGCCCGGCTATGCAGACACGCTTCTTCTGTCCGTAGCTCAGGGCATGGATGTTCCTGACTCCGGATTCCGACATCTCTACTTGCGAGAGTGCCGTCTCAACTCTCCGACCTACCTCATTCTCAGAAAAGCCCATGTTGCGGGGGCCGAAGGCCACATCCTCAAATACCGAGTGCGCAAAGAGCTGGTCATCGGGGTTCTGGAACACCATCCCCATCTTCCGGTAGATATCGCGGGGATGCATGTTAAGAATGTTCTGCCCGTCAAGCAGCACACTCCCTTCATAATCGCGGATAAGCCCGTCCATCCCCTTCAACAGAGTTGTCTTGCCCGATCCGTTTGCACCGAGAAGGGCGAGGAAATCCCCCGATTCGACCTTTAGACGGATATCCGCAAGCGCAGCGGTGCCATCCGGATAGGTGAAGGAGTCAATGGATGTTTCGAGTCTTGTCACAGTTGCCATATCAATCCGAACAGGCTTACCATGCTCAACGCCCCAAGGAGTTGGCCAACCCGGAACGGCTTGTGCCTGAAGAGCGGCAGGGTGCCGTCGTACCCCCTTTGAACCATTGCGACCGTCATGGTCTGGCTGCTGTCAAACGCCTTGATGACCAGAGCACCGGTCAGGGTACCGAAGGAGCGGAAACCCCGCCTGAAACCAGTATAACCCAGCCGGTTCTTTTGTGCGGCATGAATCACCTGGGCATCGTCGAGCAGCAGAAAGAGATAGCGCCAGGCAAACACCATCACTTCGATCAACCCCCGAGGTAGACGCATCCATGCCAGGGCGCCCATCACCTCGGTGAACGGAGTGGCAAAACCTGCAGCAGCAACGACCGAGACCGCTCCCATGATCCGACTTGCGATCTGGAACCCCTCCTGTAATCCATCAGCGTGACAGACAATCTCCAGGCCAAAGAGAGTTACACTCCAAAGCATGGTCTGACCGCTGAAAAAAG
Source organism: uncultured Geoanaerobacter sp. (assembly GCA_964528055.1). Lineage (GTDB taxonomy): Bacteria > Desulfobacterota > Desulfuromonadia > Geobacterales > DSM-12255 > Geoanaerobacter. The sequence goes on along the minus strand of CAZGQM010000002.1, from coordinate 230,666 downwards.
CCTTCAGGAGCAGCACCAGCAGGGCCAGCAGTAAGGGTTCGGCAAAGCGGAGCAGCAGCAGACGAGGTCGCACACGCAGCGTCAGGCAGATGATAACGCCAAGCCCGGCAAGCAGGAGCGGGAACGCCATGCCGCGGTAGCTGATGACCATTATCAGCAGGGCAAGGGCTGTAAGGAGCTTTATCCGGGCATCGAGACCGGTGAAGGGGTGGGAGGGGAGCGTCGTATGTTGAAGAGTGCGACGCATCACGGCTTTTGCTCCTTCTTCTCACCTGACAACATCCGCCACCAGTATCCGGCACCGAATCCTGCCACAGCTCCGGCGATCAAGAAGACGAACAGCAGCAGGTCGCCTTGGTCGGTATTGATCAGCGGCGGCTTTGCCTCGCGTCCATGCTCCTTTGCGATCTTCTCCACCACTGCTTCGTCGACTCCTGTCCAGGGGCGCGGGGCAAGGGCGAAAAAGTTGAGCACAAACAGCAGGCTCGGCAGCAGGATGGCGTGCATCAGCAGAATCTTCAGGCGGCGTTTGCGATCAGGCATTGGCAGAGACCTCGCTATTTTTAAGGATCTTCATTTTCAGAAGCAGGTCAGGGCGCTTCCTCTGCAGCAGCGTCACCATCCCTGCAGTCATCGCCCCCTCAAGGATTCCGAGCGGCAACTGCGTCGGGACAAAAGCAAGCCCCACCTTGGCGAAAAGCGGAAGAAAGGGCTCACTCCCTCGAATTCCTGAAGCAAGTGCCGCCGATGTGGCGAGATAGGTTGCCCAGTCGGCAACAAGCCCTGCCAGAAATGCGGCAACCGCCAGACTGGCGCCGATGCCGCGCACCCCCCGGAAAACGAACCAGGCGGCAAATGAGCCGACCACCCCCATGGATACGATATCGGCCCCCAAGGTAGAAAGTCCGCCATGTGCCATCACAAGGGCCTGTATGAGCAGCGCGACGGTAGCGATTACCACGGAAACCAGCGGGCCGAGAAGAATCGACGAAATTCCGGTTCCGCACGGGTGGGAACAGGTTCCGGCAGTAGGAACCGGAATCGGCATACAGGAGATGATGAAGACCACTGCAGCCATCAGCCCTACCAGCGGCTTTATGGAAAGGTCAACACGGGAAAGGGCATTCAACTGCCTGAGCCCCAGCAGCACGAACGGTGCCGCAACGGCAAACCAGAGCAGAGCCCAGTTCAACGGCAGAATCCCCTCGCTGATGTGCATGGCGTGGACCGGAGCGGCAAAAAGCGCCATGCATGCAACGCTGACCAGAACCCTTTGCATCAGATCTTGTCTCCCCGAAGGTCGCCTGAGAATAGCTTCCCTGCGCCGCGGGAAGCGCAGAAATCTCCGCACATGGTGCAGGTCGCCTCGTCCTCCGGTGTGCGGCTGGCGCGGATCGCTCTGGCATCCTCAGGATAGAGGGCCAGGTCGAACTGCTTCTGCCAATCCAGGTCCCGGCGCGCCTTGCTCATCTCCTTGTCGCGCTGACGTCCCTTTTCAGGGTATTTGTTCATGTCTCCGATGTAGGCGGCAATCTTTGCCGCCTTCACCCCCATGCGCACGTCCTCTTCGTTGGGAAGAGCCAGGTGCTCGGCCGGCGTAATGTAGCAGATCAGGTCTGCGCCGAAACGCGATGACTGTGCCGCGCCGATGGCAGCGGTGATGTGGTCGAAGCCGGGGGCCACGTCGGTGGCGATCGGACCGAGCATGTAGTATGGCGCTCCGCCGCTCATCCGCTTCTGCAACTGGATGTTCCCCTCGATCTCATCCAGCGGCACGTGTCCCGGCCCTTCGACCAGCATCTGGCAACCCATCTCCCGCCCGATTTCAGCCAGTTCGCAGTTGATGAGGAGTTCCTGGATCTGTGCCCGATCAGAGGAGTCGTGGATAGCACCGGCCCGGAGTCCATTCCCCAATGACAGCACCGTGTCGTATTTTTTCAGGATGGAAACCACCCGGTCGAACTTCTCGTAGAGCGGGTTTTCCCGGTTATTGGCAAGCATCCAGGCTACCATGCTGACGCCACCTTTTGAGACAAGGCCTCCGTAGCGGTACCCCTGCTTTCTCAGCCGTTCGATGGTGTAGAGGTTGATTCCGCAATGGACAGCCATGAATGCCATCCCGTCCTCGCACTGTTTTTCTATCAGGTCGAAGAGCATCTCCTCGTCCAGCCTGTTTGGATCGCCGTATTTGCGCGCCGCCTCGCAGAAAGCCTGGTAGAGAGGGACGTTTCCCACCGGCAGGTCCACGGCGGCAATCACCTCCCGCCGCACCCGGTCAAGATCGCCCCCTACTGAGAGCTCCATCAGGGTGTCTGCCCCGGACTCCTGGGCTGCACGGGCCTTTCTCACTTCGGCCGAGTAATCGACTATATCGCTGGATGTGCCGATGGACGCATTCACCTTGGTGCGAAGCCCCTTGCCGATGCCTGCCACTCTTGGCTTCCTGTTATGATTCCAGGGGATGACGATCTTCCCCTCTGAGACCATCTGGAGGAGATATTCCGGTGAAACCCCTTCATCCTTGGCAACAATGGCCATCTGGTCGGTAAGAACCCCCAGACGGGCCTGTTCGATCTGTGTTTTCATGCTACGTCCTCTCCTCCATCAAGTATAGCCGCTCTGCTGGAAACAGATCGTCATGTATCAGAAACATTTTTCATATGCTACCAGCTCTAACTGCTTCTTACATACTCTCCCCGGCAGCTCGCAACGAATGAATCCGCTATCTCCGGGCAACTTCCGAAATGCAGGTGGATGTAGGAGGCAAGGCAGTTCTTGATCCGGTATCCCTCCACTCCTAGATCTGCATTCGCCCGCCGTACCTTGAATGTCCGCACCACATTTCCCGGCATTTCGGAGATCTCCGAATAGTGAAACTCGTGACCTCGTGCTAAAAGTCCGCATCGACCGATGGCCGAATCTGCGAGAAATTCGACCTCGCGATATCCAAGGGCTTTCCTTCGGGAGAGCATCCTGGTTGTTACAGGGAATATCCCGACAAAGGGATAAGGAGCCTCCGGCGGTCCCTCATGGGAGACTACCCCTTCAGTCAGGTAGATGAACCCGCCGCACTCGGCATACACGGGCATGCCGAGCGTGACAGCCGCGGCTATCGACTCTTTCATGGCACTATTGCCTGACAGTTGTTCTATGTAAAGCTCGGGGTAGCCGCCCGGCAGGTAGATACCGGCAACTCCTTCGGGGATGGCAGCGTCGCGAAGCGGTGAAAACGGTATCAACTCTGCGCCGGCTTCGCTCAGCATTCTGAGATTGTCCTCGTACACAAAGCAAAAGGCCTCGTCGCGGGCAACGGCAATCTTCACCGCCGGCAGATCCGGGTCGGGCAGCTCTGCAGAAACAGTGTCGCCGTTGTCGTACAATGAAAGCGCAACTCCCCAGAGAAACGCAAGATCGATGTTTTCGCGGATAACCGCTGCCAGGTACTCAAGATACGTCACCGGAAGTGGGTTATCATCAGCCGTCACAAGACCGAGATGTCGTGAGGGGATGGCAAGCCGCGCATCGGCAGGGACACACCCCAGGACCGGAGGTGGATATTCCAGTTCTGCCACGGCTTCGCGTAGAATGCGGGCATGGTTTTCACTGGCTACATGATTGAATATGATACCTGCCAGTCGAAGATCCGGATCAAACTCGGTAAAGCCCTTAATAAGGGCACCAACGCTACGAGCCTGCCCGCGCGCATCCACGACCAGCAGCACGGGTGCGCGAAGCAGCTTGGCAACCTGGGCAGTACTCCCTTCCTCGGATGTTCCGGCGAAGCCGTCGAACAGACCCATAACCCCTTCAATTACGGCAACATCGGCGAACTTTGAATAGCGTGCAAAGCTCTCGCGAACCCCTGATGGACCACACATCCAACCATCCAGATTGATTGAAGGCCGGTGGGTCACCAGCCGATGATACCCGGGGTCGATGAAATCGGGACCAACCTTGAACGGCGCCACCGTCAAACCTCGACGCCTCAGTACCTCCATGATGCCGATGGTTATGGTGGTCTTGCCCGAACCGCTCTGGGGTGCAGCAATAACAAATGCCTTCATTCTAAACTCCTACCCGTTCAGCAATTTCACCACTGCTGCGCCGTCTGCATAATAGTCGATGATGTTGAGGCAGCTGTAGCTCTGCTCAATATTGAATAAGGCCGAAAGCGGCGCCCCGATAGCATTGAGGAGAATGACCCGGTTGGCCCCTCCGTGGGCAACCACCAGCACCTCTTCCCCGCGGTGCTGTGACACGATCCGACCGATAGCAGGCATTATCCGGGCCTCCAGATCGAGGAGGTTCTCCCCCTGAGGCACCCGGTAATTAACTATGTCCTGCAAGCGCTCCTGCCACTCTGCCGGCCACTTCCCCTGGATCTCGGCCCATGTCATCCCCTCCCAGATGCCGATGTTGAGCTCACGCAAGGAAGCATCGGCAATCGGATCAAGACCCAGATGGTTTCCGAGGATCTCGGCGCCTACCGTGCAGCGGGTCAGATCGCTCGTGTAGCAGGCCGTTATCCGGGCATCTGCGAACCGCACCTTGAGTAGATGGTACTGCTCCACCCCACGCTCACTAAGCGGCACATCCGCATGTCCATTATAGCGCGGCGTTCCAGCACCTGCCACTTCGCCGTGACGTATGAGATAGATCCTTGTTTTTGAAGTCATCGGCATACCCCCCTGATGGTCATCTCAGTCCCGATAATGCCAGCAGCAAAAGCAGGCAGGCTATTTCATTGAGTTCACTGACACAGCCGATGAGGTCTCCGGTAATTCCGCCGACTCTATCCGTGAAATACCGACGGCAGGAAAGCGTCAACAGCGAGATAAAGGCTACTGTTGCAATACCGTGCCACTCCAGCAAAAGAAAACCGGATGACAGGGTAATAATCAGGGCGATGAGAAGTTGTCCCCGACCAGCTCCATTGATAAACAGGGCTCCGAGACCATTCTGCCTGGCACGCTTGGCACCCACTGCCATAAGCACCTGCCCGAACCGCGATACGCTAGGGAAGAAGAGCAGGATCATTCGCTTTGACTCCAGCGGAATCTGGAGTATGGCCTGATACTTGATCATGAGCCCCAGGATGAGCCCCACAGCACCTACAGCACCGATACGGGAATCTTTCATCACCGCTAGGAAACGTTCCCTGCTCCCGCGCGCTGCCAGTCCGTCGCATACATCTGCCAATCCGTCCAGGTGGAGCGCGCCGCTTGCCACTGCCAACAGTGCGACTAGCAGTATGTCCGCAACCGGTCGTGGCAGGATCATCGCGAAGATGACATCCACCCCGACCAGAAGCCCCCCAAGCGTAAGCCCTACGAGCGGAAAGAGCGCCATTGAGCGACCGAGGTCTTTCTCGTCGCATCTGAGCTGGCTTGGCAACGGGATGATGGTCAGAAACTGGAGTGCAATGAAATAGAGTCTCATTTATCCTTTCGTCACCCCTGCCTCTTCGAAGCTCGCCATCTCTTTCAAGACTTTTACTCCTGCCTCGATCATACCCATGGCAAGTGCTGCACCGGTTCCTTCCCCGAGCCTGAGACGGAAATCGAGAATCGGCTCCAGCCCCATCCGCTCCAGCATGAAGCGGTGACCGATCTCCACCGACTCGTGGGCAGCGAAGAGATACTCCTTGACATGAGGGTTCATCTCACAGGCGATGAGCGCACCGGCAGTTGATATGAAGCCGTCCAGCACCACCGGGAGGCGATTTGCCGCCCCGCCCAGCACCAGGCCTGCAATAGCCGCAATCTCCAGACCACCAACCTTTGCAAGGACATCGAGAGGATCTGCCGAATCGGGCCGGTTTACTGCAAGCCCTCTCTCAATGGCCGAAACCTTGCGCGCCAGAGCGGCATCATCGATCCCTGTGCCGCGATGTGTTACCTCCCGCGCCGACATGCCGGAAAATGCAGCCAGTATCGCGGATGAGGGGGTGGTGTTGCCAATCCCCATCTCTCCGGTACCGATGAAAGCTATCCCCTCGGCCTTCGCCTGACAGGCCAGATCAATACCCACTTCCATGGCTGCAACAGCCTCTTCCCGCGTCATTGCAGGACCAACTGCCAGATTGCGCGTCCCACGGGCAATCTTTCTGATAATAAGTCCGGGCTGCGGTTCGAAGATATGATCTACCCCTACGTCCACTACCCTGACCTCTGCTCCTGCATGGCGTGCCAGAACATTTACCCCGGCACCACCGCGAACAAAGTTCAGCACCATCTGATGGGTTACCTCTCTTGGATAGAGTGAAACTCCTTCGTCTGTTACCCCATGATCTGCGGCAAAGGTGAAGATTGCCTTTCGGAGGGTATCCGGCTCCATGGATCCCGTAATGGCAACACATCGGCAGGCAAACTCTTCAAGCCTCCCCAGTGAGCCTGGAGGCTTGGTCTTGTTGTCGAGTTTTACCTGGGCAGCCGCAAAATGCGCAGGATCAAGCGGCCTGATATCGGCAAGGGTATTAGTCAGCAGCTCCATTGATGCTCCTTGTATTGAGGTTCAACCTTTGAGTTTCAGCGGCAGCCCTGAAATCGTCACATACACCTCGTCAGAGGCTTCCGCAATAAGCTGGTTTGCTTCTCCGGCCAGGTCCCGAAAGGTCCTGGCAAGCCTGTTATCCGGAACGATCCCCATCCCCACCTCACTGGAAACAAGCACCAGAGGCGACTCAAGCATTGGAAACAACGCAATGAGTCGCTTGACTTCGGAAAGGGCCGGCTCTGGACTATCGTGATGCAATAGGAGGTTGGTCAGCCAGAGTGTCACGCAATCTACCAGGATGGCGTTGAAGTATCCGTCATGTCCGACAATGACCCCGCATACATCAAGGGGCTCCTCCATGGTCTGCCAATTCGGGCCTCTCCGCTCCTGATGCCTCGCAATCCGCTCTGCCATCTCCGCATCGCCAGCAGCTGCGGTAGCTATATAACCCAAAGGCCCACCAAAGCCGGCAGTCAGCCCCTCGGCAAAGCGGCTTTTTCCGCTACGGGATCCACCGGTTATGAAAATGATTCGCGACATACAAGAAAACCCCGCCTCCAAAAGGGAGTAGCGGGGTTTACATGCAATTACCCGACACCTCTCCCACGGAGGTCTCATAATGAATGGCAATCAGGCAGGTTTCCTGGCTCACGGGTCACTTTACTTGCCGCGCCTTCCCGAAAAATTCAGTGGCATCAAGCGGCGTTCATCACCGTTCACAGTTGCGGGGCAGCGGGGGAATTAAACCCCCTTCCCTATTATCAGCAGTCAATGCCTTTGCTTGCATCTACCTGCTGCACCTGATTGCTGGTTATTAGATTGTGGTCGTCTTTGTAGCAGAGCAGGGGGGTAAAGTCAAACGGATTGTACTGAAAGCAGGGCAACACAGCCTTCCAGATCCCTTCGATTCCTTAGCACTATAAGTGCCGAAAAAAAGGGCCTCCGTTAACGGAAGCCCTTTTCAGGAGAGTGTCGGACATTTTTACACTTATTTTTTCATTCTCCTTCTCAGTAAGGCAAACCCGCCAAGTCCAGCACCGAGGAGAATGAAGGTGGAAGGCTCGGGGACTGCGGCTGTACCAGGCTCTCCGGTAAAATAAAAATCATCAAATGAAGCTCCTACCAGCGCAGTTCCGCTCGCAGCAAAATCATAAGTTACAGTAACCATCTTATCAGTAGCGCTTGTATATACTGTACTGAGATTTTTATAGTCGTTCGGTTGAAATGCCGTATAGCCATTGTGGAAAACTTGAGTACCATCTATGTAAATATTTAATTCAAGTGCTCCAAAAGTGACATATCCAGCACCTGAACCAAACCAAAATCCGACATCATAACTGGTATCGGCAAGGATATTTACATTTTGCGAAAGCGTGATATTAACAATTGGTGATGTGCTTACAACTGCATAGCCTGCGAATTGACCAGAGTGCACTTTTACTACATCAGGATCATACAACGGGTTCGCTCCCGTTATCGGAGTTCCATCAATTGCCACTCCGAAAGAAGTGCTGTTTCCGCCAACAGACCATCCTGTGTAATCCCCTGTTTCAAATCCTGAATTAGTTAATAAATTTGTTGCGAAAGCTGATGCTGCATTAGTCAGAAGCAGCAATAATACTCCTACAACCAACTTTTTCATGATTACACCCCCATTAAATTTAACTTAACAAATTACATTGGAACATGCCAATTGTGTGCCAAGCGCGTAAGCGCTTAATATTACTAACTCAACATATAGGTCAGAAGTGTTAGAATATGGTATTTATAAAGTTTTCCGACAATATCCCATTGTTAGTAATGCTTCTGTATGGCACACATCCAGCTTTAGGTGCTCATAACATGCTGTTATTTATAGAGGTAATTTTCCAGAGCTACCATTACGATTATGTAATGATTCCCGACATTAGAAAATTGAGCTATACGCCCCCTTTGGCATCCCGCCATTGGGGCTTTTCTTTGTCCAATCCACAACACAACAAGGGTATCCCAACAGGAATGTCCCACCAAGAACAGGAGAAATTGCATGCAAAATGCACAATAGTCAGTCGTGATGGAGATTCATTGCATTTAGGGGAAAACTCATTTTTGGCTCAAGAGGAAGGTGTGGGATGCGTAGAGGTGTCAAATTCGACTACCCGTTGGTGGAAGTCATTTCTTGGATATACTGGATATTATAAATGTCCGCACTTCATCACTGCTCAAAGAACGAAATCCCTTGACCAGTCTCATTTCTTCGTCAGTAAGTGCCCGTTCATCGTTATCATCGAATAGCGATCCTATCGGAATTTCAAGTGCCGTTGGAATCTGTTGCAATCTGTCAGAATTAAGACGTGAAGAACCACTTTCATATTGCTCAATCTGCTGGAAAGTCACTCCAATTTTCTCCGCGAGCTGTTCTTGTGTAAGCCCACGCCGTTTGCGTACTTCACGCAATCGAACCCCAATCTGCTCGTTTGTCAGCATCTTTCCCATAGCCCACCTTGTGTGTTGAAAATACATCCACAAGCTGTGGGCATACACGGGGCCATGCTTGAAAAATACGACTAAGCACAAGTTGTGCTTGCAATTAGTATAAAATATGCTCATTGGAAACAATACATTATTGATGGGCGGCTTTCTAAACGAACAACGATTCAAGGAGTGCCTATGAAAGAAGAACTAAATATATTTGCCAAAAAAGCAAAAGAGGTAATTTCCGCAACGGCAATCCTTGTTGGAGATTTGAACGGGGACGGGAAGGTAGATCAGGAAGATGCTAAGATTGCTGCCGAATGGGCAAAGAAGAATGCAAATGCGCTTGGTGAAGATGCTGTCAAATTAGGCAAAGAGGCCATGCGGTCGGGTATGGTTAAAGATGCGGCGGCTGGTGCTGTTGTGGGAGCAGGCATTGCTATCCCAGTTCCGGTTATCGGTCCTTTAGCCGGTGCTGCAATTGGGGCAGGGTTGGGAATGTACAAGAACATCATTAGAAAAGACTCGAATACTCCTCGAACAATAGAAGCACCTAAAGATGTACATGGCGAAATACTCAAATTCGATGACTTAAGAGAGAAGGGTATCATATCTGATTCAGAGTTTGAAATTCAGAAAAAGAAGCTGCTAGAAGGTAACAAGTACTGATTGAAAAAAGGGCCTCCATTTTTGAAGGCCCTTTTCTTTCATGAGGGGAAGCTTAAACGCAACTTTGGTAGGAACCAGAGTCCATATTTACTTATTTAACAGAATCAATATGCACAGCGGGGTTAATGCTCCATGATAAAACTATTCGCAAAACACGATCTCATTCTCTTGGTAATCGTCCTAACTCTGACCTGCTTCGGGTTGGTCATGGTCTATTCATCATCGGCGGTCATGGCTGAAAGAACCACGACAGTTTTTACTTTCTCAAGCGCCAAGGAGCTTTTGCAGTAATTGGTGTTTTGATTATGTGTTGCGTCATGCTGATTGATTACAGCCTTTGGAAAAAGCTTGCGGTGTTTATGCTGATTGCCAGCCTTATACTTCTGGTGCTTGTTCTGGTTCCTGTCATTGGTGGCTCTGCTGGCGGTTCGTCACGATGGATCAAGCTGGTATATGGGTTCCGGTTTCAACCGTCGGAATTGGCAAAGATTGCATTCATCATCTTCATGGCTTACTCGCTTGAGAGGAAAATCGAAAGGGTGAAATCCCTCTTCAACGGATTCTTGCCGTATATGATTGTACTTGTACCTCTATTGCTACTACTGCTGAAACAACCTGATCTCGGTTCTGCAATAACCCTTTCTCTCGTTTCATTTGTCATGCTGTTTGCTGCTGGGACACGTTTAAGCCACATCCTCGCTGTCATCCTTCTGTCACTCCCTATTCTTTACCACCTGGTGATGACTGTTCCCTATCGTTTGGAGCGTTGGAAAACTTTTTTGAATCCATGGAAAGATCCCCAAGGTAACGGCTACCAGATTATTCAGTCCATGTTTGCATTTGGGCTTGGAGGAATCTTTGGGAAGGGATTGGGCGAGAGTTCGCAAAAGCTTTTCTTTTTGCCGGAAGCGCATACCGATTTCATTCTGGCAGTGCTTGGTGAAGAGATGGGATTGATGGGTATGATCGCTGTTATTGGCATGTTTTTCCTGCTGGTGCAGCGAGGGTTGATGATTGCATTGTCTACACCTGACAAGTTTGGACATTTTCTTGCCATTGGAATTTCTGTGCTGTTTGGATTACAGGCAGTAATCAACGTGGGGGTTGTACTTGGTCTTTTACCAACTAAAGGATTGGCGCTGCCTTTCATAAGCTACGGAGGAAGCTCTCTGGTGGTCAGTTTGTTTGCGGTCGGAATCTTGCTCAGCATTTCAGCGCATATACCTAAATCACAATAGGTTTTTACGTGCTAATTTAATTTTTATAATAAGAAAAGGAGGTAAATATGTTTCAATGGAAATTTATAACGACAATTTGCGCATGTCTTCTGTTTGCAGTTTTAGGCGATGGGAATGCTGCTGCAAAAAAAGGCAGCGCTAAAGCAGCCGTAAAAAAGGTCGTTCTTAGCAAGCTAAAAGACCCCTACTCAGCAAAATTCGGTAAATTTACACAATTAAACGAATTTGCCTGTTTAGGCGTAAATGCTCGTAACTCTATGGGTGGCTACACGGGAGAACAGCAGGCTTTTCTTCAAAATCTCTCAAACGAGTGGATTGTTTTGTCTTTTGACGAAATTTCTCATGAAGACTGCGTGGAACAGATGAAACGTCTTTTGGGAATAGAGTAGGAAGCCGATGATTAAAACACCTATCTAAGAGTCTCCCTTACAAGCAACTATCCATTGCCCCTTGGTTTCCGCCATCGGGGCTTTCTTTTTGCTCATCCATCAGTCAGCAACTCAATCCCAAACACAGAAAGGAGGTGAACCCATGTGACTGATCCAATCTTTGTTGTAACCATGCAAGACATTCTTTCCGCTCTATCCAACCGCATCGATTTGTCCACCATATCCCCCGAAGACCTTGAACTGGCCTACCAGGAAGTAAAAGCTGTGTTCGAAGATCAATTTGACCCTCGCCCATACATAGAAACTGCCTTAGAAATCTGGGAAATCACCCGCAACCTGTAAACTCAACTCACAATTCAAGTAGCGTCCACCAAGCTCCGTTATCGGGGCTATTTTTTTGCCCAACGAAAGGAGAAAACATCATGTTCTTTTTAGCACTCGCAGCCATCGTATTCGCCGCCCTTCTGATCAAGCTCGGGGCATTGTCCGTCATCGTGGTCATCCTGGAGTTCACGCTCAAGTGTATAGCCGCTGTAGTTGTCTTATTGGCCGGTCTGTTCATCTGGAAGAAGAATGGCCCCCTGAGAATGCCGTGGAGGAAGCAATGAGCGTCTTGGTCATTGTATTGAAGACGGTAATCGGATTGATTGCAGCTATAGGTTTGTTGATGATCTGGATAGAGCACGGGAGGAAGCCATGAAGAAGATCATTGATGATTTGGTGAATAGGCTCACAAGTGATTTCCGCATCGAGTATGAGGAACGAGCTGGAATCATTGAGTATGACGGCGTTGTAAAGAGAGAAGAAGCTGAGGCATACGCCCTGCTCTGCATTCTGCACCGGCACCCAATGGCATCGTCTGGAGTAACCCTACTTCGAGCTGAACTGGAAAATAAGACGGAGTACGTTCTCACAACCAATCCCGAGGAAGCATACCGGCACCTATCTACTGCCGGTTGGACTGTCTCGGAAGTGGAAGATTTGTCGGCAGTGCTGGATGAAGTATGCGGGGGTATGGCAACGCTTGAGCCTTTTTCAGCATCTTATTTGAATATGAAAAACTCAACTACCCAAGGAGAGAGTCATGAGTGAAGAGTCTATACAAATAGTGCAGAACGGAACATGCGCCAACTTGTCCGGCAATGGAAAGATCAAGTTCAATGTAGGAGTTGGCAGCGAGAAGAACATCTATATGCAACTTCAGGAATCCAGCGGCGGCGCTATTCTCTCGAAAATATTCATCAGCCTTTCAGATATCACTTCTCTTCTGACATCAGGAGAGCCGATTACAGGAAGACTATTCCAGGAACGTCTATATGCTGGCCGTAGTCAAAGTAGCGGGTCGGCACTGCTGAGTGTGCTCATTCATGAAAGTCTGGTTCAGTGTGTAGTTCAGGAAGACAACCGCAAGAGATATGAGAGCGTTGATCCTGCGGCATATATCAATTCTATCCTGGAACTCATATCAGATTCCTCTCCTCAGAAGAAGAAAGGCAAGAGCAGCCCGGAAGCATCACCATGAACTTCACAGACATTGGTATCATAGCGATGCTTGTACTCTGGAAGCTACATCCAGACAGAGACTGCAAATGGTGGCTGGGGCTGTTCATCCTCCTGGTTGTTGCGGCAAGGCTTGGATTGCAGGTCGGTATTTTCGGGATGCTTGTTGCGGCTGGCTTGTTAAAGGTCTTGAAGGATATCTGTCAAGCTGGCAAGTAGCTATAAATACTCAATAAATTGCCGGTATCTATTGAGGTATCGGCCTTTTTTAAGGAGGTATTCAATGACAATCTACAAAATACAACTGAATGATGATGATCGTATCAACTACACAGCCAATCATTTCGGAGATGACTTCCCTTTCAGGGTCGAGCCTTTCATTTTCAACATGGCGGGCAACCTTTCCAGGGACTATACCGGTGGATACTGGAATATTTACGAGCTTTCCAACGGGGGCTTCTACATGGCACCGGATTCGGACAAGCCTTTTCATGTGGTCAGTATGAACGGATATGAAGGCACGTTATCGGCGGATGCCTTCGGGATAACTGTCTGTTTATTCGCATACAGTCATCTGTCGTTCTCGGAAGAATTGTCGGTAATGTGCGCTGAACACTTTCATCTGTTGCGAGAGTACATGATGGATCATCCAGAAAGCAGGGAGATATTTAGAGCTATCGACTGAACAGGATCAAGTGGACTCTCGAAGCGGCAAATAGAACGATAAGAGGAGGGCCATTTTGCAGCACCCCTTTAGATTAATCCTTTAAGTTCAATCTGAAGGGGTGCCCCTTTCTTTAATGTAACGGGTTCAATCAATTTATCTCAAATCACGGCTGGTATCTTCGGGTGCCAGCTTTCTCATTTCAAACAACAAGGATATTCAAGAGTGTGATCATATCCAGACTTCTTGATCATGCAGTGCAACACTAAGAAATATGACCATTCAGGGGTGCCATAGACTGGCCGGGCCATGGGGGATGGGGGCAACCATCGGCCAGAGGCGGTCGGCACCACTGCATCGGCTATCAGATCCAGGGGGCCGCTTTGCCGAGAGATCGGGAATGCTGGGGCAGTGAACCAATGGATAAACTTTTCTCTGGTGCTGAGGAGTCTGAGTTCTGAGATGCATCGGTGGCGACTGGTGCTGCTCAGAGACACATGCACCTCGGCACGGCCAGAAAAAAGTTGCAAAATTCAGCTTGACATCACGCTCCTTAGCAGCTATGCTAGTCATAACATGTTGTTTTTGTTATGTTATTTTGTCTATTAAAGGCACTTTTACAAGGATATTTTTTTAGACTAAGGTTTAAGGCACATAACTCTTGACCGAGAAAAACATCAGTCCAAAAAGCCATAATCTAGTCAAGAAATTTCACCCTCACGAAAGTACCTTAACCTAACATCGAGAAGGAGGACATTCGACACAAGTATATTAATCATATTTTTCAACTTATATGGCCAAAGTGGCAAAATAGCGTCTGATAGGACATAGCCGAAAGGCTGTTAGACGCTAGGCAAGAGCCTCCTGCATGAGTGGGAATGTCCTCAGTAGTAAGCATCCTACTAGGATGTATCACTTATTGAGGTTAGGCTAATGCCCGATTATTCATCACAAAAATCTATTTGCAATATTGACCCTGCCACTATCCGCATCAACAAAATCAGTCCAAGCACTACCGATACGGAGTCCGCATCTTCTATAACAGCTGTCCACCCTCCTCAGCAGCCACAAACTAATTTTCTAACAGAACCGTATCTTGTCACACCTCTTGAAGCGTCACTGACATACGCCTCTAATAGTAGCGCTCAAGCTCAGACCGACCCTATCTTGAGTGACATCCCCCTGACAGAATGGCGCGGATCAGTAACCACCTTTGCTGGAATATCGAATACCAGACCTGCCCGAGAGCTGAAGGACGCCATCTGGACTGATATCAGCAAGCAATTATCACCGGGGCGACCGTTAATCCTCTCTGAGAAAAAAGATGGGGTATTTGCGGTACCGTGCTTGCTCAAGGATGCACCCCTCACCGGTAATACTCTTGCAATTGCCAAGTTCAAGGGATTTCCCGTTATCGGCAAAATGCGATCAAAGGATCATGTCACAGAAGCAACGTTCCTGATGGCTGATGTCGATGGGATTCCAGAAGCAGCATTGATGAGTTCCTTGGAGTTGTTGAGGAAAGAAGGGATCACCTATGTTGCATACACTACATTTTCCCACGGCAGCACAGAAAAACCTGGGATGCGTGTTCGACTGATCATCCCGATCGACCGCCCGGTCACACCTGAAGAATACTCCTCGGCATGGCATGGATTAGACAAAAGATTTCTTGCAGGGGAAGTGAGCAAGAAGGATTCGTCAGGGGCCAGAATGTATCAGGCCCAAGGTGCTTGGTGCTGCCACCCTTCAAGAATTCAGCAGGCAAACTCTTGGCACCACAATGCAGGTATTGCATCAGCTGACGCTTTGATCGCGATCGGACAGGCGGTTTACCCCCCTGTAAACATTACTACGCAAGAAACCGATGAGGATACACCTGAGCAGATACTGCCGACCAGCATCATCCTCGCGCTTTTGGCATGGATAGAAGCTGATTTACCGTACATGGACTGGCTGAAGGTACTGATGGCCATATTCTATATCACTCGAGGTTCCCCCGAGGGCCTTGAAATCGCAGATACATGGAGTAGTCGCGGTATAAAGTATAAGGGTTATCGAGAGATAGCAAACAAGTGGCGCAGTTTCCGCCTCGATATTTCCAACCCTATAACGGAGCGCACCCTCATCATGATGGCGCGGAACGCCGGTGCCGACGTTTCGGCAATAATGCACGGTGACGCTTTTGAAATATGCGAGTCTGAAGGGGGCGCAGATGAGAGTGACCCCGTAGCGCCGCCTGAGAGATCACCGGTCCTGACTCCGATCGCTGCCATGCAGCAAAAATTCGGGCTGATCAATTTTGGAGGCAAACTGTGCGTTTTCGACCGGGAAGCTCTCGGTGCTCGCACTGCACAGAACACAGCTCGAAAACTTTTCCTGTCCAACCGTAGCGATGGATCGTTGCTCATCGAGCGTGCCATAATTGCGGAATTTCCTAATGCAATTGATCCGAACCGTATGGTCAGTGCATTCTTTGTCAACCCCGATACCGTCTGTTATCACGGGACCGAATTCAATCCGCAAGGCACATCCCCTAAATATCTCAACCTCTGGGAAGGGCCAACAATCATACCCGTGGAAGGTCAGTGGTTACTGATCCAAGAATTCTTGCACGATGTCATATGCAATGGGGACTGGGGCAGCTACCTATATCTGATCATGTATATCGCTCATGCCCTGCAACAGCCTGAAGATAAACCCGGCGTCATGATCATCCTGCTCTCAGGTCAGGGAACCGGAAAAGGTACTCTCGGTCGCATTCTGCAGAAGGTATGGTCTGCCACCTATATTCAGGTCAACAATATAGATGCAGTCATCGGTACCTTCAATGCCGTTCTGGAACGTGCCTATATTGTCTTTATGGATGAGGCCCTCTTCGCCGGTAATCGTCGGGGCACCGATGAACTGAAATCCATTGTCACAGAGCCTATCATCCAGATCAGCGAAAAATACCAACCATCACGGCAGATCAGGAGCTGCCACCGGTTCTTTGCTGCCACCAACGCCGACCATTTCAAGAATACAGAACGGGATGATCGGCGGGATTTCACCTTGCGCGTGTCTGAGGCACGCAAAGGGGATCACGAATACTGGAAGGTACTTAATGATGAAATCGACAATGGCGGAGTTGAAGCCATGGTGCATGACCTGTTGTTGATGGATTTGTCGAATTTTAATGTCAGGAACAAACCCAATACTAGGGAGTTGGTAGAGCAGAAATTACACAGTCTCGACCCGATACAACGATGGTGGCATGACGGTCTTTATAATGGTGCTCTTTCTGGGCAAGATAGTTGGCCGGAGTTCATAAGTACAGCAGATGCGATTACAGGGATAATTGAGGTCAATGGCGGGAGAATGCACAAAAAGCCTTCAGCGATCATCATATCTCAGGCGATGGTGAAGATATGTCCCGGTGCGAAGAGTCATCAGATGCAGTCTCATTTTAGTCGTCATCGGGGGTATCTGCTGCCGTCCCTCCAGCAGGCCCGTGCCGAATTTGAAAGGTATATGGGGGGAGTTGTTGATTGGCCACTGTATCAAGATGTTGGATTACAAGGTAATGATGATGAAGATCTGACAGACCCCTACTAGGGGGAGGACGCAGGACGGCGCACGGACAGCTCGAAGACGGCTCGGGGACCCGTGCGCCGCAGTTCTACTAGCGGCGAGGGGTCGCGGGAATTGCACGGATCACTCAGACTTTTTCAAAAAAATATTTAGGGTGTATCAATGCCGACTCGACCGCTACCCCCAGGGGGCCATCACGGCTCCCAGAAAATCTTTTCGTAAATCGCCCGTGCGTCCGTGCAATTTCCGGCAGCCCATGCCCCGCAAAGCCCTGTTGCGAACGGAACATCTGGGCCCGACGTGTGCGGATAAAATTACACGAACTCGATGCAATTCAAGGAGTTACTCATAATAATTGTGGGAATTAATACCCCCAAGATTCACGAACTACTACAACATATGATCCTGCACCGGGAGAACTGAAAGAACATCCGTTATGACATACACACAATAAGGAGCACCTATGCCTATAGTCACATTGAACGCACAATTCGTAAATACAGCAACCTGTCCAGATGGCAAGAAGAAGGAGAACTACTACGATACCGGCATCACAGGGTTTATCCTTGAATGCCGTTCCAGTGGGGGCAAGACGTATGCCCTGAGATACCGGGATTCACATGATCGCCAGATTCAACAGAAGATCGGGGATGCCAAGGATATTTCCTTCGACAAAGCGAAGACTGCCGCCAAGATGATCCGATCTCGTGTCGTTCTGGGAGAAGATCCTTCGGCGGAAAAAAGAACCAAGCGCAAAATCCCCACTCTGGAAGATTTTACCCGTGAACGCTATTTCCCTTACATAAAGGGTTACAAGCGGAGTTGGCGTTCAGACGATAGTATCTATCGCAATCATCTGTTGCCACAATTCGGCACCTGCCATCTCGATGAAATCAGTCAGCAGTCAGTCATCGAATATTACCACGGCTTGTTAGGCAAGGAGTATGCGAAGGCGACGTGCAATCGGGTCTTGGTTCATCTCCGTCACATGTTCAACCTGGCGAAGAAATGGAAAATCCCCGGAGCAGAAATCAACCCCGTGTCAGAGATCAAGCTCGTGGACCCGAACAATGCCAGGGAACGTTTCCTGACTGCCGAGGAAACAAAGCGACTGCATACAGAGTTGGAAAAGAGCGACAACCCTCAGTTGAAGAATATCATTGCACTGTTATTGCTGACCGGGGCACGTAAGAGGGAATTACTCGATGCCAGCTGGGAGGATATCGACATGGAGCGCCGTATATGGAAAATCCCTATGAGCAAAAGTGGGAAGTCCAGATATGTGCCGCTATCTGCATCGGTTTTGTCGGTACTGGAGGAGTTGCCACGATGGAAGAATTGTTCGTATGTGGTGCCGAACCCCACGTCACTGAAACCGTACACCTCTTTTTTCAGGAGCTGGAACACTGCTCGCAAGGAAGCAGGTCTCCCTGATGTACGCTTGCACGATCTGAGACATAGCATGGCGAGCAATATGGTGAACTCAGGCCGCTCGATATACGAAGTGGCCAAGGTTTTAGGGCATAGCCAGATCAAGACAACTACCCGATACAGTCACCTATCGCAAGAGACACTACTGGCAGCGGTCGATGCAGCAGCCAACGCCACAGGAATAGACTGGAGTCAAGCCCAGGAAGCCAGAGGGGAATAGAACTATCTAAAATTACTCACGCCACCCGCCCAGCTGTCGTCATCGGTTGGGTTGGGTGGTTCGTGGGTAGAATTTTGGGTCCAGACTGAGGCAAGTAATTTTCAGTTTGGAAATCGGCAGGTCGCATACTGCGGCCACTTGGGTAGTGGTTGGGTGAGAGGAAAAAGAGGGCACAAAAAAGCCACAACCAGCTGAATTAAATCAACTTTAGTCGTGGCTTGCCAGGTTTCACCGTTCACAGTTGCGGGGCAGCGGGGGAATTAAACCCCCTTCCCTATTATCAGCAGTCAATGCCTTTGCTTGCATCTACCTGCTGCACCTGATTGCTGGTTATTAGATTGTGGTCGTCTTTGTAGCAGAGCAGGGGGGTAAAGTCAAACGGATTGTACTGAAAGCAGGGCAACACAGCCTTCCAGATCCCTTCGATTCCTTAGCACTATAAGTGCCGAAAAAAAGGGCCTCCGTTAACGGAAGCCCTTTTCAGGAGAGTGTCGGACATTTTTACACTTATTTTTTCATTCTCCTTCTCAGTAAGGCAAACCCGCCAAGTCCAGCACCGAGGAGAATGAAGGTGGAAGGCTCGGGGACTGCGGCTGTACTATTACTTACTAACCAAGCGCCTTGAAATTGAGCCACATTTGACTGGTAGTGAGAGTCATCCCACACGTCGTGAACTGCTAAGTTGCCCCCGGAAATGAAGTTGAAGTAACCAGAGGTAGCATAGTCACCTATAACTCTATCACCCGACGGTGCCCTATCTGTAGTCACTCCATCAAATAGGTTAAACAGGGCATTGACAGCTAAGGTCCCCATGTCATAATCGGCCGACAAAATATCTGCAGTAGTTATAGACAAGCCTGTCGCATCAGACCACGTACTGGCAATCTGATTCGCAGATGCAAGTATCCAGGTTTTGCCTCCGTAGTTAACACCGGCTTGAAAATCTGAGTAAGTCCCGTGCACGAGTCCAACATCCAGGTAATTTAAGCCGAGTTTTGTATCTGTTGTATACGTTCCGTTGTCTATAATCGTAGCATTCGCCATGGCCACACTACCCAACAACAACAGACCTGCAAGAATAAGCTTTTTCACAATTTTCCTCCACATACTGTATTAAATATCTTCTCAATATAGCAATTTGTGTGCCAATTAAATATCCCCTTTAATATCAGAATGTTAATATGCGTTGCCAGATTCCTAAGATTACCGTGTAAAAATATCCGACATGTTTATTTGTTGGTTTTGCCTCATTATCATGTCATAAATAAACACATCACACTGTATTGACTGATATAATTGCTGAAAAGTCTTCATTACGATTATGTAAGAATTCTCGACATTAGAAAGAAGAGATATAATCCTCCTTGTCACGTGCCATTGGGGCTTTTCTTTTGCATAATCCACTGACAGGAAGGAGGTTGAAGCCAGAAACCTCTAGTGTTACGCGGGCTACTTTCTGGGTAAAGACTCCATTTTCCGCATACCTTGCCACTCCTTTAACAATTTGTCGCAAATTCGAGGGTATAGGTGCTTAGTCTGAAGTTGAAATGAAATTTGGGCACAAAAAAGCCACAACCAGCTGAGATAAATCAACTTTAGTCATGGCTTCGCAGGTTTTACCATTCACAGTTGCGGGGCAGCGGGGGGATTAAACCCCCTTCCCTATTATCAGCAGTTAATGCCTTTGCTTGCATCTACCTGCTGCACCTGGTTGCTGGTTATTTTAATGTGGTCGTCTTTGTAGCAGAGCAGGGGGGTACAGTCAAACGGATTGTAACGAAAGCAGTGGCTCTACGGCCTTCCAGATTCCTTCGATCCCTTCCCTCGACAGAGCTGAAAAAAATAGAAGGTCCGACTCAGATACCTGCATTGCCTTGGCAATAGCCTTTGATTGCCTCTTCCGCTCTACCTTCGACACCTTGTCACACTTGGTGACCACTAATACCGGTGTTATACCGTTGGCTCGAAGCGTGTCAAGCATCTGCAGATCCTCCGAGCTGGGCACCCTCCGGATATCAAGGATGAGGACCACAGCGGACAGGGTCGTCCGTTTGGTCAGATAGGTCCCAATCATCGGGCCCCACTGTTTTTTTACCGCCAGCGGAACCTTGGCAAAACCATATCCGGGCAGATCCACCAGCATGAACGACTCGTTGACCGCAAAAAAGTTAATCAGCTGGGTACGCCCCGGAGTGTTGCTGGTCCGCACCAGCTTTTTCCGGTTCACCAGAAGATTTATTAGGGACGATTTCCCCACATTAGATCTGCCCACAAAAGCTATCTCCGGCATCTCAGCAGAGGGATACTGATCGGGTTTTACAGCGCTTTTTATAAATTCGACACTTTTGATCAGCACTGCGCCCCCAGTTTCGGCGATATGGACTAAAGATGCAGCCAAAGTTGCCGAATAAAATTAAACGTGTATAACTTGGTATAAGGTACAAAACATCTAATCAGAGTACCCGCACAAAAACGGAGCAGCCCAATGATACACAGCGAACTTGAACAGGCAATTATGTCTGCAGGGGATTTACCCACGATACCTGTTGTCGCCATGAAAGTTATGCAGTTGATAGAAAGTGAAAAAGCAACTGCAGAGGAACTTGCCAAGGTAGTCGCATCTGACCCGGCAGTCGCTGCCAGAGTCCTTAAAATATCCAACTCTTCATTCTACGGCTGCCAGCGTCAGATCCAGAGCCTTTCCATGGCTATTGTAGTCCTTGGTTTCAGCACCCTCAAAAGCCTGGTGGTTGCTGCCTCTGTTAAACAGGTATATAAACCGTTCGGCCTCACCGAACAGATGCTGTGGGAGCATTCATTCGGAGCAGGGCTTGCTGCACGCATCATAGCATCCAGAACCAGGCTTGCCAATGAAGAAGAGGCTTTTCTTGCTGGATTGTTTCATGACATAGGCAAGACCATCATGAATACACTCGATCGGGACAAGTTCCAGTTGGTAATTCAGAAATGCTACAATGACGGCCTTCTCTTCGAAGAAGCCGAAAAGAACGTATACCCATTCTCACATGAAGAAGTAGGAGCCTACGTAATTAAAAAATGGAATTTCCCCGATATCCTCTTCTCAGCTATCATGCAGCACCATACGTTAGAATTCAACCCCAATGAAGACCTCTATGTCATAAATCTTACCGCAGTAGTCAATTTGGCCGACCAGTTCTGCAACAGGCTGGGCATTGGGGTTCGCGAACCGCAGGATGATCTTAACCCGGCCACCAGCAAAGCAGCGGAAATTTCAAAACTTGGGCAGAACAGGATCCTTGAACTGCTCGACATTTTTCAAGAAGCTTTCGAGCGAGACCGGCAGGCCTTCTCCTAGTCTACACTCCGATCGCCATCTCCCTTATTGCCCGCGAGTCCTGCATCATCATCCGCGAGTAACGTCTCTATTTTTGCAAGGCGGCGGGCTCTCGAAGAGATTGATACGCTGTCGTTACCGGGTTTTTTCGGTCGGCGCTTGTTCTGCCTCCTTTCATCATCGGCGCGCCTCTCCTCTACCCCTATCGACCTGACAATGATAATGCCACCGATCGGATCGGCTTTCTCTGGCATGGCACACTCCTTCGATGGGAATCATCCGTTAATGCAAATATGAGAAATTTGGGGGAAAGGTCTGAAAGCACCCAGAAGGTACTCGATGCGGAGGATACATAGTGATCGCCACAACATGGGCGACAGTTTTGCTTGTGGCTCAAAGAGAATGCCCATCTGTGGGGCATTTCGAGGATCCTAATTCGCGAAGTAGAGTGAAGCTTTCTGAAATATCGGTATGTATTCAAATAAGTGGTCGGACAATATAATTTTATTCACCAAAAGTTTATGATTGAAGTTGTTATGATTGTTCACTTTGATCAGGTTTCGACCTTAACCCGGCAGCAATATTGAAATTTATATCTATTATTATTCCAAGGTTTTCTGGATCCGGCTGCAAATTAGCCATTATTTCAAAGAGACGTTTATCAACGAATACACTCAGATTAAGTATGTCCTGTCGAAGGTTACGTGGAAGAGGGTTTTCAGGATCAGTCAGTTCAGCTTGAAAAAAGCTCCAAACTTTTTGATTAAACTTGATTGCCTCCATTAGTTTTTCATCCCTGTCAGAAGCGTCCCAATTTTCTTTGACCGTCTTGAGCATTATACCGGCACGAGTTAGGATCGAAGCCTCCAACTCCCGGCCTGACAGATTTTCTTTTTGTATACTTGCATAGGTGTCAATAGGGTTCTGATGCATGTCGCAGAAGCTCCTCTTCATAGGAAATAAGTTTTTTAGCATGCTTCAATGCCTGATAAACCTTACCCTGTACTATATATTGGCTTATCTGCAATATCAAGTCTTTCATGCTCGGAGCTGCATCGATTACTTCTCTGACAAGATTCCAGTAAATTGGATGAATCTCAGCACTTCGCTGCTCATCTACATACATAAGCTGAATGGCCAAATAGATGCGACGACATGGAGATGTTGCTTCTTTTTCGGTCATGACATCCGTTTGGCGAAGAATGGGAACATTGTTTTCCACCGACAGATGACATACTGAGGAGCCGTTCTTGATAACGGCTCCACCGATTATTACCTTTTCATGCGGTTTGAGAGTAATTTTGAGTGCCATATATCCTTCAGGAGTTAACTAAAGCTTGGGTAACTGCAGTGCTGAGATCTGCCAGCTTTGCCGAGGTAGTATCGAGGGCTGCTGATGCCTGTCCGAGTTGAGAGTCACTACTTTCGAGGTTAACATTAGGAACTGCTGTTTTCTGAAGGTGCCCATACTCATCAAAAAGAGAATCCCACATACGACCTACCTTCTCATAAACGGGTGCAGGTGGTGGCGGCACTTGCAAAGCGAGAATTTCCTTCCTTAAGGAAATGTATTGCATGAGTATATCTTGCCGTTCTTTGCTGTCCACCGAATAAGGCGGAAAGTTTTTCACAATAGATTGCAAACCATTCTTCAACTGATCTACATTATCAGCCGCATTGTTGATCAACTCGTTTGTTTCGCGAACTCCTTTTACCAGTTGATTAAGCCTGGCGTGCATCTGCTCTATAACCTTAACAGTATCAAGATTCTTTAATGTTATAGTTGATTGAACTTGCACTGTATCTGACCTTAAAGAATCACTTTTCAAATCCGTCGCTTTAACAGCGCTAGTTGTTTTGGCAGATGCCTGAGACTGCAGCGAATTTTCCTGTTTCTTATAGCTATTATTATTGCTGATCAAAGAAACCTTGCTAATTGTGATTTCATCCATGGCCTCTCCTCTATACTTGCTCAAAACGACGCAGGGGAAGCATATGCTCCCCCTGCGTGTTTAGCAAGACTCATGTTAACCAAGGCTCCACTGTCGTTAAAATAGGCGGAGGACAGACTGTGCTGCCTGAGAAGAGAGACTCAGGGCTGTAGTTCCAAGGGACTGGCGGGTCTGCAGCATAAGCATGTTCGCACCTTCATTGTTCATGTCAGCCAGAGTCAGGCCATCGGCACCCTGTTGCAGGGTATTAATGACGTTATCCGTGAAGTCCTGACGGGTAGTGATTACCGACAGGTTACTGGCCAGAACCGACGACTTGGAGCGCAGAGTTGTGAGGGCATTGTCCATGTTTGATAATGCCTGTGTTGAATTGGCAATAACAGCCCAGTTAGAAACTGAGGATACGCCCAACAGTGTCGCTCCTGCCTTGAAACCAGCCACGGTAAGTTTGGCGTCACCTGTTTTGGGAGCGAACTCTACAGCAAGAGTTCCATCGGTAAGCAGGTTGGTACCGCGGTAGCCGGAGTCACTGGCGAGTGTGGTAATCTGACTGGTGATCTGGAGGAACTGGCTCTCATAGGTCAACTGAGACAAGGTGTCGCTGGTAGCTGCAGCTGAACTGGCAAGACCTTTGGCTGCCTGGATCAAAGACGTAATGGCCCTGATGCCGTTATCGGCATTCTTGATGGTCTGAACGGCCTCAGACATACCATCTTTCCTGTCGTTCAGATCGCTGGCCCGATCCATGTGGGCAGCTGCGGCAAAGAAGTTAGTCGGATTGTCAAGTGCTGTGTTAACGCGCTTTCCGCTGCTCAATCGGTCTTGTGTGGCTGTCAACTGCTTCGAAGTTTGCTGGAGGGCAAGAAGGTTGTTCCTCATGCCTGCGGTAAGGGAGATGTCTGAAATTGCCATTATGTTGCTCCTTTCTGGGTTTTACCGGCATTCTTACCGGTTGCGCTTTCTGCGCGTACTACAATTTATCGTCCAGCAGAGAAAATACTTTAGCCATTTTCCCTCTCGGAGCAAAAAAAACTGTTCAGTCTAGTTCGCCACTCTTGAATCAGGCTGAACCGGGGAACAAGGTAGGGTATAAAGGTAGGCAACGTCTCCAGCGACGTTGAGAACAGATAGGGGAGACTTAGCAACAATACCTGCAGATCACAAACCGGTAATGGCTCACCATGCAGAACAACCTGAGAGACTCCGCTGCTTGATGCTACAAGCGTAGCAATCGGCGGTTGACAACTCACGATAACCCGGTAACCGGCATCGGCAAGCATCGGC
Source organism: uncultured Geoanaerobacter sp. (assembly GCA_964528055.1). Lineage (GTDB taxonomy): Bacteria > Desulfobacterota > Desulfuromonadia > Geobacterales > DSM-12255 > Geoanaerobacter. Next base: position 205,481 of record CAZGQM010000002.1, on the reverse strand, counting down.
AAAAAACGGGCAAATTGGATCGTATCGCCATATCCCTGCTCACAATGCACCAACAAGGTTGAACCCGCTCGATGTGTACCAAAGGTGTTTGGGTTAAGCATTGGGAAGGGAGGGAGTTGGCCTGGCAAAATTCGCCGCAGACGCCATTCAAAATGGCGCCACCCTTCGATATATTCTCCCAACGCCAAGAGAGCATAGGCCAGATTCAGATGACCTGAGACATTTTCAGGGTCAAGTTTCAATACACGCCGAAACGAGACGGCGGCCTCTTTTTCTCTGCCGAGAAGAGCTTGAGTTGCCCCCAAATCCAATAGGGCATCAGCAGAATCGCCATTCCCTCTGACATCTCGTAGCCTCTCTTCCAGAAGTTGTTCCAGCAACAGGCGCTCATGTGACGGAGGAGAACCAGACAAGTCACTTTTCAAATGCGGTTCTCGCAACGGTTTACCGGATAACTCCTCCAGACGACCTGCAACCTCACCAATAAGACCCTCCCAATCACCGTGGTCCGGTTGTCGAAACAGTATAATACCGGGATACCAAGGGCTGTCAGAACGATTTTTTAGCCATCGCCAATCTGCAACATGAGAAAGGAGTACCCAAGTAGGACGCCCCACTGCAGCGGCCAGGTGTGCTACCGAGGTGTCGATTGCGATTATTAGGTCAAGGTTTGCCATTATTGCCGCTGTATCCTCAAAATCGTGGATCTGGTCGGTAAGATCGATCAATCGTGCATCCAACTCGTCGGGTGGATCCAACTGCAACGAAAAAAAAGTGATCCCCGGCAAGTCGAGCAGCATTGCCAGTGCAGCAAAAGGACAGCTCCGCTTCCGATTGAGCGGGTTGTCCAGACGGCCGGACCATGCCAAACCTACCCAGAGCCCAGAACGATTTGAGCTTTTGTTTATTCGTGTCGGTCCCTCCTTCACACATTCGTTTAAAGCCTCGGCAACCGTTGTAAACAATGCAGGCCAATCTCCCGCAAACGGCTGACGAAAGAGTTGCATGGTGGGATACCAAGGGCTGTCAAGACGCCGACACAGCCATCGCCACTCCGCGACATGTGGGAGCAATACCCATGTCCTCGCGCCAAGCGCACCTGCCAGGTGGGCAACAGCTGTATCAATAGTAATTACCAAATCTAGATTTGCGATCATGGCAGCCGTTTCGGCAAAGTCAGTAATGTGGTTTGTAAGATCCTTGATTGAAGAATTCACGCTGCATACTGCCAGCTGTTCCGCTCCCAGGCCAATCTGGAGACTGAAGAATTCAACTCCGGGAACAGCCCATAGAGGAGCAAACATCTCCAACCGGCAAGAGCGCTTGCGATTAAGCACCTGGTTTTGCTTCGCAAACCAGACCAGCCCTACCCGGAATTGAGTGACAGGTCCAAGCCGCTGTTTCCAATTCTCGATATCGGCTGGCTCTGCAGCAAGATAGGGGATATGCGCCGGTATGGTTTCCAGTGTGGTTCCAAACATCAACGGAAGGGACATCATTGGCAGATGGCAGTCAAATGGTGGGAGAGTCTCACCGGCAACCACTATCGCTGCGGCACCTTCGACAGAATGCAGCAGACGTTTCAAAGAATGCACTTGGCATTCAATTATTACATTTCCCCCACGCTTCACCACCAAAGGAACGTACCGCACAAACTGAATGGTATCTCCAAAGCCCTGCTCGGCATGGAGCAAAATCGTTTTGCCTTCCAATGCAGAACCGTCCCAGCGTGGTTGTTGAAAATCGCGGGTTACCACCGGGTTTGGTTTCAGAAAACGCCACTCGTATTCCTGCCAACCCTCAAGATATTCTCCCGCAGCAAGCAAAGCAACCGAGAGGTTCCAGTGCCCTTCGGCATATGTGTCATCTACGTTCAGAAGATGACGGAAGATCGCAATTGCATCACTCATTCGCCCCTGAGCATTTAATACCACCCCCAAATTGTTTAAAGCGGTCACAAGATCAGGAAGCAGCGCCAATGCCTGACGGTAACAAGACTCCGCTTGATCCAATCTCTCTTGGGCATGATACACAGTCCCGAGGAGGTTCCAGACAGCAGCCCGATCGGGCTGAAGGGTCAGTACCTTGCTATATAAACTGATAGCTTCATCAAACTTTTCTTCTGCTTGGCACATTTCTGCAAGCCCCTGAAAAGCTTCCACACATGAGTTTTCAATGGACAAGGCAAGTTCAAAGTGCGTACGTGCTTGATCATACCTCTTCAAATCCTTTGCGATTTCAGCCAAGTTAAGATGTGCCTTCACAAAATCAGGCTTCAGCTCCAGCGCCCGTAGATAACAAGCCCGCGCGTGGTCTAAACTGCCAAGAGATCTGTAGGTATTCCCCATATTGAACAGGGCTTGCTGAAAATCCGGTCGGTGCAGTAGAGCAGCCTGATAGCATTCAAGGGCTTCTTCCAGCCTGTTAAGAGTATGAAGAACCGCACCCCGATTACAGTGAGCCTCCGCACACCCATGATCCAAGGTCACCGCATGGGAAAACACCAACTCTGCCCTGACAATTTCCCCTTTCAAAAGCATTGCTATCCCTTGCTGATTAAAAAATTCGGCACGTGAAAGCATATGCTTCAATTCTTGTCTTACACTAACCATCAACCCTGTCCAATCACCCGGTCTAGTCTGACGGAAAAGCCTCATGGAAGGATACCAGGGGGAGTCGTTTCTCTCCAGAAGCCAACGCCAGTCTGATGCAAAGTGGAGAAGGGTCCACACTGGCCTGCCCAGGGCTCCGGCCAGATGTGCAACAGATGTGCATACGCTGATGACCAAGTCAAGATTTTCAATCAGCGCGGCTGTGTCGGCAAAGTCATGAATGTGATCGGTGAAATCGACTATTTTCATGTTACCCGGCATGCTTTCGAGTTGATCGGAACCATCGCCAATCTGTAAAGCGTAGAAGACAACCCCCTCCAGATCAGACAATGGTTGAAAAGCAGCCAAGGGACATGACCGGTTTAAATTATCTCTGTTTTCAGATGACCCCTGCCATGCCAGTCCGATGCGGAAAAGGCCATCAGCTGGCATTTCCCTTTGGAACATTTCAACCCGATGGGGATCTGGCCGGAGATACGGTACATGCGTGGGAATTGATTCTAGAGTTGTCCTAAGTACATATGGAAGACTCATAGCCGGAATATAGACGTCAAATTCAGGTAATAGGCCGGTTTGATCCACCACCTGACTTACACCATCGGCAGTTGACAGCAATGAAACAAGTTCAGGGACCGCACTAACAACAACCTTTCCACCCATGGCTACAGGCATAGGAGCAAATCTGACAAACTGGATCATGTCGCCCCGCCCTTGCTCCATCTGAATCAAAATCGTTTTACCCTCCAGCGGCGAGCCGTCCCATAGCGGGCGACCTAAATCAGGGATTTTTGCCAGGAATTGTTTGGCTCGCCAGCGCCATTCATACTCCTTCCATCCATCCAAATAATCTCCATGTAGAAGCAGAAGCATCCCGAGCAACCAGTGAGCATCTGCATGTGCAGCATCACACCGAATCACTTCTTGCGTAACTTCAATCGCCTCATAAGACATACCGGATTGCACAAGAGCGTTGGCAAGATTGTAGCGGGCCTGCACAAATCCTGGATCAAGAGCAATGGCAGCCTTGTAATGCTCTATGGCCTCTCTTGGGCGGCCTTCCATCTGCAACACAACTCCTAAGCTATGCTGCGGATCTGGCAAATCGGGATACTGCTCCAGAATCCGCCTAAAACAGCATTCGGCTCCGGCAAGATCGCCCGACTCCTTCAACTGTGCCCCGTGCTCATAGCAGGCCTCAATATCAAACTGCGCATCATTGACAATTCTTTGCGCAAGTCGCTGCTCCAGCGCAGTCTTAACCCGCTGTATAACACCAACCCAGCCGTTTTCGCGTTCCTGACAGAACAGTCGCATGCTTGGATACCAGGGGGTATCACTGTGTCCCTGCAACCAGCGCCAGTCAAGATCCTCCGGAAGAATCACCCAGACAGGCTTTCCCATTGCACCCGCCAGATGAGCCACTGCAGTATCAACACTGATGACCAGGTCAAGATTGGCAATCAGCGCTGCGGTTTCAGTAAAATCAACCAGTTCACGGGAAAAATCGACCAGCTTCATCCCCTTAGACAGCGATGCTGCTTCCTCTGCCGCAGTACCAACCTGCAGGCTGTAAAAGGTTGTTTGCGGAAGAACTGCAAGGGGAGAGAAGGTTGCCAAAGAGCAGGAACGGAGGCTGTCGCGCGGGTTAAGCGGATTGCCGCTCCACACCAGCCCGATCCTGTATCCCGTATCTGCAGCCAGCTTCTGCCGCCAGAACGCAGATTTTGCAGCATCTGGCTCAAGGTATGGAATCCGGGTTGGAACCGTTTCAATGGTGGTGCCGAAAAGGTATGGCAGGCTGAGAGTCTGAATATAGACATCCGTCACCGGCGGCGTCTTTGATTTCGGCACAAGTTTCATAATGCCTTGAAATCGTTCGAATAATGGCAACAGCGGCGGGTCAACCTCAAAAACTACCTTACCCCCTCTCTCCACAATAAGAGGAATATAGCGGGCAAACTGGATGACATCACCCATCCCCTGCTCTCCATAGACCAGAATGCTCCTGCCGTTCAACGGTGAACCGTCCCAGCGCGGTTGTCGATAGCTTCGGGAGTCGACATCGAATTTAGCGATGGCCAATCTCGCCTCAAAATTTGCAAAGCCAGACGAATATTCTCCATTCCGAAGCTGAAGAAAGGCCATGTTGTAAAGTGCTTCGGCGCAATCGGGGCTGATAGCCAGAATCTTCCGACATGATTCAAATGCTTCGGTCGTTTTGTTCTGCGATGACAGTGCATTACCGAGGCACAGAAGAATTTCGACCGATTCCGGTTTCAGTTCATGTGCCTTGCGCAGACAAAGCTCTGCATCCGGATAATCCTTTTGTTTTAACCGTATTTCACCGAGAGCAAACCAGATGGCGGGACTGTCGGGGCTGCCAAGGAGAGCCTGTCGATACCCATGCTCGGACTCATCAAGCAGTCCTGCCATATCATACGCCCGCCCCAGATTGAACCAGACGGAGGTTTCTTCAGGCAGAAACTGCAGCAGATTGCTCAAAATTTTGATAGCGGTATCAGGCTCATTATTTTCGATGGATCTCAGTGCCCCTTGAAAAGTGATTTCCATCATTTCGTCAGAGACCGAATCATCATGAGCAGGATGCAACAACTGATTCCGGAGTCTTTGGGCGATTTCGTGGACAACTGACTGCCAATCTCCCGGTCGCGGTTGGCGGAAAAGTCGTAACGTGGGATACCAGGGCGAATCATTCCGATCACGCATCCAGCGCCAGTCCGGTGTATGTGCCAACATAACCCATACCGGCTTTCCCATTGCTCCAGCTAGATGAGCAACAGCAGTGTCAACAGATATGACAAGATCGAGATTGGCGATCAGAGCCGCAGTATCAGAAAAATCTTTTAGATGTTCCGTCACATCTATAAGGCCAGTAGCTTCGGAGCAATCCGTTATTTCGTCTAAAGCGGGACCAACTTGGAGACAGTAATAGCTGACACCAGAAAAAGCCAGCAAAGAGGCAAGGTCAACTAAGGAACATGAGCGGTCCTCGTCCATTGGGTTGGAAGCACTACCGCGCCAGACGAGCCCAACCCGGTACCTTGTATCACTCTCCAGCTTTTGTCGCCACAGCATAGCTTTAGCAGGATTGGGGGCAAGATAAGGAATCGGGGTAGGCACAGTATCGAGAGTGGTCCCGAAGAGATGAGGCAGGCTTAATAGCGGAATATGGCAATCCGTGATCGCAGGTATTTCGGTTTTTACAACGATCTTCTCGACTCCCGGCAAACAAGACAGCAATGATACCAGTGGCTGCTGAACCTCCAGCACCACGCGCCCACCAAGTTTGGCTATGCTGGGAATATAGCGGCTGAACTGAATGGCATCGCCAAGTCCCTGCTCGCAGTAAACCAGGATACTATGCCCATTTAGAGGGGAACCATCCCAGCGAGGCTGAAGATAGACACGGCTGTCTGCCTGCTTCATGGCCGAAAAACGGGCCTCATAATCTGCAAAACCGGCAGAGAGATTTCCGGCGCGAAGCAGGTGAATTGCCCGATTGTAGCGTGCCTTGGCGTTTCCGGGACATGGCCCAAGAACAGCATTATAGCATGCTAGGGCTTCAGCAGAGCGACCCTGTTTATCAAGGACATACCCAAGATTCAACAGAGTTTCCACAGAGTCGGGGGCCAGAGAACGGGTCCGCTTAAAACAAACCTCGGCTTCTGCAAACTCGCCATTTTCCATTAATATGACACCCCGATTAAAGCAATCCTCTGCATTTGCAGAATCGAGGATGTCATCTTTCTGACCAGACATTTGGGTAATCAGACCACCCCCAGTCGTTTCAATAATGGTAACTCACTGGCATGAAATAATCTGATTTGCTGGCCAAGCTCTTCAAGATTTTCATCCCATGATTGGAGAACAACATCATCCTTTATCAAGGCGTAATTAAGCTCAAGCATCATCCCCGATATAAAGGTGAATGGATCGCCACTGTCGGTTACCTCACACAGCAGCATTAACCGTTGAACCCAGTCCAGCGGAATACCGCTCTGGATAACAGGAGAGGCAAGGTACAGAGGTTCAATATGGAAAGCCATCCGTTCCAATATTGTATAATTGAATAGCATGGAACTGGCAAGGTTCTGTGGTGAAGGAATGACTGCCGGCATCAGGTAACCGGCGGAAAGTAAAACCATGAGAGTCTGGAGAATCTTTTCAGAGCCGAACCGGGCAATAGTCGGCTTCTGAAGTAATTCATCCAGAGAGTGATTCTGCACATCCAGGGCGAGCAAGACTGACTCATACAGCTCCGGGTCGAATTGTGCATCACCGCGAGGGAAGTTAAGTGTAATACTTTGTTTATTTCTGGGAACAACCAACGCAAAATGACACCGAGAAATAAGTTCAAGATGAACAGATCGATCCAACCGTTTCCGTCCACTGGTAAATACGTCTCTTCTGAACTGCTTATTCACTGCAAAGTCCTTGATGGTTTCCTTCTGGACAGGATTATTTATTTCGAGGAGCAGTTGCTGTTCTTCATCTGAAAACATCAGGAAATCAAAGTTGTCAACAAAGCTAGCTGAGCCAGCAAAGGATATTTTTGCGGCGACCAACTCCTTGACCACATCGGCATGATAGAACTGTACCCAGAACTCATTGTAATACTCGTGCGCAAGGTAATTTCTGGAAAGTTTGCTTATGGCATCAAAAAAAAAGCCCGAGGACGGGTTTTGATTGAAATAAGATAAACTCATTGACCTTAGCCGTTCAACGAAATTGATCGAATCTTTTATCTGTTCCTCTAATAAATCAGTTTCCATATCAATGCAGGAGATCAGCAACTGCCTGATTGGTGCCAGGGAAGACCACCCCGGCAGACAATTGTAGCTGACATAAACTACGCCACCAACTTTGAGTTTGGTTCTGATAAAATCAACGATATGTGAGCGGTTTTCCGAGCTGACCCAGGAATAAACGCCATGCAGCGTAATAAAATCGAAATCAGGCAGGTCAAGCGTCCTGAGTTCTTCGAATGATGCCTCCCAGAACACAACATTCTCAAGCCTGGCCTGAGCAGCCAAACTTCGGGCACCCGCAATATGGGCATGATTAAAGTCTATCCCGTGAAACTGGCCATCCGGATGACAGGCAGCAATAAGGTTTGTGGAGTAGCCTTGGCCACAACCTAAGTCACAACATGCAAACCCATTATTGAGGGGTATCGGCTCAATACCCTGAATGGTCAGCACTAAATTCAACACTGACGGTCCCAGCTCACGATAAAAATTGTTTACATATTCCATCTCAGCTACATAACCGTCTAACCTAGACAAAATCACCTCTCTGAGTGTCTTGCAAATGAGTTTGCAATAATTTAGGATGATATCGCTTTGACTTCTTATATGCAACACTGTTCAGAGTACTCAAAATCATATTTGATTACATATCAGACAAAGCATAAATTAAGATTTTGACAAGTCAGCGGCGACTGAACTAGCGCATTAGCGGGAGTATACTTATGATTTCAGCAGAGCAACGAGAAAAACTTTCTATAATTGCACAATTGATCCGAAGCTCGTATGGCGATCTGGTTTTTACAATTTTCGATATCGGAGCAGTACCTCTAGGCGATAATGTAGAGCCATTCCATGTTTTTCCAATGATATTTCCTGGTTCAAGGGTAGTTGCTTTTGAACTTGATGGTAGTCTTTGTGACAAGCTAAACCGTGAAGCGAAACCGGGCATTGAGTATTTTCCGATAGCTCTAGGACAAAACAATGAACGTCGGTTGCTCTTTGAGACAGAGCATCCTATGTGTACTTCACTTTATTGCCCAAACAGTGAATTACTCAAACGATTCAATGCCCTGGAAGTCGCAATGCTCAAATCTGTATCAAGCATTCACACAATGAGTTTGGATGAATTTGTACAAGAGAATAAGCTAACACCTGATTTCATTAAAATTGATATTCAGGGAGCAGAACTCGATGTATTCAAAGGTGGAGCAGAAACGCTGAAAAGCGTCGTAGGAATTGTCAGCGAGGTGGAGTTTGTTCCATTATATCTGCATCAGCCGTTGTTTGGAGATGTGTCTACCTTTCTTTTTGATCGTAAACTCATATTCCATAAATTTTTAGGGCTGGCGGGAAGAACACTTGCCCCCCTAATTATTAACAACGACCTCAATTTTGCCACGCAGCATTTGTGGGGAGACGCCATGTTTATACGTGACGTGGGTACGATTGATGACATGTCGGACGTGATGCTACTTAAAATGGGAGTACTTGCATTTTTATATGGCAGTCCTGATGTTTCGTACTGCTGTTTGCTAAAGTATGACAACAGAAACGGCACGGAAATGCACAAACAGATTATCAAGCTAGTTGGATAATTCATGGAGATCTAATGGAAGCGGTTGAAATAAAGAAACGGATTGAGCGATTCCCGTTTTGGTATCATAAAATACAGCTGCCACACGGAATTGTGACCCCCGGCTGGGCTCCTCTTGTTGAAGAATACTATCGGGTGCCGGAACGGCTTGATAATAAGCGGATTTTAGATGTAGGGGCATGGGATGGCTATTGGACATTTGAAGCTATCAAACGAGGAGCGTCTCAGGCCGTTGCTATTGATGATTTCTCTGATTATCTCGGCAGTCTTCCCCGGGAAGACCGCAAGGCATGGCAAACTTTTGACACTTGTCGTGAGGTTCTTGGTTATACTGAATTTCAGTGCCCGCGATTCGACATGTCGGTGTACGATATTCGGAAGGATACATTTGGCATGTTCGATGTGGTTTTTTTCTTTGGCACGCTTTACCATCTTCGCCATCCACTGCTGGCACTGGATCGACTGTTTGATGTCTGCCGCGATGAAATATATATCGAGTCAGCTATACTTGATGATTTCAGCCCCTATAGGGGCGGGCTGGGCAAAGGGTATCCCGGAGGCCAGACAGTGATGGAATTTTATCCGGAAGATCAGTATGGCGGTAACGTTACCAATTGGTGGGTGCCGACCCTCGCATGCATGATGCAGATGGTGAAATCAGCCGGCTTCGAACACGTTGAGGGTTGGAAGCTAACTGACAACCCTGAAAATCTGCCTTTGTGCAGAGGTTTCGTCAGAGGTGTGAAACAGGGATGATGGTCAGGGGCTAAATATTTGATGTCGCACATACACTTCCGATATTATGGATGCGCTTGCAGGCACCATTGCTGCCACATGCCTCTCAAAGCCAATTCCAGGTTATTGGCAAATTTGGGGGCATCGCACAAAGGTGAGTCAAGCAGTTGTTCCCGTAAACCTGCCCGTATTTTAATGAGTTGAGGTATATCCATAGTCATCTTCCGGGCTGTTTCAATGTATCCCTCAACTGAATCTGCCACCCAATCCGCCAAACCGACCGATCTCATAATCAGTTCACCATTATAACTGTATATCCCTCTCGGCATCTTTACTGTAAGGGTAGGAACCCCCATCCAGGCGGCTTCGCACGTTGTTGTAGTACCGTTATACGGAAAAGGATCCAATGCAATATCTACCTGCCGGTAGGATGTTATAAGCTCTTGACGGGAGCTCATTGCTCCTTCAAAGCACAAACGTGCCGGGTCAATACCATGCATTAAAAAGCGGTGTCGAAAAAAATCACATAGTGAAATTGCGTTATCTAGACGTTGCCTGATCTTCAGTAGCAGCTTTGAATTAGGTACGGCACGCATTATTTCTGCCCAACAGGCGATTGCCTCATTGGTAATTTTCACCGGATTATTAAAATAGCCAAAGGTGATATATCCGTTTTCCACTGCCGGTAGCGAGTTTATCTCAAGGTTAAAATCAGGGGGCGTAAAGCAAATATAGGTATCCGGCAGGCGCCATATTTTCTCCGAGTAAAACTTTTCTTCATTAGCAGGGACGGTAATAGGGTCTGCCAGTATGTAATCAATTGAACTCAGACCGGTAGTATTTGGATACCCCAACCAAGTCACCTGCACTGGAGACGGTTTGTAAACAAATAAACGTATCCGGTTACCTGCAGTATGACCCGCGAGATCAATCAAAATATCAATACCGTCATCACTGATACGTGATGCCAAATTTTCATCAGACATATCTTTAACAAAGAGCCACTCTGCAAAATATGCTTTGACACGTTCGCCTAGCGCATCATTCTCCATTTGATTTGCATACGCGTAAAGTTCAATGGATTTCTGGTCAAAATACTGAAGTACAGCTTCTATAAAAAAACCGACAGGATGATCACAGAGATTGCCCGATACGATGCCCACTTTCAGCCGTTTTCCTGGTTCTCGGACATTATTGCGCTTTCTCTGTATGCCCTTAAAGGGATCTTCAAAATATTGTCCGAATTTCAGTGCCTCTACAAAGGTTTCTTCCTGGCTATATGATCCTATGTATTGAAGAGTCAGAAGTAAATTGCTATATGCCGTGACAAAATCCGGCTTGTGGGCAATTGCTTTGCGAAATGCCCTTTCGGCTTCATCAAGACGGCAAAGCAACCCGACTGCAATACCAAGACTGTTATATGCATCGGCGTATTCAGGTTTTATGGTAATCGCCTGGTGGTACGAAGCTACAGCATCGTCTAGCCGACCAAGATTGAGAAGCACGTCCCCCAGATTACAGTGCAGTTCGGCATTATGTGGCGTTATCGTAATCGCCTGGCAGTAAGCGGCCCTAGCTTCATCAAAACGCCGGAGCTGACTAAGCAAGATCCCAAGATTGCAGTATGCCTTATCATATTTGGGGTTTCGGGTAATTGCCTGTTGGTAGGCCGCCTCTGCTTCATCAAGGCGCCCAATTCCATAAAGCAAAAGACCCAGATTGTAGTACGCTTTGTCGTACTCAGAGTTTATGCGGATTATCAATCTGTAAGCCGTTTCTGCTTCGCCAATCCTGCCAAGACTATAAAGTAAGTTTCCCAAGCTGAGATGAGCCTCGATATAATCAGGTTTTAGCTTAATCGCTCGCCGATATAAGGCCTCCGCATCTTCGGTACGGCTCTGCATTTCCGTGGCATAGCCAAGGTTCACAATCGTTTTCAGTGAGTCAGGAGCTAATGTGTCTGCACGGCGAAAACATTCCTCAGCTTCGACGTACTGTCCCTCCTCCAAAAATGCGATTCCTCGGGTTATCCAGACTTCTGCGTTACCCGATTCCATATTACGCATAGTATGTAGCAGTGTCCCCTTACCAAGAATTCCGCCCGCTACATTTAAAAAAAACTTCTCCATATCAGCTATGCATGCACGATCCTGATAAATTTTATGTTTGTTTTGGGATATTTTGAAGGACACTTCATCCCGCCATGACCGAACAGTGGCTAACCGCACTGCAACGGAGATGTACTCTTCTACGCTTCCTACAATCGCTTCTTCGATACCCATCATTTTCAAGATCGCGTAGGCATGCCTGCCCCGCATGAACGACCCTGGCAAAGTAACGATCGGTTTGTTGAAGGGCAGCGATTCAAAAACCGTATTACACCCCGACCACTCGATACTATCCAGGAAAATATCTGCCCTAGCATTAAGCGCAGAAAAATCGGCCTCTCCAAGCTGCGGCATCACCAAGACATGATCTGCGGCGTTGAGCCCACGGTCTTGAAATGCCAGCTCAAGTCTCCGCATAAACTTCTCCGTCAGCTCGGAAACTTGGCTGGCAATGAATACGAAACGGGCATTAGAGACTTGCCTGGCAATCTCGGGAAATACAAAATCATACCGGGGCAGATATTTAAGAAGATTCTGACTGCAAAGAAACATGACGTCGTGCTTTTCAATCCCTGGCATCGCAAACGCCGGCAAGGCATTCTGCTTAGGCTCGGCAGATTCATACCAAATCGACAAATTCGGAAGTCGAACCAGCTTTTCTGTGTAATGTTCGTCCCCATTAGCCGGCTCCATAAGGTCGCTGCTGATATAATAGTCCACCGTCGGCATGCCTGTCGTAACCGGATGGCCCCAGGAAGCGCACTGAATGGGGGCCAATCTCAAGGCTGCCAATTTTAGGGTCGCAGTTTCCATCCCAATCCCGGGATAGATCAGAACATCAATCTGGTGTTCACGGATTGTGGTGGCAATTACTTCAAGATCACTGCACTGCAGAAAAGTGTCGGAAAGTGAACGAGCCGATACTGTTGCATTATCGCTGATTTCGCCGGTATGGAAACAGTGAATTGAAAACAACTCCCGGTCCAGGTGCTCAAGCCAGCCTTTGATCGGAATTTTCCAGTTGGAATGGTTATGAAAATAGTTCGATACGATGCCGATTTTAATTTTGTCGTTTGCTGAGCGCTGCAATAAGGGATGGGTGAACTTTGGATACTTAGCAGCCATGATGGAACAGACCCATGCACCGTATTTTGCCTGCATGGATTTCACATCACAACCTAGGTAGGGGAGAAAAAACGGAGCCAATGCACCAATGCCACCAACGGCATTATCAATGGATTCAGGAGTATCGAGAGTTGTGCAACTAATGAGAGCATCAAGCTCATCAATGTAGGTACGCACCATTGAATCTGTTTCCGCTTGATTCATGCAAACAGTAAATGCCGACATGCAGCACAAAACCCGGTTGTACATATGAGAAGGGTCCAACTCAACTGCTCGCAGAAGATATGAACGTGAATCCTGCCAGCGACCAATCTCCCTTGCAGCATGACCGGCGAGGTAGTATCCAAAGGCAACATCGTTGACAATGCGCAGAAAATGGCGCGCATGATGAAAGGACTCTTCATAACATTTCATCCGCAGCAGGAGATGAGACAACCTGAGCAGACATTCAGGATTATTCGGATCCTGCGCAAGAGCGTGACGGTAGGTTTCCGCGGCATCAAAGAACCGGTTCAACCCGACCTGTGTTTCCGCACCTTCAATAAGACTCCCAATATCGTTAGATTTATCAGACAAAGCTCCGATCGAAGTTACTGGACTTTGCTGATCCTGCAGAGGATGCTCCAGCGGGCTTGCCTCCAAAACCTGCTGCAGTTTTATGAATTCATTGAGGAGCCCCATGTAAATCACCGGATGAACAGAGTCAATTAACCCAACATCCCGGTTATATGAGATACTACGATTTACAAGGGCCCGGTACAGGCTATTGCTGGGTTTTACATAAAGGAATGTATTCTGTCGGTAGCAGGGCTCAACCCTGTCATCGTTCCAAAAGGTTGGGCGGAAAAGGTCGAACAGTAGGTATCCGCGGTCCAAAAACTTCTTCGCCCAGTAACTGTGGGGTCTGGTATTTATGTGATTGACGCCAGGCTGCCCTGTGAATGCGGCGCCAAAAAGCACTGCATCTGATAGCTTGGTGAGTGATTCGACAAATGTATCCGCACATTCAGGCTGCAGATGTTCCGCAACCTCAAGAGAAATTGCCAGGTCAAAGACATCTTTCAGGGAAATCGGCTTTTCAAGATCAGCGGGATAGAACTCGATCTTTGGGTCAAGCATGTCTTGCTGTAAATTCCAATCCCCGTCAATACCTACCGTCCGCTTGACCCCCAGGTCACGACAGGTGGCCAACCAGGTGCCTCTCCCACAGCCAAGATCAGCTACACTGTTAGGAACTCCCCATAGTAAAAATAGATGGTTTAGGTATATCTGGGCCGACTGAAGGCTTCCGTAAAGTTGGCTGTTGTAAAAACCTTGCCCGTATAACTTATCACTCATCATCTCGTTCCGGTTTACTAGCGCAATTCGGTACCGATTCAACTAACGCAAGGAGTCCCAGCTTTCTATTATCTGAACCGAAACCGTGTTTGCATAATACCCCTGCTGAGGTGTTCTAAATGAGAAATTTTCTTGCGGTTTTTTAAACACAACGTAAAGATGAGAACTAGTTCCGATCTGTCCTTCTTGTGCCATCTCCGCCAATTGCTCACGCTTCGCAATCCGTATCAACTTTAACGGTTTCAGCTCAGTATACAGAAAAAGCTGGATGATATATCCATTGGCAGAAGCCAAATCCCAGTAGAAGGTCGGATTGAAGTTGAAGAACCCATGGTCGAGCCAGCCGGTGAAAGGGGCGCCGTGAATCATCAAGCCACCGTTGGCGGTATGATCATGAACGGTTTTGAAAAACTGCCATACATTGAAAACATGTTCGGCGGTACCACCGTTATAAACAACATCAAATACCCGGCCCAGAGATACCGGTTGATTCAGGTCCAGCCGGAGTGCCCTTTCTGTCCCTCCACAATCTATTGCCACTATTTCGCGATAATTCAGAAATATCCGATAAAAAATCTTGGCAACATCCCACAGCATAGCGGGTTGCTCTGCGCGCACCACGTTGATAAGTTCTTGCAGCAGCTCTATCTGCTCATCAGTCTCTTCCAGATACCTGCAGATATCATCACTCAACTGCTCATAAGGCACATCTCCATACCAGTTGGCCTCGCCCAATTCCAGAAAAGACGGATTGGGCGGCAACAATCGGGATGCTTTTAGCTCAGAAAATACCGCATATTCCACTGCCGTGATTGCCACAAACTACCTCAAAATCAATGGTAAGAGCTTGCTACGCGGATCGTTTTGCTTCTTCGGTGATCCACTTGGTTTTATTGGCCTGGCGGGCAATCTTGCCGGATGAGCTCTTTACGATCCACATTGGAGGCTTTAAGTAAACGTGAAAGTTTGCGACCTGCAGCATAGCATGGATTGCCTGGCGAATCCGAATGTTCAGGTCGGTTCTATTAGCTTCCGTCACATCAGACTCTGCCAGCACAATTAACATCTCGCTTTGAAATTGCTCACTGAACAGCGAAAAAGCAGCTACGCGTCCGGGGATAACTCCCACCACAGAAGAAACCAACCCTTCAACATCATCGGGGAAAACGTTTACTCCATTAAGAATCAGCAGATCTTTTTTGCGACTGCAAACATAATATTCCTCTCCAACACGGTAACCAAGGTCTCCGGTTTTGTACCAACCCTCGTGCATGACAGCTTCCGTAGCTTCAGGATTATTGTAATAGCCTGAAAACAGAAGAGGCGATCTGACCCAAAGTTCACCTACAGTCCGGTCATCCAATATACGCGAATTTTCGTCGACAACAGCCAATTCAACATCCGGCAGTGCACGCCCAACTGATACCTGCGGAAGTTTTACGACAAGATCTGATTCCAGCGGCCCCAGTGAATCGAAATACCCAGGGTCTTTTTCACTACCATCGGTCAGCGCAAAGGTTGCCTCCGCCATTGCGTAACAACCCCGAAATATGCCACTCTGCAACCCGTAAGGGGCAAAGCGCACCTGGAAACGGCGCTGGCTTTCGAGTGTCACCGGCTCTGCACAATTGATCAGACCTCTCAATCTTGAGAGATCTACGCCGTCCAGGTGCTCTTCCCGAACCTGCTCTGCCATGAATGCATACGCGAAATTCGGATTCCAGCTCAGAGTCGCCCGATATCGTGAAGCTGCTTGTAGAAACAGGCCTGGGTTAGTCACCCAGTCCAGCGGATTGATCATGATACAATGAACGCCATGGGCTATAGGCATGTTCAGGCATGCTATAAATCCCATATCATGATAAAGAGGCAACCAGCTGAGAATTTTGTCGGAACGTTCAAGCCTTATTGAATCTGCATATACAGACAGGGAGCCCAAAAGCGCTGCATTAGATATTCTGACACCACGCTTGACCCCGGTAGTCCCGGATGTAAATTGAAGTATTGCTGTGTGTTCAACCTGATCGGCCTGCTTGGCTGACCGGCCCACCACGTCAAGCGTCCCGGGCTCCAGCAGGGTTGCGTCTACATCCAGATCATGAATATCGGTTATGATTGCCGAAAATCGGCAGCTATCCACGAGACATCTGATGGTTTCCTCAAAAATATTGCGGTGCAGCTTGCGGTTAGGTGGAGTGAGAATCGCAGGTATCAATCCGGCCGACAATGCGGCGAGATAATGGATGACCTGACTTTCCTGGGATCGCAACAGAATGCCGACTGGCGTCGTCTCACTGAAATTATGTTTTCTGAAACGTCCGGCAATATCTGCCGACGCATCCCATAATTGTTGGTATGAATATTCGCTGGCATTGAGATCAGCGTCAAGGAAGCTGAACGCAGGGTCACTGGCGTGCTGTCTGACAACAGAGCCAAAGAGATCAAATATGTTGGTATGTGAATCTAAGAGATTCGTCATGGTCTTCCGATGAATTTCTGAATCTGAGTTGGTGTATCAAAATTGTCAGCACCAACATCGCGCGTATTGACAACCTTCCCGTACTCTTTTTCAAGTACCAGCAAAAATTGGGCAAAATGCAGACTGTCAATCAAGCCGGTACTGATAAGCGGAGTATTCCGGTCAATATCAAAATCGATATTGAAAGATTTTTTAATAAGACTTATGAGTCTGTCCATACCCATCATTCTCCTTCGGGGTCAAAACGAGCCAGAAAATCCTCAATGGGGCCATAAAACAAGTCGATGTTTTTCTCTATTTCTTCTTGCGGCCAAAACCACCAGGCGATTTTCAGCAGACGCTCTACAGTACGATGACTGAAGCGATAGCGGACAATCTTTGCCGGGTTGCCCATGACCACTGCATAGGGGGGCACATCATTGAAGACAACCGCTTGGGCCCCGATCACTGCGCCTGAGCCAATTTGAACACCAGAGTTGATATACGCACCGTATCCAATCCAGACATCATGACCTATGGCTGTATTTTGTGTGAATTTATAGGAACGTGACTGGTTTTTTCTTTTAAACAGCATCTCATCAAATGACCAGGTTGATACCAGGTTAATCCGATGTTCTCCCCCCACGGCAATAACAACTTGATCAGCTATAGAGCAAAAACTCCCGATAACAATCTTTTCGTCGTAAAGATATTTAACAAACCTAGTGTTCGGTCCCCAGTAAGTGCCTCTGCCAAATTCAACTAACGGTGCTGTACATTTTAACGTTTCGTCCATATAGTGCTTTCCTTCTGCATAAATGGTGTCAGCATACAGCGTAGAATACAACGTGATAGTTCTTTATTGCATCTCTAACATCCATCTTATCACTATGTCCGCAATTTGATTCGCTCAATATGCTGGATATAACAATGCCATTGTTATAAATTAGCCATTCTCCTTAAGCGCAGTTTATGATGCTGAATCAGAATCTGGTTTGTGATATCGCGCTTCGCAATGTAGTCATGGAGCAACTCATCCAGGATGGCATTGTACTTTTCAATACGATTGTTATCCAGCTCTTTGTCATAGCCGTCGAAACGGTTATATATCAAATACATTATTCTTTCGCGGCATTGGGTATAATTTGCATCTTCAAGAGTGTCGTCACGCAGTAGTATAGATTGCAATGATATGGCAGGTCTGAATCGGCCGTTCATTTTGAGACACTCTGCCACACTTGCTAATGCCTGCTTGCTATCCTTGCAGGCATAACTGGCAAGAGCCAGCTGATAGAACAACACATGATCGGATTTATCAAACCACAATGCCTGCCTGTAATTGTGAACAGCCTCTTCGTAATTGCCCTTTTCGTAATCTGCCTCTGCACGCTGTCTCAGCTTCGTACAATTTATCAATGCAATTTCCTGCGGCAGTTCCTCGACCATGAGTTCGGTGACTATCGGGGTCGATGACACCCGTCCGACTGAAGCGGACGATATGCGCCGTTTCTTCATATCAACTGCTGCCTGCAGAATGCGCACTGGCTGCGTTACCATCAAATCTGACAGTGCGGCATCCTGCCAGGCACGTATCTCCGATTGGAGATCTTCTGAACACCTCACCATGGACAGTTTCCATTCAAGTTCGGAAAGATCTGTGCACAGACAGACCGGGTGGCAGATCAGCTTGTGATAGGGAAGCTTTGAAGATCCGAAGCAGATCAGCCCCAGGGAGGCGGCATCGCATAATCCCTGACCTGCACCACAGGCAATAAGGTTAACATAATAGGTGCATTTGGCCATGTCTCGCATGTAATCAAGCGGATCACCCCAGCGGGTCATATCTTCAAAATCCAGATTTCTGAATGTCACTCGTGACCGGAATCGTCTCTCAAGTGAGGCTAACGTATTCTCAAAACCGCCACCGTGAAAGACCTCGTTGCCATGTGTCAGCATCATGATGAAGCGTTTGTCAAACCAGATGTCATCAGTCCGCTTGGCGGCAGTTTTATCACGAACAACAAACGGGTCCCGCGGATAAGGATATGCCACCGACTGAGGCAGATCGTATACCCAAACAGGAGCCTTCATCATATGATCGAGATAGAGATCGTAGCCGGGCATCGGATTTCGTATTGACTGTGAATATTCGTTATGATGATGCTCATTCTGAAAATAGGCGTACAACGTTTCAGAGTTGCGGGGAGGGCGAAGGATCGGGTCAAGCGATATGACTACGTCATAGTCGTTAAGAGGCAGGTCAACAGAATGCGGCAAGCTCTCCATGTTGTCGTCAAAGGTCTGCTGATGCAAATCGATTTTCTGCCGAACTAATTTTGAATCATGGCAAAAGGGGAGCACAAACCAGTCAGCCTGAAACAGATGGGTCATCTCCAGATAACTGTATTTGGACGGCCATTTTTTCAGGACATCCAAAGGGTTCATGAAATCATATTTCTCACTTCGCCACGGGCCAAACACATCATAGCGTTGCTTTACAATCGCAACCTTTAATCCGCCGCTATCCGGTTTAGCAACAAAATACGGTAGTTTGCCGATTGACTTTCTGTGCCGGTGCCTGAAAAGCATACCCTCGACGCCGATCCAATGCCCTTGGTATCCGAGCAGTTCCAGATAATCGACAAGATTTTCGATATAAAGATCCAGCTGGTTGAGATTGGCCCAATTAACCTTCAGCAGAACGTCCGGCTTATGTTTATTGATGATTTCAGTGGCACCGATCAATACAAACAGTTCGCTCCCTTCAGCATCAATGTTAATAATATCAATATCTTCTAGTCCTTCAACCCCTGCGACATCATCAAGTTTTACCACATCAACATACTGCTCGTTATACGGTGAATAGTTAGGCTGTCCGAGACTGGACAATCCAGAGTCCTTATCGTTGGGTGGAGACTTGAGAATCCTTCTGCCGGGGAAATGCGAAAGTGCCTTCTGAAATACGACAAACAGGCCTGTCATACCATTGAGGGCAATGTTGCGCTTGAGTACCTCACACACTGCGAAATGTGGTTCGAAAGACCAGCCTCGGACGTTCCCCTGCCCAGAAGTTCCAAGGATACATGTGCCCACATGTGAGCCGACATCGATCACAAACGGATGATCGTATTCGCTGCAAAGATCATGTAAAAACCTGACGAGAGTCGATTGATCCCCACCAAGCACCGCCATTTCAGCGCCTACCTGATCCCACTCCCTAGCATAACGAACTGTTTCGTGATGTAGTTGTACGTCTATTTTGCCAAAGAGCCGGCCTATCATCCTTATGTTCCTCCAGCACTGTTACCCCATTGAACTGTCATTCTGTTTTCAAATAGGGACGCTTTTCATACTCATTGATGAAATTGCGCAGCGCCTCCCCCTGTTCTGGCACACCATTGATCTTCGCAATCTCGATCTGCATCTCCAACATCCCACGACCTGCGTCAAAACTCAGAAGAGTTTCCAAGGCATCCAGTGCTCTTTGTTTCTCAGCTGCCTCAGCAAACATCTTGAAGAGAGCGTCAGCCAATTGCACCTGGTCAATGCTTACAGAAGTCTTTTGCTGTTTCGATATCCATATAATCTTATCGTGCAGCCCGGCACCTATCGAATAGAAATGAAGTGGCATAGCGGGTGGTGGCCCAGTGAAAGCATCAGGGGAGAGAACCCCACTTCTGATATGCGTAGATGCAGGTGTCATAGCACATGAAAAAAGTGTCGTAATCGTGGGGTCAAAGCTCGTGTAATGGCTCCCTATGAAAATGGCAGGCCTGAGCAAACCCTGATTGCAGGCGACGTTCTTTTCATTGTGAGCGGTCTCAATTATCACATCTCTCATCTGGCGGACAAACCGGACGACCTGCGGACATTTGTCGGGAATCGGCAAGCCGTTCTCGTTAGATATTGAGGGAAGGTGCTTCATAGAGAGATCAAAAATGAATGCGCTCGCCTCTGAATGAATATCTTCTATTGAAGTTGGAGTGCAACCGGTGAAAGATGAATTTGATGCCAGCAGGCCAGTGTTATACATGATCTTTCCGGCATGGCCAAGCTGTTGCCTCAATTCAGCCAGAAGGGAGAGCATCCGCAGATTACTTCCGAAATAACCGATCTGCACATGTTTAGAAAGGTTAACTATTATATCGGCAAGATACGGGAATACATGTTCGTCGTCATAATAGAGACCGGTATCGAATCCATCTGCGTTAGTCTGTCCATAAATTGGGGTATCCATACCCGGCAATATCCGTTCAAGTATGGAGGAGAGCCTTGACGTATGGCATCCATTCAACCGAATCTCTTCTATCTCCTCGCCTGGCATCCCCCAACTGGCCGCCTGTTCAGGTAAATGTGGTGACGTAACATTGACAAAGAAATCGGCAAAACTATTTTCCGTTGATTTTCCAGCTAGATGGTAGACTGTCTGTATGCGCGTATGGTCGCAGTGAAACGCATGCAGGCAATCCAGCAGAGTCCTTGTTTCACCATTCAGTAACCACATCCGCTTGCAAAGGTTGCTGTCCACATGCCAGCCAAGCACCATTTCTTCATCCATGCCGTGTATCTGAAAAAGCTGACTTCTCAGACAGAGTTGAAAATCACCTGGTCCGTCAAAAAGAGTTTCCTTACTTGCATTTATGATTTTGCTGATGTGTAGACGCAAGCCCCAGTGCTTGAAAGATGCGATTGTGGCGATGGGGTCCAACCGGTCTGCCGACTCCCATAATGATTCCGGCATCTCGAAACGGGGAAGTTCATAGAAACCATCCAGAAGACCACTGAAAATCGAAGAGAGCGATTGGCCGTCTGTCACAGGAGTGAATACCATGTCGGTATTGGTGTTCAGTATCCAGCGATTGTTGGGATCACTTCTACGGATGGCAATATTGCGGCAGAGTGGTTCCAGTACTTTGAATTTGCATCCATTCTTTCCGCGCTCGTACTGCTCCGGTCGTACTCGAAGCACTCGAAGCATCCTCTTGGCTGCCGGAGTCAAGGTGTCCGAGATCGATTCTGGAAACGTCGGAATATCATTGGGAGTATTGCAGTCTACGAAGATGATTTCGTCTTTCGGATCGTTCAAAAGACTTGCAATACAGTTGATACTGATGGCAGCGCGTTTTGGCAGGTTGTAGCCGTAGGAGTCGTTACGACCGTATACAATCACTGAAATCATGTTAACCCGCCACGTTTAAAGGCTTGCTGGATGTGACCGGGATACGGACACACGTTACTCAGCATAAAACACCCTGAAATATTCACGTATCTTAGGGTTCGAACTGATGATTGCAGCATAACCATGTAATCCCTTTTTTAATAACGTGCTCACATTCTTTGCAAAATCATGTTGTTCCGGCGTGTGGTGAAATAATAAGACAATATCTTCGCTAAGCATATATTCTTCAGGAGGCACCTTGAATCCCCTGTTGCTAAGCGCGACAAAGTCATACCTGAATGACCCTCTGCGGCGTTCTTCGCAAGAGAACGGATCCAGTTTCCGTAACATGTCGAATCGCTGCAGTTCCTCAAGATAATTACCTCCTGAGTGGGTCAATACTCCTGAAACAGATAACATATCTTTTGCCATACGATACGCATGCTCTATCAACAGATCCATATGCTCCAAAATGGCCAAGGACTTATAGGCCAGTTGTTCATTCCGCCCCAGTTCTCCATTCGAATAACGTTCAAGTACGCCGGGATTGCTGAGAAAATACGTCAATTCTTCCTTGTTGTCCCACAACTCAGCAGTATCAACCAAAAAGGCATCATACAGTTCCTTGAGAACGGGGTGCTCATACACATGTTTGTGTACATGGCAGATAAACTCAGAGATGAGAATCCCCTTAGATTTCAGAAAAGAATATAACTCGAGAAATAGGCCATTGTTATAAAATATCTCAACCGTCAAATCAAAAAGTCGGCATTCCAGATAATCCTGAAAAACCAGAGTAGAGCTTGCAACACAGATTTCATCTATTTCAGGAGCGGTGAATGTTTTCCCAAACAGTGTAACGGGCTCGGCTGTGTTATGCATTACCCTGAACCGTGTTTGCAAACCAAATTGTTTACGGTATTCCGGGCTTGAAATCTCAGAACCTGGCAACATAATAAGCTGGTGGGAGCGCACCACATGGATGCCTGCGTCAATCAACTCGCACATCGAATGAATATGTGCCTGCCTGGTATCTCCTGGGAGACCAAGAATGATCTCCGAGAAACTGTGCGTTTCACTGAACTCCTGCTCAATCACCATCTGGATCATCTCTGATAATGATACATTCTGTCGTCTGACATTTCGCAAAACATTGGGGTCAGAAGATTGGATCGCAGCGCTTAACATGGCCCCCTTGATCAGAGCGGCAGCTTCCAACGCCCGTTTTTTATTGTTTTTCGCGCCAATTCCGACAAAATATGCCGGCCAGTTGAGGGATTGTTGAATAATTGAAATCGCGCGGGCGATTTCAATGTCTTCATCAAACATTCCAAAGTTTGAATCTGCGACTTGTAGTGTTTTTACCACCGAACGCCGGGCGAGATACCATAATTCTTGTACTACTCTTTCAACACTATAGCGCCTGATAGGGTTGAAATACTCGTTTCCTTCCTGACAGAAGGAACAGTGAAACGGGCATCCACGGGTTGTTTGGATGATCGGGGTATACCCATTTTCAAGGAAATGATCGCAGAGGCCGGTTAGATAGGGTGAGGGAATATCGTCAAGTGATTCAATCCGGTGTGGCGAGCCGCCATCAATTAACGTGCCGTTGTGTATATAATAACACCCTGGCAGGGCAGTGCCATGATTACGCAGCGTATCAGCATCGAATTCATGCTGTTTGAGCGCCTGGTAGAGCGTGAAGAAAGCGGTCTCTCCCTCCCGATACACATAGAAATCAATTTCAGGATGGTCACGCAGCAATGCTTCCTGCTCCACCTGGTCGAGGGGGAAATTCGGCCCTCCAAAAACAGTGACGCAGGACGTATAACGTTCTTTGATGCGTAAGGCGAAGGCACGGGAAATTTCTGTGTTCCATATGTACGTAGAAAAACAGACAATGTCCGGTTCCGTCAAGTCCAAGTGACGGGCCAGCTCTGTCGGACATTTCACCACTGTTGCCGTTATTTCCGGGCCGAGCTTTTCAAGCGCGTAGGCCGCCACCAGTGAGATACCATACGGGACGGCATTGCAGGCATGACCCACATGAGACAGGTCCGCAAAAAGTATGTTTCCTGGTCTGCCAGCAGGACTTTTCACCCGAGACGAATTCAGGGGATCGGCGGTCATGACGGATCCTTTCCACTTCTCTGGACCACCGGAACATACGGTGCGGAATCTCTGGTGTAATAGGTGTCAAATGCAGCACAGACATGACGGACAAACAGTTCAGCTCCAGGTGTTATCTGGATAGCATGACCTGAAACAGCAACGATACCATCAGCAATAAATGGTTGAAGCAGATCCAGCTCCTTTGCAAAGTATGTAGAGAAGCATATTCCGAAAACAGACTCAATGTTTTTGAAATTCACTGAGAAATAACAAAACAATTCATTGATAAGTTCCCTTCTCAGGATGTCGTCATCACTCAGCCGATAGCCCCGCAGCAGTGGGAAAACCCCCTTATGCAGAGAACTGTCATAGTCGTCAATCGAATAAACATTTTGTGTGTAATAGCGTGAAAACCCTCCCAAGCTTGAGGGGCCCAGCCCGATTACATGAGGAGCTCTGCCCGCGATATAGCCCATAAAATGCCTGCAAAGCCGCCGATTTGTTTTAGCTATGGAGAGTTCATCAGACGTTTTTGCAAAATGATCAATCCCGATTGAGTCGTAGCCGTGTTGATTGAGGAGTTCAGACGCCTCAAGAAAGATCATGTATTTTTCCGCGTCTTCAGGTAAGTCGTCCCTGTTTATTGATGATTGATGCGAGTAGATTTCCGGCATGTGGAAATAATTGTAAATGGCAAGCCTGTCAGGCTGCAGTTTAATGGTTTCTTCAATTGTTGCACGGAATGTCTCTCGCGTCTGAAGTGGCAGTCCGTACATGAGATCGAAATTGACGCTTTTGAATTGTTCGCGAATGTCCGGCGTTAATAATCCGGCAATGAGTTCTGGTGACTGAATTCGGCCGATTGCCGTTTGCACATGTGGATCAAAGTCCTGAATACCGAAAGAAATCCGGTTGACACCGGCTTCGGCAAAATGCTGGAGCTTGACTCTGGTAATGGTAATTGCATCAATCTCCACGGTGAATTCAGACAGCTTTTTTGTATCAAGCAGCGGATTCAAAATCCGGATCAGGGCAGTGAACTCCTCAGGCTCCAAGAAAGAGGGTGAACCGCCACCCAAATGAATCTCCTGGATATTGGGGGTTATGGAATAGCTCTTTAACAGCTGTTGAAAAAGAGCTACTTCATTTTGCAGCATAGCAATAAATGAGCTGATTCGGGTTCTATCGTGAGTAACTGTCGTGTAGCAGAAGCAGAATCTGCAGCGTCTGATGCAAAATGGGAAATGGATATAGAGAGAAATCGGCGTTTTTTGGCCTAACAGCTCCACAAGCGCGTTGCGGTAGTCATGTTCCGTAAAACTTTCCGACCAGGCTTTACCGGTTGGATAACTGGTATAGTAGGGTCCGACTGTTGAATATTTGATGAAAAGTTCAGTAAGGCGAGTTTCATGAAGTCTGCTCATAGGATTCTTTCCGGGATTTTTTATATATCCAATTGAGATGGAAATACTCGCACACCATTGTTATGGAGTTCAAAAAAAGGCGGAACGCCGCGTACTTCAAAATGATTCTTGAGAAAATCAACCGGATTGCCGTGTGAGGGTTTCGTATCAATGATGCGGAGCTTGCTCTTTGCCGGTTTCATCACTATTTCCGGTGCACCGAATGTATACTTGAAATAGTCAACCCAGTTGTAGTCAAGGTCTATTTCATCACAAAAAGGGCCGTCGGGATGAGCAATGATCGCTTTCTGGAAGAGAAAAAGGTCTGCAAGGACGTGCCGGTCAAAACTGATTTCCCGTTCTTCAAGATAAGCGCACATGATGCTGAAAAATTCTGCATAAAATGGAGTCCTCTCCATCAGCAGTTCAAGGAAAATACCGTCCGGAGGGTCATAGGGAATCCCGCCGTATGGGACAGGTTCAATCAAATGAGATTCGCCCTTTTCCTGTACTGACAGGGCACACTGTTCAAGGCGTCGGAACGATTTCGTAACCGTAGGATACTCAGTGGAGTTGGAGGCATTCCACGCGTATGCAATCAGTTCCGTAATTCCAACACCGAACATTTTTTTCAGAAAGCGCAGAATGAAGAATGCCAGCCGATCGTCATGAAGCGCCAGGGCATAATACCCCGTTACGAATGCTTCAATCCACTGTTGATTCAGCATGGTAGACGTCCCGACCACAATTTCCACGTTCTCCTGAACTTGGACTATTCCCTTGCTTTTTGTGTAGCGATTGGGAATTACCTTTGTTTTAAGCCCATAGCACTCGCGGCTTTCTTTGGTTGCCATGCTGGTGTTTGGAAACAGAAACAGCGGGTAAATATACAACTGTTCAAACACTGAAGGACTCAATGACAACTCGATGCCCTGCAGATATGACTGATACGTCTCGAGCGGCAGCCCAAGAATGAGCTCCGTGTATGAATAAAAGTGGTTGCGGTGATAGTCGTCCTTGATCTGCCTGAATTCATCGTTATCATAGTTAGAGCGCTTTACGGCTTTGACAACAGTGCTGTTAAGGCTCTGCAATGAAAGGGTCACACGGAAGCCTATGCCGGCTGCCTTCAAAATGCGGCCGATCTCAATTACCCTGCCAGGGGCATGTTTGGCCCAGCTCACGCCGATAAACAGAGGGAATCCATAGGTTTTTTTACATTCGGCGAGCATTCGGCTGATTTCAATGTCGCGGTGCATAATGCCGAAGTTCGAGTCGGCCATGGCTATGTAGCGGATTTTGTGCCTGCCGATCCACTCAATTTCTCCTCGGACCTGTTCCATCGGCTTCAAGCGCATCTGATGTGACGGGAGATTCCCCCAGGTGCAATAGGTACACTCGTAGGGACACCCGCGGTTAGTTTCCCAGCAGATACCCGAAAATTCTGACTGGTGTGCTTCATAAAAGTCGTCAAAGGTGCCGTCGAGATAGGGCGACGTGAGCTGCTCCAGGCAGGGGCTCACTTCCGGCGCAGACGTTTTTACGCTTCTCGTAGTGCGGTCCCGGTAAATAATACCTGGAATAGACTCGAACGACTCCTGACGAAGTAATGCCGTGCAGAGTTGAACAAATACGTCTTCCCCTTCACCGGTACAAATCACGTCAATAGCGGGATTGTCCGTGAGAAAATCGCGCATGGGAGTACCGGTCTTTGGTATTGCAGGACCTCCTGCAATAATAAGCGCCTGGGGAAAGTTCGCACGGACAGCTTCGGCTACCTGCCGGGAGATGTTAAGATTCCACAGAAAACAGGAGAAACCAATAACCGCAACGTGTTCGAGTCGTGATGCCAGCACTTCCGGATTTTCTCTCCTGAAGATGATTTCAGCAAGATTGTAGCTACCCAGTAACTCCTGATCGCATCGCAAACGAGAGTAAAGCTGACCCGCTGCTAGCGGCAGTAGATTAATATTCGATCCGGTCCCAAATTGGGCTATGTAGATGTTGTTTTTCATGCTCCGTTACTTCCGGCCTAATTGATTTATGATCGCCATTATTCAGGAACTGATATCGATCAAGCTAACACAAGATTCCAATGCCACCCGCGGTTGTCTGGGAAACCTCTAGTTCGAAATCCTTATGCTGGATTTCTGATGAAACCACCCAACTGAACTTGAGGCGATTGCACTCTTTATCTCCGATTTCCTGCGCACATTGCTTTAGAGAATCGTGCGAATTACTCGAGATCAACTGATAATATCGTATTCCAAGCTCGATATCCCTGTTTAAATCATCTCGACCGGCTTCATGCAATATCTCAAGCATCACCTGGTAGGCGCAGAGCGCATTAATCGGCTTAGCTATCTCATCCATTGTTGATTTTCTGATAAAGTTATAATTTATTGCGGAACATCGATCAGAGCCAGTGCTGCTGTCGACGTCCAAACACACTCCGGATCGTTTTTCAAATTTATCAATGAACAACTCAAAAATTCCCACCCTGCTGTGAAAATGATTGGCGTTGAACTCTGTTTCATCTCCTGAGGCAAAGTCATTTGAGGTAATCGCTTCTTCAATCACCGTTTCAATGTAGTTCTTGGTCATCTCAAAGATCGTCTCCCGAATTGCCCGGAAATACATGATCATGATCACACCTAATACGAACCTCCTGGTTTTACGCATGTCTTCAGCAGAGTAGGTCTTGTTCCAGTGCACAAGGAATGGAGGTGCCTGCTCATAGACAAATCCGTGTTTCTCCTTCTCCATCCAAAAAGTAGAACCAGGCAGCAACACAAGAGGCGATAGATTAAGTTTGATCGGAGAGAGACTTAGGGCAAAATCAACCGTCTTTCTGAAGGTATAAAATGTATCGCCCGGCAAACCGTAAATAAGATCAAGGCTCAATTCAAGATCCGGGACGATTCCCCGCATCATGTCCACACGCTTGCGAAATAAATGCGGACCAACCTTTCGATTCATAAGCTGCATAGTTTCCATATTCACACTCTGCATCCCAAAATGGAACTTATGCTGCGAAAGCTCCAGTTGCTTGACAGAGTGCACGGCGGACTCATCCATAAAGGCAATATCAAGTGTCAAGGTAGTAGGAATTTTATATTTACACTTGGAGATGGTGTCAGTAATCGCCTTGGCTCTCTCTTTGGTATAAAAAATACACGCATCGATGAAGTAGACAGCCGCTACGTTCGGATTGTTATAGATGATCTCCAGGTCCTTAAGTACCTGCTCAATAGGGAAAAGGTTGAGCTTTTTGTCCTGATTTTCACCCATCCACATGCAATAGCCGCATTTGAATATGCAGCCTCGGTAGGTTTCAATAAAGACACAATGGCGTTTGCCATCGTTTAAGTTAATCACTCCGGTTTGAAAAGGTGACGGGATTTTAGAAAGGTCTTCCGGGACAAGAGAATCCGGTTGGCATCCTACAATGATATTTCCGCTGTCATCCCTATAGGTAACCCGTGAAACGCGTGGTTCAACATCAGGCCTTAAACCATTCTTCAAAAGGGCTTTCAGCCTTTCTTCTCCGCTGCCGCATACAACAAAATCGAATTCTCTATTGTTTTCAAGAAATTCAACAGGCATGTAGGTAACTTCAGGGCCGCCGACAAAGATCTTCACCGCAGGACATTTAGCCCGGAGGATCTTTGCACTCTTTCGGATGAGCTCGATATTCCAGATATGAGCCGAAAAGCCAACCGCCACAGGGGTGTGCGCTGTTATAAATTCGACAACCGCTTCATTATCGAGAGATGCTGGAATATTTTCGACGACTATTTCGTACCGCCGCACTATCTCGGGGTCGCTATCTGCGCTTGCCTTTAGTATGGCCGGTGCCAATAAATGCGGAACAACCGACATATCCCCAGGAGGATAGATCCCTTCAATGTAAATCCCGACCAAGATAATTTTCTCACGTAATTCTAAAGTAGTGCTTGTCATGCATTCCTCTCCGTACACCAATTAACTCTCTGTTACCCGAACTGTTTGCAAGAACGTCCCGTTTTGCTTTTCGTTTCCGTCAGAAGCAAAAATCAAGAATTTACTTACAATAGTGGCGATATAACAGTTATCAATAACCGGCAGATAATACCCTTTGCGCTGGGACATAAGTTGTTGTGATAAAATTTCATCCGGGTAAAACAGCCCGAAGTCGGCGCCTTCATACAGAGTCAATGCAGAACAGACACATTCAATCGGTGCCAGAAATGCATGAAGCACAACCTCATCTGGCGCTGGGAGCAGATCTACGCTCAGTTCATAGAGCTCTGTGGCTTCGTAGCCAAGTTCCTCATATAATTCCCGGCGCGCACATTCTCGGGCGGTTTCACCCTTTTCAATGCTGCCGCTGAAAAATCCCCATTTACCGGGATAGACAATTCCGTCTTTATCGTCACGAAGCTGCATAAGTATCTTGCCATCACGATACGGAAGTATGACGGCCGCTTGCGGTATGGCGGCAACATCAATCATGTCTGTTATACTCGGCCTGTATGGTTGCCAGTGCGCTGTATACTTCGTCCCGATTCCCCGGAAAATTCTGCATCAGTCCTTCCAACTTAAATGCCTCAAAGCGATAGCGCCAGGAATCAGAATGTTTCAGCATTGCAGCACACAGTGCATGATCAGCACAACCTTGTTCAGGGTTCCCTGCAATAACTTGCCCGAGCCCGGCAAACAGGGCCATGTACGGATTGTCCGGATATGAGATGCGCAGGGCATTGGCCCATCTGACAAATTTTTCGCTGTTACCACCGGGTGCAAGATTCTTGTTCCCAATATAATTTCCGGCCATGTTAAAAGTCAGCCAGATGTTCTTCATCAATGCTTGCGATGGAATCGTATCGCCGGGAAGGGTAAACAGATCCGGTCCTAAAGGAAGGGAGCGGTCCTCCCGCAGCTCCCGGCTGGCGGAACTCTTCGTCGGGATGAAATCAATGGCGCCGCCGCTCTCACCCGTTGCTTTGTCCGTAGCTGAGCCCTTACTGGTTATCTGATACAGGGAGAATGATGCCCAATCCAGATTCAATTCGATTGAAAGTCGGTAGGTTTGCAACATCTGCGCAAAAGTTTCTTCGCCGAATAGCCCAATGATGTAGTTGCCGCCCACGAAGAACTCAGGATAGGCCTGCAGGAGCGCAGCAATTTTCTTGAACGTCGCAGGGGTGCCCGGTTTTTTCATTCTCCGCAGCATCTGATTGCTTCCTGCCTCAATACCGACCTTGAAGCCGATACAGCCGGATGCTTTCATCAAATCCAGCAACTCTTTTGTCAAGGAGTTGGTGATCAATCCGTTATTGGCGGCCCAGGTAATGGAATGGCTTTGGCGCAGCGGAATCAGCCCCTCCAAAAACTGGCTGGTAACGGCAGGTGCTGCCAGCAGATCATCATCCAGTGCCTCGAAGTGCCGTACCCCCCGGTCCTCAACCAGATATCGCACCTCTGCAAGAGCAGACGCTACCTGATGACTGCGCACTCCTTTACCCATGAAAGTCCGCACTCCGCAGAAAGCACAATCACAACGGCAACCGCGGTTGAGCTGGAATACACCGTACACCGTATCCTGCCCCATCATACGCGAATAGGGATTCAGACATCCGGCCTGGCAGTATGCTTCCACCGCTACGTGGCGGTAACTCTCAATCAGATTCCCCTGAACCGTAACCGGGGCAGGGTCACCGCCCGATTCCTGGACTCTGCCCGCGTTATAGAAAAAGATGCCTGGCACCTCAGGATGACTGATCTCGTCCGCCAACAGAAGGTCCATCAGGTAGTTGATCTTGTATTCTCCCTCGCCATCAATAACAAAGTGGCAAAGATTTCGCTGAAGGTACCCCTCGATTTCATTGCTGGCAGTGGGGCCGCCGGCTATGACAAGGTAGCGTCCCTTGCCCATAAGGTGATCGAGCAAATCGGTCAATGGGTGCGGCTTGCTGAAAAGATCTGCGTATACCGTAAGGCAGGAAACGGCGACTATCGACGGTTGCATATGGTCGAGAACCTCGTCCAGCATTTCCAGCCAGGTGTGGAAATCAAAGCCAGGGTCAGCGTTCATTCGCTGCAAGAGTTGCAGGTTGAGATCATGCAAAGTAATCCGGATATCACGGTCGGAGAGTGATGTGGCCAGCCATTGCAGGCCAGTGGGGGGGTAGGCATAATAGCCGCGGTTCCGGATAACATCTACGTTGATGGCATCGAATAGAAATTGTGGCGCCTGAAGCAGAAGCAGCTTTTTTTGCGGATGAAATCGCTGTTTGAGAAGCTCAGCATAGTCCCGAAGCGGCTGTGATGGCGTTGGTTGTTTCATAGTTTTGTCCGGGGTGAGGATGCTATCAGTAGTATTTTCCTTCACCCGCATCAATCGGCACCATGCAGCCTGCCATCATGGATGCAGCATCGGAGCAGAGAAAAGCTATCAGCGGTACAATCTCTTCTGCCTGAGCAAGACGACCGCGGGGGAGGCGCTGTTGAACAAACTGCTCAACTACGTCAGGCTTATTTACTGACAGACGTTCCCAGGAGTTCCCTGGTGCAAGAAATCCACCCGGCTGGATGCCGGTTACCACCAGCGATGAGCGGGCCAGCTCGTTCCCCAACGAACGGACATATGCCGAAAGAGCTGCTTTTGCCGTGTTATAGCCGACCGAAGCAACCGCTTCCCGTCCTGCTATGGAGCCAACATGAACAAGATTCCCCTTTGATCGTTTCTGCATGGACGGAACGACATGGCGGTTTATTTCGGCAGCAGCAACTACATTCAGTGTGAACAACTTCAGTAGATCCGTTGCTTCCAATAATGGCTCCCGTAGTCCAAGCCCCCCTCCAGCAACATGCAGCACCACATCAATCTGCCCGAGAAAAGATATCGCTTTGTTGATTGCTTCTTCAATAGCCTGCATCTCCAGAAGATCAACGGCAACAACAGTGTGCCTCTCCGGCTGCTCACAGGAATGTGCAACCGTCTCCAGCAGTTCCTTTGAACGGGCAATCAGCGCCAACTCCGCTCCCATAGCGGAAAAAGCCCTCGCGCATACGGCTCCCAGGCCACGGGATGCGCCGGTAATCAGAATTTTCTTGCCTTTAATACCGCTCATCAGACAAACACCAGATGCTCTCGATCCAGATCGAGGAATTCGAGAATCATCTTGTTTTTCTCGTTGACGACACAATGATGATTGCAATGGCAGTGAGGTTTTATTTTCATAAATTGTTGTTTATCTGCCATCCACCCTCCCTTGAAGCTACTGTCACGAATGGAGAACAGCAGACCTTCGTCAAGATTGTAGGCCTTGTCATGACAGGCATAGACATTCATGTCAGCTCCGATTACTGGGTTGATCTGGATGTACGGACACCAGTGATAGCTTTTGTGAAAGGTGCAAAGCTGCTCATAGTAGGAATCGAATATTTCGAACGAAGCTGATTGAAACTCGCTGATCGCCCGCTGAATCTGCCCCTTTACCTGATCATAGTGAGGAGCGTGGTAGCGGTTGTTTTCATCGCCATCGTTACTCGTCAGACATGGAGCAATCTTAACGCTCTGAAGCCCCATGTCGTGGAACCTACGGATAAGGTCGTACACATGTGGGTAGTTATTGTTGTCAACGACAATAACTACGCCGAGGAGGCAGTGGGTACTGCGTTTCCTGAAGTTTACCAGGTTAGTGATGACACGGTTAAACTCCTCTTCTGAAACGCCTCGATATTCACCATAGCTGCGACCATCCCAACCGTCAACCGATACCCTGATCCAGCTTCCGCTTGCAGCAAACACCTCGGCAATCTCGCCCGACAGGAGCGCGCCATTCGTCAAGGTCGCGATTTTAATGCCGGCATCTGCAAGGCGACCGGCTGTTTTCGTCAGATACGGGTAACAGAGGGGGTCGCCGCCACCACTAAAAGTGACCGCCTTTACCCCCATATCGATAAAATCTTCCACCAGCTCCATCATCTTAGACTCAGGTATATGATCGCGCAGTAACATGTCTTTGCCCAACTGGATGGTATCGCGACGATAGGCACAGTACCAGCAGTTGTGGTTGCAGATGTTGGTCGGTTTTACACGAACATGCAGAGGAGCAAGTATACGCGGGTTATCTGCCGTCAACGAATCAAGCTTCTCTTTGAAATGAAACATCTTCAGTTTTGAATATAGGATTCCCATACCTGCTCCCAGCCCTGATAATCAGGATCGTACCAGATGCAAGGTCGATGCTGTCGTGAAATAGTAATCGCCTGTGTAACCACAATGGCTGAAAACTTCGAGCCAGTCGTCTACATGTAGAACTGTCGATCCCAGTAGCGTCCAATCGTAAAACAGCTCCCGCTCTTCTGATGTTCGATAAGCTCCTACGGTTATATAGCTTTTGCCCTTGCCAACCCGCTGAATTTCGCGAATGGCTGCCATGACATCTCTCAGGTTAAGCATATAGATTGAAGCAAATGCCATAACAAAATCAAAGGAGTGGTCAAGAAACGGCAAGGATTGATAAAAAGCAAGCTCCACATCGCCCCTGACCGACTCCATGCAGTTTTCCAGGGGATAGAGATGGTTTTCGACGCCGCGCACAGTAATGCCTGGTATTGTTTCTCTAAGATCATGCAGAAAAAACCCCTTCTTGCACCCCACTTCTAGGATTCGAGATGAGGAGGCCAAACCATAGCGCTGCACAAGAAGCGGAATTATCTGTTTCCAGCGGCCATCGTAACGATAACCGCCATACCCGTTTCCCCTCGCGCCATCATAGTACTCCCTATCCAGTTCAAAGGCGGTTATGCGATTCCGGATCGTTCGGAACCCTTCCGGAACAATCCGTTGCTCCTGACCATGCGGGTAGCCGATATCAAATTCGGGCATTTCTGTTATTCCTTTGAGTGAGGTTTCATAACGACAATTTGCCTGCGGTCCATATCTGGAACTGCCGTTGCCGCATACGCTCGGTTGCCGTTTTCTCGCCTGAAGCAACCCGGATACAATATGCCAAAAGCTCTTCAGCTAGACGTTCCAGTGAACCCTCGGCAAGCACTCTTCCGGCGTCAAAATCAATATCATCAGGTAAAGCGTTGAATGTTTGAGTTGTTGAGGAAATTTTTATCACCGGGCAGATGGCGCTGCCAGTAATGGCGCCATAGCCGGTGGAAAAACAGATCAGATTAGCTCCGGATGACACCAGTCCGGTGACCGATTCGAGATCGCCGCCCGGCCCCTGCATGATGCTCAATCCTGATGGAACAGCCGGTTCTCCATAGCCGATAACATCTTCTATAGGGGATGTCCCACCTTTCAGTACAGCTCCGAGACTTTTTAGGTAGCTGTTGATCAGACCCCCCTCGATGTTTTTGGGTACAACGTTGTCACTGATGTTTACACCCATTTTTTCTGCTAACGAGAGATACCAGTCTACCACATCATGGAATTTTTCAGCCACTTCGAGGCTTCGGAATCTTGAAAACAGCATGTCGAATGTTCCCAGCATTTCCGGAATTTCGGACAGGATAGCTGCACCGCCTCCCCCGATTATCCGGTCAGCCACGGCCCCGATCAACGGATTTGCCGTAATCCCTGAGAATGAGTCGGATGCTCCGCATTCAGTTCCGAGTACAAGAGAGCTCAAGGGACAACTCTCGCGGAGAGCGGGTTGCATGGTCTGCAGGTGCTGCTGTATCATCTCAACAGCTGAGGTGATAGTTGCCCGTGTGCCACCGGATTTTTGAATCGTCAGCCACTCCACCGTTTTGCCGCTGTCGGCAATGGTCTCCTGTAATGCCGCATGAACCCTGGCATAATCGGTTTGTTCGCACCCCAGATCCAGTATCAGACAGCCGACCACATTGGCGTGACCCACAAAACCCGCAAGGACAGTCAACAGGCGGTCTATCTGACCGGTGGAGGCACATCCGCACCCTTCCGTGTGCGGTATGGCAACAACGCCGTCCAGCGCCGGTGCGTAGTTCTCAGCAGAGACTTCCAGAAGTGCGGCAATCTGACAGGCTGTTGCCGCGGCACACATGGAGGTCGGTACAACAAGATAGTAATTTCGGGTTCCAACCTTTCCGTTTGGTCGCCGGTATCCCTGAAATGTCATGGCGGCGTATTCGGATTTTGGTAAGGTCACCGGGGGCGGAGAAAATGCAGCAGGGCAACTCTCCGGAATATTCGGCAGGGTATTCCGGACGGTCAGCACTCCCCCTTGGGCGATCCCCTTTGATTGAGCAAACGGATAGCCAAACTGGGTGATGAACTCTCCTGCGGGGATATCGCGCAGCGCGAAACGGTGCCCCTTTGGTATCGGGCTTTTGATTTCGACGGAAACTCCGTCAATTTCCTGATGCATGCCAGCAGGAATCACCTCTTTCGCAATGGCAACCTGATCATTGCCAAATCGGATATAGTAAGCGTTGTGCAACATGGTCAGACAATGACCTCAACTGGCGCGACTATCATGTTGGCAGCAAACTCTTCCCTGTCGAGAAACGGGTAGAGATCTTCCAGCGGCTTGGAGACAATTGTGCCATCCGGTTTTTTCAAGGAGGAAACCCTCGGGATAAGGGGCTGGTCTTCTGGCATCATGATCTCGCAGATAAACGGTCCGGGCTGTTTGAGAACCGTATCCAGCTGTTCATCCAGTTCCCGTTGATTGCTGATGCGAAGCGAGGGGATACCGTATGCCGTTGCTACCTTGATGATATCCGGACAGATTACGCCGCTGCCGGGATCGGAACCGACATAGCGGCCAAAATGATTCTGTTGCATCAGTTTGATGGTCAAATAACCGCCATTGTTGAGGACAAAGAGGATAACCGGCAGCTTGTAGGTCACCAGGGTTTGCAGTTCCTGGATATTCATCTGCAGGCCGCCGTCACCGCTGATGCAGATTGTTTGTCTGCGGTCATGGCCGAAGCAGGCTCCGATTGCGCCTGGCAAGCCGAAGCCCATGGATGCGTGTCCACTTGAGGTAAACAGTCTCTGGCCGGCCTTGGTGCGGAAAGTCTGCATGGTACAGGTAAAACTGGTCCCCATGTCGGTAACAACGACGGCTTCGTTTCCAAGTCTCTGCGCAAGCTGATCGACAAAGTGGAACGAGTTGACGCCATCCGGAGTATTTTGGTACTCGGGCAGTACAACCGGATACTTCGCTTTCCATTCCCTGCAGCGGATGAGCCATGCCGGACAGGTCGGTATCTTTGTGATTACAAGCTGATGCAGCAGTTCACGTATAAAATCCCCAGCATCTGCCAGAATCGGCAGGTCAGCCTTTATGGATGGTTTATCGAGCTCTTTCTGGTCAATATCAACCACAATCCGCTTAGCGCCGCGGGCAAAGGTCTTGAAGTTATAGCCGACCTGCGGGATCGACATACGGGAACCAAGGATCAGCAACAGGTCAGCGTTCTGAACCGTGAAATTGCCGGCCCGATCCCCCATTATTCCACTTCTGCCGATATACTGCTCATGGTCAGTCGGTATCAGGTCGCTGCTGGTCCACGATGAGATGACCGGTATCCCTAGCTTTTCCACCAGATTGATAATCTCATGTTCTGCCCTGGCAAGACGGATGCCGTAACCGGTGATCAGGACCGGGCGTTCTGCCTTTTGCAGCATGGCGATGCACTTTTCGACCCGCCCCGAAAGCGTGCTGCGGTCTCCTGAGGTCTGCGGCTCTGCCGGAATATAACTGCTCAAGTCGTCCAGGTTAATCATACGTCCCTGCACATCAAGCGGAATGTCGAGCCATACCGGACCTGGTCGTCCCGTTATTGCCAGGTGAAATGCTTTCTGCAGGTGGAATTTGACCGTGAGTGGATCCGTAACCGTGACAGCATATTTGGTAATCGGCTTGACCAACTCAACGATATTGCTTTCCTGAATGCCGAACTGCCGAAGACCTGTGTCTGCAATCAAGGTATCAGAGGTAACCTGACCGGAGATGAATATGGTCGGAATAGAATCGATCCAGGAGCCGCATACTCCCGTGGTTGCGTTCGTGCCGCCCGGACCGGAGGTTACCAGGGCAACGCCCGGTTTGCCGGTAATCCGCGCATACCCTTCTGCCGCCATGGCGGCTGCCTGCTCATGATGCACTGCGATGTAGCGCAAGCGCTCCTCCGACGCAACGGCATCAACCAGATGCATGGCGCCCCCTCCGCTAACGGCAAATACCTCACGTACACCGATGTCGGCAATAAACGCAAATATATACTCGCTGAGCTTAATCATGTTGTTTGCTCTCTCAATGGTAAGAAAAAGGTGATTCTCAACAGGTTGCCCCGATATTTTGCTGCGTATGGTTTCATAGCGCTCCAAGTCACCAACCGGGGACAACGATGAATGTGCAGATGATTCGCCCCCCAGACCGATAATCGAGACTAGCGCATTTTTGTCCGTCACCTCTGGCAGACACCCCTTGGTGATAGTGAAACGATTGTTGAAAAACTTTCTCTGGGAGGCTAGTTGCGGATCAGCCGGTTCTTCCAGAGCCAAGCAATGGCTCGGATTGAAGACCATCTCATTAACCCCCTCATAGGAAGCTCCTGCACGGCCATACTCATCTCCAATGCGGACAAGATCCGTCTTGAGTGGTGGCGATTCAATCTCCATGACCCAGATACCGTTTTCAGATACGGGGACCATAGGCAGGGAGCTTGTGGCTTCCGTCAGATGAAAGGTGCCTTTATCAATAACGATCCCATCAAGTGCCTGCAGTTCGATGGAGCCATTCTGATGACGAAAGGTAGCAGTACCTGAAAGGAGTATCAATCCGGTTTTCTTGCGTGGATGGCAATGCATTGAGGTCTTGCGTTTGCGAATAATGTGCAGAATCCAGATGGCCACATGCTCGTTTTCAAAGGCAAGATATTCATATCCCCATGGTTTTTTGACTATGGCATTGTGGTACGGCAACGGTTCTTCAACAACGTGACCGGTTTCAGTCTCTATCGCCGCCACGGGCATATCGGAGCTGAGTCGATGGATCACGATTCTACACCTCTCGCCATTGCCAAAAAGCTCATGCCTGTCGGCTCATGTAAGAAATAATCGCCTTCATAAAATCGCCATTGTTTCTGTAATGCGGTGAAGATATCAGGTTGCCGTCAACCACCACATCCTGTTCAAGGTATTCAGCACCGGCATTTTTGAGGTCGTCAGCGATGGCAATAAAACCGGTTATTTTCCGGCCCCGGACGATCTGTGCCGAAATGCAGACCCACGGCCCATGACATATCGCTGCGACAAGCCTCCCCTGTTCAAACATCTCGCGGACAAAAGCCAGCACCTCCTTGCGAATCCGGAGCCGGTCAGGTGCTTCAAAACCCCCGGGGATGACGACCAGATCATAGTTCTCGGTTTTCAGATCCATGGTGTCGAGCGTCGGACGCGATGGAACTCCATATTTCCCGGTAACATTTTCCTTGCCAGGAGTTGCCACATCTACCAGATATCCTTCCTCAAGCATACGGTAGTAGGGGTAGGTAAATTCCTCATCCTGAAAGTTTGCAGCAGTGATTATTACAGCGCGTTTCATACCTGTCTCCAATCGTTTCAAATATCTGCTTGCATGAGCAGAATAACCGTCAAGGCGCTTCTGGGTTGCATTGCAGCAAATGAACAGCAGCATCTTCTATCTGCCTGAGTTCCATCTGGGACATGCAATGCAATCCCGATTCACAACGATTTGCCAGACAGGGACGGAGCGGACAATCCGTTGGAGAGAGAATCAACTGACTGCTCCCGTAACAATACACCTCTCCAGAGCCTGTAGGACCAAAGAGTCCGATTACTTTCTTTTGCAGTGCAAACGCCATATGCATACCCAGGCTGTCATTCGAGATGAGCAGCCGGCATGAATTAATCCAGTCCATGTACTCATGCAGATTTGCCTGACCTTCCTGCCAGGAAATCGTATATCCCATTGCTTGAAAATGCAGGTCCAACTCCTGCCATAATTCGAGCGGCATTCCTTTGACCGGCCATTTGGAACCAACTTCATAGTTGAAGCCGATATCGTACCGTTCTGACGTTCTGGGCTTGTAGCCAATCATATACGGCTGCCCCTTCCAAGTGTCGCCCATCATTTCAATAAGGACCTGTTGCCAATACCCTTTTGTAGTATCGCTCTTCTTGTTGGCGATATAACTCATGAAGTCGAGCCCTTTTTCGTATCCATGATACAAGCCGCTCACCGACTCGAACCGGAACCCGTATTTCGTCCAGGCATCAATCATATCTGCCAGGGCACATACCCCCCCAATCTTTTCCAGATTGATCAGAATATCGAATTTTTCCCGCATCAGTTGAAAGGGTACAAATTCATCCCAGACGAGTACTCTGTCGATCAGGGGATTGCCTTGAAGAAGTAGCTCAGCATTTGCAGTAATCAGCCAGGTAATATGGGCATCCGGATATTTCTCCTTGACCGCCCACAGAATGGGGGTAGTTCGTAATACATCTCCCAAGCTGGGAACTTTTCCGATCTCCGGGTCAAGGGTCTCGGAATATCCGAGTTTGATTATCAGTATTTTTGTAGGCATTGCTGCTCCTGCATCGTCAGATGAAGTTGATATGATCCGGCTTACTGTTCAAGAACTCCAGAAATTCGTTGATACGCGCCATCCTGCAGTTGACCCTGCACTCGTGACCGATTTCTAGCTCCCGTTCGGCATAGGCAATGGATTGTTTGCGCTTCTCCCCAAATAGAATCGTCTTCATTGTCTCCGCGTATATATTGCCAACCTTGAAGCGCTCATCATTCAGGTAGACACTGCAGGTATAAAAATCACCTCTGGACGACAAGTACCCCCAAAAAGGCAACGCTCGGCAGGATGTGAATCGTTGAACGCCATCGCTGTATGCCTCTGTCGCGGCTTTGCGGAAAATTATGGTTGTCATGGACGTGTTGAGGCGGACAAATGCCTCAACGTTTTTTTCAATCGCATCAATCAGAGAAGCGCTATAGGTAAATCCGCTTTTGTTAAGCATCTGCGGATGTTCCGAATACGGCTTGAAACTCAGATAATCAACTCCAATTTCAGAATATAGGTGGAGCGCCGTCACCATGTCAGTTATATTCTGCTGAATCATCAAAAACTGAACGCCGATGGTGACCGGCAGGTCTTGCTCCTGCTTGGCACGTATCGCCTCTTTGAGGCTGGTGATGGTTCGCGCAAAGCTGATCGGGGAAATCCCATGTACCGCCGCATAAGTCTCTGGAGTAGCAGCATCAATACTGAACCTGATCCAGGTCAGAGAAGGTAGAAGCGCCTCCCACAGATCCCTGCTTCCAAGCATTCCATTTGTTGTTATGGAGACATCTATTCCGCAGCTTTTTGCGTAAGCGGCAATTTCAGCTATGCGCGGGTGCAGGAGCGGCTCGCCTTCACCGGCGAACATAATGCTTTTTACCCCAAATTTCGCCATTTCTCCGATTCTGGTCATCAAGATATCGGCATCCATCACAACCTGTTCGTTGTGGGCGAAATCGAGCCCACAGAAAAGGCACTGATGGTTGCAGAAGGAAACGGGGCTTATCTCGACATAGATTGGTGCAATCTGACGTATCTTCTGCCATTCAGCAAGCCGATCCAGGTGCCAGAAGAGTTTATGCCCATCGATGGCAAAGCGGTCTTGATTCATCTTCTATTCACCGATATTCCTGATTTCAACGCTGGTATGTCCAAAAACCTGAAAACGGTTCGTTTTAACTTTTACGTCACAGGGATTGCAGGTTCCGTAACATGAACAGGTCCTGAATTCATCTATGCGGTCTTCATTGAACTCAGCATCAAGAATATGGGCAATCGGATTTCTTCCGCCATACAGATCCGCATGGCATTTGTACACGGCTCCTGACGGATCAGCGATGATTTCAGTTGTTCTGCACTCGCACTGTTTCAGATTTTTGGAAGCTACACATCCGGCATACTTAAATGTGCCGAACATGATGCCGTCATGGCCCCCCAGAAACTCTTTCAGTCTGAAATCGAGCCCCAGTGCGAGGCAGCGCTTCTGTGCCGCTAGAATATGAGTCCGGAGCTGCGGGTCAGGATGTTCAATGCCGTACAGACCGACCCTGAATCCCGCCTGTTGTAGCGATGCCGTCCTGGCGATCAGGTCGTCGAGATCGTTCTGACCGGGATGATAACTGACGCGGATTGCGGCGTAGGGCGCTTCGCGGGTAAATCTCCAGACCGGCACGTTTCGAATGAACTCGTCAACGTCAAACATCAGGTTCGTCATGAGATCCATCTTGATGCCCGGCTTGACCTCATTCACAAAGCGGTAAAAACCGGCATACAGTGTCGGTTCACCACCTTGAAGGGTGAGAGGCAAGTCCGGCCGTAACACAAGTCGGTTTGCAGCAGAAATCCAGTCATCAACTGACATGTGGTCTCTGCCTGTTTGTGGATGCGCCACATTGTGACGATTAATGCAATACGGGCAGGCCAGATTACAGGCCAGCGTCAGGAAAAAGGCCACGTAATTGTGATGTTCTTTCGGAATTATGGCATTCATAACGTTAGCCACCCGTAAGTCAGCGCCATTCCCTGCACGGCCTCGAGGAAGTTCATACCGAATCCCAGTCCACTCTGCGTGGCGCCAATTCGTAGATCGGTTTGTTGCCCCAGGGGATGTCCATGTCCAGCAGACACTGTGCCAAATCAGGGGTCAAATCTGTCAGCAGCATGGCATCAAATTCCACATGTTCCAGTTCGGCCATGTGGTAGAGAGGCAACCAATAGAAATGTTTACTGCTCGGTTCACCCGGCCAGTTCAAAACTCCCACCAGCTGTGTAAAAGGAATTCCAAAGATGTCATACAGGAGAAAATCTTGCGTATTTTTAGCGGTTCCAACTAGCAGCAGCTTGCCGGCCTGGCGCAAATTCTGACCCAGCTCTTCGTAGTAGGTTCTGGTTTGCGGCATATCAACAAAATGCATAAAGTTCTTCTGGTGACAGCGAAGACAGGCAAATTTATACTCGATCACCTGTACGGCGGCACCGCGGGAAAGAGGTAGCGTCGCCTGCTTGCCACAACGGAGGCATTCCCCCTGCAATGCGGGACCTGGCACCGTGTACGAATGAATGATGGTCGGCGTCACATTATTGGCCTTAAACTCATGATACAGGAATGAATAGTACCGCCTCACCTGGCTAAAAACAGTCCTGAACAACTCTTCGTGTTCCATGGCGCTAATGTTCAGATAGGGAGTGTCCATGATTGCGGGAGAGCTCCAGGCCACTTCACGCAAGTTCTTGGTGATATAGTCCCATTCGTCCGTAATTAATCCTTTTTTTACTGCGCGATGATATATTGCCGTGCCCGGATACGTGCCCACCAGGCCAAAGCCGCCGTCAATCCTGTTTTCGATCACAAAATCGAATGTTCGCTTGAGATCCGCCTCAGTCTCATCCTCATTCGTCATCATGAAAGGCGCATCCACCATCAACCCGGCCCGCATGGCCGCATCGTACGCCAGTTTGAAACCTTCAATGGTACATCCTTTTTTGAGTCTGCCCAGGACCGGCTGGGAAGCGCTCTCCAACCCGATATTCACCATCACACAACCGGCTTCCTTCATCAGCATTAACAGTTCCGGCGGCTGGTCCATCCGAAAGCTACATACCCACGGTTTGCGCTTTCTCAGTTTCATGTACTCACAACAGAACTTTTCGATGTCTTCCGGTTCGTTAAAGAAAATTTCCGTAGCGAAAGCAATGCTCTCAAAATCGTAGATATGTTCGTAAATTTCCAGTTCGCGCAAGATATGTTCCACAGGGCGCGGCTTGAAATGGCCAATTGTAGGAGAACAAAAACTGCATCCTCCTTTGCAGCCGCGTCCCGTCATCACCGGCAAGAGGCGCCCCAGTCCGGGAACAATATGATGTAGATACCCATTCAGGTAATTCTGCAAATCGATCCGCTTATAGGACGGCATCCAGAATTGCTCCGTCAGATCAAATCGCACAGGAGTATTGCGCGACACGCTTCCATCGTTCCGACGAAAGGCCAGCCCCGGCACCTGCTCGAAGCTGGAACCGGCAGCCAATGCCTGGAGCAGATGCGGAAAACTGGTTTCTGCTTCGCCAATAACAACGAAGTCAAGCTGCAGATGCTGAAACAACAGTTCAAGCCGAACATCGCGCGTTATGTTACCTCCCAGCACCACCGGCATCCGCGGAGCCAGTGACTTCAGCCGCTGCGCGGCATCCACGAACCAGTTGATGCTGTAAACGAATCCTCCGGTGGCCGCCGCCAGGTACTCCCCTTGATGAACTCGTTCGAGATAATATTCGTGAGGATGCGTTGGACAATTAGTATCCCAGAAGTCATACGGAATCCCGGCCAGATCGAGTGTTGCGTTCACGTAACCCCAGGAAATGGGAATAAAGTTTGTGGGGGGCTTCATCAGAAGAATTTTGTCAGGCATTGCGATCCTCCTGAACTGATCTGCCCGGTAGAATCTTTGAGCGTGCCATGCGCGCAACCCCTTCCAAGGCTCCCCTGTCTGCGGGAGCCAATTTCCGCGCCACCTGTAGGTACTCTTGAGCCTCCTTGTGGCGCTGCTGGTCGTAGCACACGCGCGCCAGGCTCATGAGCACGTTCGCGGCCGGAGCAAGCTCAAGA
The DNA here is from genome assembly GCA_964528055.1 of uncultured Geoanaerobacter sp. Lineage (GTDB taxonomy): Bacteria > Desulfobacterota > Desulfuromonadia > Geobacterales > DSM-12255 > Geoanaerobacter. The sequence goes on along the minus strand of CAZGQM010000002.1, from coordinate 161,423 downwards.
GCCTCCCGAAAACATGCCTCCGCTTGCGGCAACTCACCACGCCCATAGTGTTGCATCCCTCTCTCAAAGCTATCCGATCCTGGTTTAACGAGAGCACCCGGTTCTGTTGTCGAGGCAATATTCGTGGCATTCATCTCACGCAATAACGCCCATACTTCGCGCTGCAAATTCTCCGCTGTATCAGGTTGATCCACGGTTCGCTGGAATGGATAAGGTGTCTGCTGTCCAAAGCGGCAACCAAGATTTTCCATGAATGCCGTCTCGTTTCCAATGGCTGGCTGCAATGTCTTGAGGAACTCCAAAAAGCGTGTACGTGCCCCCAGCCAGGCCAGCAAAACGGCCCCTCCATGTGCAAACAGATTCAGATAGGCACGTTGATAGAAGGCCAGGCGGATATAGAGATTAAATGCCGCCAGCACGTTGACCGGCAAGGAACAGGTATCCAACAACGACGTGCCGGTTAACGCCGAGTCGGTGTCAGGAATGATAATTACACCATACCCGGCTGTTCGCAGCTCCTCGGCCAGGGTAATCCAGGCAGGCGTGTTGGAATTGCGTTCGAGACCAAAGATCGCCTCTCGAAGGGTTATGACAATCAGGCGTTTGGCAGACAATCCCAGCGTTTCCAGAATCTGCTCAACATATTTGCCGGCAGCAGCAGGGGCTTCAAGCAGATTATTCAAGCCGCCGCGATACAGCTCGCCCAACACCTCTCGGTATGCCTGATAAATAGGCACATCATGGGTAACTTTTTCAACTGGGTAACGGAAGCGGGCAGTTTGCCAGAGTCGATCACTCTCCGTGCGATCAGTCATCACCCGAATATCGCTCACCGTTTTCAACATATTGGCTATTGACACCACCAGGTGCTGAATCCGCCACCAAGTTGTCGTTTTGAGATGTTTTTGCCACTCTTCAGAAGTCAGTCCGCGATACTTCCATCCTTCGTCAGGGGCCGCCATGATTACCATCTGGATGCTGCTCGCGCCAATTCTCAGCCGATACGCCTCCGCAGCCATCAAAAACGCGCAAAAATCGAAAGATTCCGGATAGATCGTAATGTCGTAGTACGCAACGAGAATTCCATTGGCAACGTCGCGCGTACCTCTGGCATGATGCTGGACCGGCGCCGGAAATCGACCCTCCCGCCGACCGAATAACAGAAAGTGGCGCAGCCCCGAGTCAAATTGGCCCCTCGCAACCGCCTTTGCCACATCAGGATACAACTGCAGGTAATATGCTTCGTCAAACGCGCACTGATTGCCATGTAGCTGATGCGACTGAGCTACCGACTCTGCCGGCTGATCAGCCAGTTGAAGCGACCGGTAAAACATTGCAGCTATTGCCTTGGTATGCGGATTCATCTGCGCTGCAGGGCGCCGGGCTTCCTCAATCCCCACCCGGGCATAATGGTCCAGTGCCGATCGGAGGTGCCCCTGTTGTACAGCCTCGTCGGCATCTGGGGAGTGTGCCAGATAATAGTCCTCATCAAAGGGCTCCGCAAAATGCGGGAAATCAACAAATGAAGTTTTGGCCGCTATGGCCATGGTCATTGCTGCGACTGCATGGCGCAACAGCTCCGTGGTGAGTGGCTCCCATATCCAGCGCTGGTAGGGACCGGAACGGAACGGCATCAAGCCGGGTATCACTCCCATCGGCCGAAGTCGCTCTGGAGAGGATTCAATCTTCCCCTCGTAGATGATCCCCGTATACAGGTAGCGGCAGTTTTGACTGCCAATAGCCAGTAACGCCGGCCCGGCGCCCGTAAAAATATTCAGGTGCGCCTGCTCATAGAGCGCCATACGCAGCTCCAGATCAATCGCTGCCGGGGTACAAAAACTCGCGCCGCTCCATTCCGGTCCACGCTTAACGAAGGCCATTTCGGTGTCGGGCACCACTACCGGCCAATAACCATCCTGCTGCAGCAGGGCAACTGCCTCCGCCCACATGGTCAGATCACTATTGCGATCGGTGTTCCAGCGGCTTTCGCGCAATGTCAAACAGACCATCGGTTTGTCAGTTCCGGGACGTTCACTGGCCAGCCAATTCTGAATATACTTGTGTGCCGCTGGTGTTGCGCGAAAACCTATCCTGTCCCGATAGCGGTCCAACCTCCGCCAAGCATGCAGATAGAGCCCATCATAATCATTGCAGATCATCACCTTTGGGTAACGATCCAGGTAAAGAGACACCTCCTCGCGCGGCACGATCGAAACAGTACGATCAACCATGGGACAGAGCCGCGGAATCACCTGAAGAATGTGGTGCACTTTCCAATTGCGCATTTCCGGCGGGTAGAGGGTTTCGTACTCATCCCCCTCAAAGCGAACGCCGTGATGAACACCGTCAACCAGCAGCAGGCGTACGCGCGAGCATCCCGTTTCCAATGCTTCACCTTGTGCGGCCAGCAGAAAGGGGGCCAGATCAAAAGATGTCGGGAACACTCCCAGATCATATATCGCACAGAGTGTGGATTTTGTTTCGTCTCGCGTGGTCACAGGGAAGTCATCTCTCTGGCATCAATTTTCCGAGCCGTCACACACATATGCCACCCCCAACGCTTCTCCACCCAACGAAAGAGCGCCAGAGGAAGGTAGCGGAAGTACCATACCTTTTTGAATTGATAGTTACGGTATTCAGGGATGCTGTAGGGGAAGATGTGGTCGATTTTTGTATCGATGATCTCAAAACCTTTCAGAAACGCCTTGACCGTTTCAGTGGTATAGGAATAGGTGATCGGGCAGCCGGTTTCGGCTTCGGAATAACGGGCTATCAACTCATCAAGGCTCTCACCCGGTTTCTTGCCGTATTTCAACTGCATCCAGAAGACCTTCCACGAGTCACGGTGGTAAATCATGATCTTGAAGGTGCTGTCCTTGTCCATATACTTGTGGATCTGTTCGATTACCCGTTCAGGGTGCGGGGTATGGTGGATGACACCGAAAGAATAGACCAGGTCGTAACGTTCGATCGGGACATAGTCACTCAACTGTTCTGCGTTGGCCTGATAAAAGGTAATGTTGGTCAACCCGAAAACCTCGGCCCGTTTCTTCGCCAACGCGAGCGACTCAGTGGAAAGGTCAACGGCAGTCACCTGAGCTCCGGCCCGGGCAAAGTTGATGGTATCACTGCCGATACCGCAACCGATCTCCAGCACCTTTTTACCCTGCCATTTTTCAAACTCTGCAAAGAGTGGGATGTGCGGCTCAACAAAGTATTTACGGGCCTCGACTTCATCGAAGTATTGTCTGGTACCCACCGGACTTGGAGAATGTCGGATGTTGCAGGGGCGGGCGTTCCAGTAATTCTGAACTTTTTCAAGCTCAACATTTTTGAAGGGTTGAGTGGCGCTCATAAAACAGTATCCTTTGCAGAGATCCCGATACCGATAGGGTTGTAGGTAAAGGCAGACATATCTTTGTTCCTGCCGATACGCCAGCTGTCTAGGATAAGCGAACCGGGCACTGTAAGTGTAGCAATACGTTCCCAATCAAGTCCGCGATACTGGGGCCAGTCGGTCAGCAGAGCGATTGCTGAGGCACCTGTCAGGCATTCGTACGGATCGACATGGCAGACCACTTCGTTTGCGAACAGATCCCGAACGGCATCAAGGGCCAATGGATCATGCACTGCAACCTGGTAGCCGGCTGCCACCAGAGACTTTGCCAGCATCAAGGAATGGGATTCCTCAATGATGTAGGTGTCAGACTTGTAGGAAAGGCCTAACAGTGCAACCTTTGCCGGTGGTGCGCAATGTCCGGCTATTCTGCCGAAAAACCGATCAGGGATTCCGTTATTGACCGCAACGACCGCCTTCCCTAACAACGCTTCGACGCCGAACTCATCGGCAAAAGACTGAAAGGCAATATTATCACGAGGAAAGCAGGGGCCACCGAAACCGAGTCCCCCCTTGAGGCACTTGCTCCCCACGCGGCTGTCGGCACCGATGGCTGAGGTGACAACATCCACGTCAGCACCCGGCACCTGTTCGCAGATGGCCGCGAGAGCATTGGCATAGCTGATCTTCATGGTAACATAACAGTTGAGGCTTATCTTGGTTATCTCTGCGTTGATCAGTGACATAACTGCCATGGTCGGAGTTGTTTTGCAGGTAGATGCATAGAGCTTTTGCACGGTAAATCCGGAACGCTCGTCTGAAGCGCCGATGAGTACCATGTCGGGGTTAAGAAAATTTCGAATCACCGAGCCGAGAGCGATGAATTCGGGGTTGTAGACCAGACCAAAGTCGGTGCCGCAGCGCTTGCCGGTTGCCTTTTCCAGAAACGGCATGAAAATATCATCGCAAGAGCCGGGCATGACTGTCGAAACCACATCAACAATATGGAAGTTGTTTTTTGCCGTTAACGCCGGGGTCAGCCCCTCCAGAGCTTTGACCAGGTAATTATTGGTAAAACGCCCATCAGGTAGGCTGGGGGTAGGAACAATGATCAGAGTTATATCTGAATCCTGCAGAGCCTCCTCATAGCTGTCTGCGACATGCAGGGTTTCCCAGACGGATCCCAGAAGCTCTGTCAGGCCGGTCTCCTTAACGGGATTACGACGGGACTTCAATTCGCTTCTGATATGATCATTTTGATCGAAACCATAGACCCTATGTCCGGCTGAGGCAAAGCAGGCTGCTGTGCAGAGCCCCAGTTTGCCGAGTCCAATGACAGAGATGTTCATGCATTTCCTTTGTATTGTCAGATGAATTTGTAGGTCATGCTGTCATTGAGAATAACCTGCTCGTAGATCTCGTTATGCGGCTGATAGGTGCAGCGCGGGCATTCGCCGCGGATCTTGATCTTGTCGTGAATCTTCCAGTGATCCTCACTGCCCCAGAGTGTATTGATCTGGGTGACTTCTATCAGGTTACTTCCCAGTTCCAGCTTGGCATCGCCTCGCCGGTCACAACAGAGCCCCAGTGTAAAGGCCTCTTTGGTGAGATCCTTCCCGGATGGTGGCATAATGACGGCAGTCATAAAGAGGGCATAACATTTTTGAAAATGGTTAGAAGCATCAAACTGTGAGTTAAATTTATGCGTGATGCCATACACATTGAATGTGTCGTCATCCAACTCAAGCGTCCTTGTTATCTGTTCGTTGAAAAGATTGATTTCCTCCGGTTTGAATTCTATCGAGTTCGTCGGATTACCCACGTTGTCCCAAGTCGTCCCCGCTGGCCGAAAGTGAATGTTCTTGCATCCGATCTCCTTGGCCAGCTTAGCTGCCTGGTAGATTTCACCGATATTATCCCTGTAGAGCAGGTACTTGTAGCTGACTCCATAGGCAGGATGCTTGTATCCAAGACGGTGGTTATGACGTTTAGAATAATCGACAAGGGTCGATATGTTGTCAATGATGGTGTCGAAAGTACTCAGTTCCGGCTTCAGCATCTTAAGCTTGTTGAAGGTTTCCGGCGTACCTGCATCTATGGACACACCAACCCAGGTACAGTGCGAAAGGCTGTCCATTGCCGGATAAATAAGGCTGCCATTGGTAACAACTCCTACTTCAATGTTATTGGCGATGACCCTATCGATAAAGGATGCGGTGGCTGGATTAAGCAGAGGTTCCCCACCTCCGGCAACGCAGATTGCCTCTACGCCAGGTTTCCAGACACTATTTCCTTCTCCCCAGCGGGGCAGAAAATCGGCAATGCTCATAAGAGCCTGTTCAGAGAGGCTTCCCTTGCGGTGGGAGCGCACAAAAGCGGCGTTGCACCAGGCGCAACCAAAATTACAGGCATTGGTGGGATCAACCGTTATCAGCACCGGAGGCGGTATAGGCTTCCCACGTCTGATCTGTCGCCAGCGATGGACATGGGAAAGCAATTTGTAGCTGTTAAAAGGATTCCAACGTTTGTTGGGGGACCACTCCTGCGGAGTGGTTGCAGTATTGATTTTACTTTTCATCCTACTCCTCGCCCAAACATAAAAAACCGCATTTCACCCAAACTACCGACGATCACAAACCGATTCGATTACCTATATGAAATCAGCAATTTGAGCAATTTTGACTCGAGACACAGCAGGCGTTTCACTGAGGCAGTATACGCCGGCTCCACTGATGCTACTCCCGCCGGTTGATCTGCCCTTTAATCGCCGATATATAATTCAGAATTTCTGCCTTCTTGAACTCTGCATATGCAGCATAGGCTTTCTGCAGCGCCTCAGTGAGCAGGCCCGCGTTCAATGTATCGGAAATATCCGTCAAAATATATTCATACTGGGGCTCGGAAATAATTCCGTACCAGATATGTGTCTCTTCGAATTTCCCTTTATTCACTATCGACGGAACACCCGCAATCAGCTCATCTACTGCACGCCTTACACCATGCCCCTCGCTGTGATAATCATGACCACAGACAAATCCCCCAGGTTTTAAGGCAGAAAACGCCACCTTGATATCGTAACGAACCGAGTCATAATCATGGGCGCCATCTATAAATATGAAGTCAAAATTCTTGCCGGCCAGCAATCCTTCAAATGCTTTTGATTTGCCTCTGAGCATCCGGAGATTTTCACCAATAAAAGCGGTATTTTTTATAAAATTGTTAATTATTCTAAAATCGTCTGCAACCTTCATACGTTCGAAGTCAGAGAAATCGTTTTGATTTATGTAGTTTGACCACGGGTCCAGACAATACAGTTCAATATCGGTCCCTGCGATGGCGTTTCCTATTGCCAGCGTTGACCCCCCTTGAAATGACCCGATCTCAAGGATTTTTGCAGTGTTCGGGAGGCGTTTACAGGCTCTGTATAGAGCCAATGCCTCTTTCTCAAGCATAAGACCTTCAATTCCGCTCAATCTGTCCAGCATGGTACGCTCTTCTGAATTCGGTCCGTTCGAAGTCATCGAAGCAATTTCTTGAGCGGTTAAAGCGTTGATCTCCGGTGTTATTTGTCCTGAGGTGGAAAACGACTGCATGGCTTCTCCTTCGACTGGCCCGGCACGTTCGCGATGATGCTATATTTCAGAGTAGCTGAAACTTTTACTTTCTGCAGAATTGCTCTTTAATATACTTCTCATCAGCCGGCCCTACACTGCAAATCAGTCGCCGCTGATCAAAGCTCTCCGGACAACTGAGTGACAGGTAATATCTGGCGATATCAGCAAAATTATCAGACAATACTGTTGACTCAGCATCCAAGTTTGTCACCACACCCAGTCCAGACGGCTTGGTCGGGATGGTCATGATTTTCAGATCCGGCCTGAATGCCTTCAGGCAGGGGATAATCCGCCAGACATCGCCGGTCCAGAAGCCGGTGCAGCGATCACGCTCAGCGACAATTGGTGCTATCGGCAGACAGTCGTGGATCAGTATCACAGAATCCTTCCTTGCAAAGCGCTCAAGATTAATAAAATCCTTCAATGCCTGTTCAAACAGATGAAGGCCGTCGATAAAACCCAAATCAAAAGTTTCCCGCTCCATGACTTCACACAGATCGTTTTGCGCAAAGAATTCATCACTGGTTTGCGGAAAGAGCATAGCCGGGGAATGTGGAGAGACATAGTTCAAATTCTCCCAAAACCCTTGATAGGGATCGATTCCAATCGCCTTTGTACCGGATCCGGCCAGAGCCAGCGACCGGCCATGCCCTAGACCGATCTCAACATAACTGGCCGGACTCAGCCATTGATGAAAGCGTTGCAGCCAGTCATAGTAATCTGGCCCCGGCATCTCTTTTTCCGCGGCAAGCATGAAAATATTATCGCCCGCTCCGCCGTATGCAGGATCAAGTTCCTGAACCCGGTCAAATGTTTCGTTTGCACCTGACAAGTCTCCCAACGCGGTCTGAACCCTGCCTTTAAGCGAGTACAAAATCGCCATATCCGGAGCCACCGACAGAGCAGCCTTGATTGACTCCAATGCATTGGTATACTGCCGACGATAAAACAAAACCAACCCATGAAAATACAGGGTCATGGCAGGAGTCGGCTGGATTTCAAGTGCCAGTCTCTGGATATTTTCGGTTTCTTGAACGTAGCCAAGCTCCTCGTAAAAGCGGAGCGCCTCAAAAATCAGCTCGTATCCACCTAACGCTATGGGAAAGTTACCATCTTTCTGCAAGCGGACTGACTGACGCATCTGCTCTTCCAGCTTGGCCAGCATATGCTTTATCATTTAGTTGCCCCTACAATCATCGTCCACGGCTGCTCTCCAGACCTACTTGTGATTGTCGCCAAATGCTTTCTTGCAGAGAAGGAGGGTTGCGTCGATTTCTTCATCCATATCTCCCGACAAACTGAAACCAGTAGATTTAAGCTTTTCGATACTGAAATCCAGATCGGCACAAATTTCATCGGGTAATGGTTGAGGCCTGCTTATCTCAGGAGTATAGCCGAGCACGACTCGGCAACGAACAGCGATCCTTTCCGCAATCTCGATGATTTTAAAAGGAGACTCTCCTCCCAAGTTAAATAGTCCATCACAACACTGAGATCGCGACAGAAAAATAAAATGCTCGGTCGCTCGAGCCACATCCTCCAATGCAATGAAATCACGGCGCTGTTGCCCCGAGGAGCGCAGAGTCAAAACGCGGGATGTGACCGCCTGGCGGCAGAGGTCATTGACTAGAAGCGACCAGCGGTTAACCGACGAATCGGCCGGAGCACCGTAGCCATTCGACAACCTGACGACAATGCCGGTCAGTGCGCGACGATCATGTGCTGCAAGAACAAAATCTTCAGCAATGTGGTGAGTTATGGCATATGGGTGAACAGGGCGAGGGAGTGAACGTTCGGTTATAGCACCGGCAAGCGGTGCTCCATAGACATGGGCAGTGGAAAAGTAGATAAACCGGCTCACTCCTGCCTGCTCTGCTGCCTGAAGAAGCTTCAGAGTGCCAAGTCCATTGACAAGAAGCGCTCGTTCAGGGTCTGAACTGCTGTCAATTTCATTCAGTGCCGCAAGATGAATGATTGTCCCAACACCTGAGCAGGCACTTTCCAAAGAATCGGAAGAGATCATGTCGAGAGCTATTGGCGAAAGGCATGCAAGCCAAGGAGGGAAAACACCTTCTCGCTTCCGGGCGCCGATCCGCAACACGATATCTTTTCTGTCAGCCAGACGGCGGACAATGCGCCCTCCAACATAGCCGGATCCCCCGGTTATCAGAACGGAAGCAGTCATTTATGCTTGATATCCCAGGAATAGGGAATTGAAGGGTCAAAGGGGTCAAGCCGATTGATCTCCTCTGCATCGTGGGGGATACTCGCACAGTTCGCGACAATGGCCATTTCCGTCCCGATCCCCTTGAACCCGTTCCAGACACCCGGAGGCACCGTTACCAGGCAGTAATTGTCCGGACCGAGAAATACCTCCTGAAGCTCGCCGCGTGTAGGACTTTCAGGGCGATCGTCGTAAAGAACGAACTTGATATGGCCATGCGGGACCGCATAATTAAGGATCATCCTTTTATGAATATGCCATCCCTTGATAGCGCCTGGATAAACACACGAAAAATATATTTCACCAAAGCCCTGAAAACATTCCGCATCGCAACGCAGCATGTGCATTATCTTGCCGCGTTCGTCAGGTATCTGTTTCAGTGGTGTAATTATGACCCCTTCAATCACGTTGTTCTCCCATATATGCATTAATCTGGCGCCGAGACAGTTCCAGAACCGGATGACCGGCAGCCATTTCCTTGTACCAGCGGACCGTTTCGCTTACCGCCGTATCGAACCCCCAGCGGGGTCGCCAGTTAAGCAGGGAGCGTGCCTTGTCGCAACAAAGATTAAGCAGAAATGCTTCATGGGGGGCTTGCAGCTGGTCACCACTGCTCACCTGCACTTCACCCTCTCCCCAGCAGAGCACAATCTTATCTGCCAGCTGCTTGACGGTACGAATTGAAGTCCCTTCCGGACCAAAATTCCAGGCGCCGGAATATTGCTTCGGATCTTGCAACAACCTGACAGCGGTCAGTAAATAGCCGAACAGTGGATCGAGCACATGCTGCCAAGGCCTGGTAGCATCTGGATTACGCAGGTAAACAGGCTCCCTATTCAGAAGAGATCTTATGCAGTCCGGAAATATTCTGTCAGTCGCCCAGTCACCCCCTCCTATCACGTTGCCGGCTCTGACGCTGGCAGATCCAAACCCCTCCCTATTGCTGAAGAATGAATCCGAATATGAGGAGAATACCAGTTCGGCTGCAGCTTTTGAGGCACTGTAAGGATCGTGACCTCCCAATTCATCGTTTTCCCGATACCCCCAGAGCCATTCCCTGTTCTTATAGCATTTATCTGACGTGACGTAGACGAGAGCCTTGACGCTTGGGTTATCGCGAACACATTCCAGAACATTCAGCGACCCCCCCACGTTCGTATCAAAGGTAAGCTTCGGTTCATCGTAGGAAAACCGTACCAGCGACTGGGCTGCCAGATGGAATACGAGGTCCGGCTCAAACTCCCTGAAAAGCCCGCCCATGGCTTCAATGTCACGAATGTCTCCGGACACATGATGAATCAACTGGTCCAGTGTGAGGAGATTGAAATGTGCTTTGTCCTGATCCGGCGGCAAAGCATAACCGACAACATCAGCTCCCAACTCATGCAGCCAGAGAGAAAGCCAGGCCCCCTTGAACCCTGTGTCGCCAGTTACCAATACCCGCTTTCCACCTAGAGTATCCCTAATCAGACCATCCATGGCGCCTCACCTTTTCCAACCAGGCTATTGAGGAACATATAGTCACGGTAGGTATCCATAGGTTGCCAGAATCCATCATGTTCATAAACCATCATCTGGCTATCTTCGACAAGGCGACGCATCGGTTCGATCTCAAATACCAAATCTTCTCTGTCGTCAAGGTAGTTGAATATTTCTTTGCGGCAGACAAAAAAGCCACCGGATATCAGCCCTCCACTGGCCTGCGGTTTTTCATTAAACTCGGTAACTATCCCCGATGCGTCCTTCATCAGCTCCCCAAAGCGTCCGGGAGGTCGCACCCCTGAGACGGTTAGCACCTTTCCGTGCGAGCGATGAAATTCAAGTAACCGGTCAAGGCAGATATCACCTATGCCGTCTCCATACGTCAGCATAAAATTGTCTTCACCCAGCAGATACTTTTGAACCCGCTTGATACGTGCGCCAGTCATCGCCTCCAAGCCCGTTTCCGCCAGGGTTACCGTCCAGTCTGATTCAGCGAGTTCATTATGATAGACGACCTCTCTACTCCGCCCGAGAGAAATGGTGAAATCCTTGGTATGAGCCTCGTAATTCAGGAAAAAGTCCTTGATTACCTGCCCCTTGTATCCCAGGCAAAGGGTAAAATCCCGGTGCCCAAATTTGGTATAGTATTTCATAATATGCCAGAGTATGGGATACCCACCCACTGGAATCATCGGTTTCGGTATATTATCGGCAACATCCCTGATGCGGGTACCCTGTCCACCACAAAGAATCACGACTTTCATACCTGCCCCTTACGATCGCAATATTAAAGTAATTCTTTTTGAAAGCAGATGGTCACTCAGAAACGGATTTAGATCTTTTGCTGCTATTCTGAAAATTGCTGCGGTCCCCTCATTGTTGCTTTTCGTTGGTGGCATAATGCTTCATGCTCTGCAGCTTCACCATTCTTGTAAATGCGCGTACCCTTGCATCTTCCGGGAAATATTTCGTAAGGGTCTCAATGGTATCGGTTAATGCCGAAACATTACCGTTCTGAAGCGCCAAGTTGCCACTTTCCAGCAAGAAATCTTTCCAGCGACTTTCCAACAGCTCGGGACGCTTCATATTGCGGGCAATGTGGCGCCATTTGGCAAAAAACAGTTGCCGGTTACGCAACTGAATTTCCCCGGCCTTTTCATCCCTCCCCATGAACGGAATGGTATGCAGGGCACGGATCGTGCCGCTCCAATGATGGTCGTAGGCTGTTGTCGGTACGATATAATTTTTTAAGCCTGCCATTTTTATCTGTAAACCTATGTCCCACTCTTCAAAATAGCAGGGGGTGAATTCATTCTCAAACTGCAGCCCATTTTCGGTAAACAACCTCCTGTTTACCGAAAAGAAAAATCCGGAGACAGCATCAATCTCCAGAGGGTGACTGAAACTCCCTTTGTCAAAATAGCAATAGTCCCGACATACTTTGAAATCAAAAAACGCCCCCTGAGGCCCCACACAAGCGGCCAGGGGAAGATTCTTCAATCCGTTTTCAACCGCAGCAATCGCCTCCGGGCCAATGTGAGCATCGGCATTCAAGATGAAAACCGTTTCAGACTCCGCCATATCCAAACCGATATTCCAGCCCCGTGCCACCCCGATGTTCTGTTTCATAATTGCATGTCGGGTAATCCTCGGGTGATTCTTCATTGCCTCTCCCACCGAAGAGCCATTGAAGATAACAATCACATCCCCATCGATCTCTTTAAGATCATCCAGCAAAGTCAGAATATTGTATTCACTAGCTGGAGAATAGTCCAAAACTGGTATTACAAAGCTGCGGGCAGGCGGATTGATATTTACGCTGGCACGAATTTCCTCATAGAAAGCGGGCACTCCCGCCAGTGAACGTTCCCTTAATTCTTCAGCCGAGAACGTATCTGCTTTAGCACCAAGTGCAACAGACAATAAATCGTCCACCCGATGCCCGATTGTATGCGCATTGTGAACCAATCGCCGGCCTCTGGCGGCAATTTTTTCTCGCAGATCTTCGTTCCCAAGGTAGAAAAGTGCAACATCAACTATATTGCTGTCGCTATAAACGGCATAGTCCTCACCATCAACAAAGAGAGTCTCCTGTCCGCTGTTCTTGGCCATATCGGTCAGAACCATCGTGCCGGCAGACATCACCTCAAAGTTTCTCATGTTCAAGTCGTTCTCTGCCGCCGAATTGAAAATCATTTTCGATTCAGAGAAGAGCATGGCCCGATCTTCCCAAAAACAGCGGTCATAATGTACCGGGATCTTGGCTGCAAGTTCAGTAATCAGCTTCTCCCTCCGCGAACCACTCGAAACACTCCCATCGAAGCCAACGGAAAAACTCTTCGGAACATCAAAGCTGCAATGCACATCCGGATCGCATCCCAATGGGAGCCAATATGCTCGCATACCGCGTGTATGGAACTCATCCAAGTATTCGCGCTGTGCAATGAATATCAGGTCAAACTGTTTCGCCCATTCCAGATGCTGCACAAGGTTATGATGGCTATCAATCAGGTAGCATATTTTCGGACATGCAACCGCAGTCAGATTCTGTGGATAATAACCTCCCACAGATTCAATCCAGAGATACAGGTCAGGCAGCTTCTCAGTAGCAATCCCTTTGAGAATCTCCGCCATGTCTGGCATGAAGCCGGTAGAGATTTCCTGCTCTTTCAATGGCAATTTCATGTTTTGCAGCTGCCATTTGTCGATCAATTCGTGTGGCAGGGGCGGACCGATTGTGGTTGTGCGACAGCGTTGCCTGAACGCTCGTTCAAAATAGACTGCCGTGGTTATTGGATAGGCAACGTATGCGAGCCATACATGAAGATTTTTCATATGATTCGTCCTGGCAGCGTGATGGAGATCTGATTATTTACGATTTCGAACAGATAAAGCCCCAGTATTCGTCAGGTCCCATGCCGGTCGTGAAGGCAAACTTTGCCTCATCTCGCACTACCAGACCACAACGATCGAGCAGAGAGACCCAGGCGCCACGGCCAAGGACACTATAATGGTTCAAGTTTGTTTCATGATGACAGGAGGTTTCAGGGGCAGGCACTTCCAGATAGAGTATCCCTCCCGATGCCAGCACCCTCGAAAATTCCGTCAAAGTAAAGTACGGGAAAACGCTATGTTCGATAACATGCCTGGCCCAGACAAAATCAAATGAACTGTCCGGGAATTCGAGGAAGGATTGATCCATCTTACGCACGTCATGCCCATTTTTCTGGCAGATGCGGACATCCTCCTCGTTCAGTGCAATGCCGATGGTGGACGGATAGCCTTTGTCACGAAAAATGTCCAAAGCTGGACCCTGGCCACAACCAATATCCAGAATTCTTGCATTGTGATTGATCTGATATTGCGGTAATAGGGTATCGAGAACTTTGCCGGTAATTTCAGTATGAATGAACGATGGAGTTTCCGGGTAGGTCTCGTTCTCTATCTTATCAATAAATGAGACAAGACGGACAAGCTGGTTAAATGTTATCTCCATAGAAATGCCGGTCTCCTGTGTTGATCTTTCCGAAACGTTGTCGACTTAAGCAATTTACATAAAATAATGGCAGCATTGAGTATAGGGAGCAAGGTGCTGAGCGTTTGAAAATATGGCATTATAAGCGTTGCCTATAAGACATTTATCATCAATTAGCTCCAGAAAGGTACCTCCCTGAGAAGTAGGTTGCGCTATATACGTGTTATACCCAAGTTCTTTCATAAACCTTCTGTATATCCTTTCAGATGATCCAGATCTCTCAAGTCCTTCTGTATATATTTCAGCGAGAATTATTGGTATGTTAAATCTCTTAATAGTATTTACTGCACCCATTAATATATTATGGTCCCAACCTTCGGCATCTATTTTTATTATTTTAATGGTTCCCTGCGGTTTATCAAAAACTACATCATCTAGTTTGACTTCTTGAACAAATTGCTTTTCAATCTCATGTCCTCCAATTATATCAGCGCTTTCTTTCCTTATTCCCCACAAGGTATGCCCACCATCATTAGCTTTGTCTATATAGAGTAATGATTTACGCTCCACATTGCTCAACGCAACATTGGATGCAACAATATTGGTTATATTGTTTAATCTAATGTTGTTAATAAGACAGTTAAAATTATATATTTCTGGTTCAAAAGAATAAACATTTCCTTCTACACCGACAATTGATGATGCCATGAGGCTAAAATAACCGAAATTTGCTCCTACATCTATGAAAGTATCTCCTCGCTTTAGTACTTTAAATATTATAGTAGTGAAATCTGGTTCATAAGTCAGGTTATTCTTACTGTTTACATATAACGAGCGTTGTAAATAATATTTTTTTGACAGATCATATTTAATATTTATTGACTTATTATCAAAACTTGTTATGAGCTCACCACTTACAATATCATCTGATATAGCGGATTCAATGAATTCAGAACGTAGCATTTCCAAACATCCCCGTCGACAATACCGGATATATTATATATTTCTGAACCATCTTCAATCCATCTACTTTTCTTTTTCAGATTAATACAACCATGTAAAACATGACATCATAAGTTTACGTTACTACAGGAAAGTTCAGATTCAATTTGCTAAAATTTATTGTCCCTCGAATACCTGGCACACATCAAGAACAATGCCCCGGCATTAAACCGGCAGCCAGTCTCGCCCCAATCGCATGAAATTCCCGCGCTGCCTTGTCCCATGAAAGTTGCTTCATGGCGTCTGCGGCAACGTGCCCTTTTTGGGCGCAGAAGTCCTTGTTTTGATAGGCGAACTCCAATTTCTCAATAATCTCATCAACCGAGACTTCGTGCCAGATGGCAGAAGCTTCACCTGCAGCATCCTTGATCAAAATTGGTGAATAGTTCACCAATGGAAATGCATTCTGAGCAGTGACCACATCGGCATGGCCCGTTGCATCACTGGCAATGACAGTGCGGCCACAGGCCATGTATTCGCACATGACCATATTGTTCCCTCCTTCACAACGGTTAGGGAAGATACCGATGTCCGTCTGCTGATAAATCTGCCTGATCAGTGAATTATCAATCAGTGGCGCAATATAGAGCCGTTCTGGGGGGATCCCGTTATCATGTAGTGTTCGTTGCAGGATGATCGCGCAATCTTCGTTGGAAGGATTGAACGTGATATAAGGAGAATGTGCCATCGTTGCAAGCGAGTATGGCCACTGGTTAATCCAGGAGCAGGCGAGGCAAGCATCCTGATGGCGCTGCATGAAGACCCGCATGGCAGCAATGACCAGGTCCTGTCCTTTGCGGAATTCAAACTTTCCACCTGAGAAAACAATAAAACGGCCGTCATCTTTGCGAGGAGGAACGGGATAGAAGTTACCCGGGTCAATGCCCTGAAGTATAGTTGAGGTGCAGTGAACTCCTCCGATTCTCAATTGATACTCGCACCAGGAAGAACCTGCCACGATGAAATCCCACTCCCGTGAAGCGTGGCGAGCGTGACGCAAAGCTTCTATATCGTTCTCAAAAAAACAATACCCAATATTGATTCTATTCCAGTCAGCTGGATTCATGGGGCGAAAATCGTGACCGCTGATACAGTGGAGGGTGACACCTTCAAGAGGCGGGAGACTAGCTATCTCCCGAGTCAAGTATTCGCCCGCAATCCCCCAGCCATGTGCTCTGCCGCTGGGCATGGAAACCTTCATCTCTAAACTCTTGCCTTGCCAGCGTTTTCCATCTCTTTTATGGCCGTCTGGGCATCACGGTCCCACGGTTGCAGAGTAAGGATCCTCTCCAGAAAGTATCGCGCATCTGATTCTTTACCAACCGTCTGGCAGATTGAAGCAATTGCCTTGAGGATTTCGATATCCTGCGGCGCTTTGGCCTGGAGACGGACATAGATTCCCAATGCCTCTTCGAATTCGTAGAACTCCATATAGAGCAAATCCGCCAGATTTTTCTGAAAAATCTTGTTTGCGGGCTGGAGTTGAGCCGCTTTTTCGTGGTGGTGTCGCGCTTTTTGGCGTTCGCCTTTTCTCTGGAAAAGCACACCCAGATCGTTATGGGCTAAGGCGTGTCCGCTATCCTGCTTCAAAAGTTTTTCCAGCAGACTGATTGCTTCATCGGATTTACCCGCATTGCAAAGCTTGAGCGCTTCTCGGTAAAGCTCTTCCGGCGAGCCCACAGCCTCTGCAGCTTGTGTGGCAACTGCATTTTGCACGGGAGGCGTAACTCCGGTAGAGCTGGATGGTGCAGGTTCCGCAACGCGAAATAATTCATTCAATGATGGGGTTATCGAAACTTGGTCAGGCTGTTCTGCTTTTCGAGATAGGGGAACTGCTCGCTGTGATATCTGTATTGAGGCAGGAGGAACAGCGGAAGGAGGAGGCAACTGCTGTAGAGCCTTTTGTGCATCCTGGTTCCCAGAGTCAAGTTGCAATGTACGAGTAAAGTATTGACGCGCCTGTTCCCGTCGACCAATCTGCAGACTAATGAATCCAAGAGAATTTAGCGCCTCGATATCAAAAGGGTTTTCCTTCAGAATATCCAAGTATGTGCTTATGGCATCACCTGTCCATTCCAGCTCTATATAGTAAAAATCCGCCAGATTTTTACGATACGTAATATTACCAGGGTCCAACTTGTGTGCTTTTTCATAATGAGCCAACGCCTTGAGAGAGTTCCCGGTTTGATAATACATAACCGCCAGATCGTTGTGTGCCCTTGCAAAATCAGGGTAGATTTTCAGAAAATCCTTCAGGTGCCTGAGTCCCTCATCAACTTCGACTTCGCGAACATTCGCAAGAATCCGTTCATATGTAGCGGCTCCCTCGATAAGAATCAGTTGTTGATTAGCAGATTGTTGCATAGCCCCTCACAGTCATTTAAATTTAAATAGTTACTCACTTAATTTCAAAAGAAAATATCAGAATGGCTTCAGCGCATAGCCATCAATCTCGTCTCCGGTAGTATCCATTTTTCGACCCGCGGCATCGGTGCCCGAAAATTTGAACACCAGGTGAGATGGATCGATGGTGGCATCACCAGCAGCATTCTGTTGAACGGTAAAGGTGACACTCGCCTGGCGTGTCTCCGGATTATAGCTGACAATGGTGGGGAGTTTTGGAATACTGGCTTCCCGTCCGGTGTTTTGTGAAATGTAATACCCGCCTTCCGTATTGTTGGCTCTGGATATTTCCCAGTTGGCAGGATTTAAGACAGACTCTGCAGCCATCTCGTTATTAAACTGGATAGCCACGGTTATCTGTTTGCTAGAGCCAGGGGTGAGCAGCGACGAATCAAGCATCCAGAGCGGTGTCCCTGGCCCCAGGAGCTGATTAAAACCCTTATTCCCTGACTGGTCCATATAGAGAATTTGCGGCTTTTCAAGAATAAATTTAAGATCATCGGCCAGCGACGTACTGGAAGTATTCAGAGTTGAAAGCTGTTTTTGAGCATCTTCTTTTCTGCCAAGCGCATTATAGGCAAACCCGAGCTCATAATTGGCATCGGGAAAGCTTTTTTTGATTTTCAGGGCTTTTTCTAGGCTTGCCGCGGCCTCTTCATATTTACCTTGTTTATTGTAAACCATGCCAAGAGCGTAATAGACGTTGCCATCATTCGGTGAGATTTTTTGAACCTTTTTGAACTGCGTTACCGCTTCAGCCAGACGATCTGTATTGGCATACTGTAAGCCAAGGGTGTAAACTGGCAAGGGATTTGTCGGATCAAGCCGGACTGCTTCCTTAAGCTCCTTTTCTGAAGCGGCATACTGCTTGTCCTGGATATAGGCATTGGCAAGATCCATATGGGCGTCAACCGAAGTTGGTTGTGACTGCGCCATCACCTTAAAGGACTTGATCGCTTCATAGTTGTCCCCCTTTGCGAGATAGAGCTTACCGATATACTTTTGGGCAGTAGTGTTCTGGGGATCAAAGGCAAGAGCTTTCTTGAATGCCTTGAGAGCCTCATCGTTTTTGTTCTCCTTGAGATAAGCGGCTGCCCTCAGAATTGAGTACTGTGCGAGTTGGGCTCGTTGTGCGTTCGTATCCTGACCGAGTACAGCTAAGGGATCTGATCCTGAATCAATAATCGAAGAACCCATAGTAAACGCTCCTTTCAGTATTGCCATCCACTACTGTCAAATGATTGGCACATGAAATCTGGATTGACTCCATTTTTGACAATTCGAACAGCATTACCAGAACAACCATCGAGCAGTTAATCCAGATGTTTCTGCTGTTGTCACTGCTCTTTGGTGAGCAGTTTCAGCATTTCATTAACCACCTCATACCACTCGTTGCAATGTTTCTGCCTAAAAATCCGAATTGATGGATACCAAGGTGAATCGCTTCTCTCAAGCATCCAGCGCCAGTCTGGGGCAGTAGGCACCATTACGAATGTTGGCTTGCCGAGTGCTCCGGCAAGATGCGCTACAGCAGTATCTATGGAAATGATCAGATCAAGTTCATCAACAAGTGCCGCAGTATCGGCAAAATCATGAATATCCACTGTGGGATCAATCAGGTTCATCCCGGCGGGAGAACTAGAAACCTCTTCAGAACCCTCTCCAAGCTGGAGAGAATAAAAAGTTACTCCCCGCAATCTGGTCAGGGGGCTGAAATCAATCAGTTTACAACTGCGGTGTGGATCTGGTCGTTTTCGTCCAGCCCAAGTCAGCCCAATTTTGAATGACTTGTCCTTGCCAATGCGACGGTTCCAGATTTCTTTACGGCTCACCGGGATGCGAAGATAGGGAACATCCGTAGGAATACTCGAGATGGTTGTCCCGAATATCCTGGGCAATGAGAGCAACGGCACCTGCCATCTTACAGCAGGGATTTGAGCCCCGAACGGGATTACGGCGCTAACCCCCTGGATTTCCGATAAAAGCGGCATCAGTTCAAAGGGAGCTTCTACCAGCACCTCTCCGCCTAGCGCCGCCACTAGTCGGATATAACGGGAAAATTGCAGAGTGTCCCCGAAGGCCTGTTCGGAATGCAGCAGAATCGGATCGCCGTTCAGGGGCCGTCCATCCCAAAGCGGCAGACCAAAGGTACGGTGTGAAGTGGTATACCCTTTTTTGAACCAACGCCACTCGAATTCCTGCCACCCCTGCTCAAATTCCCCCTTGCGAAGCAGTGCAAGGGCCAGATTCCAGTGTGCCTCTGCGCAGTCAGCACTACGGATAATTGCATCATGGTAAAGCATCATTGCTTCATCGTATCGACCAAGCGATTCGAGCGCGGTTCCGATGGTGACAAAAGCTTCGACGTTCTCTGGCAATTCAAACAGTGATTGACTGTAACTCTCGATGGCTTCTTCATAGCGATCCATTGCCAACAGAGTGTTCCCTCGGTTGAACAAAACCTCTCCCCATGCAGGTCGAGATGCCAGTGCAAACGAATACGTCGCAAGAGCATCAGAGAAGCGTTCGCTATCGTGAAGTGCTGAACCGATATTTAGAAGTGGGTCAGCAAATGTCGGATCAACCAGAAGTGCTTCATGGTAGCTTGCAAGTGCAGTTGCAAGATCACCGGCATGATGTGCTACGACCCCTTGATGTAAGAGTATCTTTGCCTTTTTTCGCTGTTCTGTCATGATAGAAATACTCAATAGAGTCTATTGAGAGATTTACCTCCTCTATTTCACTTTGCTATTGAATTATTGGTGATCACTGCCGATAATACATAAAAATACATTTTGGAGTCTCTCGTGCTATCGTATTACAGCATTCGAAAATTTCTCTGTGCCTATTTCCCCCTGCAGATTCTCAATGTTTCGCGCATCTCTGATAGTGTCCCAGCTTTAGCAGTTCTCACAGAGTGCGACTGAAAGACATATGACTCTCAACGCCTCAAACATTGACTTTAATGCCTATCTAAGACCGGAACACCAGGTCAGGATCGGCTTCCACCTTCCGGATGACACGGCAATCGACCTCAATGCAATAGTTATCGGTATGGATGGCATTATTCTGCACCTGGAAACCTTCGGAAGTGATGTTGATCAACTCACCCAAATCCCGATAGGAACAAAGGTGGTCATACTCAGCAGCGAATCCTGGGCCTTTTGCCGATTTCAGGGCGTACTAGACGAAGCTGTCGGACGTGATTTCACCTTAAGGCTCCATGGAGAACCGGAAATTCAGCAGCGCAGGGAATATTTCAGAATGGACGTCTTTCTGCCTCTGGCCTACTCCATGCCAGAGGACCAGCAGTTGAGCAGCGTTGAAGGTATCTGGAAAGCACGGAGGATGATGGAAGATTTTGCCAGCCCGCCACGCGCGATCCCTTTTCAGGAGAGCTTCAAGATTTTGAAATGGAACGACGGCCCTGATATTGAGCCGTCACGCATGAACATGAGCGGAGGTGGATTAAGGACTAAAACGCCAATGGCCTTTGCACCTGGGACCATGCTGAATCTGGACATTTTTCTTCCTTTGGACCAGATTCGGGTCATAACCGCTGTTGCTTCGGTTATTCGCTCAGTCGAAATCAAGTTGACCTTGGACAACCAAACCGCCTTCACCACTTCCATGAAGTTTGTGTTCATCACTGAAAAGGATCAGGAGAAGATAATCTCCCACATTTTCAATGAGCAGCGGAACAATCTACGCAACCTGAAAGAAAAATGACCCTATCAGGTTGTTGTGCTGGGGGTTAGGATCAAGGCTCATTCAGCGCACTCTCTCCCGACATCAGGACGATGTCTACCCGCCGGTTTTTGGCCCTTCCATCAGCCGTTCCGTTGTCAGCAACCGGCCTGTATTCTCCGTATCCTGCAACCGCCATACGATCTGGCTCGTATTCATAACCTTCTATGAGATAATGAACTATGTTCGTTGCCCGAGTTGTCGACAACTCCCAATTTGACTTGAACTGCCCCGACCGTATCGGCACGTTGTCGGTGTGCCCCTCCACGCGGAAAGAGTTCGTGTAGTTACTGAGCGATTCGGCTATCATCTTGAGAAGTTCCGCAGACTCCTTCTTAACTGAAGCACTCCCCGAATCAAAGAAACCGGCCTCCTTCAAGCTTACCACCAAGCCGCGCCTCGTAATGCCCAGGCTCACCTTATCCTGAGCTCCACTCTTAAGTAACGCTGCATCAATGGCTGCCTTGATTGCCAAAAAATCTTTTTCCTCAGCACGAACGCGCCCCTTGCCAACATCACGCTGCTTCTTTACAGGTGGTGGCACACTCTTTGGGCTGATACTGGGAATGATACTGATATTGCCGGCATCTATGACTGAAGGCCTTCCACCTATTGAGGTTTTCGAATAGCCGAAGGACTCTCGGAGAGATGCTACAACCTCGTCAACCTTCTTCTTGTCTGTCTGTGACATCGCATAGAGTGTTACAAACACAGCGAATAGAAGTGTTATGAAGTCTGCGTAGGAGACCAGCCATCGTTCATGGTTCGGCTCTTTTTCGTGCTTCTTCTTGCGCGCCATTACTCCCCGCTATTTTTTTTCGGGTCCATGATCCGGGACGAATGCCTTGAGCTTCTGTTCAATGAAATGTGGGTTTTCGCCGTTCTGGATCGCAATAAGACCTTCAACAACCATCTGGCGCCTGAGCAGCTCATCCTTGATCCTGTGCTTGATTTTTGTCCCGATGGGGAGACAGACAAGGTTGGCCGTGAGAAGACCGTAAATGGTTGCAACGAAAGCAACGGCGATGCCTGCTCCGAGTTTGGAGGAATCCGCGAGGTTACTCATAACGACAATAAGCCCGAGAACCGCGCCTACGATACCAATGGTTGGAGCGTAGCCGCCTGCTGCTTCGAAAAATTCGGCACTCCCCTTCTCGTGGTCCTCATAGGATTCGATCTCGATTTCCATCGCTTCACGCAGCTTCTGCGGGTCGATGCCATCAACAACAAGGGATATCCCTTTCTTGGTGAACGGGTCCTTGATGGTCTGCGCTTCCTGCTCCAGTGATATGAGGCCGTTGCGCCGAGCCTTGGCAGCATAGCCTATCATATCCTTGATGATGGTTTCATGTTTTTCCGTAGGCATTAAAAAGGCCATCTTGATGTCTTTAAACGCCTTTAATACCACCGGGAGAGGAAAGCTGATAAAGGCGGCACCGAAAGTACCTCCAAGCACAATAAAGGCAGCAGTTGGCTGAATGAGGGACTTGATGCTCAATCCCTCCAGAACTGCCCCACCCAGTACTGCTCCAAAGCCGAGCAATAGGCCTACAATTGTTGCGAGATCCATAGTGTGTCGGTCACTCCGGGAAATGGATTATATGTCGAGCTTGCAATATGGGTGAAAAGTCTCTGCATTGCGTCTTAACAGATACTTGCGCGTTTCTGTGCTCATTGAACGGCGTAAAGCACGGGCCTGCAGGTTGACCATCCGCTCAATAATAATTCTGGCCGGTTCCAGAACCAGATAACGATTCCCATTTGAGAGAGCGATAATGGTATCGGGTGACTCCTCAACCGATTCGATCAGAGCAGGATTCAGATATATCTCGGTTCCATTCATCCGTGTGAGCCGTACCATTCACCCTCCAAGTATCGACCTACTAGATATAGTCCAGAAGTGAGAGCTGGCTGATCTTGGCCGTTGTAGATAGTGCGGCCTCGAATGCTGTCTTTTGCTGTGACAATTCTACGGCAGCCTTGGCATAATCAACATTTTGGCGATTTGAGATTATCCCTTTGGCAGTGTTCTGATCTCGAACCAGCAATGTCTCTGCACTCTGCAGACGTGCCATCCGCCCGGCCACATCACTCCTTGCATTGCTGATCTGCTGTGTGGACTGATCAAAAGTGCCGGCATTCAACTGGATCGCCGCGACATTATTGGTATCAATTGCCGTGATCAGGCTATCGAGGGAAGCAAACATATCAACTGAGCCATAAACACCTGTTCCACCAAAGAGTTTTGCACCCGAGACATTAATATCGATCCTGCTCGAACGCGTGATGTCGACTTCGATCCTATCGTCAGTTCCGCGGAAATTTCCGCCGAACAGGAGATTGGAACCCGTTTTAGTGATGGTTGCCGCATTGCTCAAGGTAATGGCGCCGGCAGCAGGACCTATTGCAGTGATTACAGTCCCCGCAGGAATCCCCTCTCCGCTAACTGGCATTCCAACTGAAAGATTGGTCGTGTCCAGCCCGCTTACGCCTGTAGTCGCGTTAAGATCGCCGGTAAGAGCTGCGCCAGAGAATGGAGCGGCATTGTAGGGGGAACCGAACGAGAGCAGACTGCCGACAGCAGCAGCGCCACCTGCTTGATTGTTTGCGGTAAAAGTATTGCCGGGTCCGATTGATGAGATGACGGTACCAACCGGGAACCCGCCCCCTGTTATCGACATCCCGACAGAGAGGTTGGTGACGTCTACATTGTTCACTATTGGCGAAAGGTTAGTTGTGTCACCGGCTATTGCAGCAGTGCTGTTCTTAAAACCGCCAAATATGTACAGGTCACCCAGTTGGGTATTTGCCATATCGACAAGTTGCTTCCGAAACTCCTTGAGCTGTGAAACAACAGTTCCCCGAATGTTTATATCCGTTGTACCGCTCGTAATGGTGGCTGCAGTCCCCTTGATAGCCCTGACGATATCGGCAACACCGGTAAGTGCCGTATCTGTCATTTTTAACCAAAGATTCGACTTAGTAATATTGGAGATGTACGTATCGCTCTCTTTCACCTTGTTCTCAAGATCAAGAAGCTGACGAGTAGTTATAGGGTCGTCGCTCGGCCGTAAAATATTCATGTCCGCAGCAATCTGTTCCGTGAGCCGATCCATTTGGGATCGCCCCTTCTGAATGTTGAACAACGCGTTGTCAGCGGTCATATTCGGTGTTATGCGCATACTCTCCTCCTTTATTCTAACGAACGAGCCCGAGGACAGTGTCCATCATTTCTGTGGCTGTTGTGATGAGCTTGGCTGATCCCTGGAATGCCTTCTGATACTTCATGAGGTTTGTCAACTCCTCATCGAGAGAGACTCCCGAATTTGACTGCCAGACTGAATCAAGTTGTCTGAGATAAGCTGAGCTCTGGTTGGCTGAGTTTGCCGCACCCTGGATATTTATACCGACACCGCCTACATATGCATTGTAGTAGCTATTGATACTGGCTATCCCTGTCGGAAAGCTAATTGGAGAAGTCACGAGACCTGCAATCGTTACAGCATTACGGTTATCGCCAGACCCGGATGTGGCAGCTGTTGCCGCAGAAATTTTCTTTGGATCGAAAACTCCTGCTGTCTTCAGGTCATTACTCAGACTGATTGTTGAACTGTAGCCCGTGATGGTCGCAAGATACGCAGGAGGTGTTGTAGTAGGAACAGGAGATGCCCCAGTTGATGCCCCAAAAAAATAAAGCCCGGTGTTGGGCACAGAATTTAGATTATACCCAGTGTAGTGATAGGCATTGACTTGATTCGCAATATTTGTCGCAAGTTCATCTAGCTGCCTGAGATATTCGGGTATTGTCGTATTCCGTATATCGAGTGTCCCCCCAATCTCACCTAGGCTGTTTCCGACCCCACCAACGGTAGAAGTAATATTGACATCAGCCCCAGGATTCCTGTTCGGAACTGGATTCGCCGTACCGGTTATGAGAATGTCATAGGGCGATACACCAGTTTTGTTAGCATAAACCTCAGCATAACTTTCCCCCTGTACCAGCAAATTTCCACCAGCAAGTCGGATATCGATATAATCGGAATTTCCAGCATTTGTCGAGAAGGATATCCCCGCTTTAGTTGCCAGTTCCCGCACCAGGAAATCACGCTGGTCCATAAGTTCATTGGGGTTCGCCCCGGACAGACTGGCCTGGTATATTTGACCGTTCAGCATGGCAATATTCTTTGCCTTGTCGGAAATATCAGCTGTCAACCCGGGCAGGGAGTTGTCGGCATTCGTTATTGCCTGGTTAAGAGTACTGTTCACCTGATGAAAGTTGTCGATCAGCACTTCAGCGCGCGCAATAACTGCCTGTCGCTCTGGAACTCCGGCAGGGTTCGTGCTCAGATCCTGCCAGGCAGCAAAGTAATCCTGTATTGCCTGACCAAGACCACTGTTGGCAAGTTCGTTAAATGATGGTTCCACCGCTTTCAACGAACTCAAAACGGTCTGATTATTGCCATTTGAGCTATTAGCTGAGATCAATTGCTGCTGCTGCATCGCATCATACGCACGCTCTATGGCCTGAACCCTGACTCCGCTGCCAAATGATCCGGTCGGAAGTATCATCGTCGGACCTGTCGCGAAATTAACTCTCTGTCGGGAATAGCCTGGAGTATTAATATTTGCTGTATTCTCGCTTGTAACCTCCAAGGCAAGCCGATTGGCAGCAAGGCCGGAGGTACCGATATTAAAGATATTTTCTATACTCATTTCAAACCTCCTTGCACACCAGCCTGACCTGGTCCGGGGATCTCACAAAATTCCCACCCTCACCGTATGTCGACAGTTGGGTAAAGAAAGTTTTCAGGAATTGCAGCGACTCATGAACATGTCGGAGAGTATCGTTGAGGAGTTCCCTATTAAACTCCAGAGCCTTGCTCAACGTCTCGCCCAGTTCAACAAGCTTAGTCTGGTGAACTTTCAGTGTTTCCCGCATAGGTTGCGCCGCATTAGTGATAAGAGGCGTCAATGTCTCTGCTGGAGCTACCTTAAGCTCTTCTGACGCCTTTTTCATGAGCCGTCTGAACTCCGAGTTAGTCCTCTCCATCGAAACAAGCAGCTCACGTTTTCGAGTATCCAACAGTTCCAGTCCGGCAACATCTATATTAATTATGCACTGTTGTTCCTGCACAGTAAGATCTATCAGCTCTTCTAGCTCAATTCGCTTCCCTGAAAGTGCTCCATCCAAGTCGGGCAAACAGCTTTCCATGTCATTCTCCTTCTATTATTCCAGCTTTGTCCTTTGCTGTCCTTCTTGCAGCAGAAGCTGCCTGCCTGCGGGCATCATCCAGCAACTGCTTTTCAATGACCTGAGCCAGGCCCATGCTCCCCTGCTGAGATATGGCCGTTGCATATTCCTGATCAAGCAGCGACTGAAAGACCTCTTCGCCACGCCCTCCCCCGGTAAGTTTATCGGGCCCAGACGTAGAGCGCATTGACTTGAGCATCATTCCGGTGAACATCGCCTCGAATTCTTGAGCCACCTTACGAGCCGAAGTACGGGTCTTTGCATCGGGCTCGGCTCCCGGATTGGGTCCCTTCGCTCTACGCGGTTCCTGCCTGATATCCCTATCAATGTCCGGCAGCGTAGCATGTATATTCATCGTTTCCCCGATTACTATATTATTGACAATTCGGCCTGCAATGCACCGGCGGCCTTGATCGCCTGCATGATGCCAATGAGGTCCCGCGGAGTAACTCCAAGAGCATTCAAAGCCCGAACTACATCGCCGATACTGGCACCTTCCCGGACAAGTGCAAGGCCGCCGGTCTCTTCTTTGACTTTTAACTCGGTGCGCGGCACCACCCTGGTCTCCCCTCCGCTGAGTGCAGGAGGCTGCGAGACCTGAGGCGTTTCGCGTATAAGGAGAGTCAGATTGCCGTGAGAAACCGCTATCGATGAGATCCGCACGTTTTCCCCGATGACAATGGTGCCGGTCCGCTCATTGAGGACCACCCTGGCCACACCGTCAGGCTTTACCTCCAGCCGCTCAAGTTCAGCCACAAATTCAACCGTTCTCCCTTGGAACTCCGGGGGAATGGTGACAAGAATCGAGCCGGCATCTGCGCTGGCTGCTACAGGCCCCTTGAACTTTTTATTAAGCGTTGCAGTGATCCTCGAGGCAGTCGTAAAATCCGGATTTTGCAGATTGAGCTTAAGCTGCGCTTTGTCTGCCAAAACATTTGGGAGTTCCCGTTCTACCAATGCCCCGTCGGAAATCCTGCCTGCCGTCGGATGGTTCTTCTGGGCCGATGCTGCCTGACCACCATAGGAGAAGGAATTGGTGATCACACCCCCCTGGGCAACGGCATATACTTGACCGTCGGCCCCCTTTAACGGGGTCATCAACAGCGTGCCACCGGCTATGCTCTTTGAATCGCCCATGGAAGAGACCAGTGCATCAATTTTGGACCCCTGTTTGGCGAAAGCGGGGAGTGTCGCGGTAACCATCACTGCAGCCACGTTTTTGACAGTAACATCTGCACGATTGATGGTTACGCCCATTCGTTCCAGCATATTAACCAGCGATTGAATCTGAAATTTTGTCTGGTTCCCGTCTCCGGTACCATTCAACCCAACCACCAGCCCGTAACCGATCAGCTGGTTTTCACGGACACCGTCAAACGAAGCAATGTCCTTGATCCTGATCGCAAGGGCAGGCCGTGGAAGGACCAGCATTACGAGCAACATCGCTGCAATCATCCAACATGGTTTTATATTTTCATATTTCACGTTTCACAGCTCACTTTTAACAGGTTTCAAAACGGCCAGACCTTATCGATAATATTCATAAGCCACCCTGGGCTCTGCCGGTCGCTTATAATCCCTTTACCGCCATAGGTAATCCGTGCGTCTGCAATGTAGCTGGAATTAATTGTATTGTCTGTATTGATGTCTCTGGGCCTTACTGTCCCTTCCACGAAAATCACCTGGTCCTCATCGTTCACTTTTACATTGCGACGCCCTTCGATCTGAAAGTTCCCGTTTGGAAGGATCTCTACAACCTTTGCAGAAATGGTTGCATTAAGGTTCTCCTTCCGCGTGGTTGACCCAGAACCGTCAAACTTTGAACTCGCATTTGCGTTGATCAGATTCGAAAGGTCCATCCAATTCCGTATGCCAGACATACCTGTTTCAAGCCCCATCATATTGGGGATCCCGGCAGAAATGCTGCTTCCGCGTTGAGTGCCTGTTTTTGCCTCTTTGCTGGCGCTGGCTGTTTCAGTGATCAATATGGTCAGTATGTCACCCTTCCTGCGAGCTTTGAAATCCTCCCCCAGCGAGGCTGAAGAAGCCTGCCAGATGGATCCGTTCGCATAGCTGGGCCGAGGCTCTATCAGCTGCTCGTCAAAGGACGGTGACTTAACCTCGGCCCTCTGATGGGTACAGGAAGCGAGAAGAAATCCCGCCAGAATAACCATCCATTTTATCCAATATACCCTTGACATGTATGACTCTCTCTAGAAATCCACCTGAACCGTCGAAGCATCCAGCACCCTCGCCGGGATATCCTTCTGTGAAACCAGATTCTGAACCGTTATCAACTCTCCTGCCGCTCCGCCACCTCTGCAACGACCGGTTGCTGTCACACGCATGAGATCGTTCTCAAGTACAATGGTCACCAATTGCCCGCTCTTCACAAGCGGCACTTTTTCCAGCTGATCGGTCCGAAGCGGCATATTCCCGCGCACGCCGCTTTTGAGGCGCTTACCCATAACATCGTTCATGCTTCGACAGAACTTGCCAGCAGTTGACAGGTCACGCTTCTGCAACGCAACGTCACCAGCTCCTATCACCTCTCCCTGCTCCAACTGACGTGTCGTTACAACCATCTCTGACAGCGCTTCAATCTCTACCCTGACCGGAATGTTCTTTTTTACCTGTCCGTCTATCCTAACATAGACCGCCAGGTTGACGTTCCCCCAGCCTTCCCACTGATGCGGAGCCTTCACCTCGTATTCTACAGACCCTGCAGGCAGACTCAAATTGCCGCTGTAGCCAATTTTTTTTACGGTAATCTCAACTCCAAGGCTGGCGGTACGCTGCCGGACAAACTCATCAATTACCTTTTTCAGTTCCGATTCCGTAACCACCTGGTTCTCCGCAGAAGCCACAGCCGAGCCTAGAGGGATCGAAACAGATAAGAGTGCCATACATACAATGATTACCCGTAAGAACATTCAACTACCCAGTTTAACGTTTGAGATTATTGGCCGCCTGAAGCATCTCGTCAGCGGCCTGTACAGCCTTTGAATTCACTTCATAAGCACGTTGACCGACGATCATGTTCACCATCTCTTCCATCACGCTGACGTTGCTCATCTCCAGAAAACCTTGTGCAATGGTGCCAACGCCATTCTGCCCTGCGGTTCCGGTAGTCGCGGCCCCGGAGGCATCTGTATTCATAAACAGGTTCTTACCGAGACTTGAGAGGCCGGTGGGGTTAGAGAATGTAGCCAGCTGGATCGTCCCGACATTTGTCGGCGTGGTTTGCCCAGCCTGCATGACCGACACCGTCCCGTCGTTACCAATGGTCACCTTGGTGGCGTTGCTAGGGATGACTATCTCCGGGGTCATCGGGTAGCCGTCAGATGTCACCACTCTCCCCTGGCTGTCTTTCTTGAAAGTGCCCGCACGCGAATACGACGTGGTACCGTCAGGCATCTGAACCTGGAAGAACCCTTCACCCTCGATGGCTATATCAAGTTCGTTGCCGGTCTGATTTATGTTTCCGGCAGTGAAGAGCTTGGTAACCGATGCCGCCTTGGTTCCCAGGCCAATCTGGATGCCGGATGGTATCTGGGTCGTGTTGGTTGAAGGAGCTCCCGTGGTCTTAAGGTTCTGGTACATCAGATCCTGGAAATCAGCCCGGCTTTTCTTGAACCCGGAGGTGTTGACGTTAGCGAGATTGTTGGCCACTACGTCTATATTGAGCTGCTGAGCCTGCATGCCGGATGCGGCGGTCCAAAGTGCGCGAATCATTATATGCCTCCTATACCTTCCCTAGATCGTTGGCCGCCTTGGCTGCCATATCGTCAAAGCTCTTAACCACCTTCGAACATGCTTCAAAATAGCGAGAGTTCTCTATCATCTGCACCATCTCTGAGATGGTGCTTATATTGGCACCCTCTATGGCACCCTGAGTGATTGTCGTGTTTTGGGCCGGCTCAGGTTGCACCTGCGCATCGGCCGGAACAAACAGTGCACTGCCGATCTTCTGCAAGGCGTATGGTTTCGGGAAATCAACGACCTGGAGCGTGCCGACTGTTACCGGAGCACTCTCGCCAGGCAAGTATGCAGAGACGGTTCCGTCGCTCCCGAAAGTTATCTGAGTGGCATTGTTTGGAATAGTAATTTCAGGGCTCAGAGTGTATCCGTCAGAGGTCACCACACTGCCTGACACATCCATCCTGAGGTTCCCCTGGCGGGTATAGGCAATCCCCTGCGGAGTGTTTACTGCGAAAAAACCGTCTCCTTCCAAGGCAAGGTCAAATGTATTGCCAGTCTGCTGCAGGGGGCCAGGAGTAAAATCGGTATAGTACCTCTCTCCCGTATAGACAGGTGATCTGTCCACTCCTTCAGCCGCAGGTCCGGGACCATTGCCGGCCTGCTGAAGAAGGCTTTCGAAAGCCAGCCTGTCCCTTTTGAAGCCGGGGGTGCCGGCATTGGCCAGGTTGTTGGAGATGATGTCAAGCCTCTTCATGGCACTGATGTTACCACTGAGAGCCGCATACATGCCGCTGTTCATAGTTTTCCTCTTGAGACTCTGTTGTCTCCGGCTAATTACCGGTAGCTTTTCATTTTCGCCCGCAACCGCATTATTGCTTGACTGTGGAGTTGGCAGATTCGGGATTCCGTAAGACTGAGCACTGCTCCAATCTCCTTCAGGTTAAGCTCTTCATAGTAATAGAGAGTTACAACAATTCTCTCTTTTTCCGGCAACCCCTCTATGGACTCTGAAAGGCTATCCACCATCTGTCGGGCCATCAACTGGTTCTGCGGGTTAACCACCCGCTCGTCCTCAAGAACATCAAGCAACCCGAAGGGGCTACCCTCCTCGTCCTCCCAGGAATCGTCCAGGCTGACCACCGAAAGAAAATGTACCTCTTCCAGCAGCTGGAAGTAATCTTCCAACTCCATCCCCATGGCAGCAGCGACTTCCTCGCTGGTTGGGTGTCGAGCGAGGCGCTGCTCCAGAACTGAAAATTCGCGCTCAAGCCGCTTGAACTTGTCCCGAAGCGAACGGGTCAGCCAATCCTGGGAGCGCAGCTCATCCATAATGGTGCCCCGTATACGCTGCTCAACAAAGGTCTTGAACTGGACGCCACGCATCGGATCAAACCGCTCGGCAGCAGTGATCAGCCCGATTACCGCTGCACTCATTAGGTCTTCGCGATCAAGATGCGGCGGCAACTGAGAAGCTATCCGCCCCACGAGGTACTTGACCAGAGGAAGATGAGTGACTATCAACTCATCCCTGTTGGGGATGGCTGCGCGTTGATTCTCTTCTTCATATGCCTTGAGCAGGCAGTTCATAAACCTTCCCTGGCGTATCCCGTTGAAAGGTTACGCCTGAATAGAAACTGGATATTTCCCTTGACCCTTGCTATACCAGAATTGTCGTTCATGAGGCGAGCAAGGTTTGCAAAGCATCGTGCCGAACCTGAATCGGGGAATAGTTCGATCACTGCCCGCTGGCGTTTTACAGACTCTACAAGGCTCTCGTCCCAAACCACGCATCCGAGATAATCCAGGGATATGTCAAGGAATCGGCTCGTGACATGAGAAAGTCTGGCAAAAACCTCCAGGGCATCACGTCTGTCGCGGACCATGTTAACAAGAACCTTGAAACGCCGCTCCTCGTAACGGGTTGCTAGAAGCTTGATCAAGGCATAGACGTCAGTGATAGAAGTCGGCTCCGGAGAAACCACGACAATAATCTCCTGTGCAGCAGTATTGAAGTAGGTCACGTTTTCCGAAATCCCAGCCTCGGTATCGATAATTACCACGTCAAACTCTTCTTCAAGCTGGTCCAGTTCGTCAAGAATGCGCATTCGCTCGTGGTGTCCAAGGCTGGTGTACTCCTGAACCCCAGAGCCTGCCGGGACTAGCTTTATCCCCGCAGGTCCGGTGACGATGATATCCTTGAGGCGTTTTTCCCCAGAGAGGACATGATTCAGGGTATATTGAGGAGAAAGCCCGAGAAGAACGTCGATATTTCCGACCCCCAGGTCCGCATCAATAATAAGTACTCGTTTACCTGACTGGGACATTGCTATGGCAAGGTTTGCTACCACATTGCTCTTCCCTACCCCGCCCTTGCCGCTGGTTACGGAGACAACCCGAACCCCTCGGCCAGATGAATCAGCCTTGTGCACCTGTCGCTGCATTTTGGATTTGCCATTGCCATTCATTGACCTCGCCAGCTGGCGCAACGAGTCGGCTTGATCTTGACGGCTGCTTATCAAGTTCATCTAAACGGTCTCCCTCATGACAAGATTGGCAAGTTTCCGTGGTGTCGCCACCACGATATCCTCCGGCACCATCTGACCGTTGGTTAGGTAAGATAACTGCAGCTTGCTCCTGTGATGCACATTGACGATACAACCGAGACTCTCCGTTTCATCCAGCTTTGTGATAAGCAATCGTGATATCGGAAGAACGCTGAACCGCGTAATGATGTCTGTAAGCTCTTTGTCCTTGGTGGTGGCGGAAACACAGAGATGCGTTTCTATATCAATACCTGAATCGAGCATTGCCTTGAGTTCAGCAAGCCGCTCCCGGTCCTTTGGGCTCCTCCCTGCGGTATCCACGATGATGAGGTCCTTGTCCGCATGGATCTCGGCCGCCTTGGCAAGTTCTCTTGGTGTGGCGGCAATCTCCAGGGGAAGATTCATGATCTTGGAGTAGGTTTTCAGCTGCTCAAAGGCCCCGACCCTGAAGTTGTCGGTTGTGACAAGTGCTACGCTCGCTCCTTTGTTCATGGCGTACATTGCAGCCAGCTTTGCAGTGGTGGTGGTCTTGCCGACCCCAGTCGGTCCGACCAAAGCGATTATCTTCGGTCCGTTCTTTTTCATTCTGAGGGGTCCTGCGCACTTTATGACACTGGCGAATGCCTCAATTAGGGAAAACCTGAGTTCCTCACGGTCATCGGTGGTCTCGGCCATGGGGCGGACGTACTCAAGCATTGCAGTAAGCGCTTCACCATTGATCCCATATTCCCGCAACTCATCCGCCAGCCCCCCCATCACCTGCTCGGCCCCCCTGCTCTCTGACTCCAGGACCTTCACATCTTCTCCAGCGATCCGCTGAACTGGGAATACAACCGGTACAACCTCTGACTTGTCTTTAACCTTAATAGCGCTGAGCAGATACTTTTTGAGCTCTTCCAGATCTTCCTTGGCGATCGCCTTAACCGCTCCGTCACGACCATTGCCGTTGGCCGGTTGCTCTACCGCTGTTTCAGGTTTGAATCCCGCAGTAGGACCCACTTGTGTTTCTTTTGAGGAGAGTTTCTCCACCTTATCGCGCAACTCACGGAGTTCCCGAGCCAGAGGCCCAAGCATTGACTTCTGAAACTCCTCCTTGGTGGTAAGCTCGCGCTCTTCCTTCTCACGAGGGGGTGAAGGTCGAGGGGTGGGGCGCGAATCGATTGCGGCCGTTACCTCGAAAAACGGTTTGGAGAATATCCCCAGTATCCCCTTTCGACGCTCCTTGCGCGATGAAAGTATCATTGCATCGGCGCCCAGCTCGGTCTTTACCATCCGGAGTGCCTCGGACATATCGCCTGCCTTGAATGTTTTAACTAGCATCGATGCTCACCACTCCTAACGATTGAATTTTTATGTGGGGCGGTATCTCGTTGTTTGAAAGAACTGCAAGACTAGGGACAAATCGCTCGGTAAGAAACTTCACATGGCGGCGAACGTTCGGTGATGCTATTAAGAGAGGAGTTGTACCTGCCTGATCAAATTTTTCCTGAAGAAGCCGGATACTGTTTATGATCTTCTGGGCAACGCTCGGCTCTATGGCAAGGTAACTCCCCTGCTCTGTATGCTGCACCGACTCGGCCACAATCTCTTCCACCTCCCGATCAAGGGTTATGAGAAAGAGGAGATCGTCGTCGCGCTTGTACTGATCCACGATGTAGCGACCGATTGCCTGACGGACGAACTCGGTAAGGATCTCCGGGTCCTTGGTGACACCTGCATAATCGGCCAGCGTTTCCAGAATGGTGCGCAGGTCGCGTATAGAGACGCTTTCCTTCAACAGATTTTTTATCACCCGAAGCACAACTCCAAGATTCAAAAGGTTCGGCACCAGTTCCTCAACAACTTTCGGGAAGCTCCCGGATAGGTTATCGAGAAGCTGTTGGAGTTCCTGGCGACCGACCAGTTCATGGGAGTGTTTTTTTATGATCTCGCTTATGTGAGTGGCGATTATGGTGGTATTGTCAACAACCGTAAAGCCTTGCTGCTGTGCCCGCTCACGTTCGTTTCCCTTGATCCATATCGATGGCAGCCCAAAGACCGGCTCGGTAGTTCTGGCCCCATCGACTGTACCGGTGGAGGCACCGGTGTCCATGGCCAGAAACTGTCCGGCCAGCTCGCCGCTGCCGACCCTCGCTCCGCGAATCAAGATTGCATACTCATTTGGCTTCAGCTGAAGGTTGTCGTGGATATGTATAGGAGGTACGATGAAACCCATCTTCTGGGCAAACTGTTTGCGGATTGAGCGAATACGCTCCAGCAGCTCCCCCTCCTGGGCGGCATCGACCAGAGGTACCAGGCCGTAACCAACCTCCAGCTCGAGCATGTCCAGAGGCCTGATATTCCCACTCTGCTCCACCGATTCCTCTGTTCCGCGTATTTCGGATAGTTCCGTCTCCTCAACCACCTGAATACCGCTTTTCGACATCCTGCCTACCAGATAGGATGTCCCGGAAAGGAGGAAAAATGCAAAATGCGGCAGACCTGGAATGAGAGCAAGTGCGAACATAACCCCTGATGCAATATAGAAGGCCTTGGGATAGTGCATCATCTGGCCGGTAATCTCATGCCCGAAGTTGTTTTCGTCGGCCGAGCGGGTGACTATCATCGCCGCTGCAGTAGAGATAATCAGCGCCGGAACCTGGGCGACCAGACCTTCACCGACGGTCAAAAGGGTGTAATTTGAGAGCGCATCTACCAGCGACATCCCCTGCTGCCAGACACCGATTATGAAACCTCCGATGATGTTTACCAGCATGATCAGGACACCTGCAACAGCATCACCACGAACGAACTTGCTGGCACCATCCATAGAACCGTAGAAATCGGCCTCTCGCCCAAGTTTTATTCGCCGTGCTTTTGCGTCAGCCTCACTGATAATCCCGCTTGAAAGGTCTGCATCGATTGCCATCTGCTTGCCAGGCATGGCATCCAGGGTAAAACGAGCCGCCACTTCCGCAACTCTACCTGCACCCTTCGTGATAACCACAAAGTTGATGATTACCAGTATCAGGAATATGACAGCACCAACCACATAGTTCCCTCCGACTACGAACTGACCGAAGGCCTTGATTA
The DNA here is from genome assembly GCA_964528055.1 of uncultured Geoanaerobacter sp. Classification (GTDB taxonomy): domain Bacteria; phylum Desulfobacterota; class Desulfuromonadia; order Geobacterales; family DSM-12255; genus Geoanaerobacter. The sequence continues at coordinate 125,571 of CAZGQM010000002.1, read as the reverse complement.
CAGCGCCTGCAGCCTCAGCACCTTCACTGCCGTGGAGAAGGATCAAGCGGGTGGAAGCGATGTTCAGTGCCAGGCGGAACAGGGTAGTCAGCAGAAGCAACGAAGGAAATATGGAAAAATCCAGTGGCTGCTCGGTGTAGAGGGCAATCAGGAGGATTGCGAGCGCAATCGTGATGTTGGCAGCAAGAAATATATCGAGTGCAAAGGGTGGCAGCGGAATGATCATAAGGGCCAGAACCCCGACAACCGCGAGCGCCAGATAAATGTCTGAATTTGATTTCAGCCCAGCAAGCTGGACGGCAGGAGCAGACGTTTGTGCCATATGAAAAAATCCAGTTAAACAAAAGAGATACTAACGCAGAGTCGATAGGTGCAACCGGTATGCCAGTACCCTTCGGAAGCATCAAGAGAGGGCTGAGCCCCCTTAACAGGCTAGAGGAGAGGCATTCTAGGGCCGCTGAGTTTCACCTCTTCATCATTGTTCCAGGCCTCCGTCATCAGCCAAGACGGCATTTTGAATGGCGATGGGTCAATGTTTTGACTGTTGGCTCTCATGTCAGATTTTTCCCTTAATACTGTAAACGTACGCAAGCACCTCTGCTACGGCCGCGTAGAGGGCCTCAGGAATCTCTTCTCCCTCCTTGGACTGCGCGTAGAGCTCTCGAGCAAGAAATCGATTCTCAACCAGCATCACCCTGTTCTCCTTGGCGATCTCCTTGATCCTCACAGCAAGGAAATCGACCCCTTTCGCAAGCACTATCGGCGCAGCCATCGTTTCCCGGTCATACTTCAGAGCAATGGCATAATGTGTCGGGTTGGTGATTACCACATCCGCTGTCGGGATGACCTTTTTTAAACGCCTGCGGGCCTGAGCCATGCGTAGAGACCTGATTTTAGACTTAATTTGCGGATCGCCCTCACTGTTCTTGTGCTCGTCCTTAACCTCTTGTTTAGTCATTTTAAGGTTTTCCATAAAGCGCCACTTTACAAACACAAGATCAAGTATTGCCAATACAAGCATCATCCCCGAAACATGAAGTACGATCTTGAAAGAGAGTCGACTGACATATTCCAGTATCCCCGGAACGTCGCTGTCAATAAGGTACATTATCGAATCAACCTCATCCCTCAGTATCTTGAAACCGACATAACCAACCATAACGATCTTTACTAGCGACTTGACCCCTTCAAATATCCCGTCCTTGTTGAATATCCTTTCCAAACCCTTCATGGGACTAATCTTGTCGAAGCTGACCTCCAGTTTATTCAATGAAAAAACTACCCCGCCCTGGGCGTAGTTCACGGTAATGCCGGCCACAAACATGATCAGGAAAAATGGTGCCAGTGCTAGCAACGCACTAGTGCCGACACTGACCAAAAGGGTCTGCACCCCGGCCATGGAAACATCGTACGTCCCCATACCTCCGTAGATATCTCTGTAGAGCTTCTTAAGGATCCCAAGCATAAAACCACCGGTTATATAGAGGGAGACTATTGCGGTAAGCAGAGTTACGGTCGAGGAAAGTTCACGGCTGCGAGGGATATTCCCTTTTTCACGTGCTTCAGCGAGCCGTTTTCCGGTAGGTTCTTCTGTTTTGGAATGTTTATCCTGATCCGCCATGGCAGGTGACTAACCAATCAGCCGGAAAAGCGCCTTGATCTGATGGCTAAGTTGGCCGAAAGAGCCTTCGACGGTATGGAGAAATATTGATAGCGAGGCACCGAGGATCAGCAGACCTAACCCAATATTAAGAGGCATGCTTATGATGAAAACGTTCATCTGGGGAAAGATGCGTGACATAATCCCCAATACCACACTTGCCGCAAGCAGCGACACCATCACTGGTGCGGCGAGCTTGATGCCAAGCACGAAAATCCCCGTTACTATCGTAATCATAAACTGCATCAGCGGGCCGCTCATATGCCAGCTCCCCAGCGGGACTACCTGGTAGCTTTCTACGATGGAACGGATAAAGACATGATGCACCTCAAGGGTCATAAACAGGAGGGTGGCAAGCAATGTCTGAAAAATTGAAATTATGGATACCTGAGTCCCCATGGTAGGATCGAAAAGGCTTACCATCGAAAATCCTATCTGTATTCCGACGAGCTGGCCGCAAAACTCGATCGCCGCAAATATCGCCTGCGAAACCAACCCAAGTGTTATTCCGATAAGTGTCTCGCGGACTACCAGAAGAAAGAGAGAAACGCTATCTGCCGGAAGCTCGGGGAGTTTGACCCTTATGACCGGATAGAGGAGAAGTGTCATTGCCAGGGCAATTCCCGCCTTGATCCTCATCGGAACGGCCTTACCACCAAACATCGGCGTGGCCGCAAAGATCCCTGCAACCCTGCCCATTACCAGGGTAAAGAAAGTAAACTCGCCAACAGTGCCAAAAGGAAGGGAAGAGAACACTCTCAGTGTCTCATGGTCGCAATAAAACCGTATATCTCGCGAGTGAAGTCGCACAGATATGTCATCATCCATGGGAAGAAGATCATCATGGCCACCATAACAGCCACGATCTTCGGGACAAAGGTGAGGGTCACTTCGTTGATGGAAGTCACTGCCTGGAAGATACTGATAACAAGCCCGACTACCAGGCTGAATATGAGAATTGGTGCCGAAAGAAGGAGGGTTGTCTCAAATGAGCGACGGGCAAGCTGCAGAACTAATTCTGGGGTCATTGGATACTCTCTCCTATCCGAAGCTTTTGATCAGTGATCCAACAATCAGCCCCCACCCATCCACCAATACGAAGAGAAGTATCTTGAAGGGGAGTGAAATCATAACTGGTGGAAGCATCATCATACCCATGGACATAAGCACCGAGGCAACCACCATATCTACGACCAGGAAGGGGATGTAGACGAGAAAGCCTATCTGGAATGCGGTTCTGAGTTCGGATATCATGAATGCTGGGATCAGGGTAAGAGTTGGAATATCGTCTGCGTTTTTGGGGCGCGGCAGCTTGGATATGCTGACGAATAGAGCAATGTCCCTTTCACGAGCCTGTGAGAGCATAAACTTCCGTACCGGCATTACTGCACGCTTATATGCCTCTTCCTGAGTGATGGTCTGGGCCTTGTACGGCTGGAGAGCATCTCGGTTGATCTGCTGCCAGACCGGGCTCATGACAAAAAAGGTCAAAAAGAGTGAAAGGCTGACAATGATCTGGTTGGATGGAGCCTGTTGGGTTCCGAGTGCATTTCGGAGGAAGGATAGAACTACCACGATCCTGGTGAACGAAGTGGTCATGATGAGAATCCCCGGTGCAAGCGTGAGGACGGTCATCAAAAACAGTATCTGGAGAGTTACCGAAACATCACCCGGTTTGGTAACCTTTCCGACACCAATGCTTATGGTAGGAAGTGCCAGGGGCTCAGAAGCTCCCCATGCAGCTCCCGCCAGCCCCAGAATAAGGATCAGAACGGCAAAGAATCGAACCTTCACGACGCTGCACCACCAGATGCACGGTGATTCCTTGTTGAGGGGGAGTTTCTCTTGGGAAGCCATGCAGCAAAGTCAATGATTTTGTTCTGCAGCGTACCCGAAACGCGCTTGCCCAGTCCCTGGCCGTCCAGAACCTCGATCTCTTCCAGCATGTCAACCTGCTTTATAAACTGCAGACCTTCAGCTGAACTCCCCAGCAACAGATACTCCCCCCCAACCTCAACCAAGAAAAGCGATTTCTTCGGAGCAAGAAAACGAGTCTCGATCAGACGTATGTAACGCTGAGTCCCACTTACTGACATTCCGGAGTTAAGCCATCGATTGCTGACATAATAAAACAGGAGGATAAGCCCAACCACAACCGCCAGGGCAGCCAACATCTGGAGCACGCCCCAAAGAAGACCGGCTCCCTCCATTGCATGCTGCTCCTGCGCCATGGACTCTCCTGCGAAAGCCGTCAACAATCCGATAGCAAGGCTGTACCTCACAATGCCTTCTCCACCCGCTCATTCGGGCTGACAATATCCACTAGCCGGATTCCGAATTTCTCGTTCACCACAACGGCCTCTCCGCGAGCCACCAGCTTGGAATTGACAAAAACGTCGAGCGGTTCGCCCGCAAGTTTCGTCAGTTCGACCACCGACCCTTGGCTCAACTCCAGTACATCTTTCACCAGCAACCTAGTCCTGCCAAGCTCCACGGTCAACTGAAGCGGAATATCAAGAATGAAATCGAGGCTCTTTTTTTCCTGCCCAACCTCTTTAATCTCTTCGTTTTCCAAGGTATCCGACACGTTATCCCCCTCTCTGGAGCAAGCTGACTACCTGTACGGCCTTGTTTCCTGAGCGAACGCCAGGCATCCCCAGAAACTTACCAACTCCGCCTACGCTGATCAGCATATCACTCCCAACCTTGGCATCATCCAGCATAACCGTGTCTCCCGGTGCAAGACTAAGCAGGTCGGAAAGAGTTACTGTGGCATGCCCCATCAGCACCGACACATCCAGAGGCGCCTCCTGCAACTCCTCTGAGAGACGAATCGACCAGCGAGGATCAACCGCCATCATGTCAAATTGTGCACCTGCCTTCAGTTTATCGCGTATCGGATCGATGGTCATGTACGGCACGGCAAATACAAGATTGCCGACGGTCTCCTCGATCTGGATCTGGAGAGTCATAGTTATGACCATGTAGTCGGGCGGAACAATGCTCACCATCCTCGGGTTGACTTCGGTCTTAATCAAGTTCATGCGAGTATGTTGAAGCGGCGCCCAGGCCTTCTCCATGTCAGTAAGGATATCTTTGACGATTTTTTCAACAAGTCTGATCTCAATGGAAGTGAAGGTCCGGTTGTCCCCCGGAATCTTCGCCGTCCCGGTTCCTCCAAGAATCGCATCCACGATGGCAAATACCATTGTCGAGTCAAATGCTATGAGCGCTGCACCTTTCAAAGGATCGATCTTGTAGATTGCCATGCAGACAGGAGATGGCAGGGTCTGCAGAAAGTCGTCGAACTTGTAGGCTCGGGCTCCCCCCTTTTTGATCTCCACCATCTTCCGCAGACGATTTGAGAGGCTCGCTCGGTTATAGCGGATAAAGTTATCGTAAATGATGTCGAGGTTGGGAATAAATCCCTTTGTGGGATCTGAACTGAAGAGGTTGTAGTTGCTAACCCCCCCGGACACCTTTGCCAGCTCTTTTTCAGGATCTATCTTCCCCTCAAATACTGCTGACAGAAGGGCATCGATCTCTTCCTTTGTGAGAATATTTTCCATGCTGACGTCCTCTTATTTCTCTACTGCACCACAAAATCGGTGAAATACACCCGAGTCACCTTTCCAGGCGGCAGAATCTTGTTAACTGCTGTCAGGATCTCTTCGCGCATCTGGTTCTTCCCCTGCAAATCCTGTACTTCCTGAAGGGTCTTCGTGGTCAAAAGAACCAGGATCGCATCGCGAAGTGGCGCTTGGCGAGCCTCTATCTCGCCCTTGACCTCTGGGCCGGCCATCTCGAACTCAACCTTGAGCTTAAGATAGCGTGCCTCCTGCCCATCGTAGATGTTTACAATAAATGGTTCCAGAGGGAAGACTGTACTCGACCCCCCCTTTGCTGCCTCACCGCCACCATGACCTCCGCCGTGCCCGCTGCTTTTCGGAGCTTCTGCCTTGCCTTCTCCGGCAGTTTTCTTGCCACCGCCAAGAGTCATCATGAGCACAACAACAACCACTGCTACAGCGGCTACTGCAGCACCGATAATGATATACAGTTTTTTCTTCCCCCCAGATACCTTTTCGTCCTTGGGTTGTTCATCCTTGGCAGCCATTCAAGGCCCTCCTTGTACGCATCGCAAGTTTCACCACACCCGGTCCCCTTTGCAACAGGGGTGCCAGCCGAGAGATTCGTGTTTCAGTCAGATAATTGGCCGCAGAATGGCGATGGAATGCCGCAAAGTATCGAAGATTGGCAGAGGGATGGTTTAATGCAAAGGTTCCGCTTAACAAAACGGAAGATATTTTGAATGGGATTTGTCAGTAATTTGACAGACGCTGCGGGCTAAGCGGTCGCATTGGGTGGCTGAAGAAATATATTTCTTCAGCCACCCATAGACCATTAACGCTTGAGGTTAAGAACTTCCTGCGTCATTTCGTCAGCGGTAGTGATCGTCTTTGAGTTCGCCGAGTAGGCTCGCTGGGTCATAATCAGGGTAACGAACTCAGCCGCCATATCCACATTGCTCTGTTCCAGGCTATTGGAAAGAACCTTGTTACTGGTCCCATTGGGAGCATTTGTGGAGAGCGAAAATGCAGCGTTACTGATTCCTGCGGTCGTAGTCGGCTTGTAAAGGTTCCCGCCGGCCTTCTCTAAACCTCCTGGATCAGCCGGAGAAATAGTTGCTAAGCGTTGAACTGTCGCGGCATTTGCTGGAGTTGCCGCCAAACCTACTGATCCCGAAGTATTGTAATAGAGATTGGTCACACCGTCAGTACCAAGATATGTAATGAGACCATCGGAGTCGACCTTGGTAATCTTGGAGAATGCTTTACCCTGCTCTGTGGCGACAGGCGCAAATGCCGTGGTAACGTTTCCCACAGCAGTTGTCGATCCGGCAACCGATGTGCCACCGGCAGCAGTTGCAGCAGCCTGAACAGCCAGATAGGCTGCAGCAACTGCATTGTTTGCCAGCAATGCACTACTGCCGGACGGAGACGCAATCAGCGACGCATTAGCAGTTGTGGCAGCAGTGTTAGCAGTCGTGGCAGCAGTCACCAAAGCCTGTGCCGCAGTTTTGGCAGCACCGGCAGGCATTGCCGTAACTGCTGTCTGAGCCGTTGCAATATCTGTCGTCATGGCCGTGATAGCGGCTGCTACGGTCGCACCTGTGTTGAAAGTTGCTGCAGCGGCTGTTATAGCAGTGCTATTGTCACTGAACTTGATCGGATACCCCTGGGTATCCAGCACCTGATAACCCTCGGGATTTACCAGGTTAAGGGTCTTATCCACATGGAACGCACCGGCACGACTGAGTAGAGCAGCATCCTGGGTGGCCACAGGAGATGATGTTGTAGGCGCCTTGAGAGCAAAAAAGCTGTTCCCCTGAAGAGCCAGGTCCGTCACACTCGTTGTGTTCTGGGTCGATCCTTGCGCCAAGAGGTTGTCAACCTTTTGCATGGACATCCCGCGACCGATCTGGGAGTTGTTCCCGATGTTGGCGTAGAGCATGTCGGCAAAGAGGGTGCGGCTGGACTTAAAGGCTGTGGTATTGATATTGGCAATATTGTTGCCGATGACGTTGATTGCTTCTCCGTTGTTCAGCAGACCGCTGACACCGGTAAACATTGCGGATGTTACGCTCATGATAAGCCTCCTAATAAGCTTTGGTGGGTGGGATGCGTCTGTCGGTCAGCATCCCGCGGGCTCCCTCCAGGAGGACCAGCCCGGTTACTGGTTAACTCGTCAAATACGTTAAACTATGACCGCTGAATCGATCTTGGTAAAAACATTTCCCTGCATTGAAGCCCGGTCAACGGCCGTAACCACAGTCCGGTTATTGACGCTTACAACATATGCAGCGTCACCCATCATGATCAGTGACTCTTTACCACCTTTTTGGGCAACACTGTTTACCGCTCCTTCCAGTTTCAGCATATCGCTGTCGGACAGGGTTATGCCTCTGGCTTTGAGCCTCTCCTGTGCATGCTGTGAAAACTTGACCCCCTGTGAAGGAAGCTTTTCGTCAAGAATTCTGGCGAATCGGTTACGCTCTTCAACCCCAGCTGTCGGTTTTGGCCTTGCAGAAGGCTGCGGTGTTGTCACAAGGGTTGGGGATGGGATGAAGATCCTGTCTACCACGTCATACTCCTTTCACTGAAATTATCTGTGTTATCGGGATGCTTATACCTCCGATGGAAATTTCCGGTGTTGCTCCATCCAGCGCAACTCCGTCAACCTTACCCTGAACGAGCGGAACCGAATTGACCTCACTGCCGTTCGCCGAAGCCCGCACATTGAACCCGAATAGTCCGGGCTGAAGAAACTGACCCGCACTGCCGGTACCGTCCCATACTGTGCGGTTAAGCCCCTGATTGCCTTCTCCGACCGAAAGAGTTCGTACAATATTGCCGTTTGAATCGGTGATGTCGACCGCTACAGTGTCGGCCTTTGAACTCAGATTGAAATAAATCGACGGATTAGAGCCTGATGCGAGCTGAATCTGTGCCCCTTTGGCAGTAGCAGTCGTTCCCAGGAACGATACCGCAGAAAGTGAGTTGCCAGAGTTCTGGGCAGAAATCAGGCTTTGCAGGTTAGTGTTGGTGTTGTATGCCTGCTCGACCTGGGTAAGCTGTGCGAGCTGTCCGATAAACTGGGTACCATCCATCGGGTTGAGGGGGTCCTGATTCTGCATCTGGGCTATGAATAGCTTCAGGAAATCATCCTTGTTCATGCCAGTCGCCTTTTTCATGGCAGCCGCGCCTGAAGCCGAATCTATTGCTGCTGAAGCTGCATTTATTGCCATACCATCACCTCTTTCACATCATCATGTCGAGTAGTGCATTCTTCTTTGGCTGCCAGGAGACAGGACCCGTTGTTTGTGCTTCATCAACATGCCCCATAAGCCATGTTGCCTGCCGTTGCCCAACAAACTGCTGTTCCTGCTGTCTACCCTCCCTGAAACCCTGATTGAAGAACTGGCGGCTGCCAGTTGTCACGTCAAACTGCTTCATATCCATGTTCTGCCGGGCAAGCGCCTCTTTTAGGCTGCCGACATTCTCCATCAGCGCATCTTTCACAGTCCTGTTCTCTGCAACGATTTCAACGCGGAGTCGCTGCTCATCCATACGGACGTTGATCCTCAACTCCCCCAGATCCGCGGGGTTCAATCTGATGGTAACCTGGCCCTTGTCTGCAGTAATACGGTGTTCTTCAATCTTCTCACGCACTTGATTGACGATCTGTTCACGGGTGACCGTTTCAACGACTGGCCGTTCTGCTGCACCCTGCAGCATTTGACCTTCACGCGGCAAAACCTGGATTGACTCCGAACGGATGAAATCCTGTCGTATCCCTGCTGCCGGATCCTGCTTCAGACTGCTACCCTGCGACGGTTCAAATATCGGGGGCTCTTCCATAAAAACAACATCAACTTCTTTGATCCCAGAGGTTTCCGGCTTCACAGGTTTCGTTTCGATGTCCGGTTGTTGGCTTTCCTCCATGCGGATACCCGGCTTACCCTGTACTGCAGCAACTACGGCTGCGGGACGAAATTTTTCGGCCTCAGCTTGTACCATATCGTTGGCTGAAGTTCCGGGTTTTAACTCTGCCGTTGCCTGCTGAAAAGCAGACCTATCAAACTTTTCAGCATGAACCGGTTTAAGCTCCGTAAGGATTGCCTTGAACATCTCATAATCAGACGTCTCCCCTTCTCCCGTCAGCTGAACGGCACCCACCTCCTGCTTTACAGGCTGTTCAGGCTTTACAGCCGTTACAGCCAGAATCGCCGCGCTTTTCGAGTTCGTATCGTCAAGCGGCTTATCCGCGGCTCCCTTCTGCACAACCTGCTGAGGATTCTTCTTCAGCTCACTGTTCAGGGTCGCTAACAGTGCCGACAACATCTCGCTTGCCTTCTGCTCGCCAGATACATCATCAGTATCATCCGTTTCCGGCACTGCAATCTGCTCAACACTTTTTTGAACTGCCGGCTTCAACACTCCGCGCAACTGTTCCTGAAGCGATCCGGGAAGTGACCCGTCCTGATCCACCAGTTTTTGTAATTCGGCCAGCAATTCTGCTGCTTCACCGGTTTTCCCTGCATTCTGTGCGGGAACGGCACCATTTCGGACATCAGAAAACAGTATAGCCACTCCGTTCATCAGCTGCATTTCTCCCTGCGCTGAGCTTTCATCCACTTCTTCCCCCGCTGAAATCAGCTGATCTGCAACACCAAGTCCCCGAGAGGTCTGGGATGTGCCTAATGCTGCTAGATCGCCCAGTTCTGGAGTTACGTTGCCGCTTGTCGATAGGGTTCCAGGAAAATTGGTCTGCAAAGAAGTTCCCAGCAGTTGAGCAAACAAGAGACCGTTCGTGGAACCTTCCCCAAGCTGGCCAGTTGAACTCGACCCAGCAGGGTCCTTCGCCGACAGCCCTCCTGTAATCGGTGACTGCGGCATAGTGCCCATAATCATTGTCATCATATCCATGTCTTTTTCACCTCCTTTCTATGTGATAGTATGCCTACACCGTTCCCGTAAACAGGACGGAAGAAGCTAGCGTTGCTGCCCTGCCTGTAGATTCTCCTTGATCCACTTCATCAGGCGTGGCTGACTGATAAGCTTTGATAATTTGAGCACTGTCTTTTGATCAAATTTTTCCAGAAGTCCAATTGCAACAGGCTCATCAAGCTTATCTATGATTTTTGCTGCCTCATCGGGCTTCATCGCCTTGATGAGTTTGAACATCTTCATATATTTGGCAGATGCCAGTTCTGCATCTTTCTTCTTTTTCTCGTTCAGCAGATCCTCGAATGCCTTCTTCGCTGCGTTCAGTTCCTTGATCCTGACATCCAGGCTGGCTGAAGTACGAGTCAACTCCTGCTCCTTGGCTGCCAGCGCAGACTCTTTCTCCATAAGCTGCTGCCGTCGTTTCTCAAGGCCGAGCATCTCCTCGACGTTACTTTTCTGCACCCCATCCTGCTTAGAATTTGCCGCCTTAGGTTCAGACTCTTTTCCCACTGCAGCAATCGCCGATCTGAGAACCGATGTCCCACCGGAAACAAGCCAGATAAAGAGAATAAGTGTAATAACCCCTGTTACGGCAAGCTTTTGCATCAGATACTAGTATCTCCCTTTCTTTTGTACGGATCTCTCATCTAGAAAGTCCCTCTCCTTTACAGATAATTCCTTCTTATGAGCTTCCAGTTTCTTCTCTTTGAAAGTCTCCAGCACCTTCTTTTCCTTTGCTGCGTTCAAAAGGGTTTCCCGTTTAGCTGCGACATTCAGATCAAGCGTATCGACCTCCTGCCGCTGTTCCTTGATCACCCGGCTCTTCTTGTGGATGAAGTTGGAATACATCTGCAGTTCACTGGCAACTATACCCACGATCTGCTTGCTGGCAAATTCCTCGGAAACCTTATCCGCGTGTTCCTCCTCACGTTTCAGCTTTTCAGCTGCCCGATCCAGCTCACGTTTCGCATCAGCGAGTTCAACCGAACGAATCTTCTCCACTTCGCTTCGATAGTTCAGGACCTGCTGCAGCTTGAATCCACGCTTCTGCATACTCCATCTCCTGCGTATTAATCCTCAATCCGCCGTTTCATATTTCTCGGATTTCAGTGAGGCTTCTCAGCAGTGAAAATATCCCTCAATGCATCCACTGACTGCCTGACGCTTATTGCGTTGTGGATGTCCTGCTTGATGTAAGAGATCATCGCGTCCATTTTTACAATGGCACTGTCTATCTTTGGATTGCTTCCGGACTTGTACGCGCCGATGTTGATGAGATCCTCCGACTGCTTGTAGGTAGCCATCAACTCCTTGAAATCGCCTGCCATATCCTGCTGATCCTGATCAGTCACGTCGTTCATGACGCGACTGGAGCTGTGCAGTACATCGATTGGAGGATAAATATTCCGTGCGGCTAAATCACGCGAGAGCGTAATGTGGCCATCCAGAATGCTCCGCATAGAATCTGAAATAGGTTCGTTGAAGTCATCTCCCTCCACAAGAACCGTGTAGAGACCTGTTATGCTCCCATCCTCAAAGTTGCCGGTCCTCTCCAGAAGTTTGGGAAGCGCGGCAAAGACAGAAGGAGTATATCCTTTTGTGGTCGGCGGCTCTCCGATAGCCAGCCCTACTTCTCTCATCGCCATAGCAAAGCGGGTAGCCGAATCCATCATCAGAAGAACCTTCTTCCCCTTTGATTGGAAATACTCGGCGATAGTTGTGGCAATATAAGCACCGCGCATCCTTACCAGCGGTGGTTGATCGGAGGTTGCGACCACAAGAATTGATTTCTTCAGCCCGTCAGACTTCAAGTCCTTTTCTATAAACTCCCTCAGTTCGCGCCCCCGCTCACCTATGAGGGCGATGACATTGATGTCGGCTTCAGTGTAGCGTGCAATCATCCCGAGCAAAGTGGACTTTCCCACACCCGAGCCTGCCATGATCCCCACACGTTGCCCCTGTCCACAAGTCAAGAGACCGTTGATGGCACGTATACCAAGATCAAGTGGTTTGCGTATCGGCACCCTCCTCAGAGGATTCACCGGAGTGGCATATATCGGGCATTCCTCTTCGGCAACGATCGGTCCCAGGTCATCTATAGGAACTCCAAGCCCGTCAATGACCCTGCCGAGAAGCCCAGGTCCAACCTTCATGGATGCCTTCTGGCGAAGGACGGTTATCAGGCTACCTAAACCTACCCCCCTCAACTCCCCAAGCGGCATGAGCAGGGTTTTGTTGTCACGGAAACCGACAACTTCTGCAGGGATCGGGTCACCATCTGCTGGATGGATTTCGCAAATGCTTCCAACCGCTGTATCAGGGCAAAACCCTTCTATGACAAGACCTACAACCTGCGTCACCTTGCCATGGAATCGGATCAGCTTAAGGTCATCAATGACCTTAAAATAGCGGCTTATATCCATAGCGGCATCGTGCAATGATTGCTCCTCGTTATCCTAGCTGAGAGAACGCTCTTGGGGGATACCCCTCTCCTCAAGACATCGGTTGAATACTTCATCAAGCTGGGACTCGATTCTGGAGTCCACTGTGCCTGTGGGAGTTTCAACCATACAGCCGCCCAACCGAATCGATTCGTCCTGAGCCAGTTCAATTCTGCTGTCATCCACCCTGCCAGACAAAAAGAGCTGCTGGTCCGACATGACTATCTTGTAATCGTCAGGGTTGAGCCGTATGGTGATCTTCTCCAACTCGGAGCAACAGGCTACCGTAGCTGTAATGATATTAGCGAGTATTTGCCTATCCTGCTTTACCTCCTGGAGGATAATTTTGCGCGCAACCATGATCGCCAGTTTCAGGATGTCAACTTCGCTCCCCCGCAAAACCTTCTCCCGCAGAGCTGCAAGAGCGTTAGTCCCCTCTCGCAATGCCTTAAAGACATTTGCCAATCCCCTTTCCGCAGCCAGCCGGCCCTCCTCCAGCCCTCTCGCATAAGCTTCCGACAGCTGCATTTGCATCTCATCTTCTGCGATAACCTGCATCCTCGCAGGAGGCTCCCCCTGCAGCGACTTTGCATATATTTCTTCTTCAGAAGGCTCAACCGGAGAAGCGTCTGTAGGGAGCATTTCCACTGCGCCACGCACCCCCGCCTCATCATTAAAAAAAAGTGGTGTAAAGCCTTCCGCCTTTAACAGGAGGATTTCAGCCTCCCCCTCATTGGTAAAGGAGGAATCCTCCAGTCGTCCGTAGTTTACAGAGCAGACACGCCTGTCCTTGAGATCTTCCGGCTTGATGATCCTAGACGAGGACATCGTCTCCTCCACGACCAGCTATGACGACCTTGCCATCCTCCTCCATCTTGCGAACGATCTTTATGATCTCGGATTGAGCCTTTTCCACGTCGGAGAGACGAACAGGTCCCATGACCTCGATGTCTTCCTTTATCATATCCGCTGCACGGCTGGAGATGTTGCGGAAAACCTTCTCCTTTACCTCTTCAGTTGACGCCTTCATTGCAAGGGTAAGAGTATCGTTTGAAATCTCCCTCATTATCGACTGGATGGAGCGATCGTCGAGCTTGAAGATATCCTCGAAGGTGAAGAGATGTTTGCGTATCACCTCTGCCAGAGGTGGGTTCATCACATCCAGTTTGTCAAGTATATGCTTCTCCTTGCTCCGCTCCAGATGGTTGAACATCTCAACGACCTTCTCCACACCTCCCACTTTGAACCGCTGTATCCCGCCCATGGCTGTCAATTCGCGGCGAATGACCTCGTCGATGTCGTTCAAGACCTCCGGAGATACCTGATCGACATCTGCAATTCGTATTATCACCTCTGCCTGCAGATCCAGCGGCAGATGACCAACTATTTCGCTCGTCTGCTTGGGGCGCAACTTTGCAACGATAACTGCGATGGTCTGTGGATGTTCCTGTGAAAGAAAGTTGGCTATGGTCTTGGCGTCCATGTTGCCAAGGATATCCTCTATGTCACCGATATTGGAACTATGCATCTCCTGAAGAAGAAGATCCGCCCTCTGTGGGCCCAGGGCCTTTTCAAGAATTTTCCTAACGAATTCATCACCTTGTGAAAAAAATCCTGCCTCGGGGCTGGTTATCTGCTCAAACTCGCTAATCACATCCTGTATGATAGGCAGCCCCACATGTCCAAGGGTGGCCATGCTGCTGCTGATCTTTTTGATATCATTATCTTCCAGGTGCTCGAATACCTTCGTAGTGGCCTCTGTACCCACGTACAGAAGTAATATGGCAGCCTTCTCCGCCCCCGTCATACTGTACCTCTAAATACCATAAACTAAATTATCCCTTGTTATCCAACCAGTTTTTGATTACCTGAGAAGTCTGATAAGGATCCTGTTTTATCTTATTGATCAGCTCCATCTGCCCTGAAGCCTGGTTGGAGAGCTGTTTACGCTGAGCCTCCATCATCTGCTGGATTTGTTGCTCAGGCGACTCCAAAGCCTCGAAGTTCATCGGAACTCCGGCAGTGACGGATTTCAATAGTGGCCTGATCACCAGCAACAAAAGGGCAAAGAAACCAACACCTATTAGCACATTCTTCAACAGGGCCAGAAAAAACGGGGCCTCCCACCATCCAGCTTTTGTTCCTGCATCCGCATCCTCTGTCTCCTGGAAAGGGATGTTAGCTACGGTTACCTGGTCACCACGTTCACTGCTAAATCCTACGGCCCCTTTTACCAATGCCTCAATTTTCTGGAGTTCATCCGGTGTCCGTTGCGTGTACTTAGGCTTCCCCTGCTTTCCATCCTTGCCCACAGCAGCAGTCTCATATTTGCCATCCACCAGAATGGCAACTGAAACCTTTGCCAGTGACCCAACCGGTTCTATGGTGCGTGCGGTTGAGCGGCTCACCTCATAGTTGAGGGTCTCGTCGCTCTTAGAGTTGCCGGAAGCTCCCTGTTGAGCAGCCCCCTGAGTGCGCCCCAAGTTTGTCTGAACGCCAGGAACACCCGTCAAAGCTCCACCACTCCCCTTTTCTTCACTTCGCTGTTCACTCCTGACCGCAGCTGACTCAGGATCATAGCGTTCCTCGAATTTCTCAACCTGCTTAAAGTTGAAGGCTGCCGAAACCCGAGCAACAGATTTGCCACTTCCTACCACCTTATCCAGCAGAGTCTGAAGGCGATCCTCAGTGTTCCTCTCAAAAGTGCGCTGGGTCTCCTGCATGGTACTGCTCAACTTGCCGGCTGAATCCTGAGGTCCGCTTCGCGACAATAGTTTGCCTCGACCATCCAGAACGGTAACATGATCAGTATCAAGTCCTTCAACGGAAGCCGCCACAAGATGAACGATCCCCTGAACATCGCTGTCACGCAGCGTCCTGTTTCCTTTGATTTTAAGCACGACAGATGCGGTAGGAGGCTTTTCCGCATCTTTGAAGAGGCTCTTCTCGGGGATTGCAAGATGCACGCGCGCAGATTCGAGTCCGGCCAGCTGCGAAATTGTTCGCGATAGCTCCCCCTGTAATGCCCGCTGGTAATTCAGCTTTTGGACAAACTCCGTCATGCCGAAGTTTTTGCGGTCGAAGATTTCATAGCCTACCCCTCCTCCCTGGGGAAGTCCTTCGGAAGCGAGGGTGAGCCGCAGATCGTAGACCTTGTCAGCAGGAACAAGAATGGCTTTCCCGTCTGTTGCAAGACGGTACGGAACCTTCTGCGCTTTAAGCTTCTTGATGATCTCACCGGCATCTTCAGTGGTAAGGTTTGCAAAGAGTGGTTTATAGTCGGTCTTATTTGCAACCACGATCAGCACGGCAAATGAAGCTATGGATAGTGCTACGATCGCTCCCACAAGCCACCGCTTGCCAGGAGTAAGCGCAAGGATCGGTTCAAGTATTTTTTTCAGGCTTTCGGGCATTGACTACTCTACGATAACTGGTCTGAGGTGAAAGACAATTCTGCTCGGATACACACTATACCGGCATCCGCATGATCTCCTGATACGCTTCAACTGCCTTGTTACGAACCTGATTAATGAACTGGAATGAAACACTTGCCTTTTCCATTGCAATCATTACTTCGTGGAGCGATTTTGTCTCTCCGGTGATCAGCTGCTGTACCGCCTTGTCTGACTGCTGTTGAGAACTATTTACCTTCTCTATCATTTCGCCGAGAAATTTCCCGAACCCCTCAGCAGGAGCGACCGGGGTTGCAACTGCGCCTGGGGAGGGAAATGCCTTCCCAATACCGAAACCGCTCTCGATTCCCTTGATTTCCATTGCAACTCCTCCATTCATCTGAGTAAAGACTACTTGCTGATCTCCAATGTTTTCAAGGCCATACTCTTGGCAGCCTGGACAGCGGTCACATTTGCTTCATATGCCCTTGTTGCCGCAATCATATCGGCCATCTCCTCAACCACGTTAATATTAGGATACGCCACATACCCCTCTGGGTTTGCATCGGGATGTGAAGGATCATACTGCATACGTGGAGGGTTCTGATCCTCAACTATCTGAACCACCTCCACACCCATGGATGTTCTCTGCGAAGCCCCCTGGAGGGCTGACTTGAAGGAACCGGGAGCCAGGGGTGTGGTTGCAAACACCGTGTCCTTGCGCTTGTATGGTCCACCTTCCGGAGTCCTCGTAGAGTTGGCATTTGCAAGGTTACTTGAAATGGTGTTCATTCTGGTTCTCTCGGCACTCAATGCCGACGAACTAATTTCCATTGAGCTGAAAAAGTCCATCTGTTCCCCCTATTGCCGGTTACTGCCCCTTTATCGCCATCTTCAGACCTTCGAACTTCTTACCGAGAATCTGCACCGAAGCATTGTACATAATCTGGTTGGAAGCTAGCCGGCTCATCTCCTGCTCCATTTCGACAGCGTTTCCGTCACGACCGACTGCAGGAGACGGGGTCTGAAGTATCGTCCCCTGAACAGCATCGATACTACCGGCTTGCCCCTTGAGTGCTATGTGACGAGGATGGGCAACGGAACGCCCTCCTGCGCTGCCAGAACCCTTTGACTTCAGAGCATCACGCAACTCCCCCTCAAACGAAACGGATGTAGGAATGTAGTTGGGAGTCTCGGCATTGGCCAGGTTTGCAGAGATGTGGTTGTGATTCTTTGCTCTGAGATCGATACCTTTGCTCAGCAGTTCGATGGTGTTGCTAAATATCCCTTCGATCGGCATAGCTCTCCCTCCTTGTGTGATTGCCTTTGAGCAAAAGCTGTACCATAAGATAATAGCAATAAATACAGTCACTTAAAAAACAAAACAGGCGCCCCATAACGGCGCCTGCCTGACATTTTTGACAAAAGCCATTTTTTTGACTCAGCTCAGATCTTTGAGCCGGTACGCTCCCTCCATTCTAGATCAGAGACTGCCTGGGTAGCGAGTTTCTGCCACACCGGATCGCTCCCCTCTTTGACGATTTTCCCCCAACTGTTTCTTGCCTCGGCAACTCGCCCTTCGCGTAGATTCAGTTCGCCAATACGGTAAAGGAATCGATCGCGCCCTTCAGGCGGAGCCTCAGACAGCCCGGAGCGAAATGTAACCAGGGCTTTGCCGGCTTTGCCGGCCGCGAGTTCTGACATGCCGACCGTAAAATGTGCGTCCGCAACCAGTGGCGATGAGACCTTCTTCTCTTGAATGTTCGAAAGAAAAAGCTCCATGGCTCTGCCTGCGCGCTTTGATTGGCCAGCCTCCTCAAGAGCCTTCCCAAGATAATAGTAACTATCAGAGATGACAGCGCGCACCTTTTCATCCTGTAACAGCCAAGCCAAGTCGTCTCTAACCCCTGCCATATCACCTTTGCGGTAGCTGATATCTCCCATAATCTCACGTACCCGTTGAACTTCGGGCAGATGGGGGAAACGTCGCAGAAACTCTCTTCCAGTAGCCTCAGCCTTTGACCAATCTGCAACTGCAATGGTAGTATCAAGCATCCTACCATAAAGAAACGACGCATATGGAGAAGCCCACTCCCTTTTGGCTAGGCGACCGAAACATTTAACCTCTTCCTGAAGGAGACCAAGTCCGGTATATGCCATGTCAAGATCTTTTAAGAAAGCCGGTTCGGCCATGCAACGCGACAGATAGGGAAGATTCCCCTCGGCCATCTTGATAAGAGCTGCGTTGTCGTGTGCTGCCATGATATCGTGATATACAGCCGGCATGAGCTCCTCATGCATGGAACGGGCTATGGCGACAAAGACACCGCTGGGATACCTCCTTTCATAGGTGGACACGGTCTGTAACGCCTCAATGCTAGGCCCGTAAAGTGCTTCGATCAGCGCAGATTTGAATAAAGCCTCCTCTCTCACAATGAAATCGCTGGAAGTCTTGGCAATCCCCCGGTATACATCTCGAAGGTCGGAGTAATCGTTAGCATCAACAGTGGGAAAGCGGCGGTCCGCAAGCTTCAACGCAGCATAACTGGCAGCCTTGTTGTCCGGGAAATATTTGACAACATTCTGATAGATAAGCCGGGCTTCGGCCTCCTTTTGCTGGTGGTCAAGAATATCCGCAAGTCTAATCAGCAAGGTTGGAGCAGTTTTCTTTTCGGCCTGACTGGCTATAAGCGCTGCAAGGATTCTCCGGCCAGCAGGAAGATCTCCGCATCTCACCAGGCTGTCGGCATAACAGAAGACCACGGCAGGACTGCTAGAGAGAAACTGAGGCCAAAGTCGCTCAGCATCACGGAAAAGCTGCAATGCACGTCTATAATCCTGAATGGCGTAGTAAGCCTCGCCACAACGGTAAGCTGCAAGAGCCCAAATCTTTGAATCGCTCTTAAGGAATGGCTCAAAGAGACTGATTGCCTCTGGCGCATGCCCCTTGTAAAGGGCAGCCTCACCGAGTAAAAAGAGCCTGGCATCTTGTATGTTCAGCAGCCCTCTCAGCGACTGCTGGTCCGTAGGAACAAAAGAGAGGTCAGACCTTAATGGAGGATCGTAATCTCTGACAAAGCGACCGGCGCCCGCTGCGATGGATTCTCTACCCTTCAGTACAGGTGCCTGTTTCCTCTCTCCCTTGAAGGAAGGCCCCACATCGAGAGCCAGCACTTGGGTACCCCCATCTACGACCCGCACCCCCTCGGCAGGTGATTTTAGACTTACCGTAACCTGAAGAAGATCACCTCGCTGGGCAATGGTTATACCGTTGACATGCTGATCAGTGTAGCCACGCAACTTTCGGAATAGGGGCCCATCAGAGTTGAAAAAGGTCACCCGGACCCGCTGCCCAGGAAGCTCAGTTACGGAATGTGAAGTTTCTCTGTCAAGCTGAAAGAGAAGCCGGGTGTAGCTAACATGGGGACGGATATCAATTCTGCGAAGTCGGGCAGGGATCTCGGCAGCCGCATCGGAAATAAGCCCGCCAAGAAAAGCTGAGAGGAAAGTTACGGTGAAGAGGATCCGGGCCATTATGCTGCCTTAAGGAATCTTGAAACCTTGGTAACCAGTTCGCCTGCGTCGCAAGGATTAAGGAGAATGTCCTTTGCGCCATACTTCAAAGCCTTTAGAACACCAGTGCGCGTCCAGTTGGGGGCACACATAATAATCGGCAACGATGAATCCTGACGCATTGCCTTGATCTTGATACAGAGCGCTAGTTCTCTGTCTTCGGTATCCGAAACGCAAATAAGGGCAACAACTGCGTTGCTGTTATCGAAAAGCTCGCGTATGTCGTCCTTGAGAGACGCGTCCACAACATTGAGTCCTGCAGCATTAAGGATACCCCTGACCAATTCACGAGCCTGAGGATCATCATCAAGCAGAAGTATTGTCTTGTTGGCAATGGACGCAACGTCCCCCCCTTCACTTACCTGCAGATCTCCGTCAGAAGCCTTTTCCGTTTCAGATGTTTCAGGCACCGGCTCTATCGAAGGGGGCTCTATCTGATGTGCAAGAGATATCGGTATCAGTATATCAAGCCGGTCCATCTCAATGCCATCCATGTTCAACTGGGCGCGAAATAGGACATAGTCGTCAGTCGGTATCGGCTCTTCGTCCGATACCTCATCCATACCCGGAATGAA
Organism: uncultured Geoanaerobacter sp.; assembly: GCA_964528055.1. GTDB lineage: Bacteria > Desulfobacterota > Desulfuromonadia > Geobacterales > DSM-12255 > Geoanaerobacter. The sequence goes on along the minus strand of CAZGQM010000002.1, from coordinate 105,420 downwards.
TTTCTTCGGTGCATTGAGCTTAAGATGGATCTTATTGGGTAATTTAGGTTTAAAAACCGAATTGAAGGAGCCGATGACCTGATTCATTATCTCGCCAAAGGCATCTATGTCATCGGCCTCTAAAATGGCCAACTTGCGTTTTTCAGAAATCCTGGGCAGAGGAATTCCCAAAAGAAGACCGCTCAGCAAGATGGCATCACGCAGGGAGAAAATCATGTAGAACTGGCCGGTATAATCCTCTCTCGATTCGATGCATGCAACGAAGATGGCATCTTCCATCCCACTGAAGAAGCTTGCCTTATTAGTATTAAGGCTGTCGCTTTCATCAACCCTTAACTGCTGGCCCAGCAGCATGCTACTCTCCTCCCCGGTCTGGACGAGTGCGGCATCGATCATCTCTTTTAGTTTGACTTGTCCCATATCTGTTTTGCCGATCTATCGGGCATCCTTACTCAGCTTAAGCCCAACCAGAAATCTGTCTTCTTCAACATTAAACGGAATGATCACGCAATCACTGTCAGTCATGGCGTTAATCGTGTAGTCTTCGCCGGCAATAACCGTAGGAATTGACAGGCTAATATCAAGCCCTCCCTTGGAAAGCAGCTGCTTGACATACCCACCAAGCATATTGGCAATCTCCCCAAGGGCATCGTTCACATCCTCACCGACTTCTTCGACGGCCATTCCCAGCATGTTCGAGGTGATCTTCATGGCAAATGTTTTGGGGCAATGGATCGATAGGATGCCGGTGTAAGTCCCGGCTAGCCCCACCATGCCGGTTATACTGCAGTGGAATTTTGTAACCGCCTCCTGAAGGGGATAGCTGTCAGCCACATCCATCATGACCATCGTATTGAACACTTCTTTTGTGGCATGAATGACATAACCGCGCATATCTTCTTCCTGAAGATTGGCCGACTGAGAAACAGCCGCATTCAGAGTCATAACAGCCCTCCCAGTTTTTCATTGAGCTGTTCAGGGGTAAACGGTTTCTTGATACTGTCGCTTGCTCCGCTACTTAAGGCTTCTTTCAGTATGTCTTCTCCGCCCTCGGTCGTGATCATGACTATCGGAACCTTGTTACCGTTTGCACGTACCGCCTTTATAAACTCGAGACCGTCCATGTTCGGCATATTAATGTCGGACAGGATAAGATCGACCTTGTTACCTGAAAGCGCGTTGAGCCCCTCGATACCGTCACCTGCCTCAAAGATATCGTCTACCGCCAATCCTGCCTGACGTAGGGAACGGGAGATGATTTTTCTCATGGTGGATGAATCGTCGACGATAAGAACATTTGCCATTCTTAAGATCCTCCTTGGTAATATGGGTATAATCAAAACAGTACACGGTCCAGGGCGTTACGCAACCCACTAATCACTTTTGAATCCGGTCTACATCCATAATTCGGCAGTTCCAGTCAAAACTTTAACCTACAAAAACCAGTATTATTTAATTTATTCAGGAACTTTTACTTCAGTCACCTGAATTCCACTCGCTCTCCTTTCCTGAGAAAGCTACTATAGCAGAATCCTCAATCCAGGGGCTGAACAGGGAGCCTTACCGTGAACCGACTACCGGTACCTTCGCTGCTTGCTACCGTAACAGTTCCACCGTGCTCCTCAGCAAGTGCCTTGCATATGGTAAGTCCAAGGCCGGTCCCTTTGTAGCCCCGCACCTGATCCGAGCGGAAGTATTTATTGAAAATCCGATCCTGATCCTTGGCCGGAATGCCGATACCTGTGTCACTTACCGTAATTACTACTTCTGCATCAGTGAACCCAGCTTCAACAACCACAGAACCGTCACGTGGCGTGAACTTGATCGCATTTCCTATAAGGTTGGCAAAAACCCGAGAGAGCTGTTTGCCATCCGCCTTCAATATCGGTATGTCAGGATCGATGGAGTAACTGAATTTCAGCGTATGGTCCTCGGCATCACGGGCCAGTTCCCGACAGCATTTTTCAAGAATCTTGCCTACATCGCAATAATCGCGGCGAATCTCCACCAAGCCAACATCAAGACGATATGAATCAATAATATCCTCGATCATCCCCTGCAACCGGGATCCGTTTCTCCGAATCTCCTCAAGACAATCATTTGTCCGCTTACTTGCAGCTATCACCTGATCGGAGGCAAGGGCATCAACATAACCAAGAATTACAGTCAGAGGTGATTTCAGGTCATGAGTCATTGAAGCTACGAACTCATCACTCTGTCGCTGGGCTCGACGTTCCGGAGTAATGTCTCTAAGTTCATACATCTCCCCAAGATGAGCCCCTTCACGACATATAACCGATGTTGCCTTTGCCTGGATTACCTGGCCGTTGATGCTCATTTCGACATAGCAGTCGCGACAATTCTCACTCAGTACTTTGTAGATAGCAGTCCTTAAAGGCAGCGCATACACACGCTTACCAACAAACTCGTTGCGAGAAATCTGCAACATACGCTCTGCCTTCTGGTTCATAAAACAGACCGTTCCCTCACTGTCCACCATCAACAGACCAGTGGATAGATTGTCCAACATTGATGCGGCAAGTTGCTCTGCCTCACCGGTCCGACTTGCGGCCCCAGGCTCCTCAAATTTTCCTGTTATCCTCGAAGATTCCATAGGAATGCATATCGGGTATGCATTTGTCTAACTTGAGAAAAAGTTTCTGTTTCGTTAAGCTCAAAGCCTTATCAAACAGCCATCTAACCCTTTTTCGTTCAGACTGGTTTGACGATTCCGTTTCAAATGGTAAAGATTTCTGGTACCCAGCCGACATAACTCTTTAGAGGATTACATCCTATGTTCAGGTTTCACCTTTCATCACTACGTAAGACCACCATTTTCATGATCTCCTTCGGCCTGTTCATCGGTCTAGTTTTCCCGTTTTATTCCGCAATTTTTTTTGGTAACAGAGCATTCAACCCACTGTACGTTGCGGGCTGCCTCCTGGCAGGACTCATCGTGGGTACTTTCTGCTCAATCGTGATCAAGCAGGCTTTAAAAATCCAGGTGCAAAAACAATTGGAGACCATCTCCACTCTATACATGGATGATGATCTCTGTGATACCAGGGGAGTTGGGGACGAGCTAGAATCACTTCAGGCATTCCAAGACAGGCTCATTAACCGTGTCATAACCATGATCGAGAACGTAAATGGCATAACAGAGGAATTTATACCCAAGCATCAGCAGTTGGGGGAAACGTCCCTTGAAATAATGGAGGGTAATGAACATCAGCTTACAAAGGAACGGGAGAACCTTAACGCAGTTGCAAGGATGAACGAATTTTTCTGTTCATTACTAAAGGATATTGAAGAGATAACCGAGCGTGGTGACGAACGCTCATTCATCGCTACCCAGATGAAGGATACCACTGCCGTGATAGCCGGATCGATCCAAAGCTATACCGAAGCGGTTGTAAGCACTTCATCCTCATTAGGAGAAATGGCTGCCAGCATAAAAGAGATAGCCAACAACGTAGATGCCCTCTCGACATCGGCAGAACAGACTTCCACATCTATCCAGCAGATAAGCATGGCCACCAGCAATGTACGTGACAACACCCAGATGGCAGTGGAAAGCTCCGTAAATGTCAGGATGCTTGCTCAAGACGGCATGAGGGCGATAACCGCCACCCTCAAGGTCATGAAAGAGATTGAACTGAGCAGTGAAGAGTCTTATGAAGCTATTACAAGGCTTGCAGTCCATTCGGCAAGGGTAGGTGAATTCGTAAACATGATCCAGGATGTTGTGGAGCAGACCACTCTTTTGTCGTTGAATGCATCTATTATTGCCGCTCAGGCAGGAGCACGTGGCAAGGCCTTTGCTGTCGTGGCAGAGGAGGTACGTTCGCTGGCACATCGAACATCATCCTCTGCAAAGGAGATCCAGGATCTGGTCAAGAATATCCAGAAGGAGACAGCTGCCGTTCAGAGGGCGATAGCTCAGGGGAAAGACCGTGGCAAGGGGGGGGTGAAGATCACGGCTATTGCAAGCGAAGCATTGGCTAAGATAGAGGGGACCTCAACGGAAGTGGCTCAGATGATCCAGAAAATTGCCGCTACCACTGTCAAGCAAGCATCAGGAAGCAGGATTATCAACGATGAAGCGGCCAAGAACCTGGAAACAATAAGGCAGATTACCCGGTCCATCAAAGAACAGGAGCGCAACACCATGATGGTTGTTGCTACCCTGGAGGAGATGCGGTCACACTCGGAGAAGATCACCTCATCGACCCATGAGCAGTCTCAATGCAACTACCTCTACCTGCAGAGCGTTATCGAAGAAAATGAAAAGATGAAGAGGCTGCGCGACTCATCCCTGCAACAGCTCAGACTGGCGGAGATTCTCAAGGAATGCATAGGGGAGTCGGGTCAACTTATGCAGAACAATGTCGTAAACGCCCGTCAGATAGTTCATCAGATCGAAGACATAATGCGTGGCACCCAAGAACTCCATCAGCAGATGGTACCGTTCAGGGGCCGTCAATGACAGCATGGATAAGTTTCTCCAGCATTTCATCTTTGAGTGAGTAACAGATTCGTACCCCTTCACGTCTGGCATCAAGGATTCCACTCTCTTTCATCACCTTCAGGTGTTGTGAAACCACTGCTTGCGGTAACCCAAGACATTCCCATATCTCCTTGACGCAGGCACACCTTCCGGCCAGTCCTGCAACGATCCTGAGTCTCACCGGATGTCCAAGGGTCCTGAGAATAATCGCCTTACGCTGCAGCACATCTTCATTGGTCATTACTAGCAAATCATTTCTCCAAAGGAAAGCCGTTACGACTCCAGCCACTCAGACCATCCTGCATGGTGTAAACCTCCCCATATCCCTTACCTGCCAGGAAACCGGCCACCAGATTTGAGCGGGCCCCGACCGCACAATATACAATAACCGGACGGTTTTTCGGCACCTCGACAATTCGCCGCTCTATATCATTGATCGGGATAAGAATGCTCCCCTTGATCCTGGCCTGTCGATACTCAGCCGGTGTCCGTACATCCAGCAGATAGATGTTCTTATTCTGTACGATAAGCCGCCTTGCTTCAGAGGATGTGATGGTTCGGTATCCAGCAGACAGTACCGTGATTGCAATCGTAACCAGGAAGGTAACGGTTATGGCAATTCTGAGCATTGAGATCTTCTCCTTATCATACCTCAATGGTAGTTCCAACCTGTGCCGACTGAAACCGGCCGGGGAATTCCCGGTGAAGCCGTGCGGAAGCGACAAATCCGGTACAGTGGCTCCCATAGATCCTGCCTATGCCGTGCCCTCGAAGAGCTTCAATGGTTTGATCAAGCTGCCCGGCACTGCAGAAACCCAGATGCGTCCCTCCGATAACAGCACAAATAGTGCTGATGCCGGTCAGTTCCCGGGCTGCATCGATAGTATTGATCAATCCGGCATGGCAACAGCCGAGTAACAGTATCAGTCCCTTCTCCCCAACGATGATCAACGACTGGTCGTCCTCCAATTGGTCTGGCTGCACCCCTTCAGGATCGGCGTACAGACCTCTGTCACCGACCTCGAAGGCGTTTCGGCGACGTACCTCACCGGTCAGGAAGAGACCCGGCGCAATCTCCCTCGCTTCCCTGCTCAAGCTGAACTCTGCACCAACCCCACATAGATATTCCTCTCCGAAAGGGATACCGACGGATATCGCCTCGCCGGTCTCCTTAACCCGATAACGCGGGGTAAACAGCCCCGGATGGGCATACACCGTTTTCCTGCCAGTCAGCCGAAGCAGATGGCTCAAACCACCGGTATGGTCATAATGACCGTGGGAGAGGGCTATTGCAGTCAACCGGCGAAGGTCCCTGTTCATCCGGAGGGAGTTGTGCAGCAGGGTCTCGCCTCCGCCCGTGTCAAAGAGGATGGACCCTCCATCCCACTCGACGAGTGCAGACGATCCGTGCTCGCCGAGAGTCCCTGCAATCGCTCCGACACTGTTATCACAGATGACCGTGATTCGGCATTTCATTTGGAACAACCGTTTTTCGGGAATCTTGGCACTCCAAGTTTCGCCAATATATTGAACATCGGGCAGAACTGGGTAAACCCTGACTGGAATAGGTTCAACCCGACAAAGCCGGTGAACCAGAGCCAGTTAAGGCTGTGGAAGTGCGCCAGGATCAGCGAGACAAGGATAAACGACCCGGCAACGATCCTGACAATACGTTCGACATAGAATTCTTCTTTCATGGATCTCTCCTTCTCTTTCAGGTCCCCTTGTACCTCAAGGAGATTCAGTGGGATTCCCTCGACAACATCTCTGCAACCTTCCCTGCAACCTCGCCGGTCAACGCCGGGCAGACACCAGGGAGGTTCTGCCTGATGATCTTGCAGCAGGTGACATCGTACTTCTCCTTGAACCAAGCGTGAAGTTCGCGGGTGAGGTGCGCAATCCGTTTTTTATCAGTTCCCAACACCAGTCCAAATCCGACTGTTCCACCGGAGACCGCACCGCAGATGCACCCCGAACCTGAGCCACCACCGAAACCGCTTACCGTATGCACCAGCACCTCCGGAGTTTCAGGGCTGAAATGCCTCCTGACAACCTCCAGCACCGCCTCGGCACAGTGATACCTGCCTGAGCGGTAAAGAGCCTCAGCCTCCGATCGGCAGAGTCCGGGAAGCTCCGGGTCCGCCATTGACTGCAGTTTTTTCTTCTGCCAGAACATTAAAACTCCTCCTTCGCCTCATTACCATGATGCCGTTCTTTCCAGCCTTGTACAAGAAAATAGAGTATCGGAATCGTGACCCTGGACAATGTCGTTGAGGCTATCTCACCGAACATCATAGCTATGGCAAGACCCTGGAATATGGGGTCAAATACGATGACAAAGCTACCCACCACCACCGCTGCTCCGGTCAGGAGCATCGGTCGGAATCTTACCGCTCCAGCCTCTATGATCGCCTCGTCAAGGGCAAGCCCCTCACGGCGCTTCATCTCGGCAAAATCGATCAGGATAATGGAGTTGCGGACGATGATCCCGGCCAGAGCAATAAAACCGATCATGGAAGTTGCCGTGAAGAAGGCCCCCAGCATGGCATGCCCCGGGAGTATTCCGATGAGCGTCAGCGGGATTGGGGCCATGATTACCAGTGGCGTGGTGAAATCCTTGAACCAGGCCACCACGAGGATATAGATCAGGACCATAACTGCTGCAAATGCAATCCCCAGGTCCCGGAAGACCTCGTAGGTGATATGCCATTCTCCGTCCCACTTCAACCCCGGCTTCTCTTCGCTCCAAGGCTGGCGTGAAGCAAGCTGTTCAATCCTATACCCGCCAGCCAGCGGTATGGCATCGATCTCCTTCTGCATCTTGAGAATGGCATACACCGGGGCCTCAACAACTCCTGCCACGTCTCCGATGACGTAGACCACATTTTTAAGGTTCTTGCGGTAAAGAGACTTCTCCTCGATCCCCTGCAGAGGTTTCACAAGCTGCGAGAGCGGCACGTTTCCTTTCGGGCCAGGGAGATAGATTGATGAAAGTGACGCAATAGAACTCCGGTCTGCGACAGGCAGCCGAAGATTCAGCGTTACCGGCTCCTTCTCATTCGGCACGTGAAGAATTCCTGCGTCGATTCCCCCAAGCGCCATGCTGAGGGTCTTTACAACGTCCTCTGCGGCGATGCCGTTCAAAACCGCTTTCTCACGGTCCAACGTAAAGGTAACCTTCTGCTGGTCGTCCTCACGGTACCAGTCCACATCCACAACACCGGCAGTTCTGGTGAAGATATCCTTAACCTTTTTAGCAATATCTGCCCGCGTGGTATCGTCAGGGCCGTAAACCTCGGCAACAAGGGTTGAGAGAACCGGAGGCCCGGGCGGGATCTCCGCCACCTTGACTCGGGCGCCATATCGGTCGGCAACGGCTTTCAGCAGGGGCCTGATTTTTTTCGCAATGTCGTGGGACTGCCCCTTACGCTCGTTCTTATGGGTCAGATTCACCTGCAGGTCTGCAACATTAGGCCCTTTGCGAAGGTAGTAGTGACGGACCAGGCCGTTGAAGTTAAATGGAGAGTTGCTCCCCACGTAGGTCTGAAAATTTACCACCTCCGGAACCTTCCTCAGCGCATCACCCATCTCGGCGGCTATCCGCGCTGTCTGCTCCAGAGACGTTCCGTCCGGTGCATCGATGATCACCTGCAACTCGTTCTTGTTGTCAAAAGGGAGCATCTTGACCGTTACTCCCTTGAAATAGATCAGGGAACAGGCAAGGAGGAGAAGAAGCACCACTGCTGCCAGAAAGCTGTTACGCAAAACCCTTTTGTGCAGCAGAGCCCCCATAGCTCTCCGGTAAAACAGGGTCAGCTTGGATTCCTCCATGACCTGGTCGGCAGAATGCAGAGCCGAACCCTTCATAAGTCTGAAGGCAAAATACGGTGTAACGATGAAGGCAATGAACATGGAGAGTAGCATAGCCATGCTCGCCCCTACCGGAATCGGCCTCATGTAAGGTCCCATCAGCCCGCCGACAAAGCCCATGGGAAGGATCGATGCAATAACTGCAAACGTGGCCAGCACCGTCGGGTTGCCGATTTCGTCCACCGCGCGAATCGCCGCATCCAAAGGTTTTAGGCTGGTCGTCGTAAAGTAGCGATGGATGTTCTCAACCACTACTATGGCATCATCCACCAGGATGCCGATCGAGAAGATCAGCGCGAACAGGGTAATCCGGTTAAGGGTGTACCCGATCAGGTAGAAGACGAACATGGTCAGTGCCAGGGTCACCGGGATCGCTATAGCTGCCACAGCCCCGGCTCGCCACCCCATAAAGACTGCTATCAGGATGGTCACCGAGATGGCAGCCAAAAACATGTGAAAAAGAAGCTCGTTATTCTTCTCCTTGGCCGTCTCACCGTAATTGCGGGTAACCGTCACCTGCAGATCGGACGGTATCACCTTCCCCTTCAGGGACTCCACCTTCCTTACGAGATCTTCGGCCACCCACGTCGCGTTGGCACCTGTCCGCTTGGCAACGGATATGGTTACCGCCGGATAGTTTTTGTCCCGATTTACGGCAGTTGAAGGTTCTATGCCCGCCTTTTCTCCACCCGCCGGGCCGAGGCCGAAGAAGACATAATCCTGCGGCTCCGCACTATCATCCTTCACAGTGGCAACATCAGCCAGATAGACCGGTTTATTGTCGCGCACCGCCACCACAAGACGCTTCACCCCTTCGGCATCCGTGAGAAACTCGCCGGTTTTCACAAGGAGTTCACGGTTGTCTCCGCTGAATGAACCGGACCTGAGGCTTGAATTGCCTCGCTGCAGGGCTGCCGCAACCTCAAGCGGCGCGACTCCTCGCGCTGCCAGCTTGCCGGAATCAAGTACTATCCGTAACTGTCGTGCCTGACCTCCGGTCACCATTGCCTCTGCTACGTTTTCCCCCTTTTTCAGTTCATCGCAGACCTCTTTGGCAACATTCCGGAGGGTGGCATGATCGTATCGCTCAGACCAGAGGGTCAGAGCCAGAATCGGCACGTCATCTATGGACTTTGGTGCCACAAGCGGCTCCCCTGCACCGGACGGAAGAAGCCCACGATTGCTCATAACCTTGTTGTAGAGCTTGACCAGTGACTTCTCCATATCCTCACCGACCAGGTAACGGACTGTGATGATCCCCATACCAGGGCGGCTCATGGAATACAGATACTCTACCCCCTTGATCTCCCACAGTTTTCTCTCGAAAGGTTTCACAACCCGTTCCTGGACCTCGGCAGGCGAGGCACCGGGAAGCGGAAGAAAGATATCGACCATCGGTACAACGATCTGCGGCTCCTCCTCGCGAGGGGTCATCTTAATGGCAAAAAAGCCGAGCAGAAGCGACGCAATAACGATCAGCGGGGTCAACTTCGAGTTGATGAAGGTCCGGGCGATCTTCCCGGCAAAACCTGGATCGTTCATGTTGTCACTCCACCTTTGTGCCATCGCTGACCTTCTCTATACCATTGACCACGATCCGCTCTCCGCTTGACAGGCCGGCCAGAATTTCTACATGGTCGCCGATTACTTTACCCGGTTTCACGAGACGCATTCGGGCAACGTTCTGGCCGTCTACTACCCATACCGAGGTAAGTGATCCGCGCTCGACAACTGCGGACTTTAACACCATCAGTCCCTTGGCTGTTCCTACCGGAAAGAAGACCTTCCCGTAAGCTCCTGAGCGAAGACCCTTGATGGTAAGTTCAACCTTGACCATAAATGTCCTGCTGGCAGGATCGACGACCGGAACGATTTCAACGATCCTCCCCTGCTGCGTTCCGACTGAGCCTTCCAGCAGCACTTCCACTGCCTGCCCTACCGCAATGCGGGATTTCAGAGTCTCCGGGGCCTGGACCTCCAGGCGATAGCCCGAATCTTCTTCTATGGTAATGAGGGGCATGCCGGGAAATACCGTGGCACCACGATCTACAGATTTGCTGGTCACCAGTCCGGCAAGAGGAGCCAGAACTCGTGCGTATCCTGCAACTGTTGAAGCAGCACGTGACAGCTCATCTGCCTGCAGCAGTCGGGACTCTGCTCTCGCAACTCCCTGAGAGGCTATCTCCTGCTCGGCCTGTCGGTTTTCAAACTCCTGCCGGGTGACGGCCTGCTCTGCAAAAAGATTCCGATAGCGCTGAAAGGTTGCGTCTGCAAGTTTTTTGCGCGCTCGGGCTTCGTCCAATCCCCGCTTCGCCTCTTCTGCACCTGCCTTGGATGCCGCAGCTCCTGCAGCGGTTTCTGAGGCCTCAATAGTCGCCAATAGCTCCCCTTTTCTGACGCGATCCCCTTCCTTCACCGTAAGGCTTGTAATGCTCCCGGCAATCCTTGCCGCCACAAGAGCTGTAGTAATCGCCTTAACCGTCCCAACCGCCTCCTGGCGTTCGATCAGCTCTTTGAGTTGGAGAGTTTCAAGAACAACCCCCTTGGCGACAGTAGATCCGCGGCCCGCAGTAGCCGACTCTTGCTTGCCACCACTGCAGCCTGCATTCAGTATGGTTATGCTCATCAGCAAAGTAACCGCAAAAAGTGCCAGTACCTTAGTCATTTCAGTACCTCCTTGAGAAAGAGCCCGGCGCTCTGATATACCCTTGCCGTGGAGAGTGCATATGCAGTTTCGTTGTCAGTCAGCTGACCACGCGCCCTGTTCAGGGCGGTCTGGGCATCAAGCAGTTCAACGGTGGTCGCCAGGCCGTTCTCGAAACGCTTGTTGATTAATCGAAGCATCTCTTCGGCATCCTTTACCGAATCCCTCGCGATCTCCAGTCGCTTAACAGATTCGACACGTCTGAGGATACCCTCACGTACCTCCAGCGCAACCTCCTGACGCTGGTTATTCAGGTAGGCCGATGCAGCATCTCTATTCGCCTGAGCCTTTTCAACCTCACTCCGCCTCCGCATGCCGTCAAAAAGATTCCATCGTAGGGTTGCTGCCAGCATCCAGCTGTCATTATCCCGCCCCAAGGGGATCTCCCTGTCGTTCATCTGGTAAGAAGCGCTTGCATACAGTGTCGGCCAATAGCCCCCCCTTGCAGCAGCAACCCCGGCATCCCCTTTTGCAACCTCTGCGGTCAAAGCATTCAGATCCGAACGATTTTGTTGAGACACCTTTTCAAGCTCAGCATCTGAGGCACTGAGTTCCAGCGGCATGGCATTCCCCTGTATAACCGGTGCAGCTCCAACCGGAAGCCCAATGGCCTGCCCAAGGCGGAGGTGGGCAATCGTGACCTCATTCTCTGCAGTTATCTTCTGCTGCTCAAGCTCTGCCAAAAAGGTCCTGATTCGCAGCTCATCATATCTGAGTCCAATCCCGGACTCAGTACGCAGCTTGGCAACACGCATCTGTTCGTGGGCATCCTTTTCGGCCTGTTCTGCAACCGCTAACTGTGATCTTGTCCGTAGTACATTGAGATACGCCGCGTAGACCTGAAAAGCAACATCCTGGCGACGCTGATCTAGCGCATGCGAACGAATCGCCGCCTCCTCCCGTACAACCTTAACCTCACCGCTCACATTCAGATCAAAGAGCGGCTGTTCCAGCAGAAGAGTGGATTGGAAATCCCCGGTCGCAGGCGGGTGGTTCAGGTCACCTCCCAGAGAAAAGCGCCCTTGGTCAAGTTTCATCATAAAGGCACGTGTTCCCGAGTTTGTCACCCCTGCACGTCCCTCAAAGGTAATACGGGGAAGATAGCGCGAGCGGCTGGAAGTCACCCCTGCTTCAGCTGCTGTCCGCTCGAATGTAGCAGCCTGGATCAGATGATTATTCCTAAGTGCAAGTGCCACCGCCTCCTTCAATTCAAGCGGATCGCCCGCCGATGCTTGTCCTGCGAGCAACAAGAATGCAGCAAAAAAACAACGTGCGATTTTAATCACCCCGCACCTCCAAAATACAGCAATATATATGGAGTATTATATATATTGCTGACACAATATTGTCAAAGGAAAAGTACACCCACTGCGATAAATTGCAAGAGGAGATTAAATTTTAGCAACAATCTCCCGGGGAAACGAACTTACCGGTAACGTATTGACAAAATTTGCAGGGGACCTTAGACTGCGGCCACCTCAGAGGGAGGGCAGAAAGAAGTGTTTGACAAAGAAACATGGAAAAAGAGATTCAGGGACATTCTCTCCCTGGACAGCCATCCGGGGCACATAGCCACCGGATTTGCCGTTGGTGTCTTTATAAGTTTTACCCCTTTTTTCGGCGCACACACACCATTAGCTATTGCAGCAGCATTCCTGTTCCGTCTCAACAAACTTACCTGCATCACCGGCGCCTGGATCAACACCCCCTTTACCGTGGTACCAGCGCTTATACTGAGCCACAAAATTGGCCAGTCCCTGAGAGGCCTCGCACCGGTGCCGGTCTCATTCAAAAGCCTTGAATGGCATGACTTGAAAGCTTATGCGACCTCTTTGCTGCTCGGATCATCAGTACTGGGATTTGCTGCTGCATTGACAGGCTATGCAGTCTGCTACTGGCTGATAGTCAGATTCAGAAAAAAGGATGAAGCGCTGGCTGAGATTACGAGAGAGATGGAAGAAGTAGGAGAGGATATTGAAGAGTAAGGCGAGAATTTCCCGCCTTACTTCCCCAGGAATGGACTTAACAGAAGATATGTTATTCCTGCTACAACCCCCGATGCAGGGATGGTTAATACCCAGGCAACCAGAATACGACCGGCCACACTCCAGTTGACAGCAGTAATGCGCTTGGATAGACCAACGCCGAGAATGGCTGAGGTTATAACATGTGTGGTGCTGACTGGCATGCCAATGGAAGAGGCACCCAGAATAACACCAGCCGAAGCAGTTTCGACACAGAACCCATGAACAGGTTGCAGCTTGACGAAATCCTTACCTACAGTCTTGATGATCCTCCATCCTCCGGCAGCAGTCCCCAGACCCATTGCTAATGCACAGGTGATTTTCACCCATACCGGAACGTCGAATACCGGAAGCATGCCGTAGCTGACCAGGGCCATGGTGATTACACCCATTGATTTCTGGGCGTCTGCCGTACCATGCGCAAACGCCATGACTGCTGCAGAAAGTATCTGAAGCTTTCTAAACCCCTTGTTCAAGCCGGCCGGCGGTGTCCTGCGAAACCCCCAAAGCATGGCAATCATGAATATGAAGCCGATGGCAGTCCCTATGACAGGAGAAATGACAAGAGAGAGGACGATCTTCTTGAGCCCTGCCCATTGCATGACTGAAAAGCCGTCATGAGCAGCTGCCGCTCCGATAATTCCGCCGATTATGGCATGAGATGAGGAAGAGGGGAGCCCATAGTACCAGGTGATAAGATCCCAGATTATTGCACCCATTATCCCGGCAAATACAACCATCTGGGTAATATGGTTAGCATCTACAATCCCCTTGCCGATTGTGGATGCAACCTTTGTGGAGACCATTGCGCCTGCAAAATTCAGCACCGCAGCCATGAAAATGGCGGACCTGATAGACAACGCCCTGGTCGAGACGCAAGTCGCAATGGCATTGGCAGTATCATGAAACCCGTTTATATAATCGAACACGAGCGCTGCCAGTATAACCAGGCAGAGCATAATGAAAGCAGGATCAAGCATTCTTCACAACCACGCTTTCAAGGATATTGGCAGCGTCCTCGCACTTATCGGTGGCCCGCTCCAGGGTTTCATAGATCTCTTTCCACTTGATCAGCTTGATCGCGTCCTTCTCCTCATCGAAAAGCCTGCTGATTGCCTCGCGACAGACCCTGTCAGCCTCGTTTTCCATGGCATTGACCTCCATGCAGTATTCGGCAATCGGCTCCAGTTTACCTCCAAGAATTCCAACTGCCTTGTCAATGGTCTGGCATGACTTGAGAATGATGAAGGCCAGCTCCTTGGCCTCAGGGGTCGGCTTGTCGACGTTATACATTACAAAACGCTGGGCAGAAGCATCTATCAGGTCCATTATATCGTCAAGTGCCGCGGAGAGCGCATAGATGTCTTCCCTGTCAAACGGGGTGACGAAGCTCTTGTTCAGCATCTTAATAATGTCATGAGTCAGTTGATCACACTTGTGCTCAACATCCTTGATCTTCTTCTGGCTCATCGAAGGATTTTCGAAATTGTCCATCATATCCTTCAAGAGAACAGCCCCCTCGATGATGGTAACGGTCATATCCTTAAACAGAACGAAAAACTTTTCCTCTTTTGGAATCAATCCAAACATGTGAGCTCCCGATTCAGGTTGGCGGTTTGCTACCTCAACGTCCTAAACTTTGCTTTCTATCATAGTTGCACCTCAAATGCCACCCATTTGTCACAGAACTGTCACCGACTTGTAACATTCATGCCTGCATCAATGCCTATAACCCCTTGCAATTCAGTCGGTCCTGGTCTAACCTAGTTCGCCTTAACAAAAGGAGAACGCATCATGAATCCGTTGCATGCATTCATCCTTGGAGCCATCCAGGGAGCCACAGAGATTCTACCCATCAGCAGTTCGGCTCACCTGATCCTTTTTCCATGGATGCTCGGCTGGCCTGAATCCGGCCTGACATTTGACGTAGCACTCCACATTGGAACGCTGCTCGCCCTCTGTACCTACTTCTGGCGCGACATCGTTGAGCTTATGGTTAATTTTTTCACCAGCTTCAGTAGAAATGGCTGTGGTTCCAGCACACAGCGACTACCGTTTTACATCATAGCAGGGACTATTCCCGCAGCCATAGTGGGCAAGCTGTTTGAACATCCCATTGAAAAGATCTTTCGCTCCAGCCCACTGCTCATAGCCGCATTCCTGATTGGATTCGGTCTTCTCCTCGCCCTTGCAGACACCATAAGCGCCAAGAGATGGAAGATGGACCGGCTGACCCTCAAAAGTGCCCTGACTGTGGGCATAGCGCAATGCCTGGCTCTCATCCCGGGAGTATCACGATCCGGCATTACGATCACTGCAGCCCTACTACTCGGTTATAACCGGGAGACAGCGGCCCGCTTCTCTTTTCTCCTCTCACTACCGATTGTGGCGGGTGCCGGGTTGCTAAAGATCGGCACCCTGATCAAACACGGCATTCCCCCTGGCGAGTCTCAGTTGTTACTGATCGGCATCGCAAGCTCAGCGATCTGCGGCTATATCAGTATCGCCTTTCTGCTCCGTTTCGTGCAACGCAACTCGCTGTATCCGTTTGTCTGGTATCGCCTTGTGGCCGGAGCAGGAGTAATCATATTTGTTTTTGCCGGCAGATAGTAGTTGGTCATCCCTCGTTTCGATACTGCGGAGGATTGAATGGCTGGCGGGATTAAGTTATGGCCCGAAGGTGAGCGACCGCGGGAGAGGCTGATTGCAAACGGACCGGAAAGCCTGACCGACGCTGAGCTTCTGGCACTGATCATACGAACCGGCGATCATGCGGCTGGGTTGAGTGCCATCGATATGGGACGGGAGTTGATACGGGAGTTCGGCGACCTTCGGAACCTCTCCCGTGCCAGCGTTTCTGAGATCTGCAGAATAAAGGGAATGGGGTCGGCCAAGGCGTCATCGATAAAGGCGGCGCTGGAACTGTCAAATCGCCGCAGCAGTAATACCCTTGCAAGCGGCGAGCGTTATACATCTCCTAACCAGATCTTCCAGTATTACCATCTCCGCTTCCGCGACCGTCGGAAGGAGTATGTTCTGGCCCTGCTGCTGGACGGTAAGAACCGTATCATCCGGGAGGTTCGCATCTCTGAAGGGTCACTTAACCAGAGCATCGTCCATCCCCGTGAAGTATTCAACCCTGCGGTCAGAGACTCGGCAGCAGCCCTGATTCTCGTCCACAATCATCCTACCGGTGACCCGGCCCCCAGCCGCGAGGATCTGGAACTGACCCGCCGCCTGAAAGAGGCTGGGGATTTAATGGGTATACGGCTCCTCGATCATGTCATTATCGGCGACGGTAGTTACGTAAGCCTTGCCGACAAAGGGCTACTCTGAGATTGCAGGCCATTCGTCAGAGGACGTTGTAAATAAGGTGTTGTTCAACAAAGTATCCGGTTTAATGCAGTTCCTCTCCGGTAGTCGTCATAACCAGCTTACCGTGCTTCACCCCTTTTACTCCGATCAACTCATCTGCAATCCGCTTCACCTGCCGCGATGCACCCCTGACAACCAGAACCTCCAGACAGTTGTGGGCATCCAGATGCACATGCAACGCAGAGACTATCTGGTCGTGATGTGCATGCTGCTGCTCAGTCAGCTTGTCGGAAAGGTCACGAACATGATGGTTATAGACCAGTGTCACAGTGCCGACTACAACGGCATCATCCGAAGCGATGCTGTTCTCGACAAGTGATGCACGGATCAGATCGCGGATCGCCTCCGAGCGGTTCATGTACCGCTTCTCCTCAATCAATTGATCAAAGCTCTCCAACAGCTTTTCATCAAGCGATATCCCGAATCTTACCGTATTCCCCATATCAGCCTCCTTACTGGTGGCATCTAATCGCCTAACAATAAATGATTGATCTGTAAAATCAAATAAATTCGATCAAGTGAATACTCCGGGCCCCTGCATAAATATATCTAAAAAGAGATTGACACACTAATCGTGATTTAGTAGTTATTCCGTAGCACGATACTTATTTTAGTGCTACACTTCCGCTGAACGTATTTTCATGTATCTGTTTCATGGAGTAACGCTCTCATGCATATGGCAGACGCACTGATATCACCGGCAGTAGGTGGTGCCATGTGGGCGGCAAGCGCAGGCGCCATTGCTTACTGTTCATCTAAGGTAAAGCAAGAGATGGACAGCAGCAAGGTACCTCTCATGGGTGTACTGGGCGCCTTCATATTCGCGGCCCAGATGATCAACTTCACCATCCCGGCTACCGGATCAAGCGGCCACCTGGGGGGAGGAATGATCCTTGCCGTCCTGTTGGGGCCGTATGCCGCCTTTCTCGTTATGGCATCGGTACTCTTTGTTCAGGCACTCTTCTTTGCCGATGGCGGGCTTCTGGCACTCGGCTGCAACATCTTCAACCTGGGAATATTCCCGGCATTCATCGCCTATCCGTTTATCTACAAACCTGTCACAGGTGATTCGCCAACTCAGGGAAAGATCGCCATCGCCTCAATACTTGCGGCCATTGCCGGTCTCCAGATGGGCGCTTTCAGCGTTGTCCTAGAGACGGTTTTTTCAGGGGTATCGTCACTGCCATTCTCTACTTTTGTTGCCTTGATGCAGCCTATTCACCTGGGGATAGGTATTGTTGAAGGCTTGGTGACTGCGGCTGTTATATCGTTCGTCTACAAGGCCCGCCCGGAGATAGTTCTTGGGTCACTGACCAATTCGGCTACCAAGGGTATGGCACTGCGAAATACAGTCATCTCGTTTCTTGCTGTATCGATTCTTACCGGCGGGATTCTTTCATGGTTCGCGGCCGAGCAGCCGGATGGGCTTGAGTGGTCGATCGAAAGGATCACCGGCAAGAGAGAGATCGAAGGGGAAAAAACCGGCGTGCATAAAGCTTTGGCTAAAATTCAGGAGAAATTGGCTTTCCTTCCGGATTATTCCATCAGAAAGCCTGTAGCTCCCCCGCTGCACGCTGCAACTGTAGTAAAGGAAGAGCAGAAGGAAGATGAGAGCAGGATCGGTACCAGCATAGCCGGAATCGTCGGAGGAATTTTTACGCTCGGGATGGCATGTGCGATCGGCTTTGTGCTTAAAAAACGGGCTCAATCCTCGTAATTTTCCCAAAATCCAAAACTGAGATTGAATTTATTTAATACTATGGCAGAATCTGCCTGTAATAATATTACATGCAGTTTCACTACTATGGATCTGGAGGGGATATGAGAAATTCATTTCGTAGAAAGGTTGCTTCAGTAACTATTATTATTGGAATTCTCCTTGTTACCGTTCAGGCGTTTGCCCTTCACCCTGATTCAAAGATCCCTGACCAGGTCTATGCAAAAGACGAATCCTGCAAAATCCTTCTCGATACGGCAGCCAAATACAAAATTGAAGGTGTCTTTTCCAAGGAGTTCGAGGAAGGGAAAATGTGCCTATCCCGCATTGAATTGGCTGCCTCGCTGCATCTGATCGTGGAAAAACTGGCGGAGAAGGTTGTAAAGGATGGTCCAGGATCGGTGTCCAGAGAAGACCTTAACAAGCTGAACGAGATCGAGGAGGATCTGCGGAATGAGATGCTTCTGGTCCGCACACGCAGCTTTCAATCAAGAAACGAAGGACAAGGGACAAATCTCCACCCCCTTACCAGAAACATTTCATTGAGCGGTTCGCTTGCGGGAACCTTCCAGAATACCATCGGAAACAAGCAGCAGAAGGACGGCGGTGATGCAGTGGGGCGTGGTGACCTCGTATTCAATTTCAAGATCACCGACAGCACGATTGCGGTGATAAACATACGGGCAGCAGGCGGAACCGGGATCGACAGAAGGGTAGCAAGCCTTGGCGGACTCAATGGACTTGCGACAAATGACGGTGACAACGTCCGATTCAACAAGGCATTTGTCGAACAGTCACTTTTTGATGACAAACTTATCGCTACGATAGGAAAAATTTCCATTACCGATTATTTTGACAACAACGCTGTTGCCAATGATGAGAGCAGCCAGTTCCTGTCGGGTCCCTTCATCAATGCGCCGACAGTAAGTTTTACCGATAACGGTCCCGGTGCCCGCATTCATGCCAAGTTTGGCGACATGTTCACCTTCGGCGTCGGCTATGCAAGCAGTAACGCAACCGGAGACAATATTACCTCCAACGGATTCGGCATAGCCGAACTTGACACAAAGGTGAACTTCAGAGAACTGCAGGGTAACTACAGGCTGTATGCCGCTGTTGATGGTTCCAAATCTGATCTCGTCTCCAAATTTCAGGAAAAGACCGCATATAATGCAGGTATTAGCATTGACCAGCAGCTGACTGACAGACTGACGTTTTTCGGGCGCTATTCCCAGAGGGAAAAGAATGTATACCTGACCTACAGGAGCTGGAGTGCGGGTCTGCAGTATACGGGACTCATCCCGGGGCGCAATGACGACACGTTTGCTGTGGCATACGGTCAGATTGGCGGATCAGGAGCAAACCTGCCGTCCCAGGAAAAACTGGTCGAGACATACTACACCGTCAAATTACACGATAAAATCAACATCGTGCCTATTTTTCAGTATATCATGCAACCGACCGGCAACAGGACTATGGACGATGTAGCCATACTGGGGATAAGATCTCAGGTTACTTTCTGAGGTACAACTGACAAGTTGTGGATTCAATGAAGCTGCTTGCCGCTTCCTCCGAATAATCCCACAACCGCTTCGATCTGCCCTATTCCTTGCAGGCAAGGCACATGGCAAGGGAGTTTACGTACATGATTTTTTCAGATATTGTCGAGTTTCACGGCCATACCTGTCCGGGGCTTGCCATCGGCTATCGTATGGCCTGCTCCGCCATGAAGGCCCTTGAAGCCTCTCGTTCTGATGATGACGAACTGCTCGCCATCGTCGAGAATGATGCATGCGGGGTTGATGCACTGCAGTATATTTCCGGATGCACCTTCGGCAAAGGCAATCTCCTGTTTCACGATTACGGTAAACAGGTCTACACCCTTTACTCGCGCAGCACCGGCAGAGGGGTGCGCGTAGTGTTTCACCGAAATGAACTCCCTCCAGAGTTGAACAGTGACAAGCCCTCGCTTATCGAATATATCCTGCACAGTCCGGATGAGAAGATGCTGAGCATTGCACCTGTGTCAGTTCAGAAAATTGAGCTGGCACGGACCCGTGATTCCATAAACTGCTCGCTATGCAATGAAGCAGTGATGGAAACCCGTCTCCGCGAGATCAACGGCATGCCGACCTGCATCCCGTGTACGGAAAGGCAGGCATGCTCTCAATAGATGGGGCAGTATTGGATTTCAAGAAGCTGGACCTTCTCGCCAACAACGATACGGTTATACATCGTCTCGATGCACGTGCAAAGGTACTGGTTACTGCCATTTTCATCATCTCCGTCGTCTCGTTCGGAAAATACGAACTGACCGCCATGTTCCCGTTTTTCATCTATCCGGCTGCCATCATGGGCGCCGCAAACCTGCCAGTTGGTTTCATCATCAGGAAGGTCCTGCTTGTACTCCCCTTTGCCTTTGTTGTCGGGATGCTCAACCCACTTTTTGACCGTGAAATAATGGTAGCTCTTGGCACTCTCGGAATCAGCGGAGGTTGGATCTCCTGCATTTCGATTATGGTTAGGGCTATCCTAACAGTTGGAGCAGCGATAATCCTGGTGGCTGTAACCGGTTTCCCTGCCATCTGTCAGGCGCTTGAACAGCTGGGAATGCCCCAGGCCTTTGCCGTGCAGCTTCTATTTCTCTATCGCTACATTTTTGTCCTAACCGATGAAGGGACTCGGGCCGCGCGGGCCCGTGAACTCCGCTCCTGCGGGAAGAAAGGGCTCGGCCTGAGCAGTTTCGGGCCCCTTGTGGGGCACCTTCTGCTCCGGACCTGGCAGCGTGCTGAGCGGATCCACATGGCCATGCTTGCGAGAGGATTTACTGGTGAATTTCACTCACGCAACGCCTCGCGATTCGGTAGAACAGAACTCCTGTTCCTCCTCGCCTGGTCAACAATCTTCATTATGCTTCGACTCTGTAACGCTTCACAAATTCTGGGATCACTCCTCACAGGGATATTGCAATGAGCCACCATATTGTCGAGGTGAAAAACCTCCGACACATCTACCCGGATGGGACTAACGCCCTGAATGACGTCTCTTTCCGGATAACCCATGGCGAATCTGTCGGCATTATCGGCGCCAACGGAGCAGGGAAGTCAACCCTTCTCCTTCACCTTAACGGCTATTTGACCCCGACTTCCGGTACGATCAGGATCGGAGACTTTCCTTTAACAAAGGGGACACTTCCCGAGATACGCAGAACAGTCGGCATGGTATTTCAGGATCCTGACGACCAGCTGTTCTTGCCGACGGTTTATGAAGATGTCGCTTTCGGGCCGTTGAACCTCGGATTCACCCATTCAGACACTGAGCAGTCTGTGATGTCAGCCCTTGAAAGGGTTGGTGCCGCCCATCTGAAGAACAAGCCCCCCTATCATCTTTCCGGCGGAGAAAAAAAGCGGGTTGCCATTGCCACTGTGCTCTCGATGTCGCCGGATATTCTTGTCATGGACGAGCCGACAAGTGGGCTCGACCCGTTTGCTCGTCGGCAATTGATGGGTCTTCTCAGGGAGTTTCAGCATACGCGGATCTTTACCAGCCATGACCTGGACATGGTAGTGGAGTTGTGCTCAAGGGTTATAGTTCTGAAGGATGGAGCAGTACGAGCTGACGGGCTTACAGGCGATATTTTCGGCGACGAAAGACTGCTGGCAGAATGCAGGCTTGAAAGACCGCTCTCCATGCAGGGATGTCCGGTCTGCATGAACAGGATTCCAGTATTTGCTCCCGACGATTCAGATCATCACCATCACGACCATCATCATGAGCATTGACCAGCAACTGTACATGTGACATCAAGCCTTAAGATAGCAGGCTATTCCGGGTTCGAAACTTTCCGGCTCGAATCCGAACGTTGCCTGCCATGAGCCGTCGCAGATGCTCCCTTCTACCAGCATCTGGATCTGGTCCATGGTGATCGGGTAAAAGGAAAACCCCTGCATAAACGGTGTGACAAGCTTCATCAGAGCAAGAGGCTGCCTGATTTTGTGCACAGTCTCACGACCCAGCACCTTCCCTACCAGATCGAGCATCTCCATATAGGTCATGCGGTCAGCTCCGCATAAATCGTATGTCTTGCCGATAGTCCCGGTCAACTCCAGAGAAGTTACAAAACAGCGTGCAACATCGGACACCGCAATCGGCTGTAGCCGGTACTCTCCATCTCCGATTACCGGAACCACTGGAAGCTTCCTGATGAGATCTGCCAGCATGTTGACAAAGGCATCGCCAGGCCCGAAGATCAATGATGGTCGAAAGATCGTCCAATCAAGACCAGAGCCGCGCAGCAGTTCCTCAGCCTGCCATTTGGTTTGGTGATAGAGGGAAACGGCATCCGCACGTGTCCCTAGGGCAGACATCTGAAGGAAGCGGCGTACACCGGACTGCCGTGTCGCTTCAATCATGACGCGGGTTGCTTGCATGTGCAGCTTCTCAAAGGTAATCCCGATGGCGGGAAACTCGCGGATTATCCCGACAAGGTTGATCACTGCATCACAGCCAGAAACAGAGGCAGCAAAGCTCTCCAGATTGGTAACATCTCCCTCGATACGCTCTACCCCTGCTTCTGAGACAGTTCGTCGCCCATGCACAAGTAGCCTGATCTCATGCCCGCTCTCCAGAAGCGCCTTGCAGAGATTCCCCCCCACGAAACCGGTACCGCCTGCCACAAATACCCGCATACACAGCTCCCAGTCAAGTTTTTCAGTTTCACTTAAAGCAACTGTACCGCATCCTTCAGCAAAAGCCAGCTAGAGTGACTCTCTTGCAACTGTATACAATCGTGCTTGTGCTTGCCCCGCAATTATGCTAAAAGTATGTAAATTTTAATGGCAGGAGGACTCGCTAATGAGTGACCAGGTCTGTTATACCTTTGAGGCTGCAATTGAGATGGCCATACAGATGGAGGAAGAAGGGTTCAGAAACTACCTGAATGCCATCCGGATATTGAAGAGCAAAGGTGCTAAGGAAATTTTGAGAGACTCTGCCCTGGACGAACTGCAGCACAAGCAAGAGCTTGAAAAAGCTCTTCTTCTCGGCCAGATGGGTAACGGCAATGAGATGGTCCGTCCGGTACCGACAATGAACCTTGGATATATCCTCCCGAAAAGAGACCTGAGTCCTGACTCTGACGGACGTGAAGCTCTTGCCTACGCCATTCATCTTGAGAAGGGAGCCATAGATTTCTACAAGAAGTTGTCCGAAGGATGCGCAGGAGCACCAAATGCCCCGCTCTTCCAGCGCCTATTGGCAGACGAGAGCAGGCACCTTCAGGCCCTAGAGGATCTTTATGAGCAGCACTTTATGACGGAAAACTAGGGATACACTTGACATTCTGATGTGCAAAATTTTTTATAGGTCATCTGAACATACTTAACAGGTTTTGTATAGTTGCAAGAAAAAGCCGCTCCTCTGAACGATTTGCGGCTTTTTAATGTACTCAAATCATCATCTCTTCATTCATAATTGCAGTTGATGTTAAAAATAAATTCTGGCATCCTTCATGTCTAATGTAGCCCAAAGCCCACCTTGATCTGCATCACCCCTTCAACTCGAAAGCCACCTTCAACACCACCTGGTATTCGGTGACCTTGCCATCCTCCCCCACATGACCACGGATATCCTGCACCTCAAACCAGGAGAGCTTCTCGATGGTCTGATGCGCCTTGCCAACTGCTGCCTGAATGGCTGACTCAAGACCGTTCTTGGAGACCCCGATCACCTCGACCTTCTTGTAAATCCTGTCTTGCCCGTACATAGAACCCCCTGTTTGCCTGTTGGTATGTAAAGCGTACCACACACTGTTCGCTCGTAAAGACTTCACTTGGCGTTCCGATCGTGATATCTCTACTGACGCAAAGGAGATTGATGTAAATGCAAACACGCAACAGTACTTTTCTCTTCCACGGACTGGTGGTTGACCTTGAGCAGTTGGAGGTCATGGTCGACGCTAAGGGTTGGCATACCTACCAGATCGTCCGTCACCCGGGGGGGGCTGGTGTCCTGCCGCTCCATGACGACGGAACCGTTACCCTTATTCGTCAGCTCAGACCTGCCGTTGATGCGTATACACTGGAGATCCCTGCGGGACGTCTCAGCCCTGGCGAAGAGCCGGCAGTGTGCGGGCGTCGCGAACTGGCGGAAGAGACAGGCCTGATGGCCTCACACATGGAAACCCTAGGTCTTATCTACCCTTCGCCCGGGGTCTTTGACGAGACGGTCTATCTCTTTCTCGCCACTGGCCTCACGCAAGGCACGGCCCACCCCGAGCAGTACGAGGATATCGCCACCTACCGGATGCCGCTTTACGAAGCTATGGATATGGCTCGAGACGGTCGGATAGTGGATGGCAAGACCATTGCCGCGCTGATGCGCGCCAGTGGGAGGAAGTCATGATCCTCCAGGCTGTTGTGGGTGCATCTCAGGCAGGTGTTCGCCTTGATGACGGTCTGAAGGCGATCTTCCCCCAGCTCTCCAAGACCGAAATACGGCGTCTCATTGACTGGGGAAGCTGCACTGTCAACATGGGATTGGTGCGGGTCGCCTCACGTCTGCTGAAGGAGGGAGACTCCATAGCCATAGGTCTGATAGAAAAAGAGCGCTGCGTTGATCTGATCTACAATACAGGGGATATGCTCTACGAAGATCAGGACTGTCTTGCAGTGAACAAGGGGGTAGGCATCAACAGCCAGAGGACCCCGTATCAGTTGAAAGGAACGGTAGAGTATGCAGTCGGGTGCTACCTTCGCTTGCAGGGGGTTCAGGAAGAGGCCAGGATTGTCCACCGGCTTGACCGGGGAACATCGGGAGTAATTTTTTTCCCCAAGCACAAGATGGCAGCCACCCGGATAGCCGGGAAGTTCAAGGCTGGCCAGATTGAAAAGGTCTACTGGGCAGTAGTAGCGGGAAATCCGACAGACGATGCCTGGAAGGTAGATGCTCCCATCGGCAAGCTTAACAAGTTCCGCTACGGGGTGATGAGGCCCGGGAAGGATTCCGTGACCGGTTTCCGCGTGATCGCCAGAGGGACGGATGCAGCCCTGGTTGAGGCACGTCCTGTTACCGGTCGTACCCATCAGATCAGGGTTCACCTCTCGCACTCCGGACTGCCGATCGTCGGCGACACCGCATATGGCGGGCCTTCTCAGATCAGGATCATGCTTCACTGTCGACGCATGTCATTTAGCGGCCCTTCCGGTCAGCAGGTTTCAGCCATTGCCCCGGTAGACGAGGCTTTTCGCCAGATCTGCAACGAGTACCTTATCCCCATTAACGAGTAATCCCCTATGAACACTGATGAAAAGCTCTATAAAAGGATAAAAAACCAGGTGGGACGGGCCGTTGCCGATCACGCCCTAATACGTGAGGGGGACCGGATCGCGGTAGCAGTCTCAGGCGGCAAGGACTCCTACACCATGCTGCATATTCTGGAGTCGCTTCGGAGACGGGCGCCTATCCGATTCGAGATCATGTCACTCACCATCGATTCGGGATACCCGGGTTTCCGCACCGACATCATCGGCAGCCACCTCAAGGAGCACGGGTTTGAGCATCACATCGAGAAAACCGATCATTATGGGATAATCCAGGCAAAGCGGCGGCCAGGGTCCTCTTTCTGCTCCATCTGCGCCCGGCTGAAACGGGGTGCGCTTTACGAACTGGCGCAACGTTACGGATGCAACAAACTGGCACTGGGTCACCATCTTGACGATTTCGCCGAAACACTGCTCCTCAACCAGTTTTTTGTCGGTTCTCTCAAGTCGATGGCTGCATCCATGCTTGCCGACAATGGCATCACCACAGTGATCCGGCCATTGGTCTATACTACGGAGTCAGAGATCATCCGATTTGCCAATTCCAGAGCATTCCCGGTCGTTTGCTGTCGCTGCCCGGTCTGTGGAGAGGCCGATCAGCAGAGAAAGCGGATGAAGCGACTGATCTCGGAACTGGAACGCGATATCCCTCACATCAGACAGAGCCTCTTAAAAGCGCTGTCAAACGTACAGCCTCGCCACCTGCTTGACAAGAGGGTCTCAATCTCCTCCGACGGTCAGGCCTGAATCGGACCACCCGTGACCTCTGCTCTCCGCTCACCAGGCCGGACTTCCAGGTAGTCCACTCATCCCTCACCGCAACTATCCCGCAGTACAGTACAAGTAAACATCCGAACGCAACCAGCGGTTCCATATCCACACCTCCATCCAATTGATAGAGAAATGGTAGCAGACACGTATGACAGAATATGTCATTCGAACGAATGCCAATAAAAATTTGTTCAGGCGGGGATTTCTTCGGATGTTATGGCGGGGAGATAAACTAGTATCGTTGTCCCTTCACCTTCGACGCTCTGCACGACCAAGGCCCCTGCATGGCTCTTTACGATACTACGGGCGAGTGTCAGCCCCATTCCACTTCCGGGAAGAGCCGGTTTGGTTGTGAAGTACGGCTCGAATATCCTGTTCAGTATCGCGGGAGGGATTCCGTGTCCCGTGTCTGCAACGGTCAGACATACATGAAGCCCGGGTCTGGAACCAGGATGACGCTTGCAGAACGCATCGTCGAGAATTACAGCATCTGCTTCAAACGACAGAACCCCGCCATTGCCCATGGCATCAATAGCGTTTTCGGCCAGATTCCGCAGCATACGAGCCAACCGTAGCGGGTCACCAAGGATTGCAGGCGTATCAGGAGAATAGCTGTACCGCGCCTCAATCTTTCCGGCAAAACGGGGTCGGAGATCTTCGAGAAGTTCGCCCACCAGAACGGCGATTTCCACAGGGATATGTTGTTGACCGACCTGCTGTGAGCTTGTGAGGAGTTGATTGATAAGCCTTGCCGCACGCTCAGCCGCTCTTTCGATTGCTGCCAAACCAGGGGCCATCGGATGATCGTCGGCAAGATCACGCTTCAGGATGGTTGAGTAGCCCAGAATAGGGGTGAGAAGGTTGTTCAGATCATGGGCCACCACTCCTGACGCAAGACCTATCGCCTCAAGTTTTCGAGCCTGAAAAAGCTGCTCCTCCAGGAGCCGTATCTTCTGTTCGTTTCCGTCGGTTAATACCGTGTGCTCGCCGACGATCCCCTGCAGCTCATCTGTCATATACACGCGCTCCGGGAAAATGCAACGTATCTCGTAAACTTGTACTCCAATATATCGTAACCGCAAAACCTCGTCAGTCAACGTCCCAGCTGCGAAATTGCTTGAATTTCTATGTTTACTTGGGTTTCTCGCTGGTATATCTTGGGACGATTAGCGAATATTTGCCATGGAGCCCCCTAATGCCGCAACGCTACGTTCAGCCGCTCAGGATAGCCATCCAGTGGGGATTCCTGCTCTTTACCCTCTTTATTGGACTAAGATTCATTCAGTTCGTCAGGTATTTCAGCTCAGGAGGAGCTGTATCGTTTGTCCCCCGTCCGGCAGGTGTTGAGGGTTTTTTACCAATCTCAGCCCTGATGGGGCTTAAGGACTGGTTTTCCAACGGCTCAATCAACACGATACACCCTGCTGCAGTTGTCATCTTCCTCACCGTGATCCTGGTTTCACTGCTGCTTAAGCGCTCATTCTGTTCCTGGATCTGCCCGGTAGGGACCATTGAGGAGCTTCTCTGGAAGCTCGGATTCCGGTATCTCCGCCGCAACCTCCTACCCCCTCCCTGGCTGGACTTGCCGTTACGTGGCCTCAAGTACCTGCTTCTCCTCTTCTTCCTGTACAACATTTTATGGAAGATGCCGGCCCAGGCCATTGCCGGTTTTCTGGCCAGCGACTACCACAAGATCGCTGACGTACGACTGCTCGATTTCTTTCTGAACCTGGCAGGGATTTCACTTATGGTGATATCGGCCCTGGTACTGATTTCGATCCCGGTCAGAAATGCCTTCTGCCGGTATCTCTGCCCTTACGGTGCCCTTCTCGGCCTCGTCTCCATGCTTTCACCGGTCAAAGTTGCCCGCAACATGGCCACATGCGTCTCCTGCGGTGTCTGCAACCAGTTCTGCCCGTCGTATCTTCCGGTAATGACCAAACAGCGCATACACTCGCCCGAATGCATCGGGTGCTGGCGCTGCATCAGCAACTGCCGGTCCGCGGGGGCACTGGAGATGAAGCTCCCCGGCAACCGGATAGCCGTCGCAGGCATTCTCTACGCAGCACTGGTAGCGGGACTCTTCTGGGGAGGCTCCCTGCTGGGGAAGGCAACCGGCCATTGGCAGACATCCATTACCATTGCCGAATACTCGAGGTTGCTCCAGAAGTAAAAACGGGGGCGCCAATCCTTGATGGCGCCCCCGTAGTAACATCATTAAACTTATCGCAACCTGCTACTGATCCTCATCCTCACCGATCGCGATCTCCCTGTAGACGCGATCCTCTTCAAACCGTTTGGTCTGGGCCTGCTGTCTCTCGATATCTGATTTGCACTTTACACAATGGCGGGCAAACGGAAGCACCTTGAGCCTTCCCAAGGGAATATCCTCCTCGCACTCCTCGCAGACCCCATACTCACCTTCTTCAAGACGGAGCAGCGCCTCATCGATACTGACCAGCTTCTCCCGCTCACGGTCTCCGAGCAACATGCCTAGTTCGCGGTCACGCTCAGTGGATGCCTGGTCATAAATGTCGCCGCTCGGTTCGCCGGTAATCACTGTGGCACCCGACTTGATTGCCTTGTTTATCTCTTTAAGCGTATCATCCTTCATCTTGAGAAGGATCGCCTGCATCTCCAACTGCTTGTCAACCATGTGTGAAACACTCCGAATAAATTTATCTGCCGTCCGTCAAGGCGTCGAAATAATACAGCAATTCCCTCGGTTGTCAAGGAAAAAGCCGCAACCACAACCAGCTGAAATCACTAGGGAACGATCTCACCTATAAGGTCATAATCAGATGAATCGGTTATCCGAAGGCGCACGATATCCCCAACGTTTGCCTGACCTGAGGTGATATAGACCTGTCCGTCTATGTCCGGAGCCTGTCGCGAGGTCCTCCCCTTCAGAAGCAGTTCGGTCTCCTCGCTATACCCTTCGACGATCACCTCTTCTTCCACATCTATCAGCCGTCGGTTCCTCTTGAAGGATACCCTTGCCTGTGCGCGCATCAGCTTCTTGTAACGCTCTCTCTTTACGCGCTCCGAAATCTGGTCAGGCATTTCTGCCGCCGGTGTCCCCTCTTCGCGGGAGTAACAGAAGACCCCCAGTCGATCGAACTGCGTCTCCTCCACAAAATGGAGGAGCTTCTTGAAATCCTCATCGGTCTCCCCTGGAAAGCCGACGATCAGTGATGTACGCAGGGCGATATCAGGAACCTCTACGCGAATCTTGTCTATCAGCATGCGGATTTGCGCCTCTGTGCTACGGCGATTCATCCGCTGTAAAACCGGATCGCTGATGTGCTGAAGCGGCATATCCAGGTACTTGCAGACCTTATCTAGCTCACGAATAACCTTAATAAGGCCGTCAGTGATCCCGTCGGGATATGCATAGAGAAGCCTGATCCAGCGCAGTCCTTCCAGGGTATTCAGCTGGCCTATCAGCCACTCAAGATTCACACCCTCGCCAAGGTCGCTCCCGTATCTGGTTATATCCTGGGCCACCAGGTTGAGCTCCCTGGCACCGTTAGCCACCAGCCTGCGCGCCTCCGTAAGAACGAGCTCTGGTGAACGGGAACGGAAGCCACCGCGGATGCTCGGGATGACGCAGTAGGAGCAGCAGTTGGAACACCCCTCCGCAATCTTCAGATAGGCGGTATAGAGCGGCGTAGACTGCATCCGAGGGAGGTCTCCGTCGAAAAGGTAGTTCGGATCACCGGTGTAGAGGATCTGCCCATCGACCCCTTCCTTCTCGGCAATGATCTCGGCAATCCGCGGGTAATCGCCGGTACCGACGAATATGTCGACCTCAGGAAGCTCCTTGGCCAGTTCCTGCTGATATCGCTGGGGCAGGCAGCCGGCAACGATCAGAAGCCTGCAGTGAGCGTCGTGCTTCCGGTCGGCCAGGTCAAGGATGGTGTCGATGCTCTCCTGTTTGGCCTCCTTGATGAAGGAGCAGGTATTGACGATAATAATGTCCGCCTCGTGCTCATCGGTGGTTATGGTGTACCCGTTGTTGGAGAGATATCCGAGCATCACCTCGGCATCCACCAGGTTCTTCGGGCAGCCGAGGCTGACCATGCTGACTTTTTCTTTGATTTCGGAACTCAATGTACCCTCATTTTCTTGATGGATGATCTCTTCATTCTGCGCATTTATACTTGTCTATGCCCCTACTACTCCCTGAAATTCACAAACTGCATCTCGATATCCAGGTCCTTACCCTTTAACAGGGCAATGGTCTCCTGCAGGTCGTCCCGGTTTTTGCCGGTTACCCGCACCTGCTCATCCTGGATCTGCGCCTGGACCTTCACCTTGCTCTCCTTGATGACGGCGATGATCTCCTTCCCCTTCTCCTTGGAAACCCCCTGCTGTATGGTAATGATCTGCCGCACCATGCCGCCCGACGCGGTTTCCGCCTTGCCGTACTGGAGCGCCTTGATCGATATCCCCCGCTTTAAGAACTTTGATTGAAGGATGTCTATGACCGCCTTAAGCCTGAAATCGTCGTCGGCGAGCACCTTTATCGAATCCTTTTCCTGGGTAATCTCGCTCTTGGACCCCTTGAAGTCGTAGCGTTGGCCGATCTCCTTGACGGTCTGATTGACCGCGTTGTCAACCTCCTGCATATCCACCTTTGATACGATGTCGAATGACGGCATGTCCCCTCCTCAATAAATAGTTTTGCGCAGCCTAAAATCTGTAGGATTTATCGGTGACAAGTCACTAAAAAGTCAATCTGCTGCGTTACGCTCAATCTTCGTCACTGCGACGTAGCCTCCGGCTACGACTCATTCCTCAGGTTTCGCAAGCCTTGCATATGGAGCTTTTTGCTGTGCCACAGCTTTATTGGTTATTGAATTTACGGCTTTATTATTTCGACGCCAGAAGGAACCTTGAACCTAAAACGTTCGGATGAGATCCCCTGGTTAGTCCTTACCTTGGCGTACTCAATGGATGTCCGGTTCCCCATCTGATCTATGATCACTGAAGAAACTATGGGGAAGGGCTCTGAAGCCTTCCCGCTCTCGCGGTAGGTGTCCACCGCCATTCCGGAAATGGTCAACTGGAGCTTGGCAAAAGCCTGCCCCCCCTTTTTCGGGATCAACTCCAGGAGGTAGTTCCCTTTTGCATCACGCCTGCTCCCCGGGAAGCTAATGGCAAAGTCCCTCGACACAGTCCCCATACCAGTAAGGTAGTTGAGGGCAACCCCTCCCTGGGCGAGAATCGCCTTCACATCACTGATCATGACCTGACTGTTCTCAGGGATATAGAACCAGACCTGTTTCCCGTCGCAAACGATCTGCTGGCGAGGCTTTTTATAATCAAAGCGGAACATGGCGGCAGCGCTGGCCGGGCGTTTGATGAAAAGCTCACCGTTTCCCTTTTCTTCGCGTTTTAGCGCGGCAACAGAGGTTTTCTGCCTGAAATCCGCCTGCAGATCCTTTAGAAGGTGGTATCCCTCCTCCAGGGTAGCCACAACCTCTGCAAGTTCGGCATCTGACCCTTTAGCAGAAGGAGATGTGAGCTCTATTGCGGCCAGAGGGTCACCCACCAGAAAAAGCAGCGCCAATGCAAAGGTAACAATACGAATCATTCAGAACCTCCAGTTCATAAAAAAGGCGACACCGGATTATGTCGCCCTGCATCACATCCAATAGTTCAGCGACTCCCAGGAGGTCTCACAGCCTGTACATCTGCGGGGATGTCAAAGGTAAACAGCAGGTTAGACAGCCGCATGTTTATCCGAACGTTACTGAACTCCATGGTGGTCGAGTTCCCCTGGTGATCTATCACGGTGGTGGAGAGAATAGGGAACGCCTGCGACTGGCGGACCAGGTCGGCCTTACGATTGTTCCTGTTCTCGGGATTGATGATCTTCCTGCCGTTCTGCACATACCGCCTGGCTGAATCCAAGCTGACAACCATGAACAACTTCTCGATACTCTCCATTGGACGGACAGGGGTCAGTTCCAGAATGTAGTTACCGTCCATATCTCGACCCTGCGTGGAAAAGTTTATCCGGAAGTCCTTGGATATCCGGGGAAGCCCCTGAAGGAAATTAAATCCACTGTTCCTGGAGGGGTCCGCATTACGGGGCTCGAAGAAGGTGGAGATCGTGCTGACAATAACCTGGCGATTCTCGGGGAGATAGGTCCAGAGCGTATTTCCGTCGGAAATTATTTCGTGGGTGGTCGGCCGGAAATATTCAAAGCGGAACTTCAACGGTTCATTCTGCCTGTAATCGGCATTCTTGAGGGAAAGCTGGCCATCGGCCCGCAGTTCCCGCTGTTGTTTTCCGGAGATGATCGACCGTTGTACAAAATCTGCGGTCAGATCGACCATGAACTGTTCTCCGTCTCCATACCGATTGCTGTCGGAAAAAGACTGTTCTACCGTATCGACAATATCCCTCAGACCAATGGCAATCTGCGGAGTTGCAGTTGCCGCTTCAAGTGAGGCAGTCATCGCCACAGACAGCAGCAGCGCAATAAAAAAAGACCTGATATTAATCATATGCGCCTCCCAGTGATGGTGAATTGTGCCACATCTGCATACGCCGTGCAAGAACTTCCGTGGCCCGCAGGGATCGAACCGAATTATCCCCGCCCTAACAATTCAGGTCTGCAACCTTTACAACATGGTAGCCAGATCCAGAATAAAAATGGCCTCACCATCGCCGAGTATTGCGGCGCCCGCAAGTCCCCGCAGTCGATCAAGAGGCCTTCCCAGAGGTTTTACATGCACCTCTCGCTGCCCCATGACACGGTCCACCGAAACCCCAACCCTGCGCCCCTTTACCTCGGTAATAATGACAGGCTGGAACTCGAGAGCAGACGGTGACAGGGGAAGCCCAAGCATCCGCTTAAGGCTGACCAGCGGAACATCTTCATCGTCAAGCATGAAACTAACCTGTTTACCGTCATTCTGTACCTGCTCCCGCCTCAGTTCAAGGGTCCGGAGTACGCCTGTCACGGGTACCGCAAGCGTGAGAGAGGAGACCTTAAGCACAAAGACGTTTATTATCGCAATGGTGAGAGGAAGAGTGAGTGTTATTCGGCTGCCATATCCTTTCTCCGATTCTATGGCCAGGGTCCCGCCCAGAGACTGGATGGTGGCCCGGACCGCATCCATCCCCACACCCCGGCCCGAGATATCCGTGACCTTTTCTGCCGTTGAGAAGCCGGGCAGGCATGTCAGCATGTACGCATCCCGCGGAGAGAAGCGACTCCCCTCCTCTGCACTAATAATACCTTTCTGCACGGCAATGGAAACTAGATGTTCCGGATCCATCCCGCGGCCATCGTCCAGCACGGCTACCACCACCTGGTCTTTCTCCCGTCTTGCAGAAAGGGTAAGTCTGCCAGACACCCCCTTGCCCGCGGCCTGACGCTCAGA
Source organism: uncultured Geoanaerobacter sp. (assembly GCA_964528055.1). Lineage (GTDB taxonomy): Bacteria > Desulfobacterota > Desulfuromonadia > Geobacterales > DSM-12255 > Geoanaerobacter. Next base: position 71,732 of record CAZGQM010000002.1, on the reverse strand, counting down.
TGGCATCTCCAGACCATGGTCAACGGCATTTCGCAGTATATGGATCAAGGGATCTGCAAGCTCTTCCAAAATTCCACGGTCAAGCTCTATCTCACGGCCCTCGACGGCAAAAGAGAGTTCCTTGCCGCTGCTCTGCGCCAGCTCGCGGACCAGCCGCGGAAATCTTTCAGCAACCGATGAAAACGGCATGAGCCTGACATGCATCACCATCTCGTGCAGCTCACGGAGAAGCCTGGTCAGATCATTCAGGGAATCATTGAGTCGTGGGACAGACAGATCGCGGCAGGTATCCTGAAGCCTGTGCTTGGTTGTAAAGAGCTCGCCGGTAGTGTCTATAAGCCTTTCCAGTATCTCTGTCCTGACGCGCACCGTCTGGAAGGTCTCTCGACCGGAGTGCGAGTGATGGACCTGTGCTGTCGGGACGGCTTCAAGCGGCTCGGGTGGAAGGATGATCGGAGTATCTGCTGCTGCGGTTGACGGAGTGTACTCCGTAATTCGCTGGACAAGATTGCCGATATCGTGGTCAAAGGGTCGACCTCCGGCAACATCATTCAGAAGCAATGCCAGCAGGTCAGCCCCTTCGAAAAGCAGCCCGGCAATCCCACTCTCAAATACAAGCTCTCCTTCCCTGACCCGGCACATAAGATCTTCCATCTTGTGGGCAAGCTCGGCAATGGCATTGTAGCCCATGGATGCTGCCATCCCCTTCAGTGAATGGGCTGCACGAAAAAGGGAGTTTATGGCATCCTGGTCAGATGGAGACTGTTCCAGTGCGAGAACCAGATCATTCAGACTCTGCAGATGCTCCTGCGACTCGCTGAGAAAAAGCTCAAGATACTGAGACATATCCATGTCAGGTAGCTTCCTCCCGCCACCCGTGAGAGGTGTGCATGATCGCCTGGAGATCCGACTCTATGGCTTCAAGCAGACCGGAGACCTTCAGGAGAACCACCTCGTTTCCACCTATCTCCAAGACACCTTCCTGCAGCGGCCCTTCAGCTTCGCGAAGAGAGGCTGCCTCAGCTGCCGACACTATACGTTCAACTCCGTCCACATAGAGCGCAAGATCGCCGACCCTCCGGTCAATTACCAGCGCCTTACCGTCAGCGACTCCTTTCCCGATTCCAAGATAGGATGACAAGTCGAGAAGCGGCAGCAGACTGCCGTGTGAATTCATAACACCAATGAAACTGCTTGGAGCAAAAGGGATCGGCCAGGTGGCCGGCAGTTCCGTCACCTCTGATACCGTTGTCAGGTCAAGGGCCAGACGGCTGCCACCGAGACGGAAGACAAGCAGTCGGCCCGATGGAGAGATCAAGAGGGTCTACCTGAGTCAGATGCGATACGGAAACGCTCAACGCACTTCATCATCTCTTCGGACATTCTGGCTAGCTCCTGCGCTGCGGATGCCATCTCCTGCATTGCAGCCGACTGTTCTTCCGTGGCAGCAGAAACCTCTTCAGTGGCAGCAGCATTATCTTCAGCAACCCTTGCAATATCATCCACCATGCTGACCATCTTTTCAGCCCCTTCCGTCTGCATCTGGGAGAGATCGGCAATGCTGTTGGCCTTCCGCTCGGTCTCGACCACCGTAGCAAGGATTTCCCGAAATGCCTTAGCGGTAGTATCGATATTCTTCTTCCCCTCCCCAATGGAGAGCGAGCTGGAGGTAATGGTTTCGTGTACCTTGTGACCATCTTCTTTGATGGCGGCGATCAGTTCGACGATCTCAGCAGCAGACGCGCCTGTCCCGTCGGCAAGCTTTCGCACCTCTTCAGCGACCACGGCAAAACCCTTTCCATATTCACCGGCACGTGCAGCCTCAATGGAGGCGTTCAGGGCAAGAAGATTGGTCTGCCGTGAGATATCCAGGATGATATCGGCTATCTTACCAACCTGTTGGAGTTTTCTGTTCAGGGCCAGAAAGAGTCGACCGGTCAGTTCCACGGAGTCGTAGAATTCCTTCATACGCTCCAGAGAATCATTGGCGAGCTCCCCGCCGCGCTTTGCAGTGAGGCTTGTGTCACGTGCCGCCTTTGCCGTCTCCTTGGCCCGTTTGGCAACCAGCTCCACTGATATGGCCATTTCGTGGATCACCCTGGAACTCCTGGATACCATTTCAGCCTGGTTCTCGGCTCCGTGGGAGATCTGTTCGATTGCCTGGGCAACCTCCTCAGTGGAGGTATTTATCTCAAGTGCAGAGGATGAAAGAGTCTGCGCAGCTTCGGCAACACCCTTGGAGCTCTCACGGATCTGCAGGACCAGTGATCGGAGGTTTTCAGCCATGAGGTTGATTGATACTGCCATATCATGGGTCTCGTCCGGGAAACGGGATTTGTATATGGCAATGTCGCTGGTCAGGTCACCGGAACTGATGGCCTCTGTGGAAGAGGTAAGGATCGCGATGTTTCTGCTCACCCTTCGTGAAATGAACCATCCCAGGATCAGTCCGATGGTAACTGCTACTACGTAGGAAAGGACGGTGGTTATCTCAGGTGCATATCCAAGCTGCTGGATAACGTTGGGCACGAACGCAACCGTTGCGACTACCACCAGACAGCCGAGAATAAACTTGTACCCTATCGGTATATGCATCACATCCACCTCCTCTCCAGCAGCATGTCAGAGATACGCCCTTTATCTATACACTAATCAAGTTCTTCTCATGCCTAACAGCCCTATAGATTCTCTCTACAGGGCAGACTGACCGGAACATGCTTCGAGCATCTCCAACCAGCGTTTCAGACTTACCCAATACCAGAAAACCACCCCCGGACAGGGCATTGTAAAAACCCTTGAGCAACTCCTCCTGCCGAATCCGCTCAAAATAGATCTGGACATTTCGACAGAGAATCAGGTCGCTCTTTGGAAAAGGCACTCCGGAAAACAGGTCGCTCTGACGAAAGTCCACCATACCCCTCACATCGTCATTCAGGCGAAATTTACCGTTTTCCGACACAAAATTCCGCTCAAGGAGATCCGCTGGAATCTCCCCGAGGCGTTCAGCTCCATACAGCCCCTGTCGTGCAGCATCAAGAACTTCGCCATTAATGTCCGTAGCAAGGAGAGATACCGGCCTTCGGGCAATCAAGGGCCCGAAGTATTCCTTAAGGAGCAGGGCAAGGGAGTATGGCTCCTCACCAGTTGCGCAACCTACACTCCAGAAGGTAAGCCCCTCCTCAGCACCGGCACCATCGAAGAGTGCAGGAATGACCTCTTCCTTCAGTTTAATGAAGACCGAAGGGTTACGGAAAAAATGGGTCACATGTATTGTGAGAACCTTAAAGAGCTTGAGAATTTCCTTGTCGTCCTGCAGTAGCAGACGACAATACTCGGCAGCGCAACCTGAATGGGTCGCCCGAATCCTTATGCCGATCCTCCTCTTTATGCACTTGTCCTTGTAGCTGTAGAGACTGAAGCCGGTTCGTTCAGCAAGCAGAAACCGGATAGTCTCCATATCCGCCAGCGGGATATCAGGTTCGGCAACTTCGGCAAGATGAATGCCCCTGTCCTTTAATCGTGAGTGCATTGTAGGGTCAGAAATGGCTGAATCCACTGATTGCAGGGCGATACCGGCTCCTGTCAGCTGCAATGACATCGAGAGATCTATTCGCTGTTATCTCTCCCACCACCGTTACCTGGAGCCGGTCATGAAGGGAGCTCTCCACTTCAGCCCAGCGCTCGGGCGCAACGGTAAAGAGCAGTTCGTAATCCTCACCACCTGCAAGAGCCAGTTGCAGGGGATCAGGGGCAAATCCTGCCGCAGCCTCATAAAAATGGGTTGAACGGGGTATCCGATCGATATCGACCGTCGCGCCGACACCCGAGAGTTCCAGAATGTGTCCAAGGTCCGCAAGGAGTCCGTCACTCACGTCGATCATTGCCGACGGGAGTCGTGCCTCGCTCAGTAGAATCGCTTCGGTACAGCGTGGGACCGGATTCAGGTGTCGGTCGATCGCTCGACCGCTCCTCAACCCGCCCCTGAGTTCGGCAAGACCTAATGCAGAATCCCCCAAAGTCCCGGTGACACAGACCAAATCCCCTGGCAGTGCCCCTTTGCGATATATGACCTTGTCCGGGGACTGCTCTCCTATCAGAGTGATACTGACAACCAGTCCACCTTTGGAAGCACAGGTATCCCCTCCTACCAGCACGACCCCATACTCCGCAGCCATATCCAGCAACCCCTTGACGAATGAGTCAATAAAATCGAGTTGCATGGAGTCCGGTATCCCAAGTGAAAGGAGGAACCAGCGTGGTCTCCCACCCATGGCAGCCATATCGGATAGATTGACTGCAAGCGACTTGCGCCCGAGGAGTGCAGGCGGTGAATAGGCAAGGTCGAAATGAACCCCCTCAAGTAGCATGTCCGAGGTAATGAGCTGAAGATTGCCAGGTGTTGGTTCCAGTGATGCGGCATCATCACCTATTCCGCAGCAGACACCCTCCCCCATCAAGACCTGCGAAGCAATCCTGCCGATAAGTCCGAATTCGCCCAACGAGCCGAGATTCAAGCCGTTCCGCCAGGCACTGCTCCAGCAGGTCGTCTTACCGATTTCCTGGCCGGGGCAGGTGGTTTTGCCGCAGCATGCTTAACCGGGGGATAGCTCTCCAGCGCAACCTTGAGAACGTCATCAATCTCCTTGGCAGAGACAATCGTGACCTTTTTCAGGATGTTCTTCGCCACATCTTCCAGGTCTTTTCGATTCTGCTCGGGAATGATGATGGTTGTCACCCCGGCCCGCACAGCCGCAAGGATCTTCTCCTTAAGCCCCCCGATTGGGAGAACCTTTCCGCGCAGGGTTATCTCGCCGGTCATGGCTACATCCTTACGTACCGGAATCTTGGTTAGCGCAGATACCAAGGCCGTGGCCATGGTAACTCCGGCAGATGGACCATCCTTCGGAATGGCACCTGCAGGAACATGGACATGTATCTCTGTAGTGTGGAAAAAATCCTCGGCTAGACCGAGCTCCTTTTCCTTGGCCCGTATCCAGGAAAGCGCCGCCTGTACAGACTCCTTCATCACGTCACCAAGTTGTCCGGTAAGGGTGAGCCCCCCCTTCCCCTGCATGATAATCGCCTCAACGTAGAGGATCTCCCCTCCGACGGGAGTCCAGGCAAGTCCCGTGACAACGCCGATCTCGTTCTTGTCCATCTCCTCCTCACGGAGAAATCTTGGAGGACCGAGATACTTGTGCACTGCCGTGGCATTGACCGAAAAATGCCGTTTCTCCCCTTCAGCAATACGTCGTGCAATCTTCCTGCAGATGGAGCCTATCTCCCGTTCCAGATTCCTGAGGCCTGATTCGCGGGTGTATTTGGAGATTACCGACTTTACCGCCTCGTCAGTAATGGTAATGTATTTCGAGGAAATGCCGTTTTCCTTGGTCTGCCGGGGTACGAGATAGCGTCTGGCGATCTGAAGCTTCTCCTCCTCGGTGTATCCTGCCAGTGAAATCACCTCCATCCGGTCGCGTAGCGGCCCCGGAATGGTATCCAACTGGTTGGCCGTGGCTATGAACATCACATTGGAGAGGTCGAAAGGCAGATTAATGTAGTGGTCCGAGAACATGAAGTTCTGCTCGGGATCCAACACTTCCAGAAGCGCGGACGACGGGTCTCCCCGGAAGTCTGAGCCGAGCTTGTCCAGTTCGTCCAGCATGAATACCGGGTTGTTGGAACCTGCCTGCTTGAGACCCTGCAGTATACGCCCGGGCAGAGCACCGACGTACGTCCGCCGGTGGCCGCGAATCTCAGCTTCATCACGAACACCACCCAGTGATATCCTGACGAACTTACGCCCCATGGAACGGGCAATGGATTTCCCCAGTGAGGTCTTGCCTACCCCCGGGGGACCCACAAAACAGAGGATTGGCCCTTTAGAGCTTTTTTTCAGCTTGCGGACAGCCAGGAACTCCAGAATCCGCTCCTTGATCTTATCCAGGTAGTAGTGGTCCTCATCAAGGATCTTTTTGGCTTTCTTGATCTCCAGCGAGTCACGGGTTGACTTTGACCAGGGAAGTTCCACCATCCAGTCGAGGAATGTCCTGAGCATACCTGACTCGGCTGCATCCTGATGCATCTGCTCCAGACGGCCAAGCTGTTTCAGGGCTTCCTTCTCGACAGGTTCCGGCATCTTTGAGGCTTCAATCGCCTTGCGAAGCTCGGCGATCTCCTCAGCACGGGCATCGGTTTCACCCAACTCCTGCTGGATTGCCCTGAGCTGCTCGCGGAGATAGTATTCCCGCTGGCTTTTGCCCATCTCCTCCTTGGCGGCCGACTGGATTCGGGCTTGCATGTCGAGAAGCTCCGACTCCTTATTGAGAAGCTCGTTCACACGTTTCAGCCGTTCAATGGGATCGAATATCTCCAGGAGTTTCTGTGCATCCTCAACCTTCAGGCCGATGTTACTGGCCACCAGGTCAGCCAGACTCCCGGAATCCTGCATGTTCTCTACAATCACCATGACCTCGGGAGAGATGACCTTTCCAAGAGAGACAATCTTGTTCAACTGCTCCTTGATGGTCCTGATCATCGCTTCGGTTTCAAGCGAGGCCTCGGTATCGGCAGGCTCAGTTATCCTTTCCAGATGGACAGAATAGTAGGGTCGTGCGGAGAGGTATTCGGTGATCCGAGCCTTGGTCAGCCCCTGCACCAGTATTTTAACCCTTCCGTCCGGAAGCTTGAGCATCCGCATGATCATCGCCACCGTGCCGACCTCGTAGATGGCCTCGGGTTCCGGGTCTTCGTCTCCCACTTCCTTCTGTGTAGCCAAAAATATCAGGCGGTCACCGGAAAGTGCGTGGTCAACCGCAGCAATGGATATCTCCCGGCCTACGAACAAAGGGAGGATCATATAGGGATAGACCACCACATCACGTACCGGAAGAAGCGGCAGCACGTCAGGGATCTTCAGCTCTTCGCCATCCTGCTGCTTGTTGTTTTCCATAATTTACTTCTCCTTGAAATATTCTGTTCAGTCGATATGAACGTCGCGGATAATCTTCTGCTTGTCCGGTAGGCAGGGAAAGGAGACAGACAATACACCTTTGTCGTACCTTGCGTGAACTCCCTGTATATCGACTTTGGGAGGAATCTCTACCATCCGTGAAAAATGTCCGAAATGGCGTTCAACACGGATGAAGCGGAGATTCCGCCGATTCTGTTCCTTGCGTTTGACCCCCTCCAGCAGCAGTGTATTGCAGCAAATCGTGAGCCTCAGGTCGCTACGTTCGAAGCCGGGGAGCTCAAACTCTACAACATAGGTTTTCGCAGTCTCAAATATATCCACCAGCGGGACATATTCGCTCTCTTCCTTCCCTCTCAGTCTTTCGGGACTGGAGAGATAATTGAAGATCACATCCACCTGCTGACGGAAAAGCGTCAACCAATCAAGTGGATCCTTTGGTATGATGGGCATTGCTACCCCCACGAGAGGGGCTGTCAAAAACCCCTTAAAAATACAGTCACTCCATATTGACTCAGATGATTTAACCATCTTTGCCCCGAAAGTCAAGGCGCGGGAGAGCTTTGCGGAGCCGAAATGCCTATGGCTGCGCACCTTTGAGTCAATTGATCCGAAAACCTTTGAATTAACAGCCTATGATATGTATACTGCGCACACTTTTCACCAATAACTACTGCGAGACGACCATGAAACGACCTCTGAAGCTGATTTCGATAGGACTACTTGCTCTGTTCACCTGCGGTTTCAATTGGGGATTCGGAAGCTCAGACAAATGTGGGGAGGCCCGCGAGATTCTGGAAAGGGCTGCCAAGTCAGATGAATCCGAACTGGCTGCGGCAGAGACCCGTGCCGGCCTGATCTGTCCGGACGGAGCAGTCGGACGCTATATTAAAGGCCGAAGGATGGAGGCTGCAGGAAACCTTGATGCAGCTGTCGCCGATTATCGCGAAGCCCTCCGCCTCGACCCGGCTTTTACACTGGCCGGCGGCAGCCTGGGGCTTATCTACATAGATAAAGGGATGATGGATGATGCAGCCGTTGAGCTTACCAGGGCAGTAAATGCGAACAACTCTCCCATCTACCATAGAGGATTAGCCAGGGTATTCTCCGAACGGCAATTATATCCACTGGCACAGTACCACCTCGGTGAGGCGCTCAAGTCCGCACCGACAGATGCTCGGCTTCACATTGACCTTGCACGGCTCTACATGCAACAGAACCAGCTGGATAAGGCTGAGTCCGAATACAACAGGGCTCTTTTTTCACAACCCACCTCTGAAGCAGCCCGTCTGGGGCTTTCCGAGATATCCATTGCCCGCAAGCAGTACAACAAGGCCCTTGACGAACTGAAGAAGACACTGGCAGCGAACCCCCAGAGCAAGGAGATCCACCGGAGGCTTGGAGAACTTTACGATCGGATGGGTGACAGAAAATCCGCAGATTTCGAATTTCTTCTTGCAGGCGTTTCTCCAAAGCCTTCACCCGATCTCCACTTGGATCATATGAGGAAGGGTGACGCCTTCATGGCAGAACGGAGATTCGAGAAAGCCCTGGCTGAGTATCAGTCGGCTGTCAAGCTCAAGCCGGACTTCCCCGCCGCGCACCAGAAGCTGGGTGACGCCCTCTCTGCCAGCGAGCGTCCTGATGACGCCATAGCCGAATATCGGGAGGTTCTCCGTCTTAATGGTGCGAACGCCCCGCTCCACTACCTGATAGGACAGATCTTTGAAAAGAAGGGTCTCATCGATGAGGCTGTTGTGGAATACCGGCAGGCGATCAAGAGCGCGCCAAACCATGCAGATTCACGCTACAGGCTGGCAGAGATCTATGCCGCCCGAGGAAGCTCAACCCAGGCGACCGAACAGTACCGTGAACTCCTGAAGCTGAGAGCGGACGATACACAGCTGTATATACGACTAGCCAGAATTCAGAGCCAGTCCAAGGACCCCAAGGAGGCGATTGACTCGTACACCGAAGCAATCAAGCTTCAGCCTGAAGGTATTGAGGCTCGCAGGGAACTGGCGCTGCTCTACAGAAAACACAGCCTCGGGGATGAGGCAGAGAAACAGTTCAAAGAGATCCTTCGCCTTAAGAAGGATGACGCAGAGGCCCGCAACGCCCTCACTGCGATCTATGTAAAAAACAAAAATTATGACGAGCTTATCACGCTTTTGAAGGAAAACGTGGAGATGACCCCCAAGGACCCCAACAGCCATTACAAGCTGGGGCTTGTCTACGAGTTCAAGAAAAGCTACGAGGAGGCCCTTGCGTCGTACAAGGAGGCCGTAAATCTCAAAGAGGACCATGCAAAGGCACTTAACGCCCTGGGCAGGGCATACATGAAGACCGGCCACATCAAGGAAGCCAAGGAGGCCCTGGAGGCTGCAAAGCAGGCGGATCCGGCCCTGGAGGAACCGACTGTGCTCCTCAGCAACATTCGCGACGAACTATCCGCAGAACCGAAGAGACATAAGAAGAGCAAGTCGAAAAAAGGGAAAAAGTCAAAAAAGAGCCCGTCGAAAGCCAAACCAAAGGCTAAGAGTTCCACAAAAGCTAAAACACCCTGACATTGGGGTCCACCATGTGACCCTGGATGGGCGAACGCAGAAACGGCCGGGGATACACTCCCCGGCCGTTTCTGTGTTCGCCCTTTGAATTTGTTGTTTCACCTGCTAGCCCGCATCATCCTCCAGCGGAATGATCCTAACCCTAGTCAATCCTTTCCCGAGGAAACCCAGCTGCCTTGCGGCCGCACGGGAAAGGTCTATGAAAGGTTTCTTGCGGGGCCTACAGCGGTCATTTACCGTTACCACGACCTCCTGGTCATTGGCCAGATTGATAACCCTGACCTTGGTCCCGAAAGGGAGCGTGGAATGAGCCGCCGTCATTTTTTCGGGGCTGTAGCGTGCACCCGATGTTGTCCGTCTGCCATTGTACCGTTTGGCATAGTACGAGGCACGTCCCTCGTCTCCGTTGCTTACCGGCTGTGCCTCTTCGGCACTCTGCGCGTGACCACTATCTGCTGCTACAGTTTCGGCCTGCACAGGAAGTGTGTGGAGCAGCAGGAACAGCTGGCCGACAACGAGTGCCGCAACCAAGCTGACCCGCAGGTTCACTGGCGCCATGCGCACCTCCTTTTGGGCGAGGCTGTCTTATAGCACGCGCTACAGTAAACGGTCAAGGGAAAATAGCCAGAAGCAGCTACAAACATTCGACATCATTACATAAATTGCGGAGACATCAACTCTTCCTCTTGGCCTCAAGCTCACTGATTGCCATCTCCAGTTGAGCGGATACCTGTTTTAACTCAGTCGTATCGTGAATGGTAATTACCGTTCCGGAAATTTCCTGAAGCTGCTTATCCTGGAACGGATATGGATTAAGGACGAACCAGCGGCCTGTCGGTTCATGGTAGAGTTCGATGCTCTGAAGAAAAATCGTGCCGGTTATAAGGTCGTACTGATGGAGCAGCTCAACCCAGTCACTGCCGAGGATCTGACTGTATGTCAAACCGACAAAATCCTGGAACGCGCGGTTGCACCTCTTGATCTTACCTTCAGCATCAGCAAGAATGACCATATCCCCCACATGATCCATGGTCGTTTCCCACTCCTTCTTTACGGTCTCGACCTGGGCAAAGATCCTTGTCAGCTCTTGATGCTTCCTCACGAGCTCTACCTGGCTCTCCAGAAGATCCTTTTCCAGCTGACGCTGCTCGGTAACGTCTCGTGCTACGGCTATCAAGAAAGCCTCTTCATTGATTTCGATCACTTCCGCAGACCAGAGCATGGTCCTCAACTCCCCTGACTTGATACGAAACTCGGCTTCAAGGTTGCGGACTTTTCCGAACTCGTCCAGGAACTTGAGCATCTTCACACGCTGCATAGGATCTACCCAGATACCCAGCTCGATGGAGGTGCGACCGACAACCTCCTCACGCGTGTACCCGGTTTTACTCAAAAATGCGTCGTTCACCTCGATATAGCGGCCGTCGGCCACGCGAGTCATGACTGCCCAGTCAGGGCTGGAGTGGAACGCCTTGGAATATTTCTGTTCCATCAAGCGGAGAGCATCCTCGGACCGTCGCTGTTCGGTGATATCCTGCACCGTGCCGACCATCAGAAGCGGCGACCCTTTACTGTCATAAGTAACCTCCCCCTGTTCATGCACTATTCGTTCACCGCCGGACGGGATGATCAGTCGGTGCTCGAATCTGTACTCCTGGCGCCCATACAGGGCCTCATTAATCTTGGAGTTTACCAGGGTGCGGTCTTCAGGGTGGACAATTCGGAGAAAGGCCTCGTAAGAAGCGGCAAACGCCTGAGGATAGAGCCCGAAAATCCGGTATATCTCATCCGACCATGACATTGCATTGGTCGTGATATTCCACTCCCAGTTTCCAATGTGGGCTATCATCTGTGCCTTTGCCAGTCCATCGGCTGTCTTTCTAAGGGCCTCCTCCACCCGGCTCCGCTGCAGAGCGTATCGGAGGGAGCGCTCCAACGAATCGGCACTCAGCTCCACCTTCACCAGAAAATCCACAGCACCGGCCTTCATCGCCTCCAGGTCAATGTCCCTGTTGTCTATGCCGGTAAGCACGATCATCGGCGCTCGGCTGCCTGCAGTATGGGCCTCCCGTATAAGGTCCAGGCCATTTCGTCCACGAAGGTTGTAGTCTAGAATGTAGATGTCGTGCCGTTTCGCACGTAGTGCTTCCAGCCCGCTTTCATAGGAACACATCCATTCCAGATCAAAGCTCCCCCATCGACTTGCGGCAAGAAACTTCCTGGTGATGACGTAATCGTCCTCGTCATCGTCAACAAGGAGCACTCGGATTCGGTCGCTTTGTTCCATCTCCCTTATCTCTCCCGGCTACTCAGGAATTGTAGCTACTAAAATAGCTTTCGGACAATGAAGCACTACTCTGCAAACAGTCCATTGGTAGAGCGAGGTATCAGCTCCGCCTTTTCAGCACGATCCATCAGGTGCTGTACTGCTTTAATCCCTTCCTCTCCGAGGGAGAGGGTGAAATCGTTGACATAGAGCCCTATATGGGCATCGCAGACCTCGTCACTCATCTCCTGAGAGTGGCTGCGGATATACCCCCGTGCAGCCTCCGGATGGGACCGTGCGTAGGTGACACTGGCAGCAACCTCCCGTTCAAGGGATTTCAGGCACTCCCTTCCCAGAGATCGCTTTGCCACAATGCCGCCAAGAGGTATGGGTAAGCCGGTCGACGACTCCCACCACTCCCCCAGATCCAGCAACTTCACCAGCCCCGCTTCATGGTAGGTAAAGCGCGATTCGTGGATAATCACTCCAGCAGCGACCTTCCCCTCAGCGACATTACTCATGATCGCGTGAAACGGCATGAATACCAACCGGTCAAAACCTGCATTACAAAGCTTCAGCAGAAGACAGGCAGTGGTGAACTCACCGGGGACGGCTATCGGCTGCCCTCTCAGGTTTTCTAGCGGCATCTGACGTGGTGCCACCAAAAGCGGACCGCAACTCCGCCCAAGCGCACCACCTGAACTTAGCAGACAGTATCTGTCTCGGACATGTCCCAGGAGTCCATACGATATTTTGCTCACATCCAGCGCACCGGCCAGCACCAGGCGGTTGAGTGTCTCCACGTCCTCAAGTCGCTCGGTGAAACTGCTCGCAGATGAAACCAGTCCGTTTACGAGCGCATGAAAGATATAGGTGTCGTTTGGGCAGGGAGAATACCCCAACGACAGGCTCAAGGCACGAGGGTCACCGTTCACAAGGCTACCATTGTTCAATGTACTTGAGAATGAATCGCTGGGCCCGTTCAACGGCCAAAGGGATGTCCCATCTCGTCAGATCCCGGTCCTCCACCATATTGCTTATCCCCCGTACCTCAAGACAATCGACGTTATATTGCATGGCGACCTGGGCAATTGCAGCACCTTCCATGTTTTCGCATATCCCTCCAAATCGTGCTTGGAGTTCCTGACCGCGAGCTGTCGTGCCGCTGCATGTTGACACCGTCACGAATCGCCCGCGACGGAGAGGGATATCAATGGCAGAGGCGAGCCTCATCGCCTGCTCCGCAGCAGAAAAGGAGAGCGGAATCTCATTGAAGTAACGATTCCCCTTCCTCTCAAGGACCGGGATACCTATGCACTCGAGCGACTTCCAGCCTTCCGGGGTCAGCACCCCTTCATCCCCGAACAGTTCGCCGGAGGCCAGAGCCAGGTCGCCTACCGAAAGTCCACTGTCAGGATAGGCGCCCGCACAACCGGTATTGATAACCAGTGCCGGTTTCCACGTATGAAGCAGCACCGATGCAGCACTGGCCGCATTTACCTTACCCATACCCGAGAGGGCAAGCAGAACTGGCTTATTGCCTGCCCATCCCCTATAAACCTCGGGAAACGCCTCTCCCTGCAGCAGCTCACCCGTAAAGGCACGAAGAAGATACGAGAGTTCCAGGTTCACCGCAGCAATAATTAAGATCGGTTGCATATCATCCCCTACGATCAATAACACTAACTTCCCATAATATCAAACAGCTTTCTCATGGTCGACACCATGACACGCCTACCGCAACATGTCGGAACAATGAGCTTGTAATCATCTGAAAATTCAGGGCAAGAAACTGTCTATCACTGAAAACAGATCGCTATAGAGCAGCGGCTTCTCCAGATAGTGACTGATACTGGCGCAGGTGCGCTCCGGATCAAGGTTGTGAGCGGTAATGGCTATGATCGTTGTATTCTGATTCAAAAGCTTGATTTCGTCTGCCATTTTAATCCCATCCATCTGCGGCAGGCTGATGTCAGTGATAACAATATCAGGAAGGTACTGCAGGAAAAGTTCCAGCCCTCTTTTCCCGTTATCTGCCTGATAGAGCCGGATGTTCGGATATTTTCTCGTGAGAACAGCGGCGAGAAGGTTCCTGGTCTCTTGCTCGTCTTCTACAAACAGTATGGAGAGAGCTTTAACGCTTTCCATATCAGACCTCCATCCTGAATTCCGCACCACGGTCGGTATTGGAGACGCGCAGTTTACCTTTCATCTTTTGCTCTAGTATGACCTTTGCCATGTAAAGCCCAAGGCCTGTCCCTTTGTCCGGGCCCTTGGTGGTAAAATACGGATCGAATATTTTCTCCATGATTTCTCCCGGAATACCTCCCGCATTGTCCGAGACGGTTACCAATGATTTCCCGTCTGCCTCTCGTATGGAAATAACAACCTTTGGATCCGTTATCGTACGCTCCACCAATGCATCCCTCGCGTTTATCATGATATTGAGAAGAACCTGAGAATATTCGTTCGGAAAACCGGTGACAAAAGGATCACCCATGACATTCAGTTCGATTTTCACGCCAATACTATTGAAACTCCCCTCGACAAGGGATATGGTTTTTGTCACAACCTCCCTGACATGGAAAGGGACCATCTCCTTTTCAGGCTTGAAGAAATCCCGGAAATCATCAATGGTTTGCGACATGTGTCTGATCACTTCCATGGCCTTTTTAACATGAGCATTCAGCTCCTCTTTTGGCAACACACTGATATCGCTGAAGAATTGCATTGACTGGACTATCAGCCCCAACGTATTCAACGGCTGACGCCATTGATGGGCGATATTGCCTATCATCTCTCCCATTGCCGCCAGACGACTCTGATGAATGAGCAACTGTTCCTTTTTTCTTAGTTCCATCGTAGCCTTCAGCCGCTCTACGGTTTCCTCCAAGAGTGCCTGTTCGGCATTTCTACGGAGGAGTTCCTTTTCATTGTTCTCAAGGGCGAAGGATAGATCAGTAGCAATCTGCTGAAGCAGGGCAACCTGCTGGGAGTCAAAGAACTCCATCTCTCCGGCATACAGAGTCAATGCACCTATAACCTCGTTGTTATGCCTGATCGCGATGCTTGCCGCAGCGAATAAGCCGTGGGCGATGGCTCTCTCGTGCCAGGAAATAGTAGTGGGGTCACCCTGGAAGTTGTTGCAGATACAATAGGTCCCTTCCCGGATGGCTCTACCGGTAGGCCCCATCCCTTCAGGCTCCTCCGTGACCGCAATCCGGATCTCATCGAGATAACCGGTCTCTCCGTATGAAGCAACGGCATTGACCAGCCCAGTCGCCTTCTCCAGCAATCCCACCCAGGCCAGTCTGAAGCCTCCCTGTTCGACCGCAATGCGACAGAGCTCACGGAATAGCGGCTCGCGGTCATTATTGCGGGCAATGGCCTGATTCGTCGAACTCAATACCGCGTAAAGCCGGTTCAGGCGTCGTATCGTTAATTCGCTGACCTTGAGCTCTTTCTCGAATAATTTTCGCGCAGAGATTTCATCGCGCAGTGTATTGATGGTAAGGGCAAGTTCATGGGTCCGTTCAACGACGTGCATCTCCAACATGTCGCGTGATTGCCGTATTTCATCTTCCATTCTCCTGCTCTCGGAAATATCCTGATTTATACCGATCATCCGGATGGCGTTGCCGTCAGAATCCCTGATTACGAGGGCATTCGCCTTGATATGCAGCGTGGCCCCATCCGGATTAACTATGCGGAAGACCGTGTCGAATGGTCTGTCTCCGCGTATAGCAGCCTGAACCTCCTCAAAAGCCATTGCCCGGTCTTCAGGATGCAGCCTGTTTTCCCACTCCTCGACCCCACCGGCGAAGTCTTCGCGCGAGACCCCGTAAAGCTCCAGCATCCGGTCATCCCATACCATGGCATTGCTTGGGATATCCCAATCCCAGACACCCAACCTTGCAGATGAAGTGGCAAGTTGAAGCCGATGAATGGCTAACTTAAGCTCCGTACTCTTGGCGCTCAACTCCCCTGCCGAATCCTGCCAGTGATGAACGGCCAACTGCTCGTTCCTTGCACGACGCATGGCCACCAGCGAAAGCAGCAGGAGTGCCGATGTCGCCAGACCGTAAAGGCTTCCATAGACGACGAGATCTGTCTTCCATTCCTGTAAAGCTGCCTCGACATCGACACCATAGATCAAGTACGCATTGTATTTTCCCACTTTCCGGAAAGCGTAGAACCGTTCGGAACCGTCATGGAAGGATCTGCCGAAGAATGACCCTGCCTCGGCACCTTTAATTGCTTGAGCAGTGGGGGCATCTGGGGGGAGTTGCAATACATTGGGATCAAGGCCTGGGGCTCGGGCAAGCATCATCCCGTCACCCCTGATTAATGCAGCGGCACTGCTACGTTTCTGCATCACGTTGTTCCAGAAACCGTTGAAATACTCGGGGAAAACCGTGATGATAATGACCCCGTTAAATTCGCCGGATTCACTCGCGCGCCTGCGTACGATGTTAAAATTGAGATCCTTGATAACACGGGGTCTGACAATGTTTCCGACAAAGGTTCCGACATCAGCCTCACTAAGCATCTTGAAGTAATCTCGATCCTCAACGCTTACCGGGGATGCGGGTAGTGGCCGGCTCGCATTCCGGACCACCCCAGACGTATCAGCGAGCCAGATCGCATGGACCTGTGGATATTCGGCTTCGATCTTTTTGAGATACTGCTGGATCTCGGCTGAGCGACCGATCTCATCCCAGGTCAAACCTCTTAGCCGGTCACTGATCCTCTCGGCAATGAGCTGATGGGTTTCAAATACGTTCTCCGCATGCTGGTGCAATATCTCCGTGGTGCTCAGGACATGCTGTTTCAATCCTTGCAGATCAGATTGATACTCCTGCCAGGTGACTATCAAGAAGAGCAGGAGCGGCACGATCAATGATGCCGCTACCAGGGCCTTATAGGGACGGATGTTCTCAATGCGGCTGATTTCTTTGGAAAGCATGGGTACTCCGGGCTGGAAATATCTCCTGTGCGAAGAAGCGCCTTATCCTGAAGTTGTACCAGATTTTCGTCCGACTGCTTTCATTTTGACGGCATCCGGTATTCTTGGATACTGAATTTACAGGATGATGTTCGGCCTGTATTAAGGTAATGTGCATTACAATCATGATTTCAGGAATCATTGCGTTATCCCGATGAGAAGTTTATGAACGTGCAATGGATTGTGTAACTCTCCAATGAATTTCTGCAATCATTAGCTATACTACATCATAAGATGCCGGAATCGTCACGTTACATGACAATTAAATCACAATTACTCCTGATAATCTTCGTAGTTGCGCTGCCTACAGTGGGAATCCTGACCTATTCCGCCATGGATCAGCGCGATGACGCCATAGCCGCTACTCGTCTGGAATCCCAGAGACTGGCCGATGATATTGCAGCTGAGCAAAAGCTTCTTGTTACCGCTTCACATCAGCTGTTGTGCGTGATAGCCCAGATTCCGGAGATTCAAAGCAGGAATGTCGTAAAAACGGAAGCTATATTACGAGAGATCCTCAAGATCAGCCCTCAGTACCTGAATATCTTCATCGCCGATCGATCAGGGGAGATGTGGGCATCTGCCGTCCCTTTGAAAAATATTTTTTCAGTTTCCGACAGAAGATATTTCGTGAATGCCTTGGCAAGCGGGCAGTTCTCCTCCGGAGAATATATCGTCGGGAGGATATTCTCCAAGCCAACTATAAGCTTCGGATATCCCTACAGAAACGACAAGAATGAAATCATCGGCGTTATCGCCTTGAACCTCAATCTTCAACATTTCACCACCCGTCTGGAACAATCGAATCTCCCTCCGGGGACCAGCTATGCCCTGTTCGACCATAAAGGAACCGTGCTGGCACGAGGCTTAAATCCATCGCAATTTGTCGGCAAGCAGGACAATGCGGTCCTTTACCGGCAAATGACAGAGAGCCCGAATGATAAAGGGGCTTATATCGGCCCGGGTCTTGATGGAGCCATACGATTTACCTCGTACTACAAACTTCGCCTGGACGGAGAACCCGACCCGTATATGTATATTCGCACCGGCATCCCGGTCAAGGCGGCTGTGTCTAAAGCAAACATGGCCTTACTCTACAGCTTGTTGCTCCTCACCCCGTTTCTCGTGCTGGCCCTGTTAATTGCCCGCAAGATTGCCACCAGATCCATAATTCAGCCGGTTTCAAAGCTTACGGAAGCCTCGACACGGTTCGCCGCCGGCGATCTCCGTCCATGGGTCTCTGACCAGGTGAAAGGTGGTGAACTTGGCGAACTTGCCAAAACTTTCGACAGCATGGCTGTCGCCTTGTCCACCGACTTTGCCATTCGGCTTCAGACGGAAGAGGAGATCAGAACTCTCAACATAGGGCTTGAACAGCGCGTAATCGAGCGAACCTCCCAATTGGAAAGTGAAATCCAGCAGCATCGCCATGCCCAGGAAGAGATAAGCTGGCTCAACGAAGACCTCCTCCGCCAGAAGCAATCCCTTGAGACAGCCAACAACGAACTGGAGTCATTCAGTTACTCGGTATCACACGACCTGCGTGCGCCGGTCCGACACATCAGCGGATACATCTCGATACTCAGTGAGGATTTCGGCGACCGCCTTGAAGAAGATGCAAAGGGCTATCTGGAGCGCATTCGCGTCGCGAGTACCCGAATGGAACAGATGATAGAGTCCCTCCTTAAACTATCAAGGGTGAACAGGAACGAAATTGTTACAAAACAGGTTGATCTAAGCGGTATCATGCACGAGATCTCCGAACCCTTTCTGGAGAAGGCAGAAGGGCGACAGGTACGTATTGACATTCATCCCGGCATCACGGCAAATGGAGATCCCGTACTTCTCCGGATAGCTCTGGAGAATCTGTTCGTAAATGCCTGGAAATACACCTCTCCTGTTGCGGAGACAATCATAGAATTCGGCTCTTATGAACAGAACGGAACTGTCATATATTTCATTAAAGACAATGGTGTCGGATTCGATATGGGATATGCTGATAAATTATTCGGTGCCTTTCAACGGCTTCACAACATCAACGACTTTGAAGGAATCGGCATTGGTCTGGCAACGACACAACGGATCATTCACCGTCACGGCGGTAAAATCTGGGCAGAAGGAAAGACCGGTGAGGGTGCGGCCTTTTATTTCACTGTTTCTTGAGCGCGTGACAATCGGGAAGAGCCGGGGGGACAATGGACATGCCGGAGAATGCATCTGATCAATTGCCGTATGCTCTATTCGTCGATGACGACACCGACTTCCTTGACGAGATACGATTTGTTGCCGAATCAAGCGGTCTCTGCAGAGTCATAACGCTTCCCGACAGCAGCAGGCTTCTGGAAGAGCTTGGAAAAGGGATCTATTCTGTACTCTTCATGGACTGGGTGATGCCTGTTGTTACTGGTTCTGACCTTCTGCCGGTGGTCAACAAGTCATACCCGTCACTTCCCGTGGTGATAATGACCGGGGTCAGCGATATCAGCACCGCAGTGCTCTGCATGAAACAGGGAGCGTTCGATTACGTCACCAAGCCGCTTGATGCAAACCGCCTCATCTCCTGCCTGACAAATGCCCTGAAGATATCGGAACTCTCAAGCCAGAACCGGCAGCTGCGGGAATACCTGCTGGGAACCCCACTGGGGAAACCTGAAAACTTCCGTCACATCATCTCATGCAGCGGGAAAATGCAATCCATTTTCAAGCTGATCGAAACCATCTCCCCCTCCCGGTACCCGGTGTTAATTACCGGGGAAACAGGGGTGGGAAAGGAACTGATAGCTTCTGCAGTACACAAGGCCAGCGGTCTGAAGGGGAAATTCGTACCTCTCAACCTGGCAGGACTTGACACTCTCATGTTCGACGACACCCTTTTCGGTCACAAGAGAGGCGCATACACCGGAGCATCCGAATCGCGGGAAGGGCTGATAGCTCAGGCTCAAGGGGGGACGCTGTTCCTCGACGAGATTGGAGATCTCGAACCCCAGTCTCAGGTCAAACTTCTCCGGCTGTTGCAGGAAAAAGAGTACTACAGGCTTGGGTCGGACCTTTTACAGAGAAGCGATGCGCGTATCGTGGCCGCTTCGAACAGGGACTTCACGAAGCTTCTTGCAACAGGTAAATTCAGGGAGGACCTTTACCACCGCCTCAGTCACCACTGCCTGCATATACCCCCTCTCCGGGATCGGGAGGAAGACATTCTCCCACTTGTCAAACATTTTGCCGCGCAGGCGGCAACTGAGATGGGAAAACCCGTACCTAAGATTTCCACTGAATTGCAATACATGCTCTGCGAGTATGACTTCCCCGGAAACGTGAGGGAGCTGGTAAACAGGGTCAGCAATGCCGTTGTGACAAACATGAGCGGCCTTCTGACACAGGAGGATATCCCGGGGCTTACAACGAAACAAGTGGTCATGCGGAGCACGAAAGGGAAATTTGATAGCGGGCAGTTCAGCATACACCTTGTTTTCCCCGGATTCCCGACCCTGGAGCAGATCGAGCAGATTATGTTTCACGAGGCGCTCAAACGGAGCGGAGGAAGGAAGGGGATGGCTGCGGAACTCCTGGGGGTTACCCGCCAGACATTCAGAAAGAGGCTTGAAGAGCTTTAATGGGGCTATCCGGCTGCCGGCAGGCGTACGGTAAAGACGGTTCCTACTCCTCTGGCTGACTCGAACGAGAGCGAGCCGTTATGCTCATGTACTATGAAGTTCGATATGTAGAGACCAAGCCCGCTTCCACCCTTTTCGATCCTGGTTGTGAAGAACGGCTCCATCAGCCTCCCCCTGATCTCCTCAGAGATCCCTTCACCATCATCCTTGACCGTAACGGTAATCTCTTTGGCGTTTTCGTCAAGACCGGTGATTATGTCGATCGAACCTCTTCGTCCCTCCGGAATGGACTGAACGGCATTAAGCAGCAGGTTTACGATAACCTGTCCAAGCTGGTAGCGGTTCCCCATTACCGGCGGTATCCCGTCGGGGAGTTGCCGGTCTAAGGTTATCTTCTCGATCTGCCGGTGGGAAGTCATGATGGAGAGCGCATCGTTGACAATCTGGTTTATCCCTACCGCTTCCATCAGTCGGCTCTGTTCGCCCAGGCTGTACGCCCTGAGGTCCTTAATAACCTGTTCGACCCTTCCGGTGCAACGGTTGATCAACTCCAGTGAATTTGCCACCTCGACTCGCGCATGGATGTAATTGATCCCCCCCAGCACATAATCACCTTCGTCGGCAGCAACCCTGTCAAGGATCGGCAAGGCATCGTTCCAGACCCGGCCGAATTTCTGCCCCGCAAGCCGTATGGCGCCGTTGGGCGTATTGATCTCGTGTGCAGCACCTGATACGAGAAGACCGAGCGAGGTCATGCGGTTGGTCTGAATGAGCTTCGCCATAATCCTTCGGCGCTCCTCGCGCACCTCGCTTTTCATGGAATTGGCAAGTTCCTGCTGAAGTCTTGAGTTCTCTTCTTCCCTTACCTGCAGGGCCTCTGCAAGATCGTTTATCGCCGAAGCAGCCACGGCTAGTTCATCCTGGCCACCAGTGGCTATCCGTGCGGCGTAATTGCCAGCCTGCATCGACTTGAGTCCGTTGACAATAGGTTCGAGAGATTTCGTCGACCACCGGACTATCAGATACGCAATGAAGATGAAGATCAGCCAGAACAGGAAACCGATGAAGGTAGACTTTCCGATCAGAGAGAGGATCTGTTTGTTGAGTTCCGAATTATTCATCTCAACTCTGACGTTACCAATGGTTTCGGTTTTTCCTCCCTCCGCCAGAAAAAGCTGATCGACCGACGGCCCGAAATCGCCTGAAGAGACAATCGCTTCGCCTTTGATGTAGTCACCTCTGACACCCTCTCCGGATAGAGAGATTTCTGAAACGAGCAGACCGGTCCCATCATATACCATCACCCTGTGGACCCCCTTCTGCCGGGCGATTTCGGCTGCTCGCAAAGAAACGGTCGCCGTATCACCTGCATAGAGCGGAAGGCGTATCAGGGCAGAGAGATTCCTGGCAAGGAGCTCAGCCTTTTCGGCGGAGTTGACCCTGTATAAACGGATATCCTGAAGTATCCACAAGGTAGTAAATGCCACGGAGATGAGCAGGGTAAAGAGAGAGAATGCAGCGAAGAGCCTGAACCGGAGGCTTGCGGGCAATCGAATTGTGCGACCTTCAGCGGTCATTCGCTTCCTCAAGGGAACTGTAGTTGATCGGGTTGACTGTTTTAGAATGATTCCGTGTGGTTGCTAGATTAGCACTTACTATGCCGAATGTAATGAAAAGGGTTCAGCGAGGATATATATTCTTGATGATCATCCGCTCCAGGGTGGAGTCGTAAAAATCCCTGCGGCATTCGACTTCATTCATTGCGCCGGTTTTCATGAAGGTAAGCAGGCGGCAACCGCCGAAGCAGAGGGGGAGGTAGGGGCACTCCAGGCATTCGTCGTTCTGCCAGAGAGCCGGATTGTGCGAGCGGCTGTAGTCGTTGATGCCGTCCGCAAGCGATCCAATGGAGAGTTCCGGCCACCCCATGAAGCCGGGGCATTTATAGAGTGAGCCGTCCCAGTTCACCACCAGATCGTTCTCGAACTCCACCATGCAGGCCCCCATGGCCGGCTTATCCACCTTGAACCCGCGCCTGACGGTCTCTTCGCGAAGCATCAGGGTTGCCTCGGACAGCCACGGCTCAGCGCTCGACAGGCAGCACCCCGCATCGTGATGTGCGCCGCAGCCCGACTTGGGGAGGATCGGCGCGAACTGTATCGGGTCGAGCCTTTGCGGCTCTATCCCTGCCTCCAGCAGGGCATCCAGCATACGGGGGAACTCAAGGAAGTTCTCCCGGGTGATGTTACCACCGAGCTTCAGGGTGACAAGCCCATGCACCGCCTTGATGTTTGCCAGGATGGTGTCAAAGCTTCCGGAGCCGCAGACAAAGGGGCGTTGCAGGTTGTGGATCTCCCTGGGACCATCCAGGGTTACCTGGGCGGAGGTCAAGCCCAACGGAAGCAGTTCCTCCACAACAGCGCGGGTGAGAAGCGTTGCGTTGGTGACCAGGCTGCACGAGAACTTTGTCCCGTTCGCCTCTGCCGCTGCCAGCAGCGGCTCTGCGATGCCTCGCAGCATCGACATCGCAAGGAGCGGTTCGCCCCCGTAGAAGCGGATCTCCACCTCCCGCCCCCTGGCAATCTGCTCCCTCTTTACGTATCCTACCAGTAGCTCTGCGGTTTCCCTGTTCATGGCATATCTGCCGCGGAAACCCTCCTCAAAGCAGTACGTGCAGGCCAGGTTGCAATCGAGTGTCAGCACCACCGTCGCCTTGAAGGTGCTGCTCTGGGCATTGGACCTTGCCACGATACCTTCCATGGCTCTCCGCTCTGCCGCCGGATCGTCAACCAGCATCTCCAGCCGCTTCAGGGTGGCCCGGTCGGTGTCAGGGAGCGTGTCGTCCCTTATTGCAGCGAGCCTTGCTTCAGACAGCCGGACAGTTGACCCTTTTTTCGTGGAGTAGAGAATGTAATTACCCGCTCGTTCCGGGTCAGGATAGATTTTGAGGTATCTGGAAAGCTGCATGGATGCTCCAAAAAGAACCGGGGGCCGAAGCCCCCCTTTCATGGTATCTGTTCACTTGCGTGCGGAAGATAATCCACCAGTACAACAACCGCTGACCAACTCGGTGCCTTCCACCCCTTCATCCAGAACCTCCAACCCACTTTCCTCTGTCTCCATTGTGTTACCCCCTTTGAGATGATCGTACATCCTTTTCGGATGAGATGAATAATAACTGGATTTTAACAATATAACCTGATAATTTAGCTTCGTTTTGAAGGAAGATGCGTTTAGATACCCTATCGCTCAGACCTCATGAGCCCTTAAAGAGTTACTTCTGATAAAGCATAATTATATACTACTTCATATAACTCTTGTAGTCATAGTTTTGGCGTCCCTTGCTGCGCCTGCCTTCGGCGCAGATGATGCGTTGTTGGACTATTTCGGCATGAGTAACGATGAAACAGTAGCTCTCCCCTCCCATTTCCCCCGTCCGGCCTCCAGTATCGCTGAAAATGTCACCGTCGTTACGGCAGAAGATATCGAACGGATCAACGCCCACACCCTGGCCGACGTCCTGCAGACCCTGCCCGGCATCCAGCTTGATTACATGCGCACCCCCGGCACCTTTACATTTTTCAATATTCAGGGGACAAATAACAATACAATCCTTGTACTTATCGACGGTGTCCGCCAGAACGATTTCGCGCAGAACAAGGCCGAGCCGGGTCTTATCCCGGTGCAGCAGATAGAGCGAATCGAGATTATAAAGGGTGCAGCCTCGACCGCCTGGGGCTCTGCGCTCGGTGGTGTGATCAACATAATCACCAAGACGCCGAACCCTGAAACTCCTCTGTCAGGGTTGGTTTCCGGTTCCATCGGCAACCGCTTTACCGCCGATTCCCGCGCAGAACTGACCGGCACCGTAGATCGTTTAGGTTACTACCTTACCGCGGGTAATCTCCACTCTGACGGGCTTCTCCCCAACAACGGCACCAATCAGAACAACCTGTACGGCAAACTCTCCTGGCTCCTCCCCTCCAAAGGTAATGTCACATTCGGTTTCTCATACTTAGACGCACGCAGGGGGATAGAAGAAGGTTATCTCTCCGGTGTGGGGATGGTACACGATGATAACGTGAATCAGCGCATCAACGGCTTCATGAGATTCACCCAGCCGTTGGCTGAACGAATCAACCTGGAGATAGACGGATATCTTACCAGCCGGGATGACCGCACCGAAAAAAATGATCTCATCCAGGGTGAAGTTGTCCCGTACGTTCATGATCAGATAAAGGAGTCAAGCAGGGGATTCAACGCTCGCCTGAATTGGGGAGATAGCCGACAGAACGTGATAACCGGTGTGGAATATTCCCATGACAAAAGTAAGCAGCAGGTGCTTAACCCCCTCTCGCCACCGGTGTATGACAGTATCTGGGATCGATGGGCGGCTTACGCCAACGGTACGATCACCGTTGGCCCGGTTACAATTCTCCCAGGATTGCGAGTGGACCACACGGGTGTCTCAAGCGAATATCTGAGCTATACCCTTGGCGCTACCCACAGATTGTCCGAAAACACTGTACTCCGCGCCTATTGCGCCCACGGATACGGACTCCCTCAAGCACAATTAAGGAACGGGCTCATGAAAGTCCGCACCCTACAGGGTGGCTTCGAGTCAGGCGACATCCCTTACCTTTGGGTTAAGGGGACCTATTTCCTTAACTGGCTAAGAGACATAGAATCTATCGGCAACTCGGTACTGCAAAACCAGGACAGGCAAGGTTTCGAGCTTGAGGCTCGCACTGTTCCTCTCTTCGGCCTCTCGCTGTCGAGCGGCTATACATTCACGTATGTCAAGGATGTGGATACTGGAGACCGGGTAAAGACCAGCAGCGAGTGGTCTGTCCCCCCGCATCTCTGGAAGCTTGCCCTTAACTACGACAACGCCGATCTTGGGTTACGGGGCACGCTCAACGGCAACTACCTGAAATGGAACGCTTCCACTGACACCATGGCCGCTGACGGTGCAATGATCTGGGATCTGTTCCTCTCCTGGAAGCTGAGGCCCAAATCCGAACTGTCTCCCGAGCTTTTCTTCTCGGCCCGTAACCTGTTCAACGGCGCACAGACGACCGATACCGAACTGTTCACCAACACCCCCCGCTGGTTTGAAGGCGGAGTGAGGTTCAGATTCTGATGAGAGCGCTGCTGTTCAGCATAGCGCTCATCATCATGAGCGCGTTACCCGCCCTGGCCCTGGATGTCCTTATCGTCCAGTCAAGCAACGGGCCTGCCTATGCAGAGTCGATCCGCGGCTTCAGAGAGGCGTACAACGGGACGACCCAGACCATCCTTCTCTCCGATTATGCCGAGGTTGATCTGGTCCGCCTGGTGAAGGAGGAGCAGCCGCGGCTCGTTCTTGCAGTGGGAGAACCAGCATTCGCAAAAGCGAAAAAGATCCGACAGCTGCCGGTGGTTGCCCTCATGGCGTTGTCATACAATCTCAACAGGCCGTCGTCATCCAACATTCATGGAGTCTCACTAGTCGCCTCGCCTGCCTCGTATATGGAGCTCTTCTCAGGAATGGGTGCCAAACGAGTAGGAGTGCTGTTCAACCCGGCCCGTACCGGACAGTATCTGAAACGGGCACAGAAGGCAGCTGTCACCAATGGAATAAAGCTCGTCGCAGTTGAGATCCACGATTCCCGCGACGTAGTGACCACGATCGAAAAGTTGCATGAAGCTGTAGACCTGCTCTGGATGCTCCCGGACAGCACTGCGGTAACCTCCGCAACGCTGGAGGCCTATTTCAGCTTCTCCGTCGACAATAAGGTGCCGGTTGTCGCCTTCAGCGAGCAGTACCTCTCCAAAGGAGCGACAGCATCCATAGACATCGATCCGAGAGACATGGGGCGTCAGGCAGGCGAACTCGTCTCCTTAGTTCTGAAAACCGGCGAGAGAGCAGTCGGAACTCCCCTTGACCCCCGCAATCTAAAAATCAACCACAACAGCAGCATCGCCCAGCGACTCGGACTTAAGATTCCGCAGCTCGGTAAAAATGGCAATTAAATTACCATTTTTTCGACTCCAGATAACCATTCGATTATATTGAGATTATCCAGTTTACTAAAAAAATGGTAAATAAATTACCATTTTTTGACTTTCGATAAATATCGTAAATTCAGTCAGTTGTAAGTTTGTGGTAATAAAATTACCATTTTTTGATTCGGATTTTAGCCCATTTCCACACCCCTCTTTCTTTTATCCCCCTCACCTTTTGCATCTACATCCCATCCACTTGTATTTCATGATGTTTTGGTGACTGGCACATATGTTGCGATGCGTATTTCGCAGTAACAGCAAATGGTCTTTATACGCAACCATCGATAATGACAAGTGAGGTTACATGTCAGAATGTTTCAAAGCCATTACCAGATTCGTCGAGCTGCTCAAGAGTTCAAAGCTCAGCCCCTGGACCAACGATATGCTTGAGTACCATCTCTACCAGCTTAATCTAGCCAAGTTGAGAGAGGAGCGATCAGGGAAGGGATCATCCGAATTCCCTTGTAATTCAAGAGAAATCATAAAGTTGAATGGTTTGATTCATGCTGCCGGCAGAGAAGATTACTCCGAAGTTGCCGGCAAAGAGCTTATGGACAGGCTTTCTCAAATAATTGGCCGCATGAATGTTAAAATCGAAGAGCGGGGATCCGAAAAAGTGCGGAGAACTCATTGAATCCCGAACCCCCTGATATTTCCCGTCCAACCGAGGAGCAGGCTGACAAGTGCCCCCACGGAGTTTCATGTATCGAGTCGGGCCGTTGCGGAGATAAGGAGATGTGCAAGGTCGAGCGTAGTTCCGGAGAGAATATCCTGTGGCTTGAGGGGAAAATACCTTTGAGTTGTCCTTACATGCTCCCCTTCGGGTACGGTCATTTATGCACCTGCCCGGTACATTCGAGATTGCACAAGGAGGAGATGCGAAAATCATCTGCATCTGCAGGGACTTATGGGGCTAAGGGTAAACTTATTGAACAATATTCGGATATCTCTGGGGTAGCACCCAAAAAATGAGGGTCGCGGCATTGCAGTCGGTATGGTTCCTTCCTTTCTGACTGTCTCAATGCCGCGATACCTCAATATTCTTTCGATGACACTAAACGGGAGTTCCGCATTCCGTATTCATGCAGCGCGAATACGCCAAGCAGCAGAAAGAAGGGGTTTACAGCTCATCACTGTGAACCCCTTCATAGATGGCTAGTCAGCCAGTCTCACTAACTGTTTAAGTACTTGTTTTTGAAATACATTTCTGCTTAGATCATTTCATCTTACCCTATATCTGCCCCCATTCATGTTCAGCTACCACACAGAAATTATCCTATCCCCTGAGTTGCATGTAGCCAGTTTCGCTGATCGGAGGAGCACCATTCTGTTAAGACATTATTCTAATCATACCATGACCGACCAAAAATGACCGTAGACAAGCCAAGCTGCCAGTAGATGAAATACTGACTTCAATGTACTCTGCTTCCTTGAGCCAACAGCGGCATACCTGCAGAAATAAGATGAATAAGGTAAGGGGAGCTTTTCTCTCACCCTCTGCACACCACCCGTCGCGGGTCCGCACCGTATGGTTCGATGAGGTTACCGGGCCGTAGACCGTTACCCACAGGCCTGCTAAGTAGAAATCCAGCGGTACTTTTGTTATTGTCATTCGCAAGAGAAATATGTAGATTGCGCTAAACTCGCAAGGAGGCTCTATGATCAGACGAAGCTTTGTACCTAATCTCGTTCTAATAATGATTTTTTTCTCCTATATCCCTTCTGTTTATGGTGGCCTTGATGAAGGTTTGGCAGCATATACAAAGGGCGATTACGCCACGGCTTTGAGCGAATTCAAAATATTGGCAGCCAAGGGGGATGCCAGGGCTCAATTCGCGTTGGGCATTATGTATAATGAGGGCCAGGGAGTTCCACAGGACTACAAAGAAGCAGTGAACTTGTATCGCAAGGCTTCAGATCAGGGTCATGCCGGTGCTCAATACAACTTGGGCTCTATGTATTATGAAGGCCAAGGAGTTCCACAGGACTACAAAGAAGCAGTGAACTTGTATCGCAAGGTTGCAGATCAGGGTATTGCCATTGCCCAAGACACCTTGGGCTCTATGTATTTTAAGGGCCAAGGAGTTCCACAGGACTACCAAGAAGCAGTAAAATTTTATCGCAAAGCTGCAGATCAGGGTCATGCCGGTGCTCAATTCGCCTTGGGCATTATGTATAATGAGGGTCAAGGAGTTCCACAGGACTACAATGAAGCAGCGAAGTTGTATCGCAAGGCTGCAGATCAGGGTAATGCCGCTGCTCAATACAACTTAGGCATTATGTTTATTAAAGGCGTAGGAGTGCCACAGGACTATACCCTTGCTCTTATGTGGTTTAATTTATCAGCGGCACAAGGCGATCAAGATGCAGCGAAAGCTAGAGGCATTGCTGAAAAACGTATGACTCCAGTTCAAATTGCCGAGGCAAAACGCATGGCTAGGGAGTGGAAGCCGAAGCCGTAGTCCGCTGACCACTTGAACGATTCAATGAGTTCTCAAAGGCTCGTGGAAAGTATCGGCTAAAAGTCCACACCATGAGACCTTGGGCTCTCCACGGTCTCCTTGATCTATGCTATATCATACCTCTTCCCGTACCTCCCAGAGGTTATAGAGGAGTTGGTGTGTACTCCCCTGCTATCTAGACCTCATAAGACTGAAATCACTAACTTAAAACTGGTTCTACCAATGGGGTAAGGTCAATTGGTGTTCTTGTTTCGTTTTATTTCTTCAATCTTTTTAGCGAGAGAATGATACTAATCAGCTAATAAATGGAGGTGTTGAGATGAAAGCAAGGATTTTACTGGTTCTCATTCTTA
Organism: uncultured Geoanaerobacter sp.; assembly: GCA_964528055.1. Lineage (GTDB taxonomy): Bacteria > Desulfobacterota > Desulfuromonadia > Geobacterales > DSM-12255 > Geoanaerobacter. Next base: position 42,450 of record CAZGQM010000002.1, on the reverse strand, counting down.
TGACTCTGTTCACGGCAACGGCTTTCGGTGCAGGGTTTAAGGATGGATTGGCAGCACATGATAGGAGCGATTTTGGAACCGCCATGAAGATCCTGCAACCGCTGGCGGAAAAAGATGACACCGAAGCCCAGTATTGGGTGGGCAATATGTACTATTCGGGTCTGGGTGGCATCCAGAAAGATTATTATGTTTCTGCTATATGGATACGCAAGGCCGCGGACAAAGGGCATGGTGGGGCGCTCCGGCGTTTAGCAGTCATGTATGAAACTGGTACTGGTGTAGCCAAAGATGGGTCAGAGGCAAAAAGACTTTATGCTCAGGCATTACCAAAGATTAGATCACAAGCAGAAGGTGGCGACCGGTATGCCCAGTATTTGTTAGGGAAAATGTATGATTTTGGCGAAGGCGTAACCAAAGATTACGCTGAAGCAGTCAAATGGTACCGCATGTCGGCCGAGCAGGGGTATGCAGAAGCCCAGCATAATCTGGGGGCCATGTATGAATATGGCGATGGCGTAGCTAAAGATGAAGTGAAAGCGTTTAATTGGTGCCTCAAGGCAGCCGAGCAGGGGGATGCGATTGGCCAGAGAACTCTAGGAAACATGTATTCTAAAGGCCATGGCGTAGCCAAGGATCATGCAGAGGCGTTCAAATGGTTCCAAAGGGCGGCCAGGCAGGGGGATGCGGAGAGCCAGAATATGTTAGGAGTGATGTACAAGGAGGGCATTGGCGTATCCAATAATGATTCCGAAGCGGTCAAATGGTTCCGCATGTCAGCCGAGCAGGGAGATGCGATTGGCCAGAGAGGTCTGGGGCTACTGTATGATGAAGGCATAGGAGTCATTAGAAATGGAGCCGAAGCGGTCAAATGGTACCGTAAGGCAGCAGAGCAGGGGGATTCTCGTGCCCATTTTTATCTTGGTCAAGTTTACTTAAAAGGCGCTAATGGCATAACCAAGAATTTGGCTGAAGCGGTCAAGTGGTTCCGCAATGCAGCCGAGAGGGGAGATTCTGAGGCCAAGAGTTATTTGGATTATTTGGATACTAGAAAGGGTGCCAAAGAATGAACCATGCTATTAGAGATATTTATTAACCATATATAGCCGTATAACTACAGCTCGACATGTCGTAAGTCAATTGATTAGTCAGCTAATCATTTCACTAGCGTCATAGACTGGGTAGGTCCGTGAAATATGACAATGTCATTTCATTCCTAGCCAACAGCCTAGAGGATACGTAAGAGGATACGGCAACCAATTCATCGCATAAAAAAAGCACCTAGCGTCTAGCTAAGTGCTTGTTTTAACTGGCGGAGAGATAGGGATTCGAACCCTAGGTACGTTGCCGTACACCTGATTTCGAGTCAGGCACCATCGACCACTCGGACATCTCTCCGTGCTGATAAACATCTACTTTTTGTTGACAATTTAAATGTACAGCTGACTGCGGTCCTTATGCAATTTGCTGCATCCGCGTAACGTAATGTTGGGGCTGAATTTGAGCAACGTGTGCTTATACCTTATTTCTCTCATTTCTTCAACAGAGGTTTTTGAGCCATCCGATCCGCGAAGCATCAAGTCTCTTCCCGTGCTCCTGCGCCGAACTGTTGTTTACTCTGCCTCAGTTCCCTGAAGAACCTGCTCAATATCTCCGAACACTCCTTACCTCGTACACCGCTCTCAACTACAAAGCGGTGGTTGAGGCGACTGTCATTCGAAAGGTCGTAGAGCGATCCGGCAGCGCCGGCCTTTGGATCGAAGCAACCAAAGACAAGCCGGTCGATTCTCGCAAGTATTGCCGCGCCCATGCACATGATGCACGGTTCAAGCGTCACATACAAGGTTGCCCCAGATAGCCGCCAGTTGCCTGTGCGCTGTGCTGCACGCCGGATGGCTATCAGTTCGGCATGTGCCGCGGGGTCCTGCTTTGACTCGCGGAGATTATATCCGGAACCGAGGACCTTGCCGTCGCGAACGATGACTGAACCGATGGGAACTTCTTTCCGCTCTCCAGCCTTCCGCGCAGCATTAAGAGCTATCCCCATCCAGTAAGAATCATCCCTTGTAAGGCCCATGCAGGATACTCTCCGACGGCTTGCTGATTATTTTTTCGTTTTCTGGGGGAAATCCTTCAGGGTCTTTTCAAGCTTTACCTTGTCAAAACCCGATATCTTGATTTTACCGTCGATTACGAACAGAGGCACACCACGACTCTGGTCAGGTACCCCCATGGAATCATAGATTTTCATCAGTTCTGCCATATGCGCATCGTCTGAATCGACCTCGCGGTTGATGAACGGGATGCCATTCGCCGTCAGATACTGCTTTGCATCCCGACAATGGGGGCAGGTGGAGAGTGTGTAGATCACAACCGAAGGATACTCGATTGCAGCTGGAGTTGGCGAAACGATAGTTGTCTGCTCCGCAGGAGCTATCGTCTCAGCCGCTGAGGAAAGAGCTGAATGAGAAAGCAGGAATACAAACATATAGGCTATCACTTTTCGAATCATTGTATCGGCTCCTTTTCTAAAGGTTGCAAACTTCTGCTCCTACATTCATGACGGTTCGTTGCAGGGAGTAGCCCGAATAGGACCGTAAGCATATCACTCAGGTTTCGCCTCCGTCAATCGGGATATCCGGCTATCACGTCACTTTCTGCATTCTCAAGACAGTGTTTCCGGTTGGCCACAGGAATGAATGGTGAATGCCCTATTGATTTACCTGACTCACTGGGTACAATACACTATACAACCCTACAGGGAGTTTGCTGTAAAAAAATGCTGGGGAGGAGACCATGGTGAAACGTACACTATCCAGAGGCGCAGCGGTTATTGCGATTATGTTCTGTATTGGAGCAGGTGCCGCACGAGCAGACGAGATGGCAGGACATCCCCCAATGAAGGGACATCCCCACACAATGGGAATCGGGCATACCCCGGCAAGGGTCGGCAATCCTGCTCCCAACTTCGAGCTGGATGCCGTGATCGGTACGACACCGGGAAGCGAATTCAAAAAACTGAGCCTGAAGGATTTCAGCGGCAGGTGGCTCGTTCTCTACTTTTACCCTGCCGACTTCACGTTTGTGTGCCCGACCGAGATCAAGGGGTTCAATGATTCCCTGGATTCGTTCAAGAAATTGAATGCCGAGGTTGTAGGCGCCTCAACGGACAGCAAATGGTCTCACCTCGCCTGGATTAAGCGGGGAGACCTGGGAGCTCTCAAGTATCCGCTGCTCGCCGACTTCAACAAGGAGGCCGCCCATGCGTATGGTGTCCTTGACGAAGAGAAGGGGGTTGCCTTGCGAGGACTTTTCATCATCGATCCCACGGGGGTTGTCCAGTATCAGGTTGTCCATAATCTGGATGTCGGGCGAAGTGTAGAAGAAACTCTCAGGGTGCTTGAAGCGTTACAGACAGGAAGCCTCTGTCCGCTTGGATGGAAGCCTGGACAGAAGACCATCGGCAAGTAGGTACCCATAATCAGAATGACGGAAGGGGCTCGGCGATTGCCGAACCCCTTCTCTAGTTCAGATGATGAAGCTTCACCTGCAGACCTGATTCCTCCCCCGGTTTTTAGCCTTATACAACGCCTTGTCTGCAGCCTTGACAACCTCGGTCGGGCTCTGCACGTCATCACTGCTTTCCGCAACTCCAATGCTTACGGTCACGCTGGTAGTGGCTTCTCCTCTATTGACTCCCCTCCCCTTTTTACCCTGACGCGCATCCATTGGGCGATCAGCACTACGTATGACAAGCGGGTAACCGGCAATCGTCTTTCGCAGCTCCTCCAGATGCGGAATGGCATCCGCTCCATTCAGCCGCGGGAAAAGGATGGTAAACTCCTCTCCTCCGTAACGGTATACCTTTCCCCCTCCACCAACCCCCATCAGCTTGTTTGCCACAAGTTTCAGGACCTGATCTCCCACGTCATGGCCATAGGTGTCGTTGAATTTCTTGAAGTGGTCAATATCGACCATCGCAACGGCAAAGGAACGTCCGATGCCGGACAGGCTCTCGTTCAGGGCACGCCGCGAAGGGATCCCGGTCAGCTCATCGCGAAAGGCCATGTTGTATGAATCCTGGAGGATGCTGAGCGTAATGATGAGCCCAGCTGCCGTGCAGTATGCCGTGGTGACATTCTGCGTGGTGATCCAGTTGGACGCTACGAATAAGGCAAGAAGGGTTCCGAGAAAACCGCTGTCGATGGGCGCCTGACGAACTGATGCGGCAAATCCTATGAATATGCAGCAGATGGCCGTAAAAGCCAGGGCAAGTTGCGGGGTGGCAATCCTGTCGAGTATCTGCAGATTTACGAATCTGTAGGTGATCAATGGCTCAAAATCGACGAAATAATGCCGGAAGATCCAATATATCATAACAGACTGAAGTGCCAGGAACGCAAATCGAAGGCGTCCGGCTCTGGTGAATATGCCTCTCTCACGCATGATCGTGAACACGACAAGATTAAACGGTATGACCAGGGCAAAAGCCTGAATAATCATCTGACGCGTAAGTCCGGTTGTGCTGTCCCCGAGAAAGGTGCGATAGCTCCAATAGAAGACCAGGAGTACGGTCAACACAAAAAATGGCCTGCCTCGGTGGAAGTGTAAGGAGAGAAGCATTCCAATGGCTGACACGAGATAGGGGGCAACTTCTACCAGTTCATGCCTGGAAGGTGATAGTGAGGAAATTTGAGGGAGCAAGAGGTATGAAACAACGAGAATCGCTGTTGGGAAGACACAAATTACCGCTCTTTTGGCATTGGTTGTTCGCACAGGTAAGTGACTCCGAAAGGGCTGAGTCTCTTATCGGCTCCTCCAGCCATCAGCTGGAGGATATTGGGCAAATTCCCTGTTGCGAGGCCATGCATCTGTTCTCTGCTATCAGCTGCCGGGCTCTATGGCTTTATGACGCGATGCAACGCATGGACTAATTCGGTTACCTTGTAAGGTTTGATGACAGCAGCATGAAAACCGTACTCCTCATGATTTGCCATGACCGGATCATTGGAGTAGCCACTGGAGACCAGCAAATGCGCTGCAGGGTCATAGGAGAGGATCTGTTGCGCAGCCTCTTTACCTCCCATGCCTCCGGGAACAGTCAGGTCCATTATAACTGCAGTAAACGGCCTTCCATCCTCCTTTGCCGATTTGTACAGAGCAATGGCCTCTTCGCCATCGGCACACGTGGTAATTGTATAGCCCAGATGTCCGAGCATCGCTGTTGCCATATCCCTGATCATCTCCTCGTCGTCCATGACCAGTATAGAGCACTCAGCAGGTTTCGAGATCCGTGATTTTATCTGTTCTTCTGACGGCTCCTGCAAGCGTTCCTCACTTTCCGGCAACAATATCTCGAATGTTGTCCCAATGCCCAACTCGGAAAAAACCGCAACATGCCCCTTGTGCTTGGTGACGATAGAATGGACTGACGCAAGCCCAAGACCTGACCCTCCCTGTTTGGTTGAATAATAAGGGTCAAAGATCTTTTTCTGATCGTCGGCCGATATGCCACACCCCTCATCCCTGAATATGTACTTGACGTACTCTCCTGAAGCGAGAGACGGGATATTGCCTGCATCGATATGAATATTTTCAGCACTCACGGTTATTGTCCCGCCATCCGGCATGGCCTGAACGGCATTTATGAGTATATTATTAAAAACCTGGCTTATCTGCCCTTCATCAACCATCAAAGGGTGCAGATCCTCAGGGATTTTCACGATCCCTTTAACGTTGGAGCCACGAAGTACGAGCGACATCGACTCTTCGATGATTTTTCTCGAAGAAACCGTTTTGGCAATCGGCTGACCCCCCTTTGCAAAGGTCAGGAGTTGGAAGGCAAGTTCGGCCGCACGCTTGGAGGCCTTTTCCGCTTCCTGTAACGGCTTGTACGCATTATGGATCGGCTCAAGAAACATCTGCGAAAAGGAGATGTTGCCTGCAATAGCTGTCAGGATGTTGTTGAAGTCGTGGGCAATGCCGCCGGCAAGCACTCCAAGAGACTCAAGCTTCTGCGTCTTTATCTGCTCATTCTGTATCCGGTCTCGCTCAGTGATATCGGTAAAGATCTCGATGGTGCGACTTGACGTAAGCTGTGTGTTGATGATGACGTTTTTAAAGGTGCCGTCTTTGCATGCGACATATGCTTCTATGGGTGGGATTGACGTACACTCTTCTTGTGCAACTGCATAGGCATTTTTCCGGATACCGGCAATACTGTTTCTGTAGTCGGGGTCAGGGTATGCCCGGGCGAACCAGTCATGAATTGTTGGAATATCCTGCAGAGTGTAACCGAAAAGTTCCAAGAAATTTCTGTTGACGTACTCTATGTTGCCATTGGTGTCAGACCATCCAACCCCTACCGGCAGTAATTCCAGCAGGCTTTTCAGATCCTGTTCGCTTTTCTTAAGTTTGTCCTCTGCCTGCTTGCGTTCAGTAATATCCTGGATCAATCCATCGTATGACAAGAGGGTGCCGTCTGCATCACGACGGACTACGGGAGAGTTTCTGACCCACCGCACTGCGCCGTCTTTTCGGACGATGCGGTGCTCAATGCCGGCTACATTTCCCCCGTTCAGTGCGCGTTCGGCCTGCTCCAGAATCAGGGAACGGTCTTCTTCAGGGACCATCCGGAGCCAGAGGAATTGATCGGCGAAAAATTCCTCTTCCGTGTACCCTGTGACAGCCAGACACCCTGCTCCATGATGGGTCTCCACAGCGACCCCGTTTTCGACTCGCACTGTAAAGATATAATCGGTTATGGACTCGGTGATCCGTTTATAGCGATTTTCGCTCTCCCGAAGAGCCAGCTCCGCCAGCTTGCGCTCCGTAATGTCATGTATGACAGAGAAGAGAACTTCACGATCATTGAGACTGATTTTTGCGGAATGTACCTCGACAGTCCGGATTTCCCCTCCGGCGAGCAGATGAGGGAATTCAAAACCATTCAGTGACTCATGGAATGCCCTTCCCATCTCCTTCCGAATGGTCTCTAACGGGAGCTGATTGATATCGGCGATGTTCATACTGGTAAGTGTTGCAGGCGGATACCCGTAAAACTTTTCAGCAGCCCTGTTAGCGCTGATGATAGCGCCATTCGTCGGGTCAATGACCAGCATGGCGGCGCTATGATTCTCAAATACAAGCCTGAAAAAATCATTCTGCGGTATCAGCCTGCCGATACTCTTCTGCGATGCTTTGTCCATAGACAATTTCATACCAGACTGTTGGTCAGATTCAAGCCTATTAATTATTATCATGACAATACTGTCTGGATGTATTCTGCTTCATCCGGATTTATCGGATGCCGTAAAGCCTTCCCTCAGGGCCCTGAGAGAGAAAACGAAATTATCATCCCTTCAATTGTTCATTTTGCTATACTGCCGGGCATCATTCGTATTCACTGGCGCTCAAGGAGATCCAGCTGTGCCTACAGGCAGTTCTGAAACTGTTTCGCTTCCATGGCCTCCCGGTCATACCCCGCTAATGCTGGCGCCGATGCAGGGTCTGACCAACCGTGCAATGCGTTCTCTTTTCGTAGAATGGGTACGCCCGGATGTGGTTTTCACCGAATATATGAGGGTCAATCCGACTACAGCCGTGAAGAGACTCTCCAAGGGTGACCTCAGGGATATCGCACCGGATGAGGGTGGAGTGCCGCTTGTCGTGCAGCTGATCGGCCATGGCAAGGACGCACTTGCTTCAGCAGCAGAAGCGGCACAGGCTGCAGGGGCCAGGCACATAAACCTCAACCTGGGCTGTCCATACGGACGGATGACCAGCGGTCTGACAGGCGGAGGGATGCTGCGCCGCCCTGAAGAGCTGGAGGAGATCATCCCTGCCATTCGCAGTTCAATTTCCGGAACGTTTTCCATCAAGATGCGAGCCGGCTACGACAACCCGGAGCAGATATTCGGACTGCTCCCCCTGTTTGAACGGAGCGGGGTTGACTTTCTGGTACTCCACCCACGTACGGTGGTGCAGGGGTACAAAGGGGAGGCAGACCATACCGTTACAGCGGAGGTAGTACGGCAGACCAGCTTGAAGGTCATAGCCAACGGAGATATCAGAAGTGCGGATTTTGGCATGCGGGTACTGAGCATCACCGGAGCAGCAGGACTGATGCTAGGGAGGGGGGCCATTGCGGATCCCCTGTTGTTTCAACGGCTGCGAGGCCTTGCTTCCTGGGAACCTGATGGTGCGGAAAGGGTGGAAGAGTTGCGCCGGTACCTCTTGGATCTGCTGCCGCGCTATGCTCGGCTGTTCTGTGGCGACACACAGGTGCTTGACAACATAAAGGGGGTCCTTAAAACCATGGAAGAGCCCTGCCTGGAAAAGGTCTGCAAGCAACTGAGAAAAGCCAAAACCGTCCACTCCTTTGCACTGCTGCTCGACGAACTCTGAAGGATACCTGTGACCCGTATCTCCTCTTCTTCCGGCACGACATTGCCACTCCGTCACCACCGGCCGTCATCTTCTTTCTGAGTGCCCGGGCAGCGCAACCCTGCTCTCCTCAAGAGGGAACGACTTCAGTCAGGGTGAGGTCTTCTGTTTCAGCTTGTTCAGGGGAGTTCCAGCGGCGGCTCAGTGAGCGCAGCCAGCTGTTCGCGCAGCTCCAGGATATGCTCGCCCCAGTAGCGGACGGTATTGAACCAGGGGAAGGTTCGGGGGAACATCGGATCTTCCCACCGACGTGCAAGCCAGGCGCTGTAGTGGAGCATCCGCAGTGTGCGGAGGGCTTCCACAAGGCGCAACTCACCCGGATGAAAATCGCAAAACTCCCTGTACCCTTCGATCAGCGCATCAAGTTGGGCAGTCTGACGCATCCGCTCACCGGAGAGCATCATCCAGAGGTCCTGAACCGCCGGGGCCATCCGCGCATCATCAAAATCAACGAAATGCGGCGCACTGTCGCGCCAGAGGATGTTGCCGCTATGACTGTCGCCATGTGTCCGGATGTAGCGGATAGGACCTGCCTCGGAGAGTATCGCTTCAATCGCCTCCAGGAGCTGATCGGTAACGGCAGTATAGCTTGGCAGGTATTCGTCCGGGATGAAGCTCTTGGTAATCAGTGCAACACTCACGTGGCCGAAACTCTGGATGTCGAGGGTCGGACGGTGTGTAAAAGGCCTGACTGCGCCGATGCAATGGATTCTTCCGAGCATGCGACCGAGTATCAGCAGATTGTCGAGATTGTCGAACTCAGGGGCGTGTCCCCCCTGACGCGGATAGAGGGCAAAACGAAAACCGTCATGGCGCAGGAGACTCTCGCCGGACGGGTTAGTTAATGGCGCCACCACCGGCAGCTCGTGTTCGGCCAGTTCAAAGCAGAACCGGTGTTCCTCCAGAATCTGATCGTCGCTCCAGCGTCCGGGCCGGTAGAACTTGGCAATGAGCGGCTCTCCCTCGTCGATCCCAACCTGGTAGACACGGTTCTCGTAGCTGTTAAGGGCAAAGGTCCGGCAATCGCAACAAAACCCCTGGCTCTCGACAGCGTCCATGATGAAACTGGGGGTAAGTGTCTGAAATGGGTGAAGGCTGTCGGTCATTAGTCCTCATATAAGTATTGGCTATGTATTTGATGGAACTCACCATACCACCAATCGTAACTGGAACCAAGGAGATGCGGTAGTTCTCACAAGGGAGTGCTTCTGCTCTTGCGAGCCAGCAGGTCGCAATCGTAGCTATGGAGTCCCGAGAACACCCCCCGTCATCTGAGTTCCCAGGCAGTTAACTCTGCTATGCTGTGCTGAAACTTACGCCTGGTTTCACGAATGACGAACGGGACGTCCCGAGGTGTGCCGATCATGCTAAAATGCGGCGACAGCGCCTCTGTAAGGCCGTCAAGGCTGAAAACATTCTCTCCTGCCTCTTTGTATCCTCCTAGCCACTCCTCCTTTTTGGTGAACTCCTCCAGCCATGTGTAAGGGGAGGTAATTACCAGGACTCCCCCGGGGTTCATCCGTTCATGGACCGAGGTCAGGAAACGGCGTGGCGAATAGAGACGGTCGATCAGATTGGCTGCCAGCACCAGGTCGTAGCCGGTGAATTTCTCCGGCAGGTTGCAGGCATCGGCCTGATAGAACTCAACCCGTTCGCGCAGACCCGCCAGTCCCAGTTCGGACAGGCTTGCCTCGTGAAACGAGAGGATTTCCCCTTCCTCGGGAAAGGCATAGCGAAGATACCCCTCTTCCTGCATCCGCGTCGCCAGGCGAAAGAAGCGGGTGGAGAAGTCAAGACCGGTAACCCGCTGGAAGCCGCCCCGGGCCAGTTCAAAAGAGGCCCGGCCTACTGCGCAACCCAGATCAAGTGCATGTCCCTTGCGGCGTCCTTCCATGAACTCAAGTGATATCTCAGCACAGGTCTGCGCATAATTGGCAACGCCGAATTGTTCCTCTCCATAGTGGGCATCGCAGTACTGGGCAGCGAGGGTGTCGGATTCGTACTGGTCCTGATGGATCACCACCGGCGTGTCACTCTCCACGTAACGGAACCCTGCGTGCTGGAAGAAATGGCGTCGAAAGGCGTACCGCGAGTCGCGGGTCGCCTCGTTGCCGGTCGATATCCAGGAGCCCCCCTTGATCAGGTTATGGCGGGTGTCGAAGGTAGGGGTGGAAAAGTCGTCGTACCAGGGGTGTATCGCGAAGCCGTGGAACGGGAAGATAGGTGTCTCGGTCCACTGCCAGACATTACCGATGACGTCGAAGAAATCGCCGAAGCGGAATCGGTCCACCGGGCAGGATGACGACAACTTCTCCAGGTTGATGTTGCCGGGCGCCTCGTCCCACAAGGGCTGGTCCGGGACCTCGCAGCTGTCACGGAGCCGGTTCCACTCGTCCTCGGTGGGAAGACGTATCGGCAGGCCGCTCTGGGCTGCCTTCCAGTTACAGAAGGCCTTGGCCTCCAGGTAGTTGACCTCGGCCGGCCAGTTCCAGGGGAGCTCTATGATCTGCAGCATGGTTCGCAGTGCCCAGCCATTCTCTCGCCTCAGCCAGAACAGAGGATGCTCGGCATTGCGAAAGGTGCGCCAGCTCCACCCCTCCTCGGTCCACCAGGTCCGGTTCCCGTAGCCCCCCTCCTCGACAAAGGCGAGAAACTCCCTGTTCGAGACCAGGTACTGTGAGGCCTTGAACCCGGCTACGTCAGCCTCATGTAGGCCATACTCGTTGTCCCATCCGTAGAGCGGAGCTCCCTGAGCCTTCCCGAGTTCCACCCTGCCGCCAGGCACAGCCTTTAGTCTGTTTTCCGGCGGCTCTCCGGAGTCGCGGCAGATCTCCCAGAAGGGATGCTGCACCACCTGATCGATGGGGAGCTGCCGGATGAGTACCGAAGAGGTCTCAAGATGGATACGTTCGTGCTCGATCCCCATCATGATCGCCCAGAAGGGATCTTCCCAGGTAACGGGAAGTGTAAGCGGCAGACGCCGGATGACCCCGTCTACCAGATCTCGGACCCTGTCGCGATACTCTTTCACCGCCAGTCGGGTCGGCCAGTCATAATGAGTTGCGTCCAGATCGTCCCAGGACATCTCGTCCACACCCACAGCAAACATCGATTCGAAGCGGGGATTGATGCGGGTCTTGATCAATCGGGCAATGAGCAGCTTGTTGATGAAGAAGGTAGCGGTGTGGCCGAAATAGAAGATCAACGGGTGTCGCAGCCGATCGGCACGCAGGTAGAAGGTGCTCTCCTCCTTCAAAGTCTCGTAGAGTTTTTCATCTATGTCAAAGGTGCGGTGGAAGTACTCCAGGATCTCTGCCCGCTTCTGCTCCGGATCACCTACGTTCAGAATGATGGTATGACACTTACGCAGATCCATGGCACCCCCCAATCTGAAATCAGCAACTGAATCGTTATCCGATTATACCATGCGTGTCGGAAAAAAACGGGGCGTGATTGGAAGTGAACTGCGGGGGATCGTTTCTCAGGATCCTTGCGATAGAAGGTTGCCGCTTGAATACGTCTGTCAGAAACCTGCGCACCTGCCTCCTCTCCCAACCCCTGGGATGCCGGAAACCGGTATAGAGCGACAGGTCCCCCTCGTAGAATGGTTCGGTAATGTGCGTTTCAGCTTCAGCCCCGCTGACGGGCATGTTGAAAAGTGCCAGATTCAGAAAGCCAATGGATTCGCGGTGCCTGACAACGTATTCCATTGTACTCCTTGCCTCTTTTTCCGTCTCTGCCGGAGTACCAAACAGAAGATAGAGGTAGACGCTGATACCTGCATCCCGGAGATTGACAAGGACACGGGAGGCGGTTTCAAGCTCTATCCCTTTGTTCAGGCGGTCAAGCAGACCCTGATCGCCCGACTCAAGGCCAAGTTTGAGCATGACACAGCCCGAGCGTTTCAGGTCCTGACAAAAACCGGGATCCGCAAGTTCCTGACTGAACCGCGCAAACCCGTACCATGGCACTCCAGGAGGGGTATCAGTCATTGCCTGCATGAGAGCCGGGCTGATGGCGCTGTCGAGCAGATGGAGCAAGACCGGTTTAGTTCTGAAGGTCAACTCCTGCATGTCGGCAATCACCTTTGGCAGAGAGAACGGACGATAACCGTACCCCTCTGCCGGTTCCGGACAGAATGTGCACTTATTCCAGTAGCATCCCCTTGCCGCGCTGTAGGGGAGTATGAACCCCGGGGCCAGGTAATCATCCATCGGCAGACCGTCGTATGCAGGTGCAACCTGTAGCCGATGCTCAGTAACGATACCGAAGAGCTCTAATAGAGGTAGTTCCCCCGGTCCGGCGATCAGATGGTCCACCAGCCCGGTAAATGGGTTGCTCCAGCCTGGCAGCTGCATCCACGAAGAGACGAGCCCGCCGCCAAGTACGATGGTGAGTCCGGGGAACCGTTTTCTGACGTAGCCGATCATGGCAAATGTAGGCAGTGCCTGACTGAGAAAATTCAGGGAAAATCCGACAACCCTTACTGATACTGATTCATCACCATCAAAGATATTCTCCAGGCGACTGCTGAACCAGAGGTAGAAGGGATTCTGTTCTGGGTGATCCGCAGAGGCCAGCAGGTCTGCGCTCCGAAGTGGCGACAGGAGCGAATGCTGATAATCCGCCAGGCCGATTGCTGCGCCACTCTGCCGGCCAGATACATATAGTAGCCGGTTCAAGTCACTTGCAGCTCGGGAGTAGCGGTCATATGAGCCATAGGTACTCAAAGTCCGAAGAGAGGCGATGTTCTCTGCCTGATTCTTTTCTGCCCTGCGACTCCAGGTATCGGTAGCAGAGTGCGGCTGTTGCAGTAGATGGAGCTGGGCTTCCAGGTTTGCGTCAAGCAGCTGGCAGCGGATTCCGTGGGCGCGCAGAAATGCAGCAATATATGCCATACCTGCAGGAGGTTCGCACGCTTTGGCAACTGGAGGAAAGATGAGCAGCATCTCTGTCAGTATGCTGGATGAGGGATTGTCAGGCAAGGGGAATCATTGGGGGGGGGCGATGAAGCGTGAGGTTCCTGAAAATCACTGTTCCGACACGATAATCGTTAACAAACGTGGCGATGATAACAAATAAATGACCCGGCTGCTACATGTCTGAATGTTTATTCGCAGCAATCCTGCTTATTTGGCCCCATCCTACGCCGGCAACAGGAAGCAGGTGCGCTGCATAGGGACCTTCATCCGGAAGGGAAAAAGTTTTCCCGTCAGCGATTCTTAACGCAACAGAGGTACCTTGCATTTCGTGAGAAGCTGTCCAGAATGGCACCGGTTGTTGTAGTACGGCAGGTAACCGGTGATTTCTTACATCATTTCCGGCTGCCTGATTTCTCTTCATTGTGTGCCCGATTGCACGCAGTTCCTTTTCAGTAGGCAGTCGCCAATCCGATCGACCACCATGATGCCTGTTGTTCAACTCCACAATAGATGCGACGGCGGCTGAGTAGGATAGAGGTGCCCCATTTTCGACTATGTCGGCAGCCCAGTATATTGCCAGATCTACGTCCCTCACAAGACTGGCGGGCTTTTCGACTTCTGCAACAATGAACGGCGGAATAAGCTGGCTTTCGTTAATATCCAGCCAGGGGAGTGCAGGAATAATCTGCCAGCCTTTGGAGCTGATGCAGTTGCTGAACTGGGAGAACGCCGGCCTGTTTTCTTTCCAGGCAGAGGCGACTGCTGCCGCTGATCTGCTGACATCCACCTGGACCTCGCCATTGCCTTCAATGCTGAGGTGTTTTCTGCATGCAGCAATAGATTGAGAAAGCTCGGATGGATCTCTTGGCCTCAAAGCGGAAAATTGCAGCAATGGCCGCCATTTATTTTCCGCCAGGCAATCAGCTACAGATGTCGGGGGCAGCGGTAAACCGGAGGAGAGATCATTACTTGTTTGGTCGATCATGCAGCGTTTATAGTCGGCAAGAAACCCTTCAACCCCTGGCGTAGCATTCGTATATGCCGTAATAACTGTCATTGGCTTGCAACCGTTCAGCAAAAGAGCGGTGAAAGCGATAACCAACAGGAATATAGACCGTTTTGGCGCCTTATGGGCGATGCAACGACTGTTCACGAATGTACGGGGCATGTTCAGTTTTTCCAATTCAAGCAAAAGCAGGAAGTTTGTAGTGAGAGGAGTTTGGGCATCTCATGCAGCGCCTGGCAGAAGATTAGTAAACTGGGGGGGCAAATGTCAACCATTTCTTAATCTGTTTCTAATTTGTAACTGTCAGCCACGTTAAATACAACTTGATAAGGGGTCCAGTATCAGAATAGAAGGAGATGAAGTCACTACGTTCAGGCTTGAGGCGCAAAGAGCCTGTCAAGAGCATCGAAGTCAATGCTCCGCTCCGCCAGCAGGCGTATCAGGTCCAGTTTTTCTGTATCCTCATGTGTTATTTTGGAGACGTCATCGGTGATAATGCGGTGGAGTTCTCCTGTGCTGTTCTTCTGGGTACGGAGATAGGGGATATTGCTCCGGTCGATGATTCTTTGGGTGATAGTACTGACCGGGATGATGCCGGGTATGACCAGTCCGACGATGCGGGAGCGGTACTCAGGCATCTGGTAGAGGTTTGCGAGGGTAACAAGAAGTTCGTCACGACTGCTGGTGACTATCAGTAACGCTGCATTTTTTAGCAGTTCCGTCACCCGCTGGGTCGAGGCGGCACCGATCTGGACATTGTGGATAATCCGTCCCATATCGCGCCTGTTACCCTGCAGGGGGAGATCGAGCAGTCTTGATATGCGACGTAAGGTAGGATTGGCAAGAATGGGCTGGTAGTCAAACCCTCCGATCACCGTGAACGGTTCGTCTGCCATGGCTCGTTGAAGGTAATCGACTATTCGGTCACGCTTTGAAGGGAGGAGCTTATTGGCAAGCACCGCCCTCACCTCAGCCCCCTCTTTCTCGAATAGCGCCATATTCATGGCGACCGAGTCGATTACATTACCTACTCCTCCGCCAGTCACCATCAGCACCGGCGCGTCCAGCATTCGAGCGATGCGTGCATTGGAAAGCTTCAGTACCGATCCGACCCCCGGATGTCCCGACCCCTCAATTATGATGAAATCGCAACGCTTCTCCAGTTCGGCACAGGCGTGTAATATCCGTTCCTGCAGCTCCGTAACGGATATCTCTCCGTCGATCATCCGTCGAGTGGTATCTGGATAGACCACGACAGGAGACATGAAGCGGAGGTCCTTCTGCAGGCCGAAGACCTGAGCTATCAACGCTGCGTCCTTGTCAACTGAACGTCCCCGCATTGAAGTAGGCTTGGGACCAATCGGCTTGATGAATCCGACGCGCTCATATTTCTTCTGAGCCAGATACAGCAGGGATATGCAGGTGGTAGTCTTCCCGCAGTTCTGACCGGTAGCGGCTATGAAGATTTTACTCGCCATGTGCAATCTCCGGCTGATGACAACAGCACAGTTCATTAAGGAACTCTGAGGAACAGCCCCCGTGTAAACCTAGATAGTGTACAAATCCCGTTTTGTCAATTCGTTAAGCCTGGAATGCAACGGTAAAGATGAACCCAGGAAGTAGGTTAGAAATTGGCAACAAAGTCGCCGTGTCAACCCAGGTCGCTGCCACCAGGGTTCTTATACACCAGGGTAATCCCTTTTACGAAGTTCCGAAGTAACTGGTCACCACATTCCTTATAATTTCTGTGCTCGACCGTGCGAAACAACGCCGACAATTCGGATTTTGAGATTTTGGTGCCGGCTTTCTTGAAGATAGCGAGCATATCCTCATCATTTAACTCCAGGGCAATTCTAAGTTTTTTCAGAATGAGATTGTTGGTCAACGCCAGGGCTGCAGGTTTTGGTTCGGCAGTTTTCGAGTCGCAGATGCCGCGTTTGTGAAAGATCAATCCGTCCAGAAAGGCAGCCATAACCGTATCGTTACAGGGGATAAACCCCTGCTCTCCTTCCTTTTTCAGAAGCTTCAACAGATCTGTGGGGCCGATTTCATGGCCGGCAAGGTTACAAATATCAGCCATGCTAACGGCGCTTAGGTCCAGAGCGTAACGAAGCCTGCGGAGGATATCATTATTGGTCATTGCGTTTTCCCTTTGTGATGCATACTGAACGCACGGAATAGCGGCACGAGTGAGTAGCTCTACCCGGTATTACGCAGTCCGGCGGCAACGCCGTGGATAGTCGCTGCCAGCAGGTAGTCCAGCTGGTCCCCTACCTGGCCTGCTCGCTTTCGACGCAACAACTCGATCTGTATCAGACTCATCGGATCAACGTAGGGGGTTCGCAGACGAAGGCTCTCAAGAAGGTCCGGGTTGGTCTCCAGCAGCTGGCTCTGTCCCGTGATCTGAAGCAGTATGCGATGGGTGCGCGCAAGCTCATCGGTCAGTAAGCCCCAGACCCTGTCACGCAAAGCAACATCGTCCACAAGGGATGCATACTGCCTAGCCAGCGGTAGATCCACCTTGGCCATGGCCATCTCTACGTTTCGAATCATATCGAAGAAAAAGGGAAATCTATTCATCATCTCCCGGAGAAGTTTTAGAGCAGCCGGCCCTCGGGAGGCATACGATTCACAGGCAGTACCGATTCCAAACCAGGCCGGCACCATCATCCGACTCTGGATCCAGCCAAACCCCCAGGGGATGGCTCTCAGATCTTCCAGGGAACTGCTCAGGCGGCGCCTTGAAGGACGTGAGCCGATCTTTGCCAGTTCAAACTCCATCACCGGGGTCGCCTGCTCAAAGAAAGGGAGTATGTCAGGGTTTTCGGCAATCTTTTCGCGATAGCACGCAAGGGCGCTTGACGACAACTCCTCCATCGCCTCCTCCCAAGCTGGTTCAATGCCCTCCTCCACCAGCCCGGTTCGAACCATAGCCTCAAGTGAGGCAGCCACCATCAATTCAATGGTGCGACGAGCCAGCAGCGGATCATTGTACTTGAAGTTGATCACCTCGCCCTGCTCGGTAAGCTTGAAAGCACCGGTGAACGCACCAGACGGCTGGGCGATCAGCGCCCTGTGCGTCGGCCCTCCACCCCTCCCCACCGTGCCTCCACGACCGTGAAACAGACAGAGCTTCACCCCGCACTCAGTGGCTACCTGGTGGAGTGCACGATGGGCCTTGTAGATCTCCCAGCTGCTGGTGAGCATGCCACCGTCCTTGTTCGAGTCTGAGTACCCGATCATGACTTCCTGTCGGCGTTTCCAGGAGTCCAGGTACGGAGCAAACCCCGAAGCTGTCCAGAGTGTACGGCAAATTGCCGGAGCATTGCGAAGGTCTTCGATGGATTCAAAGAGCGGGACAGGCATAATGCCAGGGTCTCCCAGGTCATCACGGGCGACAACAGAAATTCCGCACTGCTCCATCAGCCAGACGAGAGTCAGGACATCCCTTGCGCAGCTGGCACCGCTGATAACATAGCTGCAGATCGCCTCCGGCGGATAATCCCGCTTTAACCGGGCAATTGTCCGCAGTGAGTCCATGAGCTCAGTGGTTTGATCTGAAGGTGGAGTCGGACTGAACGTATTTATCTCTGCCAGCTGCGCCAAACCGCCTGCCAGCTCCTCTACCGCCTGCGCATGAACCTTGGCATGCTGGCGGATGTCCAGGGTCTGCAGATGGAAACCAAAGACCGAAAGTTTGCGGCAGATTGGGTCCAGGAGGGATCGCACCAGCGGTACGCCATCATTGAGTACCAGGCTGTTTCGCAAAAGATCAAGGTCGGCTGCCATGACTGCAGGTGCCGGATAAGCCAGATCATCATCCGGATCATGGAGGGTGCTGCGGAGACGCTGTCGGATAAACTCAACATAGCGCCGACAGAGTTCGGATTCGGGCAGGGTGGCAACCTTGCCTGCTGCACGCGGGAAGCGTTCTGCATATCCGGCAAGCGCCTGGAGCAACACCTGATCGTCCCCCACCTGAAAAGTAGAAGGGGTTAGCAGGCGATACAGCTCGTCCAGGTCATCAAGGTATGCGGCCAGAATCAGCTCACGGCTTTTCTGCAGCGCATCACGAGAACAGGAACCGGTGACAAAGGGGTTCCCATCGCGGTCTCCACCAATCCATGAGCCGAACCGCACCACAGAAGGCAGATCTGAAGGACGGATAGCTCTTTTGTAAACTGCACTGAAATCCCTGGCTGACTCGTTGTAAAAGCTGATCACTGCAGGCAAGAGTGAGCCTGAATAATGGTCCAGGCCCATGGCAATCTCATCCTGCACGGTCGGCTTGCGCCGGCGGACCTCGTCTGATTGCCAGAGCGCCGTGATCTCCGCCACGATAGCATCCTGGCAATCCCCCGCGTCTTCTTCGGAAAGAGGAAGAGAGTCAAGTCGCTCCAGTATTCCGGCAATTCGACGACGCTTGAACAGGACCACACGCCGCGCTACTTCTGTCGGATGGGCTGTAAATACCGGAACCGCATTTATGCGTGCAAACCATTCCAATGCCTGGTCGATAGATATCCCGCTATCATGCATCCGCTGCAAGGTCGCCCTGAGCGAACCTGGTTTGCATGCAGCTTGACGCGCAACCCTGTGAGCACGACTGCGTCGTTTGCGGTGATTAGTTTCGGCGATGTTGGTCAGTTCAAAGAAGGTGGCAAATGCCTTTATAATGAGGTGCGCTTCTCTCTCATCCAGCCCTGCGATGATATCCATCATCTGCTGAAGCAGGTCCTGTTCCGCAGAGATTTCTTCCGAATTTCCACCTTCGCGACGCTCCTGTTCACGATGCTTTATGGCAAGGTGCCGCAGCCGCTCCTCAAGCTCAAATATCTCCCTTCCAGCCTGAGACATGATCACATCTCCCAAAAGCCTACCGAGTGATCGAACATCCCGGCGAAGGGGAACCTCCTTGAGTCGCAAATCAGATGAGATCATTTCGCACAGACGACTTGACTGATCTGCAGGATACCAATAATTTTCCATGTTGCCTCCAGACAAGTCCCGAGTCTCCACTGAACGAAGAAAGGGCGACTAAAGCCGCCCATTCTGTCAAATAAATATTAATCGAACCGGACGGGCTCAAATACTATTCGGTGCGACTGGTGACCTCAATCAGGTGATAGCCGAACTGAGTCTGCACCGGGCCAAGAACTTTCCCTATCTCCCCACTGAATACGACCGCATCAAACTCCTTCACCATCTGGCCCGGGGCGAATTCACCAAGACCTCCCCCCTGTTTTCCTGACGGGCAGAGGGAGTGCTCCCGTGCACAGGCCGCAAAATCCTCCCCAGCTTCGATCTTCGCCTTAAGATTTTCACAGACTTCATTATTTGCCACCAGAATGTGGCGGGCACTCGCTCTTGCCATGCGTTTCTCCTCTTCTGAGTATTTATGATTCCTCGACATACACAATTCTCAAACTTCATTTCGGACGACACTATCCCATAAAAAGTCAACAAGTCAAGTCTCGCCACCGCGCCCCTCTGCTCTTCTCGCACAGCCCTTATTGACTCAGCAAAAGTTAGCACACTCTCGCTTTTATCGTAAGCATTAATGAATTGGACTGACAGGCTTTATTCTCCCGGCAAAGTCTGTTACTGTATCGAGCGACTATGCTGTTCACGTAAATGCCAACATTATTTCTCAAGGAGTGCATCAGTGGCAAAATCAACAAAAATAAAAATTTCAATACCTTCGGTCGATCTGAGTGGTGAAGAAGGGTGGATACCCTTTGATGCCCCATCGCTGGTCGGAGAATCGCTCCGATTCGTCTCCGGCGAACCGGACGGCAACCGCTTCCGGGTCCAATACTTCCGAGACGATGAGCTGCACCTTCATGCGCGTATCTGGTTCGGCCCGGAAACCGAAGGCCCTCCAGGGCACGCCCATGGCGGATCGGTAGCTGCAGTAATGGATGAAGCGCTAGGCCTGGCAGCCTGGGCAGCCGGATATCCGATCGTTGTCGGAAACCTGAACATCAGCTTTCGGAATATGCTGCCGCTCCAAAAGGTGGTGTCCGTTGAGAGCAGGGTCGTCTCAGCCAAGGGGCGAAAGGTTATGGTACATGGCCGGATATTTTCCGGTGATATGTTGTATGCCGAAGCTGAATGCCTCTGTATAACCATTCCGGAGAAGTGAACTCCTGAATGGCGACGGCCTGCTGATCCACGCTTGCGCAGGGGCGGAACCAACAGACGAAATGCGCTGGAAGTGATTGATGTGACTATAAGGAGTCAACCATGAAACAATCAGTATTCCCGCCCCACTACCGACACGAACACGGCCCGATAAAGAACGTCAACGAAGTTATCAAGGAACAGTTGACTGTGGGGCAGAGAGCGGCAGACTGGATCGCCACAAAGGTAGGATCATGGGAATTCATCATCAGTCAGTCCCTCCTGCTTACCTTGTGGGGGTTCCTCAATGTAACCGCATGGGTACAGCATTGGGACCCCTATCCCTTCATCCTGATGAACCTTGTGCTCTCGCTTCAGGCCGCATATACTGCCCCGATGATCATGATGAGCCAGAACAGGAAAGCCGATCACGACCGTATCGAGGCGCACATCGATTATGAAGTCAATCTGAAGGCGGAAACCGAGATCCAGGTCATACTGCAGAACCTTGAAGCGCAGAACGTTGTCATTGCCGAGATCCACAAGATGCTAGAGGATGCATGCGCCAGAAAGACAGGAGAGGCATAGTTCCGAAGTCCACGTAACCGAGACAGTCAGCGATGCAGTTTGGGTAATGCAGTGGATTCCTTCTAGATGGCCGGTTTGGCCCCCGACTGCCTGATAAAGGACAGAAAACGTTCCTCGAGTAAATCCGCTATAGCATTGTTACCTTTACTGCGCAGAATCTCGATCACACATTCGGCTGTACAGAGGCAGTCCTCTTTCTGATTCTTTCTCAGGTTGTAGCGTGACTTCCCGGTCGGCTTGAGGCAGACCCGGCGCACCTTCTGAAGGTAGGGGCTGCGCTGGTGTATCTTGCGGGCCTCTGTCCAGGTGCCGTCGATCAGGATGAAGTGGGTAATGTCCGACAGACAGCCGTCGTTCTCGTCGGCAGCGCCGGGATACACCAATGCCACCCCGCCCGCCTCGATCTCCTCCACCAGCCTAGCAGGCGGATTAATCCTGTCCCAGCGCACCTGCTCGGAGGCGTTCCCCAGAACATCCAGCACCAGCCGACCGGTATTGGAACGTTTCGGAAATTCCTTAAAATGGGTCAACAGAGTAATTTTCATCTTGTCTGCCCTGTTTTATAAATATGCGGCGCTACTTTTCTGTAGATTCCAAGCCTTTGCCGGTTAACCTGACCCCCTCATCCGTCAGCGTCACCAAACCATCCTTGTACAATCCACCCACCGCTTTTTTAAAGGTCTTTTTGCTCATCCCCAGGGTCTGCTGTATAGCGGCAGGGGAACTCCGGTCGTGCAGGGGCAATCGGCCCCCATCGGTCGCCAAGGCCTTAAGGATCACTTCCCGTGCGTCGGAAACCCCCTCGGCCCCTACCTTGCGCAAGGTAACATCCAGCTTGCCATCTTCGCGCAGGCGCTTAACATATCCGGCCAACTGCATGCCGGCGAAGGCCCCGGCAGGCAACTCGTCCAGGTAGAGCAGGGCGAGAAAGCGATGGTTTACGATGACCTTGGCACCCAGGTCAGTAAGCTGCCAGATGAGCAGGGCTACCTGGTCACCTTCATGAAGATCGGGCCTCCCACGGTCAAGGCAGTCATCGATTCGGGCGTTGGCAAAGGGACGACCCAGCTGGTCGAGATCTATTTTCACCAGGTAGTTCCTGCCAACCTGCATCCGCTCGGCCTGAAGTCGAATCGGCGCGAGCAGGTCCTTTGGCAGGCCCCAGTCCAGAAATGCCCCGTGTGGGCCAACCGACTGTACCGTCAGAAACGCAAACTCACCCGCCTGAGCCAGCGGCGGACGACAGGTGGCTTGAAGATCTCCGGCCACATCCTGATACAGGAAGACCTCCAACGGCTCTCCAGGCTTTACATCCGGCGCCTCCCGCAGGGGAAGGTGAGCCATACGCTCGCCAGCCTCCAGCCAGACACCTCGTTTGTTGATGTGGGAGACGTTCAGGGTGTGAATACGACAAAGTGCCGGTTGTTCAACGTTCTCCATCTGCCACTCCATTAGGTATGCTTACGCCTTTTTCAGAAAACAACACTTCAGCACCAGAGTGCTTTTGCCTTCACGGCACTCAATCTCTTCATCACTGGAAGTCAGGCGAATATTCTTGAAGACCTTTCCCTGCTTCAGGGTGGTGGATGAGCCTTTTACCTTGAGGTCCTTGATGACCTGCACCGAATCGCCATCTTTGAGTTCATTGCCGTTACTGTCTTTGGCTGCCATGCGTACCTCGCTTTATTTCTGCGGTATATTGAGGCATAGTAAAGCCAATCAGAGTATATGTCTACATTTCAGGCAGCAGTTGATCCTTTAATCACTTAGAGAGGTCGAACAAAACCTCGAAGAACGCCACCTGGCCGCCTCTTTATTGGGGATCCCACGCATCGGAGTAATGCGCTATCCTTTAACGGCGGTTTAGGGTATAGTTACCCATCGGCTTATCTACTGAAAATTGCTTCCCACGGACCTTTCGATCCGAACTCCGCCTCTCCTCACCCCTTCGGGAAGAGTCCGAACAATTCCTGATGATCGAACCGCCCCCAAACAAAAACAACCGGGGAAATGCTTGGATATGGCTCCCTTGCGTCCAGAACAGGATATGTGAACTCATGAAAATTCCGAAGAAATTTGAGATGTTAGTCCTCAACGGCCTCGTTGATGAGGTCGTCTCCCAGCTTATGAGCGGCAAGGAGGCAGAGGTCTATGTCGTCCACTCCATGGGACAGCTTCGCTGTGCCAAGGTGTACAAGGAGGCCGACAACCGGAGCTTCAGCAAGCAGGCCCAGTACCAGGAAGGGCGCAAGGTGAGGAACAGCCGCCAGGCGCGCGCCATAGGGAAGAACTCGAAGTATGGCCGGAAAGAGCAGGAGGGGGCGTGGCAGAATGCAGAGGTAGACGCCCTGCACCGCCTGGCTGCTGCGGGAGTCCGCGTACCGCAGATCTTCAGCTACGTCGGGGGAATACTGCTGATGGAACTTGTGGTCGATGAGAACGGCAACCCCGCTCCGAGGCTCAATGATGTTAAGCTGTCCGGGTCGCAGGCCCGCGAATATCACCGCGCGATGATCGAGCAGATTGTTCTCATGCTCTGCGCAGGACTCGTCCATGGCGACCTGTCCGAGTACAACGTACTCATCGGGAGTGAAGGACTGGTCATCATAGACCTCCCCCAGGCCATGGATGCCGCGGGCAACAACAACGCAGCAGCCATGCTCGAACGGGACGTCGCAAACATGAAGACCTACTTCGGCCGTTACGCGCCCGAACTGTTGACCACCGAATACGGCAAAGAGATCTGGAAGCTTTACGTTACCGGCGAGCTCACCGTTGAAAGCAGACTGTCCGGCCGCTTTACGCAGAGTACCATTCCGGCTGACGTGCATGGCGTCATGCGGGATGTCGATGCGGCACGGCGCTGGCATGAGCGAAATTATTAAAACCGTATAAAAACAGCGGTGACACTGAACCTCCAATGCACAAAAGGCGACCGATTGGCCGCCTTTTGTGCATCTGTAGGCCAGAGACCGTCATCTGCTCTAAAATCTCATAACTCCTACAGCCCTGTGCAAGGAGAGCGGTAAAATTTTACTTGCTTTGGAACATATTGGTGATACAGGAATTCACGGGGAGATACATTTAGTTGACATGCCTCATGATCAGAATCCATCCCCGAATAATCGGCCTCAAAGAAGATCTTTAAAGGAAGAGGGGTTGCACGATGAATTATCAAATATGGCTCATACTAGGATTGGCTCTTTGTGTGTTAGAGATGTTTACCATGACATTTGTTCTGGTCTGGTTCGGGGTTTCCGCAATGATGGTCGGCATACTCATCTGGGCAGGAGTGCTTTCTGCCTCCAGCGTGGGGGGCCAGGCTCTTAATTTTGCATTACTCTCAATAGTAATGACCGGAGTTTGGCTCTCCATCCAGAAAAAGTGGAAGATGCGGTCCCAGGCAGGTCAATCAAAGGATTCGGTAGTGGGAATTGAAGGGATCGTCAAAGAAGCGCGAGTGAACCCTGAAGGGACATCAGGAACGGTCAGGTTCATTCTCCCTGTACTGGGAAATGATGAATGGGAATTCACTCTCGAACAGAACTCTGAAGGTAACGGTGAGCAATTGATTCACGGTGATCGTGTTGCCATCGTTGATGTTGTAGGTCAAAAGCTTGTTGTGAAAAAAACTTACTAGAAGAGGAGAATGATATGGGCGGAATAGTATTTTTGATTCTGGCAGCATTGGTGGTGGTAACAATAGTAATGGGCGTACGTATAGTCCCTCAGGGAAGTGAGTGGCTGGTGCAACGGCTCGGACGATTTCATGCGGTTCTCAAACCCGGGCTTAATTTTATCATCCCTTACGTAGACACTGTTGCCCGTAAGGTTGAAACGCGGGAGATCCCCCTTCAGATCGAACCCCAGGAGGCGATCAGCAAGGACCAGGCTGTATTGGTTGTCGATGCCATTGCGTTCATAAAAGTGGTTGATCCGGCCAAAGCCATGTACGGAGTGACTGACTTCATTTACGCCACAAAAAATCTTGTCATGACCTCCCTGAGGGCAATCATAGGGGGAATGACACTTAACGAAGCTCTCGCCTCTCGCGATCTTATCAAAACCAGATTACGGGAGATGGTTTCACAGGATATTGCTGACTGGGGAATAACCATTAAAAGTGTGGAGCTCCAGGATATCAGGCCGAGCGAAGCCATGCAGAGGGCAATGGAGGCACAGGCTGCGGCCGACAGGACAAAACAGGCGATGATCACTCAGGCAGAAGGCAAGAAAGCCGCAGCCATACTGGAAGCCGAAGGGAAGCTTGGGGCCGCTGAAAAAGAGGCTCAGGCAGTTATTACTCTTGCAGAATCCTCTGCAAAAGCGATTGCCGTTGTAAGCGAATCCATAGGGGACAAGACGGTACCTGCGATGTATTTACTCGGGGAACGGTATATTACAACGCTTAGCTCCCTTGCAACTTCGGCAAATGCAAAAACGATTCTATTGCCCGCCGACATACAAAAAACCCTGGCGGGGATGCTCGGAAAAGCATGAAACTGGCAGCTGACACCTTGATTCTCCATCAGCCGAAAGAATCAAACAGGGGAATCTGGCCTAGCATCAATATCTCAGAATGGGGTCGGTTTAGAGAGTCAAAACGTAGTGAAATCCATACGGGATTAAAAAAGCTGGGCAAGCCCGTCGACTTGCCCGTTCATCAGATAAGAAAGGAGTAACAAATACAACTGGGGAAAATTACAGTGACTGTTTGAGATCTTGCATGGTCAAGCTCCGTAGCGGGTCTGCCAGAAATCCAGGAATTCACGGTTACTTTGAGCTGCTTTTTGACGTTTTTCTGTCATGTGGGTAGTGATTTTGATGATCAGTTGCCGTATTCCCGTTGATTTCATCGCCCCTTCTCCTTCATTCTTGCCAGATGCCACGCCGCCAAGCATTTATAGCTGTCTCGCACTGGCCTTATTCATTAGTAAGCAACTCAGGTGCCAAGAAGCGCTGATGATCTGCAACCAATTCCACTGCGAAATAAACGCCATAAACACAGCGAGTTACAACCGCTTACTGTGTAGAACCAATGATATGTGGGGATCGTAACGTGGGGAAATTGGCCGCATTCTTCTCAGCTGGAAGAATATTGGGCTGTTTCATCTGGGGGATAATGTCTCAGTGTGGAGAAATGCACCAACCAGCAGCTTCCCTGAGATCCATTATCCCCGGCAATAGGTGCAGCGGGGCAGATCAGGCCCAATAAATGAACCACACTGAGCAGGTCATATCGGTTACATCCTCCTGGAAAACAAGAAAGGAGACCTGCTGGCCCCCTTTCTACAAGATAATGCCTCCCTGAAACTCACCTTTCTACCGGGGAAGCAGATGTACGGATCTTTCTGGCATATCTGTCGCTATTTGCACTCTCCGATCCTCTTCGCCTTGTACTTGCTGGTTATGTTCATACCCTGGGTGGAAAACCTCTGGGACCCCTCGTAAGCCGAGTCCCCCTTAAATAGTATCTCCCCTTCGCCTTTACCCTCATTCTTGCCAGTGCATAGTATTTTCCAGCTCGTCTTACTGCCTGACTTCTTCATCTCACTGATGCTGCAATTTCCTTCCTGCTTAGGAACTATCTGCTGATCCTTTTTTACATCCTCCTTCGTGTAGCAGTGGGTCACGGTCACAGGAGGCGAGGAAAACGGCATACCTGGCATCACGGTAATTGTAGTAATCTCCCACAGGCCATCCTTCATCCCGGGTGCTGCGGCAAACGCCGATGCGTACAGGGTGATCGTTCCGAGTAGCAGCATGATTGTGATTCGGATTTTCATTTTTTTCTCCTTTGCATTGGTGAAATGGCCTCCAAATTTAGCACACGACAAGCCGCGGACGCTTCAAGTTCTCATTTAACCTAATCCTAACGCAATTTTGCACACTGTCCACGATTGATTCAATCATCATGCACGGCAACTGCCACCCATATTATTCAGAGTCCTTAATGACGAATCACAGAATACTTTCCCGAAGAAAACCTGAATCAAAGCCTGCTGTCCGATGACTGACAGAAGGATCATTGGCCCCCATATCCGCAGCTGTTTATCGATACTCATTTTGCCAAACGCCACCTGAACGTCGTTGACCGTTTACCGAGGAGGAGTCTCCAGAAGCGGCTTCAGGAATTTTTCAAAGATGGCCTGTTGCTTGGAAGTCAGCAGGTCGACGTTACCTTCGTTATCCAGCAAAAAGGTTCCGACGCCGATGACGGTCCTCGCCAGATATCCGGTTCCTGCAACACTCTGTTCAATCTCATCCCTTCGTGTACGTATCAGGTTGCGCAGATGGCGCAGGTTAACTTCCATAGTTTGGTCTCCATCCTAATTTTTTTCGAAACGTCATCTCTAGGCTTTGCTTCCATGCACCTGTTTCTTATCACCAGTAGCGTATTAACTGTATCGCCATAGTTGTTCTGAGTAAAGGGGGTCAGAAGTGGCTGTCTTTGAATGACGAGATAATGTCACCCCGGGATTGAAGGCCGCATTCGATACCGGCATTGCAACCAGTAGTTCGTTATCCAGAATTCTGGTATACTATCGTCAGCAGAAGAATGTATGGTCATACGGCAGAATGAAGTTCCAAATGGCCGCAAATTTACGAGGCGGCAGGGAGGTCCATCATGAGAGCGAGTACAAAACGGATCGCAAAAGGGATGTTTCACGAAGCAAGAGGTACCGCAAAAAAGATACTCGGATCACTACTCTCTAGTAGAACATTAGGAGTCAAAGGGAAATTCGAGCAGATTACCGGCAAGGTTCATAGAAAAATCGGCAAAATACAGGGAATGTGCGGATTTTAACAGCTCAGCGCAACCCTCCCCTGACGGTCCCGGTCAGAAAGCATGATCTCCGCGGCAATGAATTATAATTGCAATGCAGAAGGCGGCCAAGCGGTCGCCTTCTGCAAAAGATACAATCTACCCGGAAGGTTGTCCGGGTCAAAATTGATTCGCAAGGCTGGCATATCCCTGTGCAAGGTTCAAGGAGCAACCGATGGCAGACATCGACGTACCCGATTATGAAGAGCTTGCAGAACACGCAAAAAATAGATTCGGTCGGCAGGTGGCCTTGGTCACGGCACTTTATGCAGTGCTGCTGGCCATTACCTCACTGGGGGGGAACAATGCCGGCAAGGATATGATGCTTTCGCAGCAACAGGCATCGAACCAATGGGCATTTTACCAGTCAAAGGTGATGCGGGAGCATACGTACAGGATCGAGGCCCTCAAAACAAAAGCGTTGCTTGCTGAACGCGGGGGAACAATGCCACCTGACGCACGAAGACAGTATGCTGAACTGCTCTCACTGGCAGAAAAGGAATCGGCACGTTATGCTGCCGAAAAGAAAGAGATCGAGACCAAGGCGAAACAACAGGAGCAATCTCGCGATGTCTCCATGAGAAAGGACCCGTATTTCGATTTCGCTGAAGCCTTCCTCCAGATCGCCATTGTATTATCTTCCATAGCAATCCTTTCCAGTTCCTTTGCGGTGTTCTGCATTTCGACAGCATCCGCTGCCTGCGGGACGCTTCTCATGGTCAACGGCTTTACGCTAATGTTCGCCTTGCCATTTCTCGGTTGAAGAAACTGACCCGTCGAGAATGCCCCCTGAATTTTCCTCGGCATATGATAGTATTGTTCCTTGCCTTCCAACAACACACCATATAAGGTCTTGCATGCAGATAATGCAGTAGCATCACATAAACTACCAGCACCAGTAAATGCTGCCAGCGCGAGGAAATGAAATGGTTCACAAAAAGAAACGGACAAAAATCAAATCGCCAGGTTTGACCGAGCTGCCACACCTTCCACTGGATGCTCCTGCACTAATACACGATTACCGGCACTATTTCGCCTATAGCCTTGGCCAGAGCAAATACTGCTATTCAGTCAATTACTATTACAAAGCCCTTGCGATGACTGTTCGTGACCGCCTGATGGATCGCTGGAGGAGAACCCGCTACAGCTACATCGAATCCAATTGCAAACGAGGATATTACCTCTCTCTGGAGTTTTTGATGGGTCGAGCACTCGGTAATGCCATGCTGAATCTCGGCATTACCGATACCGCAACCCAAGCGATGCTTCAGCTTGGTATCAATCTGGAAGAACTGGCCGACTCCGAAATTGATGCCGGTCTCGGCAATGGGGGACTTGGGCGTCTTGCTGCCTGTTTTCTGGATAGCTGTGCCACTCTCCAGCTGCCGGTTATGGGCTATGGCATCCGCTATGAATATGGCATGTTCCGCCAGCGTATCGTAAACGGTCACCAGGTAGAGGAGCCGGATCATTGGCTGCGAGATGGCAACCCCTGGGAACAGGAACGACCGGAATTTATCCAGCGCATCCATTTCGGAGGCCGCTCTGAAAAATACCGGACGGATACCGGCGAGCATCGCGTACGCTGGGTTGACAGCAGAGATGTACTCGCTATTCCTTACGATGTTCCGATCCCCGGCTATCGCAACGGCACCGTCAACACACTGCGACTCTGGAAAGCAGCCGCCACAGATGCCTTTGACCTGGGTGAATTCAACGCCGGAGGTTATACCGAAGCGGTGGCCACCAAGAATGAAGCCGAAAACATCACAATGGTACTCTACCCGAACGATTCCAGTGAAAATGGAAAAGTGCTCCGCCTGCGCCAACAGTATTTTCTTGCGTCGGCCAGCCTTCAAGATGTTATCGACCGTTGGTTGACGGTGCGAAAAGGTGACTTCAGCGAATTTGCCGCCAACAACTGTTTTCAGCTGAACGACACGCACCCAAGCTGTGCCGTGCCTGAACTGATGAGAATCCTGATGGACGATCAGGGTATGGGCTGGGATGAAGCATGGAGGATCACCTGCCGGACAATGGCCTACACCAATCACACCCTGCTTCCCGAAGCGCTGGAAAAATGGCCGCTGCCGCTCTTTGGTCAGCTGCTCCCCCGGATTCTGGAGATCGTTCTGGAAATCAATGCCCGCTTCCTGGCGGAAGTCTCCAGCCGCTGGCCCGGGGATACTGCGCGAATGAGGAGAATGTCCATAATTGAAGAGGGTGCGATTCCACATATACGAATGGCATATCTGGCCATTGTGGGGAGTTTTTCCGTCAACGGAGTTGCTGCTCTCCACTCGCAGTTGCTGGCACAGGGGCTATTCCGTGATTTTTATGAACTCTGGCCGCTCAAGTTTAACAACAAGACTAACGGGGTAACCCCGCGACGTTGGATAGCACACTGCAACCCCGGCCTGAGTGGGCTTATAACCGAAAGGATCGGAGATGGGTGGGTGGCCGACCTCCAACAGATCAACAGGATTGCAGAACATGCCGATGACCCTGAATTCCGGCGACGCTGGCACGAGATCAAGCAGACCAACAAAATGAAGCTGGCAGCCCTTGTTCAGTCCAAATGCAACGTTACGTTCAACCCTGACGGGCTGTTTGATGTACAAGTCAAGCGGATTCATGAGTATAAGCGCCAACTCCTCAATGTACTTCATGTCATTCATCTCTATGACCGTATAAAGCGGGGTGACACGGCTGGCTGGACGAATCGCTGTGTGCTTATCGGAGGAAAGGCGGCGCCAGGGTACGCCATGGCAAAACTGATCATTAAGCTGATCAATAACGTTGCCGGGGTAGTCAATGCCGATCCAACCGTAGGTGACATGCTCAAGGTGGCATTTCTTCCCAACTACAGCGTGACCGCCATGGAGGTCATCTGTCCCGGAAGCGATCTCTCTGAACAGCTGTCGACGGCAGGCAAGGAGGCTTCAGGAACCGGGAACATGAAGTTCATGATGAACGGAGCCATCACCATCGGCACCCTTGACGGTGCAAATATCGAAATACGTGAGGAAGTCGGCGAGGACAACTTCTTCAAGTTCGGCCTGACGAGCGATGAAGTGGAAGAGTTGCGTTGGTACTATGACCCGTATACCGTCATAAATGGCGACGACGAGTTGCAGAAGGTCATGACGCTTCTCCGCAGCGGCCATTTTAATCTGTTTGAGGCAGGGCTCTTCGACCCTATCATCGATGCGATCTGCTCTCCTCACGATCCATGGGTGGTCGCCGCAGATTTCCGCAGTTTCATCGATGCCCAAAAGCGCGTGGCATCCGCCTATCAGGATCGCGAGCGTTGGACCCGTATGAGCATCATCAACACTGCCTGTAGCAGCAAGTTTTCTACTGACCGGACTATTAAAGATTATAATGAGGAGATTTGGCACCTTCAGCCGATGCCGATTAATGGTCTGGAATAATCCATAGGAGGCCGATTGATTGCCTTTGAAAGCGGATACCAGTGCGGGCCAACATTACGATTGCAATTATTTTCGGAAGCCATGCTTCAGTTTGCCGCCTAACCCGGTTTACCTCAAGAGGTGAACCCTCACACGACCCGGGCTTGCTACTTGATGTTTTTGCTGGTGAAAATAATTGCCTTGCCCCCTGCAAAATTTATCGTAATATTTTTCTTCTCGTCCCCCCAAACGCAGTTCCTTACAAACAGCGCCTCCGAGCAGTTGTCGGGTTTACCGAGGATCTTGACGACCTCGGCGTACTCGATCCCCATATTGATTTTAGAGTAGTTCTCCATCGTCAGCTTGCTGCAACCAATGAGCATGGCCAGTGGAAACAGCACCATCATCAACCCAATGCGCGCCTGCATAGTGATTTACCTTTCCTTGTGGACGTCGCTCAACTATAGCAGGAAGAGGGGGAAATGTCCCTGTTTTACTCACGATTCTACTCGATACTTATAGTATGTTTCCTATATGATATGCTTAATAGATCACGGCCAAAGGAGGCAGTATGAAACAGAGTCGTCTCCCCATTCTCAGCCTGGCGTTGCTGCTTGCAGTCCTCACCGTATCAGCTCATGCAGGTTTTATTGATGCTCTGACCAAGGGACTCGGTCTGTCGGACGCACCAGCGACGAGTCTTGATGATGCTACGATTATCAAAGGCCTGAAAGAAGCACTCGAAACTGGCACCACCCGGGCCGTCAAGTCAGTATCCCAAAGTGACGGCTACTTCAACAATCATTTAATCAAGATCATCATGCCGGAAAGAATCCAGACCGCTTCAGAACTCTTAGGCAAGTTCGGTTTCCAGCAGCAGGTGGACGACTTTGTTCTCAGCATGAACAGGGCCGCAGAAAAGGCGGCTCCGCTGGCCACGACCTATTTCGTAAGCGCACTCAAGGAGTTGAGTTTCGACGATGCCCGCAAGATTTTACAGGGTGACGCCACCTCCGCCACCGAATATTTCAAGCGGAAGACCAGCGCCAAGATCTATGGTGCGTTCAAGCCGGTGGTCACATCGAATATGAAGGAGGTAGGTGTTGCTCGCCGCTATAAGCAGCTTTTGGATAAGGTTGATACAATTCCATTTGTCGATGGCATAGACTCGCTGGACCTGGACCACTACGTTACCACAAAGGCCGTAGATGGGCTTTTCATAATGCTTGGTGAAGAGGAGAAGAAGATCCGGACCGATCCGGCGGCCCGAGGGAGCGAGTTATTGAAAAAAGTGTTCGGGAGATAGATCGCCCGCCTGCTATCGCCCCCGGCCCGCTCGCACCGGATGATCCGCCGTTTCAACGTCTCAATCTCCCGCACAACTGCCGCCTCACGGTCATCTGCTACACCCGCACCGGGTATGATGCGTAGCATTTGCCGACTCCGATCAATAATCTGCATTACCCGCCGGATTCAGATCCTCAATTAAGAACTTCCTGTCAGACAGTACCCGTGCACAGATAATAATCAGTCGGTGATTGCGGCACAATAGGTTACCCGACACAATCTACGCAGTAGTGCTCCCCGTACCCCCAGCCAGATACGGTGAACCGGCCATCTCAACGTGGGTCAGAAACAGCCGTGTATCAAATTCCAGCTGGTGGTAGGCGGGTTCCATATATTCACAGAGCTGGTAGAAGGCCTTGTTATGCTCCTTCTCCTTTAAGTGCGACAATTCGTGAACGACTATCATTTTCAAAAATTCTTGGGGAGCAGACCTGAAAATGGATGCTATGCGGATTTCGTTCTTTGCCTTCAGCCTGCCCCCTTGTACCCGTGAAACAAAGGTGTGAGTCCCCAGGGCGTTGTTGATGAGATGGATCTTCCCATCGTAGACAACCCTGCTCAGCGGCGCGGTGGTGCGCATGAAATCGTTTTTGATGGTGACGGTAAAGTCATAGAGGGCCTTATCGGTTTTGACATCGTGCGCCTTCGGATATCTCTGCACAATGACGCTAGCCAAGCGGTTTTCAGCCATCAACTGCACCACCTGAGCGGTTATCTGCGGTGAATAGCCGGCTAAATATTTCAAATGGTGCATCTGAAGTTTATTCCCTTCTCATTCGTTCCCGACTCATCTGCAGTTCCTGCTTCTCATCCTACCCCGCAACCTGCTCCAGCAAGGCCTGAATTTCCGGCTCCCGGACGATCTCGCACTGTTCCAGCAGAATCGAGGCAAGGATCTCTTCGGTGGTGAGAGGGTTGGCCAGGACGACGCGCAGTACGGTGAGTTCCTCACCATACTGCGCAACACGGAGCCGGGTCCGGGAGACGAAGGTCTTGCCCGCTTCTCGCTGATGTTTCTGCAGCAGTTGGCAGACCTGGTCGAGAAGTGCATTGATGATATTCCGCTGCCCGGGAGTCGCCTCAGCCAGCGCCTTCTGAATCCTCTGGGGACAGTAGCGGTAGGTAAGAATGTTCAACTCCGGTTCACTGGTCAGCTCAAAGTCAGGATGTCGATTGATCAGTTCGGTAAAGGTGCGGGCCCGCTCGATTCCCATGTCGACGAGCAGTTCGTATCCCTTTCGGCCGATGATAGAGAAACCGGCATGGACCAGCATGGCCATTCCCGGTCGCGACCCCTCCAGAGTATGACTCCCCAGATCTTTGGAACCGTGTCGAAGTATGTAGTTGGCATGATGCTCGATGGCCGACAGTGCCGTAGGATCTCGGAAAACAACCATTCCCGCACCCATCGGCACGTAGAGCTGCTTGTGGGCATCGATTGTGACCGAGTCAGCCCGCTCGATACCAGCCAGCAGATGGCGATGGCGATCGGAGAAGAGGGTCGGACCGCCCCATGCGGCGTCCACGTGGAAGTGACAGCCCAGCTCCCCGGCGTACTCTGCCAGTGCCTCCAAGGGGTCGACGTTGCCAGTCTCGGTGGTGCCGGCGATCCCCACCAGCGCCAACGGCAGGATGTTCTGCTCCCTGAGCCGCCGGACCGCGCCCCGCAGCTCGTTGAGGTCGATGCGATTCTTGGAGTCTGTCCCTACCTTGACCAGGTGGTCCCGACCGAGGCCGAGAAGGTCGGCGGCCTTGCCGAAGGAGTAGTGCCCCCGCTCTGAGACAAGGACGGCGATACCGTCGACCCCGCGGTACTTGAGCGCCCGTCCCAGGCCCTCCTGGGCTAGGCCGCGAAAATTGCCATCCGGAGCGAAGAGGCGGTTACGCGCCACCCAGAGGGCAGTAACATTGGCAATGGTGCCACCGGAGCAGAAGGCACCGAGGGCGTGCTGGCTGTTGTGGATCCAGGAAGGGTAGAACTCTTGAGGCTTGCGGTAAACCAAGTGGTGGAGCATGGCCAAGACCTGTCGCTCCATGGGGGTGAAGGCCTTGGAGGTTTCAACCTTGACCAGGTTCTGATTAAGGGCGGTCATCAGACGCGCCAGCGGGAGCATGAAGTAGGGGAGCGCCGAGGTCATGTGGCCGATAAAACCGGGTGCGGCGGTATGAACCGACTGAGCCACCAGGTGTTCCTTGACGAATTCGGCGTAGTCCGAGACGTAGGTTGGCTCCTCCGGAATGGCGGGAGACTCGAAATGGGCCTCTATCTCTTCCATACTCCGTTCGACTGCGACTATGTGGGTCTGTAGAAAGCCGGCGACATCTGCGGCAATGGCCTGATCAACTGCACCCAGGGTTGAATCGGGGGCTTCCGGGACGGTGAAGATCCGGTAGAGGTTTTCCAGATTGGCACGGGCGGCTTCGCGACTTTTCGGCATTGTTGTCTCACCTCGTGACTTCTCAAGTGGTAAAACTTTTCGCTAGTCCATCACAAATGAAAGCATAATGCCATAATTTTCGCGCATTGATTAATTTATTATCAGTGACACAGTCGGCTGTGCGGCCGTCAAGTGAATGAGGCATCTAACCCTTGTACCCTCACCCCTGGTCAAGACTCAGGAGTACCGGCAGTTCTTTGATACCTTCCAGCAGCCAGCGGGCGGCGCTGAAATCGCCCCCCCGGTTCATCTCGCCGGGGATCGCAGCCACGGTCAGGCCTGCCCGGGCGGCAGAAGTAACCCCCCGCTCCGAATCCTCGATCGCCAGGCAGCGGCCGGGATCGAGCCCGGCGCGGACACAGGCGGTCCGGTACGGCTCCGGATCAGGCTTTGATGCAGCGTAGTCCTCACGGGTAAGGAAAAAATCGAAATAGCGAAGCAGCCCGCTCGTGCGGTGCATATGCAGGAAATTAGACCTCGTGCAACTGGTTACAATCGCCATGGGCAGCCGACCGTGGAGCCTCTCCAGAGTGTCTTGCACTCCCGGGTAGACCCGTGACTCCTCTCCCAGAAGGCGGAAGTAGAAGTCGTCTCGCACCCGGCGAAGTTCCAACAGATCACAGTCATTGGCCGCGAGAGCGAGCACGCTCTCCCCCTGGCGCAGGGATATCCGGCAGAACACTTCAAGGGTAAGCTCCACCCCTGCCTGTGCCAGCGCCTCAGCATTCGCCCGATAATAGAGGTGCTCGGTCTCCATCAGCACTCCGTCGTTGTCCCAGAAAATACCGTCAAACATGTTCGTGATTGCCTCATGTACCGCTTTGTGCGCTGCCTATGGGAACAGAACCCGGCGATCATTGTGTTCATCTTGAAGAAATATTTCAAGCATGGAAATAGCAGAGTGGCAGAACTTGCCCCTTTTGAATTACATAGACTATCACCGTAACACCATAGCTATGCAATAATCATCCAGAGAGATGTTGCGCCACACCGGTCGAAAATGCTACATAGATATGCAACGCTCTTCGCGCTACCCTGATGGGATCGGATGATGCGGACTCATGCCAATTTATCATCAAGGATGAGATCAAGCCGGTGAGGAATCGATGACACAGACACACACTGTAGTACATTGAGGAGTCGAAGAAATGCCAACGAAGATATCGCCTTAAGTTGGAATTGAAATTATATCAAATTTGTGAGGTTGAAACATGGCAATGAAACACTTTGGTCCGACAAAACTGGACACAACGCTCATCCCGAAAATAGCTCAGCAGTGGGGAACACCGGTCTATCTTCACGATCAGGAATACATCGAAAACAGCTGTGAGCTTCTGCTGCAGATGCCGAATGCGTACGGGCTGCATGTACGGTACGCCATGAAGGCAAACTCCGATCGAACGGTATTGCGGGTCGTCACCAATAAAGGACTGGATCTGGATTGCTCGTCACTTGATGAAGCGGCCCGTGCTTTTGCCGCTGGGGTTCCGTATACCCGGATGATGCTGACGACCCAGGAGGTTCCTACCGGGGAGGAGCGCACCGAACTGGAGCAGATGATCAAAGCAGGCCTCAAGTACAACGTCTGCTCCATGACCCAGTTCAAGCTAATCGCCGACTTTGCCAAAGCCAACAATATTGACCTCTCCATGAGAGTCCATCCGGGGGCCGCCGGCGGCGGCGAAAGCGCTACCCGCGACACAGGCAGCGAATACTCCTGCTTCGGCGTCCACCTGAATGATGTCCCCACGGTTAAGTCCATGGCTGACAAGCTGGGGCTGCGATTTACCCAGGTTCATGTCCATATCGGCTCCGGAGGCGACCCGGAAAAATGGCGCCAGAACATCGACCGCGAGCTCGGCTTCGTGAAGAGCTATTTTCCTGATGCCACCACCGTCAGCTTCGGCGGCGGGCTCAAGGTTGCCAGGATGCCGGGTGAAAAACAGGCCGACATTGCTGCGCTGGGTGCCTATGCCAAGCAGCGGATAGAGGAGTTCAAGGCTGCCACCGGACGCGAACTGCAGATGGAGATCGAACCGGGAACGTTTGTGGTGGCCAACTCGGGCCATATCATTACCCGAATTATCGACAAGAAGCTGACCAACGAACTGAACTTCCTGATTGTCGACGGCGGCATGGAACTTCTGACCCGTCCGCTGCTGTACGGCTCCGAGCACCCTATTGCCATCGTGCGCCAGGATGGCACCCTGCTCTCCAGCGAATATGACCAGACGCCGACCGCCGGGCTGAAAGCGTTCGGCATCGTAGGGCGCTGCTGCGAAAGCGGTGATTCGGTGCGCCTGGACAACGACGGCAACATCGTGCCGGTGCTGATTGCCGAACCGGAAATCGGCGACTATGTCGTCATCGGTGGAACCGGAGCCTACTCCGAGAGCATGTCGCCGGAAAACTACAACTCGCACCGCAAGCCGGGTGCCGTCATGAAAACCCGCAGTGGCGAACTGGTGCAGATCAGGAAGAAGCAGATTCGTGAGCAGATTTATCAGAATGAGCTGGATGTGAAGCTGTAATTGATCAAAATACAATCTGTAATCAAAAAGGCGGCCGATTGGCCGCCTTTTGTCGTTTACTCTACGACTACCGGTACACCTCGTCATGACTGCCGATGTCAAGCAGGGTGAACTCAAGTTCGCTGATCGGCAGGGGCCTCACCCTTTCTGCCGCACCCGCCCGCCCGGGGCCAGATCGAAGACAAACTCCTCGCTGCCGTCCACCCCGGCCAGCTCAACGGCCAAGTCCTGATTGTTGTCCCCATTAGCACAGGTATCAAAATAGTCCGTTATTGACTTCATGACTCCTATGAGAAATGATAGTCCAAACGTTTGATAATGAAAAGCAGGCATTTACCGACAACAAAGGAGAGTCTATGAACGTCGTGGCATTCAACGGCAGCCCAAACAAGGAAGGTAACACCTGGCATGCGCTGAAGATGGTGACTGCAGAACTGGAGCGGGAGGGTATCGAGACCGAGATCATGCACGTAGGCAACAAGGTGATCAGAGGGTGCATCGCATGTTACCAGTGCGTCAAGAACAAAAACGAGCGGTGCGCGGTCCCTGGCGACGAGGTCAACGACTGGATACAGAAGATGAAGCTGGCGGACGGGATCATCCTCGGATCCCCGGTGCACTACTCCGCCATCGGCGGCACCATGAAATCGTTTTTGGATCGCGCCTTCTTTGTCACCGGCGTCAATGACGCCATGCTCCGCCACAAGGTGGGCGCCTCGGTGGTCGCGGTGCGGCGCTCCGGCGGCCTGCCGACCTTCGATCAGCTGAATAACTTCCTCAACTATGCCGAGATGCTGCTGCCGACCTCCAACTACTGGAACGTGATCCATGGCCGGACGCCGGGAGAAGCGGTCCAGGACCTGGAAGGGGTTCAGATCATGCGGGTGCTGGGCAAGAACATGGCATGGCTGATGAAGCTGGTCGAGCATGGCAAGGGGACCATCACTCCGCCGGAACGTGAGGCCAAGACCTTCTTCAGCTTCATTCACTGAGACCGGAAAAGTCTGCCACCTCATCTGGCTCGACAACGCTCCCGATTAAACCGACACAGATGCAGGAATACCATGTGCAAAATGTGCGGGATGTAAGCTGAAAAAGTTTAAAAAGAAAGAGGCCAAGTGGGATACATCCCCTGACCTCTTTGAATATACGACCGCTTGATGATGAGTAGGTTGACGCTAATTCCAGTTATCAATTTTCAGATCATGGGGTGACGGCTTCCCTTTGCCTGTTTCCAGATACTCACGAAGGCTTAACAGGAACGTCGCCCACTTCATACTGCAGTGATAGGTCGCCTCAACCGCCTGGCGCCAGTTTCTGTGCCCGAAAAGCACAATCGTCTGGTTGTCCTGCTCTGACAGTTGGAAGGTTATCTCTGTGCCAACCCATTCCTCTGGCCCCTCTACGCAGCGCCAGCGGACATCTTTATTCTCGCCCAGCTCTTGCACTTCCATAACCATTTTGCCCAGGAGTTCGCCTGACTTCGTGCTAAAGCGGAATTCGATCTTTCCTCCGACCTTGCCATCACCTGACACTTCCTCGGTCCACCAGTGGGCCAGACCGTCCAGGGAAGTTATGGCATTATATACTTGAGCTACAGGGGACTTGATCCCGATTCGATGAAGAATGTCTACCATATCAATCACCTCCGGTACTCTGTCGTCATAATTAATTATAGTCCTGTTGCTTGCAAAACGCGAGGTCTCATACAGCTGGCCGCCTATTGAATTTTGGGAATTATGCCATAAGTTGAGCCCTTACCCCGTTTCTTTATACTGCACTGTTAAAAATACTCGGCCAATCCGCTCTCGATCCGTTCGAAACCGGCCAGCCTGTCCGGTGGCTCGCCCGCCTGAAGGGCGGTCAGTTCCGCTCCTGACAGCTCAGGCTCCAGAGACAGCGGTCGCCTTTCCAGATACAGGGAGCGTCCGCTTTCCAGGACGATCTTGTCGAATGGGACCCGATAGCTGGGGCTTTGCAGGAGAGCGGTTTCGCTGTAACTGACACCGGTTGCCGAAAGAGTCCGCAGGAAGCCGGGCTCTGTCACGGTCTCGCCGGAGCCGCAGATCGAAAGGGCCGCACGACGCCGGGAGGCGGCAAGCTGAAAACGCCGCTTAAAAGTGAACGAGCAGTAGTTCAGCGGCAGGGGAATCCCCTGTTCCAGGCCGAAACGGACCAGCCGCAAGGCGCATAGTTCTGACTCCAGCAACGTCACCTTCTCGCCATGGATAAAGATATAGCCCCGGCTGGTCAAGGGGCCGAAGTTGTGCGGCGTCAGCCGCATCTGGTGCAGGTTGAGGTGCTTCACCCCGGCCTCGGCCATTTCAACCATCTTCAGCGTCAGCAGTTCCTCATCCTCAGGCACCGCCGGAATCTCCACCGTCACAGTCGGGATGGATCCGACAGCCAGGCCCAGCTTTTTAAGGTTGTAGCGGACCGCACCAACATCGAAACGGATCTCGTCCAGACCGGCATCTTTCAGTTTGCTGCAGAGATCGGCAGTCAGCATCGTGCCGTTCGTGTAAAGCCAGAGGTGGACTTTGTCGCCACACCGCTTCCGCACTGCTTTCAGGAAGGAGAGGGCAAGATCCGGCGTCAGGAGCGGTTCGCCGCCACTGATGCTGACACCACTAAAACCGAGGGTGGCCACATAATCGGCATACTCGTCCGGATCGGTAAAAACCAGTCCATTGGTAACCGGAGGCCCGCTATCGTTCTGCGGCGTGGGGCAGTAAAAACACTGCCCGTTACAGCGACCGTTGATAAACAGGCAGGACCAGCCGCCAGCGCCGCAGTGCCGGCAACCCGGTGACAGACTTTTGCAGTCCACCTTGGTCCCGGAATACCCGAAAGTGGCGTGCTGCTCCAGCCAATGCAGCAGTTCCCGGCGTTCTGCTTCAGCTGTTGCCAGTCGCTCAGTTCCGGCAAAGTTAAGCAGATCATACTTGTAACCGTACTCAAGGCGATTGGCTTCGATCAACCGCTGTTGATTGCTTTCAATGAGAGATAAGGGCAGACGGGGAGGTGGTGTAGACGGCACGTGGGATCTCCTTGGGGTAAGGAGTGGTAGTGCCGGATATAGGCATCCTTAGATTATTCCGGATTCAGGTCATACTGAATCGTAGAGCTACTGTATACCTTTACTGCACAGTCGGCAATAGAAACAGCAAGGCGGACGTTTGGTGACCTTGTGAAATAAGTAAGCTATCCCCATATTATCCCATAGAAATTTTCTATAAATATCTTCGCAAAGAGCAGTAAAATGAAGGTGACAGAGAAATCGTCAAGGACTTAGCACACTGACCGCTTACTACCGACACAATTTCAGAGCGGTGCATCACGAAGGAGAAATGACATGAAAACGCATGCTAAAAACACAATTTGCCTTTGGTACGACCGCGACGCCGAGGAGGCGGCGCGCTTTTACGCCCAGACCTTTCCTGATTCATCCGTAGACGCTGTACACCTCGCACCGGGGGACTATCCGTCCGGAAAGAAAGGGGATGTTCTGACGGTAGAGTTTACCGTGATGGGAATTCCCTGCCTCGGGCTTAATGGCGGCCCCGAGGTCACGCACAACTGGGCATTCTCGTTTCAGGTTGCAACCGCTGATCAGGAAGAAACGGATCGTTACTGGAACGCCATTGTCGGCAACGGTGGCGAAGAGAGTGCTTGCGGTTGGTGCAGGGACAAATGGGGACTGTCGTGGCAGATTACTCCGATCGCCCTGACGAAAGCAGTAACCGATCCCGACCCTGCCGTCGCCAAGCGAGCATTCGATGCGATGATGCAGATGAAAAAGATCGACATCGCGGAAATAGATGCGGCGTGCCGTGGTTGAAGGTGCGGCAATGATCGTTACACAAAAGGCGGCTCCTTGGCCGCCTTTTGCATCAGGTAAACTGTCCCCGTAATTTCTGCTACGCCGCCACGGATTCCGCCCCGGCCAAACGTCTTCCCAGGTCAAAGGCCAGCTGGCAATCAAGCGGCAGCGCCTCCGCCCGTCGCTTTGCCTTATGGACCGGATCGAAGCTCTCGATCACCACTTTTGCATAGTCGTCCACCTGGCAGGTATCGAAAGCGCAGAGCGACTCGGCGCTACCGAGCAGCAGCTGGGCATAGCGTTCGTTTGCTTTGATAAAATACTCGTAGCCGAACTCCCGGCTCCGCTCTTCGGTGACGTTCATGGTATAGATGAATGCCGTGGCCAGCTTCTTCGGAAACAGGGTGCCGTAGGGGACGGTGTAGGTAAGATAGGGGAACAGCAGCCGTTCCATGAAGCTGCGCGTCTCGCCGGTGACCGAGCCGAAATAGACCGGCGAGCCGATTACCAGGGCGTCGGCTGTGGCGATCTTATCCAGCACCGGTGTCAGACCGTCCTTCATGGCGCAGCGGCCGTAGCTCTTCCCCCCCCTGCTCTTGCAGGCGAAGCAGCTCGTGCACCCCTTGAAGTCCAGGTCGTACAGGTGGACGAGTTGTCTCTGGGCCCCTTGCGCTACGGCCCCCTCCAGGGCCTTTGCCACCAGTGTTGCCGTGTTCCATTGTTTGCGGGGACTGCCATTGATACCGATGACCTGCATCGTTTACCTCCCGTGAACTGTTGCCGGATTAGGAACTAAACTAGGGACACTCCCCAGGTTTCTATTTAGCAAATTAACTCTGTCTTTTTATCCCTTTGCTCATAATTGCTGATATCTATCCTGATCATGCAGAAAGGCGGCCTCTTGGCCGCCTTCAACATAAACAAGCACTACTTCAGATTCTTCTTTATCCTCTCCACCGCCTCAATCACATTCTCGCGATGGCCGAAGGCC
>CAZGQM010000001.1:330452-435109 GCA_964528055.1 uncultured Geoanaerobacter sp. | reverse complement strand
GGTCTACATCGAGGCTCTGGTTCCCGGCGTTGATCCGAAGGATGTCGATCTGTCCGTGCTGCGGAATACGTTGACCATCACCGGCGAACGCAAACCATTCGTCGAACAAGAAGGCCAGATAGTGCATCGATCAGAACTTGGCTCCGGCAAGTTCTCACGTACCCTGGAACTGCCGGTAGACATCGACCCCGAAAAGGTCACAGCCAACTGCAAGGACGGCATCATGCGGATCACCCTGGCCAAGGCCGAACATGCCAAACCGAAAAAAATCGACATCAAACTTTCGTAATATCGAACGACATGATACGGAAAGGAGGTAATGACCATGGCAGCCAACAGCATCACCGAAAGAAATGACGAACGGAATGTGCAGACACGTGAAGAGACGCGGTCAAACGAAAAATATATCCGACCGGCGGTGAATATCATCGAGACCGAAGAAGGTCTGGTTTTGACAGCTGACATTCCCGGCGCTTCCAAGGATGCTCTCGATGTGAACGTGGAAAAAGGCATCCTGACCATCAGCGCTCCTGCGCAGCACACGGTACCTGGAACCTCAGCCTATCGGGAGTTTGAACTGGCCAGCTATTACCGCCAGTTTACGATCCCTGAGAGTCTCGATCATGAAAAGGCAAAGGCAGAGTTTGTCAACGGTATTCTGACTCTGAAGGTGCCCAAAGCTGAAATCGCCAAACCGAAACGGATCGCCGTTCAGGTCAGCTGAAAAAGGAGTCTGCGTAGGAGGTGATCACCATGTCAAACCTTTTGCCCGAGAAGTGGAGCGAAGCACTGGAACGGGTTCATGACAAAGTCGGCCATTTCCTGAACAAACTGAATCCGTGGAAGAATGAGGAGCAATCACCGGAACGGATCACAGCCGACACCCTGCCAGCCTTCATGCAATTTGGTGGTCCGTCGCTCGACATGCATGAAACCGCTGATGAACTGATCATCAAGGCAGAACTGCCGGGACTTAAAAATGATGATTTTTCGGTCGAGCTTGTCGGCAGACGGTTAACGATAAAAGGTGAAAAGAACGTCATGCGCGAACGGAAAGGAGGTGATGGGTGCCTAATTTCAGAATGCCGGTACGGCAGTTTTTCCCGCACTGTCCAGTTGCCGTACGAAATAGATGAGAAAACGCCAGCAGCGGACCTCAAACACGGGGTTCTTACCATCCGGCTCCCCAAGCCGGACAAAGGACGGCAGGCCCGTTACCGGGTGCCGGTCTCCTGAAACAGCAGAGATTTTTTGAGGGCCGCTCGATGCGGCCCTCAACATATGAGCGTGTTGACAATGGCATGCTGGACCGCGCTTGAGACCTGATACGGAGATTATAGTCGTGACGTAGTACGGCGAAGAGGGTATGTGTGTGCCATACTCTTTTTGGAGTGAATGCATGAAAGGACCTTATGCCTCAAACCATTGACGATCTCATTCGACGGATCAAGGAGCTGCAGGAAGTACTCGAAGTTGAGTTTAAGAAGAAAAGGGAAGAGTTCGAGTTCATTATCGAGGAGAAGCGGGTT
Organism: uncultured Geoanaerobacter sp.; assembly: GCA_964528055.1. Taxonomy (GTDB): domain Bacteria; phylum Desulfobacterota; class Desulfuromonadia; order Geobacterales; family DSM-12255; genus Geoanaerobacter. Next base: position 433,580 of record CAZGQM010000001.1, on the reverse strand, counting down.
CGTTTTGCCGAAGAGGTGGCGCGGCAGCAACGCCGCCTGAAAATCGGCTGGTTCCGTTATCTGATCAAAGCCAGACCGCTCAATGTCCTGACCGCTCCGCTCATCTACGCCGGATTCGTACCGTTCATTTTGCTGGATCTGTTTCTCTGGTCGTATCAGTCGATCTGTTTCCCGGTACCGAATCCCTAAGGTCAAGCGATCCGAGTATTTGATCTTTGACCGGGAGGACCTCCCGTATCTGAACGTCATCGAGAAATTCAACTGTTTCTACTGTTCTTACGGTAACGGTTTGATGGCTTACGGACGGGAGATCGCCGCCCGAACTTAGCAGTACTGGTGCCCCATAAAGCATGCGCGGCGGATCAAGGCAGCCCACGAACAGTATCCCCGGTTCTTTGAATACGGCGATGCAGAGAGTTGGCAAAAAGGGCTGGAACGGCTGCGTCGGCAGTATCCAAAAGAACAACAACCTGCGTCTGAGGTGACCTGAAATGGCTACGGCAAACTACATAGTTTCATGTCCGTCCTGCGGCACTGGTAACCGCATCCCGGCTAATAAAGAGGGACTGCTTGGGCACTGCGGCAATTGCAAGTCAGCTTTACCGCCGTTGTACTGCCATCCGCAGCAGGTGAACGACCGGACATTCGACTCATTCATCAGCTCCTGTCCTAGTCCGGTTCTGGCAGAGTTCTGGGCCCCTACCTGACCGCACTGCCATACCTTCGCATCGGTGGTGCGGACTCTTGCGGAAAAACTGGCCGGTCAGGCGGCTGTATTACAGATCAATACCCAGGACAGCCCAGCGTTGGCGGCTCGCTTCGGTATCCGAAGTATCCCGGCATTACTACTGTTGAAGCAGGGGCGCGTTATGGATCAACTTCATGGAGCTCAGCCGCTTGATGCAGTTCTGGCGTGGTTCCGCCGGAAGGAATACTGAATATTGAAAATGATAATTGTTAAACCTCAGCAGTTGCCTATCGCAAAACGCCTCAAAGCAGAAGCCCCCACAGCGGGTAGTTCCCGCCAGCCAACAGTGAAACCAACGCTGCCAGGATGCGCCCTACCCCCCAGTCAACATTGGCAATATCGTTGCTGCGGCGGATCTGGGCGGCGGTGAACCAGCCGCTCATGTAAAGCAGGATGGAGGCAGTGGCGATCATGAAAACTGTTGTCAAGCTGTTTCTCCGTCAGACATGATTCCTCAGCATCAGTTGCGCAGGGTGAGGCGACAGGTAGACCTGCCCTTGCAGATACAGCTGATCGTACTTGCGGACATAATGCCTGAGCAGCGTCAACGGCACGATCAGCGGCACCTGAAGATCATGGTACTGGCCGATGACTTCCAGCAGTTCCCCCTTTTCCTCAGGAGAAAGTAGTTTCTTGAAATAGCCCATCATATGCTGCAGGACGTTGGTGTTCTTCTTGGTCGAAGCGTGAAGGGCCAACCCTTTCATGAACAACTCTTCGTAACGAATGAACAGTTCGGGCAGCGGCAATTCCTTGCCATGGGCTACCAGTGCTCCCATGTTGCGATAGGCTTCGGGACTATGTGCCATCATCAGCAGTTTATGGGCGGTATGAAACTCCACCAGTCGGCCAAGCGTGGGACCGGAGGCCAGAAAGTCCTTCCATCGCCGATAGCTGAAGACCCGTTCGATGAAGTTTTCCCTGAAGTGCGGGTCATTCAGGCGCCCCTCTTCCTCCATAGGCAACAGCGGAAAGTTACGGGCCACCGCTGCAGCGAACAGGCCGCTGCCACTTTTGGCTGCAGCGCCATTGTTATAGACCTTGACCCGGAACAGCCCGGAACTGGGAGAATCCTTTTTGAAGATGAAACCACAGAGGTCCGCACCTTCCAGTTCTTTAACCTTTACCCGACAAAATTCCAGCATCCGATCGGTATGGTCGATACGGCTCCTGCCGGTTATCAACCGGGGATTGACCGGATCGCCTTCCAGCCGCATGGACTCCCGGGGAATCGGCAGTCCGCAGCCAACCTCGGGGCAGACCGGCAGAAAGCGGAAGTACTGTCCCAGGGTGTCCGTGATGTAACGATCATGTTTGTGACCGCCGTCGTAACGGACCTGTTCTCCCAACAGGCAGGAGCTGACACCGATGATGATCGAATCTGTCATGGGGATACCTTTCGGGAAAACAGTCTGCCAAGATTTTCTCCGCTACGGATATGCCGCACCTGCAACAACAGGTAACCGGCCATGGCGATATTGCCCAGGATCATGATCAGGACTAACCAGAGAAAGGGTTTTGCCATAGAATGTTCGCGCCAGGCAACCCAGGAGGATGCAGCAGTAGGCATCGGCCAGGGTAGCCCGGAACCATGTATCGGGCCAGAGTTGGCAGGTAGCGCTAAAGATTTCCTGGTGCAGCGAGGCGCGGATGATAACATAGAGCATTACGGCCTGAACAAGACAGCAGACACCGGTTAGAATTTCAGTATAGTATGTTACTATTACTACAAATAACCTGATTATCAATCTATCCTCAGCGTTAACTTTATGTAATTGAAAATATCTCCCCAAAGACACGATGGGGTGAAATCAGGATCCGTTTTGGTTGGTGCTGCCTCTTCAAACAGGAGCAAATCTTCTTTATAACGACAACCAAGGAACTGGCGGTGATCAAATTGATGGCCGAATTGAAAAGTCGGGGCAGGCAATGAAAATATGGTTGCATGGAAGGATCTTCGTTATGAGCATATTATCGAGCCTGCTGGCAGCCTGCGCTGGGGAACGCCCGCACAATCTGGGTGTGCGGGACGACAGACTCTCTTCCTGTCCGTCGTCGCCCAACTGTGTGTCAAGTCAGGCTTCAGACGAGCGACACCGTATCGCACCGCTGGCATTCAATGGCGATCCTGATACTGCCTTTGCACGGCTGAAGCAGATTCTGGCGCGTAGAAATGACACTGACATTATCGAAGAAAGCTCGGGCTATCTTCGGGTCGAGTTGCGTACGATTTTTTTTGTCGACGACGGAGAATTTCTGCTGGACAGGGCCAAGCGGGTCATACATGTCCGATCCGCATCACGGCTGGGGTATTCGGATCTTGGAAAAAACCGCCGGCGTATGGAGGAGATCCGTCGTGAATTCTCCCTGTTGGCTGAAGCCTGACGGCAGCCTGTTTGTGCATATCTTCTGTCACCGCGAACCGGCCTATTTTTTAGAGACCGAAAGGGACAATAACTGGATGGGGCTCTATTTCTTCACCGGTGACATCATGCCGACTGACCATCTGCTGTTGGAAGATCATTGACGGATTAACATCCATCACTACCAGCAGACCAGTGAGGATTGGCTCAAATTACAGGATGCCCACCATGACGAAATCATGCCGATACTGAAGGAAGATTACGGTAGCGAAGCTCATATCTGCTTCCAGCGCTGGAGGATCTTTTCAAGCGCCTGTGCCGAACTGTTCGGCTATAAAATGGCAATGCGTTGTTCGTAGGGTATTATCTGCTCAGAAGGGTTTCAAGCTGACCGGCAGTAATTTTATGTGTTAAGGAGCGGAACTATGAATTTATCGACAGTGATAAACCGGTTCAGATTGATCATAACAGTAACCATACTCATAATCACAGGAGCGACCACTGCCATGGCAACAGAAGAAGCACCCTACACAGTGATAAAAACTGACGATATTTTCGAGCTGCGCGAGTACGCGCCCCAGGTCCTCGCCGAAATCATTGTTGACGGAGACCTGGAAGGTGCCGGCAACAAGGCTTTCAGGCCGCTTTTCCGCTATATCTCCGGCGAGAACAAATCACGCGGCAAGATTGCCATGACGGCTCCTGTTTCGCAGGAACAGAAGGGAGAAAAAATATCCATGACCGCTCCGGTCAGCCAGCAGAGTGTACAGGGAAAGTGGGCTGTCAGCTTTATGATGCCGGTTTCGTACACTATGGAAACCCTGCCGGTTCCCGATGATCAAAACATTAAGCTTCGGCAGGTTCCTGCCCGCCGTGTCGCTGCCGTTCGCTATTCAGGTTTCTGGAGCGAGGAGAAGTATCTGCTCCACAAAGAAAAACTGGAAAAATGGATTACAGATAACCGCTATAGCGTTACCGGTGAACCGGTCTGGGCTCGTTATAACCCACCTTTTACTCTCTGGTTTATGCGTCGCAACGAAATCCTGATTCCGGTAACTTCAGGTGATAGGTGATTCTGCCAGGGAGGATACTATGCAGACAGTGATTAGAACACCCAACGTGATTGAATCGGTTGGATCATTGTCAAATAGTTCAAACCGCAGATCAGAAAAGTAAACGCGGTATTTTTGAAGACAGCAGTGGACAAAAGGACATTACGACCATTCCCAATCCCAACAGATTACCCTTGAAAATATTAAGTTCATCAAGAATCACTCCCCATGGAACTTTTGCGACAAACCGCCCCATAACAATGTCAAACATAAGCATGAACAATGATAATGACACACCAAGCACTACAAGCCCTGTATCGGTTGTGATCCCGAGAACGGGTACGTAAAAATAACAGGCCGCCAGGCAAAGAAGCAGCGCCGGCACCATGGAAACCCTTTTCGCAGTCAGTACCCCAAGGCGCTTATTGAGATAGACCGTTCGGGCAATACCGTTCAATGTTTCGCAGGACGCAACGAGAATATAAAAGCAGATGATCTTCACCATGAAGTAGATATCTGGCTAAAGTTAGGATCAGTCGCCGGCAGGAACCTGGTGGTGTCGCAGGAGAGAATGATTTCTCCCGGTGTTTTCAGATCAACGAGCCATGACCGAAGATTGTGGGAATGCGGTGCCTGAATGGCGTACCTCAGTATCCAGCTGCGGACCTCCGGTTCAGCCCCCGCTCCCTGCCATACCGCAATCGCCTCTGCGGGCATTTCTAACGTGCACCCTGCGATCCCGGCGGTTGCCGACAGGATTGTGCCGCCGCCCGCAATTTTGAGTAAAGTCCGTCTGTTCATATCTCCTCAGTTTTCCCTCCCTATTGCTGGTTCAGCCCTGCACCTCACCCGTGAAAACTATTCACAAGTCGAATTTGTAGGTAACACTCAAACCGATTGCAAATTGGTTCTCACTGCCGCGTTGCTTGATAAGCGGTGAATCAGCGACCTCATCTCCCAAACGGTCATATCCACCAAATAAAGAAACCGAAACCTGATCAATAAGTGGCATCGACATAAAACCGCCGAGCCCATAGGACACTAATCCACCTCCGGCATTGTAGCGGTTTAGTCCGGAACTCACTGATTGTGTTTGGTTAATCCCGAAATAGGCATTTGTGTATTCAGAATCTGAAAATGTTGCGCGCGGGCCAACTGCATAGAAAATTGTAGGCCCGAAACGCTTGATTGCACCTGAATAGTTAATGTTGGCATCACCAATCATCCCTTTATGCCCATCTATGCCTTGACGCAGTTCAACTGAATAGGAGAATGGCTCGTAACTGTATTCTACAAAACCTCCACATTCCAGAGTCGCATCAACATTGCCGAGACCCTTTAGCGCAGTCGATTTATTTCCCCCTACCCGGAAAGGATTGCTACCGTCCTCTTTGCGCTCAAATTTGTACTTTACTAATGGTCCGACACGCCAACCATTAGAATGAATGACATTGTAGCCAACTCCCTCCTTCATCGACGCAAAAAAAAGGTCTTTGAATTCAACTTTCACATTTGGAAATGCAATAATTTGGTAATCTTTAGACCCTGCAAAGGCAGGGGCATACAAAGCACCAGCTCCGACCCTGAATCTCCATCGCTTTGCCGTGTCTTCTTGAAAGTCACCAGCCGGATCAGCATGGGATATTGCCTGATTCGCGTCCTTTATGGCCACGGTTTCAGCCTGCACTATGCTGACAGATGATACCAACAAGATGATTATGCCGATTGAAGCTAATGAATTACCTTCACAAAATGCCACTACACCCGGTTTGTCCATGTTCTCTCCCTTCTGCTTATTTATATTTATCGATTCTCAGATCCGAAAAATCCTTCACAGAAAGTCGCAATGGTTTTTCCCAAACTCTCCCAGCCGTCATCACTGGATTTGTGACTTAACGAAGTAAAAATTGCCTTCAACCCGTCTTCCGATCCAGGCTCCTGTACTGAATAGCCTCTGCCAGGTGCTGCTCCCGGATGTTTTCGGAGGCTTCAAGATCGGCAATGGTTCGCGCCACTTTCAGAATGCGTGTGTAAGAGCGGGCGGAGAGGCCAAGACGGTCGGTTACTATTTCTAGCAGTCTATGGCCGCCAGCGTCCGGTGCGCAGAACTTCTTGATAAACCGTGGCGGCATCTGGGTGAGGCAATGGGCCGTGATCCTTAACAACTATCGGACTGGTTGAGTGGGGAACCAAGCCATAGCGGTTGCGAAGGGGGATTCTTCCAGGAACTGTTTATTGACCTTCATCCAGTCTTTTCGCACCATGATATCGCAGATACGGTCCGGTGACGACTGCCTTTCACGAAAAAGTCATGCTGAAATTACCATCTTCGCCGATGTCAAGGCATACCGCTGCCGGCATCCCTCCAGTAGTTATGTTGGAGAGTATCTCCTGGGAAAGTTGCGGCATGATTGTGCCACGGACAATGTAGTCAATGTTTCGGGCACCGGTTTCGACCTCGGTGCATCTGGAGGCGATTGTCTCTATCACCGCTTCAGTGTAGCTGAATTTCATCTTGTTGCTGCTCATCAGCTGTCTCCCCATCTTGTCCAGTTTCAATCGCACGATACCGGACATGGCAGATGCATCGAGGGCCAAAAAGGGTATTATGTTCATTCGCGCCAGAAGTGCAGGCTTGAACCAGTTCGAGAGGATCGGACGAATGGCAGGAATCAGTACGTCCATCCCGGGACGCTGCCCGTCACGGGTCATTTCGGTTATGATATCAGTCGCCAGGTTGCTGGTCAGGAACAGTATTGTGTTACGGAAATTGATATCGCGACCTTCCCCGTCCCCCATTACCCCCTTGTCAAAGACCTGGTAAAACAGGTTCAGGACATCAGGATGTGCCTTTTCCACCTCGTCAAGAAGCACCACGCAGTATGGCCTGTTTCGAACCGCCTCCGTGAGCATCCCCCCTTCGCCATACCCCACATATCCCGGCGGAGAGCCTATAAGCCGGCTTACTGTATGTTTCTCCTGAAATTCGCTCATATTGACCGTAACGGTGTACTGTTCACCCCCAAACATCATGTCTGCAACCGTAAGTGCGGTTTCGGTCTTTCCAACGCCACTAGGGCCTACAAACAGGAATACCCCCATAGGCTGATTCGGGTCGGCAATTCCTGACTTGCTTGACTTCATCACCTCGCTGACAATGTGCAGGGCATGATCCTGACCTTTGATGCGGGCCTGCAGCTCCTCCTCCATCCTGAGCACGCTCTGCGCCTGATCACGCAATACCTTGCCGAGAGGGATTCCGGTCCAATCAGAGATGACAAGGGCAACCACATCAGGGTCAACCTCATACTTTACCATCGGTTCGTCTTTCTGGATTTCGGCCAGTTCCGCTGTTGCCGCAGCCAGCTCGGCTTCGAGATTCCGAGCAGTCTCTCCTTCTGTTCCATTTGCTTCTTGTTTCTTCAATTCTGCCAGGCTGTTCCTCAGAGCTACGACCTTGTCAACTGCACCCTTCTCCAACTGCCAGCGGTCAGTTACCTGCCGGGCATTGCTGCTCAGCTCTGCAAGCTCGGCATCAATCGCGGCCAGCCGCTCGTCATCGATGTGAACACCGTATTCCCGGTCACGAAGCCGCGCCACCTTCTCCCGTTCAATCGCCTGAATGGAATGTTCGAGGTCTTCGAGCCTTGGCGGTTTGGATGCCATGCTGATCTTGACACGGGCGCAACAGGTATCAATCAGGTCAATGGCCTTGTCCGGCAGGTATCGCCCGGTAATATAGCGGCTGGAGAGCTCCGCTGCCGCGATTACTGCGTCGTCCCGCACATTGACGTTGTGCGACTTTTCATAGGCCAGCTTGCATCCTCGTAGGATGAGGATTGAAGTCTCAACCGTCGGTTCGTCAAGCTTGACCGGCTGGAATCGTCTGGCCAGAGCCGGATCCTTCTCGATATATTTCTTGTATTCGGAATAGGTGGTCGCAGCCAGGGTTTTCAGCTCGCCACGGGCCATTGCCGGTTTGAGCAGGTTGGCGGCATCTCCGCTGCCAGCCGCCCCGCCGGCTCCGATCAGGGTGTGAGCCTCGTCGATGAAAAGGATTATCGGTTTTGGAGATGACTTTACTTCATTGATTACCGATTTGAGACGGTTTTCAAACTCCCCTTTGACACCAGCCCCGGCCTGCAGAAGCGCCATGTCAAGGCCCAGAATTGATACATCCTTCAGGCTGTCCGGCACGTCACCCTGAACTACTTTCAGAGCCAGCCCCTCTATGACAGCGGTTTTGCCAACTCCGGCCTCTCCAACGGCTATGGGGTTGTTTTTCCGACGACGCCCCAGAATGTCGATAATCTGGCGGATCTCGTTGTCCCGGCCAAATACAGCATCTATCTTGCCATCACGTGCCTTCTGGGTGAAATCTTCGCAATACCTGGACAGGGCGCCGCCCGTAGCAGTAGCTGTCTCCGGACCGGTTCCGGCAGATGCAGTTTCAACCGTCTCAATGGAGTTCGCCAGGATCTTGAAGAACTGCCCCTCCAGCCCCTCCCGGCTTATCGGCTCAAGAAGATCGGTATAAGCGCCTCCTGAGTAAATTGCCGGTTTAGCCAGCAACGCAAGAAGAAGTGACCCGGAGCGGATGCTCCCCTCACCAAGATTCACCGAAGCAAGCAGCCACGCATCCTGTATCCATTGGAGCAATATCGGTGAGAATGCCGGCTTGCCGGCATTGCCGGAACGCATATCTTCAAGAGTCCGGTCAATGCTTTTGCGAAGAGATGCTCCATGTATACCGAACTGTTTCAGGATCAGGTACCAGTCTGCCCCGGTTTCATCAATCAGGCGGGATACCAGGTGTTCTACGGTCACCTCATAATGGGAGCGTGACACGCATAATCCCGCAGCTCCTTCAAGCGAACGTGTGCAGAACGGATTAAGACGTTTCAGGAGCGGCTTGATCTCTACACTCAGCATGAATTCCTCCAATACATTGTAGAAAGTTTGTCATCAGATGAGGTTGCACCGAACCGGGTTGTTACATACCCGTCCGAAGAAGCGGCAGGGAGCCAGCTGTTAACCCCCATAATTGCAGATGACTCTACTCCCAGCTCGAATGCCGGTATTCCTGCAGGATCAAAAAGCAGTTCAAAATCGTAATCGAGCGGACTGTCCAAATAATTTTCAACAAGTAATACAGCCTGTTTCAGAACCTCCCCCCCAGGAAAACATGACGAAGCCATTTCCGGCTTAACAGGACCGAGAAAGATGCGGAATTTCCCCATGCATTCGGGTATTTCACTCCCCAGATGCAGATCATCTCCCAGAGAAACATTCGCAATACCCAGCAATGCCGTCTGTTCTTGCGGAATGGGGACTACTCTGGGGATGAATTCGCTGATATGGACCGGAATGCCCGGAAAGGAGTCGCTCAACATGGTCTTCAGGCCGTAGGCGGAACGGGGATGCTGACACATTATTCCGGAATAGCGCAACAGACGCCTTGACGAATCTGAGCTTTCACCGCTCCAGGGGGTGTTATTCAACCCTACGAGGCAGAAGATCCGTTCCAGGTACTCAATGTTGTTCTCCTCACATATCTGAAGGAACAGGTTGTATTTGAGTAGCGACCTGATGAAAAGAGGGAAAATCTTATAATTGATGATGTCTATGAAATCACGGGTGACCGATTTGTCATCCCCTGCCTCATGCAGCAGATCCTCGGTATAGAAGGAGGGGAGAGGGGATGATGTGCCGTAAAGCCCGAGGAAAGTGGCATAGACAATAAAGCGGCGCTCATGGTCTTCGAGATCGGTTTCCTCAATGCGGGCAATATCCGCGCTGGGGAATCCAAGGGTCAACTCCGGGCGGATCCGCAGGAAACGGCTCTCTAGGGATGCGGCATCCCTTATGCCGTGATCCTCCCTTCTGCGGAGCATCAGCCGGATGAGCCTGACAGCCTGGAAGAACGAGTAAGATGGCCCTTCCCTAAGCAGGCTTTCCTCTAAATCAAAGAATGCTCCCCATTTCGCACCGGCCATTTGTACATTTCTCCGGAATTCACCTCTCTGACTGCAAGCGAAGTGAAAGAGTTGATAGTTGAATTCCATCCCAGAAAACGGTCAAGTACCGATCCGAACAGATACATGTCACCAATTCCGGCAAAATGGTCCTGTTTCAGGTTTAAAGTCACTGCAACACCACGGGCCATGATCCCCTTCATAAGTCGATTCATGTCCCGTGTTTCAAAACCGTCTATCCCTGCAATACGTTTTTTATTTGCCAGGATAGCCACCTTGTCGCGACCTTCGATGAAAACGTAGAGGTCGAGAATGGTCTTCAGAGCTTCGGGGTTTTTTATGGTGAGAAGGTTTATGGATGCATGGGAAAGGAGGCGCCACAGAATATTTGAGCCAAGAGGCGGCTGAATATTCATGGAGACCGGCCGGATGTTACTGAATTCCATCAGTTCGGGAGAAGTCGACGTGTGCCGCGAAATGTCACCAAGACCGAGATTCTCCGGCAAAGAGGCATTGGTACAGAGAAGTTTGAGTGAGAGCACCTCTTCAACAGGGACTGTTGCGGATCCAGGGTAGGCAACAGAAATGTATGTTTCAAAGCTTTCATCTATTACCGATTTGCCGATACTTATGTTGTAAACAGCCTGCGCATCATATTGGGGTGAAAACTGCTGAAAGGATACATATGACTTTTCCTGCGAAGTCCCTCGCAGGAATCCGGAGACCTTCTGTACCCATATGATCTGGTAATGCTTCGAATTAGCCCCAGAAGGACGAATGATGTAACGGCTTTTGCGATGATCGTAACGGATCGGCTCGGCATCGTGGTTGAACATGTTAATGATCGGCGTTGCAAACAGGATGAATGAATCCTTCTTTATCGTAATCGGAACCGATGGCTCCTTTTTCAGCTGAAATGATATGGTGAAGCCGTGCCCTCGGCCCCTGCCGGTCCAGCGATCGATACCGTCAATATCAACGAAGAGGAACTTTTCAGGAAGCATGAAGTATTCCTGTAGGATACGGTACGCCGGAAAGGAGTGGGATGGGTAATGAAGAAGTTTGTCATCTTCACCGAATCCTACAGGTTTTATGACTGCTGACGGAAGAATGCATTGTGTACCGTCCGGGCTCGACAACGTCACGGAAGCAACGTTTGTCATCAGGTGATAATACAGGTTGCTCCCTTGGGGGATTCCGCCTGCAAGATAAAACCTGATCCGTTTATGACTCCAGCCGGCAAGGGGGATGCCAGAGAGCTCCAGGTTTATGGTTATTCTGGGGGGAGAGCCGGCGGAATGCTCCATCTGAGCGTCTTTGATTCTGAGCGGAAGCGCCTGGATATCGAAACAGGTTCTGAAGATGCATGTGGTCCCCTCCAGCGGCGGGGATGCAACTTCGGTTCCGGCTGGAATATGTAATGGCTCACGCAGGGTTGGGCGGGGGGTGAACGCAAGGATTGATGCGGAAGGGATTGGACGCAGGTAATGGGGGAACAACAGGTTCATAACCCCATGCAGCAACTCCGGAAATTCGTCGTCCAGTTTGTGACGAATTAGGCCGGTCAGGAAAGCCGTACCCTCTAGGAGCCGCTCGACGTCAGGATCTGAGGTCTGCCCGCTCAACATGGGGGCAAGGGCCGGATGCGCACGGGAAAACTCGGCACCCAGCTCTTTCAGCAAGGCAAGTTCTTCCTGGTAGTATCGGTTGAACATGTAGACCGTCCCTTAAGAGCGAACTTTCACCTGACCGTCAGAATCAACGATAGTTTCAAAAACAATCTGATTCCCCTTGTCGTCCATGACCAGTCTTGCTGATATGGAAAACCTTAATGCCAAAAGATCATCCTGTTGAGCAAGGCATTTAACCGCTACATCTTTAAGACGAGGTTCATAGTTCTGAATCACGTTTCTAATAGCAAATTCGAGCTCAGGGATAGCCTCGGACGAAAATGAACTTGACAGGTTGCTCAGGTCAGGAACACCAAATTCCGGGTCGATGTCAACCGACCCCTTTTTTGTGTTAAGCACCCTTATAAGGTGCTCAATGACAGAAGTAATATCCGTGGAAGAAACGACATCCAGTCGCCCTTCGGGATTTTCTTCCATTAAACGTATCCGTTCAAGCAACCGTTCTTTTTTTATTATCTGCATATCATGGGTATTCTGGTGAACTCAGGGAGAAATAAACGCCCTCTCCATGGGTGCATGAAGAGGGAGCGGGATAACTGTCTGGTTTTAAGCTTTCGGCTTTTTCCAGTCGTCATCGGTCTGGGCCAGAGTTGAACCCTTTTCATCCAGGGAAATCCAGGTGATCTTGCCGTATGTGAACATGACCTCTTCCATATCATGATACGGTTCGTTCTCCTTGAGGAATGTCAATGGCTTGTATGCCTTGACTGATACAATGATAGCCGATTCCAGCTGAACCTTGAAATAGACATATTCGTTACCGCTTGTGCCAATGGCGGTGTACTTCAGTTCCCACTTTGTTATCTGCTCTCCTGAAGTCAGCGCCTGATAGAGTTTGGGGGAAGATAAGTCCTTGTGCTTGATAATTGTGAAAGGGCCATGCACTCGTTGCCCGGTTGCAAGACCTGTATGGGTATCGCGTGGGATGTGCACCTGGTGATCCATGCCATACACCAGAATTGAATCCTTGTAAGCTTCCTGAGTACAATCACCCTTGATATCGCTCTGCTTGGCGCCGGTTAACGTCAAATAACTGGTATTTGCCATACTATCCTCTCCTTTTATCGGGTTAGTCGAGACCAGCGGTCTCCATCATAACAACTGCTGTTGTCTACTTGTCTAACTTGCCAACCAGGGACAGCGTGAACGATGAACCCATATACTTGAAATGCGGTTTGACCATCATCGAAACCCGGTACCAGCCAGGCTCTCCTTCAACATCCTCAACGTTGATCTGGGCTGAACGGAGTGGTTTCTTTGCCCTTGTGCTCGCTGTCGGGTTATCCATCTCCACCACGTACTGACCGATCCATTTGTTCAGTTCATCCTGCAGTTCGCTCCGCTCCTTGAACGAACCGATGTTTTCCCGCTGGATGACCTTGATGTAATGCGCCAGGCGGTTGACCACGAACATATAGGGGAGTTGCGTACCAAGCTTGTAGTTGAGCTCAGACTCTTTCGCCTCTTTGCTCATGCCGAAATTTTTCGGTTTCTGGCATGATTGAGCTGAAAAGAAGGCAGCGTTGTTGCTCCCTTTTCGCATGGTCAGGGCAATAAAACCCTCTTCGGCCAGTTCGAACTCCTTACGGTCCGTGATGACGATTTCTGTCGGGATCTTGGTCTGGACCGCACCCATGGACTCGAACTGGTACAGTTCCAGATTTTCAACCGTCCCCCCCCCCTGTGGCCCGATAATATTGGCGCACCAGCGGTAGTTGGCAAAACTTTCGGTCAGCCTGGTGGCGAAAGCAAAAGCTGCATTCCCCCATAGGAAACGGTCATTTTTTTCTGACACGCTCTCTTCGTAGGTAAAGCTTTTGGTCGGGTTGGAAGAGGGTCCATAGGGGAGGCGGAGCAGAAAATGCGGCACCGTCAGACCGACATACCTGGAATCTTCGGAATCGCGGAAAGCTTTCCATTTGGCATATTGCGGCCCTTCGAAAATCGATTTGAGATCCTTGAGATCCGGGAGTTTGGAAAAGTCGTCAAGCCCGAACATCCTTGCGCTCGCTGAGGCTATGAACGGGGCGTGCGACATTGCGGAAACCGAAGCCAGGTCCTGCAGCAGTTTGATATCCTGAGGCCCGGAATCAAATTCGTAGCTGCCGATAATGGCTGCATAGGGTTGACCCCCGAACTGCCCGTACTCTCTGGAGTATGCAATCTTGTAGAGGCCGGACTGCGCCACTTCCGGTGCATCTGCAAAATCGTCGAGCAGATCCTGTTTGCTCAGGTTCAGGATCTCGAGCTTGACGTTTTCCCTGAAATTTGTTCTGTCAACGAGAAATTTCAGCGAGCGCCAGGATGATTCCATCTTCTGGAAATCAGCGTTGTGCATGATCTCATCAAGCTGACGGCTCATTTTTTTGTCCAGCTCGGCAATCATTTCATCGCAAATCAGGGCATTTACCTTCTCCACCCCTTTGCCGGGCTGGAAAATCTGGGCAATCAACGCTTCCACACCCTTTTTGGCAACTGAATAGGCATCGTTATCCGGTGTCAGTTTTGTAGCCGAAAGGATATCGTCTATCAGCGATACGCTTTCAGTGCTCTCAGTACTCTTCTGTTCAAGTTTCTGTTCTTCAGCCATTGTTATTCATCCCCCTTTTTATCGCCGATGCCCATCTCCTTGAGTATCCTGTCGCGCAAGGAGGGATCATCGATAATGGACTGAATCTTCTTTCTGAACTCAGGAACATTACCCAACGGCCCTTTCATCCCCTTGATCGCCTCGCGCAGTTCCATCATTTTTTTGAGATCCGGAACCTGCTGCACTATGGAGTCAGGATCAAAGTCTTTCAGGGAATCAAATTTCAGGTTTACTGCGAGCTTTTCATCAGGCTTGTCGCTGAGCGAGTTTCGTATATTCAGATCCAGGGAGAGATTCTGTGCCTTGAGGACATCGTTGAAGTTGTCCTTGTCAATGTTGATCGGATCACGTTCCTCAACGCTCCGGTCATCCTTCGCCAGAGTGAAATCCCCAACCACCAGGAGTTTCAATGGCAGTTCAAGCTCTTCCTTGGCATCACCGGTAGCTGGTCGATAGGTAATATTTACCCGTTCTTTTGGTGCAACTGAACCTTCCTTCATACAAGACCCTCCTGACATGTGATATTAGAAACTGCAGCAATCCGGCACACAATTGATAAATACACCAAGTCCAGATCAAATATTAAAATTTAACACCTATACTTGAAAATCATTGAAATAATAGCCTATAAAACGACGAAAGCAACTCCTGAACGCGAGTTATTCCAAGAGTAAAGCTGATTCACAACCCTGTTCATTTTGACAGGTTGAATGCGTCTGAAGGGGAGAGCATGGATATGCGTGCCATAATGTCGTCCGCTTTACGCTTTGATTCGGTATCGTTCAGCGTGCGAAGAACATTCCAGACCGTCTTTAAAGCATGAAGCGCCATATCCGGATCCCATTCCTCCAGCCGAAACGCATCATAATCCTTCATCAGCTCGCTGATATGAGGCACAGCCAGTTTCTCCATTCCGGAAATCGTGAGAAGCTGTACGAGCGACAGCCTCCACAGGTAGCGCTCTCGCCCGGACCTGCTGGATTGCAGATGATTCTGCATTAACGAGAGCCCTTCTCCCTGCTTGCCGCTGTTTAACAACTCCCGACAGTTCGAGAATTCCTCCGAAACCTTTGCCGCGAGATCATCGCCACTGACAGTAATGCCCTGCTGTGCCGAACCGCCGCCATCCAGTGAACGGAGCCACCCCTTGGTCTGACCATCGGCAAACGGAGTACCGTCACTGAAGGTAAAGTCTTCGATCCCGGGAATCCGCATAACAAAACGGGCAGATTCCTCTTCAACAGCCTTTCTGGCCTGATGGTACTGTTCACCCATCATGCTCAGAGCCTCTGCCACAAATCGGTTCATATCAAGCCAGAAAGGGTAGCGACGGATTGTATAGCTTGCGCTTTTGACCACTCCCCCCCAGTTTTCGGCACCTTTCATGGCAGCAAGCGAATTCATTATCTGCCGGTCCGGAGGAGGGATGAGTGTTCTGCTGTCGCTTGCCGGAGGAGTTCTCCTGATTTCAAACCATGCTGTGAAGAAGTTCAGACGGTACCAGGATGGTTCTGCTGTAGGAAGATCAAGCATGAAATCAACAAGAAGGTAATTGTTTTCTACAATCGATGCAAGAAGCCTGTTGGCGTCATCCTGAGTGGCAAGGGTTGACTGCGAAAAAACTGGGCCTCCATTTGATTGCGGTTGTTGCCGGGGGATATCGGCAGGCTGGAGTTTCTCCGTGGACACGGACGAAGGAGAGGCCGGGGGCGGCGACTCCGGAACGTCCTGTGGGGCTTCAGGCTTTTCCGGTGCTTCAACAGGGATCGCCCTGGCAAACTCGAGTATCCGTCGGAGTGAGGGGGCCTCGGGACATTGCTCGGAAACCAGGTCATAAAGTGCCTCGACAGTGGATATGAGCTCTTCCGCAACTACTGCCGAAATCTCCGCAGTCTCGTCAATTTTTTCCAGACAGTTCTCAGTCCGCTCCACCCACCATCCTATCGCCTGGGTACGCCCCCTCATCCTTTTGACCGGCGGGTACATGGTATCCCAGAATGACTCGATCATCTCCTTGAGGAGAGTCGCGCCGTTCAACAGACCATGCGGCACCCCCTCGACGTGCAGCAGACCGACCGCCAGATAGCAGGCCACCAGAATATCTTTTGATTTTGTCTCCAGAATATTCGAAGCAACTTCGACCACTTTTCCCCAACTGGTGCCGCTGGAACCGGCTGAAGGTTTGGCGTCTATCTCCGATTGCAGAGTATCGAAAAGAGGGTCATAGCGGATATCGTCTCCGGTCGGGTTCGTAGTGTGTATCGGGTTTCTCCCCAGCTCACGGATTATCATTATGACCTCGTTGCTGGCATGAGGATATTACCGGTGGTGCAGCATGCGGGGCATAATCGGGCAGGTTCAGCAGATCACGCTCCCCTTCAAAAAGATATTTAATCCGTATCTGCTGCACGCTCATCGCTTTGAGATCATTTTCATGTTCCGGGAAATCTTCAGGTGTGAAGGTACGTTCACCGCGTTTGAAGTCTGTAAGGAAATTGATGAACCCACGCGCGCCGGAATAGTTCCGTTCCAGAGTCACAGATCCGAATTTTATCCGCAATATGGTGTCACCGCAATTCTTAACCCCCCACTTGAAAGACTTTTGAGCCTGGAAATTCATATTATTGAGCGATTGGAGATCATCGCCACATGCAAGCGATAGATATGCCGCCTGGGGTTTCGGTTTTGCCTCCCTGTTTACATGAACAGGATAAGCCTTGATTCTGACAGTATAACTATCCTTGATCTTCTGGCGGCCGACATTTCCCTTTGTAATGAATTCAATGAAATCCTGCCTGAAGCGTACCTGCTGCCCCATTACCGAAGTCGACGTGTACCCCTGGGCACCCCCCTTGAGAAATGGCGAGGCAGTTCCTTTGACAAAACTCCAGACCGTCCCCTGGGGGCCGAACAGCAGATCCTGCAAGCTGGATTCAGAGGCAGCACTGGTCTCAGCCAACACCTGTGATTGCCATTTTTCCTGTAATGAACATTCCGCTTCTCTTGCGGCTGTCATGGCAAAAAACCTGAGTGACGAATTGATCAGGTCCCAATAGATTTTATCATCCCCCACATCTCGCATCTGAGCCTGAAAAGATTTGTAAGTTTCCTGCACCCTGGAAAACGGGGATGGCTTCGCAGTTCCGGCAGAATCTCCTGCCTGGGCCGCCTGTGGCGCCCCTCCCCCTGAAAATATTTCGGTGGCAAGGCGCATGGCAGCACCGTTGGTAGTTATCCCCCTGGCCATATCCTGAAGCGATTTACTGAATTCCGCATAAGCCTTGACCAGATCCAGCTGTTTCTGGGGCTTGCTTCTGTCCGGCAGTTCAACCTTTTTTGATTTTATCTCATTCAAAAGTTGCTTGCCTGATTCAAGAACACCACCGGTCATCTTGCTTAAACCGGAGGCTTGCTTTAAGAATTCCGTTTCATGCGCCTGCCGGTGAATCTTGTCATGCGCAATCGCAAGCTTCAGCCATTGGGGGGTATTTGCATTCCGGGAAAATGGTTCAAGTTCTTTAACCATTCTTTCGATGAAGAGTTCAGCCGGGATTTTCCCAATTCCGATATTGGCAGCCTGGTTGAGCATATCGCGGCTGGACTTAAAGGCGTTCTCCCCCCTTGTAAAAGCGGTGGCGAACTCCTCCCAGGCCGATATGTACTGCTTTTCGTAATCGTTCATGAAACGCTTGATCCGTTCATCAAGCGTTGAACTGCTGTCGGCAACCCGGGAAATCTGGGTCAGGAAATAATCCAGCTTTTTTTTCCCCTCCAGGGTGAAGCATGGCTCTATATACTCATATTCGGTCTCTTCGCTGCCATCCCAGAAATCGCGCAATGTTATGCGTTTATCTATTTCCGTTGAGTTTATCCAGTTCAGAGTCCAGTTGAAGTCATAATTCCCTTTAGGACCGACAAGAATCTTCCCCAGAAGCATGGTCAGTTTCTGTTTGGCAACGACTATCGGGGTGTTGTCCTCCTGCCAGGCCGAATAATAAAGGTAGCATTCCTGGTACTGCTTCGCTACTTCAGGGGTTATATTGCTGTCTATCAACATGAGGAAGGCACCCGACGGAGGTGGAAGAGTTTTCATGAATTCCAGATCTTTCCCTTCCAGTCTGGCATTCATAAACTGCAGCCGGCTTACAATATTAGCCACATATGCGCCCCGTTCCCCCCCCGGAGTCTCGGATGTTATTCCAGCGGCACCCTCATCAAGCTTCCGGTTCATCCCGCTGAAAATGTACTTTCTGAGAAGTGCGCAGTAATCCTTCTTCAACTTGATTACCAGTTGTTCACTCTGATCAAGTCCAAATCGGGGCACCCACCACCCTTTGTTGCGCTCTTCCATCTTGAGTATGACCGTGCGAAAACGGTCCAGAATTATGATATCGTCCAGCAGGTTTTCGGTCAGATACGTCGGCTGCTTGAATTCGGCATTATATTCACTGATTACATGCTTGTTAAGCATGTATGAAGTACTGACAAGTCCAAGCAGACCGACGAGCAGCGTCATCCAGGATATCATCCCTGTTCCCCAGCTGAAGCGAAAACGCCGTACCTCAGACTTTAGCGGCCGGAATAACCAGCGGTCTGAAGTAAGAACCCAGTCGAAAAAATCGAACAGAAAAAGTCCCTGACTTGTTCCTGGAAGAATATTCATGAAAGTGATATCTGTAGCCGCATTCCGTATCGAAGGAACAGCTGCAGTACCTGATGATGCGAGCAGAATATCATTCCCCCCCCCAGGGGGGGGAGAGTCTCCGGCATAATCAAGCCGCTGAAGATAGCGGGAAACCGGTGTTCCGCTCTGTTGGGCGCTGGAGAAAAAAATCCCGCGCATTATCGGCGATTCCTGGTAAGGATTTGCCCGGAATACGCCAAGCATGAAGCTCTCTAGTCCGGGCTGCAGTGTTCGAATCTCCTCGGCGAGGAGCATGAGACCGGTTTTGTCACCCTGGGCCTTGTCGAGCAGCATGAATCTCAAATCTTTGAGACGCTCGCTGATTCTGTCCAGCGTGAAATCGATGAAATCACTAATCGGCTTTTCCAGGTCGTCATTTACGACCCCCATGGGCTGCTTGAAGAACGATTCCGGCAGATTCCTGGCAAGCTGATCAATGCCGTATACCTGGTCGCATTTTGTTATCAGGAGATATACCGGAATTTTTGCGCCCATTACCTGCATCATTTCATCAATTCTCAGCCGGATAGCCCTCCCCTCTTCCCCAAGGCTGTCCCGATCACTCTTCAGAAGCTGGTCTGCGGCTACTGCAACGACCAGACCATTGAGAGGCTCCTTTTTTCGAGCAGCCAGAAGCAGGGAGAGGAGGCGCTGCCATTCATCTCGCTCGGCAGGTTCCATGAGAGGATTCGAATATTTACCGGCAGTATCCAGAATTATGGCATGTTCGGTGTACCACCAGTCGCAGAACCGGGTTCCTGAGCCGGCGGGGCGTGGCGCTTCGGGAAACGGAGATGACAGGCGTGCGCTACGGAGCGCAGATGTCTTTCCACAGCCGGTTGCCCCGAGAACCAGGTACCAGGGGAGCAGATACAGGGGGTCCCCCTGTTTTTTCAAATGCGATTGTTTGAGAATATCTAGAGAATCCGCCCATTGCCTTTCAAGGCTTAGGATCTGCTGCTCGGACTTATTGTCAGTGACCTCTTCAAGAGGTTTATACTGTTCGATAACCTGCTTGACATACTGCTGCTCCCTGCGGCGCAGCAATATTTTTTTGAGGATATGCCAGCCAACCGCAAGGGATATGACAATAAGGAAGAGGGATACTCCGGTCCAATAAGGCCAATTCTTTATGTAAATCATCCAGAAGGCGCCGAAAATCGTGCCGGTTACAACACTGATAATAAAGATGATTTTGAGCAGTTTAAGCAGAAGCTTCATCTTATTTGAGCTCCAGCCGGATCAGGTTTTCAACCATGCCGCCAAGGTGTCTACTGTAGGATATATAGGTCAGAACAGCCAAGATGAGGGGTAGAAGCAACGAGAGCAGGGTAACATAGGATATCCGGGAAAGGAACAACCTCCGGATACGCGGCACTGAATTAGGGGGATATGCTTCGGGGAAAAAGCCCATGAGTTTGCTTTTCACAAGCATGCTGTCCCCATTTGCAAGGGTTGAATATTCACGTTTTTTGATTAATTCTAGACCCTCTTTCATGTCAGGTGAGAAGTAGCGTCCCTTGAATTCGAGGGCCAGACAGTGATAATAAACATCCCGAACCTGGCGGTCGGTATCATGGAGTCCGGCCATTCTCTGAAAAAACTCGTCACCGGCCCTTGTGGTCGCATAAAGTTTACGTTGCAGCAATTCACCCATCCATTGACTGGAATCCGGCAAGTCGGAGCATAGAATCGCCTCATCAATCCAGGCGCAGACCGCGAAACGGGCCTCTTCGAACTCCTGTTGTGAAAATCCGTTCTGGAGCGCCATGTTATTGCTTTCATCCAGCAGGTTGCGGATGACTGTTGTTACCCGGGAAATCGGTACAGGATTATCTGCGCTTATCCCCACAACGTACGCTGTATATGCCAGGGGTTTGACGAAACAGTCAAATAGCCGCATGCTATCTCCGGATAACCATCAGTTCAACCTTGAGTTCTTCAGGAGCGCCATCCCAGTGCATAGCAATGCTCTGGTCGCTTACAACCGATTCCCACTGCTTTTCGTTATCGTTCAGCCGGAAGAAATAGCAGTTGGAACGGCCGGGAGCCTCACGCGGAGGTTGAGCCAGATAGCTGAGTTCAATGCCTGCCAGTGCACGTTTTACGATTGTCTGCAGATACGAACCGGAAGTAACCTTTGCCAGACGGGTCAGGGCGTCGAGAATCTGTTTCTGGTCAAGCAATGTCCAGAGTACCAGATAATAATGATTGCGAGGTTGAAAGATGTCGCTGCTGAGTTTTTCCGCGATAAAGGTATCGCCATCCCTTTCCAGCTGAATTATGTATTCGGGGCCTGTGACAAAATCCGCCAGGGCTGTCTCTATGGCATTCTGGAGACCGGTGAAGCACTCACAGAGCGAGGTGTGACTGTACGGGGGCAAAGTATCCCCATCCAGCGATTCACCCATGACGTCTATGCTCGTGGAGAAGGTCGAGAGTTCTCCTATCAGCAGTCTCAACGCCTGATATGCTTCATAAGGATTAATGGCACCTGATTCGCACATCTGAGACAGAACCGGTATGTGCCGGTTCAGGCAGGAGAGCGCCATGATGTATGAGGTGTAACGTGATTCCGTATCTCCTGTCTCCAGGTTTTTCAGCCTCTTGTACCCTTCCAGCTGTCGTCCCCGTGCGGCAAGCCTGTCACGGATATCCCTGAGGATTGAGGAGAGACGGTCTGATGAACGTAACGACAGAACCGGAGGTATGAAGCCGGGGAGCAGGCGCACCCTCTCAGTCAACCTCTCAAGCCGGGCAATCGGAATGATCTCATAGTTGTCCAGCATCTCCTTCTCGGTTTCCCAGAACAGCCGGAGATGATACAGCATCCCCTGTACCTGTCCGGTCTGCCCGTTCAGGTAGAGATCCCTTACCTCCTCAGCTGTTGATGATGCGATATAACGGGTCGTAATGCCGGCAAGCCCCTTCATCTCATCCACGACGGTAACGTTGGGCTCCAGCTGACTCATCTTGCGCAGCCCCAGATAGACAGTGAGGGGCTTGTCCCGGTTTTCCCATGCTTCATCGAAAGAGCGACGTTCCACCATCGCATTACCCGGAAAAATGGCATATACCCCGCCCGGGAAAAGGAATTTCCCGTTGAGAATCTCGAATGACATTGTGGCAAGAGCCGACTCCTGAATGCTCACCTCAGCAATGCCCCAGAAATAGGGCTTCAGATATTCCCATAAAGGAACTAGGCGCGATTGCAGAAACTGATCGTTGAGCTGGAGATGCTGGGGTTGCAGAAAAAGTCCGTGTCGCCATAATAATGGCCGTGAAAATTCCATTTCAGTTGCTCCCGTACTGTTGAATCATGTTCTTCCCTGCAAAGATATTGACATTCAGCGAACCAGGCGAGGAGAGCAGCTCCTGCTGGCCCGGGACTATGACAACTGGAATCTCGAAGAGCCGGGTAACCTGGTCCGGGTCTGACTGGTAGTAACCTGCGACAATTCCGACAAAGCGGCTGTTTTCCATTCGATCCAACCGGATGATACGTTCTTCTCCAGGCTGGATAAAGATCTGGTCAAATGCGGTTACAGAGGTATCAAAGCGCCTTGCGTCCATGATTTCGGACAGTTTTTCGCGACTGGCGCGATAACTTGTAAAGACATTCGGATCGCTCAGCTGATAAACCGCAACCGCAAGAGTATGCGGCTCATCGTCATGATAGTTCAGACCGGCGTCCGCCTTGAAACGGATCTCGATCGCCTTGGCGGAGAAAGTCCACCTAACCTGCGGCACGGCATAGTTCCTTTTCAGCACCTCATTGGCAACCCTGGCTTTCTCAGCCGCCTCCTTCGCAGCTTCCAAAGGGGTGGGAGGGGGAGGCTTTGAGGAGAACATTGAGCAGCCGGTTGCAGTCAGCAGCAGAACAAATATGAAGAAGGATAGTTGTCTCACGTTACCTGTTATACCCGGCAGTACAGAAAGAGCTGTAGAAAAAATAGTTGTGAACGGTGTACTGGATTGTGTCGGGCTTCTGCATGAGAGTCGCCTCTCCGAAAGGACCGATACCGAGTATATACCATGCGCACCCCTCTTCAACCTTTCGCATGGTGGAAATGTCGATCGGACCGGGGCCGGTTATCCTGTGGGAGCATCCGGCAAAAAGGTGAATCATGAGAAAAGCTGAAACAGCAAACAATATCTTCATAATGTTTTCCTGTCATTCTGAGGCGGCATCACCACTCTGCCCCCCTGGTCATCAGGTAATCTCTTGCCTGTTTAAGGTTCATTCGAGCGGCTGCTCTAATATCGGTAATACCTGGCTCTTCAAGGTTCATCTGAACCCTCAGCAGACCCCGGCTGAAATATGCCCTGGAAAAATCAGGCATTATATCAATGGCCCTGGTGTAGTCCGCAATCGCATCGGAAAACCTGCCGGACTGTTCACTCCAGCTTCCCCGGCCGAAGTAAGCGTCGGCAAGACGTGAATCCAGCTCTATGGCACGGTTATAGTCTGAAAGCGCCCGGTCCATCTCTCCCGACTGCTGGAGCGCAATGCCTCGTCGGGTATAAGCATCGGCGCTGGCGGGAAAAAGTTCGATCGCCTTGGTAAAGTCGGAAATTGCCGGTCGGTAGCTGCCGGTTGCCAGATAGGACAAGCCGCGATTGTAATAGATGGAATAAGGGTGAAACTCTTTAACCACCTGGTTCAGTCGGGCATCGGGATAGTTCCGCTGATACGGAGAGTCGGTCTCCCCGGGAAGCAGGGCAAGGGCACGGCTGTAATCGTTTATTGACTGGCTGTAATTGCCGGTCTGCCGGTAAGCATAACCCCTGTTGGAGAAAACCGCTGAATTGGCAGGATCAAGGGAGGCTGCCCTGCTGAAATCATCAATTGCCTGGCGATATTTCCCGCTCTGCATGCTTGAATATCCGCGGTTGAACAGATCCTGAGGTTTCTCAGCCCTCAGTTCAAGGGCTCGGGAGAAATCCAGCACCGAACTCCTGTATTCCGCCATCCGTTCAAACGCCATACCGCGGTGGGCATAACCATCTGCATTGTTGCCGGAAATTTCCAGCGCCTTGCTGAAGTTTTCAACAGCCTCACTGTAGTTTCCTGACTTTGCCATCAGTATCCCTTTTTCCAGGTAGACAGTTCCTGCCATGGACGTTCCTGTAGAAAGCAGATGATCGAAATCTTCCCGCGCTTGTATGGTATCGCCATTCGCGGCGTAACTGATACCCCTCCCCATATAAGCTTGGCAGTTTGCAGGGGTTGCCTTGATGGCGCTGGAATAATCTGAAATGGCACGTTCATGATCCCTTGCCTGAAAATAAGCTCCACCTCTGCCGGTAAGGTATTCTGAGTTTCCGGGTTCAATCTCCAGTGCCTGTGTGTAATCCCTTATTGCGTCATAAAAGTAACCGAGTTTCAGGTTGGCTCGTGCGCGTGCAGCAAGCGGAGGGGCGAAACGGCGGTCCAGGCTGATTGCCTGAGAATAGTTCCTGATGGCGTCCGGAACATTGATCTCTTCAAGCACAATGCCCCTCTGGTAATAAAACTCTGCCCGGGACGGATCAGCCTTGACCGCCTTGTCATACTCCATGACCGAGTTTTTGAGCTCTTTCAGCCTGAAACGGGCGTATCCGAGATTTGCATGAGCAGTTGCCGGATCCCCTCCCGCCTCAAGCGCCCGGTTGAAATCGGAGATGGCTGCCTGGGTTTTTCCGGATTTAAGAAGAATAATCCCCCGGTTCAGATACAGTTCACCTTTTTCAGGCTGCTTGACCGGTCCCTGGATAAAGTTCAGAAGCCTTTGCGGAAGTGGGTTCTTCGACTCGTACAGTGCTATGGCCCGGTCGTAGTCAGCCAGCGCCTTGATGTTGTCTCCGTTTTTTGAATACGCCGCCCCGCGGTTCTGATATGCCTCGACAAGCGAAGGTTCCAGCCCTGTCAATGCGGTGAAATGGTCAATGGCCTCGGAATACTTTTTGATGTCATAGCTTGCATTCCCTTTGCGGAAAAGGTCATTCAGAAGACTGTTACGAATCACTGCAGCCAGGGCGCGTGTGACCGGCATGATGCCGTCAGGTCGGGTAGTTGCGTGCAAGAGGGTCTCGCCGCTTGCGGTATCCAGAAATCGGGCGGAGATCATGGAAATGGTCCCCTCATCATCTGGCCGCCCCTCCTGACGGTAGATGCAAGACCCTACCACGATAATGCCAACGCCAAGCCTCCTACCCAGTTCAGCCAGTTGGTCGCGGGGCGGCGTTTCCGAAAGGTTAATATTCTCTTTGGCAGCCGTCTGCTCAAGTTGTGACCGGTCTGTCACCGTAAAACCGGCCCAGATCAGATTTGCGGCAAAACGTTCGGTGATCGGGTAATTGAGGCCGCCTCTTCCGGAATTTGAAAAGGGGAGGAGCGCTATGATCTTGTTGGTTTCATAATTAAATGCAGGGGAGAAAATCGCCACCGAATCCTGGCCGCGGACCACCTTTTCTGCTGAGCATGACAACAGCAGGAGAAAAGCCGGTATGAGCAAGAATATTCGATACATAGAGCCCGGGAATATACCGTATTACCAATCAAATGTAAAATTTATAATCCTAGCGCCGAATTTCCGGTTATCAACCGTTATCTCGATTCTTACACGGTCTTCCGAATCGGGTCCGGAGCCCCTGAATTCGATGGTACCGTCGTGAACCGCCCCCTTGAGTCGCGGATGACTCGAAAAGGCTTCGTGCAGGCTCGCGGCAAGACTCTCCGGGTTGTCGCAAGGCCCATGGTTTTGCCGTAATCCGATTAGGGTGTGAATAATCGTAGAAAGGGTAAGGGGGGAGAGGAACGGTTCGCCATTGATAGTTACGGCTGACGCCAGGCGGATGCCATCCCCTCCCGAAATCGGCATCAGGGGTAGCAGGCCGCACTTCACCAGTTGATGGGAACGGTCATCGCTAAAGGATGTTTCAAGCATTGCAAACGGTTCGGCTGAGGTATCCCTGAAATGCAGGATCTGTCTGGAAACAGCTGTCGGGCTGCCGGTCCGCGCAAACGCCTGCAGAGTCAGTGCGGCTACAGCCCAGACCGGTGCCAGATAGATGTGGCTGCATCCGACAGTTTTTCCCGCTGGCGATGCATCGTAATCTACACGGTTCGGCTGGAAACGGTTGCAGGCGGCAATGGTCCAGAATGCCGCAGGCCGCCCCTTCTGAGCATTCCATCCGGCATAGGTAAAACCGTCGAGGTGATTCGGGAGATAGGGGAGATTCTTCATCCCCGACCAATCGTCCAGTTGCAGGAAATCCGGGCCGCACCAGCAGATTACCGGAGAGATCAACCGTTCCGCCAGGCGTGAAGCTGACTCCAGCAACCTTATGCCGATCGGAGTGGAGTCAAACGGGACATCCAGAAGAATCAGGTCAGGAGGGTCATTGTCCAGAAAACTGGCGCATGATTCGAGAAGATCAACAGCGGTTTCCCTTGCAACCGGGACAATGTAAAGTCGAAGCCGTTCAGCACCCCCCTTTTCGAACAGAAAGGCGACACCCTGCCATGCCGCCAGCATCCTCCTGAAATCTTCATCATCACAAATCCGGTTCAAAACCCCGGAGAGAATAATGTCTGCCTCGTTCGACTCATCCACGGAATGCTTTTCACCCCCCTTTACCGTTCCGGGGAGCTCGACCATGCTGAGGATACTGTCGAGAGATGTCTCAGTACCGGCTGATTCAACCTTTGTGGTTCTTTCGTCTTTTATATCCCGCAGCGCCTTCAACCACGGAGTACGGCTGATGATCGAAGCCGGCTCGAAATCGTCAAGGGCGCTGAACTCCAGGCTAATGCCACCCTCAGGGGAAAGGGATCTGGGGAGCGGGATGTAGAGCGAAGGATGCAGCGCAGCCAGCCCATGGTCCGCAGACCGAACCGCCAGCGGCTGGAACGTTCCGCAGTTCCCGACGCTTTCCGATGGGAGGAAAGGGGCAAAGGCGATTATCTGAAAAGGGGTGGCCGGTATCTGCAAATGACCTCCTAGATCAGCTTCAGCGTGTACAGTTCCGGTTCGTCCCCTTCTGGAAATTGCCCGAACATTATCGCTGCAGGCATACCCTTGACGCGGGTAAAACAGGAGGTCCCTTCAGGCAGTCCGTTCTGCACCCCCCAGGCGATGAACTCACTGTCTCCGGTGGCAAGTCGCATCCCCCGAACCGGATAGTTGAGCACCGTATCCTTAGGGAGTGCCCCTGAGGGACCTACTGCCTGGAAATTGATCTCGCCGCCGCAGACACCTAACAGGCCGCCGTTCCATGACCCCTTGGCAGCGCTTATTTCAAACCATTGTCCAACCTGCTGATCACCGATAATGTCGATACGGTAGTCGCTTGACCCTGGGACAGAAGGAACGCTTGTGTTTGCCACGATCCTGGCGCACAGGGCCGGTTCGGTGATGGCAATCGGAATAGATGTCAAAAATGGCGACGGAAGTTCGCTCACCGCAGGCGGCGCACCGGCGCAGGAGATGATAAATGTCGGCAGGGATCGGCGGGAAGCGGCAACTGAAATGGCAAGTAGCGAAAGACCGTAGCGTACGGTTGGCTTGAACAGCTCTTCCGGTGTGGTGAGAATCAGCCATCCAGCCAGGGAAGGATTGACAAGCATTTGTAGCGGTTCCTGCCACCCCATCCTCTCGATATCGTCATTCCAGATTGAGCCCGCAACGTCGAATCCGTAGGGGCGCAGTTTGGCGCTCACCGCAGACGGTATAGCCCGGTCGGGTGCCAGCGAGGTAAGCCAGAGTTGCTTGTTCATCAGAATCTCCTTGTCAGCTCATGATCATGACCTTTAATTGCGAAGGCGCAGCGTGCATCCCCACCGTGTTGCCATCGTTAAGCTTGCACAGGTCATTCAAGCGCACTGCCGGCTTCCCCTCGATCTTGACCTTCTGGCTGGACATGACGAACTGGGTGGGGCCCATGACCTTGGCGGACACCACTCCTCCACCTCCTGAAGCGCCAGCTTCGTCACCGTTGGAACTTGGTATTTTCGATTCCTTGGTAAGGGCAAGCGCCCCGTCGATGAACACTTTGGTGGCAGTGGGGACAGCCATTGGCAACTGGGCTATATTCGGGTACGGGATAGGGACCACAGCCGGTCCGACAGTGGTTTTGCAGACATCAGGGGCGGTTATGTTGGCCATACCCCCTTTTTTGGTTGCGGCAAACATGGTGTTCTCTCCTCTCGATCAGCCCAGCCTGATCTTGTCACCGTCAATTTTCACATCCCTCTGTGCGGTCAGAGCGGCATCTCCGGCTGTCACGCTGAAGCGGCTCTCCGCGCTGATCCTGACCTGGCCCGCCTTTGTGGAATCCATCCTGCTCACCCGGCGGAAACAGTCCCTCACCCGCTGGGTAATCCGCTCAGCCACAGTATCGATGGTGGCTGCCACCAGCGACAGCCGACCGCTTCTGGCCCTGGTGGTGCCTGCGGTCAGCTCCAGTTCTGCAAAAGTCAGATCGCCACGGGCTCCGCTAAGTGTGACCTGCGGCGACTCGATAACGGTCGCTTGTGCCCCTGCCAGCTTCAGGCTGCCGCCCGAAGTTGCCATGGTAGTATCGGTCGGCAGTACGATTCGGCCAGGAGATTCACCCCGTTCCAGCACGGTCAGAATGTACACCCCGCTGGAAGTGTTGCGGGCGATCAGCACCGTATCGTTCTCCTCCGGCTCCAGCAGGCAGCCGGCAGCTTTTCTGCCGCGCAGCGCCAGGGTGTCGGGGGTCACCAGCAGGAATCCGCCGTCTTCGCGCTTCACCACACGGGCCGTATCCATGATTGCGCCGGGAATTATCGTATCCGCTGCCTCACGCCGCCGGTAAAGATTTATATCGCGTATATCAGCCATTATTTCTCTCCTGTTTGATCGGTGAAACCCACATCTCCCCTTCGGCCAGCACCCTGTCCGTCTCCCGGATACCTTTGGTGTTTGCTCCTGTGAGCCTTGCGTCGTTAAAATTCGCCCGGTGGATGTTGGCCATTGACAGATCGGCATTGGCAAAATCGGCGCCGGTCACGATCGCCCGGGAAAAATCGGCATAGGGCAGCTTCGCCCCGCTGAAGACGGCACTCTTCAGCGATGCTGCCACAAACAGCGCTTTCTCCATAGATGCGCCGCCAAACAGAGCGCCATCCAGTTTTGCTCTGGAAAAATTCGACATCGGCAATTGAGCTACGCTGAAATCCGCCCGCTCCCCCTGGATTTCAAAAAATACCGCGTACTTCCCCTTGGCGCCGCCAAATCGTGCATTGTTAAGGATCGCCCCATTGAAGCCGCATTTCGACAGGTCAGCCCCGGAAAAATCGGCCTCCTGCAATGAAGCCTTGTCGAACACCGCCAGGGTGCAGTTGCAGTCGGGGAATTTCACGCGGTTCAGGTCAATGCCGATAAAGATTGCATATTTCAAATTGGTGTTATTGAAGATCGCACCGGTCAGAGCGGTTTCAATCACGGTGAACCGCTCCAGGTTGGCGTTGCTGAAATCGAGCCTGCCGGTGATGCAGTCGGACAGAGTGGCGTTGAAAAGAGAAGCACCATTGAACCGGCAGTTCGAAAGGCCGGAGCGGCTGAAGTCGACTTCGTTCAGGTTTGCATTGCTGAAATCGGTATCCCTGAACTGGCAGCTGACAAATACTGAACCGGACAGATCGGACTCGCGGAAGGATACCCGCTCGAAGACCCTGTCGGTAAATTCGAGCCCGGACAGGGAACTGCCCGACATATCAACATCTTCGATGGACTGCCCGGAATTCAAGATTTCAATGGGTTCAATCATGACAAATCGTTTCTTCTGAATATGCGTAAGGAGACGCTAAAAAGTTCAGAACAGTGTAATCTTATGCAAGTTTTATAAATTTTCCATTAACTTTTACACTATTCCCAAAAATATTCACTTCTTCTCTTGCATTCAGATTAATATTTTGAGCATCCAATAAAACTGTCTCTCCTTGCAACGTAACATCGTTTTTATCGGCTATTAGTCCGGTATTTTTTGATGATTTTATGGAAGCTATACCATCAGGAGCTTGGATATTTACTTTTTTATTTTTGCCAGATGTTATATTCACATCATCATCATAAGAAATGACATTGATTTTCTTGGATGCTCTGAGCAACACACCCCCCTCATAAACCGTCGTTGTCGGGAGGATGGGATCATCTTCAGCCTCAATTAAAACAATCGAGGATGATAAAGTGAGAGATCTGTCAGCTCGAATCTCTGCTGTGCCGTGTTCGAGTTTGGGTTCACCTTCCCCTTGTTTAAGTTCTCCCGCTACAACCCTTATAGTTGGTGAGTTCAAATCTATAAATTCCTTCTTTAAAGTCACTCTGGATAGATACGGTGATGTATCATCAAAATTAAAAAAATCTTTTTCCTTCCAAGAACCTCGCAAAGGGATTTGCGTCATAATTGCCGCCAGTGACGCTAGAGCTGCAGCGGCTATGGCACCTCCTGTTCTGTGATCTTCACTCTCAGCTGAAATAATCCCTTCGACTAAGGTTACAAAATGAGCAGTTAGACCAGCAACGATTGGCCCTTTCCAGAACCATTTTGCCATTTCCTTTATGTCCTTGGGATCGGTGCCTACCTTAATCTCCACAGAGTCAGATGCGACAAGATCATTGGTTTTGGTATGTGTAATACTACTGCCTTTACTGAATAATATCTTGTTTTGAAAAACTAACTCAGCTGCGACTCCAAAGCAAATATTGAAGCTAGCGGCTAATTTTGCCGCCAGTTCCGTACCCAGGAGCACATCGTTACGCGATCCTAGCAAAAACTGAAATTGTTGTCCGTAAAGCAGCTTGTTCTCCCAGGCAGCTTCAACCGAAAAACCTCCGTTGGAAAAAATTTTAGCTCCGATATTCGTAACATTCTGCTCCAGGCTGGCTACCCTTTGATCCAAGGTTGGCTGGTCACTGGGTGTCCCCAACCTGATCCAGCTGTTGGCCTTTGGCGTATGCAGCAGTATCCGTTCTCCCCCCTGCTGGTCCTCCATATGGAACAGGTTGTTGCCGGCGGTCTTGATGCGGCTTTGCGAGCTGTTGTTCTCGTTGATCGGGCTGGGGAACTGCGGATTCGGCACTGCCGCCGAGATGATGGGGCGGTCCGGGTCGCCGTCGATAAAGGTGAGCAGCACCTCGGTTCCCTTGTGCAGCGGGAAGTGCATGCCGGTTTCGTTGCCAGCCGCTGCATAGGGCTGTGCCATGCGCAGCCAGGATGACGCCTTCCCCTCTTTGCTGCCGCTCAGATCAAACGGCAGACGCACCTTGTAGCGCCCTTCCCTGTCGATCTCGGCATACTGTCCGCTCCCTTCGGAGTCTATCTGGGCGTTGATAGTGCCGGAAATGCGAGGCTTGCCGGTGGTCCGTTCCGGGCGGAACTGGCTGGCGGAGTTGATGGCGGTAAAGCTGTTGCGGTAATACGGTGACAGCTCCCTGGCGGTGGCTGTCTCATCGAGTCCGGCGGTTAGCATGAAGCTCTGGTCACCGTTGTGCGAAATGTCAGTGGTTAGGTACGAAATGTTGAAATCGTTGCGGTTGTGGCCGGCAAGCTCGAAGATGTACCCCGGCCGCAGGTACGGGATCAGGCTCTCCCCCAGGTAAACCCGGCCCCGGCATTTCAGCTCCTCGGCCCGCACCCTGGCCAGACGGTTCCCCTCTTCCGGCGTCGAGAAATGCTCTCCGTAGATGAAAACGTCTCCAAGACCCCGTTCGGA
Organism: uncultured Geoanaerobacter sp.; assembly: GCA_964528055.1. Taxonomy (GTDB): domain Bacteria; phylum Desulfobacterota; class Desulfuromonadia; order Geobacterales; family DSM-12255; genus Geoanaerobacter. The sequence continues at coordinate 401,753 of CAZGQM010000001.1, read as the reverse complement.
AACCGGTGCTTCCACTGCAAGATCCAGCAAAGGTTTGCGGTAGTTGTAATCCTTCAGCAGTACCCTCGCCGGAAGTATTTTCTGGCTGCAGATGAGCGACTTGATCACCTCTTCGCGGGATGTTTCGTCCAGCCCTGATATCTGCGAATAATACATCTTCATCCCGGCATCCATGACCGAATGGAGTTGAGAGGAATCGGTTATAATGAGTTTTTCGCTGTCAGCTCCTTGCTCGAAGTAGAAATAGATCCCCTCCCGCTCCATCAGGCGCGAGATGAAGTTGAAGTGGCTCTCGTTGTACTGGCAGATATATTCATGGAGCTCGTAGGTGCCGGTCAGGTTGAAACGGTAGTCAAGGCTGGTCAGCCCGCCGTCTTTCAAAGCAGCTTCGATAATCTCCGGATAGGTTTTGTCAAGAAAGATCTGGTTGTGGTGCGTCAGGGTCTGACGCCAGAAGGCCGGGGTCAGGACGGCGCGGTAGCGGGTGCGCCCCTGGGCGGTCTCCATCTGTTCAAATACAGAGAGGATACCGTGAAAGACGATATTAACATCATCACGGAGAATCGTCAGTTTGGCCCGCGACTGAATCACGCTTTCCAGTTCGATCTCGTCACTGTCTGCTACCAACGAAATATCGAAGATGTACAGTCGTGAAAGTCCTTCGGTACCGGAGAAACTCACCACTTCGAAGGTATCGTCCGCAAGAGCCGATGATCTGAAACTGAGTTTTTTCTTGATCGAGGTCATTATGCAGCCTCCATTTGATTAACTAAACCCTATCCCACAGGCATAGCCTGCGCTCTCGTGAACACGGTCCCCCGGGTATCGCTTTCCACAATCCTTGCTTTGTAAAGATCCGTGCCGAACATACTGGACTGCTTCAGGTCACACTCCGTAAGCCGGGCATGGCGGAACGACGCCTTGAAAAAATTTACCCCCTGAAGGTCGCAGCGTGTCATGGCAATCTTCATGAAATCAGCCTCCCGGGCAGTGGCATTCACCATGTACGCCCGTTCAAAAACGCTCCGGCTGAAATCGGCATGATCCAGCACCGCCCGGTCCATGCGGACGCCGGTAAAACGAACACTGTCCCAGCAGGAACGGGTCATGTCCGCACCGGAAAACAGTGCATCAATGAACTCGGTTCCGATTTCTGCAAGAGAACCGGACATTTTCGCATTGCTGAAATCGGTGCCTGTTCCATGGGCGCCATAAAAAGCCGCCTGCGAGGCTTCTGCTTCACTGAAACAGGTTTTTGTGAGATTCGTATGTGAAAAATCGGCAGTCTTCAGATCTGCCCGGCGCAGATCTGCTCCCGAGAGGTCGGCAGAGGTAAAGCTGGATTTTACGGCCTCCACCCCGGCTCCCCTGATATCACGAAGCGATGCGTCGGCAAAGAGCGAGCCGGAAAGAGTTGCTCCAGACAGATCTGCCCCGCTGAAATCAGAGCCGTTAAAATCACTCCCCGAGAGGTCGGCACATTTCAGGTCGGTCATGGGGAATTTTGCACCAACTGCGGAAACACCTGCCAGACGCGACTTTGCCATCGTCGCCCCGCTGAAATCGGCACCCGGAAGCAGCGCCCCGGTAAAGATCGCACCTTCCAGCAACGCACTGACAAAAAGCGCTTCAGCCAGGATCGCCCCGGAAAAATCGGAATTGGATAAGTCGCGGCCGGAGAAATCCATTCCCGTCAGGTCCAGCCCAGCCAAGTTTTTCCCCCCGGCAATACGGTCCTCAATCGTTTCAGCGAGTTCCGGTTTTTCCGGTTTCGCTTCAGGTGGCGGCTCAACAGTCGGTTTAGGCTCTTCCGGAGCGGGTGTGGTGGGGATTTCGGCTGCCAGAAAGGCAAGGCCGTCGATGACTGCGTCAAAATCGAACATGGCGGGATCGGTACCCGGTACCATCTTTGCCAGTTCTTCCTGACTGATCCCCGACTTTTTGAGATTTGCCTGCATCTGCTGGAGTGCGGTAGTCAGTTTTTGGATCTCCGCATGCGGGTCAGCGGGAGGTGCCTGCTGGGAGAGATATTTACGCGTCACCTCCTCTCTGGTCGTCCCCATCTTCTTGAAGAGTGATTCAATCTGTTTCTCCATGTCCGCCATCATCCGGTCAAGTTCGACTGGTGATGGTTCCGGCGCCGGTTTGGGGACAAACCTGGCCATCGCCTCTTCCCTGGTCATACCCATTTTGGCAAAGATCCCATCGATCTCGCCCTCAAGTTTGGCTGTCATGGCATTCATTTCGGCCATCAGCTTTTCCTCCTCGGGCGAGAGAGGGGGCGGTTCAGGCGGCTTAGGCGCTGAAACTGCCGTTTCTGGCTGAGGGGTGGGGGCATTCCCGGCAGGAACGACTGCAGGTGGCGGTTCTTCCGGTTCGGCGGAAGCGGGTGATACGCTTTCCCTGAATTTCCGGTGGTAGTACTCGAACGATTCCGGTTGTGTGTTCAGCGGCTCCCATTCGGCCATCAGGTGGGTCACATCATCCATGGTCTCGTCAGTCACTTTTGACAATCCCCTGAAAAGAAGCACGCCGCAGTCGTTTCCCGGGAATAGCCATAGTGTCTCGGCATGAGCAGAAATCTCAATAAAAGATTCCCTGCCGTCGACCATCCGGTTGATGAACAGACGGGCCCGCACCCCCGGTAGAGTCGAGCGGATTTCCGGTTTCTCCGGATGCATGTTCAGAAGACGCACTGGCTCGTCACCTGTGAAGAACCCTGTCAGGCGCTGATCCATGGGAGCGGTGTTGAAATACTCCGGATCGGTATCAAGGGGGTAATGCGGCCAGCGGCTTTTCAACCACTTATCGTCGAATGCGCCCAGATAGTGCTTCCTTTGCGGCCAGAAGGGATTCATGGCTCTGAAACCCGCCGGTTCAGGGCGGTCTTTGATTGATGTCAGGTGATGGCGCGGCTCTGTGATTGCAGGAATCGGTACCCTGCCGTCCGGGCCGGGCGCAATGCCGACTCCAAGGGGGTTCGGCTCCCACCCCTCGCCACCAAAGGCATTGGCCCAGGTGACCCGCATCTCCTTAAAGGGTTCAGGTTCAGGCGGCAGACCAGCCGCGTTCCAGGATCTTGGTCCCGTTACATTCAGGGTCTTGGAGATATGGGAAACCGTTACGCTCACCTGCATACCCTCTGCGGTCTGGGGCGCGTGGCAGCTGCCATAGACCAGGAATTCACCCCGCTGCTTGGGCAGCCCCATGTCAAACGCCTCGCCTTCTCCCAGTTCGGCTGCCGCGCTCTGCCAGATTTCGGCTTCTGGCTGCAGCCTCTCCGGCAGGTCAGTTTCAAGGGTAAAACAGGCCATTGCCGCCACGGATATGCAGCAGTTGTCACCGGTCATAACCGGGGTAAAGAGAAGGCCGAGATTGTCAGGTTTTATGATCTGCATTTAATTAATCACCTGCACGTCTGAAGATGCATTACTCCTCGTCAAAGATTATTTATAGTAGCACCATAACATGCTGATACAATAACTTTTTGCAGAGAAGATTCCGTGCTGGAGCGTCTGGCAAGATTCGCTTCAAAGTGGGATCACAACAGATTATCATTAATTATTGGACAAGTGTAGGAACAGCTGGCAGAATTCACAAAATATTCATATCAGGCACATTTCATGGGGCATTGGATAAGAATGTACTGTTTCCTCCGCGCACTGCACCGTTTTCTCCGGATAACGGTGATATATGCTCTGCTGGCCAGTTGCTTCATTCACGCAGCAAGCCTTCCTTCATACGCCAGGGAACAGGTCAAGGTAGCGATGATCCTGTTCCGGGGTGAGACTCCTGCAGAAAAGGGGTTCATCGAGACCCTGCAAAAATCTCCGCAATTTGATGTAAAACTGACCATTTTCGATGTAAACCAGAATGCTGCACAACTTGACCGGCTCCTAGAAACCCTGAACCCGGCGGAATACCGGCTCATCTACACTTTCGGCACAACGGTCACCCAGAAGGTCATGAAAAAAGTCAGGGACACCCCGATCGTATTCAACATTGTGCAGCGCCCTGTCGAGGGGGGAATCGTCAAAGCGTGGGAACACTCCGGCAATAATGTTACCGGGGCTTCCAACTACGTCTCCATGGAAAGCGCCCTGAAGACATTAAAACTTGTCATGCATATCCACAAGCTCGGGTTCATGTATTACGTCAATGATCCCTCATCCCTGTATCAGAAAGTTGACCTTGAGGAGCTGCAGACCCGGTCAGGCTTCATAAAATTTGATCTGCCCATTCAGAACAGGGAGACGATCCCACAGACTCTCAAATCTATGCTTGATCTGAAACCGGATGCGGTGATGTTCCCTTCGGACTCTCTCATAAAGGCCAATGCCCACAGGATCATCTCAACCCTTAACAAGCACAAGATCCCCTCCATTGTGATCATTCCCGAGATGGTTAAGGAGAATGGTGCGCTTATTGCCCTTGGACCGGATTATTATACGCTGGGAAGGCTGGCTGCGGAAAATGCCCTGGAAATATTGAACGGGAAAAAACCGACCGATATCCCGGTAAAGAGGGTTGCACAGCTGAATATCACTATCAATCTGCGAACTGCCGACCGGTTGGGGGCCACTTTTCCAATTCAGCTGCTGCGTCTGTCCGAGGTTATACGATAATGCCCGGCCCTCTGCTTTCCCTCATCTCTTCCATCGAAACACTCATGATCATCAGGGCCGTTATCCCCTGCCTGGCCATAATCGCTGTAGGGTATCTGGTCGGCAGATTTGACCAGTCCAGAAATGAAAATACCCTCTCCAGCCTTATCTATTTTGTATTTTCTCCGGCTCTGGTCTTTTCTGCATTGCACAGGCACCCCTTTATCCCGCTGGAAACAGCTGCAATCGGAGCCTCAACATTTCTGCTCATGGCAGGATTGCTCCCTTTTGCCTTATTCATCGGGAAAAGGGCTGGCTCAGCAGACAACGGATATATCCTGTCAATGCTTTTCATGAGTTCCGGCACGGTCCTGCTGCCGCTTTCGTATCTGCTGTTCGGCAGCGAAGGACTGGCCAAGGCTGTGATGTTTCACCTTTTTTCATCATTTCTCTTTTATTCGGTCGGATGCTGGTTGACTGACGGTCACACCCGTCTCAGGCGTTTTTTCCGAAGCCCCTCGTTTATAGCGGCTGCTTTCGGCATGATATCAGCCAGTCCGTCAGTGCGCCCCCCCTACTTTCTCTCTGAATTCCTGATCCTTACCGAAAAAGGGATTGATATCATCTGCATAGGTGCACTGCCTGTGCTGTTAATCAGTTATGGCTATCCTCTCAGCAGGCTCAGGTGCAGCGATATTCCGTTGGGGATTTCAGGCGGATTGACCAGAATGATTGCCGGACCATTTTTAGCCTTTATTCTTGTCTTCCTGTCGCGTAAGTTAAACTTTCTGCCGATGGACAAAGGGTATAATCTGCTGTTTTATATAGACATGCGAACTACGGAAGCGGTTATCATTCTGGGGAGCGCCATGCCTGGTGCCATGTCATGCTATCTCTCCAACAAGTGGCGAGGTTCGCATGTTGCCGAAACCTTGTCCATGCTTGCTGTCGGCGCAGCAATCGGCGTTGTTTCGATACCGGTCGTAATGCTCCTGACAAATGTGCTGATTTTTACTGATTGAGGAGTCGTGCCTCTACATGCATACGTTGATATCTCCGGAACTGCTGCTCGTCCTTAAAGCGATCATCCCCTCATTTGCAATTGCCTTTATCGGCTATCTGCTGGGGCGCTGGGACAAGTCGGTCCATCAGAAAACAGTTTCCAACCTGATCTATTATGTCTTTTCTCCGGCACTGATCTACGCCTCCATGCACAAACGGATCTTTGACCCCAGGGAAATGGTCATCATTGGCGGAGCAGTGATCTTCCTGATAGCCATAATGTTTCCTTTTGCCTGGTTTTGCAAAAAGCGGGCAGGCGTTGAGGAGAACGGTTACTACCTGCCGATCATCTTCATGAGTACCGGCACGCTTTCGCTCCCGATCTCCCTTCTTCTCTACGGCAATGAGGGACTTGCCAAGGCGGTCATATTCCATATGGTCAACATCCTCTTCATGTATTCGTTCGGGGTGTTCCTGGTAAGCGGCAAAGCCAACCTGCTGCAGATTTTAAAAATTCCCGCCCTGTGGGCCATGGTGCTGGGGATCCTCACGGCAAAACTCTCCGTCGGCATCGGAGACAGCACGTTTGCCCTGCTGTTCGGCGTTGTGGAAAAGGCAATAGATGTTATCGGCTACGGCGCTATTCCGCTTCTGATCATCACCTTCGGCTACTCACTTAACGAATCAAAGCTATCAGACCTGCCCGACGGCGCTATCGGCGGTTTGCTCAGGACAATCGGCGGCCCTGCCACTGCTTTTCTGCTTGTGTTCCTGTTCCGCAAGACCGGCGTGATGCCGCACGATGCAGCAGCTGATGTTCTTGTGCATCTCGACCACAGGACAACTGAGGCGGTCATAGTTCTCAACTCTGCAATGCCGGGGCCTATCATGGCATATCTGCTTAACGTTAAATTCGACAGTTGTCCCGAGAAAGCTTCCGCAATGCTCACTGTCGGTACGCTCGGCGGCTTGCTGACCATCCCGCTAGTTCTGCAGCTTGTGAACTGGCTGATTTTAAACTAGATGGGGTTGATTCTTCTGATTGACGGAAACGATTGAGAAGCTATTATTTATTAAAATGTTATTATCAAATTATTGGTGGCAACATGAGAGACCTGATTTATTCACTGTTTTTCTTTAGTATGATTGCATCTTCGGCATTCGCACTCCCTTCAGGTCCCATCGGAAAAATCCAGACCTTGCAGGGGACCGCTTCTGTTCTCCGCGAGAGCCGCATAATCCCGCTCCAGATAGGCACGCTGCTGTACAAGGGGGATCTGGTCCGGACAGCCAAACCTGGAGCTGTGGGTATTGTCCTGACCGATGATACGACAATCTCGCTGGGTCCCAACAGCGAACTCTCACTGACCGATGTTGTCTTTGATCCGAAGGAGGGAAAATTCTCTCTTGTTACCCGGATGGTCAAGGGCACATTCTCCTATCTTTCCGGCATGATCGGAAAACTCGCGCCAAATGCAGTACAACTGATCGTTCCCGATGCCACCATTGCTGTGCGAGGGACAAAGTTGCTGATCACCATTGAGGAGTAATGCCAATCCCAGATCAAGGATGATATCAAGGCGAGGATTGAGGCTGCGAGTCTGCCATATCAGTACGTTGAGCACCCGAAGAAGAGTCACAAAGATAGGGCCTTGATATGGAATTGGTATAAATTCCTCTGGTTGCAATCCAGGAGATTGTTCGTGCCAGGGATTATCTCGACACTCCGCCAAAATCGGCTCAAACTGCCGGCATTAGCTGTTTTTCCCTTGCTGCTGTGCCTTGTTGCCGGCTGTGCTCCCAAGCAGACCATTGTTGTGGACAGCGCTCCGAAGACGACGATTATCCTTGTGCCCGACCCGAACGGACAGATCGGAAAAGCTGACGTGAGGACAACCGGCGGCACAAGCCTTCTGGAAAAACCGGGAGATATGATCACCGTCAAAGGGGTGTCAGAGGTAGCACCCTCTGTTACCGAGGCAGACCAGAAGTTCATCGCTGCTACGTTTGCCGATGTCCTGGCCGTTGAACCGCTCCCTTCCGAAAAATTCATTCTGTACTTCGAGACCGGAACCACAAAGCTTACCACTAAATCCCGCCAGGCCCTGGAAGAGGTAATTGCCGCCATTAAGAGACGGCAGGCGATCACCATTCGCGTCAGCGGTCATACAGATACCGTCGGATCGGACGAGTACAACAACAAGCTGGCTCGTGACCGATCAACTTTTGTGGAACGACTGCTGCTCCAGATCGGGGTGCCCGCCGATCAGATGTCCGTTTCCTCACACGGCAAGGGCAATCCTCTTATCCCCACCCCTGACGGTATTGCTGAACCAAGAAACCGGCGGGTTGAAATAATTTTACGGTAACATTCCGGAAACCATGGCAACCACCCCATACAACAATCAGCAGAAGCGTCTCAACCCACTCTGGGAAGGGCGAATCCTGCTGCTTTCCGTCGGCCTTGCCCTGACATTCCTGCTTTCGCTTCTCGTTGTCTTTCCGCCGCTCCTTCTTCAGCAGGCGGAGCTTCGCCTGTACGATCTCATGCGGTCCGGGCGCATTAGCCCCCCTTCGACCGATGCCCCTGTACTGGTAGGCATTGACGATGAGAGTCTTGCGGCCTATGGCCAGTGGCCCTGGCCGCGTTATCGTCTGGCATGGCTGGTCGAGCGTCTGCATGAACTGGGAGCCAGGGTCGTTGCCCTTGATATTCTGATGCCGGAAGCGGATCGCACCTCGCCGGAGATTATTATTTCCGAGAGGCGGCGTGATCGAGAAACCGCTCCGGCAATCTATTCCGATACAGCTGATGACAGCAACTCCATGCGTCTTGCTTCTGCAATGGCCAGGGGGGAAACGGTTCTCGGCTATTATTTCAACTTTGCCGCTGACAATGCATCGTTCTCCCCTGCTCTCCCTGAATCAGCCATCCCTCACTCACCGGCAATCCCCTCCGGTATGATCCTGCTCAAAGGAGCCGGGAGCGATACTGACTGGCCAAAACCTGCCGGAATGATCCGCGGTATTCCTGAGCTAACCCGTGCTGCCAGAGCCGAGGGGTTCACCAATGCCCTACACGACCGTGATGGCGCACTTCGCCGTGTTCCGCTGCTGCTTTCCTACAAAGGCAGAGAGTATCCTTCCCTGGCGATGGCGGCCCTTCTTGTTACATCGCAAGACCGTAGGCTGCATCTTGTCCGGCATGGCCAGGAATCATCTCTGATCTGGAGAGAAAGAATCATCCCACTTGATAGAGAAGGCAACCTTTTGCTCGATTTTCGTGACGAAAAGAGAGGGTTCACCTACTATTCCTCCCGGGCCGTCATTGCCGGTGACATAGGCAAAGAACCGCTTGCCGGGAAAATTGTCCTGGTGGGTCCATGGGCCAAAGGACTGGGAGATCAGCATCTTGTACCTTCGGGGCACTCACTGAGCGGTCTGGCAATTCATGCCACGATAATTGACAATATCCTGTCCGGCACCTTTATGAGCCGTCCGGGCTGGGCCAGAGGTGCGGAGCTTTCTGCAGTTGTACTGCTCGGGATTCTGGGAAGCTGGCTGCTCAGCAGTCCCGGATTCATGCTTTCACTGGCTACGGTTATCACCGGGACGGTCGGCTGTTACTGGGGAGCACGAGAGCTTCTTGTGCATCATGGTCTGTACGTTTCTCCTCTGCTTCCTCTGGCAACACCCATCGTCATAATGACGTTTCTCAGCCTGCTGAAATACGGTATTGAAGCTCGCAAGCTCCGGCTGCGGACACTGGACCTGATCGATGCCCAGGATACCATCATTATCAGCATGTCGTCACTGACTGAAGCCCGGGACAAAGAGACCGGCGGCCATATCCTGCGAACCCGACGCTATGTGGAGATTCTCGCCCGCCAACTGGCTGCCATGCCTAAACACAGCTACCTGGATGAAACCAGCATTGTGCTGCTGGCAAAGTCAGCTCCCCTGCACGATATCGGAAAAGTGGGGATACCTGACATCATTCTGCATAAACCTGGGAATCTGACGGATGAAGAGTATACCATCATGAAGAGTCACACTCTTATCGGGGTGGACGCGCTGTCCCGAACCATCGGCGGCACCGGACATCCGGAACATCATGATTTTCTCCATTATGCCCGTCAGATGATCGAATCGCATCATGAACGATGGGATGGCAGCGGTTACCCTCACGGGCTGCGCGGCGAGGAGATACCGCTCGCCGGACGTCTGATGTCCCTTGCCGACACCTACGATGCGATGGTCAGTCGACGTGTCTATAAAGAGGGGTTATCTCACGAAAAGGCCAGAGAAAACATCCTTGGCAACTCAGGAAAAATGTTTGATCCTGATGTCGTGTCTGCGTTTATGGCAAGTAATGAAGAGTTTTTACGGATCTCTCAGGAGTATGCAGATTACACCGATCCTGAGGAACATTAGTTAGTTTCACATCCGTAAACTCCGGATGAGAAACTACGCAGGGGATTCTGGAGACCGCTTGCTCATACAAGCTATCAAGACCACCGGAGGCTTCAACCTCAACTCCTACTTATTCATTCAAACAGTATATTTAACTCCCAGGCCAACTCATCATTACCTCAGAACCAACATACAAAAAACCAGCGCACGGCCATGAATGACCAGTGCGCCGGAGCTGGAACGATATCGGATATGGATAAACCTCTGAGGTATTTAAAATTGCTGTACCGGGTAGCGTGCGTGCTGATAATAGTAAGATTTTCGACCTGATTGACGCTGAACTTCTTTTCAGCTCTCAACCTGTCTTCCGATCCAGGCTCCTGTACTGAATAGCCTCTGCCAGGTGCTGCTCCCGGATGTTTTCGGAGGCTTCAAGATCGGCAATGGTTCGCGCCACTTTCAGAATGCGTGTGTAAGAGCGGGCGGAGAGGCCAAGACGGTCGGTTACTATTTCTAGCAGTCTATGGCCGCCAGCGTCCGGTTCGCAGAACTTCTTGATAAACCGTGGCGGCATCTGGGCGTTGCAGTGAATTTTGGTGCCTTTGAACCGCTCAATCTGAAGATTTCTGCAGCTCTCGACCCTTGAAGCAATTGATGCTGATGGTTCGCCATCAGCGCGGTCTGCCAGGTCACGGTATTTTACGGCAGGGACTTCGATATGAAGGTCGATCCGGTCAAGCAATGGACCTGAGATGCGTGATCGGTAACGCTGGATCATGACCGGAGTGCAAGAGCAGGAGTGCTGCGGATCGCCCAGATAACCGCAGGGACAGGGGTTCATTGCGGTTACCAGCATGAATCTCGATGGATAGGTTATTGAAGTGAGCGCGCGGGAGATGGTGACTCTGCCGTCCTCCAGAGGCTGGCGCATGACTTCGAGGACATTTTTCTTGAATTCGGACTGGGAAATAACAATATTGCCTCTCAAAGTTACAATATTACCGTTAATCACCTTACCCCTAGAGCGGTTAAAAATCATTTTACTTATCTTTAATGTGTTCGCTTTCGCATGGTACCCTGGAAAGTAATTTAGCTTGTTTTGGGTTTGAGCCATGGGAAAAATCTCAATTCAATTTACAGTTTGAAGATATATCTTCGGATTCTGGCAACGCCTGATTACCAATGCGACTTCCTTGTAAAAGGTTTTCGCTTCTCAGGTACCACTGGTCGGGATTTCATTCTCTCATATTCTTCTCTTGCGAGCATCGCTTTTTCTTGTGCTGCCGTTGGCTTAAAACTGATGAATGGTTCAACTTCCTGTGGCTCAGTCTTATCCATTTGCACGGCCATTTCGGGTTTATCGTCAGAATAGTAAAAGAAGCCCTGACAGGTGCCCTTATCTTCGTGAGGAAGGTATGTACTTATACTCCCGCGCTTCTCTCCACTAAAGGAAGAGAAACATGAAACCAAACCCGTCTTTGGTACTTCTCCAACCTCAGTGAACGAATCAAGATAGATGTCTATGGGGGTAGTGCTGAACAGAGCCTTATTCTTCCTCATATCCTTGATGAGTTTCCTGAAACCCTTTTCCGCCTCTTCGGGACTTTTTGCCTCAACAACACAAGTGAAGTGGCCGAACCTGGCTTCATAGGTGATTTCATCAAAAGAAAAATGCCCGATGTAAACCATGCTCCCCTCGCTATTTTTGTGAAGGTGGTTGCGGTGCTGGAGTCTGCTGTGTTGGTGGTGGCGGAGCAGTATACCCGGCTCCAGGTTTTACCGTGTTCGGCGCTTGCGGTTGCGTGTATCCCCGATTGATATCATTCGATGGAGTTTTTCCCATATATTCCTCTTTGTGAACAGAACTGCTATTTCCCCTCTGTAGGAGCTGGTTGACTAGGCTGCTGTTGCTGTGTTGGCGCTGGTGGTGGATTGCCTTCATTGATTCGCTGAAGAGTTGGTGCTGAAGGGGCATTGTATCCTTTTTTCAGCTCTTCCATATGCTCATTTGACATAAAAACACCTCTGTTTAGATTCATGGACGCAAAAACTATCGTGGCTACTACGGCAATGAAGAAACATACACCTGACGCATAATTTAAAAAGTTGGTCAGTGTCTCATTGGGATTATGGGCTTTCAGTTTCTCGTCATTCCCTGTGGCAATATATGTTTCATAATTATCGAGATGGGTTCTCAGGGACTTCTGGCTTGTCATAAAAGATGCAATCGTAAAGGTAATGCTGATGCAGAAAAATGCCCACGAAAAGATTAGGGTGGAAGGACACGTTAATTGGGTTTTGCTGAATACATCTTTGATAAGGGTAAGCGAAATTGCCAGCCCGCCACCTGAAAGAGTCAGGAGATATTTATCATATTGCTCTTGTCCTGCCCTAAGAGCATCCCAGAGATGTTTTCTATATTCGTTAATTGAAGAATCAGCAGTGGGCGGTTGAGATGGCTTCTGTGCTTCTTCAGATTCATCGATGATTAAATCATCCATTATAATCTCATTTTAAAATCAAAAATCTTGCCAAACAGTTCTTCCCCAGAAAACTCCGAAGACTGAAGCATTCGGGTGGTGTTCAAGAATCATCCGTTTACAAGCCTTAAATTTGCTGCCGGTCGTAACAACATCATCTATGAGAATAACATTATTCACTGGGGTCGTTTGAAGTCCAACCCAGTTCAATCCTCCGTAAAAGGAATCTGCATCCCGTGGCCCGCCAAGGTGAGCTGCGGTAATTGTTGCACGTAATTCAAAGGGATACTCAATAACAATTGAAGGTTGATGCTGCCTGAGGTACCCAAAAGTTTTTTCCATTCTGTTATCGTAAAGCGGGTCTGTTTTGCATTTTGATGAGGGAACACAAGTAACAATTGTTCCAGTGAAATCGAGCTGTGACAATTCTAACGCAAACCGCCTTATTGCGTTATCCTTATACCGCCATTCCGGCTTTCCTTCTCTATCCATAGGCTTCTTGAAGTTTTGAATGAGGTCGTTAGCTTCAGAAGCAGTATATCCGCCTCCTGGAGTATACTCCCTTGCGTAATAGCAAATGTCGGTATCATCAAGCCGACAAGGGAAACTCTGCAGGCCGATTCGTTCAATCTTTTTCCAAAAGCCACTCATATGGACATCTCTTTTAAGATGTCATCAAAGTTATTGACTCTTATAGCGCCTTTTTCTTCATACTTTTTTGGCCAGCTTATCGCTGTATTTTCAAAACAGGAATTCAAAATGAAAAGCTTGCGGCCTTGTGAAATAGCAGCTCTAGCTTGAGTCAGACTGCCGCTCGTGTCAGAAGCTTCAACGATGATGGTCGCCTCGGACAAAGCAGCCATAGTTTCGTTTCTTTGAGGGAAATATATTCTTTTGGTTTTGAACGGCTCTTTTTCATAACGATAAAATGGAACCTGGCTTATTAGTAAATAATCCTTTGCTACCTTGTTCTGCAGCTCCTGGTTTTCCTTTGGATAATAAAGGTCGATAGGTGTGCCAATTACGCCTATTGTTTTACCGCCGCATTCAATGGCAGTAGTCATGGCTGCTGTATCTACTCCAAGGGCCAACCCTGAAACGATTGTAAAGCCGTTTTCAACTAGCCCCTTAACGAGCCTTTTAGTTCTTTTCTTCCCGTCCTCAGAGCACTTCCTTGCTCCAACAACGGATATGCATCTGCTTTCAAGCAACCCAATATCACCCTTATAGTAGAACAGCTCAATCGGATAACGTGCATCCTGCAGTTTGTGAGGATATTGAAAGTCTCCGCAAATGGAGACCGAAAAGCCAGATTTATTTGAAAAATATTTTCTGATTTCTTCAGACAAATTTGGGATGGTAAACAGGTCGTTTTTCTGAGCAAGAATCATACTAGGCAAGACTTTATTGCTTTTGAATGTTTCCGAAATAGATTTCAGGGATTCATTTGGCAATGCCCACAAAGTTTCATAAGCAACCATTTCATCGAAAGGAGAAATGGTATTTTTCAACATCAATTGCATGGTACGTTTTCCTCTCTCAACATCAGCATATCATCAAAGTCATCAGCAATCTTGATTTTCCCTTTTGCAGTACCAAGTTTTCTCTTTGGTGCAGGAGCTTCTTTCACGGTACATTCTGCCGACTTTTCTTTCACTTCGGCCATGTAATTATAAAGAGTACGCCTGCTGATTTTGAACGTCTTGCATACCTTAGCCGCTGAAGAATCGGAATTTTCATAAAGGACTCGTGCTTGTTCAAGAATGGCAGAGTCTGTCTTTGGCCGTCCACCCGTCTTCCCACGCGCCTTTGCTGCTTCTCTCCCTGCTGCCGTTCTCTCTGCTTTAAGTTCAAGTTCCAATTGGCTGATTGCACCCATGATAGCAAAGAAGGCTTTGCCCGTGGCCGTGTTGGTATCAATGTGTTCACGAAGCGATACCAGACCGATTCCCTTATCCGAAAATTCTTTGGCAAGTTGAAGTAAATGCATCAGACTTCTCGACATCCGGCTCAACTCAGTGACCACCAGGACATCTCCGGGGCGGAGAAAATCAAGAAGCTTGTTCCATTCGGGGCGATTCGCCTTCGTGCCAGTCACCTTGTCCGCAAATACACGAACACACCCCGCTGCCTCAAGGGCGTCAATCTGCGAATCAAGATTTTGGCCGGTAGAGCTTACCCTGGCATATCCGACTCTGTTTGAAATCTTTTCCATGTGCAACAACTTATCACGAGAAGGTCGTTTCTGCACGTAGATTTTTGCCAAGGTTAATGCACAAGTTTTTGGATATTATTCAAGGGAAGAACCGCAGAAAAAATGGGTGTATAGAAAGTGTACTTTTTGCACATATGATTGTAGGGGCAAAAGTACACTTTTGATACTTTGCGAACCTACCGTTGAATTTCTGTTTATATCACTTAATTCTTTACTGAATCCCAATTAATATTCTGCGGTATTTTCTGGCTAGCTGCACCCTTGCCATAACTATAAGTATAATCGTCAATCCATTTCACATTTTCTGTAGAATTAACAGATTTAAATATTGTAACGTATTTAAAGTTATCACCGATAATCTTACCTAATAAAATTTGATAGGGCGGAGTATTATAAACCATATTTCCAGATGAGTTTAATTTAACATCAGATGCATCAACACCTTCTGCGTTGAATAAAACCATATGATTGTTCTTGTTTATATCAAAATGTACACTTTCGCCGCCGTCAACTACCGTAATTGGTGATAGTTTATTAGTCTTAGTGTCGTACAGCTCAATAACAGCTAGGGCCGCTGATTCAGTGTCTGGTTGAGAAGCAACAAATATATTATTATCGTCTATCCAACCAAACCCATTAAAACAACTAGAAACTTTAATTACTACAGGTTTACCGTTTTTAATAAGACGTAAAGAATTACCTTCAGCAATAAGTTTACCATTATCTGTTTTATCTGCAGAGATACAACCAGCTACTGCAATCATTGCAAATATTGTGAATGCTTTACGCAAATAACCAAAATTGAAGTAATTCATACGTTCTCTCCTTTACATATCTTTATTGCGAATATAATAAGTAGGCTGTTGTGACTGTCTAAACGCCCAATTTGCTAATTTAAGTTTATCTGTGGTTATTTTCGGACCTGGGTTTGATTCCCAAAACCGAAATTGAATCTGAAATGTCACTAAGAATTTGGCATTAGGTATTTACGCTGAAAATTGAAACAAGAAAGACCCCAGAGGCCTCTGATGAGGAATGACAAAAGTCTACTTTTTGCACATCCATATTCTGCTGAAAACTATTCTCACTTCAACTAATGTGATGCCCTTCTAATTTTCCACATAACTAGCGTTTTTTATCTAGTAGTATTTCTTTAGCGTTAATTAGCGCTGGGGTGTAATGATGCGGAGAACCCGCATATAATAGAGTTCCCATTATCGTAACATTTTTATTAAGATATTTACTATCTATAGACTTGATACTAAATTTACTAGGAATAAAGATTACTTGTATTTTTGTTAGATTGTTAACAGGCCCTTCACCCTTTTGTTCTTCAATATCAATTCCTTTGCGTAACAACAATATATACACATTTTCTATTTTATTATCTGGATTTGTGTAACCGCGCAACATTAATTTACCAGATAATTTCACTATATTATTATCATCTACTATCAGTTCAGCATAAGATGATGTGATAGCATACATCAGTATAGTGCTTGCCACTAATATTGATATTATAGTTTTCATTGCCACTCTCCAATATCCTTATTCGTTTTTAGGTACGATTTTACCACGTTTCCAACCTTCGTGAATTGGCATTTTCTTGCTCAATAAATCAAGTTGATTAATCACTGTGTCGTCTAAATTTATCCCATTCTTTTTCAAAAAGGCAAAATATGCTGGTAAATTGTTAGATTTTGGTGGTGCATATATTGGCAACATTTCCTTTATCGTCATTTTTCCATATTTATCTTTCAATAAATCCACTAATGCAACACGCCCCATTTCTTCTGTAGGAAACTTTGCCCAAGAACAGGATTTTGTTTTACGGCAGAATGATGAAATACTACAAGCACCATTTCTCTTTGCGTAAAAGGCATATTGCATGTTACCAGGATTATTATTTCTCCATGCAGCCGACCCACCGGATTTAGTATAGGTATCATATTCTTCTTCAATCAACCCCCAAGGGTCCACGTAATTAATAGGATTCCCACCAACATAGTTGGTCAAAACTACATCTCCGGCAGCAAAGCTCAGAGGGTCGCGGCTCAGGAATCTGCCACTGTCAGCGTCATAATACCTTAACCTGTAGTAGAGCTTCCCGGTTTCAGCATCATACTCCCGACCAGTGTACCCATATGGCTGGTCAAGGGTTCCAACCGCAGTTACCCTGCCAAATGAATCATATCCATACGACTCCACCATATTTTGAGCAACATCAGTAATTTTCACCACGCTGCCAAGTCCATCAGCATGGTAGAAATAGTTGCCGCTACCAGTTCCACCACTCCTGACTAACGCCAACGGCTCATCGATTCCGGGGCCATGGACAAAGTGACTAGTCAACACGCCCCCGACATACTCCAGTGCAATATCTTCAGCATCGTAGACATATACATGCGAAGTAGTTGTTCCTCCAATTACCGCAGTTTTACTTACTCTCCTACCAAACGGGTCGTAGGCGAATGTCACCGTAGTTCCCGTCTTCGTCATCTGGGTCAATTCACCCTTACTGTTCCACGAGTAAGTCCATTCCCCATCACCAGTCCTATTACCGAAATAATCATACGTGAACATCCTGCCCGGTTTTGCCGTCAGCGAGTTTCCGGCAGCAACCGTGTACATCTGACCAGCCTCAGTCAGCCGGTTCCCCGAATCATCATAGGTAAACGATTCTGTTCCTGCTCCGGTCACGTTCAATAACCTGTACACAAGGTCATACCCATAACTAAACAGGCTACCATCGACATCCTTCGAAGTCCTGTTGCCGGTCCTGTCAAACGATGGATAACTGACAGCAGTAATCGGCAACACCCCTTGATACGAAATACCAGCCAACCACCCCGGCTGCTCAGCATGGTAACTGTATGTGCCAACAATGCCATTGGGATAACTTAAACTACTCCTCCTACCCATATCGTCATAACCAAGTCCGAAAGTACCAACTCCGGTCTCCGCGATACTTACCAGCTTCCCATTGCTACTCCCACTATTGCCGTACACATAAGTAAGCACCTTCTGGTCAGCAGTACCCGCCAGCAGAGTCACTGTTCTCCGCTGGCCAATCCCGTCATACAGGTTGTAGTCAACAGTTCTGCCATTCGAATCAGTCACTTTTTTCAGCCAGCCATTCTTGTACCACTCAAACGTATAGGAAATGTTTTGGTTGGCAGCAGTCAACATCATTCCATTCGGATAATATGTATAGGATTCCCAACCGCCATCCAGATACGAAACACCGGTCATCTTTCCCAAAGCATCGTAACTATACGTTGCCAGGATATCTCCACCAGTATCTTTGATTTTCTTCCATACCAACCCACTCGGATAGTATTCGTACCGAATCGCATTATTCAACGAGTCGGTTTCCTTGCTTAACCTGCCAGCAGCATCATATTCCCACTTCGACTGGTTCCCATTAGCATCAGTGAGTTTCGTTAGCTTATCCACTCCTCCGCAGGTAGGGCAGTTATTTGCCCCATACTCCATCGAGGTAACTTTTCCCAGTGCATCAGTGAAAGTAGTTGCCTGCCCTCGAAAGTTATAGGTGAACCCGGTCGGATTTCCCTCGGCATCAATGGCCAGAATCGTATCGTTCTTCTTGTTGTACCCTGCCTGATTCGTATAGTTGAACTGACTTCCAGGTACCGAACTCTGTGTAGTCCGGTTTAGGTTGTCATAATCAATATTCGTGGTTTTTTTTAGTAAATTATTCCGGTCGTAAGTCTTAACTTCCTTTGGATTCTTATTCGCATCATAGGTAGCAACTTCCAGTTTCACTCCGTCAGCGCCGGTAATACTCTGCAACGTCTTGTCGGTGTTGTACACATACGTCTGCACCGTCCCATTCCCATACGTGACATCATGAACAGTGCCATCGGCATTTTTCCGCAGAACGGTAACAAACCCCTCAGGGTCAGTGATGGTCGTCCTCTGGTAGCCACCATTGGTGTCATACACATACGAAGTAGTAGTGACCGGACTATCCATATAATCAGTCGCCGTGGCAATCTGGTCATAATTCACGGCATCGTAAGTATATCCCATATGGTAAGAAACCGGGTCATTGGTCTGCGACACCACATTCCCGTTGCTGTCGTACGTTATGTACGTGGCATATCCCTGCTCATCTGTGACGTTTTTATAAGAATCATACTGGTACGCCGTCACATACCTGGTTTCAGTCAGCGCAGTCGGCTTCTCCACCGGCCTGGATTCCGTGGCAACCTTGTTGTTTGTACCATACGTAAAGGTCGTCTTGTTCCCTAACGGGTCTGTCTTGGCAGTAATTAAACGGCTCGTGGTGTTATAATCGAATGTCCAGACCCCGCTGTTCTTGTCAGTTACCGTAGTTACCCCCGTTCCATACAGGAACGTCTTAGCGAAACTCTCGGCATCAGTTATCGATGAAATCTTGTTATTCGCATCATACCCATAAGCAGTTACATTCCCCTCCGGGTCAGTTGCCTGGCTTATCAGATTCGAAGTGTCATACACGAAATTCCATTCCGGTCGTGGCTGCCCAGTAGCAGGAGCCGGGTTAATGATTTTAGTCAGAAGACCTCTTGTCGCATCGTACTGGAAATCATAAGTATTCCCGTTTGAATCAGTAATGGCTGTGATTTTTTCATCCGTGGAATCGTACGTGAAGGTTGTGGTCTTCCCGGTAGGCTCAGTAACCGTTTGTACGTGACTGGCAATACCGCTGATGGTCGTGGTGTTGCTGAACCGGTCAACAGTACTGGTTAAGGTGCCTGCAGTATTGAAGTTTTCGACCGTACCGTCACGGTAGGTAATCTTGTAAGTCCCGTTCGCATTCTTTACCAGGGTTGAAGAATCATCAGGTGGAGTCACGTACGTAGACCCGGAAACCGTGTACATTTTGGGGCTGATTCCGCCGCCTTTATAGACAATATTTCCGTTGGGATTCTTGAATAGTCCCCTACCAAGCGAATGCGTCCATCCCTGACTAAGCTGATATTTGTATGTAGCACCTGGACAAGTACCGCTCCTGGTTGCGAATTGGTCCTGTGAATTGTAATTCAGACAGATGCCTTCGAAGAGACATACTGCAATACTCTTGGCACCTGATGTATGGCTCTCGCAAGAATCCTCGCTCGTAGCATCCGGTTCTGTAAAGTTATACGGAATCTCGTCCAGATAGAAATCCCTGTTGTCATAATAACTAGGACCATTTGGGGAAAGGCCGCGAACGATGAGTGTGTGTTTCCCACCGGTCAATGTCGGTAAGGCTACGTCAACAGTACAGGTTTCCGTATAACAGGGCGCTATCCGGTAATAGTAAGGATTTGAGGGGTTATCGAAGTAAACGTACACATACCCTTTTGCTGCAGATTGAGTAGGGCAAAACTTTAGGGTAGCCCGCACCTTTTCGCATTTGGATGATGGCCCTATCGGTGTTTGTGTATCGAATTCCACATGCCAGTCGGCATTATGCACAACCGTTGAAGTATCTTCGTAAAAACCAGCGTAACTTATGGTCTTCAGCAGGAATGTATTGGTTTGTGCCGGGTCTATATTGTTGAATGCATAACTGCAGGGGTTAGTGGTACAGCTGATGGTGTTATATAAATTCCCGTTCGAGTAGAGCTTGATGCTACCCTTGATGGATTGGACAAGTGAATCAGAAAACGTCGCTGCTCCTGTAACATTGACCACCCCACAACCGCCTGGAGCTGTCACTTGCATCGTTGAAGTTGATGACCGGTCAATGAACATGGAACCGGTTTCAAGCGAATAGACAGTACCACCAGGGGCCGTACATCGTACTTCACATGTATGCGTCCCATGGGGGAGGTTGTCGATGTCACTGGTATAAGTCGGAGGATTGCCGCCAACTGGGGCAAGATATGCTCTCCGTGCGCCATCAAGGTAGTAATCAATGGCAAGGTCGCCAGCAGCGCAAGTTCCGCTTGCTCGGGCCGGGCCGCGAAGATTGTTGATTTGGGAAAGGCAGGCTGCTTGGGAATTAGAAGAAAACAGGATTGCAGATAAGACATAAAGTGATGCTGACAGAATAATTTTATGCATAATTTTTTACCCTTATTTGAATTTCTGTAATAGCGGGACTCCAAGTATTACAGACTATCCTTAATAAGGGCAAGGGGTTCATTTTATTGATTTATTTTTTGGTTTTCAATGTGAATTAGCTTTGTCGTAAAAGAAAAAATCCAGTTTTTATAGCAAAAACCTGCTCAAGATATTTTTGCTTATCAGCATTTTTTATTCACAGCCGATTGGATATCAATCTTCATAAACCAGCAATTTTTCGTCATCCACTGAATCATCGAATAATAAGCTGTCCAGACCATCAATATCAAAAAACAGACCACCAGATACCGCACCATTGCTGCCACTAGCCATCTCATGACAACCCCCGTCAACCCAATACCGTTACAGGAATTTCCATAATTCATCTGACATCACTTCTGGGTCAAGCATTCTGGAAGTCACAGCATTCAATTGCAGACCGAATTCAAATTCCTCATGGGAAAACTCTTCCCACCAATCTTGTTGTGTAGCCCATTTCACTAAATAGCCAAACCCGTCCCACGTACTAAAATCAAGGCCAATTACTCCTTCCGGGGCAACTCCACTTTCGATAATCTTTTTTTTAAGGTACTGGTCTCTTACCTCGTTCATGGCTGTGTCTCCGTCATCGTAAATATATCCAGATTCGTTATCTAACTGCCTGTCATGTTCCGCCTGAATCCAATCAGCTGATGCCTTGAATCTGTATGTGTTATCTATTTTCAGGTCGTTTGTAATGTAATGTTTCATCCCGCAAAGCACGCTGCAGAGCGCAATAAATCTGCTTCCGAGTCGCTGAATCATGTAAGGTTTCTGCAATGAGTCGCATTCATAGCATTTGAACGACTTGTCCATATTGCACTCGGCAATAGAATATGTTGGTTTTTCAGCATGTGTCATGGATACTTAACGCACTTTTGGAATCGACTTGTTTTGTGATTTGGTATATTTACTTGAGAGGTTTTATACCTATCAATACAATTTGAATAGGTTGTATAAAGTGTATCAAAGTGTAACACTTTTTTCAACCAGAGATTTTAGATAGTGAAAGGTAAACATATGCCTATCGACAAAGAAAAACGGGTTCATGCTGGAGTAGTGCTGGACATCGCTATCTACGAAAAGGTGAAAATAATTGCTGGAAAAAACAAAAGGAGTCTCAGCAAACAGATAGCCTACTGGGTCGAGCAGAAAATTGAGGAAGAGGAAAAACGCAGTTCTGGCTCCCCAGATTAACAACCGGCATTCCGTATGTCAATTGTCGCTGTATTTCGTCTCAGAATTGACCCTCTGCATTAAATATATTTTACTAAACCGTCACATAAACTCTCTCCCATAGCCGCTTTTCACTGGTTTTCCTGGATACTGTATACAATTACCTGATATCACTATCCTTTTATAAAAGTTAAAGATTGACAATCAAAAAATGGCACTGTATGTTGTGTTTGTCGAGAATCAAACAACAGCATCTTGTGCGTATGACGCTCCAGTTGCTTCCTGAATTCTTCCCCTCGACATAAAATAGCAGTCACGCTTTTTTTGCGTAAATCGTATTGACAACCAGTATCCCGAAAAGGTATATTGAAGTTACGCAGATTTTGCGTGAATTGATATGCAATGCTAACCGCTCTTTTGAGGGGGGGAGAAAGGGGGTCGCGGACATGAATTTCGGGCAAATGCTGAAAGCAGCTCGAAAGAAGAGTGAAAAGACGCTTAAGGAGGTCAGTCAGGTAGCAGGATTGTCGTTAGGGTACATCTCCGATATTGAGCAAAACAGACGCAAAGCGCCAGCGCTTGATGTTGTCAGAAAAATCGAGACATACCTTGGCGTGACTGACGAAACACTGGTAAGGGCAGCGCAATCGGAAATGAAGTTACAGACCGAAGCAACAACTATTTTCCGCAAACGTCCTGGACTGAACATGCAACTGCTCCGCGCATCCGACTTGTACACCGAAGAGGAACTGACTGAAATGATAAATGCAATGATTGAAAAGAAGGGCACCAAGAATGACCGTACCTAACTTCCTCTTCCAGGGGATGAGCGGTGTGCAAATCGACCAGATTGCCACTGGTATCATTACCCGGTTCCAGCCAGAAGTCCTGAAAGGCGGCAAGGCATTTGATGTTCTCCGGTTCGTAGATACGAAACTGGAGGACCTGACCGGCGTAACCCCGGTTTACTCGAATGAATTGCCGCCTGAAATTTATGGTATTACCGATAGTGCCAACAGGCAGGTTATCTTTCAGGAAGAGCTGGCGATGGATGAATACAGTATCAATTTTTTCCGGTCAACCCAGGCCCATGAAAGCGGGCACTGCTACCTGCATGTCCCGCAGCTGCAGCAGCGAAGTCGCACCCAGGTGTTTAAGCAGGCAAAAGGCGAAGATAGTATCCAGCTCTACCGTAAGACCGACATTCCCACGTATCGCAATCCTGAGTGGCAGGCATGGCGATTCGGTGGAGCATTACTTATGCCGGAAGCTCCGTTACTGATGATGATACGTGATGGGGCCAGTCTGGGAGAAATTGCAGATACTTTCGAGGTGAACATATCGTTCTTGAAAACAAGGCTAAAGGCTTTGAAAATAACGAATTAGAAAAGCCTTGATGCGCTAACATCAAGGCTTTCCCCCAAAAGTCAGGCTTTGGGGACTTGCAACAGAATCTCTATAGAGAGTTAGAATACCAAACTCCCTCCCTCCTTGCAAGGTCTAAAATTCGCCTGTCGGAAAGGATAGGTGCCCCACATGATTGTGGAGAGACCAGGGAAGCGTCTGATTTACGTCGCCTACATCACCATTAAGGGTGTTCGGCGTTACGCAAGTCAATACGGACGCAAGGCATGGCCCATCTGGGTAGATGCCTAGAACTCAACCGTGAGGGGGAGCAATCCCCCTCCATACCTTGCAAGGAGAAAAAATAATGGCAAAGAATCCACCGACCGGTGACGGTCACAGACATGGGCAGGTAACAGGCAGGAGCCAGGTACACAACCCGAAAACCGATACATGGGTTAAGCGGGATACGGATACTGGCAGGTTTATGGACCAGAAGGCTGACGGCACCCCCTTTAAAGGGGTGAGGAAGGAGCGTTAGTCATGCCAGATAACAAGAAACTGAAAGGCCCACCTGACAACAAGAGGGTTGATGTAAACGACCCGAACGAGGTGCGCAGCTGGACAAAATCCTTTGGCTGTACCGCACCAGAACTTAAGAAGGCGGTGCAGCAGGTTGGCACCTCGGCTGCAGCTGTAAAAAAACAACTGAAAAAGTAGTTCTCAGGCCCCCTGTTCCGGCAGGGGGCTTTTATTCGCTCATCATAAAAAAATAATTTATTCCTGCTCCACCGTGCAACCCCACATACGTCTTACAAATACCAAAAAGTCTGATTTCCCACTAATAAACAAAACATTAAAAACCTTTAGAATTGACTCCTTGACTAATCATATTTGATTATATACTATCGCTGCAAACTTATGTAATTTTATGCAAATGACGTACTTTTTACGTGGATTAGACAATGAAGAGAGAACTTGTAGTCATAAGCATCGACAGCCAGAACGAGACGGCAACCAACATTCTGCGTGCAGAAATGGCCAAGAGAAATATTTCCCGTCAGCAACTGGCGGAAATGCTCTCAAAAGATGGCGAGGTTGTTACAAGGGCGTCAGTCGATAACAAGCTCACCCGTGGAACGTTCAGTGCCGATTTTTTCCTGAATTGCCTGCGGGTACTCGGATGTTCGGATATCGGAATCAACTGCGAATAATCTCAATACAGCTAATAACCACTTAAGCAAATAACCATATACAAAGGAACGAGCAATGAAAACCGTACGTGACGCCTGCATACTTCAGGACAATGCTCTCGATATTCACGTGAGCGACCAGATTGAACAGCTTGAGGAACTGATTGCCGACGAAAAAGACGGACGCAAGTTTTTTGAAAAAACCCATATCACCGAAGGCATGAAGACTCTTATGGAAGAGGGTATTACCCGATTGGCTGGAAAATCGAGTCAATCATCCTTCCATCTGAAACAGGCCATGGGCGGCGGTAAAACTCACCTCCTCGTTGGGTTTGGTCTGCTGGCAAAGCATCCATCCCTCCGTAAAGTATATTGCAGTGACATTCCAAACTCAGATTCTTTCGATACGGCCAAGGTTGCTGCCTTTACCGGTCGTAATTATCCTGACCACTTTTTTTGGGGAGAGATTGCCGAACAGCTCGGTAAACCTGAAGCATTTAAAAAGTTCTGGGCCAATGGCCCCAAAGCCCCTGATGAAAATGCTTGGCTTACCCTCTTCGAGGGAGAACAACCGGTACTTATCCTTCTTGATGAGATGCCGCCATATTTCAACAATTACGATACCCAGCCTATAGGCAATGGAACCGTGGCTGATATAGCAACTAGTGCTTTAGCTAACATGCTCACCGCTGCCAGCAAAAAAGCCAAGGTCTGCATTGTGGTATCTGACCTTGCCGCTTCATACGAGTCTGGTACTCGCCTCATCAACAAGGCACTTGAGGATGCACGACAGGAAATTGGCCGTCAGGAGCGCAACATTACTCCGGTTGATTTGACCGGCAACGAAGTCTATGAAATTCTCCGTAAACGACTTTTTAAGAAGTTGCCTGACCGTAAAGAGATAGAAGATATTGCTGCCCGATTTGGCCGTGCTCTTGAGGAGGCAACAAAATCGAAAGCCGTTAACCGTGGCGCTGAATCTATCTCAGAAGAAGTTATTAATACCTATCCATTCCATCCTACCCTCAAGAACCTTGTTGCTCTCTTCAAGGAAAATGAGAAGTTCAAACAGACTCGGGGCCTCATGGAAATTATCTCCCGTCTGTTACGGTCAGTATGGGAACGGCAGGATAATGATGTCTATCTGATAGGAGCGCAGCATTTCGACCTGTCCATCAATGATGTCCGTGACAAATTGACTGAAATTTCTGGGTTGCGCGATGCAATTACAAAAGACCTCTGGGATTCAAACATATCTTCCCATGCCCAGATTATTGGGATGAACGCAGGTAATGATTT
Organism: uncultured Geoanaerobacter sp.; assembly: GCA_964528055.1. Taxonomy (GTDB): domain Bacteria; phylum Desulfobacterota; class Desulfuromonadia; order Geobacterales; family DSM-12255; genus Geoanaerobacter. Next base: position 375,931 of record CAZGQM010000001.1, on the reverse strand, counting down.
CGCTTCCCAAATTGGTACTCTTGTTCTTACTGCCAGCCTCTCTACTGCAACCAACGCCATAAAGGGTCTGAATAAGGAAGAAATACTGGAATGTCTTGTGAATCCGCTGAATGGGCCGAACGATTATGCTGACGCATTCGAAGCTCTCAAGAATATTGCTTGGTACATGCACCGAACTCCAGAAGATAAATTTTATTTTGACCGGCAGGAAAATTTAACAAAAATGCTGGAAGGCTTTGCAATAGAAGCCCCTGAAAATAAAATTGATGAGCTTATCAGCACAAGACTCAAGACCATGTTCGCCCCATCACGCGGCAGTGCCTACACCGAAGTTCTCCCATTACCAAAATATGATGAGATTGCGGATAAAATCAGACGCAACCGTGTGCTCCTTATCGTAAGCCCCGATTCAAAGATTCCCCCTGAAAGACTGCAAGAGCAATTCGACAGCCTTACAGAGAAGAATAACTTTTGTGTCCTTACTGGTGATAAGACCCAGATGGCCAGTTTGGAAAAATCCGCTCGGCAAATATATGCCGTGATGAGGGCTGAAAAGCGTATTCACAAAGAACATCCTCAACGTGGAGAGCTTGAAGATAAGATTGAAATCTATGAACAGGACTATAATTCAACTGTTCTGAACATTTTTGACAAGGTTCTCTTCCCGGTACATCGTCAAGGGAAATCGCCGGAACTCCGCGCCAAACCCCTCGACATGACCCGTGACCAGAAGAAAGACTTCAGTGGTGAAGAACAGATTGAAAAAACTCTGACCAAAGACCCTCTTAAACTCTATCTCGATATTGATGCAAATTATGATGCTATTCGGGATAAGGCTGAAGACCTCCTCTGGCCGGTTAGTCAGGATGAATCCCGTTGGGAAGATATGCGTGACCGTGCATCTGAACAGGCCGGAATGCCATGGTTGCCACCAAAAGGTCTTGAAACCCTGAAAGCCATTGCCTGTTCTCATGGCCATTGGGAAGACCTTGGCAATGGCTACATAACCAAGAAACCCAAGAAGAAAATGACATCCGTTCAGGTTGTACCTGAAACTGAACCAAACGATGCGGGTTTTGTAAGAATTCGACTCAACCAGCTTAATGCTGGTCCGTCACCCAGAACCCACTATGCTGAGGATGGCTCTGTTTCCGAATCCAGCCCTATCCTGACTGAACAGACACTGTTCACGAATGCATTGCGCGTCCATTTACTCGTTGTAGACCCTTCGGGTCAATACGAAACAGGAGACCCAGTAACGTGGACGAACAAACTGATAATCCGTAACCAACTCCATAATGAAAAACCAAAACGTAAAATCGAATTGTTCGTTGCTCCGAAAGGCAACCTCAAATACACGCTCGATGGCAAAGAGCCTCGTGATGGCACACCGTATACTGCTCCCTTTGAGATTCCAGACAAGGAAACGCTAGTTATGGTGTTTGCCGAAGCCGATGGCCTCGAAGCAAAATCAAACTTCACCTTTGCCGAAATCGGGGATACCGGTATCAAGATTGACGACACAAAACCCGGCAAGCTCGTAAATCAATATGGTGGCAAGCGGCTGGATTCCCGTTCCAAGACCTTTAACGGGCTGAAAGAGGCGAAGGAAAAGAGTGTGACCTTTGAAGGGATTCGCCTTGAAATCGGCCAGGGTAGCCAATCAGTTTCCACAGTCATTGGTGATATTCAGGTAACTCCTGACTACATAGAATCAATATTGAACGTCATCCTGAAAGAGTTTGATGACAATACCCCAATCACTATGACCTTCAAGAAGGCTAACTTCAATTCCGGTCATGACTTGCGGCAGTTCTCCGAAAGTCTGGGGATTAATATCAAGCAAGAGGAAGTTGAACAGTGACAGAAAAGCAATCCTACGTTGATTTTGGTGCTCCTGTAGTATACGGAGCGCATATTTTCAGGGTGGAAATTCCCCCAGCCAGGAACGGGGAGATTTACATCATTGAAGACTTCGGGCTTAAGGGTGGCGAAAACGGACTTCCCTATGATGAAGTGCGTGTTGTACTTGACCGTCAGGTATGGTCTGCAATAGCTGAAACTGCCCGTAAGAACTTCAACGAAAGATTGAAAGCCAAAAAACTTCTCACCGGTCGGTGGCATGTCGGTACTGGCAAGGAATCAGTCAAAGTTGACCGTCTTTTAGGAAAAGAACTCTGCATCCTTGCGTGGGCAGCAGAGCGTGCAGAACCGGAAAAGATTCCGGTTATCTGCAGCAAATGGAGTGCTCTCCGTCCAGAAGAACGTTGGTGGCTGTTTTCCATGACCGTCGCGGAAGCTGGTCTTGCTGAAGATTCCGATAGGGGTTGGCGTAAAGCATTAATGTTTGCTCTTTCCGATGGGAAAACAGGTGAAAAAACAGTTAAACGCCGCCGTCCGGTTCGTGAAGAAGATTCAACTCCATCATTATTCGAGGTTATGTAATGTCTGATAAAAAAGAAATAGTTCCGTTTTCACTGAAGGATGCTCCGGCATTGATTGAAAAGATATTTCCAGCGCAAAAGCTCTCTATTGAAGCTTATAAAGAACAGATGGCGAATCTTGGGAAAACCCTGACTGCACTTGGAAGTTATTGGAAAGGCCGAAAACCACTAATCTTGAATAGAGCTTGCATTCTTGGGGTGTTGCTCCCAGCAACTAATGACCTCAAAAAAGATTTGGCATTATATGAGAAATTAATGGCAATGGATGACGAATCACTTGTTGTTCGGCTAGGGCGTATTAAACCAACAGAAATTGTTGAACGAATTAACATAGATGATATCGAAAAATACTTCTATGTTGAACCCAAAGGGGTATTACCTTCAAAAGCTCCCTTTAAAGTCACTGATTTTATTTCAGATAATGGAAAGACTCCAAAATTAACATGGCGTGAAGATATTCCTGATAGTGAAAGACGAAAGCTAGAATCATTCGCGTTACCACGAATTTCATATAGAGAACTTGTTGAAAAAGCAAATCGTCCCGAAATGTGTGACGATGTTATTGATTCACATATTTGGGAAGAGGTGAATACACATTTAGGGACAACAGCAAACTCAACTCAAGAGTTAGTTGAACAACTGGGGATTATGCGTTTTGGACATAAACCACGAGTAGCCGATACATTTAGTGGTTCTGGTAAATTCCATTTGAAGCAGCAAGATTAGGATGCGATGTCTATGCATCAGACTTAAATCCTATCGCATGTATGTTGACTTGGGGTGTTTTTAATATTATAGGCGGCACAGAACAAAATAGGAACAGGCTGATAAAAGAACAAGAAGAACTCGTTCTTAATTTAAATTCAGAAATTGACAGATTGGGTATCGAATCAGACGGGGCAGGATGGAAAGCAAAAACATTTTTGTATTGTATCGAAACCAAATGCCCACAATCGGGCTGGATGGTGCCTTTATTGCCAACATTTATTATTAGTCGAGGCAACAATACAATTGTTGAGCTGGTACCTGACTCAATAAACAAACGCTACGATATTATTGTGTGTGGCAATGTATCGGAATCTGAAATAATTACTGCTAAGCAGGGAACTGTTCGTAGTGATGGACGTGGAAAAGACCCTTACTTGATACATTCTGTAGATGGTGTTGAATATCGCACCAAAATTTCAACATTACGCGGGGATTATCGCAAAGAAGATGGAAGTAGCGGCAACCGTTTAAGGTTTTGGGAAAAGCTGGATTTCAAGCCAAGACCTGATGACATTTTTCAGGAACGGCTATATTGCATTCAATGGATGCGCCCCAAAGAAGGGAAGAAAACCTTTGATTATTCTTTTCGTGCAGTTACCGAAGAAGATTTAAAGCGTGAAAAAGATGTGGAAGATTTTTTATCCTTAAATATTAATGATTGGCAAAATAATGGCTGGATACCTGATATGAAAATAGAGACGGGCTATAATACTCGTCAACCGATATGGGAACGTGGTTGGACATATTGGCATCAATTATTCAATCCACGTCAATTATTGGTAAATGGTCTAATAAACCGTTTTTCGAATTCAGCTGCCCTGAAATTTGGAGTTAATCAAGCAGCAAATTGGAATTCAAAACTAAGTTCATGGGATGGTTCACCGGGAGTAAATACGACACATCAAACTTTTTATAATCAAGCGTTGAATACACTATTAAATTATGGGGTAAGAAGTAGTCAATCCATAATCAGACCCGTTATCCCAGAATACAAAAGGTTTCCATTCCCTAATATTAATGCTGTTGTTGAATCTACTCCTGCCGACAAACTTACAACTGTGAACGACATATATATTACTGACCCTCCTTATGGCGATGCAGTCAAATACGAAGAGATACTAGAATTTTTCATTGCATGGCTTCGTAAAAATCCACCCGTAGAATTTGCCAATTGGACATGGGATTCCCGTAGGGGACTTGCTATTAAAGGAGAAGATGAAGGTTTTCGTCGTGGCATGGTAGCTGCCTATAAGCGCATGACCGAAATGATGCCTGATAATGGTATCCAGGTTATCATGTTCACCCATCAATCTGGCACAATATGGGCTGATATGGCAAATATAGTATGGGCTTCTGGGTTGCATGTATCAGCCGCATGGTATGTAGTAACAGAAACTGACACTCTTCCTCGTGAAGGTAGTTATGTCAAAGGAACAGTTTTTCTAGTCCTTAGGAAGCGGCAAGGTTCATATAAGACAAGCCGTGGAGACCTCGCATGGGAAATTCAAGAAGAAGTTGAAGAACAAGTTAAGACTCTTACCGGTCTTAACCAAAACTCAAAAGACTTATATCGAGATGAAAACATTTTTTCAGATGCTGACTTGCAGATGGCTGGGTATGCTGCTGCATTACGTGTGTTGACCAAGTATTCAATTATAGATGGCAAGGATATGGAAACGGAAGCAGTTCGTCCTCGCGTCAAGAAACAATTAACCTTTGTTGATGATTTAATTGAATTCGCTGTTGGAGTTGCAAATCAGTGTCTAGTCCCTCCTGGTATTGAAAAATCTCATTGGGATAATCTTCAGCCAGCAGAACGCTTTTATCTCAAAATGCTTGACCTCGAAGCTAAGGGGTCAAAAACCTTAGATAACTATCAAAACTTTTCTAAGGCTTTTCAGGTTCGAAGCTACAAACCATTTATGGCAAGTGAGAAAGCTAACGCCGCAAGACTAAAAAGCTCCGAAGAATTTGGGAAAACCGACATGTCAGGAGATTCCGAATTTGCCAATACGGTACTTCGTGGTGTTCTGTACGGTATATGGGAACTGCAGAAGGATATCGAGGGAGATAAAGTTGTCAGCCATCTTGGAGAAAACATCCCTGATTATTATCGCCAGCGGGATATCATAGTTGAACTGGCTGATTACCTTGCAAAAAAACTTGAAGGTATGCGGCCTGAAGAAGCAAGCTCAGCAAGGGTATTACGAGACCTTGTAAGAAACCAAAAAATGGGATAACCAGTGATAAATCGATTTTCTTCCCGGCAGCAAAGACTTGATAAGGCATTCTTGTCAGGAAAGCTTCAGGGCGCACGTTCATATAAGCGGATTGCAGGATATTTCAGAAGCTCAATATTCGAGCTTGTCGGGGAAGAAATCGCCAAAATCCCTGATGTGCGAATTCTCTGCAATAGCGAGCTTGATGTCCAAGATATCGCCATATCCAAAGCAGCTCGTGAAACTGCCCTCAAGGAACGCTGGAATCAGGTTCCGGTCGAACTGGAATCTCTCCTTCACAGGGAGAGGTACCGGAAGCTTTACGAAATACTTTCTGCTGGTAATGTTGAAATTAAGGTCGTTCCTAAAAATAAGGTTTTCGTCCATGGCAAAGCAGGAATTATCGAACTTGCCGATGGTACTAAAACCTGTTTCCTCGGTTCCATCAACGAATCGAGAAGCGCCTTTGCTGAAAACTATGAAATCCTCTGGGAAGACACTTCGGATGAAGGCATTAACTGGGTCGATAATGAATTCGAAGCCCTCTGGAAGGATGCCTACCCACTCCCTGATGCTATAGTAGAAGAAGTCCAGCGAATTGCTGAACGTGCTGAAGTATCTTTTGACGAATTAAGCATCAAAGACCTCCCTGCCGCTGTTACTGCTGAATCTCCACTCTACAGAACTGGCGAAGAACTCCAGCCATGGCAACGTTCATTTGTTGTCACCTTCCTTGAGCATCGGGAAATTTATGGCAAAGTACGTCTGCTTCTGGCCGATGAAGTCGGATTAGGCAAAACCCTTTCTCTTGCAACCTGTGCCATGCTTTCGGCAATTCTTGGCGATGGCCCAGTATTGATTCTTTGCCCTTCAACGCTGGTTTTCCAGTGGCAAACCGAACTGAAAGACCGTCTTGGAATCCCAAGTGCCGTCTGGCTCTCGAACAAGAAGTGCTGGCAAGACCCGCATGGACATATCATCAAGACTCGCGGAGCACAGGATGTCTTACGATGTCCATACCAGATAGCCATTGTATCGACCGGCATGATTATCCAGCCGACAGAAGAACGGGAAGAACTTCTCAAGCGGAAATATGGCACCGTTATTCTGGACGAAGCACATAAGGCCAGGAAAAAAGGTGCATTGAATCAAAGCGACCTTCAAGACAACAACCTTCTTGAATTCATGGTCAATATTGGCCCCAAGACTAGACACCTTCTTATCGGTACTGCAACACCGATTCAGACAGAGGTCTGTGAACTTTGGGACTTGATGAGGATTCTCAATTCTGGGGTCGATTTCGTCCTTGGCCGTGAATCAGTAAGTATCTGGGCTATCCATGACAAATCACTACCGTACATAAAAGGGGAACAAGTGCCCTATGATGGGAAAGACGCTTGGGAACTCTTACGGACACCAGTCCCTCCGGCAAACGAAAGCCCCACAATTAACAGCCTGAGAATGGGCCTGGGGTTGGGTGATAACCAGTTTTTCAGCGACATGCCATATAGCTCTCTCGGTTATTCTGAGCAGGAACTTGTGCAGCAAACCCTTTATCCTGATTATTTCAAGAATAACAATCCCATTGTCAGGCATACCGTATTAAGACGTAGGGATACATTGGAAGAGCTTGGCCTTCTGAAACGGATAGCAGCTAACGTCCACCCCATCCAGAACCACACATCAAGTACATATCCTGGGATGACCTTTGCCGGGTCCGGCTTGATGACCAACCATCCGTTTGACCTCGCTTATAAGGCTGCACAGGATTTCACAACCGCGCTTGGTAGCAGACCTGACAGCAAGGGTGCTACTGGCCTTATCGAATCCATGCTTCTGCAGCGGTTATGCTCAAGTTTTGCGTCAGGAAAGTCCACAGCCCAAAAGTTTCTTAACAGGCAAATTTTGGATGATGAGGAAGATACGCAACATCTTGAAAGACTACTATCAGGCTTGACCAAACAGGAAGCTTCTTGCCTGCAACGCATAGTTGACGAATTATCGAGACCTGAAGCCAGAGACCCTAAACTTGCCGCCGTGAAGTATTTTCTTACGGAGTATCGCTCCGAAGGTAAGACCTGGCTTGAACATGGCTGCATCATTTTCAGCCAGTATTACGATACGGCATATTGGGCAGCATCAGAGTTGGCAAAGCTATTACCAAATGAAACCATTGCTGTTTATGCGGGTCTTGGCAAGAGCCGTATTTTCATTGGAGAGTCATTTTCTTCCGTCGAACGTGAAGATATTAAGTTGGCCGTCAAAGAGCGCAGAATCCGCCTTGTAGTTGCAACCGATGCTGCCTGTGAAGGTCTGAATCTGCAGACATTGGGGACTTTAATCAATATTGACCTTCCATGGAATCCGTCACGTCTCGAACAACGGCTGGGAAGGATAAAACGATTTGGCCAGGCTCGTGACTCGGTGGATATGCTGAATCTTGTCTACAACGAAACCCGTGACGAAAAGGTCTATAAGGTCATCTCAAGGCGACTAAAAGATAAACACGATATTTTCGGCGGTATCCCCGATATCATTGATGACGAATGGATTGATGACGTAGAAGAGATGGAGAAAAAGATGGACGTTTATATCCATCTCCGAGAACAGGCAAAGAATGCCTTTGATATGAAATATCAGACAAGCATCAACCCTAATGTGAACCGGTGGGAGCTGTGCTCAAAGGTGCTTTCGAGAAAAGATGTGACGGATATACTGTCAGAGGCGTGGTAATGCTGTATGAAAGTGGAAATATATGAAAATTGAAGCAATCCTTGGCAAACTAATTCTTCTCACCAAAGAAATAAAGATTAGAGATACTGGCGGCAAGTTTGCGTCAAAAAAGCAATTTCTAACAGGTAAAAGCTTTTTAAACCCAATTGGCTCTATTGGGTTAGAATGGTATTACACATATAAATCAAGAGAAGTTTTAGAAGATATCGCGCAAATGGCAATATCTGACAGTGATAAATTAAAAAATGGGGACGTTGATTTTTTTGTAAACAAAATGCAGGATATAATAGAGCAGACTGTTTTTAGTTGTAAGTTGTATGATGAAGATAAAATATTTCTACGGTCAGTTGATAGTTTATTTGAAGCTAAAGCTAATATTGACGGGAAAGAATTTGCAGAAAGGCTATGGAGTATTATCAGTAATATTCTTGAACGTTCTATAGATAACTGGATTACAACGTACCCACTAACCAACATTTCTACTAAATCTTTTGCGGTTGGTTATGACGGTATATCTGTATTAGGGAACAACGATTATAAAGAATGGGAAAAGTACAAAAATAAATTCACTGCTGTTAATAAGTACAGTCCTTTTTTATCACCAAATAATAGCCAGATTAACATAATTCAGAATCCGGCATATCCATGTCTTGTCTGTGAAGCAGACGGTACCCAAAATGGTGCTACGTTCAGGTCAGGGTATCTAATGCGTAAGTTTATAGCTGTGTTCTCCTCTTTTATTGCTATAGATAAGCCATACCTCTTAATGACAAATGCTGTAAGGCCAGAAAGCAGAATATATTTATTCCCTGAGCATCCTGAAAAAGTTGGGTCAATTTATGTAAGTAATGAAGCCGGAACTATTCTCCCCTCTTTCATAAATAATATATCGATTACTGATGACATCATTGAAAATATCAAGAAATGGTATTCTGAATCGGTAAAAGCTGAGCCAGATAAATTACACAGAGCCACTAAAGGTGCTCATTTCATACAATATGCAATGATGTCTAGTGAGGTAGAACGATTTATATACTACTTCATAGCACTCGATGCTTTTTTTGGAATAAGAAACAAAGTTGAAAAAAGTATTAAAAATGGAGTTGAAAAAGTATTTAACGATAATAAGTGGGCAATGAGAGCAGAATTCCTTTTCAATCTGCGTAACGAGCTGATGCATGGAGCATCAAGTCATATTGGAGAATGGAGTTCTTTATACCATTACAAGAGAACTTTCAAGAGTACGCCTCTTCGTGATGTAGAAATAGCTGCTTTAACATCGTTAAGGAAATATTTTGAAATAGAAGTACCTCTAACATAAAGAATCACCATTGAGTTATATTGCCGAGCTTGTATCTTTTAGTTGCCGTAAGATTCTGCATGCCCCTTATGCTTCCGATAGTCCTCAATATACCGCTCCACCAACGCCTTGTTCCCCTTAATCACCAACAGGTTCTCCGCGTTATTCTGCTCAGCAGCCTTGCTGAAGTTAAATGACCCGGTAATCAGTGTTTCCCCATCCACGATGACTACTTTGTTGTGCTGAATTGAATGTGCGTCATCAATAAACACGGGTATCCCAGCGTTATCAAGGAAAGTTGCCGCTGAGTAGCTTTTTCCATTACTACCCGCCTTTTTCTTCCTGTTGGTCTTATCAAGAACCGCTTCAATCTTCACTCCGCGCTTATTAGCCTGCAATAGAGACTTGGCAATCGGCACGCTCGTAAACGAATACGCCAGTACCCGAATCTCACGCTTCGCTCCATCTATCTCCCTGACAACCGCCTCTGTTGCTCCGCCGCGAGGTGAGAAATACACATCCGTCGTCCCAACCGACTTCAATGGAGCCGCAAAAACAGGTGCTCCCGATATCAGGAGCACCATCATCAGCATTGCAACAATCGTGTTTTTATCCATCATGGAATTCTCATGGAATCACTGTAGTTGAAGAATATCTCGGCCTATGACCAGTAATCTTGCACATGTCATAATACGACATGTGACTCGACATCTCAAATAATCCTGCACGCCTCAAACTCTGGAGCGTAAAATTCTTATTGTCCAACCCAGCTTTCAGCATAATAGCGTGAAATCGGTAATTCTGGACAACATACGATAAAACCGCTCCCTTATCCGTTAAGAATAATGCTTTTTCATCATAACGGGACTTATTGAAAAATTTTGGCCGTATCTCATGGATATACTGGTCAATCATGGCAGGAAGCTCATCATGAGTCAGAGGAATTTTCCGTACCTTGTCTTCGCTACCCAAGTTCCCTTTTTTGCATACCGTGATAAAGCCATAGTAACCGGATGCCGGGATGAAGGATACTTGCTCAAAAGAATGAATCGTAAGACTCAAAATTTCCTTCAAACGCATCCCACAAAAGAAAAGAAGGCTCAAAATAATCTTGTCCCTCATAAGAGAATACAAGTCCTTCTGTCCGGTTTCTTCTGCTTTGGCAATCATACTGTCCAGTGCTGAGAAAATAGCTTCTGCTTCCGTTGTATTGTGGAGTCCAGGTGAATAAGAAGCAGTTGTTGCTACATGTTTATGACCGTGAATACTCTTTGTAGTTTTCATAATATACCTCGTAATTTTGAGTTAGTTAGGTTGATTTTCACGGCGGGATAATGTAAATAAGAGCATCTGTATACCTTGAAGGTATCAATGCACGAATCCCGCTACAAATTGCACAACATCAGCGACGAAAGCCCAGGCGGGTCCACGATAACCTTATACTGCACCATGGACGCAATCCTGAAACTCGACTCCCCGGCGAGTCGGCATTGTGTCTATAACGAGCTTGTGGCCATCAAACTCGCCCAAACACTTCACATTCCTGTCGCTGATGGTGTGCTCACGACAACAGGAGACGGTCCCGGATACGCCAGTCTGCAGCTTGACTACCCCGGCATTGAACTTCCAGATGTCATGTATTCCGATGCTTCCATGGTCATAGAGCGCTACCATGACCATGCAGCAGCACTTACCTTGTTCGATATCCTGATAGGCAATCTCGACCGAAGCGGTAACATGAAGGCGTCACTAGTTACGCCTCATATTCCGGTCTTCAGCGGATATGACCATAGTCATACCCTGCTTGATTGCGATGAGACCCCCAGAAAAAGCCTGAATAGACTCAACAGCAATAAACTCCTGGTCGAATATCACCCCTTCTACGGTTTACTGTCTCCATCATGTCTCGAATCATGGCTGAACCGCATAACTGAAACAGACGATAGTATTATCCGCGAGTGCTGCCTTTTCGGGTGTACCTTCCGGGCGGTAGTACCGGAACTGCAGCAGCAACTGGCCGATGCTCTGGTTCACCGTAAGAACCTCCTTCCCGAAATTGTCAGCGTCAATATCGGAAAGATAGCCAAACCATGAATACCGATTACTATGTCATCAGCTATATAGACGACCTGCAACAACGCAGGCCGCGAGACATCGGCATAGTGACCCATCATAAGGGGAATGTATTTTTCCGTTTGATGGGTGTTGATGGCGGCACACGAACTGTCGATACCTCACTGTTCGCTGCCTTGTCGGAACGGGCCAGGCTGAATGCCTGGGTCTTTGCGGAATGGGGAAACTGGTTCTTCAGGTTTTCTGACGGAGAGGGTAAAGACACTGCAGCTTTCAAATTATGGATGACCAGACTTCAAGATAAAGGCCACCATATCTCCGTTAGAAACGGCGGGGCAATCAAGCTGGACCGTAATACAACAATCGACAGCAGGATAGACACGCTTTTCGCAGAACATGTCTCCGTTCCGAAAATTCGCCGTTCAAAAGCTTTTACTGACTACATCAACGATATTCTTACCGCCACCAATCTGAGGGGGCGAGTTGGATTCGAAGAAAAAGTACAAATTGAATTTCTACCGGGGCAGAGAAGGGCATCAGCCACTATTACCCTGCCGTTCGTCATAGACTGTAAGCCACGGTTTGCTTTTCAAATTGTTCCTGCCAGCAACACGATAACCACTCTTGTCAACCGTGTTTCTGAAGCCGTCTTTACGCTTCAGGAAGCCATTTCCCATGGTTATACAACCAAGGAATACTGCATAGTCATGACCTGCAAAATTAAGCCATCCTGTTCCGAAATAATGCGTCCCTTATATGAACTCGCACACGTCATCGACGTGACACAACCTGATGCATCGGATAAAGTAATGAAAGTCATCAATTGGGCGACGACTGCTTACTACTTGCAGGAAACTTCCACGCCAGTGGAAATCCAGCAACTCGTAACGCTTACCTGATGCGCGGTTCCATTTCTCCTGTCGCCTCTACAAACATATCCTTTTCATAACGACTGAGTTTCTTCAGTCGAAGTTCCTCGGAAACTGCTTCCCCTTTGGATTTATATGACATCCGATACAGAATTCTCTTCGGTGGAAACATGCGTGTGAATTTGGCACCCTTCTTTTCAGCATGTTTTTTAAACCGGTCCTCAACATTTTTCGCGATTCCGGTATATATACTACCATTGCTGCACTCCAGCATGTAAACCCACCATATGTCAGAATCTGGCATACTCAGTCTCCAATTCAGCTCTTACATCGGGGTTTATTAACTTGTAATACTTGACCGAAGTACTAAATGTTATCCCGAAGGAATCGGCTACTATCCTTGGATTGTTGATACCACCATGAAATGCCTTGAAAAGTGCTGTGGAAAAGAGAATATCCGCCCTAACATTATGCTTTTTTAAAAATAAACAGATATTTTCAGGTGTTAAATGGTTGCCAATTACCCTTCCGGGAAAAAGGTAAGGGTTGTGCGTGATATCATCAAAAATATTCAAAGATGACCTTTGCTCAAGATATCGTTCGAGCAGACAAGCAACAAGAGGATGAAGCAATACAGGAGCCTTACCGAATGCGATTCTGTAGCCATTTTCAACCTGAAGTATACGACCCATCTTGATTGAAGCTGTATTCTTTGCGGTCTGTCCATAAAACAGCATAAACAGGCTCGCAAGAGAGTATTTAAGTGAATCGTCGTCAGGGTGAAGCCAGGCTGACACTAGCTCTTCATATCGTTTGTCGCCCAGGAACAGTCTATTGGCTAAAGGATTCTTGATAGATACTATTTCGAGTTTTCGAAAGGTTTTCTTTTTAATTTTCATAAACCTGATGAAGCTTCTAATTGAATTTCTTGACCCTCGATACAGCCCAAGAAAATGAGTGACTTCCTGTTGGTCAATCTCGGTCGATTCCTTTATCCGCTCAGGGAGAGTGTTTAAGAATGAAAATGCTGCCCCCATGCTGGTTGTAAGGGTTTTCTTAACGAATCGTTGAGTAACACCAATCCACCCTCGACTGACATAGCGCTCATGAATGATATGGAGATGGGTCTGGTAATCCACGAGCAGCTGATAGAACCAGCGGTCATGCGCCTTATCCAGGATTCTTCTCTGTTTTGCGTATTCACCGGCATCAATGATTTTTGAGTGGTCTTTGGTCAGGATGGATTGTCTGACAAGAAAGTTCAGGAAAACAGGCGTGCGTATAAGCTTTCCTGAGCTATAAATATCGGACAACGATTCAGCTGTTATATTTTCCTTGTGGTCAAAATTATCGTCCAGCATTTTGAACATTGGGAAATACCTGTTCCGCATTCGGATTGCGACATTATGGCTGTCCAGCTTGCCAAGCAGTTCCTGAATGAACAATACATACAGTTCCTTTACCCACTCGTGTTTGAAAGTAGCTGTGTGTTCCTGAGTTTTTCTTGCGACGTACCCATCCCAGTAACAATTAGAGCAGTGGTGCTTGCCGTGCCGTATTCCTTCCTTGCCGCACTTTGGACAGATAAATGGGGCTATCTGCAGCAGGCATTCTTTGCAAATAGGTTTCCCCTTATCCGTAATTTCCGCAACCTGCCGGTGCTTTCGGCATTTCGAGCATGTTGCGTGTTTTGACCTTCGACATTTCTCACACACCGGTTCGGTAAAGCCGAGCTTTAAGTCACGAGCCAGGTAATAGCTAATGGCCCCACACTCTGGGCATTGTTTGGGAGGCCTGAAATATCTGGCACAAGAGTTACACACCGGGCCATCGTCAACAATCAGCCCGATTCTCCTTTTTTCGATGAGTTTCTTGCATCTGATACAGATTCTGCCAATGGTTTTACATGATTTACAGACAACTGGCCCCTGTCCATGATACGTACGGACAGTCTTGCCACACTCACTGCAAGAAATCTGCTTAAATTCCCGCATATAGCAGGTTGCGCAATATCCATTGCCTTCATGGACCGCAGTCGCTTTTTTCATTGTGCGTCCGCAAACGCATATTTTCTGTGGTTCTCTTAGCATCTTATTTAATATCGTAAGGCTCCGGGAATACAACCACTTTCGGGCGCTTAATCATTCCCTCTCTCGACCTGATTGGTCGGGGCACCACACCAAGCCCCGGAATCTCAAGTTCTTTCTTTTCTGAGCCAAGTAAAGGTTTATTTCTAGGCAGTTTTTCAACAGTTTTCTTGCGCGGAGCCGGTTTCGATTCTTCCGGGGTACCTGGAGGAGGATTTGGTCCTGATACATCTTCAATAACCATCAGGTCGCCAATTGAACAATCAAGGATATTGATTAGTGCATCTAACAAGTCAGCGTTGATTCGTGCCGGGCGTTCGGCAATGACTCTGGCAACTTGAGCACGTGAAAGTTCCATTCCGATACTTTTCAAACGGCTTTGCAGTTCGCTTGATGTTCGAATACCCCTGTCGCGCATCAAAGAATCAAGACGCCATCTGAGCCTTTTCTTCAACATCAGGGTAACGCTTTCCGGTTCATCCTTTGGCTTTTTTGCCATAATTAAGCTCCTCGATAACAGAATCACTCTTTAGGAGTGTTTTTATCTGCATTTGCATACGGATTCCTGATTGACCCTCTAATATTCCAGTCAGCGGCTTTTTGAATTTCATAATCCATAAATTTTGGAAGTACGTGTGTATATTGCTGAGTCGTACTAAGATTGATATGACCGACATTCATTTGAACTGTGTGAGGGCTTACCAACATGACTGTTTGGGTAATATGAGCATGCCGCAATCCATGGATAGTAAAGCCCCTGTCAGCCATGTTGGCGAGTTCAAGGATATGCTTGAAACGCGCTTCAGCGGTAGACCGTAACAACCGACTTCCCCGCTCGGAAAGGAACATTGCTGTTTCGTTCAAATGAGCATTACGCAGAAAGTAGGGACGAATTTCTTCCAGATACCACTCTAAAGTTTCCGCATGGTTGGCATTGTAAAGGTATGCTGTCCTGGGTTTTTTATCTTGCCCCGCACTTGCTTTCCCCATCACTACCATCGAACCGAAGTCCCCAAGGTCTGGACGTTTAGGATTCCGCATGAACGAGGTTACGTTAAGTAAAAGTGCTTCTGATATGCGCAACCCTGCGCCAAAAATAAGGGTAAAAAGAGCTAAATCTCGCTGTAGGGGGAAGAAGTCTTTCGAACCATGATTCTCCGCAATATCGATTTCTTCGTCATATGTATCGAATATCCGCTGCATTTCTTTGTACTGCGGGCATGGTCGTTCTTTACTGATTTCTCGCTCGTAACAATGAGCTATCATTGTCTCAACATGGCAAATCTGTCTAACAGAAATGCCATATTCATCCTGAATAAGTGTTTTTACGCCAAGACTATCAATGCAAAACTGGATAAACCGCTTGATTACCCCTTGGTAGTGACGTTGTGAAGCGATTGCTATCTCTTTTTTTGCAACCAGCTTCTTTGACCAGGCAAGAAAATCAATTTCTGTCCACTCCCATGGTGCTTTGCGACTGAAAACAACAAAGTCGTTTATAATATGGATGTCTCTGGTAACGCTTGGGATTTTGTGTCTTAATTGATAAAGGCGAAGTTCGAAATAGGCCCCTACGACTTCAACAAAAACATCGAAGTCTTTTTTAGATAACACGTCAGCAACTTTGCTGTTCGTGTAAAGGACATCAAATTTTATTTCGATTACCTTACCCATTGAATCTCTCAATCAGCAGCTAGTTTATATTCAATTTCAGTATCCCATTTCTGAAAATTCTCATTACATGCGGTTTTGTATCATTTAAAGAGATAATATCGCATCTGTTTATAGATGTCAAGCGAATTTCTCACTTGATGCGCAATTTTATCATCTAAATGATGTTACGCAACCTCAAGAGTGTACATTAAATGCATTAGATGAGATATTATCGCACCTAATGCATTTACGGTTAACTTATTGTCGTGTTATTACAACTGGTTAAGTCGTGAAGGTAATATTGGAAGAAATATTGTTATTATTAGACACTGCATAGTTCATCCAGAAAGAGAACGCCATTGTGCGAAAGACTTACCTCCCCAGGTTTTGGAGTGTTCCCTCCGCCTATGAGGCCAATATCAGAGATTGTATGATGCGGCGAGCGGAACGGTCTTTGGGTGATCATGGCCCGTTCCCTCTCAAGCAAGCCCATTACGCTATACACCTTGGTAGTTTCGATCGACTCGGCAAATGATATTGGAGGAAGAATGGTTGGGATTCGGCGCGCCAGCATGGTTTTACCGGAACCTGGCGGACCGATCATCAGGATATTGTGACCTCCGCTTGCCGCAACCTCCAGTGCCCGTTTGGCGTGTTCCTGACCCTTTACCTCGGCAAAATCTTCGCCATGACCACTCTGCTGGAGGAACAGTTCGGCCAGATCGAAACGGTGAGGCTCGATCTCCCTGGTGCCGTTCAAAAACTCCACGACTTCGGCCAGCTCGGTTACGCCGATGACGTCGATCCCTTCGACAACGGCACCCTCGCAGGCATTTTCTTGCGGTACAATGATGCCGGACAGTCCTGACTCCCGTGCATTAACCGCAACCGGGAGGCATCCCCTCACCGGCTTGACCCTTCCATCCAGCGAAAGTTCACCCAGCAGCAGGTACCCCTTCATCCGGTCCGGCTTGACAACCCCGGTGGCTGCCAGAATACCGATGGAGATCGGCAGGTCAAAGGCTGTCCCTTCCTTGCGCAGGTCAGCCGGCGCCAGGTTTACGGTAATACGCCGGTTGGGAAACTCATAGCCTGAGTTCTTGAGCGCGGACTTGACCCGGTCCTTGCTCTCCTTTACCGCTCCGTCGGGCAATCCGACAGTCGTAAATTGCGGAAGCCCCTGGGCTATATCTACTTCCACCTCGACCTGAATGGCATCGATACCTACTACCGCACTGGAAAGAACCTTTGCTAGCATATAATGACCTCGTGAAAGGTAATAAGCTAAAGGCGTAAAGGGTTCGGCAGGAGCAACACTTCACCTTTCACAGACCAGACCTCACTGATTCAACATATCGAGATAGCGTTCCGCATCCAAAGCCGCCATGCAACCTGTACCGGCTGAGGTTATTGCCTGCTTGTAGAACTGGTCCTGGACGTCTCCTGCTGCAAAAACTCCGGCAACGCTTGTGGCGGTCATATTTCCCTCATTGCCACAGCGGGTTATGATGTACCCATTATCCATCTCCAGCTGGCCTGCGAACAGGGCGGTATTGGGAGAGTGTCCGATGGCGATGAAACAGCCATGCACCTGAATATCCTTGGTTGAGCCGCTTTCGTGACGAATCCGGATACCGGTAACCCCGGAGTCATCCCCAAGGACCTCTTCCAGGACATGGTGCCATTCGATGGTCACGTTTCCTCCCCGGGACTTTTCAATCAGCTTATCTGCAAGTATCTTCTCCGAGCGAAACTTGTCGCGTCGGTGGATCACCGTAACATGGCTTGCGATATTGGAGAGGTACAGCGCCTCCTCAACAGCAGTGTTGCCCCCCCCTATAACAGCTACCGGCTTGTTTCGGTAGAAGAAGCCGTCACAGGTAGCGCACGCAGAAACCCCCTTTCCCATAAAAGCCTTTTCAGAAGGGATCCCCAAATACTTTGCCGATGCTCCTGTTGCAATTATCAGGGCATCGCAGCTGTATTCACCGTTGTCTCCTGTCAGGACAAATGGTCGACGGGAGAGGTCTGCCTTGTTGATATGGTCGCTGATGAAGGCGGTGTTGAAGCGCTCTGCATGCTGACGCATCCTCTCCATAAGGTCAGGGCCGAGTACGCCGGAAGGATCGCCGGGCCAGTTGTCCACCTCTGTTGTGGTCATGAGCTGCCCCCCCGGCTCGAGCCCGGTGACAAGAGAGGGCTGGAGATTTGCTCTGGCCGCGTAAACCGCAGCAGTGTAGCCGGCCGGGCCTGAGCCGAGAATGAGAAGACGATGGTGGTTCGACATGGGTGGCCTCCAAATGAACGTAGTGATACAAAACAGATACCAGCCTCTATCCAAAAATGCAAGCAGGCTAAGGATGCAGCGTCATTGACCATGTCAGAGGGCTCTGATACACTTCACCATAAGAATATGCCATGCGTCCAATCACTGTGGCAATGAGATCGAAAGTATTCCGAGAGACTCAATGCACGCTGAATCCCACTTAGACCAGAGAATTGCAGGCCGTTTCGTCTGGGCAATAGCCCTGACTTCCATTACCCTGCTGTTTGAGCTGATCGGCGGCTTCTGGACAAATTCTCTGGCTCTTTTGTCCGATGCTGCCCATGTCTTTCTCGACCTCTTTGCCCTTATCCTTTCGCTTGCCGCTATCCGCCTGGCCTCGGTGCCTGCCTCAGACACCAGAACCTTTGGCTGGCACCGTACCGAGGTCTTTGCCTCGTTCATAAACGGCGCAACCGTTTTCCTGATGGCAATCGGGATCTTCTTTGAGGCCGGAGTCCGGTTTTTCCAGCCGGAGGCAGTGAAAAGCATCCCGATGTTCATCATTGCCATCATCGGACTGGTGATGAATCTGTTGGCCGCCAGCGCACTGCACCAACACTCGCACGACGATCTCAACGTGAGGAGTGCCTTCCTCCATGTGATCGGCGATGCCGCGGCATCGGTCGGCGTAATCATTGGCGGCATAGTCATGTACTTCACCGGCTGGTATGTTCTGGACGCCATTATTTCGGCCGGTATCGGTTGTGTGATCTTCTGGGGCTCCTGGCGCGTTGTCCGCGAATCGGTTCATATCCTGCTAGAGGGTGTGCCGCGTGGGATGAGCACCACTGCGGTTCATGCAGCCATCCTTGAGGTGGATGGTGTGAACCACGTCCACCACCTGAATATATGGACCATCTGCTCCCACATCCTGGCACTTTCCGCCCATGTCGACATAAAGCCGGAGTACAAGGATGAACAGGCCGGGGTACTCCGCAGGATAGAAGAGCTCCTGTTCGAGGGGTACCACATATCCCACACTACCCTGCAGGTGGAGTGCACCATGTGCATCGAAGGACCGGTCATCAAGGAGATGCATCACCGTCCTCGGTCAAGCTCCCGTCATCTCCACGGGCACACTCACCCGCACCATCACGGCGGTTGCGGACACGACCACTGACAGGACCAATAATGCTAGACTACCAGCTTATCCATGAAGCTGTCGACCGCCTCAAGAAGCGTGTCCGCCGCACCGAATTGATCTATTCCCACCATTTCAGTGAAAAGCTCGGCATTCCCCTCTGGTTCAAGTGCGAGAACCTCCAGCGGACCGGTGCCTTCAAGATCCGCGGAGCTCTCAACTTCATGACCGCACAGACGCGCGAGTCGCTCTCAAACGGAGTAATCACCGCGTCTGCAGGCAATCATGCCCAGGGGGTCGCTTTTTCGGCCGACCTGCTGGGGGTTAAGGCAACGGTCTACATGCCTGAGACAACCCCTCCACAGAAGGTCTTTGCCACCCGTGATTACGGGGCAGACGTGGTCCTCACCGGAAGGACATTTGACGAGGCCTATGCCGCGGCAGTTAAGGCAGGCAAGGCAAGTGGCGCCCTGTTTGTTCACCCCTTTGATGACCCACTGGTTATGGCGGGTCAGGGAACAATCGGCCTGGAGATCCTCAATGAACTCCCAGATGTAACCACAGTCCTGGTCCCGATCGGTGGAGGAGGACTCATCGCCGGCATAGCCATGGCGATCCGAGAGACGCATCCGCATGTCCGGATCATCGGGGTTGAGTCGGCAGCAGCCCCTTCCATGCACTACTCTCTCCAGAAGGGGAAGGTCATAGATGTGCCGGTTTCCGTCACTCTTGCCGACGGGATAGCAGTTAAACGGGGGGGTAACAACACCTTTCCTGTCGTACGCGACCTGGTGGACGAGGTCGTGCTGGTGGAGGAGGAAGAGATCGCACTGGCTATCGTGGCACTTTTGGAGCGGACAAAGCTGCTGGTGGAGGGAGCCGGTGCAGTGCCGCTTGCCGCCCTGATGTCGGGCAAAGTGCACGGGGTTTCAGGCAAGACCGTCTGCGTCCTCTCCGGCGGGAACATTGACGTCAAAACCATTTCGGTGGTAGTTGAACGAGGCCTGCTTGCAGCCGGCCGTTACCTTAAACTCAAGATCGAACTGGATGACCGCCCCGGCGCATTGGCGCTGCTCGCTACGGAGATCGCCGAGACAAAGGCCAACATATCCATCATCACCCACGATCGACGCTCCAAATCGCTGCCGATCGGCAAGACCGAGGTACTCATCGAACTGGAGACTCGGGGGTATGAGCATATTCAGGACGTAATCGGCCACCTGCAACGGGTCGGATATGAAGTGGAGGTGTTGAAGTAGAGTAGTTGCCGGAAGGGAACCACTCTACCCCACGGTGAAATAAAAGGTTGCCCCGGCATCGACCTTCCCCTCTGCCCAGACCTTACCTCCATGTCGGTTGATTATCCGCTGGACAGTTGCCAGACCGATGCCGCTCCCTTCGAATTCCTCCTTCGTATGGAGACGCTGAAAGGCGCCGAACAGCCGATCGGCACTGGCAATATCGAAACCGGCGCCGTTGTCCTTCACGAAACAGATCGTCTCTCCCCCCTCAACGAACGAACCGAACTCGATTCTGGCCTCTGCGATCTTCCGGGTGTACTTCCAGGCATTGCCTACGAGGTTCTCCAGTGCCGCACGCATGAGAGGCTCATCCGCCTGGATTGTAACACCGTCGGCAATGGTGAAATCAACATGACGGTCGGGTTCGGCCTGCTGAAGCGAAGCAGCGATCTCACTTACCAGTTTGCTTGCATCCAGAGTGGAGATAAGCATTTCGCCCCGGCTCAGGCGCGAGAGCTTGAGTAGGGCATCAATCAGGTCGTGCATCCTGCGGCTCGCGAACTCTATTCGTTCCAGGCAGTGACGGGCCGAGCTGTTCACCCCGGTTCCACACTCCTCGGATAGAATGCTGATGTAACTGGAGATATGATTGAGCGGCGCCCTGAGATCATGGGAAACCGAATAACTGAAGCTCTCCAGCTCGTTGTTTGTAGCCTCCAGGACCTGTTTCTGGCGCTGCAGGTCTTCGTTAAGCACGCTGATTTCATCCTGGGCCTGTTGCCGCTGGTTGATCTCGAGCGAAAGGGATTTATTGGCCTCTTCCAGCTCCACGGCCTTCTGGTTGAGCTCTTCAACCAGATTTACCAGCGCCAGACGGCTCTCTTCGAGCTCCCGACTCTTCTGCTCCAGTGCGGCGGTCCTGTCGCATACCCTCTGCTCCAGTTCGAAATTGAGCCTGCGAACCTCGGTTTCGGCCTGTTCTCGCTCAGCCAGCGCCTTTTCCAGTTCATCGACCTTTTCTTCCAGTTTTGCAGCCACGATATGGCTGTACTCGCGGAGAAACTGCTCTTCGCTCTCCCCTGAGGCCGGGGAAGACATTTTTTGCTCGGTTGCCCGCATGTTAAGTATCCGGCTGGTCACCTCCCAGAGCTCTTCCGGCTCCTTGGGCTTGGGCAGAAACACCTCCGCTCCGAGGGCAAGAGCAAGCTCAATCTCCTGCCGACCGGAATAGGAGGCTGAATAGAAAACGAATGGAATCCTGCTGGTCACCGGTTCGGTTTTCAGGGCGCGCAGGAGTTGAAAACCGTCCATGACCGGCATCAGCGCATCGGAAACTATGATGTCCGGCAGATGTAAAATGGCCATTTCCAGTGCTTCCCGACCATTTTGCGCCTCGAATATCCTGCAGTTGTGGTGCTCGAAGGTATAGCGGAGGAGACGACGGTCATTGGCGTTGTCATCTACAATCAGGACATTCATTGTTTCCTCGCTTCGGCGACGGTCGAGCCGGTGGTTGTCGGAGAAGTTTCAGGTTATCCCAAGAAGGAGATGGATCTTGTCAACAATCGTCAAAGGGTCGATCGGTTTTTCAAAGTAGCCGGTGCATCCTGCGGCGAGAATACGGTCCATGTCTCCGGACATGGCATAGGAGGTGATGGCGATGATAGGGATATCGCCGTTCGCCGCTGACTGCCGGATTCTCCGGGTAGCCTCGAATCCGTCGAAATCCGGCAGGTTGATGTCCATCAGAATGAATAAGGGATGCTCGCTAATGGCGAGCGCCACCCCCACTTCACCGTTCTCCGCTTCTATGACCTCGTATCCGTGCCGCTTCAGAGAATAGGTGATCAGCCTCAGATTATCCTTATTGTCCTCGATGACCAGTACCTTTTTCATTGAGACTCTCCGGTATGCGTATGGTAAAGGTGCTACCTTCGCCAATCCTGCTTGTGCAGAGTATATCACCTTTCAGAATTTCCTGAACTAGCTTGCGAGTTAGATAAAGACCGAGTCCGGTTCCCGGCACAACTGTCTTTAGTGGCGACACCAGCCTGATGAAGGGCTGGAAGAGACGGGGAATATCTTCATCCGAGATCCCTATTCCGGTATCGCTGACCGAAATACTGACATACCCGGGAGGGATGTCACCCCCCTCCCCGGTTTCCTCATTTCCAGAGAACGACGATATGGAGACACTCCCCTGTTCCGAAAATTTTACCGCATTGCTCAGAAGATTCACGATACATTGCAGAAGCCTGCGCCTGTCGGTGTTGAGCAGAAGGTGATGCGGTTGCAGGTGAAGTTCCAGCGACTTCTCACTGATATCCTTTTCAAGGAAGTTGACCGCTTCCGTCAACAGATCGTGCAGATCGAACTCCTCCAATTGGGAGTCTATCTTGCCAGCTTCGATCTTTGAGACGTCGATTACATCGTTTATCAGGCTGAGAAGGTGCTTCCCCGAACGCTGGATGGTAGCCAGGTTCTCCTTCTGCTCTGCATTGACCTGGCCCAGCCATTCATTGTGAAGGATGCTTGAGAAACCGATAATGGAGTTGAGAGGGGTTCGCAGTTCATGGCTCATGGAGGCGATGAACATCGACTTGAGCCGGTCCAGCTCACGTAGTTTTGAGTTGGCATTTTCCAGTTCCGTGCTCTTTTCGTTTAAGTCTTCCACGATGTTCATAAGAGCCTTCTGACTTTGAAGCAGCTCGCCCCTCTTCTCTTCCAGGTCGACCGTTCTTGCCTCCACCCTCTGCTCAAGCTCTGCATTGAGTTTTCGGTTCTCCTCTTCGACTCGTATCTGATCGGTTATGTCGCGGGCTATGGCCGAGGCTGCCACGATATTGCCGGCTGCGTCCTTGATCGGAGATACGGTGAGCGATACGAATATCTTTTGACCATCTTTTCTCACTCTCTGGGTGGTGCTGTGGTCGATCCTCTCTCCGAGCTTTATTGCCGCCATGATTTTCGACAGTTCATCCAAGCGCTCAGGCGGAACCAGCATCGCTACCGATTGACCGATGGTTTCCTCGGCAGAGTAGCCGTAGATCCGCTCTGCCCCCTTGTTCCAGGAGAGAATAATCTCATTCAGGTCCTTGCCTATGATGGCATCGTCTGAGGACTGTACAATAGAACTCAGCAGATGTTCCGTCTCTTGGACCTTTTTGTATTCGGACATGTCGTAGATGGTTGAGCGGCTCATCAAGAAAGCGCCGGCATTATCGTACAGTGCAGTGGCGCTGAGGAGAACGGGCAGAATCGACCCATCCCTGCGGATAATCTCGAACTCAATATCCTTGACCCATCCCTGTTCCTTGAAAATGGGGAAGTTGTCTTGAAAGATCTTCAGGCTCCGGCCAGTCACCAGATCGCTGAACTTCTTTTTGCCGAGCAGCTCCTCCCGACTGTATCCGAACCATTTAAGTTCGGTATCGTTTATCCGAACGATCAGGCCGTCAGCATCAAGGGAGTGGTAGCCGCAAGGCGCACGGTTATACAGGTCGTGGATCTCCTCTGTGGAATCACGCAATGCACTCTCGGCACGTATCCTTTCAGCGAGTTCGTTATGCAGTTGCTCGTTGAGGAGATTCAATGCGGCGGTCCGCTCAGCAACCCGGGACTCCAGTTCGTCCCTGGCCGCCCTGAGTTGCTCCTCGACCTGAGTTCGCTCCTCCACCTCCATCTCAAGCTTCTTGTTCGTCTCGGTCAATCGGTCATTGGCCTGCTTGAGTCTGGTGTGGCCAAGGATCTCGTTTTTCAGTACCAGGGCGGCGTAATTGTAGAAAGTCGGCAGTTGATCATACAACTCGTGCATGCCGATTGAGAGGCTCTCCATTTTAAGTATACCGATGAGCTCGGTGCCCACCAGGAGCGGATAGACCCAGGTGTAGGCATTGGAGAACTCCGTAGTCATCATCAATGTATCGCTGAAATCGTGCTCCACCTCGATGGGCTCTTGGAATGCCAGCACTTTTTGCACAAGTTCGTCGTCGATGACGTCGAGCCGCATCTTCCTGCCGAAGACATCTGCTGAAAAGATCTGACCATCGATCCAGTAGTAGAGGATAATATTCTCCCCCCCCACGACATCAAGGATATTGCGCATCATGCAGTCAACCGTATCTTCCAGACCTGAGGCACTGCTCACCCGGTTCATCAGCCGGATGACCAGCTGGAGATACGACTTCTCCTGTGCCAGTTTCTTGGCGCGTTCATTCAGTCTTGCCAGCTCGTCAACCGGTATGGTTGTCATTTCAGACATGCCGCAACTCACTTTGTTTTCTGTCTATCGCCTCCTGCAGCACCTTTTCCAGATGCTCCAGGGAGACCTCCATCCAGCGGAGCGGAAGTCCCACCAACCTCCCCGCCTCCTCGGCCTCGGCACTGAAATCGCCGGAGCAGGGGGTCTTGACGCAGAGCAGAGAGCTTCTGTCCCCCTGAAATATCTCCCGTATGATCTCCCGGTTTGTGCCGAAGGTTGCGGTCACGATCCGCTCCCAGCGCCTCGCCCACTCCTCAAGGAGAAAGAATGCACCCTGTTCCAGTTCATAGGTGAATCGCTCCGGACCCAACAGCATCTCCACACAGTTCTGTCCCACGGTTCGAAATGTTTTGGAAGTATCGAGGATCGTCTCCATCAGCGGGTGGCAGGCGCCATAGAAAACGATGACCTCGCGCTCCTCATGCTGATTGAGCGCCGAAGTCAGCGCTAGGAGGAGTTTGTCAAAGTCTATGTGCAGGGCCGAATCGAGAAAGTGAACTTCAAGCCGCCAGCCGTTTTTGTCGACCAGAAAACGTATCTCCTTCTGCAGAATGCCGCAGCCCAGGAGGAGCAGGGGTTTTTGAGCAGGAATCGTCATGGGGTATCACCCCTGCCGAATTCATACGCCGCATCGAGCATTGCCCTGATATTTTCCTCGGGGATGCCGTAGGGCATGACCAGCGTCCCGAAGAGGAACTTACCCCCCGGCTTGCCTGCCTCGATGATCCGCCTGACCTCCGCCCTGACCTGATCCCTTGTCCAGTCGATAAGCATGATGTCGTTGATCACCCCGCAGGTCAACCCCCGACCGGCAACGAGCCGTTTCCCTTCGGAGATGTCGTCCATGGGGCTTAAATAGAAGACCCCGATCCCCAAACGGTCTATGACCGCTTCGATTACATCGTTGAAACGGGCGCTCCCGCAATAATAGACGATTCCGCCTGTTCCGCCCGGCTTGAGATCCCGTTCCATCCAGGGGAGCGACAGCTCGTTGAAGAACCTCCGCGGGATGAAGTCGGTGGAACCGAAGGGGTTGGAATAGACCAGGACATCGGCGCCGGCAGCGCGGTAGGCGGCAACCTGTTTTTGAAAAAAATCCGAGCATTTGGCCAGCAGTTCGTCGCGCAGATCAAACGGACCCGTCATGAGCATCTGCAGCCATTTTTCGATCCCCATAAGGATAGCCGGCAGGGTCATGGAGGCGGTCAGATAGGCACAGATCGGATATTTCCCCCCTGCCTCCGCCTTGAGCATCCGCAGACACTTTAGCTCCTCCGCAAAGGCAGGATGGGAAGTGATGTCGTCAGGGACCTGGAGACCGTAAATATCGTCGTATTTCTTGATGACCATTTCGCCCACGTTGGGAGGGCCGTCCTTGGCATAGATGATCTTGCGGCACCCCAGAAGCTCAGCCTCCTTGCCCACGTAAAAAAGGCTCCAGAGGCAGTCGTAGCCGTATTTCTCCCTCATCCTAAGCTGCGCCTCGGCAACATGCTCGCCGCTTTTGTAATACTCCTCAATGGAGAGCCCCAGTTCCTTCGCCCCCTGATCCAGCAGGTTGCAAAAGACCGGGATCCGATCGGCCGGAGTGCCATTGATTGCGGCTAAGAGTCGATCCATCCCTGTCATCATTTGCGCACCTCCCGGATGAGATCGGTGATCACCCTGCCTGCCGTAATACCGTTCTCGGCCCAGGCATCGGCACCCACAGTCAGGTACAGTTCCGGGTCGAAGCGATAGGGTGCGCCCCCCACAGCTATCTTGATCCGGGCCTCAAGTCCTTTTTTGCAGAGGATCTCCCTCACCTTGCGGCAGCCGTTTTCTCCCCTGGCAGTGTGGACCATCATGGCTGAAATGCCGATCACCTCGGCATCATGGGCAATGGCCTCGTCAACGAACCGCTCCGGAGCTACGTTGAGACCGAGGTCGATTACCCCTACCATCATCGCCTTCAGACAGCCTCCAACGATCCGTTTACCGAGTCCGTGGAAATCCCCCTGGGCGGTACCGATAACTATGCGTCCTACTATTTCGGGTTCTTTTTGAAAGCGGGGCACCAGTTCGTCTACAACCTCCGATGCGATCTGGGCGCCCATGAAGTGCTGGGCAAGACTGACCCCCTGGTTTTCGCTGATCGACTTCATCATCAGTTCAATCGCGGGCACGACGATCTCGAACACTACCTCTTCCGGTGAAACCCCCAGGCCAAGGGCATGGCGCACTACAAGCAGCGCCCTCTCCCGATCGGTATCCATAATGGCTTCGTTATACTGCATCATGACCTTTTGTAGCATCCGACCTCCTACTGCCCGGGTTCATAGGATGATATCTCCCGCTGCCGTTCAATGGCTCTACATGTCTGGCTTCACCCCTTCCATTTCCCTGATCCGCTCCTTCAGCTCCACCATTTTCAGCTCCCTACCCACAAAAGCCCTGTTCATCTGCTCAAGCTCACGATTTCTTTGTTCGAGCTCTCTTGTCCTCTCACTGACCCTATGCTCTAGCTCTTCATTGAGTTGAGTAAGCGCCTCCTCCGCATGCTTGAGCTCGGTGATGTCAATATTGGTGCCGATCATGCGCACGGGCTTGCCATCATCATCCCGGAATGTCTGCGAATCCGCTTTGATGCAGCGGATAGTGCCATCCGGCCGGACGATGCGGAATTCGGGCGCATACTCACGCTCACCGCGCAGGGCGGCCTGAATCTCCCCTTCCGTCTGCGCCTTGTCCTGCGGATGGATGGTTCCTGCCCAGGCATCGTAAGCGCCGCCGAAGTCTCCCATCTGGAGGCCGTATAAGCGGTACATCGAGTCGTCCCAGACCAGCTCGTTTTTCGGGATGTTCCAGTCCCAAACCCCCACTTGGGCAGCACGGGTGGCCACTGAGAACCGTTCGTTCATCTGTGTCAGTTCTATTGTCCGCTCCTTGACCAGCTCCGAAAGGCGCTCCCGATGCCATCGTAGCTCCTCCTCTACCTTTGCCCTCTGTATAATATTGGACAAAAGCCTCTCTATCTCTCTGGCAGGCTGTGCCTCACCGAGAAAATCGTCAGGGGGGACGTAATAGAAATTACTGCAGACCATACCCCCACAAATTACGAGAGGATGTGTGGAAATGACGTTTTTAATGATTTCCGGTGGGAAACGATTGCGGTTATACTGACATATGGCGAGAGCGTCGTTTTCAGGGAAGAAATAGTTCAGCTTTGCCTCATATTCCATCAGACGTTCCGTGCCTGGATCTCCGCTCAGTACCCAGGTCATCTCACCGGTGACCCGTAACGCGGGAAAACCGGCGGCCTTTGCCTCTTTAGCGACGCGAGTAAGAAAACCAATCATCCAGTCCGGGTCAAAGTATCCCTGTTTGAGGTATGAGTTCTGTGTACTCACAATAGCCAGTTGCCCGGATTCTACCGCGGTCTCGACCTCTACCCCAGCTGACTTCAATCCATCGATGACCATGGCAGCCGTATTGTCGTCAACGACATACAGGCACTTTTCTCCGCGTTCCAGGCCGATTTTCACATAGGGTATCACAGCGGAGAACTGCTCTTCCTGTGTCTCATAGATCAGACAGAGATGGTCGTGTACACCGAGTTTCCCTATAGCTGTGACCATGTCATGCAGGCTTCTATCTGGTACGTTAGCCATATCTCAAACCCCTTTTGCTCCTTCGTGCCGTACCTCTTTACTCGCCGCCTTGACCAAATCCGCAATCCGCTCCTTCAGCTCCACCATCTTGAGCTCACGCCCCACGAAAGCCCTGTTCATCTCTTCAAGCTCATGATTTCTTTGTTCGAGTTCTCGTGTCCGGTCCCTGACCCTTAGCTCCAGTTCTTCGTTAAGCTGGAGAATTTTCTCTTCCACCTGCTTCCGCTCGGTTATGTCCGTTATAACGCCATCGTATGACAGCAGGTCTCCCTCAGGACTGAAACGGGGGACAAGCGTGCTCTGCACCCAGTGGATCGTGTCGCCCTTGGACTGAATCCTGTGTTCGAAAGTTGTTGCGGTTTTCGCGATCTGGATCTCTTGCGCAGCATTTAGGACTGCCTGCCGGTCTTCCGGATGAATCATTCGGAACCAGAGGTCAGGGTCTGCTGCGAATTCCTCGGCAGAATAACCGGTCACCGCCAAGCAGCCCGGGCCATGCGTTGTTGAGACAGCCCTGCCGCAATCCATGATAACCGTGTACATATAGCTGGTAACCGACGCAAGGAGATCTCGAAACCGTCCCTCGCTCTCACGCAGAGTCTCCAAGGTCTTTCTCAGTTCTGCAGTGCTCCCACTGACCAGCGCTTCAAGCTGCTGTTCGCGCATCTCTATCCTGCGACGCTGTTGATACAGTTCGCAAAAAACCCTGACCTTATTCCTGAGTATATTCGGCTCAAATGGTTTCAACAGGTAGTCGAACGCCCCGGACTGATACCCCTTGAACTGATGTTCACTGTCTTGCATGGCTGCGGTGATAAAGATGATCGGCACTCTGCTGGTAGCGGGATTTGCTCTCATCAGCTCGGCAGTCTCATAACCATCCATATCAGGCATCCGGACATCCATGAGTACAATCGCAAAATCATGCTTCAGCGAAAGACGTAGCGCATCATTGCCTGATGTAACCTTGAAAATATCAAGCCCCATCACTTCCAGAACTGCTTCCAGAGCGGTCAGGCTCTCAAGTTGGTCGTCAACCAGTAGGACCGGCGTCTGTTCGATTGCCGTCATTTCCTTTGCTCCATTGTTCACTGGCGCCTCATTTCAGTAGTCGAGACTTGCTATTGACCGTCGATCACCCTGCTCTGCCTGAACATCTGCACTCTCGTTTGTTGAAGTAAGTACCTCCGCTTACAATGCATGCTGATCACTAAGCGCTTATTTTCTTTTCCAACTCCCTGATTTTCTCCTTCAACTCCACCATCCGCAGCTCCCTCCCTATGAATATCTTATTCATTTTTTCAAGCTCAACGTTTTTGCTTTCATATTCCGCCGTCCTCTGCGTTACCCGCTGTTCGAGTTCTCTATTGAGCCTGCTCAGCTCCTCCTCGGCCAGCTTTCGGTCGGTGATCTCCTGAACGGTTCCCATCGAACGTATTGGCGTGTCATCTTCAAAAAAGGTTTCGCATTGTTCATGGACGTATTTTATACGTCCATCCGGGAAACGAAGCCGATGGTCAATGGTGTAGGGGGTTCTGGTTTTGAGTGAGCTGGAATAGGCCGCATTGACCGCCTCCCGGTCTTCGGGATGAATCGCATTGAGGAAAGCCTCATACGTGGCTCCGAATTTTGCAGGATCGATCTCGAATATCCGATAGATTTCATCGGTCCAGGTAAGGGTATTTGTTGTAATATCCAACTCCCAGCTGCCGATATGTGCGATGCGCTGGGCTTCATTCAGGCGCAGTGCGGCATTTTTCAAGGATGCTTCCGCCCGCTTCCGCTCCGTTATGTCTCGCACCAGCGCCAGATCGTACCCCTGTCCTTCGAACTCCAGATAGTTGGCATTGATCTCCACGGGGAAAACCCTTCCCCCCCTCGCCCTGTGGTGTCCCTCGAAGGTGAGTGAACCGCAGCGTTTGAGCTCATCCCAATGGCCGGACCATCGCTCTGCAGGAAAGTCCGGATCCACATCCCCAACACCCATGGCGAGAAGTTCGTTGCGGCTATACCCCAGCACCCGGCACGATTCTTCGTTCACATAGTGGAATCGGGCTTTCTCGTCGACCAGAAAGGCGCCCTCGCGCACGTTGTCCAGCGCAAAGCTCAGCAGAGTAATGCTCTGCTCGGCCGCCTTCCGGGCAGCGCGGGCACGCAGAGCCGTGATGCCGAACGACAGATCGCCCGCCAGTTCCTCCATGAGGCGGATTTCGTCCAGGGTAAAGGCATTGGTTGTCACGGAATAAATATTGAGAACGCCGAAAACCCTCTCATCCTCGTCTTTGAGGGGGAGGGAGATACTGGAACGGTACCCCCGCCGAAGGGCAGCCTCTCGCCAGGGGGCCGCTTTCGTTTCACTGGCGAAGTCCTGAATATGATCGGTCTGCCCGGTTCGGATTGCGATCCCGGTTGGACCGCGGCCCCGTTCCGTGTCGTCCCAGGTGATGTGAGCGTCTGCGAGATAGCCCTCCTCGACTCCTGCCCAGACGACAGGGCGTATGGTCTTGGCGTCATCGTTTTCGGCATACCCCACCCAGGCCATCCGGTACTCCGCATCGTCGCAGATGATCCGGCAGATTTCGGCGAGCAGCATCTGTTCGTCAGTTGCCTTCATCAGGACCTGGTTGCAGTTGCTGATGGCCCGCAGTTCGCGATTCAGCCGATTCAGCGTTTCCTCGGACCGTTTCCGCTCGGTGATATCCTGAATGACCCCTACGACCTTGCACGGATTCCCTTGTTCATCCCACAACAGCTCAGCGATGGAAACGATGATTTTCGGTTCGGGAGAGTTCCGGGGAAGTATTGCGAATTCCAGATTGTAGGGGATGCATTTCTCGATCAGGTCGACCAATGCCTGATGGACCCGTTCCCGTTCCGGGATACACTGCTCCACGGCGTCGGCCGAAAAACGGTCCCGGTCGGGATCAAATCCGTAGATACGCTTGGCTTCATCGGATCCCCAGAATTCGTTCGTCTGGATATCGTATTCCCAGTTCCCCACATGGCTCATGGCCTGGGCCATGCGGTAACTACCAAGGCTGGTCCGCAAGACCTCCTCCGCCAGCTTGCGATCAGTGATATCGACAAAAGAAACGATAATCAGTGAGATTTCTCCCTTATCATCGAATTCCAGCTCCGCATTTACCAGCACCCACGCTACGTCGACCCGATTTGGAGAGCTGATTCCCGTTACATACCCCCTGAGAGGCAGTCGTGTGGAGAGAATCAGGCTTGCCGGATATTCGGCGACCGGCAATACGGAACCGTCCACCCTCAGGAAGTGCCATTCCGGATCGCTCAGGTCCTTGCCGAGGAGTTGGTCGGCGGAAAGTCCGAGCAGCTCCTGCGCCAAGGGGTTGCTGTCCAGGATGCACCCCTGGCCGTCATGGAGCAGAATGGCAGCCTGAACCTTATGTATGAGGGAGCGGTACCTTTCTTCGCTGGCGCGCAGCTCACCGGTACGTTCTCTGAACTGCTCTTCCAGAGAATCGTGTGCTCTCTGCAGAGCAATTTCCGCTTGCTTGAGATCCTTGAAAATGAGGTTGAACGGCTCCTTAAATCCGCTCACGAGCAGAGCCCGGTAAATGAGGTAATACGCCACGAGCTTGAGCATATGTCCGAACATGTTGGCTATGCCGTACACGCTCAGATACGCGGTGAAGCATACCTCCGAGACGACCGTACAGACTATGGAGAAGGCTATGAGAGAGTAAATACCCGTGCTGAAGTCTGCCCGCACTCTCTGGAGGAGCAGCAATGAGGTGAGGAGGAACCCGGTTATGACGTATTCGCTGACGATCTTGAAGGTGGTGAGTCCTTTCCCGTCCACGTAGCAGACAGGGAAATTGCCCGAGAATACTAGCGCTGCAAGCGCAGTTATTGCGATGCCATATCCTCCGATAAGTCCCATCTCGTTGATCCTGCGCCGGACAAAGATAGGCGCCAGACAGAGGGTTGCGGCCTGCAGGGCACGCGCCACTATCCAGAGTTGCGTCGGCAGGTTTGCACCAAAAGCGGGGAATACGTTCATTCCCTTATAGGCAAGGGTATGGAGTAGATCAATGAGGGCGATGAAGGCATAGCCGATGCCAAGGACCTTGAGACAGTCATTCGTCAGGAACCTGCGCGAGTTCCAGATCATGATGAAGAGGGTGAAGCCGATTGCGATGGTGGTGATCTCGATGAGGCTATGGAAAAGGAGATAGCTGTAGAGGCTGCTGAGGTAAATGCCCAACGCCATGGTAGTGATAACGCCGCCAGAGGATAGTATTTCGGAGCGTTCACTATCGGGCACGCTACTCTCCATTTCCTGGGGATTTGCTTTCCAGCACCCGTATCTGTTCCTTCAACTCCATCATCCGCAGCTCCCTCCCCACAAAGAGGCGATTCATACGCTCAAGTTCCGCGTTTTTCTCCTCCAGTTCGGCAGTCCGTTCCAGAACACGTTGTTCCAATGCTGAGTTCAGTTTCTGGATCTCTTCTTCTATCTTCTTCCGTTCGTCGATATCCATCCTGATCCCCAGCATCCGGGTCACTTTGCCGTCCGGATCTCTCCTGATGCCGAATCCCCGCACCTGCTGCCACCGATACGAACCGTCGGCATGCCTCATCCTCGCCTCGTACAGGTATTCCTTGAAATCGCATGAGAGGACATCCTGAATTTTTTCAATTACCTGCCCACGGTCTTCGGGATGGACACGCTCCAGCCATTCACTCCGATCCGCGGCACCCACCCTGGGTTCGTAGCCGAGCATTTTGTAATAGACCGGCGAGGCATACCAGTGGTCGTTTTTCACATCCCAATCCCAGATCCCTATCTGGGTTGCCTCAAGTGTCAGCCTCAGCCGCTCTTCAGAGTCCTGCAACCGCTCTTTCGCCTCCCTCCGTTCGGTAATATCTGCAACTGCCGCAATCGAGCCTTCATACTCGCCAGTATCAGCAAATATAGGCCCGGTTTCGAGTCGCGTATAAATCCGCTGGCCGTCTTTCCGGATGAATTCGAATTCGTGTTGTTCCTTTACCCCCTGTTTACGTCGTAGTATGTTGTCCTCGGCAATGAGTTTCCCCTGTTCGTCCATGAATTCAAAGAGATGCCTCCCGATCATTTCATCGGTCGAGTACCCCAGTATCTCTGCCATCCGAGGGTTTACAAATGTGGTTACAGCATCTGCATCAATTACCCATATCCCCTCTTGAATCGTATCAAGCAGTCGCCGGTAGTTTTCTTCACTCTCCCTCAATCGTTCCCGGTCGCTTATCAGCTGCTGTTCCGCCTTAAAAAGCTGACTCGATGCGTAGTTCAGCGACCCCTCAAGTTCTTCGATTTCAATAGCGCTCTGACTGCCTTGAATCTGTGTCCCCTTGCACTCGTTCAACTCTCTGGCAAACAGTGCCAGCTTCTTGAGTGTCACTGCCGTGGGACGCAACACGAGTAGAATCATTGCCGCACTGCAGATGATCCAGAGCGTGACCAGGATCAGGCTCTGCCTCCAGGTTTCAGTCTGCGCCTGCTGGATGGATGCCAGGCTGAAGTCCGCCCTGACCCAGCCGAGCAGATGCCAGGAGTTGATCGGATACCAGAATATGAGATGCTCTCCCGAAATCGTAATGGACGTAGTGATGGGAGAAGGTGGGTTCAAAATCTCTACACGCGACTCGGAGATCAACTTTCCTCCAGAGTCACGACGCACATCGCCGACAATCAGGCCGTCCGGGTCGCAAACCTGCAGTCGGTTTACATCCGGCAGCTCCACCGACTTGAGCAGAAACGCCTCCAGCTCGGCGTAATCCCTGAGTATCAGAAAACGGGCACAGTTCTCGGCAAAATGTCTGACCATTATCGATGAATGTTTGCTCATCGAGGCGATAAGCCTGTCGGACTGGCGTGTTGTCGTCACCCATCCCGAGATGATTCCGGTAACGCACAGAATGATCGAGACCAGCAGCGTCATTCGGTTGTTAAGTCGCCGGGGCAGCAGAGTCATCATTTTCCCCAATCAGTTAGCGATTTCACGTCGATAAGCTCCAGGGACCGATAATCTTGCCGGTAGTCGGCTGCAACGGGAGCGGGCAACCTGACGGACCGCAACAGTTCGGCACCCTCTTTATCCGAGGCTATTTCCAAGATCGCTTTCTTTACCTTTTCCCGCACCGGTTGTGGAACCCGCGGGTGTGCGGAGAGCGGATGAGGGGCAATCTTCGGAGTCTCTACAATGGAGCGAAGCTGGTTGCGGTTCTCAACCGACTCCCGTTCCAGCTCCGGAAGAAACACCGCACCGGCAGTGGACTTGCCCAAAAGAACGCTCTTGATCACGTTACTCGTCGATCCGGCATAGGTGCTTTCATACGACAACGGTTTTCCCTGTTTGGCCAGGAGGTGGCGGATGAAGACGCTGCAGAGGTTCTTGTTGCCCACGAACGAGATGGTCTTGCCGGTGAGATCTTCAATGGATCTGATAGGTGAATCCTTGCGCACGAATAGCCCGACCGAAATCGCTTTACCCCCTCGCACCAGTGGTACATACCGCTGCATTTGATATGCGATAACGGTCTGGATGGGAGAGGCAAAGATAAATTCGGGGATTCCATCGCCGATATCCCTCTCAAATTCAGCCATTCGTTCGTACAGTTTCAGCTCGAATCGCTGCCCGGTCTTTTCCGTCAGGCGTTCAAGCAGGGGAGACCATTTCGCATGCATGGCAACGGTCGGCGTCGAGGGGATGACGGCAATCGTGTAGGGCTCAACTTCAGCAGCGTTGGCCAACGAAACGCTCCAGACAAACTGCACTGCCAGCAATGCCACGAATAGTATTGCGATCCCTTTCCCAATTGGAAACGAACATTTAATCGGTACCATCCTCATGACCTTCCCCTCCGCTCATTTTCTCCAGTCCCTGATCCGCTCCTTCAAAGCTCTTACGGCTCCGTCGGCCTTCCTGACCATTCTGTGCTTCAGTAACCTGCAGCCGTGGTGTTCCAGTATATAACGGTGCAATCACCTGACGTCGGCATTGCCTTCAGCGATTAGGTTATTGATTGTATGCCCTCGCACTCAGTCGATAATCTCACGTTTAGCTACCAAGCATCTATCTGCTCAGGATTATTGAAAAGCTTCGGCGGTCAAAGGAAAGAGCATACATCACCATCATTTCATTCGGATTGAGGAAGAGCCAAAAAAAGGGCACTACATCGGCTCGATTCATTGCAGCTGAAGAGAAGAGGCATTGCATGAAATATTGCTAATAATTATCGCATAAATTGATTGCTTTGCAACAGATGGGGAAATATCGGATCTGCAGGTGAGATTCTCAAAAAGATGGGAAGGTGATCGTAAGGAAGATGATCTCTCATCAGAAGGCTCTCGCCAGAAGTGTGCAGTGATTCTTCCGGATCAACGCATTTCGACGCAGATCAAAACGAGAGTCCGGCGAGGAGTGCCCTGGTCTGCGGGGCCATAACCGTTTCCGATAGTTCAACCAGACGACGAAGGTCATCGGCAGTATCCAGGTCAAAGCAGGGGGCAAGAAGCGCCTGCCTGAGGCCGATCGAATTGGCCCTGGCAAGACTTTCCGAAAGGACCTTGCTGCTGCTCCAGGAGATATCCCTGAAGAGTTCGGGTTTCGATTCCCGTAACCCTACCAGATAATACCCTCCGTCTGCGCTTGGTCCGAAGACAACATCGGCTTTATCTGAGGCAAGCAGAGAAAACGCAGTGCATATCTCTTGTGGGTCCAGATGCGGTGAGTCGGTTCCGATAACAGCGACACTCTGTGATCCTCGTTCAAAGGCGGTAGCAAATGCAGCGGCAAGTCGCTCCCCAAGGGTACTCCCTTGCTGCCGGCATACTGTGGCATCCGGTGCCAGTGTCTTGAAAAATGAGGCCTGGGCATCTTCTCCATCAAAAAAGAGCATGCGCTGGATTCCTCTGATGCCGGAGGTTGCTGTCAGGGTGTCCATGAGCATGCATTGGTAAAGCGATGCAGCCTCCTGCATCGTAAGTGGCGGAGAAAGGCGGGTCTTAACCCTGCCGGGCTCTGGCCATTTGGCGAAAATCAGCAAGACATGCGGCATGTTAAAGGTGATTGATGCCATACTAACGGGGGTATCCTTAATTAGCAGTGAATAGCCTGCGGAATGGCGCCCTGCCTAGCTCTGCAAAGAGTGCAAAAGAAAAAAGTTTAGATTTTTCAACAGTTAGGGAGGTTCTCAACAGAGTTATAAACAGAGGGCCAGATTACCGCTAAATAACGGTTTCTCATCAAGAGCCAGGTCACCTC
Organism: uncultured Geoanaerobacter sp.; assembly: GCA_964528055.1. Lineage (GTDB taxonomy): Bacteria > Desulfobacterota > Desulfuromonadia > Geobacterales > DSM-12255 > Geoanaerobacter. Next base: position 338,950 of record CAZGQM010000001.1, on the reverse strand, counting down.
ATGTCTCGTTCGATTTGAGCATACGCAGAATGCTTGTGAATCGACTCGAAATTCTCGGCCGATACGCTGAACCAGGTAATGGGATGAAGTGCCGAGAGGCTCTGGGTAACCTCGCGGACCATGTCTTCCACAAACTTGGGGTTCTCAAAGGCCCGTTCAGTGACGAATTTTTCATCCTCCCGTTTGAGAAGCGACCAGACAGGGCTCGAGCCGCATCGCTCGATCAGTTCGATAAGGTCTTCTATCCAGATGAACTCCCGGTAGCGGACCTGGACACTCACAATGCTCCGCTGATTATGGGCTCCATAGTGAGAGAGCTCCTTGCTGCATGGACAAAGCGATGTTACCGGCACCTGGACACCCAGTACGAAGTCGAACGCTTCCCCCAGAGTCGCACTGAAACTGCAGGTATATTCCATAAGGCTTCTAGCCTTGGAAACAGGGGCCTTCTTCTCTATGAAGTAGGGAAACTCCATCTCTAAATGGGCATTTTCCGCACCAAGTTTCTTCTTCATCTCATGAAGAAATGCCTCCAGCTTGTCCAGGGCGATCTCCTCGCGATAGGCGTTCAGCACCTCGATAAATCGACTCATGTGGGTCCCCTTGAAATGATGGGGGAGATCCACATACATGTTGACCCTGGCAACCGTATGCTGGAATTTCCTGTTTTTGTCCATCACCACAATCGGATAGGAGATGTCCTTCACCCCCACCTTGTCGATCGCTATGCGCCGGGTATCATGAGATTTCTGTATGTCTCGCATAAGGCCGGTAGAGTCAACAGATAACGGCTGAAGGGTTACGGTTGAAGAACCTGCAACCTTGTTATTCTCCATCGGTTTTCCTTTCACTTTCACGTGTCACGCCTCATGTATTGCACCGGATCCAGAACACCCGCCTCTATGAACCCCTTCAAACGCAGACGGCAGGAATCACAAAGACCGCAGGCAATACCTTCCGGGCTGGGATCGTAGCAGGAATGGGTTCGGCTGTAGTCAACTCCAAGCCCTAATCCCATTTGTATGATCTCTGCCTTGGAAAGATGGATCAGCGGGGTGTGGATAGTGAAGATTCCCTTACCCTCCACGCCCGCTTTTGTGGCCAGATTCGCCATTGTTTCAAAGGCTGCGATGTATTCAGGCCGGCAGTCTGGGTAGCCGGAATAATCGAGGGCATTGACCCCGATGAATATGTCGAAGGCACCGAGAACCTCGGCCCACCCAAGGGCAAAGGAGAGGAATATGGTGTTGCGGGCCGGCACGTACGTAACCGGGATATCGGATCCTACACCATCCTTCGGAACGGCAATATCGGAGGTCAAGGCGCTTCCTCCGACTTTTCTGTAGTCAAAATCCACTACCAGATGCTCTTTGGCACCAACAACCCTCGCATTCTTCTTTGCGAGTTCAAGCTCCACCATATGCCGCTGCCCGTAGGCAAAACTCATTGCATAGGGATCAAATCCTTCAGATCTGGCTATAGCCATGCATGTTGTGGAGTCCAGTCCTCCACTGTAGAGTACGATTGCTTTTTTTGACATAGCGGTTCCATTCCTTGGTTCAGATTTAGTGCAGTATCAAAGCTTTGCTGCCGTGGCACGAAGAAGATCGACCTCTGAATGCATCTTCAGTCTCGAATATTCTGTCGTATACAGCGAAATGATTCTCTTTATCACGTCCCGGTCGTTATCGGTACAGCTCTTTGCCATAGGGAGAAGACGCGAAAGGTATGGCCAGGCCTCCTTGTATTTTCGCTGCTGGCCCATCAAAATTGAAAGCTCAGCAAGACGTCGCCCGATTTTGGCAGGAGCAGGGTTGGGAATCGATTCCAGCACCATCAGGGACTCTTTGTAATATATCTCGGCCTCGGGATATTTCCGGAGCTGCTTCTTTATACGGCCCAGATCATAGAGCCTGTGGGATTCGAGCTCAGTCCCGCCATGATCGCGCCGGGCTTTGGTCAGCGCCTGCAGGCAAGCCTTCTCAGCAACTTCAAGCTCACCGTCGGCCTCAGCCTCATGGCATGTCTGGACAGATTGGTCCTTGGACGTGGCATTAACCCCCACTTGGCTCTGCATGTTTGCACAACCACAGATACCTATGATTACTACGTATACCAACAGGATTCGGAGCATATGACCTTCTCTGTAGTTAGCTATCGTTAAAAGAGCGAAAACTTCACATAACGCTTCGGATTCTCCTTGATGTCCTTTACCAGCAGATCAAGACTATCAACGGCTTTGTTCATCTTATCGTACAGCTCCTTGTCAGATACCAGCTTACCTGCAGTCCCCTCCCCTTTTTCAAGCTTGTTCGTCACGTTTTCCAGCGACTTGAGCGAGTTATCTGCCCGCTCCATAAGGGACATCCCCTTGTCATAGAATTCGCGCTCACCAAGGAGCTTGCCGATAGTGCCGTCTGTGGAGGTCAGCTTACGGTTCAGTTCCCGTACGTCATCGGCTGCCTGGTTGCTCTTTTCAGCCAGGGCAACCAGCTTGTCGTAAAGCTTACGATCGCGGATCAGGCGCCCCATGGTGCCATCCGCGGATTGTATATCCTCAAGGGTCTCTTCTGCGCGGGTTAGGATGGCTATTAGCTTGTCATAAGGCTCTGAACTCCGGCTAAGCTTCCCGAGTGTTCCATCCCCTGAGTTTACCGACCGGGCAAATGCTTTCAGCTCTGCGGTAAGCCTTACCATGTCATCGTAAAGTCTGGGGTCCTTGGCAAAGCGCCCCAGCGTCCCCTCCCCCTGCTCCACCTTGTCCAAGAAGCCATTGAGACGGTCAAAGGCGGCTCCCGCCTTTCCCATTACATCATCCAGGCGGGTAACATTGGATCCGTACAGCAGCGTTACAGGTTTTTCGTTAACGGTTTTGTTAGGGGTTATATCGACATATTTTTCGCCCATGAGCCCCCTGGTCTTGATGGTAATCCGGGAATCTTCCCCTACTTTCTTCAAGGCCTCCCGTTCTACCTCAAGGACAATCTCCACCTCGTTGCTTTCTTTGGGTCGCAAAAAGCGGATATCGCGAACAAGCCCTACATCAACCCCTGCAAGCCAGACTGGCGCACCCTCCTTAAGTCCTGCCACATCTGTCATGATTACCGAGAGTTGCCCCTTTGAGATAAAGAACTTAGTCTTTTGTCCCATCACGAGGACACCCCCGGCAAAAAGGATAAGGGCAATGACGATAAGTATCCCCGCCTTCACCTGAGACCAGCCGATGTTGTCACTCCGTTTCATGTTACCCTGTTACTCCTTGTTCAATCCGGCCATCCAAGGGTCGTTGAAGACCATGTGGTCACTCACGAAAAGTGACTGCTCGGAAGGGTGGAAAAACTCTCTGATGGCCCAGTTTGTCGTGGTCTTGAGCTCCTGCTGGGTTCCATCAAAGATAAGATGCGTCTCATGGAGAAAGGAGAATCGCTGCGAGACTGCAAAGGCAGTATGAAGGTCGTGTGTTACCATAAGAGTGGTCTTTCCCTTCTGCTGCAGCATCTGCATCAGATGCCTGATATTATAGACACCGATCGGATCAAGACCGGTTGTAGGCTCATCGAAGAAAACATATTGCGGATCCGCTGCAATCGCCCTTGCAACAGCCACCCGCTTCTTCATCCCTCCTGAAAGCTCAGCCGGATAGAGGTTTATGGCATGTTCAAGACCGACGAAACTGAGTTTCTCAATCACAATCCTCTCAATCTCCGACAATCCCAGCATACCCTCCTCCAAGAGCCGGTAACCGACGTTCTCTCCAACGGTCATGGAATCGAACAGCGCACCACCCTGAAAGACAATGGCAATGTTTCGCCTCAGGTTGGTCAGCTCACTCTCCTTTAACCCGGCAATAGGGATACCATTGAGATATATCTTTCCGGAGTCAGGCTTGAGCAGACCAAGGAGCAGTTTGAGGATGGTGGTCTTCCCTACCCCACTGACACCGAGGATCGTGCGGTTCAAACCATTTTCAAGGGTCAGGTCAAACTCGCTGAGGATCCGGCGTCCCCCTATCGAGTAGGAAACCTTTTCCATCCGTATGCCTGGCAGGTTTTCGATCACATGCTTCCCCACATGGCTGAATACTTGCTCCCTTTACCTGCGACCCAGGGATACATATCGTTCCATTGCCCGAACCAGTATATCCGAACCAGTATATTATTCAATCATCTTGATTATATGCGAATCGTTAACGGATGTGCACGTTGGCATTTTACAGAACCGATACTGATACTTCTGTGAACCATTGTTGAAAATAAGCACAACGTTATATAGCGGCAACCGCCTTAAAATGACGGAATTGTCATGATATGCCTTATTAATATCAAGGGATTTCAAATGGTTGCAAAAAGGTGCGGTATTTGCACGGAATTACGAGCTAAATCGATATGTTATGCCGACAATAATTAACGTTAGCACATTATATGCTGGCAAAGGTTTTCAACTCTGCCAGCATTCATATCTCGACAACAATAACATTCATACTCACTGAGGTTGCCATGGGACAAATAGCAGAGAAAAAGATCCGGGGGTTGGGTATGTGGGCGAAGCTGAGCCTGGTGACGACTCTTACCTTGCTGGTGACTGTTTTGATGCCACAGGGGTTTATAGCATCGAATGTTTCGGAAGCGGCTCCTACTGCCAACGGCCGCATCGTTTACAGCATCAACTCGACAACTCCACAGCATGAGGCGTATAGCGCGGGTTCTCCTGGTACTTTTGGCACGGTGGCGGCAACAGTTGCCGGCGGTGCCCAGTCCTGGTTTGAGGATGTGGCCTCCACCACCAGAAACGAGCATATCGCTGGCTACATCTCAGGCACTACTCTCTATATTTTGCGCTGGAATGGCACCACCTGGAGCAGCGAGTGGTCCGCTACCATCCCCAGCAATACAGGTCGTCGTTTTGACATTGCATATGAAAAGACCACCGGTAATGCAATTGTCGTTTACGCAACCGCCACGTCAAGACAGTTTGCCTACCGGACTTGGAACGGCACTTCATGGACAACTGCCGCCAACGTTACGACTGCAAGATCCGCCAATGTTTTCAATTCAATCAAACTGGCTTCGAACCCTACCGTAAACTCCAACCAGATCGCTGTCGCATTGGGTGACACCTCCAACACCCTCACTACAATGATCTGGAACGGAACCACATGGGGAAATGAGCCAACCGCCGCAATTACCACACAACTCAATTATATTACGACCTCCGGGGATTTGGAGGCATTTGACATCGCCTATGAACTCACCACCGGCAATATCCTGCTCGCATATACCCAAAGAACGACAACTGGTGCCTACTACAGACGCTATACCACTTCCTGGGGTTCCCAGACTACCCTCAGCACTAGTAGCACATATGGGGGGGTTTCTCTGTCAACCAACCCGACTGCGAGCAGCAACCAGATACTGGCTACCTTGAGCAGGACAGGGAGCAGTACCATCTATGGCACGGTCTGGAGCGGCTCCGCCTGGTCTACGGTTACCAACGCCGGCACGCTTCAGGCAAACCCCGCAGCCAACAAGCGCCCCTTGATGGGGGGCTGGCTTGTTTCCGGAGCCACCACCGTCGGCATCGTCGTCTATCAGGGAGCCACCACAAGTACGCTGAACTACTCCTACACCACCAACGCCGGCAGTGCCTGGACCACTGCCCAGAGCTTTGCAATGGGGGGCTCGCCCGGGTTGGCTAATTTTATCGATATCGACCGCGACCCGCTGAGCGCCGATACCATGATGGTCACCTTTGCCGACGCCAACAGCAGGCTGTGGGCCAAGCAGCTGGTTATAAACAGCACCCCGACCTTTACCTGGGGGAATGCGGACGGCAGCGCCTACCTGAACTCCGGAGGCACCCTCGCGTCCATTATCACCCAGAACTTCAAATTCGCCTATGACCGCTTTCAGATATCCACGACCACCACCGTTGGTGCGACGACAGCCATCACCTATGGCCAGAGTGCGACCTTCACAGCTACCGTCACCCCGACGGCAGCCACCGGCACGATCCAGTTCAAGGTAAACGGAGCGAATGTGGGGAGCCCGATTGCGGTAAGCGGCGGAAGCGCCACCAGTGCGCCGTTGTCCGGTTTGACGGTCGGCAGCCATACCGTAACAGCCGTTTACAGCGGAAACAGTACATACGGCGGTAGTACCTCACTTGGAGTCACCCAGACGGTCAACAAGGCCAATCCATCGGTCACTACATGGCCTACGGCCAGTGACATCACCTATGGCCAGACACTTGCGTTGTCGACGCTGAGCGGCGGCGTTGCAACACCGACCGGTGCATTCGCTTTCACGACTCCGTCAACAGCTCCCAATGCCGGAACGGCATTACAGAGCGTAACCTATACCCCGACCGACACAATCAATTACAATACCCCCACCGGTTCGGTGAGCGTAACTGTCAACAAGGCCACCCCAACGGTAAACAGCTGGCCGACAGCCAGCGCCATCAACCTCGGTGATGCGCTTTCGCTTTCCACCCTGAATGGTGGTTCAGCGACACCTGGCGGCGGAACATTTACCTTCACCAATCCATTAACGGTTCCGTCTTCGGCAGGTATCTACAGCGCCCCGGTGACCTATACGCCGACTGACACCACCAACTACAATACGGTCGCCGGAAATGTGAATGTGACAGTCAACGCAGCAGACACGACTCCACCCACTGTGGCGATCACCTATTCGGGTATCGCTCCGTACAAAGCCGGTACGGTGGTAACGATCACGGCGACCTTCAACGAAGCCATGGCTGACGCCCCTGTGCCGCAGGTCGCCATCAGCGGCGCCAACACGCTAGTTGCAACAAACATGACCAAAAGCAGCAGCACGGTCTATACATACGACTATTCGGTAGGCGCTGGGGACGGCACAGCTACAGTCAGCATCCCCACGGGCCAGGACCTTTCAGGAAACAATGTAACGGCAATCCCCACCAGCGGGGCCACGTTTACAGTCGATAATACCGCTCCGGTTTTCAGCTCTGTGTCGCCTGCAAGCGACAGCCACCGGAACAACGCCAGTGTCGGTTACACACTTAGCGAAGCGGTTGCCGGCGGTACGATCACCTTCACCAGGACCGGCGGCACGGCCGACCCATCGTCACCGCGTACCTACACCATGGTATCCGGCGATATGAACTCCGGTTCGCACAGCGTAAATACCAGCCTGGCACTGGTTAACGGCGCCATATACACCATCAGCTTTGACGCCACCGACGTTGCAGGCAACGCTGCGAACCAGGTATCAAGCACCAACGTTACTTTTGACGCCTCTGCAGCCACAGTAACCCTCAGCGCTCCTGCGGGGGGCAGCCGTGTCAACAATGCCCTGGTAAGCTACAGCCTGAGCAAGGAAATAGCATCAGGCCAGGTCGTATATACTCGCACCGGTGGAACAGCTGATGGCAACTCGCCACATACCTACAACCTGAGCGGCACCGACCTGACCTCTGGGAGCCACACGGCCCTTAACACAGGCTTCACCAACCTGGTAGACGGAGCGACATACACGGTCTCCCTGGAAAACGTGGTTGACCTTGAATCGAACAGCTCAACACCTGTATCCAACTCTAACGTAACCTTTGACTCCACGGCTGTAGCCATAACTGCCACCGCACCTGCCGCCGGCAGCTTCGTCAAGACCGCACTGATAAGCTACACGCTCTCCGAGCAGGCGCAGTCCGGCACGGTAACCTTCACCCGGACCGGAGGGGCAGCTGATAGCGGATCGCCGCGGATATTTACCATAATCGGTGCCGACCTTACCTCAGGCGCGCACACTGATGTAAACACAGGTCTGGCTCTTGCAGACGGCTCAATCTACACCGTATCATTCGATGCAACCGACATGGCCGGCAACCCTGCAACGACTGTTTCCAATGCATCTGTAATGTATGATGTTTCGCCCCCTGTAGACGGCACCTTGACAGCCACCCCTGTCAGTTCCTCCCAGATAGATCTTTCCTGGACAGCAGCTACAGACAGTGGATCCGGTCTTGCTGCTTCGAACACCTACAAGTTAGTCCGCTCCAGCGGGGCCACAGCACCTGCAGACTGCAGTGGAACACCCATCTACGAAGGGATAGCTTCAGGGTTCAATGATACCGGTCTTACAGCGGCATCCCAGTTTGCGTATAGGGTCTGCGCTTACGACGTGGCCGGGAATGTATCAATCGGTGCCGAAGGCACAGCGGTTACATCGAAACTCTCCCAGGCCATAACCTTCAATCCTCTGCCACCAAAAACCTATGGTGATCTTGATTATGCCCCAGGAGCCACAGCAAGCTCCGGGCTCACGGTTGCCTATGCAAGTTCAAACTCGTCAGTAGCTACTATAGTTGGCGGCAATATTCACATTGTCGGGGCCGGTTCAACCATTATTACCGCCAGTCAGCCAGGAAACGGCACATACAATCCTGCTACAGATGTCACACAAACCCTGACCGTCAACCCTGCGCCGCTGACCGTAACCGCGGACAACAAGACCAAG
>CAZGQM010000001.1:0-330352 GCA_964528055.1 uncultured Geoanaerobacter sp. | reverse complement strand
GCGGGGTCGGCAGCAACTACAGCTTCAGCTACGTGGCAGGAACACTGACGGTAACCAAGCAGACCCAGACCATCACCTTCGGAGCACTTGCAGCCAAGACCTACGGGGCAGCCGACTATGCTCCCGGCGCAACGGCAAGCTCCGGGCTTACGGTGACCTATGCCAGCTCCAACCCAGCTGTTGCCACCATCGTGGGTGGCAACATCCACATCGTCGGTGCAGGTACCACCAACATCACCGCCAGCCAGGCGGGCGATCTGAACTATGAGGCGGCAGCTGACGTTATTCAGCCACTCACCGTCAACAAGGCAACCCTGACGGTCACCGCGAGCAGCGCAAGCAAAACCTACGCAGCGGTGAACCCGGCTCTGACGGTATCGTACAGCGGTTTTGTCAACACTGAGACCGCGGCAAACCTCACCACACAGCCTACCGCTACAACGACAGCCCTGACAGGCTCACCTGCAGGAAGCTATGCGACCACAGCCAGCGGCGGGGTCAGCAGCAACTACAGCTTCACATACGTAGCCGGTACCCTGACGATCAACCCTGCAGCACTTACCGTCACAGCGGTCAACAACAGCAAGACATACGGAGCTGTTAATCCTGCGCTGACCGTTTCGTACAGCGGCTTTGTGAACGGCGACACGGCAGCGAGCCTTACCACGCAGCCTACAGCGAGCACGACCGCCTTGACCGGCAGTCCGGCAGGCACATATCCGATAACCGCAGCAGGTGGAGCAAGCGGTAACTACAGCTTCACCTACATAGCCGGAACCCTGACCGTCAACCCTGCGCCGCTGACCGTAACCGCGGACAACAAGACCAAGGTACAGGGCTCTGTCAACCCGGCATTGACGGTATCTTACAGCGGTTTTGTAAACGGTGACACTGCAACTAGCCTTACGACCCAGCCGACCGCAAGCACGACAGCGATAACGTCCAGCCCTGTTGGAACTTATCCGATCACTGCCAGCGGCGGGGTCGGCAGCAACTACAGCTTCAGCTACGTGGCAGGAACACTGACGGTAACTCCTGCTATCCTTACCGTTACGGCACATGCCAAGACCAAGTCTTACGGCTCCGCTGACCCTGTATTGACCTATACAGCAAGTGGATTTGTGAACGGCGACACTATTGCCATAATGACCGGCAGCCTCAGCAGAGCACCCGGAGAAAACGTCTCCGGCTCTCCATACGCAATACTTCAAAATACATTGAGTGCCGGGAGCAACTACTCAATCTCCTATACCGGAGCCAACCTTACCATCACCCCGGTAACATTGACCGTAACCGGAGATAACAAAAGTAAACTATATGGAGATTCAATCCCGGTTCTGACGGTATCGTACAGCGGCTTTGTAAACGGTGATACGGCATCCAGCCTCACCACTCAGCCTACTGCAGCTACAACCGCAACACCTGCAACTCCTGTGGGCAGTTATCCGATTACCGCCAGCGGCGGTGCAAGCGGCAACTACAACTTCTCATATGTTAATGGCTCACTCACTGTCACGCCGGCACTCCTCACGGTTATTGCAGACAACAAAAGCAAAACCTACGGTGTGGCAAACCCGGTCCTGACCGTATCGTACAGCGGCTTTACTAACGGTGACACGGCAGCCAGCCTCACCACTCAGCCGACCGCCACGACTTCCACTACCATTTCAACTCCGGTAGGCTCTTACCCGATCAACGCCAGCGGCGGGGTGAGCAGTAACTACAGCTTGAGCTATGTAGCAGGCACACTTACGGTCGACAAGGCAGCTCTCACGGTAACGGCTGACAACAAGAGCAAGGTTGCCGGTAGCCCCAACCCGGCATTCACAGTTACCTACAGCGGGTTTGTGAACAGCGAGAATGAAACAGCACTTATAACCCAGCCTTCAGCCACCTCGACAGCAAACAGTTCCAGCCCGGCGGGCACTTACCCGATAACCGCCAGCGGCGGTGTAAGCAGCAACTACAGTTTCACCTATGTTGACGGCACGTTGACGGTAACCTCTTCGACCATCAACGTAACGGCATTCTCTATGCCTGCAACCGCAACCTCCCTGACTGTTCCGGTTTCAACCTTTACCGCCACCGACTCGGTCGGAGTCGCCGGCTACCTGATAACCGAAAGCCCGATTGCCCCATCATCCGGTGCAGCAGGCTGGAGTGCGATTGCACCGTCCAGCTTCACCTTCAGCGGCTACGGCCTGAAAACCGCCTATGCATGGGCAAAGGACGCTTCTGGCAACGTCTCTGCCAGTCGTGCAGCAACAGTCAACGTTATCTCTCCTGTCACGTATTATCTGAATGCAGGGTCGGCAACATCAATCGGCATTGATGGTAATACAACGGTGACAGCGACCGGCCAGATTTACACTGTCACTCCCCTCGGTTCCACAAACCAGACAAGAGGCCTTGCCACTGAAATGGCCCCTATCGAATCGGTACAGGGAGTAGTGCAGGCAGGTTCAGGTTCTGCATGGACCGGTACCGATCAAGAAATGGTAAGAATGTATACCCCCCGTTACACCAACGCCAACAGGTTTATAGAAGCCAGTGTCGGCGTGTATGCCGATATGTACATGAAAGTAACCGGTACTGCTGCAAGCGCAAAGGCAACTCTGTATGAATACAGCGAGACCACGGGGATTGTAGGGGCAGCCAAGGGGACGATCAGCTTTACTCTGAATCCGGCTGTCACAACCAGACAGACCATGTCCGGAAGTTTCAACAATACCTCCTTTACCTTAGAGAACGGCAACCGGCTGCTTGTCATCTTCTCCATGTCAGCAGTCAATGCAGCTCCTGCATACCTGTACGGCTCGATGGCGACCGGCGCACCCAGCGGATATCAAAGCATTACGGTAGCCGAAACATCGGCGGTAGGCGATATCATCCCTCCGACAGTGGACAGCTTCACGATGCCAACCACTGCTACGGCCCTTACGGTGGCCGTTACGACATTCGTCGCCTCTGACAATACTGCGGTAACCGGTTACCTGATCACCGAGAATGCCACTGCTCCCCTCCCGACTGATTCCGCCTGGGGAAGCACAGCTCCGACCAGCTTCACCTTCAGCGGTTATGGCGCAAAGACCGCCTATGCATGGGCCAAAGATGCCACCGGAAACGTTTCCAGCAGCGTGGCAGCCACGGTGACGATCAACGATGTCAATGCCCCGGTTGTCACAGCATTCGCCATGCCTGCGACAGCAACATCGCTGAACGTTCCGGTCACCAGCTTCTCTGCAACCGACAATCTTGCCGTAACCGGCTACCTGATAACCGAAAGCTTCACCCCTCCAGCTGCAGGAGCAGGCGGCTGGTCAGCAACTGCACCAATCAGTTTCACCTTCGCTGGATACGGTTTGCGCACTGCATATGCCTGGGCAAAAGATGCAGCCGGGAATGTGTCTGCCGGGTTCTCAGCAACGGTCATGATCAATGACAACCGTACCACGGCAGGAACTGCAACAGCTTTTGCAGCCGGGGCCACATCAATCAGCGTATCAGCCCCATACTCGGACGATGCGAACGGTAACAACACACTTTTGGTGGAGTACAAACTTTCAGCAGACCTTGCCTACACAACCTGGCAGACCCTCAGCCATTCCGCCAGTCCGTACGGCACGGTTATTACCGGGTTGACTTCCAATTCGTCCTATAACGTCCGTGTCACCTATCAGGATATCGATGGTGTGACCGGGTCTGCCCAGCAGGTCCTGAATAGCACCACGGCTGTTGACACCACCTCCCCTACCGTCACCGCCTTCACCATGCCGACATCGTCTACGACCCTAACGGTTTCAGTGACCACTTTCACTGCTTCCGATAACGTTGCCGTTACCGGTTACATGATAACTGAATCTGCCGGCGCTCCGGCTGCCGGTGATGCCAGGTGGAGCGGATCTGCGCCGGCCAGCTTCACCTTCAGCGGGTACGGGGTGAGGAGTGCCTACGCCTGGGCAAAGGATGCCGCTGGCAATGTTTCGTCCAGTGCATCTGCCACCGTGACGGTAAACGATTCAACTGCCCCGACAATCACCAGTTTTTCGATGCCAGCAACGGCAACCAATCTTGCAGTGAACGTCACTGCCTTTGCCGCCACAGACAACGTGGCCGTGACAGGATACATGATCACCGAGAGTGCAACGCCTCCTGCAGCCGTAGCAGCCGGGTGGACTACAAACGCACCGACCAGCTTTACCTTCGGCGGATATGGCGCAAAGACTGCCTATGCCTGGGCCAAGGATGCGGCAGGAAATGTCTCAACCGGCATGACGGCAAATGTGACTATCACGGATGCCACAGCACCTACCATCACCGCCTTCTCCATGCCGGTTACTGCAACCTCGCTGACTGTTGCGGTAAACAGCTTCACCGCTTCCGATAACGTTGGCGTAACCGGCTATATGATTAATGAGAGTGCCACAGCTCCCCTTCCCACCGATATCGGCTGGTCAGCCACAGCTCCGACCAGCTATACCTTTGCCGGCTCCGGGACCCGAGTTGCCCGGGCCTGGGCCAAGGACGCAGCAGGAAATGTCTCAGTATCATCAATGGCAGCAGTAACCATCAACCTCTCCTCTGCAAGCACAATAGTGGTATCAGGTATCACATCACCTCGCACTGCAGGAACAACCGGTACCGTAACCGTGACTGTCCTCGATACCTTCGGCAATACCGCTACCGGCTACACCGGTACGGTGCATTTCACCAGCAGTGATTCACAGGCAGCCCTGCCTGCCGACTACACGTTTACGGCAGGAGACTTGGGGGTTCATACGTTCACTTCTGTGGTGCTCAAGTCTGCCGGTACCTGGTCAGTAACGGTAAACGACCTGGCAACCCCTTCAATCAATGGCACCCAGTCCGGCATAACCGTGACACCTGCATCAACTATCTCTCTCTCGGTCACAGGTGTCACCACGCCCCGTACGGCCGGTACAGCGGGGAGCATAACCGTTACGGCAAAGGATGCATACGGCAATACTGCGACCGGCTACACCGGTACCGTTCAATTTGCAAGCAGCGATGCACAGGCACTCCTCCCTTCGAACTACAGCTTCATCGCTGGTGACAACGGCGTCCATACCTTTACAAACCTCATCACCCTGAGAACCGCCGGTACGCAGTCAGTTACCGTTACCGATACGGTCACAGGCACGATCACCGGCAGCCAGGCAGGCATTGTGGTCAATCCGGCTGCTGCAGGCACACTGGTTGTTGCAGGAGTCACCACTCCACGTTCAGCCGGTGCTGTCGGCAGTGTAACCGTCACTGCCAGGGATGCATACAACAACGTGGCAACCGGTTATACAGGAACCGTACACTTCACATCCAGTGATGCTACGGCAATCCTTCCAACCGATTACACCTTTGTCCCGGGTGATGCCGGACTCCACACCTTCCCGTCCATAACCTTCAGGACGGTCGGTACCCAGTCGGTAACGGCAACCGATACCATTACCGCAACCATTACCGGTGCCCAGACCGGCATCATTGTAAACCCGGCAACCGCCAGCACGCTTGTGGTAAGCGGCTTTGCCTCACCGGTGACTGCCGGCACGACAGGGAGCGTTACCGTCACGGCCAAAGACTCGTTCGGCAACACCGTAACCGGGTACACCGGCACTGTACGTTTCACCAGCAGCGATGCACAGGCGGCCCTGCCGGCCAACTACACCTTTGTGGCCGGAGACAACGGTGTCCACACCTTTACCAACCTCATCACCCTGAAGACCGTTGGCAGCCTCTCCATCACGGCGACTGACACCGTAAGCGGCACCGTAACCGGAACCCAGACAGGGATTACCGTTACCCCGGCAGCAGCCAGTACCCTCACCGTGACAGGCTTAACCTCACCTAGAACCGTAGGTACGCCAGGCAGCCTGACCGTTACTGCCAGGGACCCATTCGGGAACACCGCTACCGGGTACACCGGTACGGTACATTTCACCAGCAACGATCTGCAGGCTGTACTGCCGGCAGACTATACCTTCACGCCGGGTGATGCGGGAGTTCGCACCTTCACTTCAGTGACACTCAGAAGCGCAGGTACCTGGTCGGTAACTGCTGCCGATACTCTTACCGGAACCATAACCGGCTCACAGGCCGGGATAGTGGTCACCCCGGAAACAGGCAGTGCAATTACCGTAACAGGTCTTTCCTCACCGCGAACAGCCGGAACCCTTGGCAGCATAACCGTTACCGTCAAGGATTCTTTCGGAAACACTGCGACCGGCTACACCGGCACCGTTCATTTCACCAGCAGTGATCCGCAGGCGCTCCTCCCTGCCAACTACACATTCGTTGCCGGAGATGCCGGAGTTCACACCTTCACCAACCTGGTCAACCTGAGAACTGCCGGCACCCAGTCGGTTACGGTTACCGACACAGTTGTCGGGACGATTACGGGCAGCCAGTTGGGGATACAGGTCAACCCCTCTACGGCGGCCACTCTCTCGGTCACAGGTGTCACCACGCCCCGTACGGCCGGTACAGCGGGGAGCATAACCGTTACGGCAAAGGATGCATACGGCAATACTGCGACCGGCTACACCGGTACCGTTCAATTTGCAAGCAGCGATGCACAGGCACTCCTCCCTTCGAACTACAGCTTCATCGCTGGTGACAACGGCGTCCATACCTTTACAAACCTCATCACCCTGAGAACCGCCGGTACGCAGTCAGTTACCGTTACCGATACGGTCACAGGCACGATCACCGGCAGCCAGGCAGGCATTGTGGTCAATCCGGCTGCTGCAGGCACACTGGTTGTTGCAGGAGTCACCACTCCACGTTCAGCCGGTGCTGTCGGCAGTGTAACCGTCACTGCCAGGGATGCATACAACAACGTGGCAACCGGTTATACAGGAACCGTACACTTCACATCCAGTGATGCTACGGCAATCCTTCCAACCGATTACACCTTTGTCCCGGGTGATGCCGGACTCCACACCTTCCCGTCCATAACCTTCAGGACGGTCGGTACCCAGTCGGTAACGGCAACCGATACCATTACCGCAACCATTACCGGTGCCCAGACCGGCATCATTGTAAACCCGGCAACCGCCAGCACGCTTGTGGTAAGCGGCTTTGCCTCACCGGTGACTGCCGGCACGACAGGGAGCGTTACCGTCACGGCCAAAGACTCGTTCGGCAACACCGTAACCGGGTACACCGGCACTGTACGTTTCACCAGCAGCGATGCACAGGCGGCCCTGCCGGCCAACTACACCTTTGTGGCCGGAGACAACGGTGTCCACACCTTTACCAACCTCATCACCCTGAAGACTGTCGGAAACCTGTCCATAACGGCAACTGACACCATCTTGGGAACAATTACCGGCTCGCAGACAGGGATACTGGTCAATCACGCAGCTGCCAGCACGTTTACCGTCACCGGAGTCATTTCTCCGAGAACTGCCGGCACCGTCGGCACTGTTTCGCTCACTGCCAAGGATGCTTACGGCAACACTGCAACCGGTTATACCGGAACCGTTCATTTCACCAGCAGTGACCCACAGGCCGTTCTGCCGGCAGACTATACCTTCATGCCGGGAGATGCGGGTGTCTATCTATTTACCACTATCGTGCTCAAAACATCAGGAGCTCAAACAATCACTGCGACTGATACCGTCACTCCGTCGATAACCGGCTTGCACTCCTCAATCACCGTGAATCCTGCCGCTGCAAGCACTCTGCTGGTCAACGGCCTTGCCTCCCCACGCACAGCTGGGGCTATCGGAAGCATTACGGTTACAGCAAAGGACCCCTTCGGCAACACCGCAACCGGCTACAACGGTAAAGTGCATTTCACCAGCGACGATGCCCAGGCTGCTCTCCCCGCGGATTACACCTTCATTGCCGGCGATTCGGGAGTTCGTACCTTTGCCACGATAAGCCTCAAATCGATCGGCACCTGGTCTGTCACTGCAACCGACACGGTGAATGCGACAATTACCGGTGCACAATCAGGAATTGTGATTAATCCGGCCTCGGCTACGACTCTCGTTATTACCGGAATCAGTTCTCCACGGACTGCCGGGTCTGTCGGTAGCATTACGGTAACGGCAAGAGATGCCTTCGGTAATACTGCGACGAACTACACCGGCATAGTTCGATTCACAAGCAGTGATCCGCAGGCGGTGCTTCCTGCAAATTACCTGTTTGTGGCCGGAGATGCCGGCGTGCATACGTTCACTGCCGGGGTGACCCTTAAGACATCAGGTACGCAGTCGATCACTGCAACCGATACTGTCACCGCAACCATCACCGGTTCACAGCAAAACATTGCGGTAACAGCTGATTCAGCCTCAATCATTGCAGTTTCAGGGCTGGTTACTCCACGCACTGCAGGTACTTCTGGCAGCATAACCGTAACGGCCAGGGACCAGTTCGGCAATACGTCGACCGGCTACACCGGAACAGTGCATTTTATCAGCACCGACCTCCAGGCAACGCTCCCTTCGGACTATACCTTTGTAGCAGGTGATGCTGGCGTTCATACGTTTGCTTCGCTCGTACTGAAGACAGCCGGGACCTGGTCCGTAACAGCAACGGATACGGTTACCACTTCAATAACCGGAACTCAGTTTAATATAGTTGTAAACCCCGCATCAGCAACATCTCTACAGCTGTCTGGCCTTGCAACACCTAGGATTGCTGGGGTTGCGGGGAACATCACTGTTACGGCAAAAGACGCATACGGCAATACGGCGACCGGGTATCTGGGAACAGTTCACTTCACCAGCAGTGACCCGCAGGCACTCATTCCGGCGAACTTCATTTTTGTTGCCGGAGATGCCGGAGTTCGGACTATTGCATCAGGGATCACCCTCAGAACCGCAGGGATCCAATCGGTAACAGCTACCGACACGGTTACTACAACCATCACCGGTTCGCAGTCCGGCATATCTGTAACAGCTGCTGCAGTCACCAATCTGTCTGTAAGCGGTGTTACCTCGCCAAGATTCGTCGGAGCACCAGCTACCATCACTGTTACTGCCAGAGATCAATTCGGGAACACAGCTACCGGTTATCTTGGCACGGTCCGCTTCTCCAGCAGTGATCCTCAGGCAGTACTTCCAGCAAATTATACCTTTGTGACAGGTGATGCAGGAGTTCATGCATTTGCATCAGTAACGTTCATCTCGATCGGCACATGGTCTGTAACTGCTACAGACACCGTAACAGCCACCATCACAGGCACACAGTCCGGTATAGTAGTAAATCCGGCGCCTGCAAGCGTACTGACAGTTACCGGATATGTCTCTCCGAATACTGCAGGTGTTGCCGGCAGCATCACCGTAACAGCCAAGGATACCTTTGGCAACACGGCGATCGGCTATACCGGCGTCGTCAGGTTTACCAGCACCGATTCCCAGGCAGTGTTGCCTTCTGACTATACGTTCGTAGCCGGAGATGCGGGTGTGCATACATTCCCGGTTACTCTCAGGACGGCAGGTTACCAGTCGATTACCGTAACAGACACCCTCCTTCCTACCATCAAGGGGACGCGGTCGGGAATTGCCATTACTGCTGCGACTGCAAGCAATCTTCTGGTCTCAGGGATAATGACTCCTCGCGCAGCAGGGACCGCAGGGAGCATAACCGTGACTGCTGCTGATTCATTCGGAAATAAAGCTGAAGGATACACGGGGACGGTAAGATTCTCGAGCAGCGATGCCCAGGCATTCCTCCCCTCAAACTACACTTTTGTGGCGACTGACGCTGGTGAGCATACGTTTGTGTATCAGGTAATACTGAAAACGGTCGCAACTCATTTTGTAAGGGCTACAGACACCGTAAATGTATTAATCACTGGCGTCCAGTCCGGCATAACAGTAACTACCGCTCCAGTTGCTACGCTGTCATCTCGGGTTGTGGCGGGATCCAACCATTCCGTGGCCCTTGATACGGACGGGCACGTCCTGACCTGGGGCAAGAATGATGTCGGCCAGCTTGGAATCGGCACGACCACTGACGAGGTCGCACCGGTACAGGTGACAGCTTTTGCAAATGGTATTGACATCAGCGCAGGCTACAATCATACGGTTGCACTAAAGAGTGACGGCACGGTATGGACGTGGGGAGGCAACCTTTACGGACAGCTCGGAGATCGTACCAATACGAACAGAAACACTCCCGTGCAGGTTCCAGGGCTAGCAGGCATAACAGCCGTGCTATCAGGCGCATATCATACTATTGCTCTCAAGTCTGACGGCACTGTATGGGCATGGGGAGACAACGGATATGGACAGCTGGGAGACGGAAGTTTATTTAACAGGACGATGCCGGTCCAGGTCCAGGGTATCAGCGGGGTAACCGCTATTGCAGTCGGCGGGTATCACTCGCTGTTCCTCAAAAGCGACGGAACAGTCTGGGGTGTCGGATTCAACTCATCAGGGCAGCTGGGCAACAACACAACTTCAGTGCAGACGACACCTGTTCAGGCAGCCGGTCTGAGCGACATCTCTTCCATAGGTGGTGGACTGCTTCACAGTATTGCTCTCAAAAAGGATGGTTCTGTCTGGGCCTGGGGGGGAAACAATCACGGCCAGTTAGGGGATAACACTACGCTGGACAGCTCTATCCCGAAAAAGATCAGTACAATTTCCGATGTCAACAGGATTACAGGTGGTGATATCCACAGCACGGTACTTAAGGATGACGGCACTGTCTGGACCTGGGGCGGCAACACCTATGGCCAGTTGGGTGACGGCACGACAACTGACAGGTATGTTCCTGTTCAGCTTCAGGGGATTACCGGCTTGACTACCCTTGCCGCCGGTGGAAGCCATACAGTGGCGCTCAAGGGGGATGGATCAATCTGGGCATGGGGGAAGAATGAATTCGGCCAACTTGGTGACGGTTCAAAGCTTTACAAGGATCATTTTGTTCCAGTCAAGGGATTTGCATCAACATTGTCAGTTTCATCAGGTGCCTTTCACTCAATTGCGCTGAAGAACGACGGAACGGTCTGGACCTGGGGGAATAACAGCGCAGGTCAACTTGGTAACGGCACTCTTGACAATGTATCGTTGCCTCAACAGATAGGCCTCGTCCATCCCATGCTCACGGGGATAACCGCAGTTTCTGCCGGAGCCTATCATAGCCTGGCCCTCAAGGGTGACGGGACGGTCTGGGCATGGGGGGCAAACAGCTATGGACAGGTCGGTGATGGCACCAACACCAACAAGGATAAGCCTGTCCAGGTTGCTGGGCTGACCGGCATTACAGCAATAGCTGCCGGAGAGCAGTTCAGCATGGCACTGAAATCGGACGGCACGGTCTGGGCCTTTGGGAGCAACAACACCGGCCAGCTGGGCAACGGTACCACTTCCAACAGCAACGTTCCGGTAATGTTGAGCGGTCTTTCAGGCGTTTCAAAAATCGCAGCAGGTTACTTGCACGGCTTGGCACTGAAATCAGACAAAACGGTCTGGAGCTGGGGATCAAACAGTTACGGCCAGCTGGGTGACGGCACCAACAACTCAAGAGTTGTCCCTGCTGCTTCAGGGTTGAGTCAGGTAAACGCGATAGCTGCCGGTCAGCTTCATTCATTGGCGGTAAAATCAGATGGAACTGTTGTAGCCTGGGGTTCCAACAGCTCTGGCCAGCTGGGTGACGGCACCAATACAAACCGCAATGCTCCGGTACAAGCGCTCTCAATTTCCGGGGCATCAGGTATTGCAGCAGGCGAAAATCATTCGCTGGCTCTTCTGTCAAATGGATCAGTCTGGTCCTGGGGCGGTAATTACAAAGGGCAGCTTGGTGACGGTACCAGTATCAGCAACTTCGCACCCCGGCAACTGGTCGATTTTGTCAATGCAGTCTCAATTGCCGCAGGGGATACAAACTCTGCCGTAATAAAAAGTGACGGCACCGCCTGGATAACCGGTAACAACGATTCTGGCCAGCTAGGTGACGGCACCCCATATTCACCTGGGATAATCCCGTCAACTGTTCTGGGCAACGATACAATGCCACCATCCACAACTGCGTCACTGGATACCGGCACCTATGTCGATGCACAGGCCATTGCACTGATCGCAGATGAACCAGCCAGAATCTATTTCACCCTCGATGGCTTAACCCCCACTACGGCTTCAGCACAATACGGCGATCCGATTCCGATTGCTTCATCAGCTGTGCTGAAGTTCTTTGCAGTTGACCTTTCAGGAAATGTTGAGCCGGTCAATACAGTCACTTACACGATAGTAAATTCAAAGGCTCTCAGCATTGCCATCAACGGCTCAGGCAGTGTCAACCTTTCTACCGGCGGGAGCTGTACCACCAACTGCAGCCAGCCCATAGCCACTGGCACCACGGTAAATCTGACACCGGCAGCCAATGCAGATAATTACTTCGTCAGCTGGTCCGGGTGTGATGTGGTAAACGGACAGATCTGCACAGTTGTCATGACAGCCGCAAAAACCGTGACTGCAAATTTTGCTGCCAACCTTCCGCTGACACTTAATATCGTGGATAGCGGATCAGTCAGCTTTTCTACCGGCGCCGTATGTAACGGCTACTGCATCCAGACATTCCGACCGGGGTCGTCAGTAGTGCTGACCGCAAATGCCGGTGCAACAACCGTCTTCGACAGCTGGGCAGGCTGTGACAGCACCAATGGAAATGCCTGTACAGTCACAATGAGTGCTGCACGCAACGTCACCTCGATCTTCAGCTACCTCGTAAAATCATATACCGACCGATACAATTCGCTGCAGACGGCCTACAACTCTGCTATCTTCAACGATGTCCTTCAGGTTCGGAATATGAATATTACCGAGAATCTGGATCTTAACAGAAATGTGGCTTTCAAACTCGCAGGCGGTTACGACAGGACATTCACCAGTGTTGTCGGGCAAAGTACTCTTCATGGTACCTTGACGGTTACAGCGGGGATGGTAATTGTGGATAACATCATACTCCATTAAGCATTGTTTATGCAAAAAAAGGCCGAACCACACCTGCCCTCGCAGGCTGTAGTTCGGCCTTTTTTGCACTATTCGATCGCCTATTCGGCGTTCCGGATCAACCGGCGTCGGGCAGATGCCTTCGGCGAAGATAGGAGAGAAACTCCTCCCGTGTCAGACTCTTCTTCCGAACCAGGTGGTCGATTTCACGGCTCATTGCGGCACGCTCGCCATCCTTCATGGCATCCTTGACCATCACAAAAAATGGAATATTGCGGGTCTGGGGATAGAGCCGGAGTCGCTCAATGAGTTCAAAAGCACCCATGTCGGAATGCATGAGTGATGAAAATATGATGTAGGGGTGGCCGATAGTGATCAGCGCCAATGCCTCCTTGCCGGTATACGCGTTTACTACTTCGAAACCGAGTCCCTCCAGGCATTTGGATAATTTCTCTTCACCCTTACGTGACACGATGAGGGCTTGAAGATCATAGTCGATCACATCTTCAGTAAGCCCCAGCACAGCAAGCTTTTGCGCCAGATACTCCTCGTCGGTGGGCACGGTGAAAAAACCGGCCACAGGAAAGACCCCCCCCACTTTCCCCTGTTCGCTGAGAAAGAGGGGTAGAATCGGAATGTCTCTGGTTGTCGGATCGCTCTTCAGGTTGAGCAGGATACCCCAGCCATCAGCGGATGAAGGGGAAAGGTCGAGAATTATTCCAAGGGGCCTTGTAACAGCCAGATCATCGGGATCGGCGATCCTCGTCATATAGCCTGCAGACTCCAGATAGCCGCCAACAAAAGCCCCACGTTCCTTGCGTCCACCCAGACCCATAATCCAGAGTTCGCGTAGTTCATCCCCCAGTGACATCGACAGCTCCCGTACTCATTTAGTAAGCTAGAAGATATTTTCTGCTCTTTGTTGCAAAAATATCTTCATTACCTTACGTATCCAGTTTTTGTGCCGCCCGTGAAAACCAGGCTTGATCCATCAAAACAGCCTCTCTCATACCATATTTATCGCCCCTGTGCCACCATACTTTAGCTCCGGGAGGAGAAGCATTGAATAATCAACTGCGCTATGGTAGCTTTTTGCAGGAATTAGCCAGAAGGAGGGGAACATGAAAACCGCTGTGTACTTCGCTGATATGCGGACAAGTCACCATGAGAACCTGATGGGAAAGATTGGCAGGCTGCTGGAAAAGGCGGATCTTCAGGGACGTTTGAATAACGGAGATCTTGTCGCTGTTAAAATCCATTTCGGGGAACGGGGAAATCACACATTTGTCCGCCCGATTTTTGTGAGGAGAGTGGTGGAGGAGATCAAGAGATGGGGCGGGATGCCGTTTCTTACAGACTCATCGACGCTCTATCCCGGCGAACGCAAAGAGGCTGTATCGGCACTTACGTGTGCCATCGAGAACGGCTTTGCCTATGCTGTCGTAAATGCACCGCTTATCATGTTGGACGGTCTGCGAGGCCAAACCGCTGTGGAGGTTCCAATACCAGGTGAGCTTTTGAAAAAGGTCAGCATCGGTTCAGAAATCATCGAGGCTGATGCCCTGGTGACGGTAACCCATTTCAAGTGTCACGAACTGACCGGCTTTGGTGGCGCCTTGAAAAACCTGGGCATGGGATGCTCCAGCCGCAGCGGAAAAATGGTCCAGCATTCTACCGTGGCACCGAAGGTGGCCGAAAAGTTCTGTAACGGCTGCGGAGGCTGTTTGAAGGCCTGCGCACATGAAGCCATCGCCATGATTGAGGGGAAGGCAAAAATCGATCCCGAACAGTGTGTCGGTTGCAGCCGATGCATCACCGCCTGCCAACAGAAAGCGATCACAATCCAGTGGAATGAGGCATCCGATCTGGTCATGCAAAAGATGGCCGAGCATGCCCTGGGTGCAGTTGCAGGAAAAGGGCACAAAACCGTGTACCTCAATTTCATCACTCAGGTCTCACCGGCATGCGACTGTTACGGGCATGCGGATGCCCCCATAGTCAACGACATTGGAATCTGTGCATCAACCGACCCGGTTGCTCTCGACCAGGCCTGTGCAGACCTGGTGAACAATGCCAGAGGAAATGCCGATACTGCACTGAAGAGTGGACATGAACCGGGGGGAGACAAGTTCCGGGGGGTGTATCCTGATATCGACTGGGAAGTACAACTGGAACATGCTGAAAAGATCGGGCTTGGCTCACGGGCGTATGATCTGATTAAAATCTGACTATTTACACCATGACATCACAGAACTCACCATAAGGAGCATAGCCATGTTGCTGTACGGCGTCATTTGGATGAACCTAGCCCTGATTTTTTACACTTGGGCAGTGTTCAGCGGCAGACGTCACGGCCTCCATACGCGGCATCTGATCATTTTCGGACTTGGACTGCTTTTCGATTATATGGGAACAATGGAGATGAGCCAGTATGCAAGAACCTACGGCAAGGCACCTGAGTGGCATAACATTACAGGGATTGCCTCATTGGCAGGTATGGCCTTCCACTTCATGCTCGCATTGGCAGCCTCATTAATGAGGCGTGCCGAAGCGGTAAACCGTGTATTCCATAGAGTCAGCCTGACCATCTATACTTGCTGGCTAGCTGCCTTCCTCAGCGGGGCTATTGCAGGGATGATGCGTTTACATCGCTGATCTGTCAGTCACCTCATACTCAGCCATCAAAAAAGGCCCCGTCGGGATGCTCGACCGGGGCCTTTTTTGTATATTGGAAGCTATAGTTACGGAATTGGAGCCACTGCAGGATGGTGGTCCATCCGGTCCCCGGCAGCCCCTTTTACCGTCTTCAATAGCCTCTTCACCTCTTCCGGCATCTCCTTCCCTTCCTTCATTGCCGCTTTCATCTGACCGGCTAGATAAGAGTGGTTGATGAAGATATCAAGAACCGACAGCATGAACTCCTGCTTCCACGGCGAAAGTTGATGCAGATTCTGGAACTTGTGCATGTAAAACTTCTGAGAAGCCTTACCAAGCTCATGTTCCAGTTGCTCCATAGTCATGTTTTTCGGCTTTAGCACCGGTTCCACGAGATTATATTTACGGTAATCCTTGGTTGCAACGTATGGTTCCAGTTCAGGATAAAGCTCTGCGTAAGGCCAGGGGGCAATTGCGAGGAAAAACCCCATATCCGGGTTGTAATGCTTGGCCAGTTCGACAGTCTCTGCTATGGATTCCGGGGTATCGTCCGGCATACCCAGAACGAATGAGGTTTCGGACACGATGTCTGCCCCGTTAATCAGGTCTATCGCCTGCTTTGACTGAGCAACCTCAGTATCCTTTTTGAACAGATCGAGTGTCACCTGGTTACCAGCCTCAACCCCGACATAAATATGCTCCACGCCTGCCTCGCGGTATTTGTCCATAATGTCCGCGTCACGAAGGATGTCATCCACGCGAGTCTCTAGGAGCAGCTTTACCGGCACCCGCCTTTCAAGCATCAAGTCGAGTATTTTCACCCACCGATCACGGTCAAAGGTCGGGATTTCATCGGATAACATTGCGACTTCCACACCGTAGGTCCCATGAAGCAGTTCCAGTTCCGCGACGAAATTTTCAGGGCTCCGGGCACGCCAAGTCTGGGCCCAGAAAAGCTGCTGAGAACAAAAGGAACATTTCTGCTGACATCCCCGTGAAGAGGAAACAATTGCCAGTCGTGCATTGTTTTTTGCCCGGTAGGTATAGATCGGCCATTCAACAAGATCCCAGGCCATCGGCAAGGCATCAAGGCTCTGAATATAAGGGGCTTTGGGAGTAACGACAACCCCGCCTTCCCTCCAAAAAGCCACACCGGGCACCTTTTTAGGGTCATCTCCCGCATTCAGGCAGTGCAGGAGCATCGGCAGGGTCTCCTCACCCTCTCCCCGTACCACGAAATCCAATACGGAATTATCCTCCCTCAACAACTCATCATAGCAAAAGGTCGCGTGAACGTTGCCGATGACGGTCAAGATGCGAGGGTCGATCTTCTTCGCAAGAGCGCAGAGTTCCACTGCATGAATTATCGAGGCGGTATATGCAGTTGTAGCAATTACATCAGGGCGGAAATCTTCGATCCTCTTCCGTATATCAGGCCATTTGTGCCATAATGACATCGCATCATAGTAGTCTACCTCATACCCCGCAGCCCTCAGTGCTCCTGCTATATAGACAAATCCCACATTCAGCCAAGTTCCGGCTGATTCCACTACGCCGGAATGGTATGGCGGTGTAATCAGGGCGATACGTTTGATACTCATCCAATTCTCCTTTATGGTCTGCAACTACACCGCCATAAAGCAAATCCTGCGCCAGCCTTATGCATACTATCGGCATACAGGTTCATAGTTTAAATTATTTATCTTTATTTGTCTGCAAATTTCAAGAACAGCGCCCGTTTAAAGCAGCAGCAGGAGTCAATTATCAGTGGAATGTCTTCAGATATGCCCAGTAACCACCGGCACCGAAAAGAGACAATAACACAACATGCTTGAGGATAAGCATATTACGCCTCACCTTTTCGGTGTTTTCACCATATACATTATCGACATAGGTGAAAGTACGGCCGGCGCCGGTGGCAAGAATGACAACCACAGCGCCGATAGAGTTCCAGAAGAAAAACCGCTCGAGGTTGTTGAGAATTGTCTCTACCGATGGATACTGTTTCTGGAAGTCGTCCAGAAAATACAGGGCAATGATACATGACAACCAGTATCCGGTAGTGAAATCGTGAATAAATCCGTTTAAAACGATCGCAGCCTTTGGTAACTTCAAGCCGTTCCCCTTTTACTTGCCTAGTTGTGGTTTCCAAGTTTCACGAGAGCTTTACGTGCCTCTTCAAGCCCCTGCTCTGCCGCCTTGCTCAACAGATCATCTGCCTTTTTCAAATCCTTGGCCACGCCGTCACCGGTTGCATACATCAGTCCCAAGTTGAAGCGAGCCTGGGCATATCCGTTTTCAGCCGAACGACTGTACCACTCGGCAGCCTTTGACCTGTCTTTCAGCACCCCGTTCCCGTTGTAGTACATAAGGCCAAGGTTGTTCTGCGCCGCCGCATGCCCCTGCTCGGCACCCTTTCTGTACCATCGGGCCGCCTCCTTGAGGTTCTGCAAAGTTCCTTCACCATTCTGGTATAAATAGCCCAAATTGTACTGAGCCTTTGCAACTCCCAGCCCAGCAGCCTTTTTGTACCAGATGAAGGCAGCCTTATAATCCTTTGCCACCCCTTCGCCATTGTAAAACATGCTTGCCAGACTCACCATCGAGTCGGCATGCCCATTCTCAGCGCCCTTCTTATACCAGCGGAAAGCCTCTGCATGATCCTTCGGGATACCTTGTCCATAATAATATACTGTTGCAAGTCCGTGAAACTCCAACGGCGTCTTTGCCTTGGCAAATTCGCGTTTGGAAGTGCTGTATCGACCTTGCTGGAAATACCTGACCCCTTCATAGATCCCAGCATCGGCCAGATCGGAAGAGATCCACAGAATCACCGTCAGGTTGAAAAGCAGAAGCCATGCTACCCTATTTGTTGATTGTGCGAACATTAAGGTCAACCTCGCTATAGATCAATCTTGATATGTCACGAATTACTCCGGAGAGCCTTGCAAAATCTTTCCCCCGTGTCATTACACCGAGCAGGTAGTGGTTCTTAGGGTAGTATATGATCCCGAATTCGTGCAGTTGCTTGACCTCATTCTGCATCCCGATGGTTCGTTCACCAAACTTGCTCGCCACCGGCACCCCTGCAGGAATCCCAGCAACGATCCCCTCCTTGAAATCGACTTTGGCAAGCAGATCAAGCGCTTTTTCTGACATCGGCCGGCTCAGATATGTAGCGTTGTAGAGGACTCTGAGCAACGATGAGTAAGCTTTCACCGTCATAAGATCCTCTTCCTTTACAGGGTCGTAATCAACACCAACCTCGTCGAGTATCTTGTCCATGTCGCGGAAATTTAGGTTTTTAAAAAGCAGATGCCAGGCATCGTTGTCAGAATAGGCCATCATCCGGTACAACAGATCGTCTACGGTATAACTCTTCCCACGCTCGATAAGCACGGCAGGCTTGATGTTCTGAATCGATGACCACTTCTCAGCATCATCCCATACAAGTTTGCGCTGCAATACCCCCGGATCCACTTCAGCTAGCTTCAGATAGGCGATCAGAACCGGCAGTTTCATCAAGCTGGCAGGGGAAAACATGACCTTTTCATTGATCCCGAACCAGGGGCCGTCCTGCAGGTCCCTAAAATAGATTGCGATGTCCTGAGCTTCTCCTGCAGCAACCTTTTCCTTAATCAACTTGTGAACCTTCTTCTTTATCGAACCTAGACGGTTGTTCCGGATATACTCTTGGGCAAGTTCACACTCCAGCAGGGGATTTATGTAACGGTAGCCTGACTGGCGGACTGCGTGGTGAGGATGACCTGCCCGCCGATCTTTCATACCTTTTTCGAGAATGAAACCGGTCGCGCCACCGGCAAGGAACAGAGCAATTCCCAAGATCCATATGCCGCGATTCATATTCTCCGGTTTTCCCATGCCTCTGGAATAGAGCTACAATACTCGGGGATCGTACTCTTCGATGCCGACAACAAACGTAGATCTCTTGCGTAGTTTGGCGTCAACCAGGCTTCGGGTTTATGCCTCCACTGTCTCATGATGCTCCTCGTCGGTGTTTACCGCCCAGAGGTCATGATGTTCTCCGAACAGATTACGCACTGCAAGAATTGCTGTCAACATGGAATGATCCATATTGTTGTAACGGTGCATGCCGTTACGGCCAATCACCTGCAGGTTTCCGAACCCTTCAAGGTACTTTCTTACAATAGCGAGTGCATCTTCAAACCCTTCATCGTACATAGGATATGCCTTTGGCATCCTTACCACGGAGCCATCCTGCACCATACCGGATTCGGCAAGTCCAAGAGCAACAAGTTCCCTTGTTGCCATCTCTACCAAGTCACTATCAGACGATGACCAGAGTTCATCGCCTTCGAAGCAGAAATACTCGAGTCCCACGCAGGTCATTGTCTGATCCGGAACCATGTCAGAGCTCCAATTTTTGTAATTCTGAACTCTCCCTACTCGCAACCCTTTGTCGTGAATGTAAAGCCAGTTGTCGGGGAATAGGTCCGGTTTGTCGAGAATAAGGGCAACAGTGAGAAAGTCACGGTAACGCAGGCGATCTGCCGCTTCAAGAAGATGCTCGGGCGGTGCAGGAAGCAGGGCATGTATCAGCTGCCTGAGAGGCATCGTCGAGATGACATGCTCCACCGGCATCTCCTCTACGTTACCATCCGAAACAACTACGACTGCTGTCACTCTTTCTCCGTCATGGCGCAGGTTGACTATTCTGTTGTCAAACCTGATTTCCCCCCCGTACGATAAATAACGCTCACTGAGCGCGTCCCACATCATACCAGGACCAAGCCTTGGGTAGTGAAACTGTTCGATTAGCGTACGGATCTCCCGCCCCCTTCTCCGAATAAACGGAACTGAAAACATATTCAGAACCGCAGTACGAAGAGAAAGTCCCTTTATCCGTTGAGCTGCCCACTGGGCGCCGAGACTGCTGCACGCCACGCCCCACACTTTTTCAGTATAGGTTTTGAAAAAAACTATGAATAGCCGATCGCCGAACCGGTTGGTAACCCAATCAGCCAGACTTTTTTCCGGAACAATAGGTCGTATTTTACGCCACAGATAACTGAGAAGGATGTATACGCTTTCGGCAACACCAATATTCTTAAGGACATTCAACGGTTTAAGGGGGTAGTCAAAGTACCTGCCATTGTAGAAAATCCTCGACAGACGGGGTCTGATGAGCAAATCCTCACCCAACAGCGACTGCCAGAGGTGAAACACGATCAACTGTTTGGTGAAAAATCTATGCCCTCCAATGTCGAATCTGAAACCCTTGTATTGGATCGTCTTGGCAATGCCGCCCGCTTGCTTTTCACTCTCGAAAATCACAACCGGCATACCCTGGCGCGCAAGTTCATAGGCAGCCGTTAAACCTGCAGGGCCTGCACCGATAACTGCGTAAGGAAATTGATCCAAAGAAGTCGACATTAACCGCTGATCTGCCCTTTCCGGAGTGTCCTGTTTTTTCCCCTGTAATATTTTCGATTTGTCAGCATGACCCTTGCCGCTTCCATTACAAATGTAACAAGGTGGCGTGCAGTCAGTGAGATGTTATAGGTACATGTGTAACAGCATGGGGTTTCACGAGAGCATTTCAGGACAGCATCAGCCTCTCCCGCAAGGCACGGCAAAACCTCAGAAATGCTCAGGCTTCTCAGATCCGCAAAATTCGGGCGGTCAACACATGCTGCAAGTGTACCATCCGCATGAAGATCCAAAAAGAGGCTCCCCGCGCCACATGGTTCCATATGCCGACCGAGAACGTACTCTGCTGCCAGTTCATAGAATCGGCTATGCTCCCAGAGCGGCTCACCTTCACGCCTCAATCGGGCAATTTCCCTGAAGGCAGCTGCCTGCCCCTGCAGTTCTTCCATCGATGAATTAAAAACCGTATCGTCGTGTCTATGAAGGAAGCCAGTACCGCGGCTGACCGGGAAAACCGAGAGGTAAAGCCCACGGGACTTTGCATAATCCAGAACTGCCGGCACTTCGTGGAAATTCAGCCGGTTCAAAGCCATATTAAGTTTGACCGGTTGCGGCATTTTTGCCGCAACGATCATGTCGATCTTCTGCAGCACTTGCGGGAGCAGATCCTTCCCACGCAAAAGGCAATACGTTCCCCTGTCCAGCGAATCCAGACTCACGGCCAATTGCATCAGCCCTCTGCACCCTGCCAGGTGCTCCAGATGTACAGGAGTCAGAACAGCTGCATTGGTAGTCGTAGTGTACAGGAATCCCAGACTGTCCAGCAGGGTCAATAGTGCCAATATGTCGGCACGCAGAAACGGCTCGCCCCCCGAGACCTCAACCACCTTGATGCCAAAACGACGGAGGTCAGTAAGAATTACCTCGATCTCATGTAACTGCATATCCGGCAAAGTTTCACGCCAGACAGCACACATAAGACAGGCCTCATTGCAGCGATTGGTTACGTTGAAACTCAGGAAGGCGGGCTTGCGACGACACATCCTCCAGATAACGGGCAGAAGCTTTGAAGCAATCGTCAGGTTCATGAAGAAACCGGGTTAACCATTCAAAACAGCTTTCCTTTCGAAGAAATTCGTTTAGTATATTTTGGGTTGCCAACATCAAACTTTAATTTGCGCACTTTTCCATTGCAACATGACCCGTTTGAGGTTTAGCATAACTTTAATTGAATGAATGCATCTATGCAAAGATTTTTTCTCCGTCAATGACCGATAGTTACCTCATATGGAAACGAATTTACGCCTCAATGAAGCCATAATACTTGCAGGAGGGAGGGGAACGCGGTTGCGGGGCATAAGCGGCGATCTGCCGAAACCTATGATGCCGGTTTGCGGAAAACCGTTTCTTGCATACCTTCTGAACTTTTTGAAGAATGCAGGCACAAAAAGGGTCATCCTGTCTGTCGGCTATAAACACGAAATCATCAGCACATACTTCGGCGCTGAATTCAGAGGGATCCCAATAACGTACAGTATAGAAGACTCACCTCTTGGCACTGGCGGGGCGCTGGCAAAAGCCTTCGATTGCACCGAAGACAATGACGTGGCGGTTCTGAATGGCGATAGTT
This sequence comes from uncultured Geoanaerobacter sp., assembly GCA_964528055.1. Classification (GTDB taxonomy): domain Bacteria; phylum Desulfobacterota; class Desulfuromonadia; order Geobacterales; family DSM-12255; genus Geoanaerobacter. Next base: position 307,735 of record CAZGQM010000001.1, on the reverse strand, counting down.
TCTTTGAAGTTGATATTGCGGGATTATTTTCATACCATGCGAAAAACCAAGCTGATATTACCCTGGCAGTGAAATATCTGAACGACTGCGGTCGCTTCGGTTCTGTCTCCATCGCTGACGGCAAGATTCGTGCCTTCAGGGAAAAGGGCGTTGCCGATGGCGGCTACATCAATGGCGGCATGTATATTGTGAACCGGCGAATATCCGCATTTATGCCATCAGAACAGGCATTTTCCCTTGAATCCGACCTGATAGAGAAAGCCGTGGCGTCGCTTGAAATTCTGCCTTTCATCAGTGACGGTTATTTCGTCGATATCGGCATACCGGACGATTACCGGAAAGCCCAACAGGAGCTGTCCGGTGTAACAGGTGCAGAACAGTGATTATATCGAGAACCCCTCACCGGATCTCCTTTTTCGGCGGAGGCACCGATTATCCGTCCTATTACCTTGACCATGGCGGATCTGCACTTGGAGTGAGCGTTGACAAATACAGCTACATAACCTGTCGCTACCTACCCCCCTTTTTCGAGCATACCCATCGGATTGTGTACTCACTAATTGAAAGAGTTAATACTGTCGAAGAGATACAGCACCCCTCCGTACGAGAAACCTTGAAATACCTTAATATAACGTCAGGTGTCGAAATTCATCATGACGGCGACATCCCGGCCCGGTCCGGAATGGGATCGAGTTCGGCCTTCACAGTCGGGTTGATCAACAGCCTGATGGCGCTGCAAGGACAGACGCTCACCAGAAAAGAGCTCGCAAGCCAGGCGACCCATATCGAGCAAAACCTGATAATGGAGAATGTCGGCTCTCAGGACCAGGCGTTTGCCGCCCACGGCGGCTTTAACCGGATAGATTTTCTGACCAACGGCGAAATCGTCGTCACACCGGTCATAATGAGGCCGGAACGACTGGCCCGCTTTGAAAGCTCTCTTCTGCTGGTTTTCGCCGGGCTGGCCAGAAACGCTTCCGATGTCGCCGCAGAACAGGTTCGGAACACACCCAAAAACCTGGATAAGCTGTCCGGAATGAAATCACTTGTAGACAGCGCTTACCGGATACTTACTTCGGAAAAATCCGACATCAGAGAATTTGGTGAACTGCTGAACGAAACCTGGTGCCTGAAACGGTCTCTTTCGTCAGCAATATCAAACGCCACTATCGATGAGATTTATGACCGGGCTCTGCGACACGGAGCTATCGGCGGCAAGCTTTTGGGGGCAGGAGGGGGAGGTTTCATGCTGTTCTTTGTCTCCGAGGCAGATCGCTCCTCCCTCTCAAAAGCACTGGAAGGATATCTCCAGATACCGTTCAGATTCGATTACGAGGGGTCCAAGATCGTCGTATACGAACCGGAGCGGCAATACCGACCTTCCAGATTAAACATGAAGGAATCCTCGTGAAAATATCGGTGGTTTTTTCTTTTTTCAATGAAGAGGATGTCCTCGAAGAGCTTGTGTCAAGGGTTCGTACAGCCTTAGCAAAAGAGTTGTCTGGACGGATACGCGGATATGAGATGATCTTCGTCAATGATCGGTCTACGGACGGTTCTCTGGCGATATTGCAGCAACTGGCCGAGGGGAATGACGACATAAAGATTATCAACATGTCACGCAACTTCGGCATATCACCCTGCGTATTCGCAGGATTCGAGCATTCCTCAGGGGATGCGGTGATTTACATGGATAGCGATCTGCAGGATCCTCCGGAGCTAATCCCGCAGATGCTTGATCTCTGGCTTAAGAATCCCGAAATGGACGTCATACATACCAGACGGGCCTCCCGCGCCGGTGAATCAAAAATCAAGCTCTTTATGACAAAAATCGGTTACGCAATCCTGCACAAAGTTTCCCACATCGCCATTCAGCCGGAAGTGGGAGATTTCAAGCTCTTGTCGCGCCGCGCTGTCAACCAATTGGTCAGGTTCAAGGAACACCGGCCGTTTACCCGGGGACTGGTCAACTGGATCGGTTTCAACCAGACCACTATCACCTATCACCGCGAGGAACGGTTTGCCGGGGAAACAAAATTTCCGGTCTTCAGCTGGGGAGTCATCAGCAATTTTCTCGATTCGGCGCTGATCTCCTTCTCCGATGTCCCGCTCAAGATCTCGCTCCTGCTCGGGTTTCTGGTATCGTTCGGCGCCTTCGGCTATCTGGTAGTCATCTTTATAATGAAATACCTCAACTGGTCGCTCCCCGGCTGGTCGGCCATCATGGCTACCATGCTGATGCTCGGCGGCATTCAGCTCTTCACCCTGGGAATGCTAGGCCTCTACATCAACGCCATCTTCATCGAGTCCAAGAAGCGGCCGAACTACATCATCGAGTCGACTTTCGGCTTTGATTCGCAACCGCTTAAGGAAGGAAAATCGTGACCCGTGTCCTCATAACCGGCGGCGCCGGATATCTCGGTTCGATCCTGTCCGAACACCTTCTGGACGGCGGTTACCAGGTGACCATACTGGACAACCTCCTCTACGGTGAGCAGAACCTGTTTCACCTCTGTGCTGATCCAGATTTTGAATTCGTGTATGGCGACGCCCGCGATGAGTCCCAGGTACGGCAGCTTGCAGCCCGCTGTGACATCATAATTCCTCTTGCGGCGATTGTCGGCGCGCCGGCCTGCGACCGCGATCCTCTGATGGCCACGTCCGTAAACCTCGATGCTATCCGGATGATCAACCGGATCAGGAGCTCTTCGCAGCTGATCGTCTACCCGACCACCAACAGCGGCTACGGCACGAAGAGTGGTGACCTGTTCTGCACCGAGGAGACTCCGCTGGAACCGATATCGCTCTACGGGCAGACGAAAACGGATGCAGAGGCGGAAGTACTGTCATCGGCCAATGCGATAACATTGCGGCTTGCAACCGTCTTCGGCATGTCGCCCCGGATGCGGATGGATCTGCTGGTAAATCACTTCGTCTACGCAGCGCTGACAGAAGGCTATCTGGTTATCTTCGAAAAGGATTTCAAGCGTAACTATATCCATATCCGCGACGTTGCCGACTGCTTCCTCCACTGCATCGAAAATTCCGGCAGGATGACCGGCAGACCTTACAACGTCGGGCTTGACAACGCCAACCTCTCCAAGGAGGAACTGGCACTGAAGATCAGGGAGTTTCTCCCCTCCTTCTTCATCCACTTTGCCGAGGTCGGCAGCGATCCGGACAAGCGGAACTACATCGTCTCCAACCGACGGCTGGCAGAGGCAGGCTTTGCGGCACGCAGATCCCTTGATGACGGCATCAGCGAGCTGATCAAGGGGTATGCAATGTTCGGGCGCACCCAGCGCAAGAATATTTGAGAGGAGGCATGCCCGTATAACAGGGCGCTGACATGATTGATTGCCAACATCTTCAGCAGAAAGCTGCGTGGGTACGAAGAGAAACTATCCGGCTTCATGGTTTAGCGCCTGAAACACGCATTGCCTCGTCGCTCTCTCCTGTCGAACTGTTTGTCGCGCTTCTCTACGGTAATATCCTTTCGCTCACTGCTGAAAACAGGAACCGTGAGGATCGGGATCGTTTGATTATCAGCAAGGGTCACGGTTCAATCTGTTGTTACCCGATATTCGCCGATCTGGGATTCTTCCCACCGGAAGAACTGGAGAATATTTGTAAGGAAGGATCTTTTCTTGGTGGCATCCCGGATACCAATATCCCTGGCTATGAAACCATAAACGGTTCGCTTGGACTTGGTATCGGCGTCGGTAGCGGCATCGCCCTTGCCCTGAAATGCAAAGGGAGCAGAAGCAGCGTGGTCGTCGTAGCAGGTGACGGTGAGTTCCATGAGGGTTCCATGTGGGAAGGGATCATGTTCGCCGCCCATCACCGGCTCGGCAACCTCAGCGTGGTTATCGACTGCAACAAGCTCTGCATGCTCGGGCGCTGCCAGGACATCGTCACTCTGGAGCCGCTTGAGCAGCGGTTATCTGCATTCGGCTGGGAAACCAGACGGGTCGACGGCCACTCCCTGCCCGGCCTGCATGCTGAGTTTTCGACCATCAAGGAAAGAGCGCAGGACGGCCCGCCGCTGGCTTTGATCGCCGACACCATCAAGGGGAAAGGGGTCCCCTGCCTCGAGAACGACCCGCTCTGCCACATCCGCACGCTGACACAGGAAGAGGTCAGGCAGGCAATCGGAGGCATCGTATGATGCCGAACGGTTCCATGACCATGCGGGATGCTTTTATCGGCACGCTCTGCGACCGGATGGCCCAGGACGATTCGATCTTTTTCCTGTCAGCCGATGTCGGCGCCCCCGCCCTCGACCGGATGCGTCAGGAGCATCCGCACCGCTTCATCAATGTCGGCGTGGCCGAGCAGAACATGATCAACATCGCCACCGGCCTTGCGCTGGAAGGGTTCGCGGTCTATACCTATTTCATTGCGCCGTTCATCATGCGAGCCTATGAACAGGTCAGGGTGAACCTGGCCGTCTCATCACAGGTGCGGCCGCTCAACATTAGCATGCTCGCCTTGGGTGGCGGTCTCAGTTATCAGGTCTCCGGCCCGACCCACCACTGCCTGGAAGATCTGGCGATCATGCGCCTGTTGCCGATGCTCCAAGTCTATTCGCCATCTGACTGGGTAATTGCCCGGCAGCTTGTGGAGTACACCCGCACCATCCCGGGGCCCAAATATGTCCGCTTTGACGGCAAATCCCTTCCGGCTCTGCACAAAGAAACCGGTGTCGAAATGGGCAAAGGCTTCGCGGTACTCCATGAGGGGAGCGATGTCTGCCTGGTGGGTACCGGCTTCATGACCCATATTGCCTGCAGGATTGCAAGGAGCATTCCCGGTATATCCGTCATCGACATGTTCGCCCTCAAGCCGTATGACGATGCCGCACTGGCTGCTACCCTGGCACCATTCCGTCATGCCGTCACCTTGGAAGAGGGATTCGTAGACAACGGCGGACTCGACAGCCTGGTGGGATCGGTCATCCGCAACCATGGACTGGCATGCCGCCAACATGTTTTCGGCATCCGGGACCGCTATGTATTTGAGCTTGGCAGCCGGGAATACCTGCATTCCCTGAACGGAATGGATGAGCCTGCCATTACCGCCTTTGTGGAGCATTTGAGGCAGAAGGAGTGAGCAGAAATACAGACATCGTCCTGATCAACCCCGGAGACCGCAAGCAGGTTTACCAGGGGTTGGGCTCTGAACTGGCTGCCATCGAACCCCCGTTCTGGGTGGCCGTGCTTGCCGCCTACCTTCGGCAGGAACGGTTCAGCGTCGCCATTATCGACGCCAACGCCGAGAATATCACGCCTGACGAGACCGCCCGGCGCGCTGCGGAAATGGCGCCGCTCATCTCCTGCGTCATCGTCTACGGTTCGCAGCCTTCCGCATCGACCCAGAATATGACTGTTGCAGGCGCCATCTGCCGGGCACTTAAGAGCGAGAAGGCAGGTGCTGTAGCCATCGGTGGGCTGCACCCCTCTGCGCTGCCGGAACGAACGCTGCGGGAGGAGACGGTCGACTACGTCATCGACGGCGAAGGATGCATAACGCTCCATAGGCTGTTGGCGGAGCTGAAGTCGCCAACGCCTGACCTTTCAGCTGTGCCCGGCCTCTGGTATCACAGTGCTGGCGAAATCCGCTCTACGCAACGCCCTCCCCTGATCAATAACCTGGACGACTACCTGCCGGTCGCTGCCTGGGATCTGCTGCCGATGGACCGGTATCGGGCCCACAACTGGCACTGTTTCAACGATTTGCGGCATCGCTCTCCCTACGGGGCCATCTATACCAGCCTTGGCTGCCCCTACGACTGCTCCTTCTGCTGCATCAACACCCCTTTCGGCACACCGGGCATCCGCTTCCGCTCCCCCCAGCGGGTCGTGGAGGAAATCTGCCTGCTGGTGCGTGACTACGGCATCAGAAACCTGAAAATCGTAGACGAACTGTTCATACTGAATGAGCGGCACTACATGGCAATCGTGGACGGCATCATCGCCAACAACCTCGACCTTAACGTCTGGGCCTACGCCAGGGTTGACACCATAAGGGCCGAACACCTGCCGCGCATGAAGCAGGCTGGAATAAACTGGCTGGCAGTGGGCATCGAAGCCGCTGCCGACCATGTCAATGACGGTGTCAACAAGCGACTGCGCTCCGGCAACGCCAGAAATGTGATCGATTCCATCCGGGCGGCAGGCATCCATGTCATGGGAAACTTCATCTTCGGCTTGCCGGACGACACCATGGGCACCATGGAGGAAACGCTGCAACTCGCCATGGAGCTGAACTGCGAGTTTATCAATTTCTACTGTGCAATGGCCTATCCCGGTTCAGAACTTTATGGTCAGGCAATTGCTGCAGGGTGGGAACTTCCTGCGGTCTGGCAAGATTACTCGCAGCATGGCTACAACATGATGCCTCTCCCAACTAGGACGTTAGCGGCTTGCGACGTCCTGAAATTCAGGGACGACGCCTTCCACCGCTATTTTGAAAACCCTGCATATCTGGAGATGATCGGGCAAAAATTCGGGAAGGATGTAAAAGAGCATATAGTGGCCATGAGCGACACACGACTGAAGCGCCGCCTGCTTGAAATGCAGATGAATCCAGCTGACGTGCAGCACACCACAGGAGATCAAGCAAATGATCGTGAATGAAACCAGCCTGCCCGGCGTTCTGCTGATACAGCTTGAAGCCTACGAGGACCACCGTGGAGAGTATGTTGAAACCTACAACGAGGTTGAGTACACCAGGCACAGCATCACGATCCGTTTCATTCAGGACGACATCTCCATTTCAGGCCGCCATGTCCTCAGGGGGATTCATGGAGATGCAGAAACCTGGAAACTGATCACCTGTCTGCGGGGTTCCTTCTATCTCGTAATTGTCGACTGCCGGCAGGATTCGGCGAACTTCGGCGTCTGGCAGTCATTTACCCTGACCGAGCGGAACCGTTTGCAGGTCCTGGTTCCTCCCGGCCACGGCGTTGCTCATCTTGTTCTTGAAGACCGCTCCATTTTTCACTACAAGCAGAGCACCTGTTACAACCGCGCCACTCAGTTTACCTATCGATGGGATGATTCCCGGTTCAATATCTGGTGGCCGATCAACAACCCCATACTGTCCAGAAGAGATGATGGTTCAGAAAAGCAGAGCCCCATCGCCGGCATCCGCTGACAGGCACAGGACCTCAGTGAACAACCGAATCGCACACCTCACTCTCCATAACACTCTTCTGCTCCTGTCAGCACTGTCCGGAGCGATCATTGCCATCGGTCAGCGTCCGACATGGCAGGATCCGGTGGAAGTTGGCCAAGTACTTGCGGGTATTGTCACGTATCCGCACGACAATCCGGTTTTAATCTACAGCACCAAAGTCTGGTCTCTCTTGAATCAGGTTGCAGCACTCATACTGTTTGCCGGTGGTTCTGAATCGACCGCAAATTTCTTTATCGAAGGAATTGTGGGGGCAACATCCTTTGCCGGAATCTTCCTCATAGTGCAGGCAACTGGCAATAAACCATTTGTAGCCCTGCTTACACCGCTGCTCATGCACTCCCTATCCCTGGTCGGAGCGTCAGGGGCATATCCCATAGCCCTGCTCGGATCGCCGAGCAGTTACGGCATCATTGGACTATCGTATATCCTGCTGGTGATCGGCCTTCTCGGTACTGGCCGCCACCGGACAGGAGCGTTTCTTGCCGGCATGGCCCCTGCCGTCCATCCCGGACTGGGGACCTTCTGCGTCGGGCTTGCAACGGTTTCGGTACTGGCAACCCTGCGGGAACTTAGGCCATATCTGCCACGGCTCGTAACATTTCTTGCCATTGGAGGGATCGTCACCGCCGCCAGTCTTGCCTGGCAGATCAACCTGGCAGGACATGTCCCTGCGCTTGAGCAAAATACCAAGTTATTATATCTCGATGCCTATATCAAAAATTTTGACTTTCACCGAACCGCTGGAGGATGGTTACAGCCGGGTGTTCTATTCGGCATCATGCTTTCAGCAGTAACGCTGATCTGTCTTCGGAAAAAGGAGCTTCAGACCGGCAGTAAAATCGTCTTCTCATCGGTCGTTGCCAGCGTAGCAGCGACTTTTACACTGGTAGCCGCTTCCGACTGGATTCTCTCCCTTTCCTTCATCAAGGTACTCATACCGTGGCGGTTCATGAACTATGCTAATATCTGCATACTTCCCATTGCATTTGGAATCCTTTCCGCCGAACATCCTGAGACGTCTAGGCATCGCTCAGTCTTGTTTTCCGCACTGTTGTTGTGCTGCCTGAGCATTCGGCTATTGAATCTGCCCGTCGTAAACATCTTGTATTTCTGCACTTTGCTTGTCCTGATCGGTTTGATGCTTGTTAATGCCCCAGCAAGTTCCGCAGTTCGCATTCAGATGGTAAGACGTTCCCAAGGGGTTTTGGTTGCCGCCTTACTAGCCCTTTTCACAATCAGACAGGTTATCCCGGGTGCCGTCACATTGATTGCTGGTAAAGTTAGCCTTTATGACCGTAACAATACTCAACTATATAGAATAACTTCTGAGCGGCCGGGCATCCTTCTGACGGCCGGGAGCTTGCACCTCATGCAGCTGGCTACGCGAAGGCCAGTACTGCTTGACGGAGGGGCACTCGACATGTTCTCGTACATTCCGGAAACCGGCCCCGAATTCAACAAGATACTGAAGCAGATATATGGCCTTGATTTATTCACCAAACCTGCCGATGGAACACTAGATGAAGGCAGGTTATCCTATGCCCATCAAGCTTTATGGGAGTCTAGGTCTCTTGAGGAATGGAAATTTCTACAGAAAGAATTCGGCATAACCGATATCCTCACACCTGCTTCATGGAATTTGAAGCTCCCTATGATTACAAATGAATTAAAGCTAAAGCTATATACAATTCCTGATTGTAAATCATCGATTTCTGAAAACTGAGATAACTCAAATAGTATAACCATGCCAAAGGGTAGCACCATTCAAATCGCACATAAACAGCATATAATTATATTCATAGTAGTCATTGCAGTTATGGCACTGCATTTTCTGGAATTCCCTCACTACTCTTATAACGTAGCTCACGACTCATCCAGCAGTGCCACATTTGCATATTATGCGGCCAAGAACGTTCAGTTTGGGACTGAACTCTACCAGAATATCGGCCCATTCGGCTATGTTCATTACTCGTATGACTATGTCGGCTATCTGCACTGGCAGAAGATCATCTTTAAGACCTTCAGCCGGCTGGTACTTGTTTTTCTGGCAGCATGGATGATGACCCGCCTCCGGGGCACTACGGCCAAGATCTTATGCTTCATCAGTTTATTTGCATACTATTCGTTTGGAGGCGTAACCCCCAATGATTACCAGGACCTGCAGGACAACATCGTCTATCTGACAATCTACCTGCTGGCATTGTGGCTGCTGCAGAATCGTAACGACAGATTGTTTCACATCACATGCATGGCTGGCTGGTACTTTCTGGCCTTCATCAGTCTTAACAAGAATATATTTTTTGTTCTCTCCTGCTTCATAGTAACTACTGTCGTTGCTCAAAACTTGTCAAGGCACCGAATGCCCAAAGCAATTGGGGACGCTGTTAGCTTCACTGCTGCATTGGGCATCAACTGGATGCTCGCCGGTCAACAGCTGGATAACCTTCCGAATTTCGTGCACGGGATTCTTTCTTTTTCCAGTGGCTACAACGAGGCAATGGCATTACCCGCGCCATTACTGCCGCTTCTGCTCGGAATCGCGGTTCTGGCCTTTAGCAGCACAGAGATTTTCATGAGGTGGCGCCTGAACTGGCGAGAATTCGGCAGGGCTTCAATTGAATGCTTTCTGCTTTTTATCATTTGGAAGCATGGCTTCGTCCGTGCTGACGAACATATGCTCATTTTTTTCTATGCAGCACTCTCCTTTGCAGTTCCGCTGTTTTTTTATTCTGACTACCCCCCTCCCATCACCAGCGTTGTCGAACCATCTGACAGCAAAGCACACTGGCTGAAGATTGGTCGCTTTGCAGTGGTTCACCTGCTTTCCTTGATCTCGTTTTATACCATCATCCACAATTGCCACTACAAACCGGAACGGCTCTGGAACCACCTTAAGCACAATGGTTCCTGGCTGCTTTCGTTACGTGCCAAGACCCACGAAATGGATGATGAACTTACGGGAATGAAACAGAAGTATTCATTACCGAGAATTCGGCGAGTAGTGCAGAATGAATCTATTGACTTCTTTGGTTATGAACCGGGCTATCTGTTACTGAATGAGCTTAACTACACGTCACGCCCAATGCCGATAACATTTGCCGCTGCGAACATATTCCTTCAGCAAGCCAACGAGCGGTTTTATCGTGATCCTGTGAAAGCTCCCCAATTTGTTCTCTACCAATCCGGCGGAATTGACAATCGCCTTTCACTGCAGGACGATGCGCTGGCAAAGCAAGCGCTACTTGATCATTACCGTCCCGTTCTATCCGAACGTGGTCTATTGCTCCTGAAGAGGGTTGACGGTGGCATAGCAACGGGTCGCGACGGCCCGGTCATCCGCGAACAGGAAGTTCGCTTCGGAGAGACTGTATCACTCAACGACCTTCCCAGTGTACCGCTCTGGCTTGAAGTTTCGGTGAGGCACTCCTTTGCCGGGAAACTGATGGGAATTATCTACAAACCCCCACGCTGCACAATTGGCCTGCAGAACGAAGGTGAAGACCGAATTCGCTCCTTCACCTTCGTTTCCGCAATGGGGAAATGCGGCTTCCTGCTGACGCCGGAACTTGAAAGCGTTGACGACATGCTCCGCTTTTATGCCGCCGGTCAGGCTTCCGAAAAACCTGGAAACCGAGTAGCCCGAATAGTCTTTATGCGAAGGGACATTGACGCTCCCTTTTTCAAGGACACCATATACCTTCGCTGGAAGCAGGCGGTACCTGCCGATGGTATTCAGAACGTTACGAGAAGGCGCAGTACCCTTGACTATGGCAAGCCATGGCCGGGGGGTGATGCGCGACCCCCCTTTTCGTAAATAATTACCACAAAATCTGCTGGCGGATGGAGTATGCATAATGAGTCGCGTATTGAGTACTAAGAGATGAATCAGACATGGACCCGATTTCTACCGGCTGCCATCAGAGATAAGCTAGATGGCAGCCGGTCACTCCAGCAAATAATCGGCAGCACCGGCTGGCTTTTTGCCGACAACCTTCTCCGAATGCTGCTTGGCTTTCTGGTGGGCGTTTGCGTCACCCGCTCCCTCGGGCCTGAGCAGTTCGGCCTCTTCAACTATGCAATCGCGGTTGTCACCATATTTTCTCCAATCTCTCTGCTGGGGCTTGATGGAATTGTTGTACGCAATCTCGTCAAAGATCAGACCCGAAGAGATGAAATTCTCGGCAGCGCTTTTGTAATGATGATTGTCGGTGGGCTGCTTGCCGTTTGTCTTGCATTAACCTCAGTCGTAATTCTTCGTCCCGCGGATCATCAGGCCCTGCTGTTGGTTGGAATCATCTCGACCAGCTTGATATTTCAGGCATTCCTCAGCATCGACTTCTGGTTCCAGTCGCAAGTTCAGTCAAAATATTGTGCATTGGCAAGAATCTTTGCGCTGCTTCTGATTTCAGGAGTCAAACTTTTTCTGGTCGTTTACCATGCCCCCCTGATCGCATTTGTCTGGGCAGGAGTGGCTGAGGCCGCCATCGGATCACTTGGACTTGTTCTGGCATATCGCATCCATGTGTCGCGCATCAGATACTGGCGTGCCACTCTCCCCATGGCTGGAGAGCTCATACGTGACAGTTGGCCTCTCATGCTGACCGATCTCGTCATATTTGTCTATCTGCGTGGTGATAAGCTGATTCTGGGAGCACTGTCCGGCAATGAGGAGCTTGGAGTTTATTCCGTTGCGGTTATGCTTGCAGAAGCGTTCAATTTTCTGCCTAGAGCCTTTGCAACGACAATCTTCCCTTCAATCGTCGAACTGAAAGAGGGGCCTGAAAACATTTTCTTCAACCACCTGCAACGCTATTACAATCTTATGGCCTTTCTTGCCTATGCAGTCGCACTCCCGATGACCTTTCTGGCCGGGTGGCTTGTTCCGATCATCTACGGCGCACCCTTTGCCAGAGCCGGATCAATGCTGACAGGCCTGGTATGGGCGGGGCTCTTCATGAATCTGTCTACAGCTCTCGGTCACTATCTTACAGCAATGAACTGGACCCGGCTCCATTTCGTTGTCAGTCTAATCGGGTGCGTTGCCAACATCTCTCTTAACTTTTTACTCATCCCAAGATATGGTGCCATGGGAGCCGTCGCTGCCTCCATTATCTCCTATTGGCTAGTCGCTCATGCCCTCTGTTTTGCCTACAAACCTCTCCACAAAACAGGTATCATGATGACACGGGCAATACTGTATCCGAAAATATGGTAATCGTGGAGTATACATGTTGACAGATATACACTCCGGAAAGAGAATAGCTCTCATCTGTTTCGGCAACGAGGAAAACTATGGCCTCCTTTTTGTCGGCGGTGAATTGTTGCTCTACAATCAGGATATCCGCTTCTTCGATACCGGCTCCCCTGACGTTGTCGCCGACATTATCGCCTGGCAACCCGACTTCATTCTCTTTTCGCCTTTGACGAACTATTTTCCGGCAGCTTTGAAGATTGTGAAAAGTATCAAAGAAGCAATGCCGGACATCGTTGCTGTGTTTGGCGGGCATCACGCCTCTGCCGCCCCCGAGATTATCGATCTGCCTGACATAGACACAGTCGTGGTTGGCCCGGTGCGAGGATCAGTTGAGAAAATCCTCTCCGGCGAAAAAGGTGTTATCAGAACGGTTCCTACCACTCCGGACGACCTTCCCATGCCAGCGAGAAAAGAGTATTACCGGGACATCACGAGGATGAAGACCCGGTATCGGAAGATCATGATCTCCATGCTGGGATGCCCGTGGAACTGCTCCTACTGTAGCTCGTCAGCTGAGCATGTAAAGGATATCTACGGGCGCGAACCCCATAAACGATACTATCTTGCCAGAAGACCAATCCCGGTTCTCATTGAAGAAGCCAAGGAGATCATGCAACTCGGCAAAACAGAGGAGATAGAATGGGTTGATGACGATATCTTTTGCGGACCTGATATCGAAACCTGGATTCCTGAGTTTGTGGACGCATGGGAACGGGAGATCGGTCTACCGATGTACGTTTCTTCAACCTCTGCATTGGCCCTGAAAGTCTCTGATACTGCCCTTGCAGCCCTGAAACGGATCGCCAACTGCATCGGGATAGGTGTACAGGCAATCCGTCCTGAGTCGCTCAAGCTGCTGAACAGGCCCTGGGACAACGAAGATACTATAAAAAAAGCCTACGACCGTCTTGTTTCGTTCGGTTATGCGGTCAACCTTCAGGCCATTGTCGGCCTGCCGGTAACTGATCCGGTCGAAGACGCACTGGAAACGGTAAAAGGGCTGCAGAGAATCGGTCCGGGGAGCATCTGCTCAGTGTATCCACTGCAGATATATCCTGGCACCAGCATGGAGAAATACTGCAGCGACAACAACTGGCCACTGAATGATCTAGCCATGGGGGATACCAACACCGGCATTCCGGCGATTGCATTCCCACCGGATGTGACCAGAAAATTGAGAAACATCTGCAAGCTTGCCACATTTTTTGTTAAATACTCCATCGACGAACGGTGGATGAGAGCATTGCTCGATATCGATTTTTCTGAAAACAGTTCGCAAGCCCTTTCCATGGAACGGTATTACGAATGCGTCGTCGACAGGCTGGGGGAGAAGGGGAAGGAGATATTTAACGATATCCAGCGAGGGATGAAGCTGGTATATTAAATACTTGACGCGAGAAATCCCACGAAACGAGAACGAAATGCAAAATGATGTCAAAGATATGTCGCTAATGGACATGGGGCCTGACAATATTGTCCTTTTCCATCCGCATGTATCCGAATCCGCAATTAACATGGTGCTGCAGACATTAAGAACGCGATGGATCGGTCAGGGGCCAAAGGTTGATGAATTTGAACAGAAATTCGGCGCCAGATTCGGCGACGGCAAGCATGCTGTTTCTGTCGGTTCAGGTACTGATGCATTGCATCTAGCGTATATCCTGGCAGGGATTCAGCCTAATGACGAAGTAATCACACCAGTATTCACCTGCGCGGCGACAAACATACCACTGCTGTACGAAAGAGCAGTGATCAAATTTGCCGATGTCCAGCCCGAAACCTTGAACATTGACCCTGAGCATGTACGACAGATGATTACCGACAAAACCAGGGCAATCGTATGCGTTCATTACGGCGGACTGCCGTGCGATATGGATGAAATCTCAGCAATTGCTGCTGAAAGAGGGATTCCTATCATCGAAGACGCCGCTCATGCCCTGGGCGGGACATACCGGGGGAGAACAATCGGCACCATCTCCGAGTTTACCATGTTCTCTTTCCAGGCCATCAAACAGATAACCACCGGTGACGGAGGGATGCTGATCCTGCGTGACGATTCTCTGCTGGAGAAGGCCCGCCGGGTCCGCTGGTTTGGCATTGACCGCACTGCCAAGCAGATGGGTAACTGGGACAATGACATTACGGAGATTGGCTACAAATATCAGATGACCGATATATCTGCCGCCATGGGACTTGCTTCTTTGGCTGAATTCGACCAGATTCTGTCTCTGCGCCAGAGCCTGTTCAGAAGATATTGTGAAAACCTGCGGGGAGTCCCGGGATTGCAAATCGTGGGCGATGGATTCGCCGACCGGGAACATGCCGCCTGGATCTTCACCGTACTGGCCCAGAACAGGCGAGGATTGCAGGCCAAACTGCGGGCAAGCAACATTGAATCTAATCAGGTACACTATCGCAACGACCGCTATACGGTTTTCGGCGGCAGACGGGCAAACCTGCCGAATATGGATGCTGTTGAGGATCAGTATCTTGTTCTGCCGCTGCATACCAGAATCACCATAGACCATGTTGACAAGATCTGCTCTGTTATCAAATCCGGCTGGTAGGCTTTGAATCGTAAAAAGATACCGGCATTATGATTCCGGAGGATAGGTGTCACAACCATTTTTTACCATAGGTGTGCCGACCTATAATCGACGCGGTCTGCTGAAACTGACGATTTCTTCGATCCTCTCTCAAGATTTCTCCGATTTTGAAGTGATCGTCGGTAATGACTTTACATCTGAACTCCTGACCGCCGAAACTCTCGGAATATTTGACCCTCGCATCCGTTTTGTCAACCATCCCGTTAATTTGCGGGAGGTCGGAAACATGAATGCCCTACTGGCAATGGCCAAGGGACGTTACTTCACTTGGCTGTTTGATGACGATCTTTATGAACCGGGCTTTCTGTCAGCAGCGCATACCTCATTGCTCGACACCGGATCTCCACAGGCGTTCTTCACTTCCTATCGTACTATCGACGACAATGATAGTACCATCGACGACGTCAGTTCGAGTGGCAGGGTCACTCTTATGGACGGCGAAGAGTTTCTTACATCATATTTCTCCGGTCACCTTAAGCTTATCTCAACATGCGGCATGTTTGATACCGAGGCACTTAGAAATATTGTCGGAGGGGTCAAAGAGCTTTGTGATTCACCAATAGGACTCTATTGCGAATATCTCTTTCTTGTTCGATGCGGGCTGTTCAGCAGAATCATCCACCTTGACTCCCCGTTCGTAGTTTTCAGAGCCCATTCCGAGTCATGGGGCAAAAGCAACACTGAGCTCGAAAAATACCTCGATGCTGGTCATAAACTTCTGCAACAGTGCGGAGAAACATTTCACCGCCTTGAATCTGATAAGAATTTAAATTCGAATCTGGCAGGGGTATGCAATATCCACCTTGTCACCTTTGCAACAAAGTCAGTAATGTTTGAAATCAACGGCGGATCTGCAGGTCTCTTCGCAGCTTGTCGAGCAGTTGGACGATTTTTCAAGGAAGCGTATGCAATCAGGAAACAATGCATTGCTATACCAGGATGCGGGGGCATCATCTTTGAAAAAAAATTTCTGATAATTGTACAGTTTTGCACCCGTTTAATGCTGGGCAAACTCTGGGATTTCCGGAGAGATAGAGCCGACCTGGCATAGAAAATCCTGAGAGTTATCAGATGCGAGCGAGCATTCAAGCAGTAACTGCTAAGGAAGGTGGCATGCCCGAAACAGTTGACATCCTGCTGGCTACCTACAATGGAGAAGCATACCTCCATGAGCAACTGGACTCAATCATTGATCAGAGCTACCATGATTGGCGCCTGCTTATCCGTGACGACTGCTCTACCGATGATACTCTATCAATCATTGATGGATTTAGAGCAAAATTCCCCGGTAAAATCGAACTGCTGAACAATGCCGGCAAGAACCTCGGAGTAGTAAGGAACTTTGCCACACTGTTGAATCAATCAGCTGCCGATTACACTATGTTTTGCGATCAGGATGACGTATGGCTTCCTGACAAGATTTCAACAACGATCGCCGAAATGCGGAAAATGGAGAAATACTTCGGCAATGAAATGCCAGTAATGATCTATACTGACCTTAAGATTGCAGATGAAAATCTGGCACATATCGCAGACTCGGTCTGGAAATATCAGAAGTTGAACCCACACAACGGAAGCAGGCTGAACAGACTGTTGCTACAAAACATTCCGACAGGGTGTACCATGATGATTAACCGGAGGTTACGTGAAATTGCAGCCCCCATACCAGATGAAGCCGCAATGCACGACTGGTGGATCTCACTTGTGACGGCCGCATTCGGCAAAAGCTTTTTCATATCCGAGCCAACGGCAATCTACAGGCAACACAAATCAAATGTAGTCGGAGCAGAGTGCTGGAGCATTTGGGATGACTTTCTAAAAATAGCATCTCCATCACGCAGGTCTGAGTTAACGGCAAGAAGAGAGATCCTCTGGGGAATGTGCCGGAGACAGGCAAAAGCTTTTATGGAAAAATACAAAGCGCATTTGCCGATTCGATACTACAAAATGATACAATGTTTCGCGTATCTGGATGAATATACTATGATATTGCAGAAATATTTCATTCTAAAATACGGCTTTTTCTACAGTAATCCTGTGGTTACTTCAGCTATGCTCCTCTTCCGCTGGTAGCCAAAAGTCCGTTTGTTTAAGAAAGTTTCAAATGCCCCCTTTAGCTGGCATTATCATAGTCAACTGGAACAACTGGCATGACACGCTTGCCTGTGTGGAGTCATGCAAAAAACTTGTCTGGCCCAACTTCCTGATAATAATAGTGGACAATGGTTCTACAGACGGCTCAGAAAATTTGTTAGGACAGCACTGTCCAGACGTTGATCTACTCCAGGCAGGATCGAATCTGGGGTTTGCAGGTGGAAATAACATAGGAATCCGCCATGCGCTTTCACTGGGCGCAGACTTTATCTGGCTCCTGAACAATGATACCATTGTTGATCCTTACGCTCTGTCTGCTCTGATAGAGGCTCTGGAAACTAACCCCGTCGCATCGATTGCAGGATCAAAGATATTGCGACACGATCCCCCGGATATAATTTGGTCTGCCGGTGGATCGTGGTCAAAGGGGCGGTTAAAACTTCGCGAGAGGGGCCAAAGATGCCTTGATGACGGCCGTTACGACGAAATGATCCCGATAGGATCAGTTTCAGGATGCAGCCTGATGGTGCGTTCAAGAGATTTACATGAACTCGGCCTTATGAACGAAAGCTATTTCCTTTACTGGGAAGATACCGATTGGTGCGCCCGGGCGCAGAAACTCGGGCACAGCGTGCTGTTCGTGCCTCGGTCAAAGGTGTGGCATAAGATATCTTCAACTGTTACAGCACATTCAGAGCTCCAGTACTATTATTTCACACGTAATGGATGCTCCTTCTGCCTGCAACACGATATGCTATCCCTGCCGCTTTTCTTGATCTACGTTACCACTGACGTTTTCTATAGAAGGCTACGAGGCAACAGGATGCTGCTGAAAGGCTACCAGAAAGGGATTATCGATTTTTTTAGAGGCCACATGGGTCAGCGCAATTTCACATACTCAGATGATACTCATCGAGACGCACTTTGAATTTATTCATTAAATATGAAAGTCCGTCCTCTTTTTCGAGAACGCTAATGGCTGCGGGTGACATGCTATCCCGATTCATTGTCCCGCGCCTGCCGTCATCCGCCTTACCGCTTGATCGGAATAATGCTCGGAATATCCTGCTCCTGCGACTCGACGGGATTGGAGACAATGTCTGCTCCTGGCCTTCTCTTGAGCTGTTGCGCAGACAGCTCCCTTCGGCGCGTATAACTCTCGCTACAGGCCCCTGGGTTGCTCCACTCTACGGCGAATGCCCCTGGATAGACGAGATCGTTCCATGGGACACGGCTCTTTACGGAATATACCGGAATAAAGGACTGAAAGGGCTGCGAGCTGACCTCGACATTTCCACAATGCTACGAAAAAGATGCTTTGATGCCGGAATTGATTTACGAGGGGACTTGCGATCCATCATTCTACTTTGGATGACGTCGCCTCCAATCAGAGTTGGCAATATATCTTGTGGCGGGAAAAGATTTCTCACCGACCCGGTACAGTTACATGGCGGCTTTGAGGCGCAACGCACCTTCGACGTAACCTGCACCTCACTTGGAATCCCGACCAGACCCGTACCAACAGTCGAGAGTTGGCCACGCCCAATGGCGCTCCATAAGGCAATCGCCCGCCTTAAAGCTGCCGGATGGCAAGAAAGGGTGCAGACCGTTGCGATATGCCCACTGGCACTTTGGCCTTGGAGACAGTGGCCAACTGAACGTTTCCATCAGCTTGCGAGCCGCTTGAAAAATGAGTGTGAATTCCAGGTAGTCTGGTTTATTGAGAATAATGATCAGGCAGAACGATACGGCATCAGCGACCCGTTTTTCTGCGGTCCGCTAGACGAAGTTGCTGCAGCCCTGTCTTTATGTAGCCTGGCGGTTTCCTGCGACAGCGGACTGATGCATCTGGCCATTGCGGAAGGCTGTAGAACCGTGCAGCTTTTCGGTCCGGGGGATGCGGAGCGTTTTTCACACACCGGCAAAGGGACGGAACTGATCCATGACACCTCATGCCTCCAGTATCCCTGTACCCAACGGGGAACTTGCCTGAACAAACGTGAAGGGTGGTGCATGGAAAAGATCTCTGTCGATCAGGTATTCTCCGCGTGTTCCCGGCTTGTACAGCAGACGGCAACTCCACTCATAATCAAGAAAGAAGATTCATGAAACTTTCCGTTGTCATGCCGTGCCTTAACGAGGCCAGGACATTGCCTGTCTGCATCCGCAGGGCAAGAGCCCTGCTGGATCAAAACTGCATCGATGGCGAGATAATCATTTCCGACAACGGATCTACTGACGGAAGCAGGGAGATCGCCGAACAGCTTGGGGCACGGGTGCTTGACT
Source organism: uncultured Geoanaerobacter sp. (assembly GCA_964528055.1). Taxonomy (GTDB): domain Bacteria; phylum Desulfobacterota; class Desulfuromonadia; order Geobacterales; family DSM-12255; genus Geoanaerobacter. The sequence continues at coordinate 288,295 of CAZGQM010000001.1, read as the reverse complement.
GCCCGATTCGAGGCTATGGAGCAGCCCTGCAATTCGGTATTGAGCATGCAAAGGGAGAATATGTACTTATTGGCGACAGCGACGACAGTTATCATTTCGATGAGGCAGCCCTCATGGTCTTTAAACTGGATGAAGGGTATGACGTATGCATGGGGACCAGGCTCAAAGGCACTATAATGCCTGATGCGATGCCTGCTATTAACAGAACGATCGGCAACCCTCTGCTTACGTTTATCGGAAGAGTATTCTTCGATATTGATACCAGCGACTTCCATTGCGGCATGAGGGCTTTCAAGCGGCAAAAGGTTCTGGAAATAGGTATGGTGACAACCGGTATGGAATGGGCATCGGAACAGATCATAAAAAGCCGGCTGAATGGCCTCAGGATAACTGAAATCCCTATAACGCTCTACAAGGACGGCAGGGACCGCCCCCCACACCTTCGCCGCTGGCATGACGGCTGGCGTCACCTTAGATTCATGCTGCTGCATGCACCGAACTGGCTCTTTATCTATCCTGGAATCGCCTTGGTAATCCTCTCCTCCGTTATCGGGATCCTACTCCTCAGAGGACAGGTACAGATAGGCCCAGCAAACCTTGACATTCATTCGCTCCTTACCATGTCTTTTGCTGCAGTACTTGGGATACAGAGCATTTTCGCCGGACTGTTCGCAAATCTTTATGCTCACAAGATAGGCGTGATCCCATCGAGTACCGCATTCTTGGATAGACTGAAAAGCTTTTCTCTCGAAAAACTCCTGCTCCTGTTTTTCGCAATTGGAGTTGCAGGCATCTCCCTTTTTTCCCACAGCCTTTGGGACTGGTATTCACGAGGGTTCCCAGCACTTGATTCACGTGTCACCATGAGACAGGTCGTCCCCGCGTTAACACTTATCACCATTGCCGGTCAGGGGATATTCAACTGCTTCATGTTTTCAATGCTGTTTCTCAAAACAAAAGGAACTGTTGACAACCTGCCTGAGAAACCCATTCAACGTGGAAATGGATGATGATATCCATCGTAATGCCTTCATATCAGCAGGCATCATACCTGGAAGAAGCCGTGCGCTCCGTTCTCGACCAGAAAGGTGTCGATGTGGAGCTTCTTGTTATGGATCCGGGCTCTACTGATGGATCCAGGGATCTGCTTCTGAGATTGAAAAGGGAATACAGAGAGAGTCTCGTCCTGCACTTCGAACCTGACCAGGGTCAATCAGACGCAGTTAACCGTGGCATGAAACTGAGTCAAGGGAAAATTCTGGGGTGGATCAACTCCGATGACCGGCTCAGGCCAGGCGCACTAGCACATATTGCACCACATCTTTGTAATGATGAACCGGCCTGGCTTTATGGCCGTTCTGGTATGATAGATAGTGCCGGACACCCTACCTTACGATTCGTGGTGTTCTATAAAAACCTGCGGAGTCGCAGTTTTTCACGGCTGAAACTGCTCACGGAGAACTTCATTCCACCCCAGGCGGTATTCTGGAACCGTTCGCTCTGGGAAACGGCAGGCGGGCTCGACACGGAATTGCATCTCGATATGGATTACGACCTCTGGATGCGCTTTGCCGGAATCTGCAACCCTGTAATCCTGCCGGATGAACTTGCGGATTTCCGTATTCATGGTGCTGCCAAAGGGAGCCGCCAGACGGGTGAGCAGCTGGCGGCAGCCTATGCAACTGCCTGCCGATACGCTGGCTGTCACGGTCTTAAAGGCAAGGCAGCGCTTATCATACACCGGCTGTTTTCAATTCGTACACGATTGTGCTATCTTGTCCTGAAATCATCAAAACCACACTGAGAACCGCCATGACCCCTGACAATCCCGGTATTGACACCGAACATGCCGAGCAGATTCCTATCGGCAACACCGATTCACCCCGCAACCTATTCAACAATCCCCTGTTACACAGTATCATCCTCGTTGTGCTTACACTGGCAGCTTATGCAAATACCTTTCATGTACCGTTGCTGTTTGATGATGAAGGGGCAATCATAAACAATCCGGTAATCAGGAATCTCGACAATTACTTTTCCAATGTAAGCGGATATGCAGAATACCCCAACCGTTGCATTGGGTACCTCAGTTTTGCCATAAACTATCACTTCGGCGGGTTGAACGTCGTCAGCTACCATGTCGTCAACCTGGGAGTCCACCTGCTAACCGGGCTTCTGGTTTACAACCTCGTCAGATTGACCTTCCGAACCCCTTTTCTTCTGGAATCAAAGTTGTCTTCCAGCAGAAACATGCTGGCTCTTGCCATAGCCCTGATCTTTGCACTGCACCCGATCCAGACTCAGGCAGTAACCTATATCTACCAGCGGCTTGCGTCTATGTCCACGATGTTCTATCTGGCAGCCCTGGTCATGCACATTCAGTGGAGATTCAACCATCGAGAAGGAGCTCGATTCCTTTCCGCAAGAGTTCTTCCTCTCTGGATTCTGTCTCTGGCCTCTGCTGTGCTTGCCATGAAGATCAAGGAAACGGCGTTCACATTGCCGTATATCATACTGCTCTACGAATTCTTGTTCTTCGGGCGACCGGACCGCAGATTGACAGCCATCATGGCTCCGATACTCCTTTCCAACATGCTCATACCCCTTACGCTCATAAATCTCGATATGGGAGGCAGTCAGTTTCTCAATGAACTGAGCACATCAGCAACAACCAAAATGCCGCTCTCAAGATGGGAATATCTCTGCACCCAGTTCAGCGTAATAATCACCTACATCCGGCTCATGATCATACCGATAAACCAGAACCTCGACTATGATTACCCTCTGAGCATCTCCATCTTCGAGCCACGTGCCCTCTTCTCCTTCATTGCACTTCTTGTAGTTTTTGTATCGGCCATTTACCTCTGGCGCCGCTCCGGCAGAAAAGGCCAGGAAAACTTAAGGCTTGTTTCTTTCGGTATACTCTGGTTCTTTATAACTCTTTCCATAGAGTCGAGCATAATACCGATTGCAGATGTCATTTTCGAGCATCGCCTCTACCTGCCGTCGTTCGGTTTCATTCTCGCCGTCGTAATACTCGCAGTTATCGTGGCAGATTTACCTGAAATTCAAAACCTGAAACTGAAGAGAATTGCCATACCTGCTCTCGCCGGGGTCGTGCTGCTCATGGCCGGAGCCACATATGCCAGAAACCATGTCTGGCGGGACTGGCTGACCATCTGGCACGATACTGTCAGAAAGAGCCCTTCAAAAGCCAGGCCGCACAACATATTGGGAATAGGCTACCTTTACCGGCAACTCTACGATTCAGCCGAACAGGAATTTCAGAAGGCGATTAAACTCGACCCTGCCTATATGGAAGCATATTTCAACATGGGACTTGTATACAGGAACATGGAACGGTATGCGGAATCGATCGAAATGTACCAGAAAGCTCTGGGGATGAGTGGTGGGAGCAAAACTCTCATGGCAAAGATTTTCAGTGAAATAGGGGCGAATTATGTTTTTCTGGGTAACATGGACAAGGCCATTGATTATTTCGCAAACGCCGTAAAAAATGAACCGGAATTCACTGAATTCAGAAACAACTATGCCCATGCATTGATGGAAAACGGGGCCAGGGATGCAGCAGCAGCGGAGTTTCGGACAGTGCTGAGTATGGAGCCAGGCAACCCCCGTGCGTTGCAGATGTTGCAGGAGATGGGGGCGCTGAGGCGGTGATCAGCCCCATAAAAAATCATGGCCGAAATAGATTGATGCGCCGATAAAACCGGTAATACGGAGCTGGGCTGAAAAAATCGCATACTTCAGCTTATCCCTTAATATCTCGTGCAGAGATGATGATGAACGCCAGGTTTTCAGTGATTCCCTGGAAAGGTCAAACAATACATAGAGTGCATGCGCCGACATCAGGCTGAAAAGCAGAGCTTCTAGCTGAAGAATCGTGTCAAATTCCGGCATGCTGAATCGTTCTACAAGATGAATAACATACAGGGCGATAAATGTTGCGAACATACGTGTATACTGTTTTCTTGCAGATTCGAGCAGGTCGGCAGTCTGTTCCAAATTGTATGAATTTTCGCATTGAAGCCATTCGACATACGACTTGTCCAAAGCCTTTTTCATCGGCAACTGTTTCATCACCGAGAGAAGATGAGTCGTTGGAAAACCACTTCTGGGAATCGACATTGTCCGGCGTAGTATTCTTCTTGTTTTGAAAAGTTCCCGTGCAAGCCTTTGATATTCACCTTCTCGACGCCTCACCGTCATTGCGGGATCCGGGTGATGGAACAATGCCCTGACACCGGTGTAATATTCCCAACCCCTTTCAGGCAGCAGATGTTCTCTGTACGAATCGTAAAGTTCCGTCCCCGGAAGAGGAGTGAGAAGAACCGGATGAACCCCCACATTAAGGCGGTCGGAGAGGTCGAGTATCCGCTGAAAGCTCTCCAAAGAATCTTCTCGTGATCCGAGCACTGCGAAAAGTACGACATCTATTCCGGCATCCTTGAGCATACTGATGGCGGTCAACCTTTCAGCGCCCTGCTTCCCCGATGCCTTGAATGAATCAAGTGAGATTTGAGAGTCGCTTTCCCACCCGACCCAGACCGAAAAAAGCCCGCTCCTCCGGGCTGCGGCAAGCATCTTGTCACCCCCCGGACTCTGAAGGCTTTTGAGATCCCCAAAACCATACCAGCTTTTGCCCGACCCCTGAGACAGGCGGTTGAACAGATCCGTACTCCGGGCAATATCACCCCCCCAGATATTGTCATCACCGTTGAACCATACTTTCCCGGCCTTTGCTTCTATTTCGGCAGCTACTTCGTTAACAGGACGGTAACGGATGGTATCTCCGAAAAACCGACGAACCGAGCAAAAGGTGCAGCGGTAGGGACATCCACGCATCGTAAAGAACGCTCGAAAGCGGTAGTTGCCTTTCAACTTTCCGTTAATTGGTTGCGGTAACCCCTCCAGTGGCATCCTCTCGCCGTGGTAGAATTTTTTCATTCTTCCCTGCGCAGCATCGTCCAGCAGTCCGCTCCATACCGATTCCGCTTCTCCGACAACGATGCTGTCGGCATGAAGGGCCGCCTCTTCTGGAAGAGCTGACGGATGGATCCCCCCCATTACAACGGGAAGGCCCCTGTCACGGCATGAATCGGCAAACCTGTATGCCCATGGCGCTGTTGCGGTCATGGCTGAAATCGCAACCAGGTCTGTGTTGAGAGTTTCGGGCATGACCAGTGACTGATTTGCATCAATCAGCTCAACCTCTATCGAAGGCCTCTTCTGATTGGTCAATGCTGCCAGATATTCGAGTATGGGTGGAACAAGAGGCACTTTCCCTGAAAATGGGAATTCGGGTGAAACGATCGTGATCTTCAATGCTGTTACCTCATTATCTCGGTGAAAAACGTGCATGAACGGAAAAAATCAGTTCCGGAGCAATATACAAAGCAAAGACAGAGATGGAAAACACAAAGAGATAGCTCAAGGCTAACGTTCGACGTTTCAGGTTGAAAAACCTCAGAAGGTGCAGATGCCCCCCAAGAATAACCCAGGTAATGACCCACACATCAGGCGTATCCCAGCCAGAAAACTTCCCGAACGCGTCACACCCCCAAACCGCAGCAGCCAGCATACCGGCAGTCCATAATATGAACCCTACTCCGGCTGCACGGTAAAAGCAGAAATCAGCGCTGACGACTTCTACGGTAGAATCAGAGTGCTTCCTGATCTTCAGGCCATAAGTGATTGACAGTGAGAACGCCAATGCAATCGCCACAAATGCAAGCTTGAAGAAAATAATATGAAGATACGCCCAGAAATTGTTCATGACAGGAGGGAGATCGATCAATCTTGGACCTTGAATCAGTGCCGTTGAAAGCATGACCAAAACAATCAGATTGATGATATGGCGCGTTTCATACAAAGGGGTAGTGGGTCGTGCCAGAATCAGTCCGGCAACAACAATTAACAAGGAATTGATGGAGAGAACTTCAAAAGCCCCCATAAAGGGGAGATACCCTGTCTCCCTGCAGAGCCAGAGCAACCCTGCAGCGTGTATGCACGCACCTGCGGCGATGAAGCAGATGGGCAGAAGCGGTTTCCGAACTGTTTTGCCTGCCAATATGGCAACTGTTCCGATTAGATACGAAATAAAGGCGGCCCAATGAAGCATCAAGACAGTTGAATAATCAATGTTCATCTTGTTTACCGTCTTTGATCCGCATGCGGATCGTCTGGTACTCGTGCTGAAATGCCGATGCATATCGTGAATAAACACGCCAACCAAGGATATAGCCATTATCGGTTTTCTTCGCGGTTATGCCACGTGGCACGGCACAATAAATGAAAATGGTTCCTGCAATGATCAGCAGAAACCCGGCCAGTACCGACACCATCCCTTTCCCCGCATCAATAATCACTCCAGTCCATTTCCTCACCCCGAGCAGCGAAACCTCGGTCGTGCCGAGCATACCTTTTTCACCATTACGCAGAGTCAGTTCACCGAGTATATTCCCATCCTCAATCATCCTGAGAACCAGACTGATACCGCGCTCGCGGGGCGAATCTTCACCCTTGGGAGGGATAACGTACTTCGCCTTAAGTAGCCTGTTCAGCCTGTCCGTTTCGAGATTACCATAGCTGGGACTCCTTCCGTCTTTTGGCGCATTCAACCTCAGCACCTTTCGCTGCTGACTGCCGCCTGCATCCTTCAACTCCAGCAGGAAATCGTGCCCGTAAAGGCTCATCCCATATACACTGAACTCGCTCAGGTAACGGCTCTGGTTGGGTGCAACCATTAGCCGTTCGGTACGGCCTCCATCCCTTTTCAGTATAATCCGCGACCTGAGCGCCTGAAGCGAGCCATTATCCCTGTATTCAGGGGAAACCTCTTCCAGTTCAACCGTTGCCGGAATCAGAAACTTTCCAGCAAACAGTCCTACGTTCCAGCTGTCGAAAGGCGTGCCCATCTCTCTCGCCTCCCCTTCATGCATCATGAGAACACCCTTCTTCTCCAATGCGGCGAAAATGAGGGAAGAGATCAAGGCGACAAGAATCCCGAGATGCAGAAGAAATCCGCCCCAATGTCCCCAAAGATTCTTTACGAACCAAGCGGAGCTGGCGTCACTTCTCACAAGGAGATATCCCTTTTTTCTGAGAATGAGCCGCAGGTGTTCAAGGGAAAGTTCTGAAGCAACCTCACAATCGGGCTCGACACCCATGCAGAGAGAATTGCGACGCGACACGGAAAACTGCTGCCAGCAGGAGATTGAGAGGGATATGAGAAAGGGTGCCATTACAAGCGCAAAAAAAACCTTAGCCGCCTTGCCGTAGATGCCGCCTGAAATTAAAGGCGGCATGCTGGAGGCTACTGGTCCTCCCGCAGTAATCCCGACAAGAATCAGGCTGAAAATCATCAGCAGGATAAGGGTCAACACGGTGGAAGGATCGGTTAGGTATCTGCTGAATGTTCGCACCTGTCAGCTCAGATAACCCTGATGCGGGAAAAACTGGGCAATCAGGGAAATTATGAAACAGAATATAAAGAACCACGCCGCACGTTTGCCGCTCAGATTGAAGAAACGCCGCAGATGCAGGTATCCTCCGAACAGGAACCACGTTATCAGTGACCAGGTTTCAAGAGGGTCCCATGCCCAGTAACGACCAAGTGACTTGAAGGCCCAGATGCTGCCAGCCAGCATGCCAATACCCCAGAAGACAAATCCGAACCCTGTAAAGCGGTATGCGTAAAGATCAATGAGTTGCAGCTCCGGCAGTCGTGTATCAAGCCACTTAGGATAATCAGACCTGCACTTCATAAGGTAAAACACAGAAAAAGCTAGCGCAATGAGCAGTGTCCCGAGAGCGATCTTGTAGAATCCGATATGGAAGAACAACCAGACTGTTCCGAATGTTGGGGGGAGCGATCGTACGCCGGGGTTGTACATTACGGAGAGCGCCAGAACCAGGAAAGCAGCAGGGTACACGACCATGCTGACTGTACGGATTGCAGGGAAATAGCGGACCATGACAAGATAGGTTGCAATCCCCACCCAGGCGTCAGAGGAGAGAACTTCGCTCTGCGCCATATACGGGCCATGACCCACTACTATCCACCAGTAGGCGATTGCAGCCGTATGAACTATCAGACCGGCAGATGCAGGCCAGATGTTTTTCCTTTCCCATTCCTCTTTTTTGAAGACCACTCCAGCAGTATTGGCGATAGTTGCCAGCACGTAGAGAAAGACCGCCAGCCAGGTCAGCGCAATGTATATCTCAGCCTGCTTGTCCATGATTTCCTTTCCCACTCAGTAATTGTTTTATCTCTTCGAACTCCGGGGTATAGAATTCACTGAACTGGATGGCCCTGAAGCTTACGGAAACCCCCTCCGGCGTAATCCGGGCAGTTACCTCCCTGGGAGGGGTAAAATAATGCAGAACGGGCCCAAGGCATATAATTACGAATCCGAAAACCACCCCACTGAGCCCGAAAAACTTCACCATCAACAACCCTGTCCACCGGTTTACCTGAGCGAGGCGGATGCGGTATCCGGCTATCTCCCCCTCGCCCCCGGCTGTAAGGGACACCTGCCCGAGTTCACGGCCATTATCGTCGATGCGTAACGTCAGCAATGGGTTTTCCCCTCGCAGCGATGACCTGTCGGCCTCGGCAAAATATTTGGCCCGGAGCAGTCGGCCAGCGCCAAGAATCTCCTTGAAATCGGCATAACTGGCCTTGTCCGGACTTTTCGGGTGCATGACCATCAATCGATGTCTTCCGATGTTCCCGTCAGGGGCTTCAATTTCAAGAGAGAATGCGAGTCCGAACTCCATCCCCTGATAGATCCTCAGCCCATCGTGCGTAAGGATGGAATTGACCTCCGCCTCTCCACGGGTTTCCTTCCCATCCTTGTCAAAGAATGCCAGTGATGATGCAATCCTGCTGACTGCAGATGTCTGGCTATAGTCAACTGCAACCTTATCAATACGGATATCTTCATCCAGAATCAGTGGCCCTGCAAGCAATCCAGTTTCAGTGGCAAGCCACTCTGCGCCGCGATAGAACGTCTGACCTTCAATGATGAATGTTTTACCCCGTTGCTGGGTCAACGCAACCCATAAAGAGGCGACAATGACCGTCAGGATGCCGAAATGAACCAGAACATTACCCCAGTAGCCCCAAGGGTTCCTGACAAATCTGACACCATCCGAAGCAGTGATCCTGAGGTAGCGCCGTGCGAGCAGTATAGCGGAAAGCTCTTCCATCGTACAGGACGATCCGAACGTGTCACCGGTTTGCCGCGCCATATCCGAAAATGTTCTTTGCCGCGCGAGTTTTATCTGGTTCCAGCATGAAAGGGAAAGGGAGACTACAAAGCATGCCAGTATCGCGATAAAGGCAGGATGAGTGTAAACCCTCATAAGTCCGAGCTTTTCAGCTACTGGAGCAAATCCGGGGTAGTCGCTCTGCCAGGCTGTGAGAGCTTCCGGGGAGGTCATGAAAGATTGCGGGACATAAATGCTTATAGACATTGCAAGCAAGGCCAGAGCAATAAGCACAAGAAATGTCGCAGGCGAAAGGAAGAACCGCTTGATTTTCACGATAATTCTTATTTCAGGCATAAGAGATAACGTTACCGCGCATTGTGTCCCGCTTTCGGCATGAACCGGTGCTGAAGGTAGTCGCGGATAACCGGAATCTTGAGCCCCTTACCGATAGCAAGCGGATACAGAAGCATCGAACTGATCAGTATCAGGCAGACGTACCCCTTTATTGCCGGCCGGTACCGCGGCACTGAATCATAAACCGTGCAGACCAGCCAGGCAACGGGAATCAGGGCGAACGGGAGAACCGAAAGTGCGGTATTCATCCAGATCGGGCGTGCAGTAAGCGCAAGAGGCAGATATGAGATGAAAAACAGCGCCGCCATATACGAAAGCCACTTCTGCCGAGTTCTGAAACCTCTCCAAGCAGCAAAAAATGCCGCAGGAAGAACCAGCATCCAGACCAGAGGGTTACCCACACCCAGAACAATCGACATGTTCTTGTCGGTTTTCCACTCGCTCAGCGGCACATCTTCTCCCGCCACATCCATATTCACGAACGGATCAACATACTTCGGAAACGGAACGATGAACCATTTCCAGGCACGGTTGTCCCTGTCATCCCAGCTTTTCGGCTTGTAGCCACTATGTTGTGCAGTTTCCAGGTACATGCTCTTCTGAAGAGTCAGCCACTCCGTCATGGAATATCCCCGGCCAAACCACGGGATGAATGTCAGAAGATACACCGTCACAGGTAGAATCGTCAACAATACGACTGCATGAATGCAACCTGAAACCCTGTTCCTGATGCTGCAGCCGGTTTTATCATATAAATTGTTGATGAGCATCGCAAGTGTCACCAGAAGCGGGAAGATGGCGCTCCATTTTGAGGCGAGCCCAAGTCCGAAGCATATTCCGGAACCAATCAGCTGTAAGCGTCCCCCCGTTTCCATGAATCTGAATGCCATGTATAGTCCGAGTAGCGGGAAAAACGCAAGATAGACATCGTTTATTGCCTGTCGGGAAAAATCTATGGCAAGAGGATCTATCGCCATGAGAAAGGCAGCCAGCAGAGCCGTTCGGTCATCCGATGTAAACTTTCGCGCCACAACTCCGGTCAAAGGAATGCAGATGGCCCCGAAGAGCAGGCTCCACCCCTTGACCCCCAAAACCCCAGTCCCGAGGTAATACATCGAAAAATATACAAGAATGTTTCGCAGCTCCGGGTGATTCCACATGGTAGGGCCAAACTGCCCTGATTCCATATAATTGATAGCGGACAAGGCAACCATGTAGTCATCGGGAGAGACCGGCTGCGATCGGATCTGAAAGAGGAGCAGGAAAAGGCCGAATGCGGAAACGGCTAGAAGGTGCAGAGGAAAGCGGTTGGGAAGGCTTGGCGTATTCACGTAGGCTGTCAGTTCAGTTTCGCAGGGTTCATACCGATCAGAACGGCAAACCTGTCAAGCTTGCGGAGCTCGGCGTCAGTCACCTTCTCGTTGCCGCTCTCCTTGCAGAGCAGAATGCTGTCAGCCTGAATGCCGGAAGAGTTGATACCCTTGTACAGTGCATCCGGTTCAGCCTCTTTGAAATATGAGGCCCCGACAAACATTAGTAGAGGCTCTTTGGTACTAATATTGTCGACTGATACGGTGAAAGTGCGAGGAAGCCCCTCAAAAGGATAATACAGAGATGTACCTGTCATTGAATAATCCTTTGCTTTGGCGGCTTTATCAATCAGTCGCTCGTAGTCGGCTGCTGACCTGAGCGCAACCATCGACCTCAGTATGCCGTTAAGAGAAGCGACATAAGGAAATGTCCTGTCATCAAGATATGACTGTTCGTTGAGTTGTGCGAGGTTGAAGAGTGACAGGGGGTAGGGGCGGGAAACCGGTTCGCTTTCCGGCAGATGCGGCTTGAAACTCTCCCAGCTGTCGGTAACAAACAACACAGTCCGGCCGCGATACCCTGCATCCTTCCAGATCCGGTATGCATCGACGGAGTTACTGATAAGCTGCTTTCGTACAACAGTCGAATCGACCCTTCCGTGTGGCCCCGTGACTCTCCTGCTTTTCCCGTATGAGTCGAGGGCACTCATCAAGAGTAGAGAAGAAAACAGTACCAGTGCGGATACTGCAAGGTTCATGGCAAAGCCCGCATTATTGCAGCCGGTCGTTTCATTTGGCAACCTGCTTCCTCCGCTCCTTAATGATCGTATCCCACGAAGGCATCTCTTTGCGGTCTTCGCCGGTTGCTGCGATGTTGGTGATGATCCATCGGTTTTTCTGCAGCTCAAGCGTATACACAACCGTGTATTCGTAATCCTTCAGTTCGTTGCCCCGAGCGCCGGTCTTCAGCTCGGTATAATAAAAATCCCAGATCTCTTTGGTCACCACACGGCTGCTTTTAGCAGAAGAAAATCCTGTCTCGATGAAATCGATGCTCTTGAGCTTCGATATCATCCGGGTGCTCCCTTCACCGATTGCCGACATATGATAATAGGCCTTTTCAGCCAGTTCCGCAGTCGCGACCTCCTGGAGAGGGTTCATATTAAGGGTTTTATACCCCTCGGAGAGGAGCTGGGTATACCTCTTTACGGTATCCTTTACAACCGCTTCATTGCTGGATGACGCAGGTTTTTCATTCACGGGTAATGTCGGCTGCTTTGTCTGACCGGGTACTGGAGGTGAGGATTGCTGGGGAGCAGGCTGCCCTGTCGGACTGCTGTTCTGCGTTGCAGGTGATTTCCCTTCACAACCGGTTATCAATGTAACACAGAGAGCAGCAAAAATGCCGGTTCTTTTCATCATCACACCTCTATGGAGAGTTCATACGGTTAATACAAAGCGAACGCCGGAGGTTCCCCCCCGGCGTTCTTGGTCAGACGAAATTACGATGTAAGATTACCAGGATTCCTGAGTACCTGTACCACTGGTGTGCTGTGAAGTGCAGGTAAATGCAGTCTGGCTGAATGCCGTCCCTGGAGGTGGCACACTGACCCAAACGTTAGCAAATGATGAACCGTTCCCCTTGTATCGGGCCGGAACGTTCTGGGTTGTTCGCAGACGTGTGACCTTACCACCATGTGGAACCCTGATATGGCATCCTACGCAGGAAGCAACGACTTGACTTCCTCCGTGCTGTCCGCCAGTGACATCAGTGCTTGAATGCCATGTGTTTGTCCCGGTTACTGGATGGCAGTTTTTGCAGAACAGGCCGTTTGCATTGGTAGAGTTGCCACCTGCAGTGGCAATGGTGTAAAAACCGGTTGTTGCACTGCTGCCGTTGCCTGCTGCAGTGGTATACGGCCATGCCTTGTTGACACCTGTCAGCATCCACTTGACCGAGGAGCCGTGCGGACCCTTGGAGGCCGTGGAGTCGGTGGCGTGGCAGTCAGAGCAGGTCATCATGTCGCCCGGTTTCCAGCCGTTGCTGAGGTATGCGGCGTTAAGTCTGCTTGAATTTCCAATGGCAGCGACAACCGGGTGATACGAGGCATTGTTCGGGCTGAACTCGAGGCCGATGTCTGTCCATGACTGTGGTCCTGACGTAGTGTTATTGCCCCAGGCTGTGACGTTGGTGTTGGCGCCTGAATGGCACTTGAAGCAGATTTGGTACTCTTTTGTTGCAGGTGCAAGAGCTGCATAGCTCCGTGTTCCCGCTGTCCAGTTCCCTGCACCATAGGTGGGTACCGTTCCCGTCGCACCCCTCAAGACTTTTGCAAGCGTGGTTGCCTGGGTTGTCCGGGTGGCTCCTGCTGTGGAATGGAGACCGAACCGGGCAGCATGCGGGTCATGGCAATCATTGCAGCTGACATGCTTGTTGGTTGAGATGTATGCCAGGGTTTCATCTGTTATTGACGGCTTGTGCAAACCGGGATAGAGGTTGACATTATGATTGTACACCCTCGTTGCCGTTGAAAATGAGTTAAAGGTGTCCTGTGACCGAGCGCTCATCGCCTGGCCACCGAACCAGTCGAAATTGTTTGCGCTCTTTTTGGTTCCGGAGACGTTATCTGTTATGAGGCTGTGGCAGCGGAAGCAGACCTTTGAGTCGAGATCGCTGGAACCGTCACCCATCCGGTTAAGGAGGCTGGCTGTAGCACTGTAGTGGGTACCAAACTTATTCGTGGATGTCTGCTTGTCTTTGGTCTGCTCGTCAGTGTGGCACTTGGAGCAGTTTGCGCTGAAGTTGCTGGTCCCATAGGAAGAGGTGACCCCATACTCATGCGCTGAACCTGAATACTCGGTAAATGGTACGGCAACGGCAACCGTTGTGGCAAAGGTATTGTTGCGCAAGGTAGCGGCCGCCTTTGTCAACTGTGTGTTGTGGCAGGATATGCAGATACCGCCCGGAGATGTGGACGAATAATCTGAAGCTGCGACGACTGAACCAGCAGACGAAATGTTGCTCCTGAGGTTGCTCGCCTTGCTCGCGTTGAAGTAGTTGTGATCGGTATGGCAGCTGACGCAGGCAAGCGCAGTTGTGCTGGTCGGATATGCGCCGGTATTGGGTGCCTGGTCGGGAGTGGCATCGTCAAGTACATGGTGATAATAGGTGGTACTGCTGTTCATGGCATTGAATGCGGTATGACAACCGTAGCATGCTGAACCGCCTGAAGATACGCCGCCGTCCAGTTTTCCGTTGATATGCAGCCCGAGTCCGGCTGTAGTAATGACTGCGTTTGCATTAAATACCGGGTGACAGGTATTGCAATTCGACGCTGTTGTTGTAGTCAGCGGCTTGGTTGCATAGCTGGTGTGACCGCCAGACTGCGGCGGGAAGCCATGACAGCGACCGCAGTCATCTGCTGAGGGGGCGGTATCTACGGTTCCCGACAGAATAGGGGTATCCCACTGTGGGTGGAGCTTCAACGCTGTGAGAGTTGCACCGGTTGCGGTCTTGTTGGATGCCAGGGTTCCTCCATGGCAATAGGTGGTTCCGCAGCGATTGACGGAAGAGCTGTAGGTCGCCTGTATGCCACCGGTATTGGCGAAAGAGCCGGAATTATAGGTAACGATGCTGCCTGCCTTGTCAAGGTGCCCTGTCGCATTCACGCTGGCAGGAATCGTATGGCAGTCATTGCAGTGCGCGGAATTGGAAACCCGTTTGGTATTCGTACTGAGGTGGTTGAAGTGTGCGCCAACCTGGGCATTTGTATTTAAGGTAACCTTAGGTATTGCAGTGCCATAAAACGCCGCTTGCGTGATCGTTGTCGTTAAGGAAGAGTGACATTTCTCGCACTGGTTGGCCGAATAAGGGAATCCATTGACCGGAGCTGCACTGGTTGCGCCCCAGGTCGGTCTGCCGGTGCCATGGCAGTTGGATGTGCCGGTGGAGGAACCGCAGGTGCCATAGTACCCCTTACCGGGGGTAAAACCATTTGCAGAGTATTTTGAATATGAGATGTCGATTCCACGGGTTCCGGTAAAGGCCAGATCGATCTTGCTGTTCACATGAGTAGAACCTGATGAGCGTGGAACAGTTGCATTACCATAGCTTGCGCCGTGGCATACATCGCAGGTGTAACCGGCACCGGCTGTCTGGGCATGGCGCACATGGCTGCCGGAACTGGCATTGGCGAAGGTTGCCATGTTGTTGTGGCATCCTCCGCAGTCAAGAGGAGTGCCTCCCCATTTCTGCGTCCTGTAAAGGGTGCCTGCAACTTTTTTAGCGTTGTCACCCTGGCCAGACGAGTGGCAATAGGTTGAGCTGCAACTCCCGAAAGTCCTTGATAAGCTCTGGCTAGGGAGATAGCTGGTGTTTGCACCTGCATACGAGCCACCGGAAACCTGTACTTTAATGCCGCGATTTCCTGCACTGGTGGCATGCTGAAATGAAAGCGGTGAAGCATAGTTCGGGTGGCACTTGGTGCAGGCGTCGGTCCTTCCGGTATTAGTGCTGTAATAAAGAAAATGCTTGGCGTGCGAAGTTGAATCGGTGGATGCAGAGTGGCAGGACTGACAACTATTTGTAGCGCTGAAGTCAGCTGATCCCCACTGAGGGGTTACTGCCTCAAAGTGGCAGTTTACTGTAGCGCAGGTACCGAGAACCGGATTCGAAGTCTGGTTCTTGAAGGTGACCGCAGCTCCGGTAATCATATAACGCCCACCAACTGTAGGGTAAGGCGAGCTGTTGATGTTAGCCTGAAGATTGATCTGCCCGGTCATATGGCTGGTTGTATAACTTGCTGTATTGTGGCAAGGGAGGCAGTAGCTCCCGTTATTGTTAATTGTTGCACTGGCAGGGAGATGTGATGAATGGTTTCCTTTAAAGGCGCCAGTGGCCGGGATTCGCCCGGCAGGATCATCCACGGGAGGCATCCCGTGGCAGGAACTACAGGTTAGGGTGTATTGCGGAGCAGCATGGGCCACACCCCCTAGAAACAGTGCAGTACATAGTGAGATGAACCAGATCGCTCGTGGTTTCATGTTATATCCCACATAGAATTCTCTTTCCATTGCGTGCTCCTTATTGATCACCGGATGCAGGGTTTTGTCTTTGGAAAACTACAACTACAAAATAGAAACATAATAACTTCTAAGTTAATGGCTTGTCAATCTAAGTATTACATTAATGTGGCTTTAAATTTAATTAACATGATACCAAAGTGTTAATCCTGGTGGAGCCGGAACACCGACCCCACCAGGACCATTATTGCAACGATTAGTTTTTCAATGTACTCCACTTGAGCGACTTGGTGAAGTGACAGCTTACGTTGGAACAGGTTCCAACCCTGTTAGCCGGCGGATTAGCCAGCTTGGCATTGGTGTAACCGAAGAAGGCTACCGAACGACTGAACTGCTTCCTCGGGTCGATCTTGACGGATACGTTTGCCACGTTGCTCTTAATTGGGATAATGCGCTTGTGGTAGCTGCTCGAATCGCCGCCGTTGTGGCAGGTGAGACAGACAGACGACCAGCCATCTGCTGCAGTTACTGTTGCCGGTACGTGCTTGCCGACTATGTGGGCACCACCTGCACCGGAGTAGTCTTCAAACTGGGCATCCTTGTAGTTTGTAACGGTGTTGATAGGTGCGCCCGTAAGTGCTGCGGCATTACGCGGTACCGGTGGGTAACCGTGACATGCGTTGCATGCGCCGCTGGCAACAAATGCGCCGCCAGGTGCATTGTGGCTGTGGCAGTTCAGGCAACCGGTATCTGGGTGATCACTGGTTGCAATCCCCTTCTTCCAGTACTTGGTGGTACGGTGACATACCTGGCAGAATCCGCGATTATTGACTTTGTTTACCAACTGGGTATTGGTGTCGGTTACAGTGACAGCATAGCTGGAGGTCCTGAACTGAACCGCAGCAGCAATCATCTTAACGTTGGTTCCACCACCGTGCGGATCATGGCATGCCTGACATGCCAGAGTCTGGCCACTACCCTTAGCAGTGAAGTGGGTACTCATGTTTCTCCATCCAACCTGGATAGCGGTATTGGTTGACTTGTGACAGTAATCGCAGGCTTGACGGAGATCACCGGTACCGAGACCGGCAAGTACCCTGTTGCTGTCGCCAAGCACACCAGTTATGTGCCTTGAAGTAGTGGTGTGACAGTCGATACATGCCCTTCCCTGTCCAGCTGCCGTGTTAATATTGGTCCTGCCGTGACCGGCGGTGGTAAAGGCGGTCTTGTCAGGAGCCGTTGTCGAGCTGATAACGGAAAGTGCACCATTTGTTGTGGTATGGCAGCTTTCGCAGGTAACGGATGCGGTATTCCACTGGATTGCCAGCATCTGCTTATGACAACTGGTAGTACAGTTTGCCAAAGGTGCTTCAACTGTCTTGTTGATGTGGGTTGCGGCAGTAGTAGTTGTATAGGTATGGCACTCACCGCAACCTACACCTGCTGAAGGAACGCCTCGGGTGATCTTCGGACCGAAGCTACTGGACATATGGTCGAAGTGGGCATTGGTGCTGATGATCGTAGTATTGGCTACACCATAGACTGTAGATGCGATGGTCGGAGTAACCGCGTGACAGGTTCCGCACTGACCGGTGTTCGGTGTATTCCATGTCGGTGCGGTTGTAGGATACACACCTTTACCGTTACTGTGGCAGTAAACGGTTGAACAGGTGCCCGGTGTTCCGCCAGGGACATGCGTTGCGTCAGCAAGGGAATAGGCTGCGCCAGCCTGCCCCATGGTGCCGGCAGTCAGGTTTACGTTGATCTTCTGGTTTACGTGGTTTGCCTTAGTGGATATTAACGTATTGCTGGAAACTGTACCTGAGTGGCATTCGACGCAGCCGAATGACTTGTGAGATGCATCGCCAATGTGTTGCGTATGTGCAAATGTACTCATACGCCGCGTCGCCGGCTGAGTGCTGTCGCCGCCGTGACATGGTGTACAGTTAGCCAGACCGGTGGGGAGAGTAAAGCCCCAACGAGCAGTTGACATGACAGTAAAGGTACCGGTAACTTTTGTACCATCGCTGTGGCAATATACGTTTCTACATGCGCCGCCAGTGACAATGCCAACTGACCGGGTGAACTTGCTTGTGCCTGATGCAGGGAGGCCATTATACGTGCCGTTAACCGCAGTGGTCAGGCTGTTGAATTTTACCGTAATTAATTTTGTTGTCGAGTTAGCGTGATCAGCCGTGCTGATGATTGCACCTGCGGCATTTGTCGTTGCAGCGTGACACTTGTAACAGGCGATGTCGTTGATCATAGCGGAACCGGATACGTGAAGTCCGTGTCCAAAACCGGTAGCCGGAGTATTGATCGGAGTTGTTGACGCAGTGTCATACCTGTGGCAACCGGCGCAGGTGAGGGTTGCACCCCAGGTTGCGGTTGCGTTAGGCGCATCGTATGCGCTGGCCTTGTTACCAGGGCTGTGACAGTAGGTTGCGGAGCAGGTGCCGAAGGTACCGCTGTTGTTGCTCGGCAGGTAATTCGTTCCGCGTGTCCCGGCATTGTATGTGCCTTCAGTGAACTGCACCTTGATGGGACGGTTGCCTACGCTGGTAGCATGCTGGAACGTGAGGGTAGTAACATAGTTCGGGTGACATCTTGAGCAAGCGTCAACCCTTCCCACTGAACTGGTGCTGTAGTAATTGAAGTGCTTGGCATGCGTCACCGAATCAGTAGAAGTGTTGTGACATGCCTGGCAGTTTGCCTTACTGTTGAAATCAGCAGATCCCCACTGAGGGGTAACCGCTTCAAAGTGACAGTTTACGGTTGAGCAGGTACCAAGAGCAGGAACCGATGTCTGATTCTTGAAGGTTACCGCTGTGCCGGATATCTTGTACTGACCACCAGTGACAGGATATGGCGAGTTGTTGATGTTGGCCTGAATATTAATCTGACCTGTCATGTGGCTTTTAGTATAGCCGGTTGTGTTGTGGCAGGGCGTACAGTAGCTGCCATTGTTGTTTACCGTCGCTGCTCCTGGCAGGTGGGAAGAGTGATTGCCCTGAAAAGAGCCGGTATTGGGATCTCTTGTAGAAGAATCCCCTGGAGGCATGCCGTGACAGCTGCTACAGGTTGTAGCATACTGCGGGTCTGCCATCGCTCCGCCGCACATCGCAAGCAAAAATATGCCTGCGAGCAGCAAAGTACCCGTCCATCGATTTTGTTGTTTTGCTCTGCTCATTGTTACCTCCTGTTCTTGTTGCTTAGCTCTTGTACCAACCAAATCTCGTATTATGTCATTTCACCGATAAACAGCGTTTTAACCAAAACACAAACTTAATGAACTATCAATAACCAAATGTGTAATATCTTGACTTAACAGTATATTGTTATTTCGGTATCCTCGCGGCATATAAAGATGGCCGTAGAATTTATTTTCAAATTACTTTTGTGCAATCAAGAAACCAATTTACTAGATTTTTGGCATTATTAATTACAATTAACTATACAATTTTTTAATTAAACTGCCGATGGTCGCATCTGATCTTGTTGACGTAAAGGCGTAAAGATTTTTATCGCCCAATATATGGATTACTTTAAATATTTCTTCCGATAATTATGAACAGATGAGAGGGACTAAGCTGAGGATACTTCCTGTGCAGTGCAGGTGAGCGCCAAATATATCACATACAAGAAAGGAGGGGTGCAAGCACCCCTCCCTTGATTCATCTTTTAAAAATGTTGCAGCAGTATTATCGATCCTTGCTCCATCTTGGCGTTGGCTGGAAGTGACAACCAACATTTATGCAGCTTCCGGTACTGTTAACCAGCGGTGGATTGACCAGTCTGGCACCGGTGTACGAAACTTGTAGCGTGTTGTTGAAGTTAACATACTGTGCAATCTTAATAGTAACGTTGCTGATATTGTTTTTCAGCGGCATCTTGGTTACATGGTTTGTTGAGGTTTCGGTATTACCGTTGTTATGACAAATACCGCAGTTCTTCCAGCCCTCAGTTGCCTTGGCATATGTCGGTACGTGATTCAGGTGTGCTCCGCCACCACCGGAGTAGTCCTCATACTTGGCATTGGTGTAGTTGTTATACGTACCGAATGTTCCTTTGTATGGTCCGACGTTGCCGCGTACTGCTGATTTCGGAACCGGTGGATACCCGTGGCAAGCGTTACAGGATCCAGCCGGTGCAAAGGCACCACCTTTTGCATTATGCGGGTGACAGTTGAGACAACCGTCTGCAGGGTGTCCAGTCTCGACTACACCAGCGCGGTAGTACTTGGTTCTGGTGTGACATACCTGACAAAGTCCCCTGTTAGTAACGGTATTTACGCAGTCTGTGTCGCGATTGGTAAACGGTACGCGCCAACTGGTTGTATTGATATACGCGATTTTCTCTCTGATCATTGAACTATTATTAGTACCATGCAGATCGTGGCACTTTGCACATTCCATTGCCTGTGGTCCACCCGGCGCCGTAAAGTGAGTGCTCATATTAAGAAACTTCGGCTTGTTATTTACCCTTACCAAGTCGGTATGACAGTAATTACACTCAATATTCAATGTTGCTGGTGTGGTCAGGATAGAATTCAAACGCTTGACGTGAACCGTAGGATTGCTGTTCAGGTGCGCAGAAGTATTATCATGACAGAACGTACAAGACTGATTTGCACCGCTTGGCTTGCCGTGTCCGAATGTTGCTGCAAGCCTGGTGCTTGGCGCTGAAATATTATTAAACGATGAAAGTGTTGCTGTCGAGTGGCAACTGTCGCAAGTCACTCGTCCGGCAGTCCAGGTATACTGCCCAGCCGTACCAGGGTGGCAGGGCAAGCAGCTGGTGAGTGAGGTGTCCTTTGTTCCATCTACGTGCGTAGCACCAAACTCCCCGGTGAAGGTTGTATGACATTTGCTGCAGTTTGTCTTTCCTGATACATCTGCTGTTCCGAACAGCGGGCCGTACAAAGCTGTGAGGTGGGCAGTATGGCCATTGTTAGTCATCGGATTGGCATGACAGGTACCGCAGGCTCCTGTACTGGCTACTCCCCACTTTACGGAAGTCGTGTTCTTGAAGCCAATCTGAGCTGCGTTATTATGACAACTGGTACAGGCCGATACCACTATACTGCCAATGGTACCTGAGAAGGATACATCGGCTATACCGTTTACATGCTTTGCCTTGTTAGTCACAACTGCTGCGCTGTTAACAGTCGCAGCGTGACATGTGGAACAAGCATAGGACTTGCCTGTGATCCCGCCTGAGATGTGTTTGGAGTGAGAAGATGTTGCTGGCTTTGCGTCATGACATGCAGCGCACTCGCCAGTTTGACCTATAATGGAACCTTTAGTGCCCGCCCATGTAACGGTCTTATATCCACCGCCAGCTCCATTACTATGACAGTACATGGCACTACATGTCCCAGCGACACCGCCGACGTACGTCGGAGTCGCACCTTTTGTTGAAGCAATTATGCCCGCTTTATCGCTGTTTGCATTGAATACATCCTGGAAGGTACCATTGGCATGTGTCGCCTGATACCCGTTGTGGCATTGGCTACAGGAGTACGAGTAGGCATTAGCGTCATTTGTAGCATGTGAAAAGTGCGGGGTTAGCGACTCATTCTTGAAGTTAGCTCCGGTACTTGTGTAATTAAACGGCTGATTGGCATATCCCTTTCCTGCTCCCCCTGCCACATTGGCTACCGGCGGCATGCCGTGGCAATCAGTACAGCTAGCTGAAAATCCGGCTTTGTGAGTATGGCATGACTTGCAGTTGGGAGTATTGGTTCTGTCCGTGTGTTGCGGGATTATCGCCGGCAACACGGTGTGGCACGCCACGCAGACACCGTATGCGTCTTTAGCGTAGTTCATACCTGTGGCTGACGTGTACTGGAACATGACTTTGGGGGTTCTACCCGCTAAAGATGAAACATTCATGTAACGCTTGATCAGGAAGGCGTTGGGCGTAGTACCATCGGCTTCGTCAACGTGACCGCCATGGCAGTCGGCACACTGGATGTTCTGCTTTTTTGCGCCATCGTGATTCTTTACCTTGGCATTCGGATTAGAGTTGGCAACCCCGTTTTCATCGGTAGTCCTGTGGCAGTTCGTACATATATTGATATCGGCCGAATTTCTGCCGGTCAGGTCAGTTCTTAACAAATACCCTTTTGAACTTGAGAGACCGCTAAATTTGGCACTTGATGCGTTGTCGAATGTTCTGCTGTTAGAGTCACCATAATGTACTGAATGGCAGGTACTGCAAAGCACCTTACCTGCAGGGAGGTTCTTGTTCAGGTCGGAGGTATAATTGGCCGGATTGGAGTTTTTGGGAGGATTGTTATATTCGGCCGGTGCTTGAGTGGCTATGGTGGCGTAGTTGACATTAACTGGATGAGTTCCTGTCAGATGACTGGTTTGGTTACGGGATCTATGGCAGTTAAGGCATAACTGATCCTGATCGTTTGCAGCACGCAAAAAAGGCGCTGGCGAACTAGCCACATGAATTCCGTGGCATCTTGCGCAGTAGAGCTTACCGACGTAGGCGTTGCGGGGCCCTTCCATTCCGGCTGGCTGATTGATAGGCTCATCTGCTCCTGCTCGCGGAACTACGGCATCACCATCCCAGCGGTGAGATGACTGGGTTCTTTTCGGATCAAGAATCCCTTGACTCGGACCCTGCGAAGTTGCCATGTCCCCTTGGCTGAAAGGAGCAATCTGGCTGCCCAGACGTTGCTCAATTCTACCCAAACGGTGACAGTTCAGACAGATATTGTTATATCCGGCTACGCCCAGTGCCTTGTGAACCTGATGGCATCGGTTACAGCCTTGACTGGAGGAACCGGTTTCATGCATCCATAAATCGTCAGCATAGGCTGCGCATGGCAAGAAAACAGACATTACAGCTACAAATATAAGATTCCTAATTAACGACTTGTTCATAGCACGCTCCTGAGAAAGCATGGAATTTCCATTATACCGGATCTTGCGTCATCCCTGTTGGACATATAAGCTACCATGTTACCGACAAACCGGAAGCCTTCCTGAGAATAAGGAGGCAATCAAGTATATCTATTGCGCCGTCCGGACTTGAGAGCCCACCAACTATCGGAGCTATGTCGCCGTGGGCAAGCTGAAGCAGTGAAACGTTCGGCGGGACAACTTTCGGGCCATTTGAAACAACCATATCCAAACAGAAACGTGCATCATTCAGATCGGCAATCTGAGCGTCAAGATTAATGTTCCCATCAGCCTTTACTGCAGCCTTATAGACCGTGTTCCCAGCAGCATCGGTTGCTGCAACTGCAAGCGTGTACGGGTCACGAGACGGGAAGGCAGAACTCCATGTTGATGAGGTCGGATATGATACTGTACCAACTAATGCCTGTGTTGCAATGTCTCGTACCGTAACTGTTGCACCAGGCTCAGCCGTACCACTGAGGGAGGTGATTGGGGTGGTCACCGGGTAAGTAACAGTCAATGCCGGAGGAGTAACGTCATATATGATATTGCGTACAGAGTAACTCACATTGCCAGCAGTATCGGTTGCCTGGAGAAGAACGGGGTAATTCCCTTGAAGTGTAAGATCAACGGAGAACGGAACATTATTGTAGCGGTTCGCTGTTACTCCACCTAATGTGCTGACCAGTGATGCGTCGACAGGCGCTGCAACGGTAATCTGCTGGGAAGACAGCCTGGTTGAGATGTCTCTATCCGGCACTGACACTGAAAGTGCCGGCTTTGTCGAATCAACGAACAACGTAAGCTTAGCAGCTGAGCCATCAGCCGCAACTATCTGGATGTCATTCATCTGCGCATCGGTCAACACCAAGGGTACTTCCCAACTCCAAGGACCTGTCCCCGTAGGCGTAACAATAACACCTTTTACCGTAAGGTTACCGCCTACACTCACGGTACCTTTGACAGTCTGAGAAGTACTTGCAACCACGGAACCATCCGCATGTGAAGTTACCACTATTTCTGCCTTGCTTGGATCGTACCTGAGACTCTTCGAGACCGTTGTCGAGTTTCCAGCCAGATCTGTTGCAACTACGTTAAATGCTGTGACACCAACCACCGGAGCACTGAATACGCCGTTCTGCAATACTACCGGAATGCCATTAACGGTTACCGTGTCGAGATTTGCGTCAGAGACGGTTCCTGTTACGTTCTGAACCTGATCATGAGCGTACGCAGTTGCCGTATTGACAACAGATACGGCAACTACTGGCGATACGGTATCTAATACCGTTGAACCTGTCCAGGTGGTCGACGCCGGCGCAGTAACAGTGATTACGTTGTTAGCCTCCTGCAGTGCAAGCTGTGTTGTCCAGCTTGGTCCGGAGACGGCATTACATACGGAGGTCGTGATATTACAAACCGTTACATTCCCGCTATCAACTGTACCTGATACAGTGATTGGCGACTGCTTGCCGATTACCGGCAAAGCGTTTACCGTAAAGCTCCGACCTGCAGGAGTGTATGCGACATATACCGTCTTGCTCGCAACATAGGGGGAAGCATTTCTGGCATTCACCTCGATCGTATTCGCATTGAGAGCCAGACCGTCAACCGTGCATGTCCATGCCGTACCGGTGACTGTTGCCGGATGGGGAGCTGACCCCAACAGACAGGAGACAACCGAACCAGCAGTGACCGTACCGTTTAAGGCTATTGTAGCAGTCTTCACATTGGAATCCGGGGTCGTAACGGTAAGCACTGGAGCCGTTGCAGAAGAAGACGGCGTTACACCACCATCGATGCCAAACAAAGCTATGTTACCAAAACCATTAGCCACTATAAGGCGCTTATTAAGGGAATCAAAGGCAACATCAGTCGGAAGCATCAACTGACCCTTGGTCGCGTCAACCCCATAGTCACCTACAAAACCCAGAAACACCGGGGTAGCAGCCGGATCAATAACTTCAACAATACTATTATATGTATCTACCACATACATACGGCTCAGCGCCCCACCGGAGGTATACTCAAAAGCAAGTCCCTGAGGCGAGGTAAAGGTCAGGTTTCCTGCAGGACCATACGATCCGATCGATCGGACATACACACCGTTTTTGGTGAAGAACTGGACCCTGGAGGAGTAGTTCGCCGTGGTTGTAGCCTGAATACCCGCATCAACCACTGCGATCTGGCCACTTGACTTTTCAAAGGCTACTGCACCGGGAAGCATAAACTGACCATTCAAAATCCCTGGACCGCCGATAACACCATTTGTCCCAAACCCAGTCTGAACACTTCCATCTGCACCAAACTTGCTCACTGTGCACATCTTGGCGTCGACAACATAGATACTTCCGACATCATCAACAGCGACACCATCAGCAAAACCAAATACGGCACCTATCTGCCTTACCTGTAATCCGGACGCTCTGTCGATTACCGACACCGTACTCCCCTGAGTCACGACAAGGTTACCATCCAGCATTACCGCAACACCCTGCGGGATGCCAGGCGTCTTGATCACCTGAATCAGCTTACCAGAGGCGTCATACCGAAGAACCGCGCTGTTACGCGGGTCGGTCACATAAAAGCCACCGTCCGAGACCGCAGTAACCCTTACCGGAGTCCTGACCATTTCGGTTACCGGAGTCAGCACATTCACTACAGGTCTCGCAGCAGCGCCAGCAGTCATGGGCAGTGAAATAACTGCCACAGTCAGCGAGATGACCATCAATGCAATTAACTTATGAATACGTGACTCCATATTATTTCCTCCGGTTTTATTGGAGATTCGACCCTTGCCGTAATCCGCTTTCTAGTAGCTGAACATTTGATATGCAACATAGGTGCCTATTCCATTAGCATCCAAAAGCGGTTATTTAATGTCTTTTAATAAATCGTCGCTAACCCCAACTGCCCAGAGGTTTCCCCTTACAGCGAATCAAGCCGATACTCAAAGTCATTTCAGAAATCCGAATTTCTTCATTCTGTACCTGAAGGCATCTATGCCGAGATTGAGTTTCTTGGCAGCCTTAGATTGATTCCAATCGCAGCTTTCCAATGCCTGACGAATCAGTTCCTTCTCTACCTCTTCGATATCCACACCATCCGGCGGCAGCCTGAAAGTGGTAGTTGCTGGAGTAGCTGATGCTGCGGATTTTGCCACAATCTCCAGGGGGAGGTGCTCCATCAGGAGGGTTTCCTCGTTTCCGAGAATTATCGCTCGTTCGACAACGTTCTTGAGTTCGCGCACATTACCCGGCCAAGAATATTCGGTCAGCATCTTCTCTGCCATACTCGAAATACCTTTAACATTCTTATTAAACTCTTTGTTGAAAAAATCAATAAAATGTTGCGTCAAGAGAATAATATCTTCTTTACGTTCTCTCAGCGGTGGAAGGTACACAGGAATGACCTGAAGGCGATAGTACAAGTCGTTTCGAAAACTCTTGTCCTCAATGGCCTTGAGCAGATCCTTGTTTGTTGCTGAAATGATCCTGACATCTACGGAAATGGATTTTGTGCCGCCGATACGACGGAAATTCCTGTCCTCTAGAAACCTGAGGAGCTTGGCCTGCATATCGACGTACATATCACCAATTTCATCAAGAAATACTGTCCCCCCGTCAGCCAGCTCGAAAAGACCCTTCTTGGTTACCTTTGCATCGGTAAACGAGCCTTTCTCATGCCCGAAAAGCTCACTTTCCAGCAACGTGGCAGGTACCGCAGCACAGTTTATCGCAACAAAAGGCTTCTCAGACCTGCTCGAAGCATAATGGATCCATTTTGCCACCAGCTCCTTCCCTGTCCCGGATTCTCCCTGTATGAGAACAGTCGAGGCCTCACTCCTGGCTACTTTCTGCATCATATCCAGGACATTGCCCATATGTCTGCTTTTACCGATTATGTTCGGAGGTCCTAATTTCTTGTGTTCGCTTCGAAGGCTCGCAACCTCTCTACGCAGGTCTGAGGTTTCCAGGGCCTTTTTTATAACTATTGCCATCTCATCAAGATTGAAAGGTTTGTTTATATAATCGTAAGCCCCGAGTCGCATGGCATTCACTGCCGTCTCAAGCGCCCCTTGCGCGGTCACCATAATAACTACGATGTCTTCATCAATCTCCTTTGACTTCTCCAGCACCTGCAACCCGTTGATTCCCGGAAGCTGAACGTCCAGCAGTATGAGATCCGGCTGATCCTCCCGCACCATCTTTAGGGCATCCTCACCTGTGCCGGCCGTTAGCACGTCATACCCCTGTTTCTTCAAGTTCTGTTCAAGAGACCATCGGATAAGGTGCTCGTCGTCGACAACGAGGATACGTGTTTTTCTCATTGTTACTCCTTTGCGCCTGAAGATGATTCAGCTGGCTGCTCAGCCAGGTATAATGGATGATCCGCCACTGAAGGCAGATCGATAATGAACTGGGTGCCCTTGCCAATCTCGCTCAACACTGAGATTTTCCCTTCGTGCTGCGTGATGATCTTATGGCAAATAGCCAGTCCCAGACCGGTACCCTGTGCTTTTGTAGTGAAAAACGGGGTAAACAGCTTTTCGAGAACCAGCGACGGAATCCCTTCCCCTGTGTCGGCTATTATAATCCTGATCCAGGACTTTCCTTCATCTTCACGTAGTGCCGTCTCCAGAGAGATAACTCCGCCACCCGGCATCGCCTGAAAGGCATTGAGTATCAGATTCAGAAAGACCTGCTGAATCTGTTTCGGATCTACATATGCCAGGGGAAGACCTTCATCGAGCTGCAGCTTCTTCTCTACCTGCCTCCCCCCTTTATACTGGGAAGCAAAACCGAGGGTTTTTGTAAGTATCGTATTGATGTCGGAATAATCGAGTTCCGGCTGAGACGGTTTCCCAAAGAAAAGCATGTCGTTTACCGTCTTGTCGAGACGTTTTATCTGTTCGAGAACTTCGTTCAGGATTTCTAGCCGCGGGTCAGAGGCGTCATAATCCTCTTTTATGATACTGATCGCAGCCGCTATACCCGTAAGCGGATTTTTTATCTCATGGGCTATGCCGGCTGCCATCTCTCCGACAGAAGCAAGCCTGTCTGCACGTTCCATCTGCTGAAAATGAAACTGTTCCAGCTCCTTCTTGGCAGTATCCAGACGACCGATCATCGAATCAAAGCTGTCTGCCAGTCGCCCTACCTCGTCCCTGCCCTTGTAATTCATTCTGACCGTAAGGTCACCCTCCTCAACCTTGGCCATATTGCTCACAATCAGCTTGAGCGGCTTGCGCACGAACTTCAGCAGCACCAAAGAGATCGTTATGGAGAGAAAGGCGATGATTGCGGCTGTTGAAACGAAAAAAAGCTGGGTTGCCTCAACCATCCGCTTCTGGGTTTCAGCAAGGGAGTAATTGACGTTCAACACACCGATTACCCTGGACTTTGGGCCATGGCAGGTATGGCACGGCTCGTCGTTGTAGATAGGCTTGATCATCTTGAGGACATCGCCAAGCCCTTCAACGGTGGTTATCCCTTCCTTCTTGTTTTGAAGAAACAGTCGGTAATCAGCGCTGTCAACCGGCTTACCTACCTCTACGGGGTGTGACGAGCGAAGCACCATGCCGTGAGGGTGGAAAATCCTCACACCGGTGAGTTTAGGATTCTGCCCAACCATCTCGAGGATAACCTGTACATCCTCGGTGTTGCCGATGCGCATCGAGTTGTAGATGCTAGCTTCTACGGTACGGAGCAGCAGGTCGGTGTTTTCCCGCGCTGAGTTGATAAGTTGTGACTGCTCCTTCTTGAGGTTCAGGAGTGCAAACAGACTGATACCAAAGGCCAGAAGGCTGATAGAGATGAATATGACCCTGGTTGTAAGACTCCTGAAGATCAACCAGCCTCCTGCTATACTTTAACCGGGGAGAAATGGAGACTTGGGCGGTATGACCGAGCCTGCCTGCTGAGCCGTTCCATAGACGAACTGCCATTCGCTGTATTTGGTCTTGCCGTCAAAAGATTTGAACATATTTATCAAATCAGTTTCGTCTTTGTTAAATGAAAACATCTCCACAAAATTTTTCTGTCTCAACGGCTCTTCATCGCTTGTGCTTGCCACCCCTATGATGCCGTTAGTAGCCCCTAGCCCTTTTACCGGGCCTGTGATGACTTTCCACTCCTTGCCCGTAATCGGGTCTGTGTACAAGCGACGTAGATGTCGGACATTAGAGAGTTCACGGGGGTCTTTAAGCAGGTCCTTCAGTTCCTTTAAACCGGTGGGGAGATGCCTGCCAGTCTTGGGTTTATACCATTTACCAATGGCATCCACCATCTGCTTCCCCCTGAAAAGTAGCTCTTCCTCCCGCTCCCGCTTCATAACGGTGCTCCATCTCTGGCCGATCGCCCCAAGCATGATCCCCATGATGATGATCATGATCAGTGCTGCCAGATAGGTGAATCCTCCGGAGCGGTTACGGAATGGGAAAAACATCAGGGCCTCGCCAGGGCTCCCTTTGCCGCTTCGACAAGATCGTCTGCGGTCAGCCCGAAATACTTGAGCAACTCCTCGGCCTTACCTGAGGTACCAAATCGGTCGCGGAGACCGACCCGATGCACCGGCACCGGAGATGTCTCGGAGAGAAACTCGGCAACTGCCCCCCCAAGGCCGCCAACAATGGAATGCTCTTCAGCGGTAATGATGAGCTTGGTCTCTTTCGCGGCCTTTATAAGGATATCCCCGTCTAGCGGCTTGATCGTCCCCATATGTACGACCCGGGCGGAAACCCCCTGAGCCTTCAGAATCTCG
This sequence comes from uncultured Geoanaerobacter sp., assembly GCA_964528055.1. Classification (GTDB taxonomy): domain Bacteria; phylum Desulfobacterota; class Desulfuromonadia; order Geobacterales; family DSM-12255; genus Geoanaerobacter. The sequence goes on along the minus strand of CAZGQM010000001.1, from coordinate 258,693 downwards.
GAGGCCTTGACCGCCTGTGCAGTCATGAGACCTGTCGTCACAAAGGTCAGATCGCTCCCGGAAACCAGTTCGCACCCTTTGCCGATCTCAAACCGATGGTCATCCGCAAAGAGGGTCGCAACCTTGTTCCGCCCAAGGCGGACATAGACCGGCCCCTGGTAGGCGGCAGCCGCACGGATTGCAGCCTTGGTCTCAGGGCCGTCGGCAGGGACAATCACCGTCATATTCGGAATCGCGCGCATGATTGCAATATCCTCCACCGACTGGTGCGAGCCGCCATCCTCTCCGACCGTGACCCCGCCATGCGTGGCAACCACCTTTACATTCGCCTTGGGATAGGCAACCGACTGGCGAACCTGTTCCCATGCACGCCCGGCAGCGAAAATGGCAAAGGTTGAGACAAACGGAACCTTTCCGTATGACGCCAATCCTGCTGCTGTGCCGACCATGTTGGCTTCGGCAATCCCCATATTAAAGAATCGCTCAGGAAATTTCCTGGCAAAGAGTGCTGTCTTGGTCGATCCTGAGAGATCGGCATCAAGCACTACGATCTGATCGTTTTCCGCTCCCAGCTCGGCAAGTACCTCGCCGTAGGCATCCCTGGTGGCCATCATGCCGCTCATAGCATATATCCTTTCATTGACAGTTGCGCCTTAATGATTAAGCAATCTTCTCGCAGTCCTCGAAACAACCAAGACATGCCAGAGCCCTCGGCAGCTCCTCATCGCTTGGAGTAACCCCATGATAGGAGGCCTTGTTCTCGAAGAACGACACCCCTTTCCCCTTCACCGTGGTGGCAACAATGGCGGTAGGCTTGCCGGCAAGAGTGCGGGCCTGATCAATGGCCCTGACTATTGCGCCGATATCATGACCATCGATCTCAATGGTGTACCAGCCAAAGGCGCGGAATTTGTCGGCAACCGGAGCAACCCCCATCACCTGCGATACCTCGCCATCGATCTGCAGACCGTTGCAGTCCACAAGGGCACAGAGATTATCCAGACCATAATGGGAGGCAGCCATGGCAGCTTCCCATATCTGCCCCTCCTGCAGCTCGCCGTCTCCAAGCATTGCAAATACCCGGTTGTCTTTTTTGTCGAGCTTCAGCCCCATGGCGATGCCATTGGCCATTGAAAGCCCCTGGCCAAGCGATCCGGTGCAGACCTCGACACCAGGCGTCACCTTGCTGTCAGGATGTCCCTGAAGGTGACTCCCCAATTGGCGAAGCATCTTCAGGTCTTCCTTGGGGAAGTACCCCGCCTCGGCCAAGGCAACATACAGTGCAGGCGCAGCATGCCCCTTGCTGAGTACAAAACGGTCACGACCATCCCACTTGGGATTCGCCGGGTCATGGCGCATCGAATGAAAATAGAGGACAGTCACCATGTCAATGGCAGACAATGAGCCTCCGGTATGCCCGGACTGTGAGCTATGCAGGGTTTTTACAATGGAGACACGCAGGTTACGGGCCTTTTCTTCAAGCTGCGCAATGATTTCTTTCACAGGAAACGGGTCCTTTCTGTGTGGAACGTGGTGGTTTATTTCTCTTTACCGGAAACAAGATAAGGATGGAGGAGATCGTCCTTGCTCTAATTCTCCGCAGCCTCTTTGACTTCAGCAGGAGAACCGATGGCCGCAATCCGGTCGTCAAATGCACCGTTCTTAAGACTTCGCAGCAGATCCTTGTGCTGATCCTGCATCAGCTCCTCTACCACCTTTTCAAGGTTCTCCATCTTGATAATATCCGCGTAACTGGTCTTTCGGGAAGCAAGGATAGTCCCTCCGCGGTAGAGCAGTGTCGTGATCTGGGGGTTGGCAATACCACTGTCCTCGGTCTGAACATGGTACATCTCACCCTTGTACATGACATTGTGATTAAAGCCTACCAGCATACTGTGTACCGCCCGTCAAAACGGTCCGTCAAATCGCGTAGAGGGTACCGTAGCATACCCGTAGGATTGATGCAATAGCGTAACGCCGCCTGATCAGTTCGGCTCAAAGCAATCAGGGGCTGGCAAGCAGCTCCTTGATTCGGGCAACCGCCTCCATGGCGTCCTTGGCATAGAGGTCCGCACCGATCCTGTCGGCATACTCCTGGGTCACCACCGCTCCCCCTACCATGGTAAAGGTCTTGACCCCTGCATCTCTCAGCCGGCCAAGCACATTCTCCATCTCTGACATGGTAGTTGTCATAAGGGCTGAGAGCCCGACAGCGTCGACCTGACGGGCCTTTGCCTCTGCAATGATCCGGTCAGCCGGCACGTTCTTTCCAAGGTCGACCACCTCGAAACCATGGTTCTCTAGCAACGTACAGACAATGTTCTTGCCTATATCGTGTATGTCCCCTTCAACCGTAGCCATGAGGATCTTCCCCCTGCTCTCCATGGCCACGCCCCCCATCTCCTGCTTGAGTCGTGCAAAGGCACTCTGCATGGTTTCGGCAGAACGCATCACCTGGGGAAGAAAAACCTGGTTTTTTTCGAAACGCCGCCCCACCTCCTCAAGACCGGGGAGCAACCCCTCGCTGCTCACCTGAAGCGGGTTAAGACCTGAAGCAAAGGCCTCTTCAACAAGAGAAACCACATTCTCCCTGTCGCCGCCTATGATTGCGGCAGCCAGTCGGCCACGTACATCCTGTGGGGCATCGGGAGGAAGTGCAAGCGACCCCGACTGATTCGTCCCCTTGTAGGCATCTATGTATGCTTCGGCATTGTCGTCCCGATTGAGCAGCACCATTGCCGAACGGAAGGCATCCATCATCGGCTTCTCTTTGGGATTGATAATGGCGGCATCGAGTCCGGCAGCTATTGCCATGGCAAAAAATGTGGATGAGATCAAAGGTCGGGCAGGGAGGCCAAAAGAGATGTTGCTCACTCCCAGGACCGTGTTCACCCCCAGCCGGTTTCTTACAAGGCTGACTGCCCGCAGGCTCTCCATGGCCCGCTTCTGCTCGGCGCTTACGGTCAGGGTCAGGCAGTCGATCACCACGTCGTTACGCCGTATTCCCGCCTTGCCTGCAGCGGCAACAATCCGCTCCGCAACGGAAAGACGGCCTTCGGCACTCTCCGGTATCCCCTGTTCATCAAGTGCGAGCCCGATGACTGCGGCTCCATATTTCCTGAGCAGCGGAAGAACCCTGGAGAGGCTCTTTGTTTCACCGGAAACGGAATTGACCAGCACCTTGCCATCAGCCGCCTTTAGCCCTCGCTCCAGAGCTTCGACGCTAGACGAGTCGAGAACCAGCGGCACTCCGACAGCGCCGGTCACGCAGAAGACAGCCCGTTCCATGGCTAAGGCCTCGTCAATCCCAGGAGTTCCGACATTGAGATCAAGAAGGGTCGCTCCCGCAGCCACCTGTTCCAGCGCCTCACGTCGGATATAGGAGGTCTTTCCCTCCTGAAGCTCTGCAACAAAACCCTTTTTGCCGGTTGGATTGATCCTCTCACCGATTATCGCAACAGGGTTGTTATCACCTATGGCAACGTACCCTGATCTGCTCGAAAGAAAGGTAATCCCCTCCGTAGGGCCTGAAGGGCTCCAGGTTTGGACCTTCCCCGCCAGAGCCTCGCGCATGGCTCGTATATGTGCTGGTGTCGTCCCGCAGCAACCACCGATCACACGCACCCCGAGCCCCAGAAAGCGGTCATGGTAAAAGGTCATCTCTTCAGGCGAAGCCGGAAAGATGGTAATGCCGTCTTTGAGCTGCGGGAGCCCTGCATTGGCCTGAGCGATCAACGGCAACCGGCTCACTTTTCGCATGGCCGCAAGGATCTCGTAGATCCCCTCGACGCCAAGCCCGCAGTTGGAGCCGATGATATCCGCGCCTACCGCCTCCAGGGTTATGGCAGCAGCTTCGGGCGATGTTCCAAGAACACTCCTGCCGTTGTCGTCAAAGGTCAGCATGGCGATGACAGGGATCGTCGGTGCCACTTCTCGGATGGCAATAACCGCTGCCCGTATCTCTTTGATATCGAGAAAGGTCTCAAGCGAAATCAGGTCGGCTCCTGCATCACAAAGCACCCTGGCCTGCTCGCGGAAAATCTCCGCCATACTGTCGAAGGAAAGATCTCCGACAGGCTCTACAAAACGACCGGTTGGGCCTATCGAGGCAGCAACATAGGCGTTCTCTCCCGCCACTTGAAGCGCCACCTTCACCGCTGCGGCATTGATCTCGGCAAGCCGGTCCTGGAGGCCGAAATGGGAAAGCTTCTCACGGCTCCCGCCAAAGGTATTGGTAACGATAATCTCGGCGCCGGCAGCCAGGTATTCGCGATGCACGCCTGCCACCACGTCCGGCATCAGCAGATTCAGTTCCTCCGGCGACTGGCCGGGCTTCAGCCCTCGCTCCTGGAGCATCGTACCCATGGCGCCGTCAAGAACCAGAACCCGCTCCTTCAGTGCTTCCAGAATCGGTTTTTTCATGGTTGTCTCCTTTTGGATGCCGGATCGACTGTCGGAATCGAGCCTTTCCACTCAAGTGAAAAATCAGGTACTAGCGGCTCACGCAGATCCAGGTGCCCCTTGAGCGTCTCAACAGACTTCCCCTCAATCAAAAATCTGACCCGCTTCAACTGGGGAAAATTAAAGGCAAGCGTGTTAACCACGGAATAGACCGCTGCCATCTCGGCATTACTGCCGGCTGCGAGTCCATCCTGTAACTCCTTGCCAAAATCGAGGGTCAGAGAATCTCCGACAATCCTCACGCCCCGGTACATGGTGGTTTCCGGCAGTGTTGGAGTCAGGTCACCCAGTGGTCCGTTGATCAGCTCACCGATGACCTCTTCGGCGCACTCGGTCAGATCGGCGCACGAATCTATTTCACGAGCCTCACGAACAAGCCCGGCCCCGTCAGGCGAAGCAAAGAAGAGCAGAACTGTCCTAACCCCCTCGCCGGGAACGGCGGGAACTGCAACCTTCGGGGGAAGAGGCTCTCGCCCGACATACTTCCTGACGAACAACCCTCCGAGTATGACAGCCAGTATCAGAATTCCAAGAAGTAGCCTGCGGCTTCTCCGCTGTGGGTGATTATTCATTGTCATCCGCCGTTTCCCTGCTCTGGAGGTACTGTTCCAGATTCACCTGATACACATCTCCGAACTCACCGCCGAGAAAACGGTTACCCACCCGTATGAACCCTGCCGGGACATCAGTAACGAAGTAATGATGGTTGCCGAGCTCGGCTGGGGGGCGAATCAGTCCATCCTGATGCAGGATATCGGATACGGTCCTCGCGGTCTCTTCGGCTGAATCTACCAGTGTAACCCCTGCACCCATAACCTCGGCAATGACCCCCTTGAGAAGCGGATAATGCGTGCAGCCAAGCACCAGAGTGTCGACGCCTTCCTCACGCAGACTCTGCAGGTAGCTCCTGGCGGTCAGGCGCGCCACCTCATTGTCCACCCAACCCTCCTCTGCCAGCGGAACAAAAAGCGGGCAGGCGCGGGTCACTACCTGCACATCGGGAGCTATCCGCTTTATCGCCTTGGTGTAGGCACTGCTCTTAACCGTCCCCTCGGTGCCGATCACTGCAACATGGCCACTCTTCGTCACTTCAACCGCGCGCCTGGCACCCGGCTCGATAACTCCGACAATTGGAATGGAAAACAGACCTTTAAGCGAATCTAGAGCCACGGCAGAGGCTGTATTGCAAGCCACAACCAGCAGTTTGATGTCGCGACTGACCAAAAACTCCGTAATCTGTCGAGAATAACGGACCACAGTCTCCGGAGACTTTGTCCCATAGGGAACCCTCGCCGTGTCACCCAGGTAAACAGTGTCTTCCTGGGGAAGAACCCTGACGATCTCCTTGAGAACAGTCAATCCCCCAACCCCTGAATCGAATATGCCGATGGCCTTCCAAGACATCCTGTGTTCAGTCCCCATGACACGGGCAGCAGACCGCAAAATTTGGCAAAAATAAAAGGGAAATAATATGATAGCTCAACTGGCAAGTCAAGGCATTTACAAAGCCGTTAAATATGCTAATCTTGCCGGAATATGGAGATTCACTCCCTCGCGTGTCTGCACTGCAATCTGGCATTCAAGCAAGGAGCCTCTCCCAGGATGAGGAATCAACCACTGCGGAGGTTCAATGGAAAAAGAGGAATTACTCAAGAAGACCGAGCATGCGCTCACTCCATTCGAGACAGAACATATAGTTGACTTCATCAAAAACCTGACATTTAAATCAGCCATGGAAAATCCATTGATAATTGGGTTCTTTCTGGTTATCTTCTTTTACGCGGTGTTCAAGCGGTCAAAGCCGGTGCTCCTCTTCATGTTCTCCGCAATATCCATCATGCTGCTCGTCCGCTTCACCCTGTCAGGGCAGGAAGGTAACGAGCTGACCCTTAGTTCGACCCTCCCCTTTGCCTTCGGAGGTCTTGTAATAGGGGGGGTCCTGATCTATTTCAGCCTCATAAAGGGCGACTGATTCCAATGTCAGGCCCTTAAAATGATAGGAAACCCCCTGCAATTCAACAAAGATCTACAGTATCTGTAGGAAGGAAGGAAAGTACATGGCAATACGGAAACAGGACTGGCTTTTTGTCGGCCTTGCAGTGGTCGTGGTAGGGACGTTTTATACATTGTCCGGCGACGTAAAAACCAAGAAGGTCCCTTATGACGACAAGCACAAACAGTTTTACGAACTTGTTAAGCAGAAAGGTAAGGCGGGAAAGAAAGAGGGGGACATATTCTGCCCTCAGTGCCACAATCTTACCGGAGGGATTCCCTTCCCCCCTGAGCACCCTGTAAAACCGAAAGATGGCCCCATGGGGTGCCACCTTTGCCACAAGTTCCAGAATATCAAATAATGGCCGGAACGCTCAACCTGACCAGCGCCATCGAGCGACTGGTGACCGATGTCGTGGGGCAGACGGAGGAGTTCTCCCACATTGACCCTTCCCGGCTCCTTATCTGTCTCTCCTCCACCCGAAGTGGAGGAATTCACGGCGTCTATGCCAAGATACACCCCCTGCGCTTTGCCGGCGGTTCGCGCTCCCGTCAGGTTCTCCGGGGCCGCAGTACCTTTAACTGCACCATGCCGGTAATAGAGCAGCGTGGCACAGAGATGCTCTACGTTATCTACTTCCTCTTCCCACGCTTCTTCGACCAGCCGTTCAAGGAAAAACTGATCACCGTCTTTCACGAACTCTACCACATCTCACCTGATTTTGACGGCGACATCCGTCGGTTCCCCGGCCGCAACTACGCGCACGGCAGCTCGACCCGAAAGTACAATGCCGCCATGTCAACCCTGGTCGAGCGCTATCTCGACGGGCTGAAAGATGAGAAGATCATCGGATTTCTAAAGGGAGATCTGAACACTCTGCGTGCCAGTCACCGGTCACTGGTCGGACGAAAAATGAAGGCCCCACGGATCGGGATCACAAGGGGCTGACTGCGAATCTCTCACCCCAGTTTCAAATCAAGGATGCAATCAAGGCGGCAAGGATTCAGGCGACGAAGGGATACAATTTGTACCTTGAGGAGCCGAAGACGTAGCCTTTGATGATAGTGCCCTGATCTGCAAGGGGACTAAAGGTCGCCGGTCAGTTCCTGAAGCTGATAGATCTTGGGGTTCAGCTCTTTTACCACCTGTATGATCTCCTCAAGCCGGGAGGCATCGACACCTTCCTCCTGATCCTCCCCCTGGAAAAATGGATACCCCTTGGGGAGCGGTGAATACCCCCCATCACGCAGCAGCGAGACATCCACCATATCGTTCACCCGACCGGCCCCCTCCCAGGGGTCGCGGTAGTTGAACTGCCGGGCAACGACCTGCAACCCCATGCCGTTGGGGAACAGCGCCTTTACCTCGAAGGAGAAATCGCGCGGCGCACCGTAGCTCTCGCTCCGGCCCGAGCGTGCCGCCACCTGGGCACCGGCTGCCTCCAGCGAGCTCTTCACACTCTCCGCGGTCATCGGGACAACATCGCTCATCAGCTCATACCTCCAGACGTAATTCTACACCCCACTCAACAGGTTTTTCCCCCTCCGAAGTCAGAATCCAAAGCGTAGGGAACTCCATCCGTTCAGGCGCATCTCCAAATCCGTCTGTCAGATAGATAATCCCGGCAGGTAAAGGGCGCATCCCTCGAGCGTACTCAAATACCGGCCTCAGATCGGTAAACCCCCCGCCATGACAGCTCTCGACCTTCACCCATTGGCCGCGAAGGCTCTCAATCCGCTGAATACGGCTGTTCGCGTAAAGTACCGTTATCAGCGAATCACGTCCACGGGCTATCTGCATAAGTTCTCGGGCAAACGCCTCGCGCAGCTCAACGATATTTGTCGAATCGCTGACGTCTATCCCCACCAGCAGGTTCAGCCGATGTAGCTTACTTCTCCCTGGCGTGTCGTGCAGGAAACGGCGGTGCTCCCGCTGCCAGGTCGAGCGGCTCCCAACCCTCCCGGCTGTTGCAACGAACTGCCGCAATACCTGACGCCACGGTATGGCGGATGGCCTCAATAGTCCATCGACAAGTTCCCTGAGATCGGCGGGAACTTGACCGTCACTCTTTTGCCTCGCCTCGCGGGTGATCCCTCGAACCACCTCCTCGGCGAGTCGAAGAGGCATACTCTCTGCCTTCTCCCAGCAGGCATGGTCATCCACCGGACCGCCGAAGCGTTTTTTCTCTTCACCGGATCCAGTTCCGCTCTCCCCTCCCCTGTCCTGGTCTGCTTTGCCTATACCCGCGCCGGAGAGGTTTCCGATATCGAATGTCGGTACCAGCCGTTCGTAATACTCTTCAGCGGCAAGCCCCTCTCTCTCTTTATAGTCCGCAGGCATCGGCGCATCAGAAGGAATCCTGTCAATGGAAGGGTTGATTGCCAGGTCGCAGCTGATATCCCAGCAGTGCTGGTTGCGCCCCTTTCGACGTGACATATGCAAGTGGAGCAGGTGCTTGACGCAATGTTCCAGAAGCCCCTCCTGAGCGTCGGCAGAATATGCGGCAAATAGTTCTTCATGGAATACAAGGGTCGGCAATCCGTCACAGATGGTAACACCAAGCGGGTGATTTCCGCATGCTCTCTTTCGATGAAGGTTCAGAATAAACTGCCCGTAGAAAGGGCGCTCCTTGAGCATACGTACAATGGCATTTTCGAGGACGCGGCTTGTCATCTAAGCTTCAGCACTGATCTGACGAATTGCATCAAGCACTATTCCGTCATATCTGTCCTGCGAAAGGAGCTGTGCAACCGTCGGGATCTTCAGCAGTGACTTGACAAGGCCGAAACGGAGGTCTCGGGGGAGAATATCGATATAGGCGACCAGGTTCTCTTCTCGCGGAGGGTCGAGCGGGAGACCGTCTCGCAGCAACTCAGTAAGCTCGTTCATGGTTACGGCCTGCAGGTCATCACGCTGGCCCTGGACATGGCATGCAACCTTCGACCAGCTGTCCAGCAGCTCCAAAGCACCAACCGGTCGATGACGGTGGTCGGCGCACCACCTTAGAAAGGCAATTGCAGCCTCCTGCCCCACAACACCGGCGTAAACCTCCATCTCCAGCTCTTTCGGGAAACGACATCTCTCCCTGAGCCGGCTGACCATCTCCCATCCCCGCTCCGTCGGCTCGGCCTGCATCTCCATAGGGTTGCCTGCCTTGGCCAGGAGACCGGTGTTGGCAGCCATGAACTGCCGGACATCTGCGTCAAGCCCGCGAGCAAGGGCATACCGAGCCCAACAGGCATAGTCGGTCTCAACATAGAGCATCACCATCCTGTCAATAAGCGCCCGGTCCAGGGAGGCCACCTGGTAGGTCCCGTCAGGCGGGTTGATGGTCACCGCCACCCGGTGTCGGTGATGGAGTTTGTGGGTGTGAAGAGCCCGCTGCTGCCCCTCGTTTGGCGGCTCCACAAATTGAAATATCGCCTGCAGGGTATCCTCCTGCTGCGCCCGGTTAAGTTCGTCACAGTGGACCAGGGTTGACGGTGCCTCGTCTCCCGGCCACCAGCAAGGCCTTGACCAGTGCATCGTGGTCCCTTCGCGGTAAGGGATCCCTACCAGGTCGCCGACCTCCATCTGACCAAGGCGGAGCGGCACATAGTTGTATCCGATATCGCGACTCACCTGGAGTATCCCTGCAGTCTTACCCACCCCGCGGTGGCCGACCACACAGGGGGTAAGGTCGGTCTTAGTGATGATCTCCCTGAGCACTGTCTTCATCTGTTCGACATTCATGAAGGCCTCCTGCATATCACTGCGGAATAACGTTGACAGGGTAACTATTTCGCTCCTCCCCCGTCAACCCTTTTCCCTGCTTCACAACCGTCAGCCTCTGGTGTAGTATTCAACGGATATACGGAGAGAGAGCAGGAGGGGACAATGGCCAAAGGGTATAACGCCAACAAGGAGCGGATGGAAACGATCAGCTCTTTCGGCAAGGCGCTGGCAAAGCGGGCAGGCTTTGCCTGCGAATGGTGCGGCAGCAAGGAAGGACTCAGGACTTGGGACCAGCACCCGGAAGCCGAACCTGTTGAAGCCAACCTGGCACTTCTCTGCAGCCGCTGCCGCGACCTGGCAGGCGGAATCAAGGCTGATGAAAATGAACTCCGCTCCATCCGCAACGCACTCTGGAGCGATGTACCGGCTGTGGCAGAGGGGGCGGCACGCCTGTTGGCCCGATGCAAAGAGGCATGGACACGGGAGGCCATTGAGGAGAGCTTGATTGATGATGCCGTGAAAAAGGAGCTGCTCGGCTGAGGCGAAAGCCCCCAACCGAGATTATCATATGCACCATGTGCTCTACGGATTGATTGCAGGATTCACACACCGCCACCGGCTGGCTTCCATTCTCCGCGAAACACCTCCCAAGCTTTCTATACACGCCATTGACCCGGCGGCATTGAAGCAAGGAGGGATCTCGGTGCTCGCCCTCGACTTCGACGGCGTCCTCGCACCCCACGGCTACCCGGAGCCGCTTCCCGAGGCAACCGCATGGCTTACACGTTGTGAGTCTGTCTTTGGCGAGGAACGCCTGTTCATCCTCTCCAACAAACCTTCTCTCAAGAGAAGCGACTGGTTCCGTTCCAGATTCCCCGGCATACGCTTTATCTCCGGTGTCAAAAAGAAGCCGTATCCCGATGGCCTCCTGACAGTCATCAAGCTGGCTTCTGTGCGGCCTGATGAGGTCATGCTCATCGACGACCGACTTCTTACCGGCGTGCTGGCCACCTGCCTGGCCGGCACCCGAATAACCTATATCAACTCTCCGTATGTTACTTTCAGCGCTAGCCCAATACCCGAGCTTTTTTTCTGTGGGGTACGGACTTTGGAAAGGATCCTGTTGGGCCTCATACCACCTGCATCAGCAAAGAAGTGACAAAAAAACCGGCATCGCCCCTTGAGCAATGCCGGTTTTTGTATCCACTCCTGCCAACTTCTATTCATCAAGTTCCGGGAGATACAGATCCTGTTCCGGCCCCCCTTTTCCGGTAGCAACCCCTTCCACCAAGGAATCCACCTGCCTCTGGAGGTTCGCCTTCAACTCCTGCGCAAGCTCTTCACGGCGCTGTTTGGCGAGTTGAGGGATCTGCCTGATCTCGTAATGGACGTGCGGTCCGGTGGAGCGACCGGTATTTCCTGAAAGGGCGATGACCGTATTCGTATCCACATCCTGGCCAGGCTTGACCAGGATCTCCGAGTTATGGCCGTAAAGGGATATATACCCCTTCCCATGCTCGACAGCCACCAGATTGCCATACCCTTTGTACGGTCCGGCAAAGTAGACGGTGCCCGTCTGTGTGGGGTGCACCGGAGTCCCACCAGGTACTGCTATGTCGTAACCATTGTGCCAGACCGTTCTACCGCTGCCGAACGGATCAACCCGATACCCAACGCCCGAAGTCACATAGCCGCCGTCAACGGGCGATTGGCGGGCTGCAGAGGCAGACGTTGCGATGAGAAGTGCGGATACTATCATGGAAGCTTTTACTATTTTCATGGCTGAAGCGTCATTTCCTGGGAATAAAAGTCGGCATACTGGTTTATAGTATCGACAGAGGGGGAGGTTTACTTCAGTAGCCCGGTTCTCATCATACCTTTTACGGGGAATTATTACAAGGGAAGCGCTATCCGTTGCCCTTTCAGGGGACCGGAAACCAAATTGCCGTCCCATCAGATTAAATCTGATCCGGACGGCAATTGGAATCTAAAATATCTGCATCACGTCTAAAACCTTCATGTATCCAGCAGGCTTTTCCCGGTCATCTCCTTGGGCTGTGGAATGCCGAATATCTCGAGGATGGTCGGCGCAATGTCGGCAAGTATTCCTCCTGTTCGGAGGCTCGCCCCCTTGCGGCTGTCATCCACCAGGATAAGGGGAACCCGGTCGGTGGTGTGGGCTGTGTGCGGTCCGCCGTTCTCGTCCACCATAATCTCCGCGTTGCCATGGTCTGCTGTGATGATTACCCGACCCTGGAGGCCAAGCACCTTGGCCACAAGCTTTCCGACGCAGTCGTCCACCGCCTCGACAGCACTTATTGCCGCAGACAGTATACCGGTATGCCCCACCATGTCGGCATTGGCGAAATTGAGGATCACCACATCGTACTTGTCCATGTCGAATCTTTTCAGCAGCTGTTCGGTGACCAGGTAGGCACTCATCTCCGGCTTCTGATCGTAGGTGGCAACCTCCTTGGGGGACTCTATCAAACATCGGTCTTCAAGACTGAACGGCTCTTCCACCCCGCCATTGAAGAAAAAGGTGACGTGTGCGTATTTTTCCGTCTCGGCGATCCGGAGCTGGCTCTTGCCTGCAGCTGCCAGCACTTCGCCCAGGATATTGGTCAACTGCTCCTGGGCAAAGGCAATGGGAAGGCCAAAAGTGGCGTCGTACTCGGTCATGCAGACATAATCCGCGAGTTTCGGCCAACGCCTGCGCAGGAACCCCGGACAATCGTCCAGTGCCAGGGCGCGAGTGATCTCGCGAGCCCGGTCGGATCGGAAATTGAAGAAGATGAAACCGTCGTTGTCCCGAACCTCTCCAACCGGCGTGCCATTGGCCGTTATAACCGTCGGCAGGACAAACTCGTCGTTCTTGTCAGCGGCATAGCTCGCCGTGATGGCGGCAGAAGAAGATTCAGCCTTCTCCCCATCGCCGCATACGATGGCATTATAGGCCAGTTCCACCCTGTCCCAGCGGTTGTCCCGATCCATGGCATAGTAGCGGCCGATGACCGTGGCGATCTTCCCTACGCCGACCCTCCTGATCTCGGCCTCAAGCTGCGCGAGGTACTCTGCGCCGCTCTTGGGAGGGGTATCGCGACCGTCCAGCAGGCAGTGGAGAAAGACCTCTGTCATCCCCTGCTGCCTGGCCAACTCCAGAAGTCCGTAGATGTGGGTATTGTGGGAGTGAACCCCTCCGTCCGAGAGAAGACCGGCCAGGTGCAGCCTTCCGCCACCAGACTTTGTCTTAGCGATGCACTCCAGAAGTACCGGGTTTTCAAAGAAGTCGCCGTCTGCAATCGACTTGCTGATCCTGGTCAGGTCCTGATAGACGGTGCGACCGGCACCTATGTTAAGGTGCCCAACCTCGGAATTCCCCATCTGACCGTCCGGCAGACCGACAGACATCCCTGAAGTGCCGATGCTGGTACAGGGGTACTCCTTACAGAGCCTTGTCATGTTGGGGGTCCGCGCCTGTGCTACGGCATTATTCTCCGGCTTCGGGTTGATCCCCCAGCCGTCAAGTATCATCAGCAATAGCGGTTGCTTTGGCATCATGGTCTCCAGTTTATAGGATGCTTCAGTCGTCTGAATTCAAGGAACTCTAGCAGGAAGCAGGCATGGCGTCAATGGTGGTAGGATTCGTTGTTGAGAATGGTCAATCCGCGGTAGATCTGTTCAAGAAGGAATATCCGGACCATCTGGTGGGTAAATGTCATCCTGGAGAGGGCAATAGTGCGTGCTGCACGGCTTCTCAACTCGTCGGAAACGCCGTATGCTCCGCCGATGACACATGCGAGTTCCTGGGTGCCGGTGTCGCGTTCACGACCCAGGAATAAACCAAAATCGGACGACGAGAGCTGATCTCCACGTTCGTCCAAAAGCACCACTTTTGCGTTTTTCGGCAGGGACTTCAGAAGCCGCTCACTCTCGCGGCCTCTCATCTGTTCCGGAGACGCCCCCTTCTCCTCGCGCACCTCGGAGATCTGCATGGGGAGGTATCGCCTGATCCTGCCGGCATATTCGTCACTTCCCTGCCTGACCCACTCCTCCTGGGTTTTGCCGACCCAGAGGACCCTCAGTCTCATCCCTTCTTACCTTCCCATAAATACTTTTCAGGAATGGGTATTTCAGGGGCTGCCGCCCAGAGTCCGTCAAGATCATAGTAATGTCGAAGGTCCTCGATGAAAACATGAAAGAGAATGTCGCCGTAATCGATTACAACCCATTTCCCCTCTTCCATACCTTCGATATGTAACGGCTTGCCGAATTTTTTAAGCCCGGTGCGAACCGATTCGGCTATGGCCTGAACCTGCTTATCCGATTTCCCGGTTGCCAGAACAAAATAGTCGGCAATACTCGAAAGACGCTCGATTTCCAGAATCCTGACGTCAAAGGCCTTCTTGTCCAGGGCCAGTTCTGCGCACTTCATGGCACGTCCCGACCCGCTCAACTCTTGCTTAACGCTCATCCGCGTATAACCCCTGTTCCTTTATGTACCGTTCCACCGAGTCCGGCACCAGGTAGCGTATGGAACGCCCCTGCCGCGCCAGATGGCGAATTCGGGTTGAGGAGATGCCCAGCAGGCACTCTCCGAGAAAATAGACCGAATGCCCCGACCGATGGTCAAGGCGGTTACCGGAGCAATTCAGCGTAAACTCACCCTGAACCCCGGGAGGAAGGGCTGATGCCGGCTCCAGCACCCGTACACCGGGCCGCTCCACAACCACCAGATTGGAGCAGGCAAAAATCGAAGCATATTCATGCCAGGTACCGATCTCCAGAAACGAATCGCTCCCGATGACAAAGAAGAAATCATCGTGAGGATGCCTTGCTTGTAGAGTGCGCAGCGTATCTATGGAATAGGACTTCCCTTCACGTTCACCTTCGACTGTAGAGATGGCAAAGCCGGGATTGTCGGCAATCGCCATTCTTACCAGAGCGCAACGCTTATCAAACGGAAGTTCCCCTGCCATCGGCTTGTGCGGAGGGCTTGCTGCGGGGATGAACAGGACCTGGTCAAGGGCAAAACGATCCCTCACCTCTTCAGCTATACGGAGATGGGCAAGGTGTATCGGATTGTACGTGCCGCCGATAATGCCGACTTTCATGGTTAGCGGGTTCCTGGTCCTAAGTTCTATCAGGGCCTTATCTGTCCGTCACCATAGACAATGAACTTCTGCGTAGTCAGGTCCTCAAGCCCCATCGGCCCGAAGGAGTGGAGTTTGGTGGTTGAAATGCCAATCTCTGCACCGAGACCGAGCTGGTTACCGTCGGAAAACCGGGTCGATGCGTTGACAAGCACGCAACTGGAGTTCACCTCACGTATGAATCGCTGGGCATTCGAATAATCACTGGTCACGATGACTTCCGTATGCAGAGACCCATACTCGTTTATGTGGTCGACGGCCTCATCCATGTCATCCACGACGCGGCAGGCCAGAATCATCTCCAGATATTCGGCTTTCCAATCATCATCGGTTGCCGGCTTCGCCTGAGGGGCAAACTGCCGGAAGCATTCGTCACCGCGTAATTCGACCTTAAGTGCAGTCAGTGCAGAAGAGATCCGCGGTACAAACGTTTCAGCCAGATCCTTATGGATAAGGAGAGTCTCCAGGGCATTGCAGACCCCGGGACGCTGCGTCTTCCCATTGATGATGATCCGTTCTGCCATCTCAAAATCCGCGGTTGCGTCGACAAAGAGGTGGCAAACCCCTTTGTAGTGCTTGATGACCGGGATCTTGGAGTGCTCTACCACGAAACGGATAAGGCTCTCACCACCGCGGGGGATGATCAGGTCCACGTACTCCTCCTGCTTGAGAAGCTCCAGAACCCCCTCTCGTTCAGTAAAGGGGAGCACAGTGAGTGCAGCCGCAGGAATGCCTGCAGTATGCATCTCAGCCTGC
Source organism: uncultured Geoanaerobacter sp. (assembly GCA_964528055.1). Classification (GTDB taxonomy): domain Bacteria; phylum Desulfobacterota; class Desulfuromonadia; order Geobacterales; family DSM-12255; genus Geoanaerobacter. The sequence continues at coordinate 242,616 of CAZGQM010000001.1, read as the reverse complement.
AAAATGGCAGCAATGGCAAGATTGGAATTGATTGCCTCAGAGCCACCGCGCAGGATCACACTGTTGCCTGCCTTCAGACAGAGTGCCGCAGCATCTGCAGTAACATTGGGCCGAGCCTCGTAGATGATCCCGATCACACCCAGAGGAATGCGCATCTTTCCAACCATGAGACCATTCGGACGCCTGGACATCCGCGATACCTCGCCAACCGGATCGGAGAGGGCTGCCACTTCGCGCAACGCATCCGCCATGCCGTTGATACGGTTCTCATCCAGCATCAAGCGGTCCAGCATTGCGATTGAGAGCCCCTTGGCTTCACCGGAAACCAGGTCTTTCCGATTCTCATCGATGATTTGGGTCGCTCCGGTTACCAGTGCATCGGCCATTGCCATAAGCAGATCATTTTTTACCGTGGTGGAGAGCCTAGCCATTGCATGGGAAGCCTTGCGTGCATCCCTGGCAATCTGGCAAATTATTTCAGCGATGTTCATAGGTTGGTTCATCTCCTTCCAGCCTCCTTCTTCACGCGATAACGAGGTTATCACGATGAATCACTTCGTCGCCATAGCGATAGCCGAGAATAGTCTCGATCTCACCGCTCTGGTGCCCCTTGATCCGGGCTAGTTCGCGGCTCGAATAGTCGGAAAGTCCGCGACCGATCTCGGTACCGCTGCTGGAGCAGACTCGGATGCAGGCGCCACGCTCAAACTCCCCCTCGAGATTCAGAATCCCTGAAGGGAGTAGGCTGCGACCATGCTGCTTCAGGACCCTGTGAGCTCCGTCGTCTACAAAAACACGGCCACGAGGCCGAAGGGTGTAGGCGATCCAGTGCTTGCGCCGGTTAAGGCTCTCCCCTGCGGGGAGAAAAAGGGTCCCCAACTCGCAACCGGCCATCAGATCACTGAGGATGGCATCCCGCCTGCCGTTGGCCACTATGGAGGGTACGCCGTAACGGCCTGCCTTCTTCGCCGCAGCCAGCTTTGTTGCCATCCCGCCGGTACCTGCTGTAGAACCGCTCTCCCCGGCAGCCTGTTCTACCTCGCGGGTAATAGCCCTTACCAGCGGGACAAGGTGTGCGTGGGGATTCATCCGGGGGTCGGCATCGTAAAATCCATCGATATCAGTCAGTATTATGAGAAGATTGGCTTCGATAAGGTTTGTCACGAGGGCAGAAAGGTTGTCGTTGTCGCCAAACTTGATCTCTTCGACGACCACTGTGTCGTTTTCATTAATGATCGGAACAATGCCACAGGCAAGGAGGGTATCGAGAGTAGCACGCGCATTGAGAAAGCGTTGCCGATCAGCGAGATCGTCTCTGGTCAGGAGTATCTGGGCAGTCTTGATGCCAAAGCGTCCGAGGGTTTCTTCATAGGCCCGCATCAGGCGGGGCTGTCCCACTGCCGCAGCAGCCTGTTTCTGGGGAATGGTCCTTGGCCGCTCTGTAAGACCAAGCTCACTGCGTCCTGCGGCAACCGCCCCCGAGGTCACCACGATCACCTCCCTGCCATCCCGGCGAAGCCGTTCAATCTCAGCTGCGAGGCATGAGATACGATCCAGATCGAGTTCATTATCGGAAGTGGTAATTACGCGGCTGCCGATTTTAACGACCAGTCGCCGAACTTTGTCCAGCAGGTTACTCCGCATTTCAGCGAAAAACTCCTTTATATCGAAAGCAACAGTCAGCGATATTATCATGATTGCTGAATCAAGGCAAACCTGACGCAAAAAAACCTGATTTTAGGTATACATTTATTGGCTCAAATGCCGATAGTTCCTTACAGAAACTGTACGCACCAGTAGCCAACCGCCTCGAAGTATGATAAATTGGCTGTCAGATGCTCTGGAGATCGCTCAAATGATCATGCTTGTCATAACTTTTGCCGGCATAGTGCTTTCGGTACTACTGAGGGACAGCATGCCTGACTCAACCATGCTCTGGTTCGTCCTCTTTGGCATAAGCCTGGTCATCATGACGTCATCCGAAATACGGTCTTATATACGGTTACACAAGACGCTCACTGAGCAACAAATCAGGGAACAAGAGGCAATGACTGAACTGTTCAAGAGCAGGATGATCTCCAAGGAGAAGAAACCTGCAAACCCTGCCGACGAAGCGAAACTTGTAGAGCAGATGGCATTGGAGCTAAAGGCCCGGCTCGGAAGCTCAAAAACCCTGACTGCCGAAAATGTCAAGCAGTTGACGCAGGAACTTACCTCGCATCTCCCGCATAAAGCTGGCGGCTGAAAAACTACTCTCCCCTTATATCCAATTAGCCACTCTCCACATCCGACCAGAGATGCCGTGCAATCTCGTCCAGCAACAGAGGAATCCCTTCACCGGTAGCAGCTGAAATAGGGAAAACCGCAATCTCCCGCTCCTTGAAATAGGGGAGCATGACAGGGAGCAGTTCCCGGACATCCGGAAGATCTATCTTGTTTACTACTACGATCTGCGGCCTGAGAGACAATTCAGCGTCAAAAAGGGCGAGTTCACGATTAAGAGTCTCGTAATCCTTCAACGGATCGGATTCGTAGGTGCGGCAGGGGTCGAGAAGATGAAGCAGAATCCGTGTCCTCTCGACATGGCGGAGGAATCTGTGCCCAAGTCCGGCTCCTTCGTGGGCACCCTCGATGATCCCCGGAATATCTGCCACGACAAAGGATCGATAGTTTTTGTAGGCCACGACCCCAAGGTTAGGCTTAAGGGTGGTAAACGGATAGTCTGCAATCTTGGGCCTGGCGGCAGATATCTTTGTAATCAGTGAAGACTTGCCGACACTCGGGAATCCGAGGAGACCCACATCAGCCATCAGCTTTAACTCAAGCCTGAGCCAGCGCTCTTCTCCCGGTTCCCCAGGCTGGGCAAAGCGGGGCACCCGGTTTGTTGAGGTTGAAAACCGTGCATTCCCCTGTCCACCTCTTCCACCCTTCAGAAGAACCACCCGTTCTCCGGGTTGCGTGAGATCTGCGAGTATTTCGCCACTCTCCGCATCTTTAATTACCGTACCAACCGGCAACTTGATGACAAGGTCTTCACCGAAGGCTCCGTGACGGTCCGACCCCATGCCATTGCTCCCTCGTGCAGCCTTCTGATGAGGGCGCTGCTTCATATCAAGGAGCGTTGAAAGACCCGGCACTACTTCAATAATTACGTCGCCGCCTTTGCCACCATCTCCACCATTGGGGCCTCCGAAAGGGACGAACTTCTCCCTGAGAAACGAGACGCAACCTGCGCCTCCATCGCCCGAACGGACAAAAATCTTTACTTCATCAACAAATTGAATAGAAATAAGTCACCTGCTCTTCCGGCTTTAAAGCCGCCTTCACTTGCTATAGGGCATCGTATCAACTGTTTCACTTGCATTTTCCATGGCACGTGCTTAACTTAAGCTGCAGGCTGCATAAGGGAGGATTCCATGAATGTAAGTTCAGTATCTAGTCAGGCGATGATGCTCAAGGAGCAGATGTCGCTCTACCAGTTGGGGATTGAGTCCTTGAAGCAACAGGCTGATTCCCAGCAGAAGCTGGTCAGCATCCTTGACCAGCAGGCATCGAAAGTCTCCCCAACCGTCAATCCTCAGGGTGGAGGCTTTTCAACGTACGCCTGACGATCAACCACACCGAGACCCGAGCAAACCCAACCGGCAACCGGGCAATGCAGTTCCCGCCCGCATACAGCGTACCGACAATAGCCAAAAACCCTTGCAGCTTGCACCAGCCGGGACCGTTAACATTCCGGCTGGTTCTGTGTTTATCGGCCTGTTACGAACAAAAAGCCCGGAACTCTCAAGCTCCGGGCTTTCTCATGCAGCTATGCCTGACCAGCTCAGTTTGCCGGGTAGACCGAGACCTTCTTGCGATCGCGCCCCATTCTCTCATACTTTACAACACCCTCTATGAGAGCGAACAGTGTGTAATCCTTGCCGCACCCCACGTTGTTGCCAGGATGGATATTGGTTCCATGCTGCCGATAAATGATGTTGCCGGCCTTCACAGCCTCACCACCAAATTTTTTACATCCTAGCCTCTGGCCGTCAGAATCGCGTCCGTTACGACTGCTGCCGACCCCTTTCTTGTGTGCCATACTATTTTTCCTCCAGGGTCTCCGTACCGCAGGTGGCGTATCTGCCTAATGCAGCTGCGGTCGTTAATTCATCAGGCGTTGATCTTGTCTATCTTAAGGATGGTTCTTAGTTGACGATGCCCGTTAAGTTTACGGGTGTTCTTGCGACGCTTGGACTTGAAGACCAGGATCTTTTTGTCCTTCCCCTGCTCGACAATCGTGCCGACCACGGAAGCGCTGGGCACTAACGGTGTTCCGATCTTAACCGTATCGCCGCCAACCATCAGGACTTCGCCGAGTTCAACGGTGTCACCCACCGCACCCTCTAGCTTCTCGACCTTAAGCAGGTCGCCTTCGGAAACTTTATACTGCTTCCCTCCGGTTTTAACAACTGCGTACATATACCTTCACCACCTTTATTTTTTGATGAGCATCGGAGGATACAGCACAACAATAAATTGAGTCAAGGTTTTTTTCCGCCTGGGAATCATCACAGGTCAACCATGAGATCATCACCTTCGATCTTTACCTGATAGGTCCTGAGGATGTATTCCGGATAGTCGCTGCAGTCGCCGGTCTTGAGATTGAAGCGATATCCATGCCGCGGACATGAGATGATCGGGCCATCCTTGACAATTCCTCCATTCAAGGGACTCCCTTGGTGCGGGCATTCATTCTCACAGGCGAATATCTCTCCCCTGACATTTATCAGGAGCAGCTCCACTCCGTTTATTGTAACCACCTTCTTGCCCCACGGGGGGACATCTGACACCTTTGCAGCAAATTGCATATGACAAACCTCCGATTTGCAGACACAAACTGCATCAGGACATGTACTTAGTTTATCAGGATCTCGAACTGCTCCTGATGAAAGCCCGGTTTCGCCCTGACGGTAATCCTCTTTTTGAACCTACGCTCCAGCTCCTCCAATCCCTTACGCTCTTCGTCATAGAGAAGATCGGCAACCTGCGGATGAACCGTGAGCATCGCCTTGGTACCGCGGATGTCAAGCATCTCACGGCGCAATTCCCGGAAGATCTCGTGACATATCGTGGTCTTGGATTTGACGTATCCTCTCCCTTCGCAATAGGGACAAGGCTCGCACATCATCCTCCCCATGCTTTCCCTGACCCGCTTCCGGGTCATCTCCACCAGACCAAGTTCGGATATCTTCAGAATGTTGGTTTTGGACTTGTCAGATTTCAGCGCCTCCTCTAGGGCGTTGAATACCTTCTCCCGGTTGACCTCCTTCTCCATGTCTATGAAGTCGATAATTATGATACCCCCTATGTTGCGGAGCCGCAACTGATAGGCAATTTCCTTCACAGCCTCAAGGTTGGTCTTGAGTATGGTATCTTCCAGGTTATGCTTCCCGACGAAACGACCTGTGTTAACATCGATGGCGGTAAGTGCCTCTGTCTGCTCGATGATGATGTAACCGCCGCTCTTAAGCCAGACCTTTCTTCCCAGTCCGCGACTGATCTCCACCTCAAGTCCGAAGTGGTCGAATATCGGCTCTTCCTCATCGTAGAGCTCTATCGAATACTTCATCTTGGGCATGAAGGTAGAGATAAAATGTACTATACGGTCATACTCAGGTTTTGAATCTACCACTATCCGGTCAACCGACTCTGTCAGAATGTCTCGAACAACTTTCTGAGTAACATCCAGGTCGGAATGAATCAGTGCCGGGGCGTGAATCTTGTCCTTCTTCTTGGCAACTTCGTCCCAGAGCTTCAAGAGGTACTTCATGTCAGCCATGAGGTCTTCTTCACTCTTCCCTTCTGAAACTGTCCTGACAATGAACCCGCTACCGACAGGCTTGATCTTCTCCACAATCCCCTTCAGCCGCTCGCGCTCTTCCTCATCCTCTATGCGACGTGATATCCCCACGTGATCGACCGTCGGGATATAGACCAGATGACGCCCCGGGAGAGAGATATGAGCTGTGATACGAGCCCCCTTGGTCCCTATCGGCTCCTTTGAAATCTGAACCAGCAACTCCTGCCCTTCCTGAAGGAGCTCCTCAATCGGATGCATCGGATGGAGCACGGGACCTTCAGGCTCAGCCTCTTCCTGGCCCTCATCCTTCTTGGCCCCGTTCCCCTCCATGAATGACTCGTACTCTTCCATGGCGTCAAAGACGTCAGCCACGTAGAGAAATGCTGCCTTCTCATGACCGATATCCACAAATGCCGCCTGCATTCCTGGCAGGACTCGAACGACCTTCCCTTTGTAGATGTTTCCCACGATACCCTTCACCTTGCTCCGCTCGATATACAGCTCGGCAATAGTTCCGTTCTCGATGAGTGCAATGCGCGTTTCGTGAGGTGATGTATTGATTACAAGCTCGTTTGCCATTGATCTTCTCGTCTTCTTATATGAAATATGGGATCTATTGGAGGAAAACTACTTCCATCTTTTCGATGCGACAACCGTTAAAAAAATCCTGGGGAAGTCCGGTGATTGCCGCTGCATACTCAAGAGGCTTACCGCGCCTGATCGTCAAAGACAGGTAGCGATCTTTCACCTCAATTGACCGCAATTCACGGAGCATGTCATATTCGGTAACCTTTCCTCGCTTTTCGCGCCGCCAGGGAAACGCGGTCAGCTGCTGGAATGCGTGTATCTTCTCTAGCAGATCAATGCCCGGCATAGCAGGGAGGGAAACCCTGTAACGTACAGCATCTATGATAACCGACAGTGATTGGCTCTTCAATGGGATTTCTTCAGCGCTGAGAATCCTCACCCCAACCGGCAGAACCCGGTTCAACCCTGCGGCAACCTCCGCAGCAGTCGTATCTGCAGAAACTTCCATGTCCATGTACTCGCAGTAGGACTCTATCCCGACCGAAAGTGCAGTTGCAAAGGAGAAACGAGGATGAGGATGGAAGCCCAGTGAATAACGCACCGGAACACCGGACCTGCCGACTGCCCTGGTGAAAAGGTTCAGCATCTCCAGGTGACTCAGAAGTCGCATGATGCCGATTTTCTCGAAACAGAGGCGAATCCGTTTTGCCCCGGCAGCATCTCCTCCGGCGACCCGCGAAGAAACATCGGTCAAGGCATCAGCCGTCTCTTCTTTATCAGCGAGACGCATCCTTACCGAGTCAAAATCGCAGACCCCGCATTCCGTACAGATTCCGTTTCGGCAATCCTCCGTATACTTCCCCTGACGCGATCGCTGCAACTCACGTTGCAGGAAATCCTTTGTGACTCCATAGTCCAGATGGTCCCAAGGAAGAATCTCTTCAAGGGTCCGTTGCCGATGATACCAATCAGGATCAACCCCAGTATCATCAAAGGCCTGCTGCCAGCTGAGCGTGTTGAATTTTTCTCCCCAACCGTCAAAGCAGCACCCCAACTCCCTTGCACGCAGAAGGACCTTCCCCAACCTGCGGTCTCCTCTCGCAAACACCCCCTCCAAAGCAGAAAGAGGAGATTCGTGCCATTTGAAGTTGAGCTTCCCTTTACGGAGTTCCTGGCGCAGAAGCCGCTGCCTGGAGAGAATCTGTGACTCACTTATCTGCGGCTCCCACTGAAAAGGGGTATGAGCCTTGGGGACATAACTCGATACGGCGACATTCACTTCGCCGTGGCGACCGGCGCGTTTAGCCTGGGCCTTTACTTTTCTTGACAGCTCTACAATGGCCAACAAGTCTTCTTCTGTCTCCCCAGGTAACCCTATCATGAAATAAAGCTTGATAAGCCGCCATCCGGCAGAATACGCAGAATAGGCATTCCCCAGCAGATCTTCCTCGCTGATACCCTTATTTATTGCCAGTCGCAAACGTTCACTACCCGCCTCGGGCGCCAGGGTAAAGCCGGTCTTTCTGACCTTCTTGATCTCTTCGACCAATTCGGCTGTGAGCGTCCCAACCCGTAATGAGGGCAACGACACGGCAACTCTGTCATCGGCGTATCGTGACATGAGCGACTTGAGTAACGGCTCTATCCGGCAGTAATCGCCTGCAGAGAGTGAGAGCAAGGAAATCTCCTCATACCCGGAATTCTTCAGAGACTCCGCAACACATTCAAGCACCCTCTCAGGTGACCGCTCGCGCACCGGTCGGTAGATATAGCCCGCCTGACAAAATCGGCACCCCCTGGTACAACCCCTCGCTATCTCGATACATACCCGGTCATGCACAGTTTTCATGAAAGGTATTACCGGTGATACAGGGTAGGTAGCGGTGTCCAACTCTGCCAGAAAGCGACGCCTGACGCTGGTATACCCGGCAAGGAGTGGCTTGACTGCCGCAAGACTCCCATCTTCAGCATACTCCACGGCAAAGAAGGAAGGCACGTAGACCCCCTCGATCCCTGCCAGCCTCTTCAGCAAGGCAGGCCGTGAAAGACCTTTCAGTGTGGCATCGCGGACTACCTCTGCCAGTTCAAGAACCACATCCTCACCATCTCCCAGCACGAATGCATCGAAAAAGTCTGCGAGAGGTTCCGGGTTGGCCGCACATGGACCGCCACCGATCACCAACGGGTCAGAATCACCGCGTTCAGCAGCCAGAGACGGGATGCCGGCAAGCTCCAGCATATTCAGAATGTTGGTATAAGAAAGTTCGTATTGCAGCGTAAAGCCGACGATATGGGCGTCTGCCAAGGGGGTTACAGTCTCCAGGGTCGCAAGAGCAATCCTTTCCCTGCGGAGAACTTCCTCCATATCCGGCCATGGTGCAAATACCCGTTCAGCCGCAATCCACGATACATCATTGAGGATCGAATAGAGGATCTTAAGCCCTAGATGGCTCATCCCAACCTCGTACACATCCGGAAAGGCGAGCACAAAGCGGAGATCAGGGTCCTGCTTGACGATTGACCCCATCTCCTGACCCATATAACGGGCCGGTTTTTCAACTGTTAGCAGATGTGAATCCTGCACGACACCTCCAAGAATAAAGCACGGCTCAAACGCCGCGACCAGCGATAGTAACAGAACCAGCAGAAGCTTGGCAAGTGATTTGCAGATGGTTGCATATCTGCCGCAGAGGCAGGCATGGCAACCTTACCGCAAATAAGGCAATGCATAGCCTATTTCAGGCAGCACAACTGAAGACGAGCAGACATCTTCACCTAAAACATCTTCCAAATTGGCTAGTTATACCATTCAATCAAGATGGCACGATGAGTGCTATAGATAACTACATCTAAGTTCACCCAAAAAAAGGAGTCACAAAATGAAAAAAGTTCTGTCCGCTGTTCTTTCCGCCCTCGTAGCAGTTGCATTCGCCACAACCGTATTCGCTGCTGAGAAGCCTGCTGCACCTGCTGCTGCTCCTGCTGCTGCTCCTGCTGCTGCTGCTCCTGCTGCTGGCGAAGTTAAGAAGGACGAGAAGAAGCCTGCAAAGAAGAAAAAAGCCAAGAAAGCTGCTAAGAAAGTTGAAGCCAAGAAAGACGAAGCTGCTCCTGCTGCTGCTCCTAAGTAATTTCTGCGCAACTATGCCAATTCCGGCAAAATGGCCTTCCTTAATGGAGGGCCATTTTTTTATCTAAGTTCTGTTTTATATGCGATCCGGCCTCTTGAGATGGCCGGCAAACGAAATGACATGATGACATCAGTATCTATCCGGATCGCATTCGGCAAATATCAGCGAATAATATTGATTCGCAGCAACCCTATGTAGCTTGATTCACGAATAAAACTTTCTGAAAGACAAGTTATGTTGGATGCTTCAAGCTGTTTACGAGAGCAATGTCAAAGACTTGAGTCTTTCATGAAACTATTGCGGAGTATGTAAGCAAACCAGCATAGCGCTACCAAAGCAACCACACCGGCAACAGCAAAACCAAGAGGATATCCGATCTTTTTCAAGGCTACCCCCATGACAGTTGATCCTGTCATCATTCCCAGATATATGCAGCTGTTGTACATCCCCATAGCCAAACCTCGCTGTAGAGCCGGAACCTGTTCCGCGATCAGAGCTCCAATGGCAGTATAGGAAAGCGCCATCCCCATGCCTAAAGCTATGGCGCATAACATCAGATATGTCAGTTGACCAACTTGCCCCATTGTGCCTAGGGCAATGGCAAGACAGAACAAACCGGATGCTACAATCCAGCGGCGGTCCAAACTGTCAGAAATCTTGCCAATAGGTATTCTGCAGACCACATTTGTCAGAGCTTGTGCGGCAAATACCAGTCCAACCTGCGCCGGATCATGCCCACATGAAGCAGCATACAGCGGCAGAAAGGTTAGAAACACGCCAAAGCCAACGCAGCTACCTACAGTTGCTATCAAACAGGCAAATAGCCACCGATTGTGTAGCAAATCAAAGCTTCCGGCTAGAATAGAATGCACATCTGACGTGCGGCTAGGAGGGCTTTTTGGCAGCAAGAGGAGTGCGAGCAAAGCAACACAAGTAGACAGGATGCCTGATACTACAAAAACGTTGCGCAGGCCAATGCCCTTTGCGAGAAAGCCCCCTGTAGCTGGTCCCACGGTCATTGCTATGTAGATCGCAGTTGTATACCAGCCATAGGCTTGGCCCAAACGGCCGGGTGGCATCACATCTGCCACCAGTGAAAGCATGCCGGGGGCAAAAGCGGCCAGGCCAACACCAAAGAGAATATAGACCGCAGCCATCTGGAGCGGCAACTTGCATAGTGGGATCAGTAATGAAGAAACTGCGATTGCAATTATTCCGATAACGATTGGAAGCTTCCGTCCAATTCGATCGGCCAAGAGTCCTGCGGGAATTGAGAGTAACCCGGCTGTCAGCATGAAAAAGCCGTTGATAATACCCACCTGAGCGTGACCCGCTCCTAGCGTAGCCGCATACAGTGGCAAAACCGGCATGCGCAGATAGGAGCTGAGAAAAGTGAGGAACCCAATCAAGCAGATAATCAAAAACGGGGTAATGGAGATTTGATTTTTAACCATGAAAACCTATCAGAGATTTATCCATCGATGGGATGTAAGGGAAGGAGAGCGCGAAAGATCGAAAATCCGACTATACGCCTATGAAAAAATTTAAACAGACTGTTTCTATTTCTACCCATGTTTTCACCCGCTACTTACAGAAGCCAAAACCATGCACCAGGCAGGCAGCAACCGGATGGAGTACCAAATTTCGAAGCCTTTTGATGGCAAGTGACAGCAGAGTATTGGCTGCTGAACAACCAGCAAAAAATACTGTCAAGGTACATTTATAATGAAGAGATGGCAACAAGAGTCATCCGCTTTTGCTAAGGCTGCAGTAAGCAACGGCTCTGACAGCGTTTGCCCTATTTGCCGGCGCGGGCTGGAATCAGAAACTATTTGCACTGAAACACCAAACTGTCAGAGAATACCCATGTAATCGGTTAATAAATCGCCGAGCGAAAACATTATCCCGTATAGACTCATACTTCTTAAGCTGCTCTAGCACGCATTCGCTCTACTTCTGCGGCAAGATGTAAAGTCCGTAATGTAACTTCATCGAGTTGAGAGATTTCTGTACGATTTCTCTTCTTTCCGGCCCTCCGTATGAGCCGCCGTCTCCGCGAACTCTATCAACTCCAATACGAACCCAGCCGTTGGATCTCTGGAATGCAATTATTTCTCCGCGATCGATCAGTATTCTCAGATCCTTGACAGCAACTTTTCTTACTTCATCAAACCAGAAAATAGCATTAACCTTTCCGGAAGTCCTGAAAAGCATAATTGGAAGAAGGAATACCAGAGAAATGACAAGCGCTGTAATGGTCATGACGACACCTCCTGGGGAATCTTGTTCTTTTGATTGTAATGTTATTCCGTGGGAGGGTGATTTGAAATACTCTTCCTAGGCGATTTTCAGGGGATATGCAATTTGAACGCGTGAAAATCAAATGTCTGCTTGTTGGAGTACTGGACGAATGTGTCAGAGGATATGTGAATGGCAGTTTATGGGAGATGTGAGGATCATCGGGACAAGAGTGAAGAGGCAAGAGCCATGGCCAACAGAATGAGAGAGCTTTAGGAACTAAATTTCTGGGGCAAATACATCATCATAATTTTGACGTAAATAATTCGGCAGCAATTTATTATTTATTACATAGGCAGTAGCAGTCGCGACTTTATTTTAATAGTCGCGACTTTATTTTAAGGAGACAAATTTCAAATACAACTACCAAATATTACTCAACAGTTACCGATTTCGCGAGGTTCCTTGGCTGATCGACATCAGTCCCTTTCAGTACCGCAACGTGATATGCTAAAAGCTGCAGTGGCACAGAGAGTATTAGCGGAAGAAGGTCTTCGGCTACAGGGGGGATTTCAAGAGTCACCTCGGCCTTGGCGCGAACCTCCAAGTCACCTTCGGTGCAGATTGCAATGACGCGCCCACCCCGGGCGATAACCTCCTCCATATTGGAGACTACCTTCTCGTAGTGACGGTCCTTAGGCACAAGTACCACCACCGGCATATTCTCGTCTATCAGGGCAATAGGTCCATGTTTCATCTCACCGGCCGGGTACCCCTCGGCATGGATGTAGGAGATCTCCTTCAGCTTGAGCGCCCCCTCCAGCGCAATGGGATAACTGCTGCCGCGACCAAGATAGAGAAAGTCACGGGCTGTCATATAGGTACGGGCCACCTTCTCCACCTGCGGATCGAGCTTGAGCGCTTCCTCAATAGCGGAAGGTGCATGAACGAGGTCTGCAAGCAACCTGCGACCGCGATCCTTGTCGATGGTGCCGCGAACCTTGCCGAGCCGAATAGCGAAAAGGTAGAGGGCCACCAGTTGGGTTACGAAGGCCTTGGTTGAGGCGACGCCTATCTCCGGTCCGGCGTGGGTGTATATGACTCCGTTGGCCTCGCGGGCAATGGACGAATCTACCACGTTGCAGATGGCGACGTTTTTGGCACCGCGACTTTTCCCCTCGCGCAGTGCTGCCAGGGTGTCGGCTGTCTCGCCGGACTGTGATACAAGGAGCAGCAGGGTCTTGTCGGTGACCACCGGATTACGGTACCGGAACTCTGAGGCAATATCCACCTCCACAGGGATTCGGCACTGCTCCTCTATCAGAAACTTGCCGACCAGAGCGGAATGCCAGGAGGTACCGCAGGCAACGATGTAGATCCTTTCGATACCAGTCAGTTCATGGTCTGTCAGTTTCAGGTCTTCCAGAAAGACATCGCCTTCCTCTTCGTGTAGCCTGCCTGCAATGGTGTCACGCACGGCGCGGGGCTGTTCGAATATCTCCTTGAGCATGAAGTGCCGGTAACCCCCTTTTTCGGCCATCATGGGCGACCAGTCGATATGTCGAGACTTTTTCTCCAGGAGTTGGCCTGCAACAGTGGTGAAAATCGGCTCCCCGCTGCGAAATACGACCATCTCGCCATCCTCGATAAAAACCATCTCTCGGGTATGGGAGAGGATTGCCGGGATATCCGAAGCTACAAAGTATTCGCCTTCTCCAAGCCCCACAACCATCGGTGAACCCTGCTTGGCTGCGATCATGGTCTCAGGCTCCTGCATGCAAAGGATACAGACCGCGTACGCGCCTCGAAGCTCTGAAAGAGCCAGACGAACCGCCTTCTCAAAGTCGCCGGCCTCTTTGAGCCGTTCGTCCACAAGATGTGAGATAACCTCAGTGTCAGTATCACTTAGGAATTTGCATCCGCGAGCCTTGAGCATCTCCTTCAGGGGAAGATAATTCTCTATGATGCCGTTATGGACTACTATGATGGAACCTGCTAGATGCGGATGGGCGTTTGCCTCAGAGGGGCGGCCATGGGTAGCCCAGCGGGTGTGTCCGATTCCGATTGTGCCGGTAAGGGGCCTCTCAACTACAAGTCGCTCAAGGTTAATCAACTTACCTTCGCTCCGCCGAATCTCAACGCATCCGTTTTCTATGGTACAGACCCCGGCAGAGTCATACCCTCTGTATTCAAGCCTTTTGAGACCTTCCAGTATAATTGGGGTCGCCTGCTGGCTGCCTACGTACCCTACGATACCGCACATGTAATACTCCTCTTAAAGGTGACAGGCAAATGGTAAAACAGCTAGTTACACTTCACGCCTTTTCTTCACCCAATCCACCTTGATTACCTGTGGAATCCTTGCAAGCGCAAGCGAATCGGGAGGGATGTCCTGTGTTACGGTGGTACCTGCTGCAATAAGCGAATTGGATCCGACAGTGATCGGTGCTACGAATTGAACATCACTCCCGACGAACACCCCATCACCTATTACGGTCCGGTGCTTCTTCACGCCGTCGTAATTACAGGTGATGGTTCCACAACCGATGTTGACGTCACGCCCGATGGTCGCATCACCCAGATAGGTGAGATGCGATGCCTTGGAGCCCTCTCCCATGACAATCTTCTTGGTCTCCACGAAATTGCCGATCTTCACATGCGCAGCCAGTTGCGTATCGGGACGCAGGTGCGCCATCGGACCGATGGCCGCCTCCTCGCCAATGGTGGAACCTGTCATGACGGAACCTGTCTTGACGGTCACCCGGTCAGCAATGCAGCAGTCACGAATCAGGGACGATGGCTCGATGATGCACCCCTTGCCGATGACGGTCTTCCCGATGATATGGACATTGGGATGAATAATGGTATCTATGCCGATGCAGACATCACGGTCGATATAGGTACTGGGCGGGTCGACAATGGTGATACCGGCCAGCATCAGGGACTCATTGATACGGCGGCGCAGTACTGCACCTGCAGCTGCCAACTGCTGACGATCGTTGACCCCCATGACCTCCTCGGGGTCGGACACGGGAAAGGCGATGGCAAGCAGGTCCAGCGCTGCAGCTTTAGTGATAATATCAGTCAGGTAGTACTCCCCCTGGGCATTGTCATTCGAGAGGCCGGCAACGGCATCGAAGAGGAAATCTGCCTCGACGCAGTAGATTCCGGAATTTATCTCATGGATGTGTCGTTCGTCGGGAGTCGCGTCCTTTTCTTCTACGATCCGGACGATTCGGCCCCCCTCACGCTTGACGACCCGTCCATACCCGAAGGGACTCTCCAGATGGGTCGTCATAACCGTTACCGTTGCCTGACGCTCATGGTGGTATGCCAGCATCCCCTTAAGGGTTTCAGCCCGGATCAGAGGTACATCCCCGCAGAGGATTAATACTCTCCCCGTAAAGCCTTCCAGAAGATCTCGTGCGCATGAAACTGCATGTCCGGTTCCAAGTTGCTCTTCCTGGATAGCAAAGTCTACCGTTGCATCGCCGGCCAGATGTTCTTTCACCCTGTCAGCCTGATGACCTACGACCATCACAAATCGTTCTGCTCCGGCATTCCTCGCAGCCAGGACTGGCCAATCAAGAAGTGGCGCCCCACAGACCTCATGGAGAACCTTGACAAGATCAGACTTCATCCTGGTGCCCTTGCCTGCGGCCAAGACCACAGCAACCACATCTTTCATACTACACCTCCGTGGGGAAAGCGATCTGAGCTATAAACAATTCCAATTTCACTTCAAGGATGAAATCAAGGAGGCGAGGGTTGAAGCAACGAAGGCGAACAATTCATACGTTGAGGAGTGGTAGTCGAAGCCTTTGAATGATAGCGCCTTGATCTGGAATCGGAATAACTTATATATACAACAGTTGCCTCCAGGGTCAAGCAATTAGGCAAATCTCCCAAACCCGCTCACCTGATTTTGCCTTTACTTGGGGAGATCTTGCAGCTATAGTTTTCCAGCAGGAGGCACCATGGGAATAGCCGAAGAGATTGCGGTCTTCGAGGGAAAACTCAATGAACTTGTCCGGAAGTATGAGCAGTATTTCCTGGGACTTGAAAAGAGGGAGCCGCTCAAACTGCTGGAAGAGGTAGAACTGACAGCGCGCCGCTACGTTGGAACACCAATTGTCAACACCATGGTCAAGTTCAAGTACAACTCAGTTGTGGCTCGCTTGAACAGCTATAAACAGTACTGGACCAGGATAAACCGCCAGATTGAAGAGGGAAGATCCCCGCGGGAGCGCTTCAGAATGTCGATACAGGTGCCAAAGCACTCAGAGGGCGTATCGCCAGGTCAGCAAGCCGCCAAAAACGAATTGGATCATGTCTACCATATGTTCGTCGAAGCGCGCAAAGCCTGTAATCTGAAAACTGACGGCATATCCTCCGAAATGATGAAGAGTACTATTGAGAAACAGCGCGCACTCCTTCAGCAAAAACATAACTGTACCGACATCGAATTCCGGGTTGTCATTGAGGACGGCAAACCGAAAATTAAAGCCCGCCCAAAGAGCTGATACCACCTGATTCTCAAGATTAAACCCTCCTGTATTAAAAAATATACAGCATGCCGTTTTTTCAGTTGCATTTTTTCGCCCCCCTGCATTACTATTGCAAGGATTTTATAACTGCAATCCTCATCGGCATTTTTCCTCCAATTGCGCGCACTATCCATAAAAACTATATACAGGACTGTCCATTCTGCGACATTTCCCACACACCTTTTTGAGGAGGAGTTGTATGTTTAGGAAGTTAATTAACCTTATCCCATTGCTTGGAGTGTTGATCGCACTCAGCACACCGGCACACGCAGAACAGGGGATGGCCATAGATCCGGCCACCTGTCTCGGTTGCCATAGCGGCAAGATATCGGCTGCCGCATATGCCGCCTCTGTGCACGGCAAGAACGCCTGTACCAGTTGTCACGTAGAGATCGTCGACCTCACCAAACATATGAAAGGCGACACCAAGGTACAGAAGGTACGGTGCGAACGATGCCACAAGAAGGAGAACGCCGAGCACTATAACAGCATTCACGTCCAGCAGGGTGTTATGTGCGCGGACTGCCACACAGATATCCACTCACACCGATACTGGAAAAATGACAAAAGGATAGCCGTTGCCAAGTGCGTCCAATGTCACGACAAGCAGTCGGCGTATAGAAATTCTGTACATGGCAAATCTGTTGCTGCAGGCAATCAGGACTCCGCAGCATGCAACGATTGTCACAACCTGCACGACATAAAGGCAATCGGAGACAAGAAATCCCGAACAGCGCGAGAATTCCACACAAAGGTCTGCCTCAAGTGTCACAGCAACAACGAGATGATGCAGCGCAACAACGTCTTTAACGTTGCAGTTAAAACATACCTCGACAGCTACCACGGCAAGAACTACCGATTGGGCTTCCCGGAAAAGGTCGCTGGCTGCTCTGACTGCCACACTGCCCACTCCATCCTCCCGAAAAACGACCCGAATTCAAGCGTTAACCCGAAAAACCTCGTGAAAATGTGCGCAGAGTGTCATCCGAAGGCAACACCGCTCTTTGCAAAGTTCTACTCACATGGTGAAGCCGATCGTGACAAATATCCACTTCTCTACTGGACCCTGATGGCCATGACCGGCCTTCTGGTATCAACATTCGCGGTTTTCTGGATTCACTCACTCCTCTGGATGTTCCGCGGTTTTGTTGAGAATCGTGAAAGACTAGCCGCAATGTACGAAGGGAAGCATCACGCGCCCCATTGCGAAGAGCCACACAAGCAGTACCGCCGCTTTCTCAAGCGTCATGTATTCCTCCACCTGCTTGTCATCATAAGCTTCCTCGGTCTCTCACTCACCGGACTTCCGCTCAAGTTCAGCGACCAGGCATGGGCACGGGTATTCATGGAGTTTTACGGCGGTTCAGCCAACGCCGCGCTTATTCACCGTTACTGCGCAGGCATCACCTTTGTCTACTTTGCCGGCGCACTGCTTCTTTCCTTCCACTTCCTCTTTGTACGCAAGGATCTCCCAGGAAACTTCCTGCAGAGGATGTTCGGACCGGATTCACTTATGCCGACCTTCCGCGACATCTCCGATGTGACCGGAATGGTCCGCTGGTTCCTCTTCAAAGGCCCTAAACCCACCTTTGACCGTTGGACATACTGGGAGAAATTCGACTTCATCGCAGTCTTCTGGGGTATGTTCGCCATCGGCGGATCAGGACTTATGCTCTGGTTCCCTGAGGTCTTCGGTCTCTTCTTGCCAGGCTGGATGTTCAACATCGCCACAATCGTCCATTCGGACGAGGCCCTCCTTGCAACGGGCTTCATCTTCACAGTCCACTTCTTCAATACCCACGGACGGCCGGAGAAGTTCCCGATGGACTTCGTTATCTTTAATGGTCAGATATCCAAAGAAGAGATGCTTGAAGAGCGTGGTGACCAGTGGAAGCGCTACCAAGCTATGGGGATTATGGAAAAGTATGCCTGCAAGAAGACAAGTGGCGTGGCTTATGACTTCTTCGTAAAGGCCTTTGGTTTCTGTGCCGTTATAACCGGCATTACCCTTGTGGTCCTGATGATCTTTGCTTTCATGCACGGCGGCGGTCACTAGACAGAGACTTTGCATCTGCAGCTAAAAGGGGTGCCGTTAACAGCGGCATCCCTTTTTTCTTTCGCTAAGGCTTCCCCATATAATATTTATTTATACACCGATTCCCAATCGTTCTATTCCACTAGAATATCCCCTAGATTCAGCAAGATATGCAGCACTTCGCTTATTTTGGACCTGCAAAGCTGTATAGTTATCCCATACAAGATCCCGCTCTCGGTTGCTCCATTCATTAGAACCACAGCCTTCTCACAGAAAATACTGCTGCATTATCAGTACGTTAAATTAACATCAAAGATTATCTACTACATGGCACACCATCTGCAGTGTATAAAAACAACAGCAAGATTCCAAATGAGAACTTCTAAGGGGGATGCCATGAGAACTCTAACTACCGTACTAGGAACCGTCGCAGGACTTATACCAACTGCTACCGCTTTCGCAGCATCTGGAGCTCGGGAAGACAACAGCGGCATCTTTGTAACCATATTCCTCGGGCTCTGCGCCCTGATAGTAATTGGACAGCTGGTGCCGGCAGTGATGGTGATGCTAGGTTTCGCAAAGGGTCTAAGGAAAACCGAAGGAACCAGGAGCGAGGCAGCTTAAACTGGGCATAAACTTCCGGGAGGAAACAGGAAAGGGCCGCTGGATGTCAGCGGCCCTTTCCTGTTTCCTATCAGCAGTACTATATGGATAATCCCATCGAAACGACAATGCAGTGCTGCAGGAAACATACTACCTGTACGGATCATTTTCCGTAGCTGAACCTCCGTTGGGTTGTCCGGATGAAACCTCTCTAAGCGGAGATTTATCCTTTACCGAAAAGATCTCTATCCCTGATTTACCTTCCAGGGGGCATACATATTCGCAGATGCCGCACCCATTGCAGATTTCATCCACAACATAGGGGACCAGAACCTGAACCGTCCGACCGTCAGGAGTTTTCTGGCTCATCATCTTTGACCGTATCGCCTTTTGCGGAATCGGGCAGTGCTCTTCGCAGACGATGCAGCTTGTATTTCTCGCAAACGGCAGGCAATGGTTCTTGTCAAAGACCGCTTTGCCCAATACTTCCCGCTTTTTCAGGTCCTTAGGAAGATTTGGGATGGCACCTGTCGGGCAAACCTGTCCGCATAATGTGCAGTTATACTCGCAGTAACCGAGCCGCGCAATCACAACCGGCGTGTAAAGCCCCTCCATACCTGCCTGCAGCACCGCAGGATAGAGTGCGCTCTTCACGCAGACCTTTAGGCATTCGCCACAGCGTACGCATTTTTGAAGGAATTCCTTTTCGTTCCTCACCCCTGGAGGCCTCAACAGCCGGGACTGGGCTTCACTGCTCCGAAAGCGGAACAGCCTCGAAAGAAAGAATCCTGACACCATGCTGCCGAGCAGTACGCGGCGCTCCGGAAGATACTCCCCTCCGCAAGCAGCAACTCGTGAGAGCCGGAATTTTACCCTGTCATGCGGACAATGAAGTTGGCACTCCATGCAGAGAATGCACTCATCTTTCTGGAGTATCTCTCTGTCAAACGAAGTAGGACAGAGATCCCTGCATGCACCGCAGTCACCGCAAAGTTTCGCAGGCACCCGCACAAATGGAGACAGCCTCCCCGCCACCCCCAGCAACGTGCCGAGAGGGCAGAGCCTGCGGCACCAGCAGCGTGGTTCGGAACGCTCCAGAAACAGTATCAATGCAAAGAGCAAGGCAGAGAGAAATGCCAGCGGATAAAAGGTATCGCGGAAGGGGAGGAGATAATCCCTCAGTAGAGCATAACCTGGGGTCAAAGTATCACGGCTCTCCCCTAACACCCTGTAAAGCCCTACCCATCCCTGACGGAAAGCATCTCCGAAGAGGGGGTATACGGCAAAGGTCATTGCTCTGAGGAGCAGTGCAATGGGATCAAACAGCCCGGCCAGATTCACCCCGAAAAGGGAGGTGGCCAATAACGGTACGAGAAGCCAGTATTTGGCGTTTCCGGCGAGGAGCCTGATCGGACCGCTTTTTTTGATTCGTCCTGTTACCAGATCAAGGATGGTCCCGAGAGGGCAGAGCCATCCACAGAAAAACCGCCCCAGGAAGGCGGTCGCAACCAACGTAACCAGAGCAGGCAGCAGGAGCCAGGTCCATTCCTTTGCAGCAAGGAGATGGCTCACAAGCACCAGCGGGTCGGCCCTGAAAAACCCGTTGACAGCAGCGCCTATCTGGTCGCTGCCCCGGTACTCAGTCCTGACGAAGAGAATGAGAAAGAGCCCCAGGAACAGGAGCTGGCTGATACGGGCAGCGTTCTTTATTTTCATTGAATGTTCATACTTTCAGAATCTTTATTCTGTCAAGCCTCATCTCGCCAAGCCCACGTTTATAGGCCGCAACTGTCACAGGGATCTCCTCGGGCTTCATCCCAAAGAGAGTGGTGGCAAAGGCATCAGCAGCCACGGTATCGGTTGAGGCAAGCACCATGTTCATGACCTTGACGTCATTCAGGTCACCACCCTGAGGACCATGTGCTGTCAGTATCCGGGTGGCGTCAATGACCGTCAGGTGAATCTTTACGGCAGCATTGATGTCAGCCAGGGCGCCATCTATGTATTTGTGAATGCTCCCCCGATTGCCCCCCATGATACCCATGACATTCTTGAGTCCGAGGGTCAGCTTGGAAAGCCCATGGTGCTTAGCCACCGGAACATTGATATAGACGTCAGCCGAGAGCGCTTCACCGTAAAGCTCCCACTCCTGCAGTACCTTTCCCCCCAGCGCAACCTTCTTGAAACGCTCGTTTTCTATATGTTTGACCTCAACGTTCTTCATCCCCTTCAGGGCCGCTGCTATCCCGCTGTTGGCATAACAGCGACGCTCGTCATTACAGGTGCGGTCAAAGATCTTAACTTTTTTGGCACCGGCGGCCAAGGCTTCCTCCACAAGTGCCCGCACAACCAGGGGGTGGGTATTGGCCCCCTGCTCGATGTTCCGGTCCCAGCCCATGTTCGGCTTAATCACCACCACATTACCCGGTTTGACGAAACGCTTCATCCCTCCCAAGGCATTGATAGCCTCCCGAGTGATCTTCGGATAATCCTTACCTTCTGCCACTGCCACAACAGGACCCTGAGCGGCAAAGAGATCTTTCGGCAAAAGAGGTAACGCAATAGAAGCCATCCCTGCGGTCCTTAGAAACGTCCTGCGATTCATACATCCTCCCTTGTTTTCAAAAAAACCACAAACGCGCCCCCTCCACCCAGAATCGGAGGGGCAGGACAGAACTCGGCCACCATATTTTTACCCTCTTCCCGAAGCCATGCGGAGACTGCAGAGAGCAAGACAGGTTCACCAGGAGAGTTGTTCCCCTTTCCGGTAATCACCAATACCGCCTGCTGACCACGCCTGGCGGCTGCAGCCAGAAACGAGGCAAGGAAATCCAGTGCCTCATCCTTGGTGAGTCCATGAAGATCAAGTTCCAAATCAAGGCGGATGGTGCCTCGCCGAAGCTGCCGCATCCGGCTGCTGGGCCGAGACCGGAGTGGCTCTTCCCTGTCCGGAAGCTCGTCAGTGAATCGGACATCCAACTTCATATTCGCAAGGGTATCAAGGAAAAGCCGACTCTCCTCTGCTGCCTGAAGCTGCCATTCCTCCGCTCTCCCTGTTTCACCGACAACTGCATCGGTCTTTTGTCGACTCCTTAACTTCCTGATCCGTTTGACACCAGCCATCTCTCGTAAGAAGAGCAGGTTTTCCTCGTCAGGGTCAACAGCTGCGCCACTGCTTGGCGGAGGTTGGGGAGCAGGAGCGGACTTCTCCTCTACCTGCATCCCCTTGATCGCCGAAAACGGCCTGCTATTGAACTCATTTTTCCCGGAACCTCCCAAGTCAGCCCCCCTTTCAGGCAATCACTGAACCGGAGCCGACGCCGGAGCCTGCAGTACCGCCTCATCTTTGGCTACAAGTGTAATCTCTATCCGCCGGTTTTTGGCCTTCCCCTCCTTGGTGGAGTTGTCCGCTACAGGCTTATATTCGGCAAAAGCAGCCGCAGAAAGGTTGGCGGGATCTATCCCCTGCTGCTGCAGGTATTTCGTCACATTGATTGCACGAGCTGCTGAGAGCTCCCAGTTCGATGGAAACTGGGCCGATTTTATCGGTACAGTATCGGTATGCCCCTCAATACGTATCGCCTTGTCGCTGACCCCTTTCAGTGTCGGAACAAGCTTAAGGAGTATGGCCAGCCCGTCCTGTTTCACGTCTGACCTGCCGGAATCAAAGAGTATCGCAGCCTCCATGTTGACGGTCAACTTCCCCTTGAGTTCCGATATGGTGACCTGACCTTGAGATATTTCGCTCTTCATCTTCTCCATGAGCTGCTCATAGGTGGAACTTACCTCCTTGACCTTCTCCTCCTTGGCCTTCATCAGATCGGACTTCTCCTTCTTCAGCCGGCTGTTTTCTGACTCCAGATCCGATACTTTCTGCCGCAGCTCACCGACCTGCTGCCGCGATTCGCTTGTCGAAGATTTCAGGTCAGCACTGAGGGCATCTTTCTCAGCGGCAAGCTTGGCCTTTTCCATGGTCAGTGCCGACAGATCCCCTTTGAGGATTGCCACTTCCGATTTCAAGCCTTCACTCTCCTTTGTCAGTGCGGCATATCGTGCAGCAAGGTTGTCCCGTTCGGATTCAAACTGCTTTGCCTCCATATCTCTCTTGTCATAGGTGCTATTTAGCGTAAGGCAGCCACCCAGGCTCAGCGATAGTGACATAATGGCAAGCAGTACCAAATAATTTCCCTTCATCTGTCGACTCCTCGTAAAAAATTGAGATTTTAAAAAATATGGCCGCCCAACAGCCCCAATGCTGAAGGGGCAAATAGGTCAGCCATGCAAGTATGCTGTAAGTCTATCAACGGGTGGTACGAAGTCAATTTGAGAGGTTAAATCGTGCCGCGCCAGGCCAACCTCTTCTCCAGCCAGCGTGAGTAGGAGGTCAAGGTATAACAGAGGACAAAATAGAGTAAGGCGATAAAGATGAATATCTCGGTCGGATAGATCATGGTACGGTTGTTCACCTGGGTTCCAATATGGGTCAGCTCGGAAACTCCGACGATGAATGCAAGAGAGGTATCCTTGATGAGGGAGACGAACTGATTCACGAAGGAGGGGATCATGTTCCGGAGACCCTGGGGGAGAACGATATAGACCATTGCCTGCCAAGGCCGCAGACCGGTGGAGATCGCAGCCTCTGTCTGTCCCCTGGGGATCCCCTCAATACCGGCAACAACGATCCTGGACATGTATGCAGAGGTGAAGAGGGTAAGTCCCATGATGACCGTCTGGCTCTCAGGCATGGTTTTTCCCATGAGGGCAGGCAGAAGGAAATACATCCAGAAGATAACCATCAAAAGAGGCATCCCCCGAACCACATTGATAAAAAGTATGGCAGGATAACGCACCCAGGCATGCCGCGAGATGCTCAGGAGACCAAGGACCAACCCCCCGAAAAAAGAGAGGATGCAGGAGACCACTGCCAGGTAGATGGTCAGTCCCAGACCGCCAAGCGGACCGTGAGGGTATCGGCCTATGAGGAAATAGACAATGTTGTCGGATACAACCTGAAAATTTAGTAATCCTTCCATGTCAGGCCGCCTTGTGTATGTTCAAAACGCGCTTATCGTAAACATGCACCAGCCAGGTGATGATCACCGAGAGAACCAGGTATACCACCGTAGCTGCCGTGAATGCCTCAAATCCCTTAAAGGTATAGCTTTCAACCTGACGGGCCTGATAGGTCAGTTCAGCCACCCCGATAGTCATGGCAAGAGAGGAATTTTTTGCAAGGTTCAGGAACTGGTTGACGAGCGGCGGCACGGTAATTCGTACCGCCTGAGGGAGTATGATATACTGCATGCCCCGCAGATATGAAAAGCCTGCGCTTCGGGCAGCCTCCATCTGTTCCCTCGGGATTGAGAGGACTCCGGAACGGATATCCTCTGCGATGAATGCCGAGGTATAGATGGTAAGGGCTATGAGAGCCGCGGCAAACTCGAAATTCGTAGTGACCAGCCAGTCGTTGATAAACTTTGGGAGAATCTTATAGGAACCAAAATACCAGAAGAAAATCTGAACCAGGAGAGGTGTATTCCGAAAGAACTCCAGATAGGCAGATGCAATCCAGCGAAGCGGCCGGAAATGGCTCATCCGCATCACCGCTATCAGAAGACCGATAATAAAAGAGAAGGTGATCCCCAGGAGCGACAGCTCCAGTGTGACCTTCATCCCCGAGACCAGCCAATCGAAGTACTTGCCGGAGGTGACCAGAGACCAGTCGAATGTGTAACTTAGCATGGGCCCTATCCGATACTGCAGGGGGCGACACTGGCATCGCCCCCTGCAACAGCTCTATTTATCTGCGGTAATCTTAAAATTACGTGAAAGATTGAAATCGGTCTTCGGACCGAACCACTTTTCGAAGATCTTCTTTGCCTCGCCGGACTTTTCCATGTCGATAATAGTTTTGTTCACGAAGTCGACAAAGGCCTTATCACCCTTTCGCATCCCCAGACCGTAAGGCTCATCGGATATCTGAAGATTGGGGATCTCGAACTGATCCTTGTTTGGAGCCTTCGCGAGTATGCCGGCGAGGATCGCCTCGTCTGTGGTGACGGCAGCAACCTTGCCCTGCTGCAGCGCCAGAAAGGCCTGAGGATAGTCGTCGAAGGAGAGGATGTTGGCTGAAGGGATAGATTTCTTGGCATTCTGCTCAGAGGTTGACCCCTTTGCTGTGCCGATCTTCTTGCCGTCAAGATCTTTCAGTGATTTAACGGTACCCTTCTTGGTGATGAACTTCTGGCCGGTAAAAAAGTATGTGTGGCTGAAGTCGATCTGTTTGGCCCGCTCAGGGTTCTTTGTCATGGTCGCGGCGATGATGTCTATGTTCCCTTCCTGCAGCTGAGGCATCCGGCTGGCAGAGGTGACCGGCTTCAACTCAACCTTGGCGCCAAGCTTCTTGGCTATGGCGTTAATGAAGTCGATATCGTACCCTACAATCGTGCGGCTCTTCTCATCTATGTAACCGAATGGGGGTAGTGAATCCTTGACTCCTGCAACAAGTACCCCTTTCTTTTTCACCTCAGCGAGTGTATCGGTCGGCGGTGCAGCCTGTGCAGACTTCCCGGCAATCCCGACCAGCGCCAGTCCCAGTGCTATCGTCAGCAGTCTCTTCATGTAGTACCTCCCTTTGGTATGTGATACAACAACAATCAAATGTAATGGCATCTCAGTGCATCGGCGACAATATCTGCTTGAGGAACTGCTTGGCCCGATCGTGTTTCGGATTTTTGAAGAACTCCTCAGGAGGGGCCTCCTCAAGTATCGTACCATGGTCGATGAATACAACGCGGTGAGATACCTCCCTGGCAAAGCCCATCTCGTGGGTAACCACGATCATGGTCATACCGCTCAGGGCAAGATCTTTCATAACCGCAAGCACCTCACCTATCATCTCCGGATCGAGCGCCGAGGTCGGCTCGTCGAAAAGCATGATCTTGGGCTTCATGGCCAGAGAACGTGCAATTGCAACTCTCTGCTGCTGTCCGCCGGACAGCTGAGACGGATACACATCGCGCTTCTCTGCAAGATCGACCCTCTCCAGAAGCTGTATGGCCTGTTCTTCAGCCTCTTTCCTGGGGGTGTTTCGGATTTTTATGGGGGCCAAGGTGATGTTGTTCAGTACGGAGAGATGTGGATAGAGGTTGAACTGCTGAAAGACAAAACCGATTTCTGCCCTGAGCTGATTGATATCGGTTTTGGGATCAGAGAGGTCCTTGCCGTCGACGACCAGAGTTCCGTTGTCGATCGGTTCAAGCTGGTTTATTGTCCTGATCAGGGTGGATTTGCCGGAGCCTGAAGGGCCGCAGACCACCACCACCTCACCTGCCTTGACCTCCAGGTTGACGTCCCGCAAAACATGGAGTTTCTTGAACCACTTGTTGACACCCTGGAAACGGATCATTTCCTTATCACCCGTCGCTTCTGTCCACCCATGGATGCTGCGTGATGCTTCTGTATGGCGCCAACGCTCTCAAGGTGAAACTGGAACCACATGTCGCCAAACTGTCGCATCTTCATCTTTTTCCCCTCCTGGAGAAGTGCCAGATTGCTCTTCATAGGCTCGTCACCGGGAAGTTTCTTCAACCCCTTTTCAAGAGTCGCCTTGGCACCGTCCGTGTCGTTGATCTCACAGAGGCAGTAGGCGTAGAGGTTCCAGAGGAGCGACTCCTTGGGTGAAGCCTGCACGGCCTTATCAAATGTTGTCCGCATCTTTTCGTTCTTGTTCCGTTTCATATAGGAGACGGCCAGCATCCCCATCGCAACCCAGTTCTTGAAGAAGGACTTCTCAAGATGCGGAAAGGCATTGGAAAAATCACGCTTCATATAATAGACGGTGCCGATCTGTGCATTGAGCTGCCCTTCCAGCCAGATCTGCCATTTTGCATAAGGAAAGGCGCTTTTCAACTCACGAATCGCCTTCTCCACACGCTGTGCCTGAAGATCCTTGGTTGCGGTTTCCATTATAACAGAAACCTTCTTCATTATCATCCGGGAGAGAAGGTAAAATATCCCCATGAAGGCGAGGAGTGCAATCAGAAGCGCCATCAGCCAGTAAAGTCCTGCCACAGGCCATAGCAGGAGAAAAAGTAGAACGGCAACGCCGCCTGAGATAAGAAAATTGTACATCGGTGAATTCCCCTCTTTTCATTACAGTATAGACATAAAAGGTGTTACGGGTCGTGCGTTTCACGTTTCTGGAGTCGGGAGATCAACCCTCAACCGAGACCATCTCGCCATTCTTCTCTACATATTTGGCAACAATGATCCGCCGACCCGGCTTCAGGGCAACCCGCCCCTTCACGTTGTTCCAGGCAGTGAGGATCCTTTCCGAGACCTTGAAACGCCTGGCCAGGGAGCGGATAGTATCTCCCTTCTTGACGGTGTAATACTTGTTAAACTCGCGTGCAGCGGTCTTCTGTGCCCCAGGTACGGGAGGCGCGGCAAGCTTCTGCGCAGAGTCGGCCACAACAGGCACAAGGATAGCCTTGCCTCGCAGTCGGCTCTTTTTCGTCAGATGATTCAGTTCTGTAAGATTCTCTACCGTGGTGTTGTAACGCTTAGCAACCGACTCCAGAGTTTCTTTCCGTTTCATCTTGTGGCGAACGAAGACGATCTTCTCGGTATAGCGATCGCTTTCTGCGACCTTGGCATATTCAGTATCAAAGATCGACTTCTTGCCTTTGGGAATCTTCAATTCGTAGTCAGGATAGTCGGGAGGCGTGCACCAACGTCGGAGCTCGGGGTTTAACTCAACGAGTGTCTGGTATGGAACACCGATCAGTTTCCCAACCAGTTCAAGGTCGGTTCTCGATGGAATGGGTACGACATCGAACTCGATCGCTGGGAGGTAGGCAATGTCGGCAAAACCGTACCGCGCAGGCTCCTTGGCAATAATGGCAGCAGCTAGGAGCTTCGGCACGTAGTCCTTTGTCTCCCGCTTCAGGTACGAGCCGCGGGAGAGCTGCCAGAAGTCGCGGCTATTGTACATATCTATGGCGCGAAGGATCTTGTTCTCTCCAGCGTTGTATCCGGCAGCCGCCAGATACCAGTCCTTGTTGAAAAGGTCGTAGAGTTCCTTCAGGTAGAGGGCCGCAGCAACCGAGGACTTGAGTGGGTCACGTCGCTCATCGATCCACTGGTCGATTCGAAGCGCGTAGTGCTTTCCCGTGGATGAGATGAACTGCCAGGGGCCTACTGCAGCTGCGACCGAATAGGCATGTGGTGAAAAGCCGCTCTCGATCATGGCTAGGTATACAAGGTCCTCCGGTAGGCTGTTCTTTTTGAGAACCTCCTTCATCATCGGGATGTATCGTTCCGAGCGGGAGAGCCAGCGGGAAAAAGAGCTGCGGCCACTTCCCTGGAAGTAGCTGATGAAGTACTCAACCTTGGCATTAAGGGTAAGGGGAAAATCTGAGTCAGGCAGGTCCTTCTCCGGAAGCATCAGTTCGAAATCAGGTGGATCCACTTCCTGTTCGTCCTGGACAAAGATTTCGGATGGGGGGAGTTCCAGGGCCTGGTGGAGCTGACTCTCACGACCGATTGATGCAAGACGGGTAGCTGAGCGGTCGGGGCGACCTGTCAATGACGGAAGCTCCTGCAGCTTCAGGTCAGAGCCACCATCCAGGCGTGCACCACCGTATGGTACCTCGGCACCGGACAAAATCGGAAAGGCCAGCAACACCGCCAGAATGGTCGTCAAAATGCTCAGCATAGGGCCTTTCCTGCTGCGGGTTATGTACCTACACGTCACCCGAGTTTGGCGGTCAGTATAGTGGATGACAGCCACGCTGTCAACGGCTAACGGGTGCGCCGGAAGGCGCCCAGAAACGCCGCTCCAGCTCTGCAAGGAGAGGTGCGAGGGAAGATTGGTCCGTTGCAGAGAGTGTAATCGCCGCCTGACGGCGGGATACCTGCCTGACCTTCATGAACGCCAGAGGGGTCTTACGTTTCAGTTCAGGCAGTAGGTCGCTCTTGTTGAATACGACCAGACGTGGCTTCTCTGAAAGGCCTAATTCCTCAAGTATCGTATCCACTTGGGCCATCTGTTCAGCGAATCGCCTGTTTGAACAGTCTACGACATGCAGTAGAAGGTCTGCATCCTGCAATTCCTCCAGTGTCGCCTTAAAGGCCCCCATCAGCGATGCAGGGAGTGAACGGATGAAACCGACCGTATCGGTAATTATTACCTCTCGCTCACGGGGGAAACGGAGCCTCCTGGTGGAGGTGTCGAGGGTCGCAAAGAGGAGGTTTTCGGTAAAGACCTCGCTCCTGGTGAGGGCATTGAGCAGGGTCGATTTGCCTGCATTGGTATAGCCGACGATGGATATAATGGGAACTCCTGCCTTTACGCGTTTCTGGCGACGCTGGTACCGGCCTGCCGAGAGATCCTCAAGGCTCCTTTCAAGCTTTGCTATCCGGTCGCGGATGCGACGACGGTCAATCTCCAGTTTGGTCTCACCGGGCCCTCGACCTCCGATCCCCCCCATAAGCCGGGACATCTGAACACCACGTCCTGTCAGACGCGGTAGTAGGTACTTGAGCTGTGCGAGTTCCACCTGCACCTTGCCATCTAGGCTTGTGGCCCTTCGGGCAAAGATATCCAGTATAAGCTGACTCCTGTCAATGACCTTCAGTTCTGTCAGCTCGGAAATGCTGCGGACCTGTGCCGGTGAGAGCTCCTGATCAAAGACCAACATCGTGGCCCCAAGCTGCAGAGCCCTGATCACAACATCGCGCAGTTTCCCTTCACCCATGAGAGAACGCGGATTAATGCTCCGCAACCGCTGGACAACAGAATCCAGCACCTGCACTCCTGCAGTTCGAGCCAACTCCTTCAACTCCTCCAGAGAGTCTTCCACTTCCTCAACAGATGCCTGCGTAACCGATACCAGTATCCCGCGCTCCCCCTTCCCACTCACTTCAGGAGCCCCATGTACGGCCTTCTCGAGCTCCTTCTCGCGGGCAGAGATAAACTCCTCAAAATCAAACTGCAGGCGTTCAAGTGGAGATGGCGGCTCAGCATGGTAGGGAGTACCGGTGGCGGTAGCTGGGACAAGATAGGCTATCTGGAGTTGCGGTGCGTCGCCGTCAAGGAGCGCAACCACAAGATCCAACCTCAGCATGGCAAGATCGGTAAGGTCATCGTCGGTAAGAGGTTCATGTTTCAGGTGGGTGTGTATCAAGCGGAGACCACGCAGAAGGCGTCTCCCGAGCGGATACTCGGCAAGCTCGGGGATCATTACCCCCTTCTCGTTACCGATAATCACATATGCCGGTTCTCCAAAGCGGTTTACGAGTATGCCAATCTGACGGCGGATCTCGCGGGATAGCTCAAGAAGAAGCCTGGCAAGATCAAGAGTAACCAGTTCATCTGGTGGAACACGCCTACGATAGAGCCGTTCCAGGGCTTTGACCTGGCTCGGCTTAAGGCCGGTGAGATTGCCGTGAAGTTGTTTTATGGTAACCCCTCATCCTCGAGGCTCCGCAGTGCGTTCCCCTACAGGCCGATTATATTGTAGCCGCTGTCCACGAAATGCACTTCACCGGTTACGCCGCTTGAAAGGCTGCTGCAGAGATACACGGCTGCTCCGGCAACCTCCTCCTGGGATATATTGCGACGGAGAGGCGCCTTGTCAGCCACGACACCGGCTATCTGGTTAAACCCGTTGACGCCGGCTGCAGCCAGAGTCCTTAATGGTCCGGCAGAGACCGCATTGACTCGTATTCCTGAGGCTCCGGCAGCCTCCGCCAGATAGCGGACACTCATCTCCAGTGCAGCCTTGGCAACACCCATCACATTATAGCTGGGGAAAACCTTCTGGCCACCGTAGTAGGAAAGCGTCAGGATCTTGCCATCGCGACCCTCCATGAGTGGCACCGCTTCCTTGGCCAGGGCAATCAGGGAGTATGCGCTGACATCCAGGGCAAGGGCAAAACCCTCTCGTGTGGTATTCAGAAACGACCCCTTCAGCTCTTCCTTGTTTGCAAACGCAACAGAGTGAACCAGGATGTCCAGCCCTCCCCACCGCTCCTTGACCTCTCTGAACACACCTGCTATGTCGTCATCGTTGCGGACATCGCAGGGAGAGACAAAATCAGCTCCGATCCCATTCGCCAGAGGAATAACCCGCTTTGCAACAGTATCTCCCGCATAGGTGAAGGCCAGGCTGGCCCCCTCCCTCTTAAACGCCTCGGCAATGGCCCAGGCGATACTCTTGTCATTGGCGACACCAACTATCAGTGCCTTTTTTCCATCAAGAAGCCCCATCCGGCCTCCTCCTCAATTGTATGCATGAATGTTCATAATCCCGGTCGCAACGGCTGTATAGTAATAAAAAATCTTGTCATTGGCAAGCAGAATGCCAATTTTGTGGTTTACTTAGAAATCAGGATATCCCATGACTTCTTACATTGACAGAATTTTCGAACATACCGAGCAGATCACGCGACTGGGAAGCGTCGACGAAGTGGTGAAGGCCCTGGCTCACCTTCTCAAGCGCACCGTCAAAACACAATGGGCAGCAGTATACCTTCTCGATCGAGATGGTAACGGCTTTCTTCCGGGCCGTTTCAGCGGAGTTCCACGGAAATACATGTCGATCGTCAGGGAAATGCCGCTCAACCCGGAAACTATCCCACTGGTTAAAAGTCTCCTCAAGAAAAGACAGCATATCCTTATATCGGAAACGGAAAGTTCCGTGCTGCTCACCCCGGACTTTCGTAAACTGCTTGAGCGTCTCACCATCCTGGCAGTACCGATGGTTGTGCGCAACCAGGTCATCGGGGCGGTATTCGTCTCACGGTCCAGCAACTACCCCCCTTTCAGTCAGGATGACGTGGCTATCATCCGCGAAACAGTCTCGCACACATCCCTTGCGGTGAGCCATATCCGCTTATTTGACGAATCGCTTGACATGGCCGTTGAGATGGGGCGAAGGATCGACGTGATCCTGACTCTGGATGAGATCAACAAGGCTATCTCCTCTTCCCTCTCTCCCACAACCATCATTGAGACAGCCCTGGAACATATTGAGCGGATTATTCAATGCGAACTGGTGAGCATGCTTGAGGAACAGAAGGGCAAACTGGTTGTCATGGCTACCCGCGGCAAAGACATAATCATCCCTCCCACCCTGCAGCCGAGCAAAATGGTGAAGGGCAACTGCCTGGCCTTTGAAGCCTTCAACAAGGGAGAGAGCTGTTATCTCCCCTCACTCGGTGCCATGAACGATCTCTGCCCCATTGACCGTTCGCTGGCAAACGCCGGGATACAATCAGCCATGGCCATCCCGCTGGTAAGCAAAGAAGCGATCCGCGGAGTGCTGCTCCTCGGTGATACCACGCCCGGGCAGTTCATGAAGGAAGATGCCTTCACTATCGAGAAGATAGCAGGTCAAATGGCCGTTGCTCTCGAAAATGCACGTCATTTCGAACAGATGCGCACTCTTTTCATAAGCACGGTAGCAACCCTCGCAAATGCAATCGACGCCAAATCCCCCTGGACCAAAGGCCACTCAGAGCGGGTTATGGAGGTCTCCGCAAACATCGCCCGCGAACTAGGCCTCTCCGAAGAACTGGTGGAAAAAATCAGGCTGGGAGGGCTTCTACACGACATCGGCAAGATCGGGATTATCGAGGCTCTCCTTGAAAAGCCGGCACTTCTCTCCGAGGACGAATTTCCCCCCATGCGTCTGCACCCGGAAAAGGGGGTCGCGATCCTCGCACCGATAGAGCAGCTTCATGACATTCTACCCTGTATTCTCTCCCACCACGAACGGATCGACGGAACCGGCTACCCACAGGGCCTCAAGGGGAATGCCATCCCTCTGGAGGCACGAATCATATCCGTTGCTGACTCCTTCGACGCCATGGTATCCGAGCGGCCTTATAAATCAGCGTTATCGGTCCATCAGGCTCTGCGGGAACTGGAAGGAGAAGCCGGCTCCCATTTCGATGCGCGGGTGGTCGCCTGCTTTTGTGACTATATGCGGAGAAAACTCCCCCATGAAAAACTTTCCTCAAATATTGACAAGCCTCCCATTAAAAGGATTCACCCAACTAGAGAGAACTGATCCAATAACTCCGTTGATTCTCTCCTAAATTTGGCTTGCCTTTTTGAAACCTCGTGCTATCATGCCCAAAAAATAGGCAACAAAACATCTATCCTCATGGTAAGACAACTCAAAATAGGCTCGCTTGAACTTGCCAACAACCTGCTGCTTGCCCCAATGGCCGGTATCACCAACGGACCGGCCCGCATCCTGGCTCGCAACTGCGGTGCTGCTCTCTGCTTCACCGAGATGGTGAGTGTCAACGGCCTAGACCATGATGCGCGCAAGACCCTGGCACTCATGGCGAGCTCGCCAGAGGATCGCCCTCTGGGCATTCAGCTGTTCGGCGACAACCCGGAACTGCTGGCAGATGGAGCCCGCACGGCTGCAGAGTACGGCGATCTCATAGATATCAACATGGGATGCCCGGTCAGAAAGGTCGTTAATGGAGGTGCAGGAAGCGCTCTCCTGCGCAAACCCGACAGGGTACGGGAAATCATCCGCGCTGTGCGGCAGGCGACTACTCTGCCGTTAACCGTAAAGATCCGATCCGGCTGGCAGACGGATGAACCTAACTGCTCCGAAATAGCCCGGATCGCCGAAGGTGAGGGGTGCGACGCCATAACCCTCCATCCACGCAGCCGGGCACAGATGTTTGAAGGCAAGGCCGACTGGCCACGAATCGCCGAACTGAAGGGACTGGTGAATATCCCGGTCCTGGGAAGCGGGGACCTATTCTCTGCCTCGGACGTCTTTGCGATGCTAGACCAGACTGGCTGCGACGGGGTCATGATCGCCAGAGGAGCTCTGGGGAACCCTTGGATCTTTGGTGAAACATTGAAGCTGTTGGCCGGCGAAGAACCGTCTCCTCCAAGTGCCGAAGAGCGTCTTGCCACGGCGCTGAGGCACCTCGACGCCTTCGTAGCCCTTTCCGGTGAAAGGGTTGCCGTTCAGGAGATGCGGAAACACCTCTGCTGGTATGTCAAGGGGCTCTCTGGAGCATCCCGCTTCCGTGACTTCGTCAATCGCGCGGAAGGGAAGGATGCGCTGGTCGAAGGGGTCACTGACTTTTTTCTGCACCAGGGGAGATGGACCAATTGAGCGTCCAAATGCAGGAATTCTATTCCAATGTCATAGACAGCGTAGGTGACGGAGTTATCGTCCTTGATAACAAAGGGGATATCACGCTCCTCAACCCGGCTGCCGAAGAGATGACCGGCGTTTCACGCCGTATGGCACTGGGGATGAATTTCAGTGCCATATTCAAGGATGAACTGCTGCTCTTGGATATGGTGACAAAGACCGCAGAAACAGGGATGACAATCTCCGATCACGAGAACATCGTCATTTACCGGACCGGTCATCCCACACCGGTGAGCGCCACCACATCACCGCTGATGCTGGGTAACGGCGAGCGTGTCGGCACCATACTCCAGCTCAGAGACCTCTCCAGCATGCGCGATCTTGAGGAGGCAGTCAGAAAATCTGACCGCCTTGCAGCCCTGGGAACCCTGGCTGCAGGGCTTGCCCACGAAATAAAAAATCCGCTGGGTGGAATCAGGGGGGCCGCACAGCTACTGGAGAAAGAGCTCCCCGTTGACAGTGAACTCCTTGACTACACCCGGATCATGATCAAGGAGGCACAGCGGGTCAATCGTATTGTTGAGGAACTCCTGGCCCTGACGACACCTCGCCCGCTGAAACTCGACAAGGTAAACCTGCACAAGATAGTAGGCGATATCATCACCCTGCAAAGAAGTGGCATCGGAGAGCGGGCCATAGCCTTCCAGAAGCAGTTCGACCCGAGCATTCCTGCGATACTGGCAGACGAAGAGCAGCTGACCCAGACCTTTCTCAACCTGCTGAAAAATGCCGTAGAGGCAGTCGGTGGCAACGGCACGATACGGGTTTCAAGCAGGGTGCTTGCCGAGTATACCATGACCCAAAAGGGTGAACGTCGCTCCCGGATGGTTGCTGTTGAGGTAAGCGACGATGGCCCAGGAATGACCAAGGAGCAGCTGGAACAGCTCTTTACCCCTTTTTTCACCACCAAAGCTCGTGGTACAGGCCTTGGGTTAGCAATCTGCCAGAAGATCATCTCCGAGCACAGGGGGATGATCAAGGTGACATCGGAACGAGGAAAAGGTACGACCTTCACCGTAATGTTGCCGTTGATACAGTAAACAGGGGCTCTCCGGAAGCTCGCCATTAATCAATCCCGCTTGTTGATTGTAGAGGTAACTATGTCATTGAATAGAATTCTGGTAGCCGACGACGAAGAGAGCATGCGCTGGGTCCTGTCAAAGGCCCTCAAGAAAAAAGGGTTCACCGTTGACCTGGCTTCCGACGGTGACCAGGCGCTGGGGATGATCATGGGGGGGAGCTACGACCTTGCTATTCTGGACATAAAGATGCCCGGGATCTCGGGGCTTGACCTCCTGGACAGGGTGCGTGAGCTGAAAAGCGACCTGCTGGTGGTTATCATGACCGCCGAGGCAAGCATGAAAAACGCTGTCGAGGCGATGAAGCGCGGAGCCTACGACTATCTGACAAAACCGTTTGACCTTGATGTGATAGATGCAATAGTCGAGAAGGTAAACCGGGCACGGGAGATCACCTCTCAGGTATCCATCCTCAAAGAGGAGCTCAAGGACCGCTATCAGATTGAGAAGACAATCATCGGCAATTCGCCCGCCATGCGAGAGATATACAAGACCATAGGCAAAGTGGCGCCAAGCGATATGACCGTCATGATCCAGGGGGAGTCAGGAACCGGCAAGGAGCTGATCGCCCGCGCGATTCACTTCAACTCACGCCGGCTCGGCAAACCGTTCATTGCGCTCAACTGTGCAGCAATCCCAAAGGAGCTCCTGGAATCAGAGCTGTTCGGCTTCGAGAAAGGGGCCTTCACCGGCGCCACGGAGCGTAAGCTGGGGAAGTTCGAACAGGCCAACGGCGGCACCATATTTCTGGACGAGATAGGGGATATGCCGATCGATCTCCAGGCCAAGATTCTTCGCGTACTACAGGAAAAGGAGGTGACCCGAACCGGGGGGAGCCAGAACATTGCCGTGGATGTCAGGATAATAGCTGCCACCAATCAGGACCTGGAAGAGATGGTACGCCTTCGTGCATTCCGTGAAGACCTCTACTACCGGATCAACGTAGTGCCAATTCTCCTGGTGCCGCTCCGTGAACGGCAGGAAGATATACCGGCACTGCTGGACTATTTCCTCTCCAAGGCATGCACTGAGCTGGAAACGCCTCTCCGTCAGTGCGACCCATCAGCATTGAACCTTCTCACATCGCATGCTTGGCCCGGAAATGTGCGAGAGCTGGAGAACGCCGTAAAGCGGGCAGTTATACTCTCTTCCGACCAGTTGCTTACCTGCCAGGACTTTCCGGGGCTCCGAAGCAAGCAGCCAAAGACGGGAGAGCAGAACACATCGGCCGGAGACATCTCCCTGGAAGGGATCGTAGAAATGAAGCTCCGTGAATCTTTTGTCAACATAGACAAGATGCAGAGCGGCGACCTCTACACCATGGTAATCGAGCAGGTAGAGCGACCCCTGATACGCTTTGTCCTTGAAAAAACCCGCTCCAACCAGGTGCGCGCCGCCGACATCCTTGGCATCAACCGTAATACACTCCGTAAAAAGATCCAGGAACTTAAGATCGAATTAAAGAAGGATTAGTGCCTAAAATAATCCTGTTACTCACGGCTAGGGGGAAAACATGGCAATCAAAGAGAAATTCCTTTTGGACAAAAGCAATGCAGTGCTTGTTGTTATCGACGTGCAGGAAAAGCTCTGCAAGGCCATGAATGAAAAGGTCCTG
The DNA here is from genome assembly GCA_964528055.1 of uncultured Geoanaerobacter sp. Classification (GTDB taxonomy): domain Bacteria; phylum Desulfobacterota; class Desulfuromonadia; order Geobacterales; family DSM-12255; genus Geoanaerobacter. The sequence goes on along the minus strand of CAZGQM010000001.1, from coordinate 205,798 downwards.
GAGCGCCTCGTATCCAACACATCAATCCTGCAGCAGGCGGCTCAGGAGATGGGGATGCCGATTCTGGCAACTGAACAGTACGTCAAGGGACTCGGAGAGACGCTTCCTGCGCTGAAAGAGCGGCTTGCTGAGGCATCCATCGAGAAGATGACCTTCGGCTGCTGCGGGGAAGAGACCTTTCCTGACCGGTTGAAGGCGCTCGGGAAGAAACAGGTGATTGTCACCGGCATGGAGACCCACGTCTGTGTTCTCCAGACAGTGCTTGAGCTGCTGGATGCCGGCTACATGGTTCATGTCGTGCGGGATGCCGTTATGAGCCGCCACAAGGAAAACTGGCTCGTCGGGGTAGAAACGGCAAGGGATGCCGGAGCGGTCATTACCTCGACCGAGGCTGCCCTCTTCCAGCTCCTGAAGGTTGCAGGAACCGAAGAGTTCAAGAAGCTTTCGAAACTTGTCAGATAGTCAACATCCGAAAAGGGGGGAATTACGATGAGCATCAAAGGAACACGCACCGAAAAGAACCTGCTGGGCTCCTTTGCTGGGGAGAGCCAGGCGCGAAACCGCTATACCTACTTTGCCTCAAAGGCCAAGGCCGATGGATTCGTACAGATCGCTGATATCTTCGAGGAGACTGCAAACCAGGAAAAGGAGCATGCCAAGCGCTTCTTCAAGTTCCTTGAGGGGGGAGATGTAGAGATAACGGCCTCTTTCCCCGCCGGCATAATCGGTTCGACCAAGGAAAACCTGTTGGCAGCGGCCGCTGGAGAGCACCACGAGCACACGGTCCTTTACCCGGGATTTGCTGCCATTGCCCGCGAAGAGGGGTTCATCGCCGTTGCCGCCACATTCGATGCCATCTCCGTGGCCGAAAGACAGCATGAGAAACGCTATCGCGACCTGCTGGCCAACATCGAGCAGAACCGTGTATTCCACCGCGACCAGCCAGTTGTCTGGCGTTGCCGCAACTGCGGCTACCTCCACGAAGCGACGGATGCACTTGAGCTCTGCCCTGCCTGCGTCCACCCCAAGGCCCATTTTGAGCTTTTGGGAGAGAACTGGTAGATTGCTGACGCGTACAGGAACTAAAAAGGCCGCCCCCGAAGTCATCGGGGCGGCCTTTCTCCATATTGTCTATATCCTTAAGCTCACGATGTCAGCCGTTTCGCAATTACATCGTGGTTCAGCCACCAGACCGGTGCCTGCGGATCCCAGGATGCATCGAGCATCAGTCGACCGACCCCACGGAAAACCGCTCCCGACAGGACACTGCAGATGATCTCCTTGGGATTCACATTCATGGCGAGCAGCTCTGCCGAACGGGTCAGCATGAACTCCATCTGCTCCTTTGTGCTGTGATGAGGCCAGCTGTCAAGGTCGCTGAATGCAGCCATCATCGGCGATCCAAGATAGTCGTCGGCACTTGCCAGAAGCCCCTCCAGCGTCGCACCTTCAGCCAGGAGGGCCTTGCAGGCCTCTCGGATCTCGGCAACCACCGGTCCATCACCCTCCTTCTCCAGCGCAGCAAGCAGCGGATAGAGCGAGATCTCCACGCCAAGAAACAGGGCGCTGGAGTTGGTAAGTATCTCGGGGCAGTTAAAAACCGTCGCCTTCACCCCGTTCTCCCAAGCCGCAGCTGCATGATCCTCAAGCCGCATCTTTGCCCACCCCTGCAGGTAGGGGGTGTACGACTGCCAGCGATACGAGCCATTTACCAAGACTTCGCAGCCATGATAGCCGTACGCGGCACAGGCTACCCGACCGCCTGCTGAAGTAACCCTGTCCCTGAGACCGGCGCCGGCCTCTATGAGGCAGGCAAGCGAGTCGGCCGTAACCTCGTTGAAGGAGAGGTCGCAGAGCCTGCCAAGATCAGATCCCCAGAAATCGGCTGACGGCAGGTACTTGTCCCCCTGCCCCTTGAAGACCTTATTGAGAAGGGGCATAAAGAGCCGTGCCCGTGGAATCCCCCCTGCCATGGTGTGCACCATAAGGAGACTTGCGCCGGCCGGGATCAACCTTTCGACCTCTGCAAAAACAGAGGACAGGTTCTGCTTCAGCCTGGCTATACCCTTCTGTCGGGACTCTTCAATCGCACCCCAGTCGAGACGGACCGAAGCCCAGTCGTCGGGCTTTGCACCCTTTAACTGATCCAGCGGCGTGGAGCCGTTTGCAGCGGGCTCCATGTCAAATCCGGCCTCCAGCGGCACATTTATGATCTTTCCGCCCAAAAGCTCTTCGGCAGCGGCCAACTCCTCTCCGGTCAGCGACCGAAGGGTAGCGTCACTGTCACGCCTGCCGACGGTGGTACCGATCACGGTCATCCCGCTACGTCGCGCCTCTTCCACTATGCCGTTGGCATAGCCTCGGCCGAACAGCTCACCGCACAGCAGCAGCACGTCGCCCGCTTTATACCCGGCCTCTGCCGGCAGATTTCGCATAGGATTGTAATTCATATAAACCTCCAGAAATGTAAGAGGTTAGAAGTAAGATGTGAGAGGAAAAAGCCTTTCCTTCTAACGTCTTGCGCCTAACGTCTAGCAGCTAATAATCGTCTCGCTTGCTCAGGTTCTCGAACCGAGTGTACTCGCCGCGAAAGGCCAGATTCACCATCCCTATCGGGCCGTTTCGGTGTTTGCCGATGATGATCTCGGCCTTCCCCTTCAGCTCTTCCTTCTCCTTCTCATAGACCTCTTCACGATACACGAACATCACAAGATCTGCATCCTGTTCGATCGCCCCGGATTCACGGAGATCGCTCATCATCGGTCGCTTGTCGGCACGGTTTTCCAAGGCCCGGTTCAGCTGGGAAAGTGCGACCACCGGCACCTCAAGCTCCTTGGCCAGGGCCTTGAGCGATCGAGATATCTCGGAGATCTCCTGCTGGCGGGATTCGGGATTGCTGGTTCCTCTCATCAGCTGGAGATAATCGACCATGATCATGCCGATCTTGTGCTCGGCCTTGAGGCGACGGGACTTTGCGCGCATCTCCATGATCGAAAGGGAGGGGGTGTCATCGATGAAGATCTTGGCCTCATGGAGCCACCCTGCAGCCCGGGTCAGCTTGGGCCAGTCACTGTCCATTAGGTGGCCGGTCCGGAGGCGGTTCAGGTCAACCCTTGCAAGGGAACAGAGCAGTCGCTCCACGAGCTGCTCCTTGCTCATCTCAAGCGAAAAGACCACGACTCCCGACTGTTTTGCAGCCTCCACCGCGGCGTACGAAGCAACATTGAGGGCAAAGGTCGTCTTGCCCATGGAGGGACGTCCGGCGATGATTACCAGATCACCTTTCTGCATCCCTGCTGTCACGTTGTCAAGATCTACAAAGCCAGTGGGTACGCCGGTAACATGCTCCTTCTTCTCGTAAAGCTGCTGAATGTTGTCGATCGCCCCCTTGAGCAGATCACTGACCTTGTAGAAGGCCGGCTTGATCCTCCTCTCGGAGATGTCAAAGATTACCTGCTGGGCGTTATCCAGTAGTTCTTCAACCACAACCTTGTCATCATACCCCTTGGAGACAATGTCCGTGGCGGCAGTGATAAGCTTCCGGACAACCCCCTTCTCCTTGACGATCTTGCTGTAATAATGGATGTTTGCAGCAGTGGGAACGAAATCGACGAGGGTTGCAAGGTATGCGGCACCGCCAACCCCCTCCAGTTCACCCTTCTGCTTGAGGATGGTTGTCAGGGTGATCAGGTCACACGGCTCGCCGCGTTCGTTGAGCTCTATCATCGACCGTAGGATCTTCCGGTGGGACTCCCGGTAGAGGTCTTCCGGGACGAGGATCTCCATGACACGGTTGATCGCCTCGTTCTCGAGAAGGATTGCCCCGAGTATCGACATCTCTGCTTCGATACTCTGGGGAGGGAGTTTGTGGATATCGCTACCGGGCATAAAATCCTTGACACCTTTTTGCAAACTTAGGGTTGCCTCACCCAAGGATTAAAGGGAGGATACTATACCCCGGCATCCCGGCATGGTCAAGCCATTTGCCTCTCCTGGTGCTGGACCGGGGGTTGAGATATTCAGAGGCCGGGAGGCGGCTCCAGCTCATTAAGGAAAGCGAGCGAATGAAGCGGTGACGCTACGTGTGAGGCGATTGCGGCATCCAGCAACATGCCTGCCTCTGCAAGAGCATCCGAAGGAAATCTTATCGCACCGATCCGCCCGGTACGAAGAGAGCGGGAGAGGATTTCCAGGGTCTCGGCAGAGAGCAGCCGACCGACAGGAGCACAGACTCGGCAGACCACCTCACCCCCTGTCAACTGGCAAGCTTTGGCCGATTTGCTGCCAAGATCTGAACCGCAACGGCTGCAGAGATCCAGCGATGGGCGGTAACCAAGGATATTGAGCAGATTGATCTCGAAAAATCGGCGGTCACCCTGGGTTGCAGGGTTTGAGTCGAGATGGGCGAGATAGGCGGAAAGGAGCCTGAACAATCTTAGGTTGGCCTCCCCTTCAGGAGCCAGAGCACCCAGGAGTTCGCAGGCATAGCACGCATGCGCAATTCGTTGGAGATCTCCCCTGATACCATGATGAATGGTCACGATATCGGCTTCCAGGAGATCTGAAAGACCATGTTTGAGCTTCATCTGCAGCTGGAGACGGGCAAAGAGCTCCAGTGCCCCGCCGAATCTTCTGACACTCCGGCGCGCGCCACGTGCAATGCCGCTCAACCGCCCATGCTCCAGGGTGAACAGGGTCACCAGCCGGTCGCTCTCCCGATAGTCGGCAAGCTTCAGAACTATTGCTTCGCAGCGGACGGTTTCCATCATCGACCTGCAGCAGCTGGTTTTCTGCGCTCATACACCACCAGGGTACAACCAGGATCTTCAGACAACAGCTCCCTGCGGAGCTCTTCAAATTCATTCTCAGGGATTTCCGGAAAGGAGGTGTCGCCCGTCAGATCCAGGTCTACAAAGGTAAGACAGAGCCGCTGTGCCATCGGCAAAGCCAGCCGGTAGAGTTCTCCCCCGCCGGCCACGAACAGCTCGTCCGATGCGCTGCAGAGCTGCAGTGCCTCCTCGAAACTTGCGTTCACCTCGCAGCCGGGCGCTGCATACCCTGACTGCCGGGTAAGAACTATGCAGCGCCTCCCGGGCAACGGACGACCGATACTCTCATAGGTCTTGCGACCCATGAGTACCGGATGCCCCTGAGTAATCTCCCTGAAGCGCCGCCGATCAGCAGGAATGTCCCAGGGAATCCCTCCGTTCAGACCAATCACCCGGTTTTTCGCCATTGCGGCAATGAGTGTAACGATCATAATCCCCTCGTCAATAACTATTAGATCCAACTCTAACCCACCGCCTGCCAAAGAGCAATCAATTGCCGAGTGGCATACATCGACACCCGTGGTAAAGTTTAGCAATGCAAGCACTCTTGCATAACAGTATCAGGGGGACAACATGCAGCTAAGTGACAAAGAACTTATTGACGAGGTAAGAAACCGTCTCGCCCAGAGCCGTCTGGCAGTTGAGGATTATGAAAGGGCGAATCGCACCCTCATCACCATGAATGAGCGACTGCGTCAGTCTGAAGCACTGAAAAGCAACTTCCTCTCCAATATACGCAACGAGATAAACAACCCACTGCATTCGATCATGGGGCTTGCAACGCAGATCATCTGGGGACTTGACGATAAGCACCCTCTTGCACAGGTTGCCGAAGTTATCCGTGAGGAGGCCCAGAATCTCAATTTCCAGCTCGCCAACATCATTACCGCAGCCGATCTCGAATCAGGGGAATTCGCCCTCAATCTCTCTCAGGTCAACGTTACCAGCATGATGGAGGGGACTCTCGACACTTTCCTCCCGATTATCTCTCGGAAAAGGTTACAGATTAAATGGGCAGGCGAGACGGAAGATCCAATCATCTTCGTCTCTGACGCTGAAAAACTTGCCATCCTGTTTGCCAACCTTCTGGATAATGCGATTAAATTCAGCAACGACAAAGGAGAGATCCATATTGATGCTGGTTGTCATGAAGATAAGCTCAGCATACGGGTCAGGGATTTCGGGATAGGGATACAAAAAAGAGATCAGAAGCGGATATTTGACCCTTTCTTCCAGCTGGATTCAGGTTCGACTCGTGCGCACCGGGGCCATGGCATAGGATTAAGCATAGTGAGCGCACTGGTTGACCTTTTGAAGGGGAGGCTGCAGCTTGAGAGCGCCCCAGGCAAGGGAACCGACGTAACGGTACTGTTTCCCACGCCGGAACACCCTGAAAGCATTGATATCTTTGCGGAAGAAGGGAACCTGCTAATTTTCGGCCAGGACCATGAGAAGTAGCATATCCGGGATCCCGCGACAGTTCCTCATGCCCGGAGCAATCTTCGCCAATCGGGATGAATACGAGGTGTTGACCGTACTCGGTTCATGTGTTTCGCTCTGCCTTTGGGACATTAAAAAGCGGGCGGGCGGAATCAACCATTTTATCTTGCCGCTCTGGAACGGCGAAGGATTGCCAACCCCCAAGTACGGCAACATCGCAATCGACCAGCTTCTGAAGAAGATGATCCGGCTTGGCTGCCATAAAGAGAGCCTGGTGGCCAAAGTGTTTGGCGGATCGAATATGTTCTCCGAGAGCAAGGGGGTGTATGCAGTCGGCGAGCGCAATATCGCTCTTGCAGAACTACTCATGACAGAGCACGGAATACCGGTTGTCGCTTCGGATACAGGGGGGAAAAGCAGCCGACGACTCATCTTCAACTGCAGCACCGGCGTGGTCTATCTCCGCAAGGTGTAATTCTTGTCTTAGCCTGCTCAACGTACTGCCTTATACGCCTCGCAGCCTCAATCCTCGCCGCCTTGATTTCATCCTTGATCTGGAACCGGGATAATCTGATTGCGGCCATCCCAGCGGCACCTAAAGTAAACCTAATTATAGCCGAAACATACAAAGTATCGCCAGAGGAGCAACCTTGCACAAGGACAAGATATTCATAGCCCGCCAGCCCATCCTTAATCTTAAGCACGAGATCGTAGGGTACGAACTCCTTTTCAGGGGTACCGATTCGCTGGTGGCGAACGTGGAAGACCATGCCCTAGCAAGCGCAAAGGTTATATTCGACACACTTTCCAACTTCGGATTCGAGAAGATTGTCGGACCGCACAAGGGATTTATAAACCTCAACAACGACATGCTGATGAGCGACACCCTGGAACTCCTCCCCCCAAGGCTTTTTGTCCTGGAACTTCTTGAAATTGTCGAGATCACCAATGCCGTTATCGAACGGTGCCGGGAGCTGAAACTCAAAGGGTTCTCACTGGCCCTTGACGACAACCTTGTCAGCAAAAACTATCTTCCGCTATACGACCTAGTGGACATTGTCAAGATCGACGTCCTCAGCATGTCTGCCGAAAGACTCGCACGAATGGCCGTGATGCTCAAACGATGGCCTGTCCAGTTGCTTGCGGAAAAGGTCGAAACTGAGCAGCAACAACAGTTCTGTCGAGAAGTAGGCTTCCAGCTTTTTCAGGGGTTCTATTTTGCCCGTCCGACAATGTTCAAACAGAACCGGATGGACAGCTCCAAGGGCACCCTGATGCGACTCCTCAACCAGGTCCTCTCTGACGCGGATATCGCGGTAATAGAAAACACCTTCAAACAAAACCCGGATCTTACCTACAAGCTGCTGCGCCTGGTCAATTCGGTGATGATCGGGGTCAGAGAGAAAATCACGACGCTCCGTCAGGCAATCATGACCATCGGAATGCAGCATCTGAAACGATGGGTCCTCATGGCCCTCTTTTCCAATCGTGACGCTGACAGGCCGCAATCTCCCCTTCTGGAGATGGCTGCAGTGCGTGGGCGCCTGATGGAGCGGATAACCGATCGCCGACCTCATCTCAAACCCAGGGCCGACTATGCGGATCTCGCCTTCCTAGCAGGACTCCTCTCGCTTTTGGACATTCAACTCGGCATGTCTCTCGATGAACTGGTGGAGCAGTTAAACCTGAGTGATGAACTGAAACAGGCCCTGCTCGAAAGAAATGGTCAGCTCGGTTTACTTCTGGCACTCTGTGAATGCATGGAGAATGAAAATGGGGGAGGAGTTGCGGAGATCCTCCATAAAATTGAGATGGATGAGGCCGAATTTATGACTCTTCAACTTGAAGCGATCGAATGGACCAACACCCTCTGCGGAGTTGACGGGTAAACATGTCACCGTTACAGTAGTGTTGCCACTGTCACACCGTTTCCCCCTTCATACTGTTCACCACCCCTGAATCCTGCTACGAGCGGGTGCCGTTCCAGATGCTCGCGGACCCCTGTGCGCAGCGCACCGGTGCCAATGCCGTGTATCACCCGTACCTCACCGTAGCAAGCCAGAGAGGCATGGTTGAGAAACGGCTCCAGGAGGGTCAGCGCCTCTTCCACCCGTAACCCGATAAGATTGATCTCGCGAGGCGCCTCTTCGTCGACAACCATACCGGTGCGAGCCTTATGCCGTTTCTTCTCCGTCTTACCAATCGGCAGAGTCAGATCGCCAAGGGGCACGTCAAGCTCCAGGCTTCCTGCCTGAACCCGCAGCCGCCCCTGGCGCCGATCAATCTTCAGCACCGTTGCATCGCACCCCATTGAACGGACCTGCACGCGACTCCCTTCTCTGATCTCGTCAACAGAAAGCGGGAGTTCTCCGGAGATGGCCCGCAGGGTTTCATCCACCTGCCGCTCCTTCTCCTGCAGCCGTTTACGGGCATCTCCGTGCTTCTCTCGTCGCGCCTCCTCCAGGATCTGGTTCAGCTCCCTGCGGGTTGACTGGATCAGCTCCTTTGCCTCCAGCCACCCCTTTTCCTTGCTCGTCCTGCGAAGTTCCTCCGCCTCGGTCAATAGGGCATGCTGCATACGTTCGCGGTCGATTAAAGCCGCTTCACGTGACGCAAGTTCTTCCAGCTTGTCGTCATATGCCTGACGCTGCACCTTGAGTTCGGTAAGATAGGCGTGGAACTCGCTTCCAACACTCCCCAAAAGCTCCTCTGCATGGGTAACAACATGATCGGGAAGGCCGTAACGGCGGGCAGTCTCCAGTGCATGCGACTCTCCAGGCTCCCCTTCCTTGAGGCGATAGAGTGGAAGCAGGGTCTGTCGATCAAATTCCATGGCCGCATTGAGCATCCCGTCACTTCGATGTACAAAACCAATGATCTCGGTCAGATGGGTCGTAGCCAGAACCTTCGCACCCCGTCCATGCAGATCCTTCAGTACTGCACAGGCCAGCGCCGCCCCCTGGAGCGGCTCGGTACCGGTTCCAAGTTCGTCGAGCAGCACAAAGGTTCGCTCATCCGCCTTGGCAAGGATTTCCGAGATAATCGAAACATGGGAGGAAAAGGTTGAGAGACTGCTTTCAATGGCCTGCTCATCTCCGATATCGACCAGCAGATTGCCGGCGAGGGGGAAGACAGATCCGGATTGTGCAGGCACTGGGATACCTGCCATGGCCATCAGAGTAAGCAGACCTGCCGTCTTCAGCGCTATTGTCTTGCCACCGGTGTTAGGGCCGGTTATCACCATTATCCGGTTCGGTAGCGACTCCCCCCCGGGGTCATCTCCCAATCCCAGGTCCAGCGGCACCACGGGTAATCCTCCCCTCTCCTGCTGAAGTAGCATGAGCAGGGGATGGCGGGCCTGAACAAGACGGAGGGAGCCCCCCTCACTGATGGCTGGCACCTCTGCACCCAGTCGATCGGCAAAGCGGGCAATACTGTTCAGGAGATCAAGACGGATCAGGATGTTGAACTCCTCCACGATCCCGGAGGCATCTTCCCTCAGCCATCCGCAGATCTCACGCAGTATCCGGATCTGCTCGCTCTTCTCTTCGGCTGCAAGATTTTCCAGCTCATTCGCCAGGCCGATGATCTCGATTGGCTCCATAAATGCGGTTTCACCGGTGTTCGAGACATCGTGCACCACACCCGGCACCATCCCTTTTGAGTCCATCCTGACAGGGATGACCCAGCGGCCTGAGCGCTGTGTGATAAAATCGTCCTGAAGGAAAATCGCCACACTCCGCTCGCGGACTATCTCCTCAAGCCTTCTGCGAATACGCGAGACAAGCCCCCTCTTTTTACCTCGTATCTCGTACAGCAACTTTGAAGCGGTGTCCAGCATCCCGCCATCGGAGTCGACAGTACGCACAAGCGCTTCAAGGATCTCCGGAAAACCGGTGACCGCTCCGGCAAGCTCCTTTAAGAGCGGGATATCCTGACGCGGGACAAACTGGCGAGAGATGGCCGCAAGCAGACTGAAAGGAGAAATGAAGGCCTGGAGGTCAATCGGGTTGAGGATCGAATCATCCGGTCGAAGAATCTCCAGGAAAGGGTGGATATCCTCGAAGATATCAAGGCGGAAGGGCACCCCAAGGCGAGAAAGGGTCCGAATCTCCTCCACCTGTCCGAAGCAGCACCGGATCTGGCCCGCCGTATCATACGGAACGATGGAGAGGATCTCCCGGCGAGTCACTTCGCTGTGCGCACTTCGTGAGATCTGTTGAAGGACCTTGGTGAATTCAAGCTTCTGAAGGGTATCGGATGTGATCATTTTCAACCTATAAATCAAGAATAGTGAGCTTGCCGCGTGAATCTGCATCCAGCACGGTCAATGCCTACTTCAGGAATTATCCTATTCCGTTTGATTGTCCTGCTTGCGCTGAACCTTTCGCCTGCGACTCGCCTTCTGTTTGCGGATCTTATCCTGTTCCTTGCTGCGCGGGGTTGCAAGGCCGGCCTCAGCGGCAAGCCTCTCAACGATTTCACGGCGTGCCAGGAAACGGTTAACCGACTGGCTCCGATCGCGCATGCATTTAACTTCAATGCCGCTGGGACGGTGTGTAATATGAACACAGGTGGAGTTTTTGTTGACATGCTGACCACCTGCGCCGGAGGAGCGGATGAAACGCTCCTCAAGGTCTTCTTCGCGGATGCCGAGTTGGGCCATCGACACGCGAAGCAGACGGTTCTTCTCCGGACTGACGGCAAAAGTCAGCACCTTACAACCTGAAACTCAAAACAAGCCCTTTGATCTGCTCAATCTTGGCTGCGATTGCAATCCGATCCTTCTGTTCGGATAGTATGAGGCGGTAGAGTGCGTCGGCATGGGTATCTATTACCGAGATCACTTCATGATAGGCGGGCGCGCTTGGACTGCCGCCGAGCAGTTCAACCTTATAAGCTTCGGAGGTCACTTTCCTCGCCAGAAGAGTGAGCAGTTCCCGGAAGGACCTGAAATTTGCCATGCTCGAGTCGCGCTCAAGGCTGTCTCCAGCCAAGTCGATCTCTCTTTTAAGTTCCTCCAGCTCAACCGCGCGGGCGGTGAGCTGCTCACCGCTACTCGCAAGGCTTGCTGCAAAAGGTGACACCCGCAACCCTCCGCTTTTTTTGGGGTCGGTCCGCTGTGACTTCTTGTCAACTGATCTTGAGGGAAGCTTATCGTCGATCCGCATAATTCTTACCTCATAAGTAATTTCTCATTTTACTTGACACGAATTTATGTTATCCTAAATAAAAAAGTTTAACGAGAGTGAAATGGCGCGAGTGAAATTGGAGATTCAGACCGTTGACGGCGAGCAGGTTCCGACCATAATCGCTGAATGCATGAAGTGCGGCAATTCCATTGCCGTATATGAGAGGGATTATCTCATGTCTCGCCCCCTTCGTTGCGACCGATGCAACCACGAGCGAAGTCTCAGCTACCGGGAGTATGTGATTACCTACGACTCCATTGCCGCGCAACTGCTCGCCCACTCAGCCTCACGTCTGGACAAGAAGATCCACCGCCACCACTGACCATCTTGCCACAGCGCCTCACAAACCGTCAAAATCTTTCCTCAATCGATCATTTCGCAGCCACCATACCAGCGCCAACGGAACTGCTATCCATACGCCAACCATGAACAGTGCATTGACCAACCCCACCAGATAGTACGCAATGGAGGGCGAATCGGAAGAGCGCCTGATATATGATACGTAGTCAATAATCTCATATATCACTCCCATGGCCAGCCCCGTCCACGCGCCCAATTCCAGGCCTTTCAGTGTCCATCTCCCCCCCCTCATGAATAGGCCTGACAGAACAAGCATGACAACCGCGTAGAGTGTCAGCACCCAGGGTCCCAACCCGTAATCCAGGAAGAGGGTGGTAGAGGAAACCGGCTCCAACAGGGTTTCGTTAATCCTTGCGAGCAGGCTCTCTTGATCGCGGTAATAACGAACTAGTCCGAATAGCCCATATGACCCAAGCAGAGCTACGAGGATCATGAACGCCAGACCGGTGTAACGGATTGTGGCCGGTAACCGGAGTATCTCCGACTCCACCTCCCTGGCAGGAGGCTGTATGAAGTCATCGGAGCGAAGGCTCCTGTTCAGCCTCTCCAGATCGGCAATGGCCCGCGCATCCTCCTGCTGCCTCTGTTTTTTCGCGTTGTACTCGCTCCCCTTCAGTCCGCACGTTGGGCAAATCTCAAACATCTCATCGGTAAATGTCGAGTAGCTGCATACTGGACAGAGGTTCATCATATCAGGGTTCCAGCTCTTGTTGGCCGGTTTTTTCACCTGAAACCCGGTCTTGCAGCGGGGGCAGTCTAAATAACGGCCATCGAGCGGGACTTCCTGCTCGTTGATCTCTCCGACCAACCGACAGTTGGGACATTCTATCTTCATCAGGGCGAAGCTCCTAGCAAATTACTTCCGTGTAAAATATACCAAGATACCCGACGTCTGCAATCAATCGCATAGCCGTTGGGTTACGTGAATCGAAAAAGGACTCTTCAGATCGTTAGGTGATGGGAAACTAAACTGTCCAAGCTATAAGATTTATAGAGGGTACATGTAAAAACAGAGGGATGTTATTGGCAAGCAGAGGGATTTCCAACGATATTGCGTGGGCGGCAATCTACCTATAGAAAATGAGACCCCTACCAGCCAAGAGACCCCATTCGCGATAATGCCGCGACGGGTCGCTACGCGACCAAAAAGCCGAAATAAACCTGCTAATAGAAGCACGAAACGACTACTGAACCATAATCTCCCCTGACTCGCTGCCCATAGAAATTATTGCCGCTCATCAGATAGGTAAAGGTGGTCTGGAATCTACTGGTCCAGAGCGATGCGCCTACTTCGACCGCCGGAACAAAGGGCCTCTTATCCACGTTCGGACTTTTCTCAAAGGAGTTACCGTCGAGGGTCAGGTCCCTGGCAATGGCAGTCGCACTTGCCCCGGCAAAGGTGTAGATGCCCCACTTGTCACCCATATTGTTTGCCTGGGGAAAGGGGAGATACGCAATCCCGCGCAACAGGGTGGTGCCGAAATCATTCGGGAGATTGTAGCCGATGCGTACCTGGGTCTCTGCCCTGGCCTGTATGGAGAGATTCCCCAGCGAGACCCCTCCGATCGGGATCAATTCAACGCCAAACCCTGAAGACGTCGAAACGAGAGGATACTTGCGGCGGTAATCGAACATCAGATTCACTACCGGTTCATTTTTCAGCTGGCTCCCCCACCCTCTGGGCATCTTATTCTCAAACGCATGATGGGCTACATTTTGAGACTTCTCCCCCAGTGAGTACGGACCAATCACACCGGCTATAAGTTTAAGACTCTGCAGGCTCTTCTCACTCTGCAGATGCGTTGTAAGACCAAGATAGAGGAGCCCCGCATACGGCCTGTCACCGGGGTCCGGCACTGAACGTTCCAGATCCGCCGGGGTATGGAGAAGCTGGCTCACCTCGTATGAGGAAAAAAGCTCGCCACGGAGTTCTCCGAAAAACTGCCAGAACCCGCCTAAAACCCCATAACCTTTTTGCGTCAACCCCATTGAAATACCATTGGTGTAGTTCGCATCCGTACCGGCAAAGGCATCGTTTTCCCAGTAGACCGATACTGCATCCAGCGGATGGCCGACTCCGGACTCTGCTGCAGATGCCGCTTTTGCCGGCAAGAACAGGATCGGCAAAAGGACTAGCACGAAAAATCCGGCTTTGGCAATCTCTCTCCCTTCAGAGACCCATCGGTGTAGCAGCATGGTCAATGCGCCTCTGCCCAGTTCCTTCCGTAACCCATATCCACCTTGAGCGGTACGATGAGCGGTACCGCGTGCTCCATCTCGTGAACCACCAGCTGCTCCATTCGGACCAGCTCATCCTCAGGCACCTCGAAGACCAGTTCATCATGGACCTGCATGATGAGCCTGCTCGACAGCCGCTCCCGCCTTATGCGACGGTCAACGTTCACCATCGCCTGCTTGATGATGTCGGCCGCTGATCCCTGGATAGGGTAGTTGATGGCGTTTCGTTCGGCAAAGCCCTTTACGTTGTAATTGAGGCTGCCAATGTCCGGAATCGGAAGCCTGCGGCCGAGAATTGTCGTGACATACCCCTTCTCCCGGGCGATGCTCACACAGGAATCGAGGAATGCCACGGCGCCGGCATGCCGTTCCTTGTAGCTGGCGATGAACTCCTCAGCGACTTTCCGCGCCACCCCCAGCTGTCGTGCCAGGCTGTACGCCCCCTGGCCGTAGATAACGCCAAAATTGATGGTCTTGGCCTGGCGCCGCATCTCGCCCGTCACCAGCCCCGGCAGGAGCCCAAAGACCTCCGAAGCGGTCCTTGAGTGGATATCCTCATCGTTTTTGAAGGCATCACAGAAGACCGGATCCGCCGACAGATGAGCCAGCACCCGAAGCTCGATCTGTGAGTAGTCGGCTGAGAGGATAAGAGTCCCTTCCTGCGCAATGAATGCATTGCGGATTCGCCTCCCCTCTTCGGTCCTGATCGGGATATTCTGGAGATTCGGCTCCGACGAGGAGAGGCGGCCGGTGCTGGTTACCGCCTGGTTGTACGAGGTATGGACCCTGCCGTTATTATCGACGAGTGCCGGCAGCGCGTCGGTGTAGGTGGACTTGAGCTTTGCAACCCCGCGCTGCTGGAGAAGGAGCCGGGCAATCTCATGCCCTTCCTCTGCCAGCCGCTCCAGCTCGTCCACATTGGTCGACCAGCCGGTCTTGCCCTTGGTCTTCTTTCCCACCGGCAGCTTAAGACGCTCAAACAGGATCTCTCCAAGCTGTTTGGGAGAATTGACATTGAACTCGCCCCCTGCTAAAAGATGAATCTCCCTCTCCAGATTTCTCAGCTGGGCGCCAAGGCCTGTTGAGAGATCTGCCAGCAACGGCAGATCAAGCCTGACACCTGCCAGTTCCATCTCGGCCAGAATCGGCACCAGCGGCATCTCCAGGTCGAAGAGAAGGTTGGCCATCCCACTCTCCGAGACCTTGGGCAACAGCAGGCGATGCAGGAGAAAGGTGACATCCGCGTCTTCGGACGAGTAACGTCCGGCAGTGTCGATATCGACCTCTGCGAACCCTTTCTGATCCTTCCCTTTTCCGGCAACTTCCTCATAGGAGATCATCCGGTGGTCAAGGTACTCGATAGCCAGCGCATCGAGCCCCTGGCTGTTGCGACCCGGATTGACAAGGTAGGCTGCCAGCATGGTATCGCACCAGACCCCCTGCATGGCAACACCTGCCATCCGGAGCACCTGGTAATCGTACTTGATGTTCTGTCCTATCTTTTTCTTCGACGGATCTTCGAGCGGTGGACGAAGCTGTTCCAACACGTATGACAGACCAAGTTGATCAGGAGCCGGCGTGCTATCCCCCCTCCGCTGGAGGGAGATGGTGAGGGGGAGGGTACCATCTGCAGCACATTTCCCGTTTTCACCCCAACCCCGACCCTCCCCTGCCAAGGGGGGATGAGAAATTCTGTGCCCTACGGGAATGTAGTATGCCTCGTGCTCTTTAAAGGATACTGATATACCAACAATGGAAGCCGCAAGCGGGTCGAGGTTGGTGGTCTCCAGGTCGATGGCAAAGGCTTCCGCACTCACCAGTTCCGTGAGCAAAGTCGAGAAATCGGAAACGGAGCGTATGGTCCGGTAGTTAGCCGCCGACAGGGTAGAGCGGCTTGTCAGCTCTCTCATCAGGGTGGTGAAGCCGTACCGCTTGAACAACTCGGCAAGGAGCTGGTTGTCAGGAGGGTCAGCGACGAAGTCGTCAAAATCATACCTGATCGGCACCTGGCAATCGATGGTTGCCAGCTTCCTGGAGAGACGCGCCTGGTCGGCAAATGCCCGCAGGTTTTCACCGGTCTTCCCTTTAACCTCGCCTGACCTCGCCAGCAGCTGATCCATGGAACCGTACTCCTGAATCAGCTTGGTAGCGGTCTTCTCACCGATACCCGGGACACCGGGTATGTTGTCGGACGAGTCGCCTGCCAGACCAAGGATATCGATCACCAGCTCCGGCCCTACACCGAAACGCTCGACCACTTCAGCCGGCCCGGACTCTTTGTCCTTCATGGTGTCGAGCAGTCTGACCTGTTCGCCCACGATCTGCATCAGATCCTTGTCACCGGTAACCACAACCGCAGGAATCCCTCGGGAAGAGCAGTCCTGTGCGATGGTGCCGATGATGTCGTCCGCCTCATACCCATCCAGCTCCAGCACCGGTATCCTGAAAGCCCTGACGAGCTCCTTGATCGGATCCAGCTGCATACGCAGGTCATCCGGCATGGCGGAACGATTTGCCTTGTAGTCTGGATAGATGTCGTTGCGGAAGGTCTTTCGGGAAAAATCGAAGACCATCACCACATGGGAAGGTTGGCGGTCTTTCAGCACCTTCAGAAGCATCTGGGTGAAGCCGAAGATGGCATTGGTCGGAAAGCCGCCAGGCCCCGACAGGTGACGGATGGCGTGGTAAGCTCGGTAGAGGTAGGAGGAACCGTCGATGAGGTACAGGGTTGGATCGGTCATGGTAACTGTCCAATCTGTTCTTGACCTATACCGGATATCTCGCGGGTGAACAGCACAAATGCCATGCTGGGGCGTTTCTGCGACTCGCGCATCGCAAAATGAAGGCCATCGAACCGCCAACCTTTGGCAGTCCATTCGTTCAGCACCTCTTCCAGGGTATCCTCTGAAACGGTACTCACCTCAATCACCTTGTATTGCCCCATGCGGAGACCCCCTCAATTTCTGCGGTAATGGTATCCGATTCCGCAGAGCCGTTCAACTGCAATTCTCACTGCTTCCCGTTTAGAACCGTCCCAATTTGCACCCTTTGCAATAGGTGATAAAATATCTATCAGGAAAGGAGGTGAAAGGCCGATACGCAAATCATAGCTTTGTATCAACTAACGAACAGGGAAGCGAGGAGCTACGGTATGATGAATGAGTTGCAGTCTTTAGAGAAAAAGGTAGAACTGACTGAACAACACTTGGAAACCGACTACCAGCGCAAGGACCTGAAGGAGAGGCGTGCCCTTGCCAAAGGGACTCTCTACGACGGCTCCAAGAAGCTGAAACACACCATACCGAAAGGGAAACGGGTCTGATCGACCCACTTATTCCGATTTCAGATCAAGGATGACATTTTAGCGACGAGAATGACAGGTGGATGACGAGCAGAAGAAGGCAACGCCAGATATGATGGTGCCTTGGTCTGAGATTGGTTGGGAGATGCAGCATGGCTATCGTTAAATACAATCCGATTAAGGAGCTCCGCTCAATGCAGGAGCAGATGAACCGGCTTCTTGACCTTGCATGGAACCGCGAGACGGGCGAAGACCTTCGCGAAGGGGTATGGCAACCTGCAGTCGACATCTACGAGGATGATGAGTCAGTGGTTATAAAAGCCGAGATCCCTGACGTGGACCAGAAAGATATCGAGGTAAAGATCGAAGACAACACCCTGACGCTCAAAGGGGTACGCCGCCATGACCACTCGATAAAGAAAGAGAACTACCACCGGGTTGAACGCTACTACGGAAGTTTCCAGCGATACTTCCAACTCCCCCAGACCATTGATCAGGAGCGGATCAAGGCTGCCTGCGACAAAGGGGTGCTGACCATAACGCTTCCGAAGAAACCGGAGAAGTCACAGAAACAGATAAACGTTGAAGTAACCTGAACCCGTGCGGCGTGAGATGCAAGGAGAGGAAGTAAGGCCTTTCGTCTCACGCCCTACTCGTCTAGTTCATGCTTCCGGTACGATACCCTTCCAGATCGAGGGAAACGTATTTGAACCCCGACTGCTTAAACGCTGAAATCACCTGGCCCCTAAGTTTTTCTTCCAGAAGCCGGGCAATCTCCTCCTGCCCCAATTCGATCCTCGCCGTATCGCCATGATACCTTACCCGGTAGGTGTGAAAGCCTGAAGATTTGAGAAACTCCTCGCAACTCTCCACCATTCCGAGCCTCTCGGAGGTGATCTCGACACCATACGGGAAGCGGCTCGCAAGACAGGCATAGGCCTGCTTGTCCCAGGTAGGAAGGCCAAGCAATCGGCTCAACTGCCGGACATCGTTCTTGGAAAACCCCGCCTCCAGAAGCGGACTCCGGACCCCCAACTCTCCGGCAGCCCTCCTGCCAGGACGGTAGTCGCCCAGATCGTCTGAGTTGGTACCATCGCAGATTGTGGCAAAACCCAGATCTAAAGCTTTTGCAGTGCAGATATGGAATAGCTCCTTTTTGCAATGATAGCAGCGATCTCTTGGATTGGCGCTATATCCCGGTATCTCAAGCTCATTTGACTCAACCGTCACCTGTCGGACCCCTATCAGTCCGGCAAGCCTGACCGATTCCAGATATTCCGACTCGGGATAAGTCGGCGAAGTGGCGGTAATGCCGCAGGTTCGGTCTCCCAGGAGGTCATACGCTACCTTAAGGAGGAGGGTTGAGTCCACACCTCCTGAAAAGGCTATCAATGCGGAGCCCATCTCTTGGAGAATCGCCTTCAGTCTCTCGAATTTTACCCGCAATTCATCCATCAGGTCACCTTTACTCCGGCGTTGCGCGAGATCTTCGGGTCATCCTCAGGCTTAAGCCCCATCGATTGACCTCTATCACAGAGGGTTGCCAGGGTTATCGATGCAAAAAGATCCTCCAGGCGGCTTGCAGCCTCACTCCAGACCGTCTGGGTGACACAACTCCCATCAAAGGCGCAGTTCACCTTCTTCTTGCGTCGTTTGCCCGGAGAGCAGTCAACCAGCAGGAGATCCCCTTCAGTTGCCTTGACTACATCCCTGACTGAAACTTCATTGAGCGGCCTGGCAATGAGGTATCCCCCCTGGGGGCCCCGCTTGCTCTTGAGAATCCCTGATCGCTTCAGGCTCTGGAAGATCTGTTCCAGGTAGCGGGGTGAGATCTCCTGGCGCCGGGCAATATCCTGGATCTGTACCGGACGGTGGCCCACATGATAGGCAATGTCGAACAGTGCCCGCAGTCCATAGCGGCTCTTGGTTGAAAGTCGCATGAAATCCCTCCTTGGATCACCAGTGTTTCTGCGGAGGCTCTACGTGCCCCAGCAGTATGATTTCGCCATCTATTACCTTGAAAGAATCGCCTAAGTCATTGATCCAGGCGTTCCCTTCTTCAAGTGGAATAGGAACCTCGCGACGACCAAGGAAAACCTCTTCTTCACCGATATAGGTAAACCATTCCAAGTTGCCGTTCATCCATAATTTGCTTTTAAGTTCCACTACCAACCTCCTGGGGAATTAGTACAGTGACGCGATGTTACCGGAATAGCTGACCATGGTCAAGAGGCACCTGATTTTGCTTGTTGAGCAGAATCATTTTTGTTATGAAAGATCTGTCTTCAGACCCATGACCTACGGGAGGTTCACCTGATGGAATTCACCAAAATGCACGGCGCCGGAAACGATTATGTCTATGTAAACTGTTTCCGGGAGAGGATTGACAATCCCACACAAGTCGCCATAAAGGTCAGTAACCGCAATTTCGGCATCGGCTCCGATGGCCTGATTATGATTCTGCCGTCGGACAAGGCCGACGTCCGGATGAGAATGTTCAACTCCGACGGTTCAGAGTCGGAGATGTGCGGAAACGGCATCCGGTGCGTAGCCAAGTACGCCTTTGACCATGGCATCCTGGACAAGAAGGAGATTACCGCCGAGACCGGAGCAGGCATCCTCACCCTGCAGCTCTTCACCGGGTCAGACAACAAGGTGGAGCGTGTGCGGGTCAATATGGGTAAGCCGCGCCTCTCACGCTCCGAGATTCCCATGATGGGCGAGGCCGGGGAACAGGTAGTGAATCAGCCGCTCAACATCCTCCACACCACCTTTAATATCACCTGCGCATCCATGGGAAACCCGCACTGCGTGATCTTTGTCGAAGATGTCGAACAGTTCCAGGTTGAGAAGTACGGCCCCTTGATTGAGAACCACGAAATGTTCCCGAGGCGGACCAACGTGGAGTTCGTGCAGATCATCTCCCGCACCGAGGTGCGCCAGAGAACCTGGGAACGCGGTGCGGGCGAGACTCTGGCCTGCGGAACAGGAGCCAGTGCAGTCTGTGTGGCAGGGGTCCTGAATGGAATCACCGAGCGCAGGATACTCAATCACCTCTCGGGTGGCGACCTTGAGCTGGAATGGGCCGAAGACGGCTTTCTCTATATGACCGGACCTGCTACCGAGGTCTTCTCCGGAGAAATCGACATAACCAGGCTTTGATTCAACTCAAAAGAGAGTACGATTAAAAGGCCAAAGGATAAGGAGCGATCCGGTAAACCTTTGGCCTTTTTTGCAAAGGGTGGCCATGAATTATTGTCAGATGTGCTGCAAATGGAACGACGATGCCGACCTCCGTATAGCGGAGCTCGAACAGAGTTACGTCCTCTTGAATCGAGACCAGTTCTTCCCCGGCTACTGTTTCGTCTTCACAAAGAGCCATGTAACCGAGCTCTTTAACCTGGATAAAGTGGTGCGACAAGGGGTAATGGAGGAGGTCAACTCGGTGGCAGAAGCACTCTTTACAATTTTCCGGCCTGATAAAATCAACTATGAGCTCCTCGGCAACATGGTGCCCCATATGCACTGGCACATTGTCCCTCGTTTTACATCCGACCCCCTCTGGCCCAGACCCATCTGGAGCGACTCGCATGAACCTTTCACCCTTTCGGCAGCGAAATACGCGGAGAGGATTCTGGCGATCCAAAAAGCAATGAGGCCCGCATGAAAGACTATCTAGGTGCGCACATGTCAATTGCAGGCGGCATCCACCTTGCTCCTGAAAGGGGGCAGAAGGCAGGCTGCGGGGTGATCCAGATATTCACCCAGAACTCCAATCAGTGGAAGGGGAAGATTCCGACAGACTCGGACGTCTCGATCTTCCTTCAAAAATGGCAGGAAGCGGGGCTTCACGACATCGTAAGCCACGACATCTATCTCGTTAACCTGGCTGCAGCGCCTGGAACCGAGGTGAGGGAGAAGAGCATTGCCGCCTTCGGCGAGGAGATGAAACGCTGCAGTCGTCTCGGAATATCCAAGATCGTCATGCATCCGGGTTCTCACCTGGGCGAGGGAGAGAGTATCGGGATCAGCAGAATATGCGAGGCATTCGACCAGCTGTTTGCCTCCATTCCTGACTATACCGGGCTTGTCCTTCTTGAAACCACCGCAGGTCAAGGCTCTAACCTGGGATACACATTCGAGCACCTGGCCGACATCATCAACGGTTCAGCCTTTCCTGACCGCTTCGCCATCTGCTTCGACACCTGCCACACCTTTGCAGCCGGCTACGACCTCACCACCTTTGACAGCTACGAGCGGGTCTGGGCCGAATTCGATAAGGTTATCGGCATCAACCGCCTCGCATGTTTCCACATCAACGACTCCAAAAAGGGGCTCGGCTGCAAGGTTGACCGTCACGAGCACATCGGCCAGGGTGCCATGGGGCTGGAGCCGTTCCGCTTCATCCTCAACGACTCGCGCTTCGCGACCATCCCCAAGATACTCGAAACTCCCAAGGGGGATACCGACGAGATGGACGAGGTGAACCTGAAGGTATTGAGGGGATTGATCCACGCATAAGGGGCTAGTCCATGCAAAACAAAATTGAGATCATCCAGACCGACATAACCACCCTGGCAGTTGACGCCATTGTAAACGCTGCCAACAACACCCTGCTGGGCGGAGGTGGAGTGGACGGGGCCATCCACAGGGCTGCAGGGCCAGAGCTGGTAGAGGAGTGCGCTAAGCTTGGGGGCTGTGAAACAGGAGACGCCAAGATCACCGCCGGCTACAGGCTCTTGGCGAGGCATGTGATCCATACCGTCGGACCGGTCTGGCACGGCGGAGACAAAGGCGAGCCGGAACTCCTCCGGAGCGCCTATCGACGCTGCTTTTCCATAGCGCACGAAAACAGGCTCAGATCAATCGCCTTCCCAGCCATCAGCTGCGGCGTCTATGGATTCCCCATGGGACAGGGGTGCCATATCGCGCTGGAGGAAGCAAGAGAGGCACTCCATAGCTATCCGAACCTGGAACGTATCATCTTCACTCCGTTCGGCGACGAGGCTGCACGAATTTACCGGGAAAGGCTGAGAGAGGTTATTGCGCAGGATGGTGCCTGAACGGGCTACAACTATGGTAGCATTGTTTCGTCGGAATACTTTACACCCATACGTCAATCAGCAAAAACTTCTACGCAATCGCAATAAAATAACTATTTAATTTAGCATTTTGCGAGATTCGGCACAAACATTGAATACTCAGCCTGAAGATCTTCCCAAAGGGGTATTTTATGAATACGTTATTCTCGCTCATAGCATCATTCCTCCTCACAATCAGCATAACTGCCATTTCTTATGCATCTTCCGATACGGGAGGAAACTGCAACGGCGGAAATAATGATTCGCCCCATTGTGCTGGAAAGACTACCATTACTGACTGGACATACTTCAAGTCTACATTGACCTCAGATACTGCAGGATCGTCAGTATCAAACGGTGATCTGGGATCGTACGGTGGGAACAAGGCAAACATTCTGGCACATACCGGTGATTTTGTGAATTGGACACATCAATTCATTTTTAATCCTGCAGTAAAAGCGGGTGGCATCCTTGATGCCACGATAACCCTTTCCTTGCGTGATTTTGAAACAGATTTAGCATCCAAGAGTGGTGAGCACAATGATGACAGCGTTGATAGTGAAGGAAATGAAAGATCCAGGCATGGCAGCCAGGAGTATAATGCCCGTTTCAGGGTCAGCTGTGATTCATCGAACGGCGGACCAGGGCCCAACAACAGTAATGAGTCAGCAAAGCTCTTACTGGAAGGCTCTAACTGGATCACTATCAATGATGTGGACACCGGCACAAAAAAATTCGATGTCGTCCTAATGGGGCTGTATGATGGAAGATTCGATGTACAACTGGTATCAACTCTGAACGATTTTGAAATTGAATGGTCAAAACTTAAAATTGAATACTGCCCTGACATTCCCGCTCCAGTACCCGAACCTTCTACCATCGTGCTTCTCGGTGTCGGCCTTCTGGGCGCTGGCCTCATCCGCAGGAGAATCCGGAAGTAAGAAGAGCGTTCTTCAACAGCAAAGGATAGGGGCGCCATATTGACGCCCCTTTTTTATTATGCTGCAAGTGCCACACAGAATATCGAAAAACTTTACACTTAGCAGAAACTCTAAAGCATGACGTTCCTGACCTCTGCCCCTACTCAAAAAACATTCCATATAAACTGCCAGATTAGCATCATCCCGCGATATGCCTGAATTTGCAGACCAGTTGCCACCATACATATAACTGGAACTGGCTTACTGTAAGCATCATCGGCACCAGAGAGTCGGATAATCCGGAATATATAGCATGCAGAAACTGTCGACTTTAATTACACCTTCCAAAATACCATACCATGATCATTCACAAGTAATTATCCCTTCTTGACAACGCAGATTGTTTTCAGGCAACTTCCAGATACCTTCATTACCACAGAGATGCGCCTCAACGATTTATCAGCAGGGAAATATTCTTATTTTCTAAGGAGACTGCCGCAACATGAAGGCTGTTATTCAGCGAGTAAGCGCTGCAAGGGTTGACGTCAATGATGAAACCGTCGGTGAAATCGGCGCCGGGATTCTGGTGCTGCTCGGGGTGGAGCAAGGGGACACCGATCAGGATGCCGCCTGGCTGGCTAAGAAGATCGTAGAGCTCAGGATCTTTGAGGACTCTGCCGGCAAGATGAACCTTTCGCTAACCGAGGTGGGCGGTTCCCTGCTGGTTGTCTCCCAGTTCACCCTGCTTGGAAGCTGCAACAAGGGGCGAAGACCGTCTTTTATTGCAGCAGCGCCGCCGGAAGAGGGTAATCGCCTGTACGGGTATTTCACTGACCGTGCAAGGGAAAGCGGAGCAAAGGTTGAAACCGGCATCT
Source organism: uncultured Geoanaerobacter sp. (assembly GCA_964528055.1). Lineage (GTDB taxonomy): Bacteria > Desulfobacterota > Desulfuromonadia > Geobacterales > DSM-12255 > Geoanaerobacter. Next base: position 181,562 of record CAZGQM010000001.1, on the reverse strand, counting down.
TTCAGGCAATGATGAAGGTGCATCTTGTTAACGACGGACCAGTTACCTTCATTCTTGATTCGAAAATCCGCTAAACGCTCATCTGCTGCGTTACGTTCGATCTTCGTCGCTGCGACGTAGCCTACGGCTACGACTCACTCCTCATCTTTAGCAAGCCTTGCATATGAGTCATTTATCGAATTCTTTGTGAAGGTATATCAATTGACCGAATACGACCCTCTTAAAACCATCCTTGACCGTCTTTATGCGGTCCGTTCCCAGTCCCATCTTGCCAACGACCCCCTCTCCTTCTGCCGCCATTACTGCGATCCGTCCGATCGTGAGGTAGTAGGGCTCATTGCGTCATCCTTTGCCTACGGAAATGTCAAGATCATCCTGAAGAGCGTTACCGCCATCCTGAAAGAGCTGGGAGCCGAGCCACGCAACACCATCGTGTGCTTTGAGCCACGGGCAGGGCTGCGAAGATTCGCTGGCTTCAAACACCGCTTCAACGACGGCCGCGACCTCTGCGCACTGCTTCTGGCAATCCGGACCATGCTCGAGGATGCAGGTTCGATCGGTAATTTTTTCCAGAATTGTTTCAACCCCGCAGATGAAGATACTGGTCCGGCCCTCTCACGCTTCGCAGCGGCCGTACTCTCAATTGATTTCAGTCCGATCTTCGGGAGCCGTATCATCCCTTCCGACTCGTACTTCCCGTTTTTCTTCCCCTCCCCTGCCGGAGGAAGCGCCTGCAAGCGGGCCTGCATGTATCTCCGCTGGATGGTCAGGGCTGATGACGGAATAGATCTTGGGCTCTGGCAGGGGATTCCCCCATCAAAGCTGATCATTCCGGTGGATGCACATATACTGAGAATCGGCAGGCATCTGGGGTTTACGGAGCGTAAACAGGGAGACTGGAAGAGCGCGCTGGAGATCACCAGGTCACTCCGTAAACTCGATCCGGCTGATCCGGTAAAGTACGACTTCCCGCTCTGTCACCTGGGAATCTCGGAGGGTTGCGGCAAGAAGGGGAACAGGGCATGCCTCTCGTGCGATATTGCCGGTATCTGCAGAGGAAATCCTGCCGCATTTGAGGTAGACGTTGACTCATATTCGGTATGAATCGATTGCCGCAGCATCCCTCCAGGACAGGCATGGCAGTATTTATCCCGAACTCCCGGCATCTTACCGACATGGCACGTACAGTGCTTTAAAGAGTACACAAGACAGCAGGGGATAACCGATAATACTAAACCTCCCGTGAGGAAGGGGCGGAAAGCCTACAGGGTCTCCCAGAGACAGCCGGGTTGCCGAAGTATCCAAGAGGATATTCTGCCCCGGCTTTATTATTTTTGCAGGCCGGGCTATGCAAGGAAACGGAGGATTCCCATGAAAGCACCCGCATTATTGTTTGTCATTGCAGCCGCCGCCTCTATGGCAGCACCTGTCCAGGCCTCGGACGTTCGGTTCAACGTCGGCATAAACTTCCCGTCAGTGCCGGTCCAGGTGGCATCTTACTCCCCTCCCAGGGTTATTATCGATGAGCCGATGGAGTTCATCCCACTTCCGGGACTCGGCTTTTCGGCGGCGGTTGGAACACCGTACGACGTCTTCAACATCGGAACGAACTACTACCTTAACCGTGGAGGGACCTGGTACCGGTCCGGGAACTACATGGGTGATTGGGTAACCGTCAGTTACAGCACTATCCCCTGGCAGTTGCGGCGAAACCCCGTTGAGAGAATCCGAACCATCCGCGAGGTAGAGTACCGCAGACATGGGCGAGACCCAGAGTACTTCTATGCTGCGCACCACGGGGGCGACTATCGGCATGACAACCGCAGGTGGGACAACCGTCACGACAATAACAGGTGGGCCGACACCCGCAGGTGGGACAACCGGGGTGAACACGGGGAGCGCTATTGGAAACACGAGAGGGACGACAATTGAGAAACCGCTTGCATTAACGTCAATTTTCGCATATATATATACGACTAAGACGGGCTTCTCGCCCGTCTTTTCTTTTGTTAACCAGGAGCCATTGTAATGCAAGAACTGATCAGAAACATCGCCATCATCGCCCACGTTGACCATGGTAAGACCACACTTGTTGACGCCATGCTGAAACACGCCGGGGTTTTCCGGGAGAACGAAGCCATCACCGAACGGGTCATGGATTCAAATGACCTGGAAAAAGAACGCGGCATAACCATCCTGGCCAAAAACCTTTCCGTACACCATGGCCGTTATAAGATCAACATCGTTGACACACCGGGTCACGCTGATTTCGGCGGCGAGGTAGAGCGGGTCTTAAAGATGGTGGATTCAGTACTGCTGCTGGTGGACGCCCTTGACGGACCGATGCCCCAGACCCGTTTCGTCCTGAAGAAGTCCCTTGACCTCGAACTGAAGCCGATCGTGGTCATTAACAAGATAGACCGTCCCGGCGCCAGGCCTGATGAAGTTGTGAACATGGTGTTTGACCTGTTCTGCGAACTGCAGGCAAGTGATGAACAACTTGACTTTCCCATCGTCTATACAAGCGCCAAGCTTGGGTATGCAAAACTGGACCTTGCCTCGGATTCGACCAGCATGGAGCCGCTGTTTGCAGTGGTAGAGAGTAACGTCCATCCTCCCAAAGGGAATTCGAGCGCCCCGTTTCAGCTCCTTGTCACCAATATTGACTATAACGACTACATCGGCCGGATCGCCACAGGCAAGGTTTTTAACGGACGTGTTACGGCCGGTGAAACCATTTCCCATATCAGACGGGACGGATCAGTGATCAAGGGGCGGATCAGCAAACTGCTTGGCTACGAAGGGCTTAAGCAGGTGGAGATCTCCGAGGCATGCACCGGGGACATTATCACCATTGCCGGCTTTGATTCCGTGGGAATCGGCGAAACCCTCGCCTCTGCCGAAAACCCTGTGGGACTCCCCTACGTTTCCATCGATGAACCGACCATCTCCATGAATTTCATCGTCAACACCTCGCCATTTGCCGGACGGGAGGGGAAGTTCGTGACCTCGCGTAACATCCGCGAACGGCTAGACAAAGAGCTGAGGACCAACGTTTCCTTACGCGTTGATGATACTGCCAACCCTGATACCTTCATGGTTTCGGGACGCGGCGAACTACACCTCTCCATCCTGATCGAGAACATGCGCCGCGAAGGATTTGAAATGGCGGTGTCAAAACCCGAGGTGATCCTGCGCGAGATAGACGGCAAAAAGAACGAGCCAATGGAGTACCTGGTAGTTGACGTACCCAGCGAGTACCAGGGAGCGATTATCGAGAAGATGGGACCTCGCAAGGGGGAGATGACATCCATGCTCCCGATGGGAGACACTATCAGACTCGAATTCATCGTCCCGGCCCGAGGCCTGATCGGACTGCGCGGCGAACTTCTCACCGACACCCGCGGAACGGCAGTGATCACGCACACCTTTCACGAGTATGCACCGTATAAAGGCGACATCCCCGGCAGAAAAAATGGGGTATTGATTGCCATGGAACATGGCGAGACTACCGCCTATGCCCTTGATGCTCTCCAGCCACGAGGCATACTTTTCGTTGAGGCGGGGACCGAGGTCTACGGCGGCATGATTATCGGCCTCCATGCCAAGGACAACGACCTGGACGTCAACCCCTGCAAGGGTAAAAAACTTACCAACGTTCGCGCCTCGGGCACCGACGACGCCATAAAGCTGACACCGCCACGCCTCCTTACCCTGGAGCAGGCCCTTGAGTTCATCGACGATGACGAACTGGTAGAGGTGACTCCAAAGTCGATCCGACTCAGGAAGAAGGAGCTTGAACCGACAAAGAGGAAGTGGAAGAAACCTTAAATACTGAATTGACATATAATTTGAGCACGGAACAAATGGCATGAATCTGCACATTTCACGTCCCTAGTCTCACGGGCTGTTGACTTTCAACCCCGTTTCCTCTACTTTTGGGTGGAATTTTCTCTTAACCAGGGGAACCATGAACATCTTCGAGAAGTACGCCTACACTCTTGCCCTCCTCTTTGCCCTTACCGGCTGCGCCTCATCCAGCGCCACCATAAAGAGCGCTTCCGAATATTTCAAGGATGGCGAACAGGCTTTTTCAAACAGAAACTTCGAGGAAGCAATTGCATCCTGGAAGAAGGTAAAGGAGAGCTACTTCAGCCCTGAGCTGACTACGCTTGCAGAACTGAATATTGCCGATGCTCAGTATTCTAACGGCAACTACATAGAAGGTGCTGCATCATACGAAGAGTTCAGGAAGTTCCACCCCAAGCATGAAAAGGCCGGATACGCACTCTTCCGTCAAGGGATGTGCCAGTACAACCAGATCACCGGGATAGACACAGACCAGACGCCGGTTTCCAATGCAGTGACACTCTTCACTTCATTTCTTTCCGCTTACCCCGACTCGGAACTAGTGAAAGAGGTCACGCAGAAACTAGACGAGTCCATTGCAATGCAGCTCAAGCACGAACTCTACGTTGGTCACTTTTACCTCCGTACCGAGAAGTACCAAGCCGCCATCAAACGACTTGAAGGTGCTCTGACACGTTTCCCCTCATCTCTCCTGCACGACGAGACACTCTTCTACCTTGGCCAGGCTTACATGCTGACCGGCGACAAGGCAAAAGCCCGCGATACGTTCAACCGCCTCTCTACCGAATTCAGCACAAGCAAGTTCATCGACCCAGCAAAGACTTTTATGGAAAAGAACTACTGAAGAAGGTCTGCAATGAGGCAGGAGGCGGGATCAGTCGTCAAGCCTGAACCATTTTGACAGTCAGACAAACACTAATGCCGCCCAGACAGGAGCGGCATTAGTGGGAAGAAAGGTATGAAAAACATCGTAATGAAAGAATATACGAATAATTAAGGTTGTCAAATTATTTTTTGGCCTATCAAGATATCCGGTCATATTTTAGTTAGTTGCAATCACGTTTGAAAACACCCGCCTAATGGTCGAGTAATCGACGATCATTGATAGCCTGCTTGGATTGATCAACCCGATCCGATTTTGTTAACTTGTCCTGGTACATCCGCTCGTCGGCCAGCTTAAGGGTTTCCTCCAGCATTTCAGGATCATCTGCAGTGGCCGCTCCTATAGAGAGGCTGAGGCCAAGACCTCCCATGGAAAGCGACGCCTGAGCCACAACGTCCCTGACCCGCTGCACGGTCTTGTCAACCACCGTGCCATCAGCTCCCGGCAGAAGTACGACAAATTCATCCCCCCCTATCCGGGCGACGATATCCTCGGTCCTGAATACCGACATCAGTACACTGGCCGTCTGCTTCAGAACCTTGTCCCCGGCAGCATGACCAAGGGAGTCGTTTACAGCTTTAAGACCGTCCACATCAACCATGACAATACTTATCGGCGCAAATTGGTTCGCTCTCAGCCGAATCATCTCCTCTTCAAAGAAAGCCCGATTATAGAAGCCAGTCAGGGTGTCGTGCGTACTCATGTAGCGAAGCCTCTCTTCAGCCTCCTTCCTCTCGGAGATATCCTCACACGCAGATACAACGGCGATCGGCTCACCATCCTCGATCACCACGCTGGATACGATATACACAGGGAAAATGGTCCCATCCTTGCGTACATTTACCGACTCCCGCCGAAGATTTACATACTGGGAGATGGGTAACTTCTGGGAGTCCCTTCTTGAATCGGGGGCTGCGAATATGCGTACGTCTTTTCCGATCAACTCCTCAAGTTCGTAACCGTGGAGCGTTGCCTCTGCCTGGTTGGTGAAAATAATCCTCCCTTCGCTGTCAGAGATAGTTACACCGATAGGAATGGTTTCAATGGCCTGCTTGAGAGTTCTGAGTTCCTGCTCGGCCCGCCTTCTCTGGCGGCGGGTCTCCGCCTCCTCAAGCTCACGGTGTATTGCAGGCACCATGCGGGCAAGGTTTCCCTTGAGGATATAGTCATGGGCTCCGGCCTTCATAGCCTCAACTGCGGTATCCTCACCCATCTTTCCGGAAACGATTATAAAGGGGATGTCGATAGCGCGGGAACGTAGCAATTCGAGGGCAGCCAAGCCGCTGAAACCGGGCAGGATATAATCGGAGATAACGATATCCCACTGCCTCTGGCTGAGCGCATCTGCCATTGCAGCGGCAGTATCGACGCGCTCCCATTCAGCCACGATACCGGCCTTCTCCAGCTGCCAGAGCAGAATTTCGGCATCATCAGGCGAATCCTCAACCACCAATATTCTGAGCGGAACATCTTGCACAGTACTCTCCAGAAGTCGCAGAGAATGAACAATTCAAATAACTGTATAATATATCGGGGCATAAATATGCAATCATTAATCTTTTGGTGAGCCTAGATTCCTCATCCGGGAATGTGCTGAAGGCTGGATGCCCGGAGAGTTCGGGAAAAAAAACTTAATCAGGCCGGGGCGCAGGCCGATTAGATAAGTATACAAAGGGTGGTGAGTGACTTGAAGCCTATTTTTACGAAAAACAATTACCAGATCCTGGTGGATGTAGAGCAGCGAAAGGCCTGTATCGTCAAGGGTGGGGGGACTGTTTTCGTCGCACTGGAAGAACTGACCCCGCTTTCGGCCCTTGCAGCGAAGAATTTAAAGATGATGGGGTGTGATCCGAAACGCTACCTGAACATAGGCCACAGCAACCACATCATCCTCAGAGAGGCAGAAGAATCATGGCAGGCAGTGCTGGAACAGACCAAGCTCTACCCCAAGCAGGGCAACAGTTCCATGATACAGCTGTTCTGGCAGAATCTCCCCGGCCTTCTGGAGTTGCGCGATGCCGAAGATACGTATGCGGCATGCCAGCGATCTGCCAGCCTTATGCTCGAATACAGACAGCGAGGACTGCCTCCGACACGGCTCATGGAACTTCGCCAGAAGTATCCACGTGCCGCAGCCTACATCCTGGCAGAGTCCTACGCATTTTCCGGCAGCGAGACCGTGGCTGAACGCGGAAGAAGGGCCATGCAGATCCTTGTATGCGGCACCCCCACAGAAGACGCCCTGGCACTGTTGCCCGACTTCCCACCGGACGCAACCGACCCCTGACAGCAAATGAAAGCGCAAACCGATGGTAGAGAAGCAGCAACAGCTTGAAGCCCACATCCAGGATCTGACCGACCTGATCGGAGTTGCCAGAACAGTGGTTTCAACCCTGGAACTGGATCAGGTCCTTGATACCATTCTTTCGAACGCCCTCCAGTTCATGAATATGCCTGCCGGCATGCTTGCGGTCTTTCACGAAAGTTCAGATCAGATGGTCCTTCATGTCCACTCCGGCCTTTCACCTGAATTCGTCCGGATCGACCGGTGGCCGGCAATGGGGAGAGGCGATACGGTGACAAGAGAGGCAATGGCCGACTTCTCCATCCGCAGTTGTCAGGACAATGCAAAAACAGGGCATCCGGACGAAGTGCTTGCAAGAGAGGGGATCAAGGCTATGGTCTGCATCCCTCTGGCCACTCAAAATCGTCCGGTCGGAGTTCTCTACCTTTACGACAAAAAGGCGCGCCAATTGAAAGATCGGCAGATCGACCACCTGGCGGTACTCGCATCCTTTGCCTCAATGGCTATCGACAACGCAAGACTCCACAGCCGCACAAAGCTGATGGCACTGACCGATGCCTTGACCGGGCTTTACAACAACAGGTATTTCATGCAGGTCTTCCCGCACGAACTGGTCCGTGCCCGCCGCTACATGAAACCGCTCTCCATAATAATGATCGATGTGGATAACTTCAAGAAACTGAACGATACCTTCGGTCACCCTAAAGGGGATCAGGTCTTGGCATCCCTAGGCAATGTCCTGTCAGGATCGCTCCGTGCTGCAGACTTTTCCTTCCGATATGGCGGCGAGGAATTTGCGGTCATCCTTCCGGAAACCAGACTGGACGGCGCCTTCATGGTGGCGGAAAACCTGCGCGAAAAGATTGCCAAGGGGGTAACGCCGATGATGGGTCGGAACTCAGGACACAGCGTGACCGTCAGTCTCGGAGTGGCAGGCTACCCCAGCGACGGCACAACCACCGAACAGTTACTTGCCCATGCAGATGCGTGTCTGTACAAGGCCAAGCGGCAGGGGAAGGACCGGGTTTACTGGGAAACCGCTTCTGCTGCCGCAGCTAACTCTTCAGATTAGCGACTTCAATCGCACATGCCTATCCTTGCATTTTAAGATCCCTTCAGCTATACATTCTCGTTGAAAACCTAACCGCCCCGTTTCGAGTTCGCACATGCACCTATTCACTGTGATCGCCCTTGTACTTTCCATACAGCTTGCTGCACCCTCTGCAGATGCCGAAGAACCTCTCTGTTCCGACCTTCTCAGACAGAACAGTGAGGCGATTCAGCTGCTGACCCAGGAAAACCTGGCTCTCAAGGAAAAACTCGCTCGCCCTCAGCCTGTTTCACTCAATCCAGATGAGCTGAAATCCCGCATGACTGTCAGGCTGAAGGAGATTGCCACTGATGTCAGGATGCAGCGGCAGACCATGAACGACTTCCAGGGATACATAACCTGGATGTCCGGCAACATTGCCACTTACGCAAGGTATATCGAAGCCGGGTCCGTAGCGGCAGGCTTTGCACGAATCCTCCCCATTCCCTATGCAGGTCAGGCAGGGATGTTTGCCAAGTTTGTCTCACACTTCACCCTTTCACTCAGCGCAGCTTCCAAATCCATAACCACCTACCTGGTCACCTCTCAGCAGTTCGTTACCCGCCTGGAAACACTCGATAAATCCCCGGCTGCAGGCGAATCCGAAATTGACGAACTCGCCCGGTTTGCTGATGAACAGCTGCTGAGAGATACAGCTGATCTGCAGTCAAAGCTCACAACAACCTCTGACCTCTCCGCATCGGCCCTCTCGTTCCTGGAAAGCCTCAATCATTTTGTGGGCAGCGGAGACGAATACTGGGCCAAAGCCAAGAACATGGCAAAGATAGGTGATGCCCAGAAAAAGGAGAAGAGCTTTTTAGCTGAAAGCATAACCAACCAGAAAAACAAGGCATCTCTCTTTAATGGAAAGCTGAAGGCATTCGAAGAAACTGCACGGAAGGATACACCCCTAATCAAGGATCTTGCAGCCTATAACGGGCTCCTGAAAGAGCTGACACTACGTCAGGCTGCAGCGAATCAGTCAACGCAGCCCCCTTCCCAGGCGCCTGCGTCGGCCAGCAACCGATGAGCCCCAAGCGACTCGTTCTGCCGGCACCGGGCGAGATCCATCTATGGCTCATGCAACTGAACCTTCCGCCAGCTCATACGGTAGAGCTGCGCGGCTGCCTCACTGACGATGAGCTCAGGCGAGCAGACCGTCTGCTCCTTCCGCGCATTCGTGAGCACTTCCTCGCCGCCCGCGGGCAACTCCGCCAGATCCTGGCAGGCTACCTCTGTTGTGCTCCCTCGGAGATATCTTTCTCTTATGGCCCCCACGGCAAACCGGAGTTACTCACTCAAAACGAAACCCAACTCCGCTTCAACCTCTCCCACAGCGGCGAATACGGCCTGCTCGCCATCAACGACAGCAATCCCATAGGAGTCGACATAGAGAGAATCCACTCCGGTCGTCCGTTGTTAAAGCTATCAGAGCGGTTTTTTTCCCTGCGCGAACGGACAGCACTCAGAAAGCTGCCCGAGAAAGACCGAGAATGGGCGTTTTACGCCTGCTGGACCCGCAAGGAGGCCTACCTGAAGGCTATCGGGACCGGCCTTGTGACGCCACTCGACTCCTTCGACATCACCATGACTCCCGGTGAACCACCTGCACTTCTTGCCCACCGTAACGATCCGTCAGCACCCGGACGCTGGAAGATAGCAGAAGTACCCGTACCTGCCGGATACCGAGGGGCCGTGGCAACGGAGTGGCAGAAGGCGATCTTAAACATAAGGAAATGGCCATGAAAAAAACTATCCGAAGAATTGCCACTCTTAGCGTTTTTTTATCTTGACTAAAAATTAACGCTTAAGTAGAATCCGGTTCTACTTTTTACTGTATACAGAATACATGCATGAATAACTTCAGCCCGATTATTCACCATATCCAAGAGGTAGATAGAGCAAAGATCGCCAGAGATCTTGGCTGTAAAAACCAAAACAAAAACAGGAGGTAGAAGATGTCCGAGTACGGCACGCTGCAAGATCGAGTACGTTGCAAGTCCCTTTTAAGCAAGGTGATGAAGCCCGAAGAGACCGTCCAGTTTTTCAAGAACGGGATGAACCTGGGCTGGTCCGGCTTCACTCCCGCTGGCTACCCGAAAGTTGTACCCATTGCCCTCGCTGAGCATGTTGAGAAGAACAATCTACAGGGTAAGATGAAGTTTAACCTCTTCATCGGTGCCTCTGTCGGAGCTGAGACCGAGGACCGCTGGGCCGTCAATGACATGATCGACCGCCGCTGGCCGTATCAGACCGGCAAAAATATCGCAGCCGGCATCAACGAAGGCCGGATCCGGATGGGTGACAAGCACCTCTCCCTCTTTGCCCAGGACCTCGGCTACGGTTTCTACACAAAAGACTCCGAGTCCGGCAGGCTTGACCTCGCCATCATCGAAGTTTCCGCCATCACCGAAGACGGCGGCCTGGTCCCAACCTCTTCCTGCGGTGTTATTCCTGAAATCCTCATGATCTGCGACAGAATAATCGTCGAAGTAAACACCGGTCAGCCTTCATTCGAAGGAATCCACGACCTTATCACCCCGCTTACTCCGCCTAATCGTCAGGTGTTCAACATAACCAAGGCAGATTCCCGAATCGGTTCAACCTCGATACCTTGTGACCCGAGCAAGATCATTGCTGTTGTCGAGTCAAAACTCCGCGACCAAGGTCGCGCTTTTGCCGAGCAGGACGACACTTCGGAAGCTATCGCCAACCACGTCATCGACTTCTTCACTGCAGAAGTAAAAGCAGGCCGTCTGCCTAAAAACCTTCTACCGATCCAGTCAGGCGTAGGCTCCATCGCCAACGCAGTTATCGGCGGACTGGCTAAAGGACCATTCAAGAACCTGACTGTCTTCACCGAAGTTCTTCAGGACACCATGCTTGACCTGTTCGACTCGGGCAAACTCGATGCAGCTTCTTCCTGCTCGCTCTCTCTCTCCGCAGAGCCGGGTTTCCCTCGCTTCTTCGAGAACATGGACAAATATTTCAGCAAGATTACACTTCGTCCCCTCTCCGTCTCCAACGCCCCAGAGCCGATCCGTCGTCTGGGTTGCATCGCCATGAACACCCCGGTTGAGATCGATATCTACGCACACGCCAACTCGACACTCGTCGGCGGAACACGTATGATCAACGGCCTCGGCGGCTCCGGCGACTTCCTCCGTAACGGCTACCTGAAGATGATGCACACCCCATCGTCACGCCCAAGCAAAACCGACCCGACCGGCATCTCCTGCGTTGTGCCGCACTGCTCGCACATCGACCACACCGAGCACGATCTTGACTGCGTTATTACCGAGCAGGGGCTTGCCGACCTCCGCGGTCTGGCCCCGAAGGATCGCGCCAGAAGGATCATCGAGAAGTGCGCCCATCCGGATTACAAGGCACAGTTGACCGAGTATCTCAACATCGCCGAAGCCGACTGCCTCAAGCGTAAGGTAGGCCACGAACCGCAGCTGTGGGACCGCGCATTCAAGATGCACCTCAATCTGGAGCGCAACGGCACAATGAAGCTCAAAAACTGGGACGTAAAAGTAGACCTCTGCGAATAGCAGACGGTTGCACCTGCATCACCAAAGCCCCGCCGGGAAACCGGCGGGGCTTTTTCATAAGGTACTTGCCTGATCTAAGAGGACAGATGAAACCTGCAAGAACTGTAATCGTGGACGTGGAGACAACAGGTTGGTCTGTACGGACAGGCGGGCGGGTGATCGAAATCGGCGCGGTTGCCGTTGAGGGGGAGCTGATTGTAGGCGAACTCTCCACCCTCATCAACACCGGTACACCAATCCATTGGGGCGCACAGAAGGTCCACGGCATTTCCTCATTCATGCTTCGCGGCAAACCCACCCCTGAAGATGCCTGGCCAAGTTTCCTCGATTTTTTCGCCGACTCACCCCTTGTTGCCCACAACTCCCCGTTCGATTCAGGGTTCATCCGTCATGAACTCTCCCTCCTGGGTCTTCACCTGCCAAACCACTGGCACTGCACCGTTCGGCTCGCCCGCAAATGCCTGCCTCATCTCCCCAACCACAAACTCGAAACCGTTGCCCGGCATCTTCTGGGCGAAATCCCCACAGAGTGCCGCCTCCACCGTGCGCTCGACGACGCAAGAATCACCGCAAAGATCTGGATGGAGCTGATGAAACATTCTTAAGTCACGTGGCACGCAAAATAATCCAGGCATATGAGGGTAATTGGGCGGGATATTCGTTGTGACATATTCTGTCACAGGTCTGTGATACTGTCAGGTCTCTTTCATGATGCCAAGATGGATACCCTCAGTGTTTTTCGAGCGCCCGTCTTACATGGACGGGCGAGGATTGAAACATACATGAAATTATTTAGAATAATGGGAAGCACAACGAGCGCCCGTCTTACATGGACGGGCAACTGCCTATTGGCCGGTAATGCTCCCCGAGTCACCGGCCCCTTCGATGACATCTATGATCCGTTGGCCGATAAAGGGGGCGACCGTCGTTGAGAACGTGCCGTTGGGATGAGAATCGCCGCTGCTTGCGGCATATTCAGGTTTCAGATACAGTCCCCCTTCGGTCTCCAGGGTCCAGAAGTCCCAGACAAAGATATTATCCCCTTTCTCGTCCCAGTCGGTTCTCACCCATTCGAAAAACTGCCGGGCGCGCTCCGCCTTCTCCGGGGTGGTTGCCCCCTCGGTCAGGGCGGCGCCGGTCCAGACTATGAATTTCTGCAGGGGAAACTGGCGCAGGCGCGCCTTGAGGGCAGAGTACTGCAGCTTGTAGTTTTCCAGGGATTTCCGGCTGGAGGCGATCTCCGGAGTGCCGGTATCCGCTTCTATGTCGCTCACCGGGAAGCAGTGCTTGAATACGATGACATCGTAATTGGCTGTCAAGGTGTCCAGGGTATCCTGTCCCAGATAGCCTGTCTCTCCGGTGGTATCAACCCAGAGTTTCCAGTAATCGTAGGGATAGTTCTCCCATGGATAGGGGCTGTTCGGGTAAGCACGCTCGCTGATCTGAATGTCCGTAGCGTGGGAACTGTTATGAGAGGTGATGAACTCCGGGACGCCGCCGTACCAAACATTGCCGCCGGTGCTGTGATGCAGGTAGATGATCCTGACCGGCCCGGCAGATGGTGAGGTCACGGTAATGCCGTCGATCTCAACTGACCCGGAGGAGATGGTAAGGTCGCCTTCGATGGCTGTGTGCCCCACGATGCTCCCGTAATTGCCGTCATACCCCCCCTTCAGCCTTACGGCCCAGGAGCTGTTCAAGTCCAGGCTTTCCCGGAAGGTGCCGGCCTGCAACGAGATGACCGGCGAGTTTCCGCTTGCGATGGAACCGTAGGCTGTCGCGATGGACGGGTGAAACGAAGTGTTCAGGCCTTCGACGAGTCTGGTCATGGCTGCGGAGGCTAAGCTAGATGTGAGTTGAACGGCCAGCATCAGCATTGCAGCCATGATGTAACGAACCTGTCGGTACAACATATTGTTCCCCTTCAGTTTCATCGCCCGTCTCCTCTCAAGAATTAATCATATATCGTCAACAAAGACGTTAGGATGCGTAAATGTATTCATAACAGACCGTCGTGTCAAATGGAATCAGCGATCCCCTCTCTGCAGTTACTGATTCTCCGGAGCCTGCAGGGGGGTGAATCAAACAACCAATAATCGCATCTCCAACTGGAGTGTCAGGCGAATTCCGACAACATAATTGCGTTAAAACCAATGCACTGGGCGATGCCCGTCTGCTGGCAAAGGTCTGGCTGGAGATGGAGGCTTGGGAACCGGTTTCCTCGGCCTGAAGGCACTGATTCCATGGAAGAATTGGGAACAAGGAAAGTATAAACCTGAACTGACATATTCTCGTCTGTGAAGTAAGGGGGCGATATCTCGCCCCCTTACTCTCTCCTGCGACTAGGCTTTCCAGCTGCCGTAATAGACGAGTTCATCGAGAGGTTTGCGTGGCGGCCCGCTCTTTGGGCCATCCTGGGGGTAACCTAGGGGGAAGAGACCCACTATCCTTATGCCCGGCGGAATTCCAAGCAGGTCTCCCAGCTGATCCTCGTCGAAAACCCCCACGAACACACTCCCCAACCCCAGGGCGTGGGCAGCAAGCATAAGGTTTTCCGTGGCTATCCCAACATCGGTCATGTAATAGTGCTGACCGTGCAGATCACCCGAATCCAGGGGCTCGGCACAGGCCACGATAACCACCGGCGCATCGCTGAGGGACTGTTGCGCCGGATTGCTCTTGTACCCCTTGGGTGCGAAGAATGCCTCCACATACGAGAGTTCGCTGATCTTTGCCTTCACCGCCGGGTCCTGTACCACCACGAACCGCCAGCACTGCATGTTGGCCCAGGAAGGGGCCTGTTGAACCGCTTCCAGCACCGACTGGAGCTTCTCAGGCTCCACCGGCCTGTCGGAAAACTTGCGTACGCTACGCCTGGTCCTGATCGCTTCAAGGGTATCCATATGTCTGTTACCTCCTTGTGATATTGACTGTTTCTCCAGTTTACCAGATGATGCGATATTTCGTCACTATCTGGTTATTTATACTGTGGCGGGCAACTCCTTGACCAAACCATCCTGCATCCATTGCACTTCCCTTAAACTGGAGTATTCTAATGTACTGAGGTGCACTATGAAGAAAGTGGTGATAGTAGGCATGGGATTCGGTGGGGTCAGGGCGGCTCAGCAGCTTTCCGGACAGGGGGTTGAGGTGACATTGATTGACCGGAACAATTACCACCTCTTCCAGCCACTGCTCTACCAGGTAGCCACTGCCGGCCTGGAGCAGGAGTCCATAGCCTATCCGGTGCGGGCCATGGTCCGCAGATGGCCGCGTACCCGTTTCATACTCGCCGAGGTGACCGGTGTAGACCCCGCAGGCAAGAGCCTTAAGACTAGTGCCGGTGAATTCACCTATGACTACCTTATCCTTGGTGCTGGAAGCGTGACCAACTATTTCGGGAACAGTGAGATCGCGCGACACGCCTTTGACCTTAAAAAACTTTCCGACGCCGAACAGTTGCGTAACCATATTCTTACCATTTTCGAGCGATCAGTCGCCGAGCCTGACCCGGCCCAGCGTCAGGCCCTGATGACCTTTGTTATTGTCGGGGGAGGACCGACAGGGGTCGAGTTTGCAGGAGCACTCATAGAGCTGGTCCATTTTGTACTCTCCAAGGACTATCCGGAGCTGAACGCCCGTGAAGCCAGGATCATTCTTGTCGAAGCGGCTGACCGGCTGTTGCTGGCTCTGCCAGAGCCGTTGTCGCTCTATGCGGCAGAGAAACTAAAGAGCATGGGGGTGGAGCTGTTGTTCGGCAGAAAGGTGACCGCTGCCTCAGCCGATCAGGTGGAGTTGGATGGTGCAGAGAGCATCGCCACAAGGACCCTCTTCTGGTCAGCCGGCGTATGTGCCGCGCCTCTGGCCGGCAGGCTGGGGCTGACGCAGGGACCGGGCGGCCGTATCCCGGTAGAGCCGGACCTTACCGTTCCCGGCCACCCTGAGATCTTTGTTGTCGGTGACATGGCCTTTTTGCAGCAGAACGGCGCCACCCTCCCCATGGTAGCACCGGTTGCGATGCAGATGGGGATTCACGCCGCCCGCACAATTCTGGCCCGGGAATGGGGTAGATCATCTCCTCCATTCCGTTACAGAGACAAGGGGAGCATGGCAACGATTGGCCGAAATGCCGCTGTTGCCACGACTCACGGGCTCCAGCTGCGCGGCTACCCAGCCTGGCTCGCCTGGCTGCTGCTGCACCTCTACTACCTGATCGGCTTTCGAAACCGTATTCTCGTACTCCTCAACTGGTCATGGTACTACTGGTTCCATGAGCGGCAGGTTCGGCTTATTACGGATCATCCGGAACCTCCGCAATGAGCAGAGCACCCGGCAGGGACAATAGTCACGTTGAACCGGCACTCCGCCAGTTCCTCCCCCCTTGCCAGATCAAGTGCCCGATCCATGAAGATATCCAGAGGACAAACGTCCTGATCTCCCTGCTTCCTATAGACCCGGTAAAGGCCCGGGACGCTATTCTCGAGATCGGCGACTACCTGTTCGACCGAAATCCTTTCTTCTCCGTATGCGCCTACGTCTGCGGCATCTGCGAACTTGGCTGCACATACGCCGGCACCGGCGGCGCCATACGACGCCGGTTACTCAAACGCTTCATCGCAGAGAACTACCGGGATCGATTGAAAGAAACCACCCCCTTCGCCCGAACTGACGCAACAGGCCGCGTAGCGGTCATCGGCGCCGGACCTGCGGGTCTTATGGCCGCGTTCGAGCTTGCCCGGCGTGGGTACGACACCACACTCTTCGAGGCAAGCGACCGTCCAGGAGGCGCACTCAGCCTTATCCCTCACTACCGACTTCCCCAGGAAGTTCTGTCAGATTCCATCGACGCCATCGTAAGGGTCGCCGGGATCACGCTCCTACTCAACTCCCCCCTCGGCGAGAAGGGATTCGACCTGGACCTTCTCCGCGAACAGGGGTTCAGCGCCATTTTCATCGCCTCGGGAAGTCCCTCACCCAGGATACTGACCTATGACAGGATCGAAGTCTCCGGGCAACGACTCCCGGGTGTGATGTACGGGCATACGTTTCTGTACGAACTTGCTCACAATGCCGTCCCTGAAGGATACTTGAACGGCTGCCGCGTCATAATTGCGGGTGGAGGAAATGTCGCATTTGATGCTGCCCGGTCAGCACGCAGGCTTGGCGCCGAAACAAGGCTGGTCTGCCTGGAATGTGCTGATCGGGGGAGCAGGGACGGCATTCTGGCCGAACCACAAGAGGTGAAGGGGGCTATGGAAGAGGGGGTGCAAATCATCTTCTCCCGCGGGATCAGCGCCATCAATGAAATGAACGGCGTCTTCCGGAGCGTCGTTGCCCCGCGCTGCATAGGCGTCTTCGATGACAACGGCTTCAACCCTCGCTTCAACCTGGACGACACGATGGAGATTACCGGCGACATACTGATCATAGCAGTCGGCCAGGGGCCTGAACGGATTTTTCTGCAGCACGAAGGGCTCCTGGACGACCGTGGAAAGCTAGCAGCAGACCCTCTGACCCTTGAGAGCAGCCGCCAGAGGGGTGTCTTTATTGGTGGCGACATGCTGAGGATCGGTTTCATGGTAGACGCCATGAGAGACGGCCTGGAAGCTGCGGAGTCGATCGACCGCTACATCCGCGGGATCGATCTCCGCTCCGGGAGGCAGCGTGACTATGCCTCTCCCCCCCCACCCATCCGACATCAGTACCGCGCTGAGCCGGACCTGGTTTGGATCCCCCCCATCGAACGCATCGACTTCAACCTCTTTGAACAGGGCTTCTCCCTTCCTGAAGCGATCGCCGAGGCAAAGCGCTGCCTGGAGTGCGGGCCGTGTGTATCCTGCAAGGCCTGTATCGTTGCCGGCATTCAGGATGATCTCCCCCGACTGGAGACGGATGAGGAGCGCTGCAGCGGCTGCGGCATCTGCATAACCGCATGCCCGTATGGCGCAGCATCTCTGACTAAAGCTGATAACGGTCTGATCAGCAGCTCAGATGAACTCCTCTGCAGGGGTTGCGGTCTCTGTGTGGCCGCCTGCCCTGCAGCTGCGAGGAGACTCGCCAAGGAGAATACGAAAGTCCGGTTTGACGAGATCGTCAACCGACTCAAGGTGGCGCAGCCGTGAATAAAGGCGAACAGGTCATACTTGTTTTTTCCTGCAGTTTCGGATGGGCCTACCAGGGCGACCCGGAATGGCTGGAGCTGAAGATTGAAAACCGGATTCCGGTAGCCTGCTGTGGAAAGGTCGAGGCAGAGCAGATACTGCATGCAGTGAAAGAGGGGGCAGACGGCGTACTGCTCCTTGCCTGCCCTCGCGGCGAGTGTCACTTTCAGGATGGAGAGAACCAGCTCGAAAAAAGGGTCGAACTTCTGAAGGCACTTCTCAAAGCGCACCGGATGGGGCCGGAGCGGCTGGCTCTACATTTCGGGAATGACCCGTCAGGAGAGAGCATACCATCGATCATCGCCCGTTTTGCGGAACTGCTTGCCACGCTGAACGAAGAAGAGAGGCGGCCAGATGGAAGGTGAGTCAGAAAAACCGAAAATTGGCATCTACTGGCTCGGCGCCTGCGGCGGGTGCGATGCTGCCATCATCGACCTGGGCGAGTCGCTGCTGGAGATCTCTGAAACCGCTGAGATCATGCTCTGGCCTGTTGCCCTCGACTTCAAGATCGAGAGGGTAAGGGCTCTACCGGACCGCGACCTGACGCTTTCAATTATCTCCGGATGCATCAGAAACTCGGAGCACCGGGAGATTGCGGAGCTCCTTCGCGCCAAATCCCGCCTGGTGCTGGCCCTCGGAGCCTGCGCCTGCTTCGGAGGGATTCCCGGGCTGGCCAACCTCAGCTCCAAAGGTGATATTCTGGAGTGGGTCTACCGTAATGCCCCGACGGTCACCAACCCGACATGCAGCAAACCGGAGCGGCTCTGTCGAGTGAATGGCGAAGAGCTCCGCCTGCCGAAGTTCTTCGACCATGTCTATGCTCTGAACCAGGTCATTGAAGTAAACTACTTTCTCCCGGGGTGCCCGCCTCCCATAGCATTGCTGAAAAAGGCCATCTCATCCCTGTTAGGCGATAAGCCTCCACAACAGGGGACAACCCTGGCGGCTCAAAAGGCGCTCTGCGACTCTTGCCCCAGAAACTCCTCCAGGCCCCTCCGGACAGAAATAAAGGCCATACTGCGCCCTCACGAAGTCCTGATCGACCCAACCGACTGCTTCCTTGCCCATGGGGTAATCTGCCTGGGACCTGCCACTCGCGACGGATGCGGCGGCAGCTGCCTCGCCACCAATACCCCGTGTCGGGGATGCTTCGGACCGGTAGAAGGAGTACAAGATGCCGGCGTACGCTTCCTCTCCTCTCTTGCCCCGCTGCTAGCGCCGCAGGACGAGCATGAGCTCCGTCTCCTACTTGAGGCCATCGCCGATCCCGCAGGATACTGCTGCCGTTTCACTCAGGCAACCTCGATCCTGGGAGTACGGACGATATCGAAAGAGGAGGCGCAATGACGAAACGGATCGTTATCGACCCGATCACCCGCCTGGAAGGACACGGCAGGATCGAAATCATCCTTGACGAGCAGGGAAATGTAGCTGACGCTTTCTGGCAGGTGTTGGAGTTGCGCGGCTTCGAGCGTTTCTGCATCGGGCGTCCGGCTGAGGAGATGACCCGCATTGCACCGGTCATATGCGGTATCTGCCCTTCGGCACATCATATGGCAGCGACCAAGGCGCTGGACAGGATCTACAACGTCGAGCCACCTCCAGCGGCGCGACTGATACGCGAACTTGAGTACCATGCTTCCATTGTTGACGACCACTTCCTCCACTTTTTTTTCCTGGCCGCACCCGATTTCATCGTCGGACCGGATGCAGACCCTGCTGAGCGGAATATTTTCGGGGTAATTCAGCGACTTGGAAAGGACGTTGTCAACCGGGTCATCGATATCCGGCGTAAAAACCGCGACATCATCCGGCTGATCTTCGGCAAAGCCCCGCATCCCGAGGGAGGGGTGCCGGGCGGCGTGCCACGGGGGATTGCCGAGGAGGAGCGCCAACTGATCGCGGCAACGGCCGAAGAGACCGTTGCCTTTGCCTGCGATGCGCTTGGCTTGTTCAAGGAGCATCTGCTGGGGAATAAAGGCTGCCGGGAACTGCTTGAGGACGAAGGCTACCGGGTCTCCACCTGCTCAATGGCGCTTGTTGACGAACTGGATCAGGTCGTATTCTACGATGGGACTCCAACGGTTGTTGACCCCGCCGGCAGCGAGGTTTGCCGCTTCAGTGCTGACGATTACTCGGAGCAGATCGCTGAATGGGTGGAGCCTTGGACCTATGCAAAAATGACCTACCTCCGGGAACGGGGGTGGCAAGGGCTCATCGAAGGGAACAACACGCCACTCTACCGGGTCGGGCCGCTGGCACGGCTTACCGTGGCCAAATCCATGGCGACTCCGCTTGCCCAAAAGGAATACAAGGAGTTTCGCCGTTTCTATGGCAATGCGCCGACAGACCAGATCCTTGCAACCCACTGGGCAAGACTCATCTGCGCCCTTCAGGCGGCCGAACGAAACCGGGAAATTGCCGCTGACCCGCTCCTCACAAGCCACAACACCCGAAACCTCGATCTCCGACTCACCGGCCACGGAGTAGGCTGCGTTGAGGCCCCGCGTGGAATCCTCTTTCATCATTACGAGACCGATGAACGGGGAATACTGTCGATGGTGAACCTCATCGTCGCCACTCAGAACAACGCCGGCCCGATCTCACTGGCCATCAAGAAGGCAGCACAGCGGTTCATCAGGGGGGGAGAGATCCGCGAAGGGCTTCTGAACCGCGTTGAAATGGCCTTTCGCGCCTTCGACCCTTGTCAATCCTGCGCAACGCATGCACTGCCAGACCGCATGCACCTTAGAATAACCATTCGCGACCATAGAGGCAACTCCATCCAGGAGATTGTCACCCCTTTACCCTTTGAGTGATTCCAGCTCCTCCCATCGTGCCATCAGCTCATTCATTTCCTGTTCGATCTCCGCAAGACGAATATTCAATGTTGCCACATCAGACCCGGCTGTACGGTAAAATTCCGGATCGGCAAGTGTGGCATGCAGACGCTCCTGCTCATCTTCCAATGCGGTTATCCGCTCAGGGAGAGCCTCCAACTCGCGCTCTTCCTTGAAACTGAGCTTACGCGGCCGCTCGGTCTGACGTTTTTGCCTATCTGTTACCGGCTTCGACACTGACGGCGCCGTTTGGGTCTCTTCCGCGACCTGCCTGAGCCAGTCGTCGTAGCCCCCCACGTATTCGCGCACCTCGCCGTTTCCTGAAAGTACCAGAGTGCCAGTCACCACGTTATTGAGGAAATCACGGTCGTGGCTGACCAGCAGCAGTGTCCCTGTATACTCCATGAGCAGATCTTCGAGAAGGTCAAGGGTTTCGACATCAAGGTCGTTGGTAGGTTCGTCCATCACCAGCACGTTGGAAGGACGGGTAAAGAGTTTTGCCAGGAGCAGCCTGTTTCGCTCCCCGCCTGACAGAATCCGGACCGGAGTCCTTGCACGCTCCGGCGAAAAGAGGAAATCCTGGAGATAGCCGATTATGTGCCGGGGCTTGCCGTTGATGATAACGGTATCATTCCCCTCACCCACATTCTCCTGTACGCTCTTCTCAAGGTCGAGCTGTTCCCGCATCTGGTCGAAGTAGAGTACCTCGCGGCGGGTCCCGAGCCTGATATCGCCGGTTCCAGGTGCAAGTTCCCCCAATAGAAGACGTAATAGTGTGGTCTTGCCTGATCCGTTCGGACCGATAATCCCGATCCGGTCGCCACGCATGATGATGGCGGAGAGGTTACGTATGATCGGGCGTCCATCAAAATCGAAACAAGCCCCTTCAGCCTCGGCAACAAGCGCTCCGGAACGGTCTGCCTCCTGCAGCTGCAGTTTGGCACTGCCTGTCCGTTCGCGTCTCTGCCTCCGCTCCTCGCGCAATTTCTTCAGTGCGCGGACCCGCCCTTCATTCCTTGTCCGACGGGCCTTGATCCCCTGACGGACCCACACCTCTTCCTGCGCAAGCTTCTTGTCAAACAGGGCCTGACGGGAGATCTCCGCTTCAAGAAGTGCTTCCCGCCGCTCCACGAATGCATCGTATCCGCAGGTAAAAGAGTAGATCCTTCCGCGATCCAGTTCTGCGATCCGGTTGGCCAGACGCCTGGCAAATGACCTGTCATGGGTAACGAAGATAAAGGTTTTTACCTGTTTCAGCAGGAACTCCTCCAGCCAGATGATGGTATCGATGTCCAGATGGTTCGTAGGTTCATCCAGAAGGAGGATATCAGGTGCCGCCACCAGGGCTCGGGCCAGAAGAACGCGTCGCTTGGTGCCCCCTGAAAGGGAGGAGAACTCTGCATCCGGATCAAGTGAGAGCCGTGAAAGGACCCGCTCCACCTCCTGGTGGAGGCTCCACCCACCCGTATCCTCCAGTTCCTTCTGAATGGCCTCCAGAGTGGCAAGCAACCCTTCACTCTTCTCAGAAGCGAGGCGATGACTTATGTTGTGATACTCGGCCAGAAGCCCTGCGGCATTTCCCATTCCTTCAGCCACCACGTCAAAGACTCCCCCCGAAAGCCCTTGCGGAATATCCTGCGAGACCAGCGCAACCTTCAACCCCTGCTGTCGGACAATCTCCCCCCCCTCAGGGGGCAGTTCACCGCTAATCAGCTTAAGCAAGGTAGACTTTCCTGTGCCGTTTCGCCCCATGAGGCAGAGCCTGTCTCCCTGCTCGACCTGAAAATCGATGCCGTCAAAAATCGGCGCCCCCCCGAATGCAAGGGTTATATTGCGAACAGTTATCAGTGCCACGAAAACCCCTGTTTACGATCTGAAATAATCCATACATGATCCGTTCAGGCTAATGCAGGTACGCCGACAGCCTGTAGAAGAGGAGCCCCACGTATTCATGCAGTGCGGTGGATGATGCCATCAAGGCTCCGGCAGTGGGAAGATAGTCTGCCCATATTGGGGGTAGGTCGCTCCCGGTGCGAAACTGTGCGGGTAAAGGTGTTACGGACAACCCTGCACGCTTGAAGGCATCGATGGAGCGACGCATGTGATAAGCGGAGGTTACCAGAAGGGGCCGGCGGAATCCATGCCGAAGCACGATCTCTTTGCAATACTCTGCATTCTCGACCGTGTCGCGACTTTTTTGCTCGACGAGCAGATGCTTTGCCGGGACACCGAGATCCATGAGGATACGCCGGACCACCGGGGCCTCGGCAGACCTGCCTGCATAGACCACCCCACCGGAGATGATGATCGGCAGCTGAAGCTGCCGCTCTGCCCGAACTGCCGTTACCACCCTCACCATCATGTCATCTGAGGGGGTACCCCTTCCGGTCAGATCAGGAACACCGTCGTGGATCCCCCCGCCGAGAAGGATGATCACATCTCCCTTAAGAGGAGTCGGAATAGCCAGCCCGTTCTCCAGGCCGAGCAAAAGCCGGTTTGAAACCGGCCCAGTTGACAACGCCCAGACAGTCAGCCCCAGAATCAGGCAATACAGGGCAGTGCCGCGTCGCTTGTGATGCATGAACCAGGCAGCCGAAGCAAGAAGTATGAAGATAAAAATGCCTGGAGGGAAGAGGAATGAGGAGATAAGTTTTTTCAATTCAAACATAAGGAAATATCCATTTCAATTCGAGCACCGGAGATCACCCTGTGGAGCAACTAGCCGCCTGCTCTTTTGACCTTGAACCCGCGCCCGGCAAGTTCTGCCATGAGAAGTTCGCAATGGTCCCCCTGGATCTCAATCAACCCTTCCTTGAGAGTCCCCCCTGTTCCGCATCGGCGCTTCAACTCGCCAGCAAGCAGCTTTAAAGCTGCTTCATCTCCCGGAACTCCGGCAACCACGGTAACCATCTTTCCGCCACGCCCCTTACTCTCGCGGCGGATTCGTACCACACCGTCACCCGCCTGCCTGGCAGTAACTTTGCGGCAACCGCATGACGCAACTCCCTTCCCGCAACCGGGACAGATACGCCCCACGGAAGAAGACCAGACCAGCGGAGCATCGGAAGAATGCCCCTTTTTCATGTCGTACTCCTCTCTGCGGTAAGAGAGTGACGCAATTCCCTTGTTTCCCAACTGATCATCAACCGCTCCAATCCATTACTCCCCTGTGAAAAACTTCCTGATTCCCCTTCCTATCTCCCTGAATGCCTCGCCGACCTTATTGCCCCCCTCTCTAAACCTCTCACCAAGCGTCTTGCCTGCTTTTTTTGCCTCCTGCCCGGTTTCCTTGCCGATCTTCTTAAACCCTTGGCCAACCTCCTTACCCCCTTCCTTGAAAGCCTGGCCGGTCTCTTTTCCTATTTTTTTTATCCCCTCTCCCACCTCTCTGCCACCCTCCTTGAATGCATTTTCGGCCCAAAGTGGTGTGGTGAGAAAAAGTGCCAAGAGAGTAACAGCTACCAAAATTCTCATCTATGCCTCCTTCGAACAGGTATGCAAAGCGTATGGTGTCCTTTATGAGTCGACTAAAGAAGGACGGTTGCAGCCAGCGCACTATACGGCGCACTGGCTCCCTGCTCGATTTACAGAAAGGGCCTGCTCTCGCAGGCCCTACGTATGATTATGGCTTCTCTCTTAGTTACGACGCAGTATCCGCAGATGCTTTCTTGTCTTTACGAAGCAGGAGCTTGAGTGCTGCCTTGCAGATGGCAACTCCCATGGTCTCATCGTACCAGTGAGCCATCTCTTTCTGCTTTTCGTTGTAAATGCCACAGGTAAAGATATCGGAAGCTACCGTGCAAGTGATCGTCAGATTGCTCTCCTTGAGGCGTTCCAGGATTTCACAGTAGGATACGTTCAGATCCTCACTGGGGTGAAAATGCTGCAATCCATTACCGTTGCCATAGCGGGTCGGTTCCCCTTTTTCGTTGAACCATCGCTTGCATCCCGGCCTCTCCATATCGTCCTCAAGGCTCCACCCCAGGAACTTTTCAGCAACTGCGGCATCAAGGAAGTGTTTTTCCAGAAGTTCCAGTGCTTTCAGATTGTAGATACCCATCTTTTCGACTCCTTTCTTCAACAATTCAAAGCATTGTAGATTTATTTTCGGCCTTTCCCAAAGGGACGGCCCACTGCAGGAACAGATTTACCTCGATCGCCGGCATAAGGGCGACGCTCCTTTGGTTCAGGCGGTCGAGCTTCAACGACCGTTATCTGACGATCAATGAGAAGGGCATCATCCAGGGAGTCAATCGCTTCCTTGGTCTCCTTGAGCGTGGCCATTTCAACAAAACCGCAACCCTTGAATTTTCCTGTCTGGATATCGGTCAACAATTTTATGGCCTTAACAGTGCCTGCCACAGAAAACAGTTTCCTGATATCCTCTTCCGTTGCCTGAAACGAGATGTTAGTCACATACAGTTGCTTGCCCATCGCCTTTACCTCATTTCGGTGGTGCTGCATTCAAAACTACTGCGGGGCCGATCTGCCGTGTTGCCGCTCGCTTGCGCCCTGCATGTCGGCCTCTTCACAGCTTCTTGCCAGAAGTTCCTACGGATTAGTCACATCATCAGAGGAGGCATCTTCGGCATCTTCAGACTGCTCGGCACCTTTCTCTTGCTTACGTTGAAGTTTTTCTTCCGTCTTCTTTTTTTTCTCAAGCTCTTTCTGGCGCTTTATAAATTGATAGTTCGGCTTTGCCATAGTGTTACTCCTCTGGGGATGTATTTCTGCATATATCAAGAGTTACGAGCCACGCATATGGCACCATACCATAATTCCATGCCAGACAGAGTCTCCGATATCCCGAAAAAAGCAATCCATCCTGTCCGCTTTTCAGAATGATCGGGGCTTTCAAGGTCAGTGTTCCATTGCGTTGGAGTTGTTCCTCCATCTTAACATAATTCTTCCGGTATCCCCGTTTTGACTTGGCGAGGTATCTGGAATAGTCGTCATACGTATCATACGACATGGCCACCGACAGATCGCCAATCCTGTCCGAGCGGGGATATGGCACAAGTTTACCGCAATCGAACGCGATGAGTATCTGCTCCCACTGTATGCCGTGGCAACTATAATACTCCTGTTTAGCAGGATGCATGAAAAATTCCCACTGCTCCTCTGCAATGGCTGGCTTGACCCACTGTATCTCAAGAGCCGAAGTCGAAATCATTCCAGTGCGGTCCGGGATTTTTTCCTCTGCGAAACGATTTTCTTGTCGGTCAAACGCCTTTCTCTGGCGCTCCTCGGCACCTTGGTGGCGACCCTCTTTTTGGTCTTACGTTCTCGTTTCTCCAGAGCTGCCTTGAGGCGGTTCATTGCCGTCTCCCGGTTTTGGAGCTGAGAGCGGCTTTCAGAAGCCTGTGACACAATCCCTGTTGGCAGATGCCGTATACGCACGGCTGAGTCGGTTGTGTTCCTGTGCTGACCACCAGGGCCTGACGCTCGGTAATACTCCACTCGTATATCTGAATCCCTTATCTCGACTGCCACGCTTGCCGCCTTAATTTTAGCAGATCTCCAGCATCTCAAGCTACCCTGCAATCATTTTTCATGTCAAGAAATTATACCGATCTTCATGCCTAGAAGGCAAAATGTTGTTGCCTCAAAAGTGCTGACGTACTGCAGCATGCGAAATTATCCGATCTTATAGAATTGTCGCTTTTTTTGTTTGACATCGAAATGGCATATCTGTTAGCTTCTATCAATGTCCGAGGATAAAACCCGGATAAAATTTACGAGAAGTATCAGGAGAAAGTACGCAAATGGTAAACGGCACGGTAAAATGGTTCAATGACAGCAAGGGGTTCGGTTTTCTTGAGCAGGAGAGTGGTGAAGATGTATTCGTCCATTTCTCTGCCATTTCTGGTGACGGATTCAAATCCCTTGCCGAAGGGGACCGCGTAACGTTTGATGTGGTCAAAGGGCCGAAGGGCCTGCAGGCTGCCAACGTAACAAGAGTTTAACTTACAACTAGTTATGCACCTTAAGCCCCGGAGCAATCCGGGGCTTTTTTTATCCTTTCACACAGAGTGCGAATTTCAGATACCTCCCCTCAGGAAAGGTTACCGGGTATGGAAAATCCTCGGATTGTCCTGCCAGTGAAATGACCTTAAGGCCACATTGAGCCTTAATAGCGCCTCTACGGAGTTCCTTCAGGTAGTCGGGGACCTCCACCTTCTGGTGATTCGACGAGGTCGCGAGAAGCCCACCATCCTGGATCAGCAATAGAGATGCCGCAACCAGATCCGATGTTCCTCCTCGGGTGGTGAAGCGGCTTTTTGTTGTTGTGGAGAACGATGGCGGGTCCATGAGAACCACATCGTACCTTTTCCCCTGCCTTGCCAGATCAGCCAGCACATCCAGGCAGTCACCGACAATGAATTCGTGGCGTTTCGGATTGAGCCGGTTGGCACCGAAATTCTCCTTGGCCCAGTCGGTATATGTTGCCGAGGCATCAACGCTGGTTACCAGGCTTGCCCCTGCGGCAGCTGCCGCAACAGAGAAGGCACCTGTATAGGCAAACAGATTCAGCACCCGCTTCCCCTGCACACGTGCCATGAACTCGCTTCGGTTCCTGCGCTGATCAAGAAAAAGCCCGGTATTGAGCCCCTGCTCTAGACTCACCAGGAAATTCAGTCGATTTTCCCTCACCATTAGCGGGTCAGGTGCTGCAGCCCCCTTAATCAGGCGACTGTAGCTCTTGCTGTCGCTCACCGACTCCAGATTTCGGGTATTCTGCTTGCGCTGCTTCTCGTAGATTCCCAAGGGCTGAAGCAACGAATGGAGGGCCTGAGTGACGTTGCCAAGATGAGGACGCCACCCGTCACTGTAGATCTGCAGCATGAGATATTCCCCATAGCGATCAACAGTCAGGCCAGGCAACCCATCACCCTCGGCGTTTACCAATCGGTATGCATCCGTATCCCCCAGACCTGCGTGGTTCCTTCGAAGGGTCACAGCCGTTAACAGCCGTTTAGTAATCCATGCCCGGTCCAGCTCCATCCGCTCCCTTGAAAGCAGACGGGCCACAATACGTTCGCCCGGATCGAGAAGCGCTGTGGCAATGAAGCGCCCACTTCCATCAGTCAGTTCAACCAGCTGACCGGCTGCCCCCTCAGGCCAGCGCTTGGTGTAGTCATCTGCAATGATCCATGGGTGTCCCAACTCCACCATCCGAACCGAATCCGGACCTACCATCCACTTCACCGGCTGTTTCATGCTATACCCAACCTTCCGAATCAAACTCCCCTGCAGAGACCCCGAGAAATCATGCATCTCAAATAATGAATACGGCATCTTCTCCTTTTTCGTCTTCCCCGTCAAGTTCGGGCATTATGAGTATAGAGGATTCTTTATTTGCCGCAGTTACGAAAACGCGCTATCCTTTCGCTGCTTTTATCCTAATTGCAGGCATAGCCTGCCGACGAGGTTCAACCATGGCAAGAGAATACAGGATCATGGCTAGAGTGCTCCTGCTCACATCATCACTCATCGCACTCGGCGTGTCGCTACATGCAGCAGAGAGCCAGCCAGCCGACATATCAACAACTCCAACAGCTCAAACCACTTCAACGCTTCCGACAGCCCCCCCCGTCACAATCCCGGAGCAATCCGGCTCACAAAATTCGCTCAGAAACATATCAGTTCCAAAGGCAGCAAAAATCGGATATGCAGATATGCTCCGCCTTGCCGAAGAATCGTCTTCAGGCAAAGCAGCCAAGGCACGCTTCAAACAGAAGACGGAAAAGCTCCAGACCCAGCTCGCTGCCAAACAGAAACAGCTTGAAAAGCAAAAAGCGGCTCTTGAGGCTAAGCTGCCGACACTCTCCCTGGAACAGCGGAAGGCCCAGGTAAAGGAGTTCGAGAAGAAAGTAGAGGGGTATCGAACGTTTGGACAGAATGCCGAAAAGGAGTTGCAGCCGCTGCAGGAAGAGCTGATGCGCTCGATCACCAAAGATATCGAAACGGCTGCTGAGAGTTACGGCAAGGCCAATGGCTTCACCGCAATCGTAGCCAGAAAGGAACTCCTCTTCCTTGGTAGTGGTGTGGAGGCAGAAGACGTAACCGACGCACTGCTTAAACTTATGACGAAGTAAGTCGGGACTTTGAAAACGTCATGAGGAGGCTGATATGCACGGTGCAAGCGAGCGAAAAAGCGAGGCGTACAACAAAGTACGTCGAACTTTCGAGCGAGCGGCAACGTTGCAGATTTGCCCGCAGTAGTTTTCAACGGGCTTTCGGGTGGGCCTTGTCATAGACCTCCATTAGGCGGCCCAGATTTACATGGGTGTACTTTTGGGTGGTAGATAGGGAAGAGTGCCCAAGAAGTTCCTGGATGGCACGGAGATCGACCCCCCCTTCCAGAAGGTGCGTAGCAAAGGTGTGGCGCAGGGTGTGGGGGGATATCTTTTTCATGGTGGCTATGCGGAGAATGTGGCGGTCAACTATGCGCCCCACACTCCGCCTGGTCAGTCTTCCGCCGCGTGCGTTGAGAAATAGCGCCCTGTCAGCGGTCTGAGGCGGCATTGCCTCCAGGTAGGCAGAGAGTGCACGGTTCGCATGGCTGCCCAGCGGTACGATCCGCTCCTTACCTCCCTTGCCGAGTACCTTGATAAGACCGCTGTCAAGATCAAGATTCCAAATGTTCATCCCGGTCAGCTCCGACACCCTGATCCCTGAAGAGTAGAGAAGTTCCAGTATTGCCCGATCTCGCAAGGCCAGCCGGTCGCTGCCTGGAGGAGACTCCACCAGTGCCGTAACCTCGTCTATAGTAAGGTGATACGGAATCTTTTTATCGCGCTTTGGCGTGCTGACCAATTCTGCCGGGTTTTTCGCGACTATCCCTTCGCGAAGCAGGTAGCGGTAGCATGCCCGGATTGCCGCCAACTTGCGGCCTATACTGCTACGGGCATGTTCTTTCATCAGCTTCGCAAGGTAGCGCCTGATAAGCAGGTGCCCCACTCCGGCAGGCGTGGCCTCCGGACCCAGTTCGCTCCTTACGAAGTCGTGGAACTGGCTCAGATCGCTCTTGTAGGCGGCAAGGGTATGTGGCGAGACGTTGCGTTCGGAATCAAGATAGCTTAAAAATCGCTCTATAGACTGCTGCATGCGTTCTCCTTCTTTCCGTCCTCAGGACGAATTCCTGCGAAACATGCCTTGCCACTGCTCAATCAGACTCAGTAAATTTTGAGAATACGCAACCTTTTGATCCTATCTTACTAGCAGAATTCTGAAGGCGTCGCTACCCCAAAACCAAACCTTTTGACTTGAAGCGGCATTTCGACCTATAGTGCCTCCATGAAGACCGTAAGCATAGTCAGGGCAGCAAGTTACGACAAGGAAACCATTCGAGGAGCAATGGAACTTCTCCTCGAACCATTGGGCGGCATGGAGTCTTTCGTTCGCCCTGGAGAGCGAGTCCTTATCAAGCCCAACATGCTTGCCGCCAAGCCGCCTGAAAAAGCAGTCACCACTCACCCGGCAATAGTACGTGAGGTCATACTGCTGGTGCGGAAGGCCGGTGCCATCCCGCTTGTTGGGGATTCACCCGGCATTGGTGGCTTTCGCAAGGTTGCAGAACGTTCGGGAATACTCGCTGTGGTTGAGGAGACCAATGCGGAACTGGTCGAGTTTGCCGCAACCATGGAAGTCCCCGGAAGCGGCACCTTCAAACGATTCGAGCTGGCCCGCCCCTACCTGGAAGCCGACAGGGTAATCAATCTTCCCAAGCTCAAGACCCACGAAATGATGACCATTACCTGTGGAGTCAAGAACCTCTTCGGTGCGGTGGTCGGAACTGCCAAGGCAGCCTGGCATCTGAAAGCCGGGGCCAACCGGGAACTCTTTGCCCAGATGCTTCTGGAGATCCATCAAATAAGGCCACCCGATCTGACCATCGTCGATGCCATCACCGCCATGGAGGGAGACGGCCCCGGGAGTGGCGACCCCCGTTTTGTCGGTTGCCTGCTCGCAGGAACAAATGCCCTGTCTGTGGATCTTGTTGCTGCAGATCTCCTGGAGATCCCGCACAGACTCAGATACGTCGAACGGGCTGCCGAGAAACAGGGGCTTTCCGGCATTGATCGTGACAGCATACGCACAGCCGGTGTATCCATTGAAGAGGTCAGCCTACGTGACTTCCGCCTCCCCCATATCTCCGATGTCCAGTTCGGGCTCCCCAGTTTTCTTAAAAACAGGCTCAGGCAGCATCTGACCTCCCGCCCCACTCCAATTCATGAAAAGTGCCTGCTCTGCGGCGTCTGCCGGGATGCCTGCCCCCCTCAATCTATGGCCATCATTAACGGGAAACTGACCATTGACTATAAGCTCTGCATTCGTTGCTTCTGTTGCCGGGAACT
Source organism: uncultured Geoanaerobacter sp. (assembly GCA_964528055.1). Classification (GTDB taxonomy): domain Bacteria; phylum Desulfobacterota; class Desulfuromonadia; order Geobacterales; family DSM-12255; genus Geoanaerobacter. The sequence goes on along the minus strand of CAZGQM010000001.1, from coordinate 150,498 downwards.
TTGCCCACACGCAGCCTTGGATGTTAAGGAGGGGTTACTTCTAAAGTTCATCAAAAGACATATGTAAACCGGAATTAATCATCAGCGCTGATTGACATGGCATAAATAGGTATTATTATATATTCATCCTCGAGCAGATCTTTCGAGGGAATCAAATCCACAGCGAAAGGAGACCTACTGAAAAATGTGGACTACAATCTATATGCTTCGCCCGGTAACCCGCTGCAAAGAAGGTTGCCCTAGTTAGCCCGCCGGATTAGCGCGGCGGGCGATCCCAAAAGAGGCCCCCTGTTAACACTTACAGGGGGCTTTTCTATTTTGATCCGCCAAAAATAGTCCTCGTATCTGGTCATCCGTTGTACTAGAATCCATTGAGCTACTCTTTCCAAAATACATAACCGTACCTTTCCGAGGCAGGCATGAAGAAAATTGTTATCGTTCTGGTCGTTTTGGCCATTATTTCCGGCGGTGGCTGGTACCTTATCAAGAACAAGCAGCCTTCGGTTACTTACAAGACCGCCAAAATCGAGCGGGGCTCCATTGTTTCCACGGTGGCTGCAACCGGCAATCTGAGCGCCGTAACCACGGTGCAGGTAGGCACCCAGGTCTCCGGAACCATCATGAAGCTCTACGTGGACTACAACTCCCGCGTCAGGAAAGGGCAGACCATCGCAGAGATCGATCCGTCGCTCTTCAATGCTTCGGTTGAGCAGGCAAAGGGAAATTTTCTAAGCTCAGAGGCAAATCTACAGAAGGCCCGAGTGACACTGGCCGACGCCGAGCGTACTCTTGCCCGCAACAAAAAGCTCCTGACCGACGGCATCATATCACAGGCCGATTACGACGTTTCCGAAACCGCCTGCCAGTCGGCCAAGGCCGCACTCAAGGCAGCGGAAGGGAGTGTTGGACAGACCCGCGGGGCACTTTTGCAATCACGCACCAACCTCCGCTACTCGATAATCCGTTCCCCTGTGGACGGAGTAGTCATCTCCCGAGCTGTCGACGTCGGCCAGACTGTGGCAGCCTCCTTCCAGACCCCGACCCTTTTCACCATAGCCCAGGATCTGACCAAGATGCAGATAGAGGTCAGCGTCGACGAGGCAGACATCAGCAGGGTAAAGGAGGGGCAGAAAGCCTCTTTCACGGTTGATGCCTACCCGGAGCAGACCTTTGGAGGCAAGGTGGTGCAGGTCAGGAACGCGCCGATCATAACCCAGAACGTAGTCACCTATATAGTGGTGGTAAACGTAGACAACAATGATCTCAAGCTGAAGCCGGGGATGACCGCCAACGTCTCCATCGAGGTAGCCAGAAAAGACGGGGTTCTTAAGCTTCCTCCGGCTGCATTTCGTTTCAAACCGAGGATAGAGGGCGATGACCCCCAGAAGAAAAGGGCCGAAGAAGGCGGAAAACAGGGGCGTAAGGAGAAGGGGCAGAAGGTTTACATCCTCAGGGAGAATAAGCCGGTAGGGGTAAAGGTCAAAACCGGTATCGGCAACAACAACAGCATCGAATTGGTCGAGGGAGAGCTTAAAGAGGGAGATGAGGTGATTGTCGAACAGCAGGGTGGAGAGACCAAGAAGAAGGCGAGCGCCACAATGGGCGGTTCACCGATGGGGCCAAGGCCTCACTGATAACAGGGGAAACCGGACATTGAAATCAGTAATTTCACTAACCGACATACGCCGCGTTTTTGTCATGGGTGACCAGCAGTTCGAGGCACTCAAGGGGATCACCTTCAGCGTTACCGAAGGGGAGTTTGTCGCCATCATGGGGGCTTCAGGGAGCGGCAAGTCGACCTGCATGAACATCCTCGGCTGCCTGGATCACCCCACCTCGGGAGAATACCTTTTGGACGGTGTTGTTGTGGGGGCCATGAACCACGATCAACTGGCAGATATTCGCAACAACAAGCTGGGATTTGTCTTTCAGGGCTTCAACCTGCTGGCACGCACACCTGCGGTGGAGAACGTTGAGCTTCCCCTGGTGTACGCCAAGATCTCCGCGACCGAGCGGCGCAAAAAGGCGCTGGCTGCCCTGGAACAGGTGGGACTTGCCGGCAAGGAGAACAACCATCCTAGCCAGCTCTCCGGCGGCCAGCAGCAACGGGTCGCAATTGCCCGGGCATTGGTAAACGAACCAGCAGTGATCCTGGCAGACGAGCCGACCGGCAACCTGGACAGCGCGACCAGCGAAGAGATCATGACTCTCTTTACAACGCTCAACCGCCAGGGGATTACCATTATCATGGTTACCCATGAGGCCGATGTAGCCGCTCATGCCGGGCGGCGCATCACCTTCCGCGACGGTCTCATTATCGGAGATGCAAAGGGATAGTTGATGGATTTCCTACAAACCCTGAAAATAGCCTTGCGGGCACTGCGCACCAACAAGATGCGATCCTTTCTGACCATGCTCGGCATCATCATCGGGATAGCCGCAGTTATTGCCATGATGGCAGTAGGTGCAGGCGCACGTCATGTCATCTCCCAGCAGATTGCCAGCATCGGCAGCAACATAATACTGGTGATTCCCGGCTCCACTACCAGCGGAGGGTTGCGAACCGGCAGCGGATCCTCCCAGACACTGACCGGAGACGATGTTCGTGCCATCATGGCTGAATGCCCGTCTGTTGAGTCATCGGCTCCGACAGTGCGCAGCACCGGACCGGTTGTCTATGGCAACATGAACTGGTCCACAATCATCATGGGAACCACGCCTGAGTTCTTCGATATTCGCGATTGGGCGATAGTCAATGGGAGAAACATAGGTCAGCAGGACGTGGATGGTGCGGCAAAGGTCTGCCTGCTGGGCGAGACGGTTGTCGAGAACCTTTTCGGCGCAGACGATCCTGTAGGGAAAATCGTCCGGATCAAGAAGGTCCCCTTCACGGTAATCGGCGTGCTTGCCCACAAAGGTCAGTCACCGCAGGGACAGGACCAGGACGACACGGTTTTTGTCCCCCTCCGGACAGCTCAACGCAATCTGGTCCGCTCCCAGTTTACCAACTCGGTTGGTGCGGTTATGGTAAAGGCCCGCAGCGAGGCTCTTCTGGGGAGAGCAGAAGAGGAGATCCAATCACTACTCAACCAGCGCCACCGTATCACCAACGGCAAGGAACCGGACTTTTCCACCCGCAACCTCTCAGAGATCCTGGCCGTTGCTGAGCAGTCGTCAAAGGCGATGTCACTGCTGCTTGGGGCGGTCGCCTCCATCTCGCTCATCGTGGGCGGAATCGGCATCATGAACATCATGCTTGTATCAGTGACCGAGCGTACCAGAGAGATCGGCATACGGATGGCCATCGGTGCGCACAGAAACGATATCCTCATGCAATTCATGACAGAGGCAGTGCTCCTCACCATGTTCGGCGGCAGTATCGGCATCTGTCTCGGCGCAGGCGGGGCTACGGTCGTCTCAAAGATACTCGAATGGCCGACCCTTATCTCCTTCCAGTCAATCGCCATCGCTTTTATCTTCTCTGCCGCAGTCGGCATCTTTTTCGGATTCTACCCCGCCCGCAAGGCCGCACATCTTAACCCAATCGATGCACTTAGGTATGAATAATAGGGACAGCCCGGTATTAGAAGACTGCCCATGGTCATTACCTAGAGAAACCATCGTATGGGGGCAAGAATCCATTCCAGCAGCCTGACGATAAAACCGCGCCTTTCATGCTCCTCTAGCATCACCCGCCGGGATCGGCTCAGATCCTCTGCAAGCATCCCCTCAACCTGACTGCCGAATGACCGGCTGTCTACAATGAGATTCGTCTCGTAATTTCGATGAAAGCTTCTGTGATCAAGGTTGGCAGAACCGATGATAGACCAGCAGCCATCAATAAGCATTACCTTGGCGTGGAGCACGGTTCCTTCCAGTTCGTAAATTTCGATCCCTCCGCGAAGAAGCGGAGAGTAGGTCCCCCGGCTCACCAGTCTGACCAATGGGACATCGCTCACAGCAGGAAGTATCAATTGCACGACCACACCACGTTTAACTGCCCTAAGCAGGGACCGGATGACACGCGGACCAGGTATGAAGTAAGGGTTTGCAACTACTATACTCTGCGATGCACCTCCTATGGCAAGTCTATAGGCATTGTGTATGTAAGAACGGTTTTTGTGTGGCCCTCCGCTTACGATGTGAACCGTCGCATCCCCTTCCCTTGGCAATCGGTCCGGCAAACTGTCGAACCCCCGGGGCAGGGTGCCGACCTCGTCTTTCCAGTTCTCGTTGAATAACCTCTGAAGCTGCAATGCCGCCGAACCGTAAACCGTAACACCCAGATCGCGCCAGAGTTTGTGATCTTCACCGAATCCGGCATATTCTGCACCTATATTGACACCTCCGGCAAATGCAATGGAACCGTCAATAACTGCAATCTTTCGGTGATCACGTTTGTCGAACCATCCCAGACCACGTCTGAAAGGCGGGGGATTGAAGGCCCGGCAGGCAACCCCATTCTGTACAAGTCGGCGAAAGTATGCAGCTGGAGTATCGAAACATCCGATGTAGTCGTAGTGGACCGAAACGGTAACCCCCCTTTGAACAGCCTCAATCAGGAGATCGGCAAATTCATTCCCGGTGGCGTCTTCCCTGATCAGGTAGAATTCTATGCTGATGGTTTGACGTGCTGATCGCAAAGCCGCAAAAAGGGCAGGGAAAAACTCCCCCCCGTGCTGATGAAGATCAACCCGGTTCGACTGGGTTACAATCGCCTCGGTATTGCTCCGGAATCGTGCGAAAAATTTCCTGGTGCGCGGAAACCCGCGTCTGTTTTTCCGTCTAAGAAGAGACATCTGTCTACACCGTCCAGGACCCTGCCTTAAAGCTGGAAAAGGCGCGGGAAAACTCCCGCGCCCTCAGAATACAACGTCGATTCGTGCAACACGGGATTATGCTGCCACGACTTCCTTTACCCCTGGCACCTTTTCCTTCAGGGTCCGCTCTATACCCATCTTAAGGGTCATGGTGGACATGGGGCACGAGCCGCAGGCACCTTTCAGCCGAACCTTTACAACCCCGTCACCAGAGACCTCAACGAGCTCCACATCGCCTCCATCGGCCTGCAGTGCCGGTCGGATCAGCTCCAATGCCTTTTCAACTTCTTCGATCATCTCTGATATCTCCTTTGTCTTAGTTGATCTCGTTTAACGAGTTACCGGCTTTCCCTGGAACTCCGGGGGAAGTCAGGGGCATTGGGTCCATGATCACGGCTAACTGCTCCGAAGAAAGGATTCCGCGAGCCAGCACCACTTCTGTGATGCTCCTGCCCCCGGATACCGACTCCTTGGCTACCTCAGCAGCCTCCGCATAGCCAATGTACGGCGCAAGTACCGTGACCATTCCAAGCGAATCCTCCAGATAGCGCCTGCAGCGCTGAGGGTGGGCAACGATCCCCTCAATGCAGTCTGACGCCAGCTTAGCCACTGCATTCGTCAAAATATCCAGGGAAAAGAGAAGATTGTAGGCAATGACCGGCATCATGACATTCAGCTCGAGTTGGCCAGCCTGAGCCGCCAGGGTCACGGTGGTATCGGCGCCGATCACCTGAAAGGCAACCATGTTGGTCATTTCGGCCATTACCGGGTTGACCTTCCCCGGCATGATCGAAGAACCGGGCTGTACCGGAGGCAGAGTGATCTCGTCAAGACCGGTACGCGGGCCGGAGGCAAGCAGCCTCAGGTCGTTGGCTATCCGTACAAGGTTGATGCTAAGCCCCTTGAGGGCTGAACTGAGAGCCACAAAAGGGTCCATGTTATTCATCCGCTCCAACAGGTTTCCACCTCTGCAAAGGGGAAAACCGCTTTCCTTGGCAAGCTCAGCCACTATAAGGTCGATGAAGGCAGCTTCGGCATTGAGTCCGGTTCCAACGGCCGTTCCGCCGATTCCCAGCTCGTACAACGCCGGCAAGGTACGTTTGATACCGGTTACATTACCATCAATGGCCCTAGCATATGCCGTAAACTCTTGTCCGAGACGAATCGGCACAGCATCCTGAAGATGTGTCCTGCCGGACTTAAGGATACCGTCGAACTCATAACCCTTACGGTCCAGTGCAGCTGAAAGGGATTGCAGGGCAGGGAAGAGACAATCCAACTTCTTCAGGCAGGCAATACGAATGGATGTGGGAATAACATCATTTGTAGACTGAGCCATGTTGACATGATCATTGGGATGGATCCGGTCATAGCTGCCGCGGCTCAAACCAAGTGACTCGGCTGACCGGTTGGCCAGCACCTCGTTAATGTTCATATTATGAGAGGTACCGGCTCCGGCCTGGAAGGGGTCAACTACAAACTGATCGGCAAGTCTTCCGGTCAAGACCTCGTCAGCCGCCTGAACTATTGCTCTGCCGACCTCTTCATCAAGCCGGCCTGTCGTCACATTGGCAATGGCTGCACACTTCTTGATGAGAACAGTCGCCCATACCATGAGCGGATGTGGCTTAAGCCCCGAAATTGGAAAATTGACCACAGCACGGGCAGTCTGGGCGCCATAGTATGCATCTTCAGGTACCTCTACGGCCCCCAGGCTGTCCTTTTCGAGGCGGCTTAACATCGTAGCTCTACCTCCTAAGGGTTTGGAAGCTGCTTATGCCGGTCACTGATGATTTTAAGATGTTCACGCTCTTCGCTGATAAGCGTGGTCAGCATACTTCTGCCTTCAGGATCAGCGGTCTTTTCAAGAAGTTCCTGAAAATAAGCGATCCCTTTTTTCTCTATCTCCATAGCAAGTTCCAGTGCCTCCCGATCGCCAGTATCAAAACCTATCTGACCACCGCCATCCGGTTCCAGCTCAATGGTGGAGCCACCGTAGAAGACCCAGCGTTCGCCATTACTCAATGCGGCATAAAGCTCGGACAGCTTCAGGTAGTGCTGTTCCTCGGTTCTGGCAAGCCAGTGGAATACACGTTTCCCTTCCTTATTGAAGGTTTTCTGTTCTGCGCGAGTGTAGTAGTCGAAAGTCTCCTTTTCGATCTCCATCGCTCGCAGAATCGAGTCCAGCATCTCCTTGGTAATATCGCTCATGGCTATATCCTCACTGTATGAATCGGTTCAGGGCAAGCAGGTCCTCGACCTGCTGAACCAGATGAACCGTTGCGCCCAATTCTTTGGGAAGACGCAAGTCAATATCGTAGCGGTCTCCTACAAACAGGCATTCCCCGGGCTCTCTTCCAATTTCTGCAAATATCAATTCTATGGTTCCCCGGTCAGGTTTGGGGCGCCAGCCGTCTTCAATGGTAAATACTCTGGTGAAGAGCTGTGTAACACCCAGCGCATCCATAATCCGGTCAGAAAGTGAGCGGTTGTTGTTCGTGTAGATATAAAGTGGAAAAGTTCTCCCAAGGCCAGTCAGGAGTTCTATCACTATGTCGTCACGTTCGAGGAAAGTCTCCGGCTCAATCTCTTCGGCAAAGACGTGATGAAGCTCATGCAAATCTCCACCGAGAGTCTGGCAGGCAAGGCTCAGAGATGCCTCGCGCCCCAGCTCTAACGTCAGATGTTTTCGAGTGGACCGGACAAGCTCTTTCGCAGAATACTCATCGATCCCCTTGATGCGTGAGAGATAACCAGCTGTGACACGTCCGATCTCCCGGCCCAAAGCCTCATTGAAATAGAGTGTGCCGTCAAGGTCAAAGATTCCGGCTTTTATGGATTCTGGCATTTGCAGACACATTTTCTGCTGCCCAGCAGGTCAAGGCAGCCCTTTCCAATCCCGCATGCAGCGAAGTTGCGGATTATCTATCCCCTTCGACTGGACAAGGACACGGAAGGTGTCGCCCATTCCCCCTTCGGGGAGCATAAGTTTCTTAAGTGACAGGCGGTGCTTGATCCGCTCTGCCTCGCTGGATGAACGTTCCTCAAGGGCCATCAGTTCATCCATGATACCACCACCCATGAGAAAACGGTACTGCTCGCCAAACCAGGCCGTGTGAAGGCCTGATTCCTCACCTCTCTGCATGAGCGACGTGAAATCCACATGGCTGGTGATGTCCTGCTCTCCCGGCCGCAGGTATGGGTTGTCCACTGTCGTGTGCCGGTAATAGCAGAGCAGCGTCCCATTCATACGTCCAGGGGCATAGAGAACCTGGCTGGGAAAACCGTAGTCGATGGTGAGGATAAATCCCCGAGCAAGCGAGCCTGCAACCGCCTTAATCCACTCTAGTGCCATAAGGTTGACCTCGGCACGCTGTCCCGCAACCAGGCCGGCATTTATACGAGCCAGGTAAGCTGCTATCGCCGATGTCGAAGGCTCGCCAAGCCTCTCTCCCAGACCATCACGCGTATTGACTACATATACCTCTTTGATCCCTTCCGTGGTCATCTCGACAAGATGTACTGGAAAGGAGTCGATCAGTTCATTGGATAGGAGGCAGCCGGTGAATGAAAGGCTTCCAGCCTGCAAGTCGTCGGGAGTGCTCCATGCCAGCTTTTCGGAATGCGCAGAAAGCCTTGTCGCCTGGGCCTCGCGAAGTGACGGCTCCTTTTCTATAAACCTGTAGGTTACAGATCCATAAAAATCAGGCGCCACCTCAGAAAGAGTGTCCATGACGTCGAGGCCAAGCTGGCCTCCACCGGCTCCCACCTCCACCAGATCAAAGGATTCTGGCCTTCCCAGACACTCCCACATCTGAACAAGTTCACGGGCAATTACCCGACCGAAAGCCTGGTGGACATTGCTGCTGGTATAGAAGTCTCCCTCTACGCCAACCTTACGTCCCGGGGAGGTGTAGTACCCGAGACCCGGCTCGTAGAGACATGTCGCCATATACTCTGCAAAAGTTATCCGCCCCACTGCATCAATCCTCTGGCAGAGAAGGCTCTCAATTTCAGTTACGTCTTTCTTTTCCATGAACTCCCCGAAGGTCTTATTTTATAGACCATGGCCCCTGTTTTGTCAATTATGTAGCACCGTCACCACTCTTCTCCATGGGGTGCCTCGATGAAAGCACTGCCTGAGGGGATACCTTATCCCCCATCCCGGAAGGAGTACCTGTTTCAGGACCATCTTTAGCTTCGAGTACGTTAGCCTGGTATAAGAAAAGGGCTCAGGATTTCTCCCGAGCCCTTATTACATGTCGACTTTCTTTACAGTTTACTTCTTGATTCTGCGGCGACCATAGAGACCAAGGCCTAGGAGGCCGGCGCCAAGGAGCACAATGGTGCCGGGCTCGGGAACGGGGAGATTCGCGATAGCAATATTGTCGACTTCAAATGCAAAATTAGTACTTGAAAGTGCGAAAGCATCGAACATGGTCGGCCCAAAATTAAGATTTACGTATTTATTGGTATCTGGTGCCCATTGATTCCCGTTTGCTGGGTTGGTAAGATCGTTTCCCGTTACAGTTGCTACTTTAGTGCCACCATTGTAGAATGTGAGGGTATTATAACTGTCTATTGATCCCCACCAGAGACCAAAATAGTTGTATTTCCCTCCTAAAACAGCAAGTACTGCATCGTTACCATTTGAATTGGCATCTGGTACAGATATGTAAAATGTCTTCTCTTTGGTATCTACACCCAACAGATCATACGCAGGCGCGGAATATTTTCCTGCCACATTGCCTGACACAATATTATAACTGCTGGGACTTCCAATCCATGACCAACCCTGTGTAAATGCGCCGTTACCGTTTAAGTCGAATGTTTCAACTGTAGCGGTTGAGACGGAGGAGGTGTACCCACCTTTACCCGGTATATCTAGAACGGAAGTATAACTGATTGAGGGAAATGCATATCCCAATCCGGCACTTGATGCCAACAAAATGAATGCCCCTACAGCACTAATGATTCTACGCATATTACTGCCTCCAATAAATATTCGTTTTTCAATGGTGTACCACTAAGCCAGACTCTGTTAAAGACAAAGCAATATGAATGCCACAAGCGCAACAACCTGAATATACAAGCCTGATATTACCTTGACTAGGGGTTATGCATGATAGTGTAAAATATTTCGACAAAACTGAGCGTGCTTGGATTACCAGAGCACGAACGATCCCCATTATCTGCTCACTTCGATTTCAGTGCAACCTTTCAATTTTTTGATCAGCACGTCATTACGCTTCCTGCTTAGCCTTACCTTTACTTACACTCACTATGGGTCTGTACTTCAAACTTTATATAACGAAATTCCACTGATGACATTCAGGATTTGCGTGCTAACATCTAATGGAAAGCGGTTCAAACCTGCGTCGACTTTACAGAGTCCAAGGAATCTTTATGAATGGAAAGACATTGAGTCTTGGACTGTTGGCAATTGCCGTCACCATGACTGTTGTTCCCGTAACTGATGCAGCTCGCCCCGTCCCCCAGGTTTTAAGCATCCACAGTGACTCGCGGGCCCTTGCTGCAATCATCTTCCCACTGAAGGAGCAGTTCGAGACGAGCACCGGAATACGTTTGACTTCGATAACAGAAATGGAACCCGCAAGCGCCCTGGAAGAACTCGATCAGGGGAAATGTGACGGACTGATCGTCTCCACTTCATTCGATTACCTAATCAGAACATCGGATCAGACGGGAACGGAGAGGAGAAACAAGGCCCTTACACAGCATCTACCGCTCCGAGATGAGATAACCTACAGGGTCATTGTCAATCCGCAGAACCGGATAACAAGGCTAAACGAGAAGCAACTGCGGAAAATCTTCAGCGGAAGTTACAAAAACTGGGAAGAGATGGACGGCCCTAACCTGCCGGTTTCCGTTGTGTGGGGAACCTGGAGCACCGGAGCCGCATGGGTTCTTGCAGACCGCGTAATGCATGAAGAGACCCTGCTCCTGGAAAGGTTCCCAGCCGACAGCATTCAGGATATAGTAGCCAAAGTTGCAAGCTCACCCGATGCAATCGGGATTGTTCCGCAATCAGCGCTAGATGGAACGGTAAAAGCTCTCGAGGCACCTGAACTCAAGATAAAGGGGCCCTTCATTCTTGTCACGGTCAGTTTCCCATCACCTATGCTATTAAAGCTGATAAAATTCATCCGGGAAAACCCTCAGAACAGCATCGGTTATTGAAGCGGGAACCTAGACAATTCCTTGATTTTACGACATCTCCCTCTCATAGAGATTGCCCAACTGCCTCACCGCTTCCCTGAGCTCTCCCCGTAACTCTGCAGGAGAGAGAACCTCTGCATGCACCCCGTATGAAAGTATCCACGAGACGATCTCCAGTCTCCCTCCGGCAGCAAAAGTCAGTTCAACGCTCCCGTCTGCCAGCTCATCAATGCTCTGGGTTGGGTGCCAAATCCTGCCGCACACCGCATGGGCAACAACGGGAGAAAATCGTATCCTCACCTCCATCGGTTCCTCTGCTACAATTCCAAATGCGTCGCGCAGCCGCTCGCTAGGATTGTAGTCGACTGGGAGTTCGAAACGCTCCTTTTCCACAACCACTTCACGAATTCGTTCGATTGCAAAGGTTCTAACTGCTTGACGCTTGTGGGCATAGCCAATCAGATAGAGTCCACCTTTATAGGAAACCAGTGTGTAAGGATCCACAAGATATCTGGTTTTACGCCTCTTTCCTGAAGGTAGGTAGCTGAGTGTCAGACGGTTCTGGTGGACCAAGGCATTACGCACTCGCTGCAGGGGGTCAGAAAATGCACGGTAGTCATGACGGCCCTGCAACAGAGGGAGGGCAACGCCGGAGATCCTCTCCATATGAGCGGCAAATCGAGGCGGAAGAACTGACCTCACCTTACGGAATATCGCTCGCACTTCATCCTCGAAGAATGTCCCGTTAAATATCTCAGCATGCCCGCGCAAAAAATAGAGAGTTGCCAGCTCATGCAAGGTGAAACTTATGGGAGGGACATCCCTGAAGCGGGTAAGAAAGCGGTACCTCCTCTCTTTGCCCAACTTATCGGAGATAAGCGGGTAGCCTGCCTGATGTATTGCATTCAGGTCGCGATGAATGGTCCTGCTTGTGACGCCGGTCTCTTCCACAAGCTCTTCCATTGAGATCCCATGACGCGCCTCAATAAGCCGTATAACATCGTGTAATCGTGCAGCCTGAGAATACTTTTTTGCAGGCTTTCCCGGCCGCATACCCCCCCCTACTCCACTGATTTGATCCCCTGCCTCAAGGGAAGGACGACGATGAAATTAGTCCCCCTGCCAGCCTCGCTTCTGACAAGAACCTCTCCGCCATGGTCCTTCACGATGCCGTATGAAATGGCCAGACCCAGACCGGTACCGCTCCGTTTTGTTGTAAAGAATGGCGTAAAGAGCTTCCCCATCTGCTGTAAGCCGATCCCGACCCCAGTGTCGGTGACAGTGATCCTGCAAAAGTCAGGATTATTGTCGAGGGAGGCGTTCAGGGTGAGTGTGCCACCAGCTTCCATGGCTTGAAGGCTGTTCAGAACCATATTGGTGAAAACCTGCCTCAACTGGTCCATATCCGCCTCAAGGAGTATTTCGTCCCCACGATATTCACGATTCACCCGAAAGCGGTCCAGGGGGATCTGATAGTGCACCTGGTCCAGGATTTCATCCAGCAGAGGAGCTATCGTAAAGACGCTCAACTGCTTCTTCCCCCCGCGTGAAAAGGTCAGCAGGTTGTGAACGATCCGCTCAATCCTGGACACCTGATTCATGATGGTCTCGATTTCGTCATCAGAATCCGAATCCTTTTCAGTGGATACCTGGATCAGTTCGGCATTACCCCTGATGATGGCCAGGGGATTATTGATCTCATGGGCAACCCCTGCGGCAAGAACCCCAAGCCCTGCAAGACGCTCGGCATGGGCAAGCTCTGCCTGTGTAGCAAGCAGCTGACGCCCCTGTTCCTCCAATTGTGCCGTCCGCTCCACAACCTTCTGTTCGAGAGTGCGATTGAGAGAGAGCACTTCACCCTCCCGCGCCTGGAGCCTCTTTTTCATTATGTTAAACTCGTCGGCAAGAGCAGCAATCTCGTCGTTGGTATCTACGGTTATATCGGGCAGGATTTCGCCGGCAGCGATCCTGCGGGCACCCTCTTCAAGCGCCTTTATCGGCCTGGAGAGGCGTGAACTCATCCAGGCGGAAATTGTAATCCCCAGTAGGGTGACAAACAGGATTACACCCGTGAAGATCCGTTGGATCCGGCTCTGCACCTGCAACAGTGGAAGCTCGGGTGCTCCTACATAAAGGGCGCCGATAATGCTTCCGCCAAGATCGCGGATAGGTTCGTAGGCTGAGAAATGCCAATCTCTGATAACAAAGGCCCTGCCGACCCATTTATCTCCTCGTATGATCGCATTGTATACCTCTTCTGACATGCGTGTCCCGATTGCTCGCTCTTTCTGCTCATCTACAACGCTGGTTGCTATACGCACATCATCAAGAAAGATTGTTGAGTTTCCGCTGCCACCTTCTCCCCTCTCAAGAACAACCCGGGTAATCCGGTCAACCAGCTGGTTATCACCGTTCAGAAGCCCTCCGCCATACACTGCCCCAACTATCTCACCAGAAGGGGACTTGAGAGGTGAGGAGGAGACCAGGAACATCCCCCGCTCTTCAACGCTTTTTGCATAAATACGAGCATGAGGAGTCTCCTTTACCCTTACCTTCATGGAGCTGGAGAGCAGCGGATTTTCTCTCAGCGTCTCATCAGGAGTCATCAGGATTACTCCGCTTGATGCTATCCCTGCCAGAGCCTTTCTTACAGATGTGAGACCGGCGAGGGAATCTCCTACTCTCCCAGGATTGGCGGCACGGTAACAAACCATCCCGAATCGGTCTACTATCGTGAGAAATCCGAGTCGTTCGTTGCGCAGAATGACGTTCAACTGAGAAACTACCGGCGGAGCAGAAAGATTACCGACTGCATCCGCCAGTTCGGGAGAGAGCCCGGTCAGCCTGATGATGTCACCAATTCGGGCCTGCTCCGAAAGAAAGAGCTCATGGGCTGCATTGAGGTCTGTCTGAACCTTGTTCTGGGCCTGGGTGAAGATGCGTGTTGTTATAAGCGTCGAACCGATCACCCAGCAGAGAGAGAGGGCAGCCACCAGTGGCACCATCGTCGCGACAGTCAGCTTGAGCCGTATGGATGAGCGAATCCCCTTCATCAGTCTACAGAATCCGCAAGCCCGTATTCGACGATTTTTCGGTCGAGTGTCTTGCGTGAGATGGCAAGGATCTCAGCGGTCCTGCTCTTGTGAAAACCGGTCTCTCTCAGTACGGAAGCGATATGCCGCCTCTCGATCTCATCGAGGGGCAACATCGGGGGAGTGGCGGAAACTACGCCATTCTTTCGACCACTCAACGGGAGGAGATCAGCAGTCAGGGTATCTGTACGCGCAAGGATCACAGCCCTTTCCATGACATTCTCCAACTCCCGGACATTTCCGGGCCAATCATATTCGAGCATCGCACGGCGCGCATCGTCACTGATCAGGTGAACACCCTTCTTCATCCTGAAGGCATAGATACCGAGAAAGTGCTGTGCTAGTGGCTCAATGTCATCCTTGCGCTCTCGAAGCGGGGGGAGGATAATGGGGATTACATTGAGGCGGTAGTAGAGGTCTTCGCGGAATCGCCCCTCCTTGATCTCCTGCACAAGGTCCCTGTTTGTGGCTGCCACGAAGCGGACATCCACCGAGCGTGGTTTCGTGGACCCGACAGCAATGAACTCCTTGTGCTGGATGACCCGAAGAAGCTTTGCCTGCACAGCCGGACTGACATCCCCTATCTCGTCAAGGAAGAGGGTGCCCCCGTCAGCCTCCTCCAGCAACCCTTTCTGATTCATGAATGCGCCGGTAAATGCCCCCCTTACGTGCCCAAAGAGCTGGCTCTCCAGAAGTGTGTCGGAAAGCGCAGCGCAGTTGATTGAAACCAGAGGGCTCCCCTTACGGGGACTATTCTGGTGAAGGGCAGAAGCAATAAGCTCTTTGCCGGTGCCCGACTCTCCGGTTATAAGAATATTGGCATCACTGACCGCCACCTGCAGGGTCAGGTCGTAGACTTCACGAAAGGCTGCGCTTCGAAATATGATCGATTCACTCCCGGTCGTGAGATGGAGCTCCTCCCTCAGTCGACGGTTCTCCCTGGCCAGCCTGCAGTGATCAAGCAGCCTCTCCAGGACACCCAGCAGTTTCTCCCGGGGAAACGGCTTGGAGATGTAGTCGTAGGCCCCCAGCTTGATGGCATGTACCGCGTCATCAATGGTGCCATGACCGGTCATTATAACCACCGGCAGGTCAGGGGCAAGCCCCTTGACACACTGCATCACCTGGTTGCCGTCCATATCAGGCATCCGTACATCCAGCAGAACCACATCACAGAATGCTGCGCCACCTGCCTCGAGACGCTTCAGCAGTCCCGCACCCGAAGAAAAGGCCTCGACTGAGTAGCCGTTTGCCTTCAGCAACTTTCCAAGGTATCGGAGAATCTCCACTTCGTCATCGCAGATGAAAACCGTTCTCACCATATCACTCCACCAGTTCCAGGGATCTGACAAACCAACGGGTCATAATGATACATTGTGTGTCATTTAGTGGCAACTAATCATTTGAACAGAGAGATGGATCTGGGCGACCTAATCTCCTTTACCCAAAGATTCCGGGCTATTGAAGCATCATTTCCCAGATGGCACGCCGTTTGCCGTATACGGCTTGTTTCTAAGCCCATACCAATCTGCACGGAGGTTACATGAGTGAGCACAACTCCGATTCCGGGGTCTCCCGCCGGGATTTCATCAAGACATGCGTGACCGTATCGGCCATGCTGGGACTTCCCTTCGGCATGGTCAGCAAGATCGCCGAAGCTGCCCAGAAGTCCGACAACAGGCCTGCTGTGATCTGGCTCCATTTTCAGGAATGCACCGGCTGTTCCGTGTCGCTACTCCGCTCCAGCCACCCGACTCTCTCGAACCTTATACTTGACCTGATCTCTCTTGACTATCACGAGACGCTCATGGCCGGCTCCGGGCAACAGGCGGAAAAGTCGATGCATGACTCCATGCTGGCCAACAAAGGTAAATACATACTGGTTGTGGAGGGGGCCATCCCAACCAAAGAGAATGGCATCCACTGCAAGGTAGCGGGCAAGACCGCCCTCGAGTCCCTTACCAAGGCTGCCGACGGTGCTGCAGCGATCATTGCCATCGGCACCTGCGCCAGCTACGGCGGAATCCAGTCTGTGGGACCGAACCCCACAGGCGCAGTAGGTGTCCGGGACATCATAAAGAACAAACCTATCATCAACATCCCGGGATGCCCGCCGAATCCCTACAACTTCCTCTCAACGGTACTCTACTACATAACCTTCAAGAAACTCCCCGAACTCGACCAGATGGGTCGTCCCAGATTCGCCTACGGCAGAAAGATCCACGAGCACTGCGAACGGAGACCACACTTCGATGCGGGCCGTTTTGCCAAGGCCTATGGCGATGATGGACACAGCCAGGGGTACTGCCTCTACCAGCTCGGCTGCAAGGGGCCAGCAACCTATGCAAACTGTTCGGTCGTCCGCTTCAACGATATAGGCGTCTGGCCTGTCTCGGTCGGACATCCGTGCATCGGCTGCACAGAGCCGGATGTACTGTTCAAGACCACCATTGCAGAGAAGGTCCAGATTCATGAGCCGACGCCGTTCGACAGCTATGCGCCGGTTGATCTCAAGGATAAGGGTAAAGGACCTGACCCGCTTACAACCGGTGTTATCGGCCTTGCGGCCGGTGCCGCCATCGGCGCAGGGATGATGATGGCAAAGAAGCTTCCCAACGGCGAGGAAAAGGGGGATTCGCATGAGAAAGACGAGTAGGCGCGAATTTTTCAAGATCGCCGCGGTCGGGGCTGCTCTTGTTGCGGGAAACAGCGCGCATGCCTCGAATAAGGAGCCGTCAAGCAACGGCTCAACCCTTGCCATGCTCTATGACGCTACCAGATGCGTTGGCTGCAAGGCCTGCATGTCGGCATGCAAACGTGTAAACGGGGACTACGGCAGCCTTGCGTATGAGCGTGCATCCTTTGACAAGGACGGGCTCTGGGACGCACCGCAAGACCTCACCGGCAGCACTCGCACGCTGATCAAGCTATTCAAGGAGTCCGAACGTGAGTGGTCATACGTAAAGTACTCCTGCATGCACTGCCAGAAACCATCTTGCGTCTCAGTCTGCCCGGTCGCAGCCATGACACGTGACCGTGAAACCGGAATCGTAGACTACAACAAAAACGCATGCATCGGCTGCCGATACTGCCAGGTTGCCTGTGCCTTCAACATCCCCAAGTTCCAGTGGGACAAGGCTCTTCCTCAGATCGTCAAATGCGACCTGTGCAAAAACACCAACCTCAGGGCAAAGGGGGTCACCGCCTGCGCCGAGGTCTGCCCTGCAGGTGCAATCCTTTTCGGCAAGCGTGGCGACCTGCTGGAAGAAGCCCGGAAGCGCCTGCGGGAAAACCAGGGGAAATACCTCAATCACATCTACGGAGAAAAAGAGGTGGGTGGGGCAAATCACCTCTACCTCTCCAGTATGCAGTTCAACAAACTCGGCCTCCCTGTGCTTAAAAACGAGGCCCCTGCCGAGTTTTCCGAGAAGATCCAGCACACCATCTACAAGGGGTTCATTGCCCCGGTGGCACTTTACGGAACCCTCTGCTTCATCGCAGTAAAGAACATGAGAAAGAACAGCGAAGAGGACACGAACAAGCCTGAAGATACTCACGGCAAAGGGGAGAAATGATGGGCCACGACGAATTCCAGAAACACGAGGCGAAGATTTTCACCCCGTCATTCATTGTTCTGCTTGTCCTGACCCTGATCGGTTTCTTCCTGGTGGCACTCCGTTTCATCAAGGGGATCGGTGCGGTCTCCAACATGAGCGATGGTTACCCTTGGGGAATATGGATCACCTACGATGTTGCCACCGGCACGGCCATCGCTTGCGGCGGTTATGCCATGGCAATACTGGTCTATATCCGTAACCGGATGCATTACCACCCGATGATCCGCTCGGCAATACTGACCAGCATGTTCGGTTATGGTCTGGCCGGCTTTTCGGTAATGGTCGATGTGGGAAGGCCCTGGAACTCCTACAACTTCTTCATCCCCTCCCAGTGGCAGGTCAATTCCGCCATGTTTGAGGTTGCGCTCTGTGTCATGGCCTACACCACGGTTCTGGCCATAGAGTTCCTGCCAGCACTCCTAACCACACTGGAGAAGACGAAGTGGGAAAAAGCTCATTTCATTCTCGACTGGCTCCACCCAAGGATTGCCCCGGACCGTCATGCACTGCAGCATAAACTCGACTTTGTGAAACTGGGCGCTGCCTGGCTCAAGCCACGGCTCGACAAGGTCCTGATCTTCGTCATCGTGCTGGGTATAACCCTTCCCACCATGCACCAGTCATCACTCGGCTCTCTGCTGCTGATTGCCTCCACCAAGCTACACCCCCTCTGGCATACCGGTTTTCTGCCACTACTCTTTCTGATCAACTGCATGTACATCGGCTTCTCCATCGCCATCCTCGAGTCGGTGATATCCTGTTATGCCTTCAAGAGGCCATTCGAGACCAAAGAGCTCTCTGGCCTGGCAAAGATCATCCCCTGGCTGACGATCATCTGGCTCAGCGTAGTGATTGGAGACCTTGTCTGGCGTGGACAGATTGCAAATGCACTCTCCTTTGACTTCTATTCACGCTTCTTTCTCCTGGAGTTCTTCCTTATTGCAACAGGCTCATTTCTTCTCTTCAACAACCGAAGGCGAGAATCGATCCGCTGGCTATTCACTTCAGCTGCACTGATTGTTGTCGGTGGGGCGCTCTACCGCTTCAATGTCTACCTGATCGGATTCAACCCCGGGAAAGGGTGGCATTATTTCCCGTCACTGGCCGAACTTATGATCACCGTCGGAATCGTGGCATTCGAGATACTCGGATACCAGGTTATCGTAAAGATACTCCCTGTCCTTCCAAAGCTGCACACACGCAAGCAGCTAGACGAAGCAGCTCTGCATGCGGCGACTGAAAAAGCGTAATACGAAAGTACACCCCTATACCAACATTGGAGGAAACATACATGGCTCGCATTACCCTTGACCCAATCACTCGCATCGAAGGACATCTGAGAATAGATGTGGAAGTAAACGGCGGCGCAGTTAGCAATGCCTGGGCATCCGCACAGATGTGGCGCGGTATCGAAACCATACTGCAGGGGCGTCCACCTGAAGACGCCTGGATCTACGCCCAGCGTTTCTGCGGGGTCTGCACGACAGTCCACGCCATATCGTCCATCCGTTCAGTGGAACACGCCCTCAAGGTAGATGTACCGCTCAACGCCCAGTACATCCGAAATATTATCATGGCCCAGCATTCGGTGCAGGACCACATTGTCCACTTCTACCACCTGTCGGCACTTGACTGGGTTGACGTGGTTTCCGCGCTTAAAGCCGATCCGAAGAAAACCGCCCAGGTTGCCCAGGGCATCTCTGATTGGTCAGGAAACAGCGAAACCGAATTCAAGGCGGTTCAGCAGAAGCTCAAATCCTTTGTTGATACCGGTCGACTCGGCATATTCTCATCCGGCTACTGGGGGCACCCGGCAATGAAGCTCTCGCCTGAGGTCAATCTGATGGCCGTTGCCCACTACTTAAAGGCTCTGGATTATCAGCGCAAGGCAGCTCAGGCAGTGGCGATCCTCGGGGGTAAGAACCCGCACATCCAGAACCTCTGCGTCGGCGGTGTGGCAACGGCCATCAACATGGAAAATCTCGCTACCCTCAACATGGAGAGGATCGCAGCGCTGCGCACCCTTATGGAAGAGACCAGAGAGTTTGCCCAAAAGGTCTACTATCCTGACATGGTCGCCATTGCCTCTGCCTACAAGGAGTGGTTCAGATACGGTCGAGGGGTCGTAAACTACCTGGCAGTGCCGGAGATGCCCGAAGACACCAGGAACACTAAGTTCGCCATACCTGGAGCGATCATCAACAACGCTGACCTGAGGGGTGCGCGCCTGATAACCAACCATCAGGACCTAGACCTTATTGCCAACATCAAGGAAAATGTCTCCCACGCCTGGTACGAAGGGAACGGAACCCTTCATCCATGGGACGGAGAGACAAAACCAAAGTTCACCGACTTTCAGGAAAACGGCAAGTATACATGGTGCAAGGCGCCACGTCTGAACGGAAAGGCAGTGCAGGTCGGACCACCAGCCCAGATCTTTGCCGCCTACGTCGGAGGCAATCAGAAAGTAAAGCAGCTTGTGGATGCGACTTGCGCCAAGATCGGCATCGGAGTGAACGATCTTCACTCCACCATGGGACGCCTCGGTGCCCGTGCCATAAGGGCACATATAATGGCTGACTATTCGATCGAATACCTGGACAAACTGGTGGAAAACATCGGCAAAGGGGACAAGGTATATGCCAACCCTACTGCAATCCCCAAAGGTGACTACAAAGGTGTCGGTTTCCACGAGGCACCACGCGGCACCCTCTCCCACTGGATCGTCATTGAGGACCGCAAGATCAAGAACTACCAGGCCGTGGTCCCTTCCACCTGGAATGCCTCACCTCGCGACGACAAGGGAACCTTGGGGCCCTATGAAGCCTCTCTCGTAGGTAACCCTGTGGCCCAGGCAGACAAACCGCTGGAGGTCCTGAGGACAATCCATTCCTTCGATCCCTGCATTGCCTGCGCAGTTCATACGATAGATCCTGAAGGGAAGGAAATTACAAAAGTAAAGGTGATGTAACCCCCCAGTTTTTGGAAATGCAGCCCAAATAGTAATTCTCAACCCATCAGGAGATTACATGAAAACTCTGATTTTCGGTGCAGGCAATCTGCTTCTCACGGATGAAGGCTTCGGCGTGCACTTTATTAAATACCTCCAGGAGAACTTCACCTTTCCGGACGAGGTTGAGTTATACGACGGGGGAACTCTCGGCATCATGGTTTCGCACATGCTGGAGGATGCGGATCATGTCTATCTTGTGGATGTGATCGAGGCAAAAGGTGAACCGGGCGAGGTGTTCCGTTTTGAAAAAGAGGATTTCATGCTCAACCGGATTCCGGTAAAGCTGTCGCCTCACCAGATCGGCATTCAGGAGGTCCTGGCGTTATCAGAGATACGCGACCGCTGTCCTGATAAGGTAACCCTGTTCGGCGTCATCCCGTTATCATACGATGCAGGGGCAGAACTCTCGCCCCTTCTGGGCGACCTGCTTCCAACACTTGCCAGGTCACTCGTAGCAGAACTGCAGACAGACGGACACATGATTGTTAGTCTGCAGAAGTAGTCTGTAGCTGCCTGCAATATCACCCGCACCTCCATGGTGCGGGTTTTTTTCTATCGGCTTGCAGGTTCCATTCAGGAGAATATCCCAATCCGAGCTTGCATTGCACTCTCCCACTGATAAAATTAATATCAGCTTATTAAACATCAACAGATCATTCACTACGGGACAGTTATGCACTTGTCGATACAAAACAAGATGGTGACCGTCTTTTCCGCTGTAGTTGTGATTACCATCCTCGTCAGCCTTGCTACCTACCGAAATGCATATCATCTCATCGATGCTAACCAGAGAGTAATTCACTCGCACGAAGTGGAAGATAAGCTGGGAGCTATCCTTTCCCTTCTCAAGGATGCTGAAACCGGGCAGCGCGGCTTTTTGCTGACTGGTGATGACCAGTACCTGGAACCGTACCATTCTGCCACTTCGTCACTGGATACAATGCTTATAGGTGTTGAACGACTAGTTGCGGACGACCCGGCCCAGGCAGAGAAAATCAGGCAGCTGAAGCCTCTGATAGCCCAGAAATTCAAGGAACTCAGACCATTCGCCTGCGGAGATCGGAGGGGCTGCCGGCAGCCCAGGAAGTAGTCCGACTGGGGATCGGAAAGGATAGCATGGACCAGATACGACGGGTCATCGGTGCCATGCTGAATTGGGAAGAAGGGTTGTTGAATAAAAGAATCCTCAAGGTTCAACGAAAAAATAACGCCACCACCTTTACCATCATTGTATCCACGCTGCTCAACCTTCTTCTGCTTGCCATCGGCTATTTCGCCATCACCAAGCATTTGCGCGAACGCAGGGAATATGAAGCGCGAATTAACCAGCTTAACCAGAGACTGCATGATCGCGCCGAAAAGACCGCATGCGTCAACGGAAATGCTGGTCGTCCCGCCTCATGACATCATAGCCCATGGAAGAACTAATTCATATACTGGTCCAGTTCGGCGGCGGCAAGGGAGGAGAGCCAAATAATGTAGCGGTCCGCTTCCTTCTGCCAACCTTTTTCTGGTGCATTCTCGCCTGTATATCCCTCAAGGAATATCGGAAATCGAAGAACACCCGGGACCTCTATGTCGGGACTTCTTCAGTCATGGGGATGGCACGTGAACTCCTCATGTTTTTTGCTGAGTATGGGGCGTGGCGCGGACGGGTCCCCTTTAACTTTATCTACACCTACTACCCTCCACTGGAGCACGCATTCACCATGCTGTCATGCTCTTTTATCGGGTATGCCTTCCTGAACTACCACCTTAGATGGGAAAGCTTTCCCCTCCGTTTTTTCAAGATTTCTTCGAGCATAATCATTCTCCTCTACATCGTTGTTGCTTTCTCCTGGCCTGGATTTCTGCATCTCCATCCAGGCATTTCCTTTGCCAGGTTCTGGGGGGACATGGCGTTTCGTGCTACCGCCGTTATTATCATGGGGATAGTGCTTGGTGCCTTCATTCATGCCGCAGCGCAAGGGGAGAAGATTTCCCGGGCCCTATTGGTTGGATTCACCTTTCTCTTGCTCGACGAATTTCTGATGATTTTCAACATCCTCAGCAATGAGCGCAATGTGGATATTTTTGCTCCCATACGGCACAACCTCCATATCTGGGCTATCCCTTTTTTGCTTGGGATGTACTGGAACGACCTGCAACAGAGGATGATCGAGACAAAACAGGAACTGAAAAGATTAAATGCGGAGCTTGAGGAACGGATTGCAGAGCGGACATCTCAGCTTACAGATGTAAATAAAGAGCTTGAATCATTCAGCTATTCCATTTCCCACGATCTGCGGGCACCCTTGCGGCATATCGAAGGGTACATAGAAATACTTGAGGAGAGCTGTACGAACCAGCTTCCGGAGGCCGGGAAGGGGTGTCTGCGACGGATCAACAGTGCCAGCAAGCGGATGAACGGAATGATTGAAGCCCTGCTCAACCTGAGCAGGACAAGCCGTAACGAACTGCATATTATTACGATCGATCTCAGCCGCATGGCCCGTGAGATTGCAGCAGAGCTCTCTTTGACAAGTCCGGAACGGAAGGTTATGTTCCAGATAGCCGAGACGATCAAAGCACAGGGCGACCTCCTGATGATCAGGCTGGTCATGGAAAATCTCCTGGGAAATGCATGGAAATATACGTCTGGGAAGGAAACAGCGGTTATTGAATTCGGCACCATCCGGACAGATAATGAAAATACCTTCTTCGTCAGAGACAACGGCGCAGGGTTTGACATGAAGTATGCCGACAAACTTTTTGCACCCTTTCAGCGTCTTCATACAGACAGCGAGTTTGAAGGGATCGGCATTGGACTGGCAACTGTCCGGAGGATAATCAGTCACCACGGGGGCCATGTCTGGGCAGAAGGGCACGTCGGCCATGGCTCCACTTTTTTCTTTACACTCCCCGGTAGTGACTGAAGAAAGAGCTGCGGATTTCCAGAGTCTGCTCCCGGACTTCAGAGACAGAACGAAGTATGCCTCACTTACTCACCAAGCGTCCCCATGGTCCAACCTAGATTCACCTTGGCTGCGAGGTAGTCCCGCCTGGCTCTGGCCAGATTGATCTCCGACTGCAGCAGATTCAGCTGTGCATCTTCCACCTCCAGCCGAATCTTTACACCAAACTCGTACCCCTTCTCAGCCATCTGCAGCAGACGTTCCGCCTGCCGCACCGTCCCTGAAAGCGACACAACGATCTCTGCCGATTCGTTTACGGAATACAGGGCATTCCGGGTCTCAAGTGCTATAGAGCCCAAAAGCTTCGCCTCTTCGATCTCCCTTGTCCGGAGGTCACTGCGGGCCTGCGCTGCTCGGCCGGAGGTTTTGAGCCCATCGAAGAACGGAAAAGTTAGATAAACCCCTGCATTCCAGGCTGCGCCATCCTTGCGGTTTCCTGCAGCATCAAAATGGTGCCAGCCGGTCCCACCCTTCAGGTCGAGGCGCGGCTTATTATCTGCCTCGGCAATGGTCACCAGCTCATTGTAAATACCGATACGCAATCGAAGATCTGCAAGTTCGGGACGTTTCTGGCGGGCGGTCCGCAAAATCCCTTCATATTCAGGCGTCGGCTCAATGCTCGACTCGAGAGTCCCCACGACATCGATATCGGTATCATCAGAAGCCAGCAGATAACGCAGGTTCTCCCGTGCAATCCGGATCTGATTTTCTGTGCGGATAAGCTCGGGCCGCGCATTCTGCACCGCCACTTCAGCAGCCAGAACGTCGTAATCTGTAGCGACACCGGCAGCAAGTTTCCTGTTAGCCTCATCAAGGTGACGGCTCTTCTGCTCCAGGTTCTGTCGGGCAAACCGGTTCAACTCCCTAGCAAGCAGGACATTATAGAAGGCGGTGGCAACATCCCTTTGTGCAGCCTGACGGTACAGGCGCAGCTGTTCATCGGCAGTCTTTAAGCCGACTTCCGCGGCTCGTATTGCAGCTGAGACCTTTCCCCAGGTGTACAACGGCTGGGAAAGCGTCAGATCAAGGTTTCTTGAGTACTGCCTCTGCGACATCCCGAGCAGACTCTGGCTCTCGTCCCTTGAAACTACGGCTGAACCATTGAGCGAAAGCTGCGGTAGAGCCGCCGAGCGCTCCTCCACGTATCTCCCCTGCACGTAATTTCCATACTCGCGGGCTTTGGCGATATCGCGATTCTTCTCCATGGCCATGGCGAGCGCCTGCTCCAGAGTCAAAATGCGCGTTTCGGCAGCGCAAACAGTGAAGCTTGAGAACAATACCAACGCTATGGCACCTATCGTCTGCTTCCAGGTTAGTGTCGCTTTACCGGAGATGCCGGGACTATATCTCATTGTGGGTTACCTTACCTTTCCACTTCCGTCGCAGCCAACTGCCTAGGTCATCCATGCAGGTGTACATCACCGGCACCACCAGCAGCGTGAGCACGGTAGAGGTGAGCAGGCCGCCGATCACGGCACGTGCCATGGGGGCACGCCCCTCACCCCCTGCTCCGAGGCCGAGAAAGAGCGGCATCATGCCGAATATCATGGCAAGGGTGGTCATGACAATAGGCCGCAGCCGCGTCCTGCCGGCAAGGATCACGGCATCGCGGCGCGGCATTCCGTCACGTTTCTGTAGAACCTTTGCGTAATCCACCAGGAGGATGGCATTTTTTGTAACCAGCCCCATCAACATGATAAGGCCAATGAGTGACATGATGTTGATCGTGTCGCCGGTAATCTTCAGCATGCCGGCCATGCCGACAATGGAGAGAGGGAGTGAAAGCATGATGGCGAACGGCTCAAAGAACGACTCGAACTGCGCGGCCAGGATCAGGAACACGAATATAACTGCCAGAAGCAGAGATTCTCCCATATAACCGAACGATTCTGCCATATCCTCGGCTTCGCCAGACAGGTTGATGGAGTAGCCGGGCGGCATGTTGATTCTCTTGGAGGCTGCCTCCACATGCTTTGCAGCTGTCCCGATCGGAAGGTTATCAAGATTGGCGCTGACTGTGACCTGCCTCGCCAGGTCACGTCGGTTGACCTCTGTCGGGCTGGCGGCAACCCGCGTGCTGACAAGAGTAGCGATCGGTACCAGTTTGATCCCTCCACCGGCATCCTTTACGGAGACCTTCAGGTCAGCAACCTGGCCGGGATTATGTCGCAACTCCTGGGGAAGCCTCACCCGAACATCCACCGCGTCTCCATCCTCGTCCTCGTAGGTGCTGATCGCCTCCCCCCCTACCATCCTGCTCAGAGTGCCGACGATGTCGTTGGTTGTTACACCGGCAGAGAGGGCCTTCTCCCTGTCAACCCGCAGTCGGTATTCGGGGATATCATGTTCCAGGGTAACGGAGAGATCCACAATACCGGGAACCGTGTACAGCTCCTCCTTGAGTTTGAGCCCCAGAAGTTTCAGGGTATTCAGGTCGTCCCCCTTCAGGTTCACGTTAAGAGGCTTCTGTGAACCGCCTATCTGTCCCACCTCCTCAATAGAGAACGTTATTCCGGCAATCTTCGTAAACCTCTGCCGCACTTCACGCTGCAACTCAAACTGATTCCTTGTACGCTCTTTGCGATCCTTCAGCTTGATATAGAGAAGGGCATCGCGCACCGTTCCGCTGTCTCCGGCGCCAATGGTAGAGTAGGTGTGGTCGATCTCCTGAATACCTTTTACCGCCGCCAATGCGGCATTCATACGGTTCTCTGTCTCTGACATAGAGGCATCGGGTGCGGTCTTGAACGATACCTGGAACTCCCCCTTGTCTTCCGGAGCCATGAATGATGATTCCAAGCTGCCGAATATCATAATCCCGACAATAAAGGCGACGAGTGCCGACGCCATGACGCTTTTCCGATGATCAAGCCCCCAGCCGATGACCCGCCGATACTTGTCCGCTGTCAGGTCGAACCAGCTGTTAAAGATCTCGAGCAACTTAGCCAGCCCCCGCCTCTTACCCTGCAGATGTATTGAAGGGTCATGCCAGCGGGAGGAGAGCATCGGGTCGAGGGTAAAGGATACGAAGAGCGAGACCAGTACCGCAAAAGCCACGCTGATCCCGAACTGGTAGAAGAATCGACCTACGATACCCTTCATGAACGCGACCGGAATGAATACCGCAATGATAGACATGGATGTAGCAAAAACCGCCAGGCCGATCTCGGAAGTACCGAAGCGGGAAGCCTCCATATGGTCCTTACCCATCTCCAGGTGGCGTACGATGTTCTCGCGCACCACTATGGCGTCGTCGATAAGCATTCCGATCGCGAGAGAAAGCGCCATGAGCGTCATGACGTTCAGGGTCATCCCGAGGGAATTCATAACGATGAAGGAGGAGATGACCGAGATCGGCAGGGTCACGCCGGTGATTACCGTGGAGCGCCAGGAGTTGATAAAGCAGAAGACGATCAGGATCGTCAGTATCCCGCCGATAATGAGAGTCTCTTTGACGTCGGCCAAGGATTCGCGTGTCATTATGGTTCCGTCGCGTACCATGGTGAGAGTAACCCCCGGCGGCAGCTCCTTCTGCACCCTTGCCATCAGCTTCTTCACCGTATCGACCAATTCCACCTCGTTACCGCCGGACTGCTTGTAGATATCAAGGCCGATGGCCGGAAGACCATTCACCAGCGCCAACTTCCGCTTTTCCTCGACCCCGTCACTTACCTTGGAAACCTCCCCAAGGGTTATGGCGCGCCCACCGCGCACGGCAATAGACATCATCCGGTAGTCATCTGCCCGGTCAGGCTTGCCGTCAATTCTCATAGGGTACTCGGCATTTCCCCTTGTCAAACGCCCCAGCGGAGTATTGGTATTCTCGGAGCGTATGCCATTAACAACATCATTTACTCCGAGCCCCAGGCTGTCAAGCTTAGCCGGGTCGAGATCGACGTTGATCTCTCTTTTCTGCCCCCCTACCATCTCCACCTTGCCGACACCGGAGACGCTCTCGAAACGCTTCTTGATCTTCTTTTCCACCAGCATCGTCAGTTCCCGAGGGGAGAGGCTGCTCGACTGCACCGCCAGTGCTGCAACCGGCGCCGCGTTGAAATCAAGCTTCTGGATAATCGGCTCCTCAATGCCGGTAGGGAGAGTACCGCGGATGGAACCGATCTTTGCGCGAACCTCCTGCGCGCAGTCGTTAACCTTCTCTTCAAGCTGGAACTGGACCGTCACCGTTGATACCCCCTCGCGGGAGGTAGAGAATACATGCTTCACGCCGGCGATCTGGTTGACTGACTCTTCGATCCGTTTTGAAACCTCCCGTTCAACCGTTTCGGGTGAGGCGCCGGAGAAAACGGTTACCACCGAAACCAGGGGGAACTCCACGTTAGGGAACATCTCGACAGCCAGGCGTTTATATGAAAACAGTCCGAGTGTGACGAGGGCCAGCATCATCACTGAGGCAAAGACAGGTCGTTTGATTGAGAGATCCGAGAGTATCATGTGGTTCCTTTACCTTTACCTTGGTCTGGAATTGGAGTCGGACGGTATGCGGCGTCATTTTCTGAGCACCAATGCGGCACCTGCTGCCAGCAAGATCATGCCGAAGAGCCGCTTTGGCTCCATTGGAACCTGCCTTAAGCCAAAAAGCCCGAAATGGTCAAGGATGACCCCTGTTACAAGCTGTCCGGCAATCACTCCGGCCATGACCGATGTGGTTCCGATACGCGGGACAGCTATTATGGTCAGTGTGACAAAAAAAGCCCCAAGAAGTCCGCCACTCAGCTCCCACCATGATGCTCCACCGACTGCCCGGAGAGAGCCGCGACTTGTTAACAGCACCACGGCAAGCATTGCAAGGGTCCCGACCGCAAAGGAGATGAACGAGCTCTCGAAAGCTCCGACCTTCTGCGCAAGACGGGCATTTATGGAGGGCTGAATGGCAACTGCCATGCCGCCGCAAAACATAACGAAAACAAGCAAAATATTACTCATGGGCTACCCCTCACAGAATATGTTTATTCAACAATGGCGGTCACGCCTCCTGCTACATCAACCCGGTCCCCGGGTCGGAGCTTGCGCCCCCGCCTCTTCTCGACCTCGCCATTGACCCGGACAAAACCCTCCTGAATTGCCTGTTTTGCCTCTCCACCGCTTGCCATTGCGTTAATCGCCTTGAGAAAACTGTCCAGCTTGATGTACTCGGTATCTATTTTCATCCCTATTTCCTCTCCGATGCAACAGCCACCCGGTCGCCGTCCTTCAGATTGAACCCACCACGCGCAACATACTTCTCTCCTCCCTTGACCCCTGATGCAATCTCTACCAGATCTCCGCTAACCGTGCCGGTCGTTACTTGACGCGCCCGGACCAGACTGCCATCGAGAACGAATACCGTCCCTTTCCTGTTGACAGTGTCATACCCGGAGATTGCCTGACGGGGGAGCAGAATGACATTACTCCGGCTTCCGGTGATAATCCGCCCTTTGACAAAAAGCCCCCCCTTCAGCACCTCAGGCAGATTCCTTACCTCGGCAATTACCTTGAGGGAGCGGTCGGTCTGACTGAGCTCGGGATTGATGAACATCACCCTCCCTCTAAAGGATTTCCCCAAAAGTGAGTCAACGGTAAACTCCAGTGGTTGTCCAACCTTGACACGGGCCGAATCAGTAGATGGAACCGTAACCGTCATGTTGAGCAGCCTGTTGTCCACGATTCGGAATATCGGCTTGCCGGCAGCGGCATCGCTTGCAAGATCCCCCACATTCACGTCACGCAGGGCAACGACACCGTCGAGCGGCGAACTGACCACCCCCTTTGCCTGGCGCGCCCTTGCCTGGTGCCCCTCCTCTTCAGCCACACGAATCTGGGCTCGTGCAGCCTGCATTCTGGCCTTTGCTGCTTCAGCCTCGGTTCGGGTGTCATCCACAGACTGTTGGGTGGCAAGTCCGGACTCTTTGAGCTTTAGAACCCTCACCAGCTCGCGATCTGCACGGGTTACCGCAACCTGGGCCTCTGCGAGGCCTGCCCTGGCAGATTCTATCCCAGCCTCTGTTTTTTTGACCAAAGCCTCGCTCTCTGCAACATCGATCTTTGCCAGGGGCTGCCCCTTGCGTACCCGTACCCACTCGGTAACGTAGACCTGTTTGATAAGGCCAGGGATCTGAGTCTTTACATCGGCGTAATACTTCGGTTCTAGGCTGCCGGTAACCTCGATCCCTTCGTTGAGTTCCTGAGAAGTTGCTGTTGCCAGATCCACCGCAACCGGAGGCTTCTGAGCGGTTTTAGGTTTTTTCGCTTCACTGTTCTGCGAACAGGCGGTAAGTAGTGTTACGAGAAGCCCGCTGGCGAGCAATACAAGCCGCAATCTCTTCATTTATCTTCTCCTTGCCCGATTCCGCTGAACATAAGATTAAGCATTCTCACCAGCCCCTCTCTTCCGATACGCGGCGGAGTATGGCATAGCTGTTCTTCAAGAACTACTATCAGTCCTCCAACAATCGCCCAGGTTGCGTCTCTTTCGTTGACCTTTTGTAGTTCACCGCTAGATACTCCTTCACAGACCAAAACCTCCAGGATCTCCAACAATCGGTCGAAGAGCTGATCATGTGAAAAGGGGGGTGCACCCTGAGGAGGACCGAAGTAAATTGAATATATCAACCGCACCACCTCTATACACTCCAAGGAGCCGTCAAATACCCCGGTACAGAAACGTATGATTCTGTCCCTTGAACTTCCCGGAGTTGCTATGATCTCAGCAATGATACGTTCAAGTATAGCGTGGGAGGAGTTCATTAACTCCAGATAGAGCCCCCCCTTGCTACCGAAATAGTAGTAGAGCACCGGCTTGGTCACACCGGCAGCGTCGACAATCTCTCTGACGGTGGTAGCTGCATAGCCTTTGCGGGTGAACAGCTGTAACGCCGCTGCCAAGAGCCGATCCCGCACTGTTGTGAATTCCGGTTGCACCGGTACATGTTGTTCTGTCATACACTCTCCCTCGCCGCACTTACCTACCGGTAAGTACAAAAACCCGCATCAGATGTCAAGCGTATTTTACCTTCCGGTAAGTATTGCCCCGGGAAAGGAAGGATTTGCATTTCCCCAAGCAAATTGGGTATAGTGTCCCAATTACTAAGGGAGCAACGGAGCAGATGGTACATACAATCCTAACCTTTCCAGATCCGGAGTTAAAAAAGAAGTCGCATCCGGTTACCGTTATCAACGACAAGACCCGCGAACTGCTCCGCGACATGGCTGAAACCATGTACGCCGCACCGGGCGTTGGACTGGCAGCGCCGCAGATCGGTGTTCACCAGCGGATCATCGTCATTGACATATCGTGCAAAGACGAAGCGCCGGAACTGATAGTCGCTATCAACCCGGTGATAGTTCATGCCGATGGAGAGTCGTACGAGGAAGAGGGGTGCCTCTCAGTACCCAGTTACGCGGCAAATGTCAGACGTCACGCCAGGGTGGTGGTAAAAGGGCTCAACCTTGACGGAGAGGAGGTCACCTGGAAGGCCGACGATCTCCTTGCAATCGCTTTCCAGCACGAGATCGACCACCTGGACGGCATTCTCTTTATTGACCATATCTCTCCTCTTAAGCGAGAGATTTTCAGGCGCAAGTATCGCCGCGCTATGGAAGAGATGCAGGAGCTCGGTCGATGACCGGCCTTCGGATACTCTTCATGGGCACCCCTGAGTTCGCATGTCCGACCTTGCAGGAACTTATCGACCGTGGGGAGAATATCGTCGCGGTGGTTACACAACCGGACCGTCCAAAGGGTCGTGGCCAGCAGATGCAGCCGCCGCCTGTTAAGGAACTGGCACTCAAGCACGGCATCCCTGTCCTGCAGCCGTTGAAGGTTCGTGTTGCCGAGGCTGTTGAAGAGATCCGCAATGTTGCGCCTGATCTGATAGTTGTAGTTGCATTCGGCCAGATTCTCCCCAAGGCACTGCTGGATATACCTCCCCACGGCTGCATAAACGTTCATGCCTCGCTCCTCCCCAGATATCGCGGTGCTGCACCGCTAAACTGGTGCATCATCAACGGTGAGACCGAGACCGGCGTCACCACCATGCTTATGGATGTGGGACTGGATACTGGTGACATGCTCCTGAAGAAATCTATCCCCATCGACCCGGACGAGGATGCTCAGTCACTTCACGACCGGCTTGCAACGATCGGAGCCGAGGTCCTTGCCGAGACCTTGGATATCCTGGCTGACGGGAAACTGGTCCCCGAAAGGCAGGACGAATCACTCACCTGTTACGCCCCTATGCTTAAAAAGGAACTCGGATGTATCGACTGGTCCAAGAGACCCAAGGAAATCAAGGATCTGATTCGCGGCACCACGCCTTGGCCAGGTGCTTACACCTTTCTGGATAACAGGATGCTGAAACTATTTAGACCACGGATCGCCTATGGCAGCGGCCCAACAGGGACCGTGCTTGCTGTCGGCAAAAACGGCATTGAGATCGCCTGTAACGGAGGGAGCCTGCTTATCGAAGAACTTCAGCTCGAGGGGAAGAAGCGCCTCCCAGCCGCCGAATTTCTGGGAGGATGCCGGCTGCTACCCGGCACAATTCTTGGCATGAAGGACCCTGCAATTGAAGAGTAGCGCCCCCCAGACACCCCCCCGCAAGCGCCTTTTCGTGGCACTTATGGGAGTGACCTGCCTCATGATCGTCGGTTTTATTTACCTCATGTGGTGGATACCTACAACAGGGCTCGCCAACTTCCACCCTGATCTCCCCCGCATCGTAGGGCTGCTGTTCGCAACCCTGTCTCTGATGGCAGTTCTCGGTACCGGCCTGCTGGTGCTTACCACGGCACTGGGAAGGGACATACTCTTCACACGCTTCATGCGGCTGGTGGTGATCAAGTTTCTCCTGCCAGCCATCGAGCTCCTGGGCCGCGCACTCGGAATCCCAAAGGACACCATCCGGCAGTCATTCATCGCCATGAACAACAGCCTGGTATCTTCGCAGAAGATGCTGGTCCCTGCAGATCGCATTCTTATCCTCCTCCCCCACTGCCTGCAGCTCTTCGACTGCGACATCAAGGTGACCGGCGGCATCGACAAGTGCGTACGCTGCGGTCGGTGCGACATCAAAGGACTTGCAGAGCTTGCGGAAAAGTATCAAATCGACATTTCGGTTGCCACCGGCGGCACCCTGGCCCGCAAAGTGATTGTAGAGAAACGCCCGAAGCTGGTGGTTGCAGTTGCATGCGAACGCGACCTCACATCCGGAATCAAGGACTGCTATCCCCTTCCGGTTTTCGGAGTGCTGAATGACCGTCCACACGGCCCCTGCTTCAACACAATCGTCGATGTTGAAAAGATCGACGCAGCTATTGCCACAATCATTGCCTGACCTTTACAGGGGCAACTCCGGGGTCATACGAACAAATATCTTGACAAACCTGTAACACATGGTCAAAGATAAACACCATGATCTCTACCAGCTTTCACACTTTTACCGGGTTTTCTTTTTGGTACGGCTTTTATTTTACGCCGTCTGCCCGGGTCGAGGTCTAAGCGAGGGATATACCAAACCACGCAGCCAAGAGCCGAGGGCAGACAGGAGTCTACCCCCGGCTTTTTCGTTTTTAGCGAAGCAATATAGGGCCGGGGAAGATTCCTCCGGCCTTTCGTTTTTTGGCGAGAAAGGGATGACGATGATTATCGTAATGAAGGCAGGAGCAGCAAAAAAGGACCGGGATGAAGTGCTTAAGAGGATCAAGGAACTGGGATACAAACCGCATGTAATACACGGAACAACGCGGGACGTCATAGGCGCCGTAGGGGACGAACGTGGGAAGCTGGTGCTGCATACCCTTGAATCGATGCACGGCGTTGAAAGCGTTGTGCCGATACTTCAGCCCTACAAGCTTGCCTCCTCGGAAGTGAAGAAAGAGCGGAGCGTGATCCGGATCAGCGAAACCATATCTATCGGCGGGTCGGAAATCATTATAATGGCAGGTCCTTGCTCAGTAGAGAGCGAGGAGCAGATCATCGAAAGCGCCAAGGCGGTAAAGGCTGCCGGTGCCCATGTTTTAAGAGGCGGTGCGTTCAAGCCCCGTACCTCACCATACTCCTTTCAAGGGATGGAAGAAGAAGGGCTGAAACTTCTGTCAAAGGCACGGGAAATAACCGGTCTGCCGATCGTCACCGAGGTGATTAATCCTGAAACAGTTGAACTCGTTGCTGAATACGCTGATATCCTGCAGATCGGTGCCCGCAACTCTCAGAACTTTGCACTTCTCAAAAAAGTCGGGCAGATCCGCAAGCCGGTGTTGCTAAAACGTGGAATGTCCATGACGATCCAAGAGTTCCTGATGAGCGCCGAATATGTCATGGCCGAAGGGAACCAGGCCGTGATCCTCTGCGAGCGCGGCATCAGGACCTTTGAAACCGCCACCCGCAACACACTTGACCTCTCGGCCATTCCGGTGCTCAGGGCAAAAACACACCTGCCGGTCATTGCCGACCCTTCACACGGAACCGGCAACTACCATTACGTAGGACCCATGTCGCTGGCAGCGGTTGCAGCCGGGGCAGACGGCCTGATAATCGAGGTACACCCTGATCCGGAGCACGCCTCGAGCGACGGTCCGCAGTCGCTCAAGCCGAAGAAATTCGCATTGCTGATGGAGCAGATGAAGAAAGTGGCTGCTGCCTGCGACCGGCACCTCTAAAGTTCACAAGACCGATGAGCGCAAAATAACTGAGGCCGGTTACATTGCTGTCAAGATGTTCTTCCCTGCCAAGTGGATACACGACACGTATCCTCTTGGCATCTGTTACTTGCACCCGATATATTGTACGCTAAAATATTTTCATGGAGGTTACCCCATGAAAATATTTCTGTTGATCATTGCTATTACGCTTGCCTACCTATCACCATCTCCTGCCAATAGCCGGAGCTCCTACCAGACCGAGTCCGAGCTCACCAGCTCTGCGCGAAGCGCATTTGAAGAAATTCTCGACCTTTGGCGAGCCGGACGTTACGATGAACTTCATGCACGAACACTAATAAGCGGCAAGGTCGCAAAGGAAGATTTCGCCTCCCGACTGGAGAACGCGGTAAACAAGCCTGCCTGTTGCTGGCAGAAGATGCAGGATGTATCCATCCAGGTCGAGAACGACGATATCGCTGTCATCCGGGCAAAGATCGGACTGGAAGGTGGGGGCGATATCAAATACAAAACCCGCTCCTACCGGCTTATCAGAGAGGGAAAC
Source organism: uncultured Geoanaerobacter sp. (assembly GCA_964528055.1). Taxonomy (GTDB): domain Bacteria; phylum Desulfobacterota; class Desulfuromonadia; order Geobacterales; family DSM-12255; genus Geoanaerobacter. Next base: position 115,622 of record CAZGQM010000001.1, on the reverse strand, counting down.
CAATGGCGGATTTCCCAGGCTGACCTCTTCTCACTTGCAGGCACTGCAAAGGGAAAAAGGGGACACCGTAAACACCGATAATGAAAAAGCGCCCTGAGATTTACAGCCGTCAAGATTCTGCTCGAATAAACTCCACTGATTTGGAGTTCATATCCTTCAAAGCCAAACGGATTCAGTTTGGAGAGAAGACCAATGATCGACAACATCCATAAATGGCTTCTCCTCAGGCTGGCGCTTGTCTGGATCGTCCTATCCCTGCTGATCGGCGGTCTTGTTCATTATCTTGGCAATGTCCGTCTGGACAACCATGTAGTGAGCATGGCCAAGACCGAAACCGCAAGTTACACGGATGCGATGGCTTCCTACCTGAAATCACCTTCTGAGCCGGCGCTTGCAGAACTCAACCGGAAAATTCATTATGAAATAGAAAAGGACAACCTGATCGTTGTCGAATTCTACGACACCGATTCGAAAAAGATCACCGAGGCGATCAAGACATCCGCCAGGGAGGTCGAGGCTAAGCTTCCCAAGCACGGCATCGAATTTGCCGATAAAAGCGGCATCGTCTGCGAGAAACTGATTCTTGGAAACGATAATTACCTGAGGGTCTTTGTACCAATCAACAACAAAACAGGAGCCAAGATCGGCTACCTGGAAGGAATTTACCACGCTCCACGAGAAATCATCTCCCAGATCAAGCAGCAGACACTCTGGTCACTTGTCTTGGTCGTGCTGATTATTTTCGCCACCAGCCTGGTACTCTACCCCCTCATCATCCGCCTCAACCGGAAGCTCCTCGATTACTCGCACAGCCTGACGCTGACGAATATCGGCATGCTGAAAGTGCTGGGAAGCGCCATTGCCAAACGGGACAGTGACACCAATATCCACAATTACCGGGTGACGCTCTACTCGGTAAGAATCGGTGAAAAGCTGGGATTGCCTGCTGCCACCATGAAAGGTCTGATAAAGGGTGCCTTCCTGCATGATCTGGGCAAAATCGCCATCAGTGATTCGATTCTGCTTAAACCGGGAAAGCTGACCGACGATGAATTCGTGATCATGAAAACCCATGTCCGGCATGGCGAGGATATCATCCGCGGTTACGACTGGCTGAAGGATGCATTGGATGTGGTCCGCTGCCACCATGAAAAATTCGACGGCAGCGGCTATCCGGCTGGCCTTATACGGGAGGATATCCCTCTGAACGCCCGCATTTTTGCAGTGGCTGATGTGTTCGATGCCTTGACATCCAAGCGCCCCTACAAGGAGGCATTCAGTTTCGATGTCGCGGTAAAGATCCTGCAGGAGTCAATGGAGAGCCACTTTGATCCGGTTATCGTTCAACTCTTTCTCGACCAAGGCGCAGTTCTGCATTCTGAGATCTGCAACGATGATGAGACATTGCTCCACGGAAAGCTGGAAACCTGCATCGGGAACTATTTCCAATAGCATCTATGGAGAGTTCAATGCAGTTTCCTTCTCAAGTTATCGCTGAACCAGCCGATACCTATCGCCATAACCGGATGCACCCGTCCAGAAGGACGGCAACCTGGAAGAATTCTGGGAGGATTTATGACAAGCACGTTCAGTATTTCCGCTGAAATGACTTCCCTCCGTTACCAGTCCGCTGCCCTGAGCCTTGCCACTGACCTTCAACCAGCAAGCGTTACATCAGCTAACAGGGCTAAGCCCCCCCTTGCCTCGACAACCGACTTCGTCGGTATTTCCGAGGATGCCAGGGATTCCCATCATGCATCTGCAGTCGAACTTGGAGCTAGGTTGCGAGACGATGAAAAAGAGGGGCGGCAGTTGGATCTGCTGCGCAATATCCTCCGTCAGATTACCGGGGAAGAGCCGGACAAGCTGTCAAAGGGAGCGCAACGGCATCACCAGCAGAATTCGGAAACGCAAGCCATTGCAAACGATGCTCCTCTGTCAACTGTAACCATGAGTAGCGCGGCAATAGAAGTAGAACAGTTTGCCTTTTCCTTCTCGGGAACGATATCCACTACTGATGGTAAAGCCGTATCCTTCTCCATGGAACTTGCAGTAGACCGGGCATCCTTCAGCAATCAGACACTGGGCATTATTGACGGTCAAAACGGGAATATAGCCGTGAACTACCAGGGATCCAGCGCGGAACTTACCAGTAGCAGTTTCAGTTTCTCCCTCGCTACCGAAGGTGGCCCGGTAAACGGCTCAGGCCGGCTGCTTGTGGATCAAGCACTCCATGACATTTCACATGCCGCTCGTCCCCTCTTGCGTGATGCCCTGCAACAGTCAGGCATGGGGGATATGTGGCACGATGCCTCGCAGCTGTTGAACGCCATCGCTTAAACTTCTGCATGATTTGACAATCAGGATGAAAGGCCTGATCGATCACGTCTTTCATCCTGACCTCCCCCCTGCCATCGAATCAAAGGCACAGTAAATCAAGAATGTTGACGCAATCATGCAGTTCCGCTAGTCTGACTGGATGACAATTCCAACAAAACAGAAACCCGAACTCCTTGCCCCTGCGGGGTCTCTCGAAGCCTTTTTCGCTGCCATGGAAAAGGGTGCAGATGCCGTATATGCCGGCATGAAGGAGTTTTCCGCACGAGCAAAAGCCAAGAACTTCTCCCTCTATCAGATGGAGAGGATGCTGGCCTATGCCCATGCCAGCGGACGAAAAGTATATGTAACCCTCAACACCCTGGTAAAGGAGAATGAGCTCCCTCAGCTGATCGAGATCCTTTCTGCCCTTGAAGGGATGGGGGCGGATGCGGTCATCATACAGGATATGGCGGTAGCCCGCCTGGCGCGAAACTTCTTCCCTTCACTTCCGGTTCATGCCTCCACCCAGATGACCGTCCACAACACCCCAGGTGTCCAGCAGCTAGCGACCCTCGGCTTCGAGCGTGTGGTTCTGGCCCGCGAACTCCACCTTGACGAGATTCAGCAGATAGTCAAGGCGAGCCCCATCGGCATCGAGTGCTTCATCCACGGGGCTCTCTGCTTCTCCTTCTCAGGCCAGTGCTACTTCTCATCCTTCCTCGGTGGCCACAGCGGCAACCGTGGCCGTTGCGCACAGCCATGCCGGCGCCAGTACAAGTATCGCGGTAAGGAGGGGTATTACTTCTCCACCAACGACTTCTCCAGTATCGATCTGGTCCCGCAGCTTGTCGATGCCGGCGTCTGCTCGTTCAAAATCGAAGGGAGGATGAAATCGGCCGAATATGTGGCCTGCGTGGTTGAGGCCTATCGCCTTGCCCTGGACACCACACTCAGCGATTGGCCAAATAATCTGACCCGTGCCAAGGAACTGCTCAGGCGCTCTTTCGGACGGGTACCCACCAAGGGATTCCTCGCCTCCCATCAGCCTACGGACATTGCCACTCCTTCTCTCAGAGGCGCCACCGGACGCTTCCTCGGGGAGATAACGTCAGTACGGGGTGGCAGACTCGCCTTCACCAGCCGCGACCGGCTCCATGTGGGCGACCGGATCAGGGTACAGCCGAAAACCGATATGGCTGGCAAGGCCTTCACCATCAAGGAGATCTTCGTCAACAGCAAAGTTGTGAAAAACGTTCAGGAGGGAACAGCGGTAGCAGTACCGACGCCGTTCCCCTGCAACGTCGGGGACGCTGTCTTCAAGGTATCTTCCGAAACAGCCTTCAATATGAGCGAATCCGCCTGCCAGAAACGCCTCGACTCTGCAGGACCGGCAAAGATCCCCTGCGACCTTGCCTTCTCCCTGAATGACGGAGTCCTGCAGATCGAGGCTCGTTGCGGCAGCATCAGCCACTGCAGCGAATTCCAGATGGGAGAGCTCGAACCGGCGCGTACCAGTGACATGGCCGCTGTCCTTGCCGGCCAGTTCTGCAAAACCGGCGATACCCCCTTCACCATGCACTCTCTTGCGGCAGAGGGGTTCCCTCAGGTCCTCATCATGCCGGCACGCATGAAGGAGATACGCCGCGATTTCTATCGCCAGCTTGCGGAGAGCGTCCTTGCCCTTATCAGGCGGGAGAGGTCAGCTCGCGTGAGAGAGGCTACTGACAGTCTGATCGGCAAAAGAGCTGTCTCACGACGGCCTGCCAGCCTCTTCATCAGGATCGAGCACTTGAGGGACATATCCCTTCTGCATGCCGATGGGGTGGATGCCTTGAGCCTCCCGGTATCAAAGGCAAATCTCCATGAACTGCCGCTGGCGAGCCGTCGCCTCAAGGGGAAGGAGGAGAAGATCCTCTGGCGGCTCCCCTTCATAATCTTCGATCAAGACATCCCCTGGTACCGTGAGGCACTATCAACCCTTGCGCGCTACGGCTTCAGACGCTTCGAAGCGGCCAACATCTCCCACTTCCCCCTCCTTGATAAGATCGACGCAGAGATTGCCACGGATTACCGGCTCTTTTCCCTCAACTCCCAGGCCATGCTCGAGTGGAAAGAACTTGGAGTCGGCGCCTGCACCCTGTACATCGAGGACGATGCCGAAAACCTTGGAGAGTTGCTTGCAGCTGATCTCTCCATGGATCGCCAGATAATGGTCTACGGCACCGTTCCTGCCATAACTTCCAAGATTGCCATCAAAGGGGTAAAAGGGGACATGCCGGTCCAATCCGACCGGGGTGACGGATACCGCGTTACCGTAAAAGACGGGCTTACCGCGGTCACCCCGACCACTCCGTTCTCGCTAACCGGCTTCAGGGATCGTCTGGAGGCGATTGGCTGCTCTTCCTTTGTCATCGACCTGAGCCAGGCACTGCCGAGCGACCGCCAGCGGATTCTTGACGCCTGGGCCTCTGGCCGAGCAATTCCGGGGACATCCCCATTCAACTTTGCCACGGGGCTGGTTTGATCAAAGTGTCGGTTAGTGGTATTGACTAGATTGATTTCGAGGAGTCATCTGCTTCGCTGTAGCTTTGCTGGAGCACGTCACGGACCTTATTCAACAGTGCGTCAGGATTTATCGGTTTGGAGAGATAATTGATGCTGTCTCCCTCCACTCGCTGGGGCATAAGATCTGCAGGGTAACCACTCATGTAGATCACCGGCATATTCGGCTTGAGAGAGTGTATTTTCTCATAGGCGTCACGGCCATTCATCAGAGGCATGATAACATCAGTCAGTACCAGGTCAATTGAATCTTTCTGTTCCAGAAACCGCTTGATTGCTTCTTCGCCGTTGGAAGCCGTAAACAGTGTGTAGCCGTAATCTTCCAGCAGTTCAGAGATCATCTGAAGAATAGCCTCGTCATCCTCGACCAGAAGAATGCCTTCATTGCCTCGTGGAAGCTCCTCTCTTTCTGTTTCTGATGATACTCGCTGAATTTCATCCGTCAGCGGCAGGTAAATCTTGAATGCGGTCCCCTTTCCTACTTCACTGTACACATTTATGTAGCCATTATGTTTCTTGATGATTCCATAGACCATGGAAAGCCCGAGACCGGTCCCTTTGCCTACTTCCTTGGTAGTGAAGAACGGGTCGAAGATTCTGTTCAGGAACTCCGGGGCTATTCCGTCTCCCGTATCTGACACGCTGATAAGCCCGTATCTCCCCCGCGCATCAATGTCGTGCAATCCGATTGTAAGGTCACCAATCAGTATCTCTTCCATTGAAATGACAATCTTGCCGCCATCCTGCATCGCATCTCGCGCATTAACCGCAAGATTAATGATCACTTGTTCTAGTTGGGATCTGTCCGCATTTGCATAAAGCGGGTTTAGTGGCGTATCAAACCGGCAATCAATATGCTCTCCGATCAGGCGTGACAGACTCTTCTTAAGTCCGTGGATAATATCATTCAAGTTGACGGTTTTGAGCTCCACTGTCTGTTTTCGGCTAAACGCGAGAAGTTGCGAAGTCATATCTGCAGCACGACGTGATGAGGCAAGTACCTGATCGAGCATTTTTAATGCTTTGGGATCATCCTTCACATGATTCTGCAACATGGATCCGTAACCATCTATGACCATCAGGATATTGTTGAAATCATGGGCGACCCCCCCTGCCAAGGTTCCAATGGCCTCCATCTTCTGAGACTGAACCAACTGCTCTTCGAGGTGCCGCTGTTCGGTCACATCCTTCGCCATGCTGATGACGAGTCGTCTGCCATCTGGAAGGATACCTATGGGTGCCGTGCTGAAATCCCATATCCGTACTTCACCGGTGTTGGTTATGATGCAATACTCACCTTCATCGTTTCTTTGAGTCAGTTCGAAGAGCCCTTGAATATGCTTCTTCACCACATCTTCGTTTTGGCCATAGGCTCGGCGGGTCCAGTCGATGATCGTCGGTATTTCATCGTGAGTGTAACCGGTTATCTCAGTCCAGGATTTACTTATAAGCATGACTTCGCCATCTTCCGCATGCAGCATGGTCGGAAACGGTGAATTGAGGACAGCGTTCCGTAACTGTCCCTCGCTTTCCTTCAGTGACTTTTCTATCCGCTCCCGTGTGGCTTTATCGTCGGATAGAGCCTGGGCCATGATGTCAAAGGTGCGCCCCAACTCCCCCAACTCGCCGCCAATAACCTGATCTGCCACCCTTACATCAAAATTACCGTCGGCCAAACGGCGTGAGGCATCCTGAAGCGAATCAATTTTTCTAATCAGGTATCTGTTACTGAAATACTTTGCACAACCTAACATTACCAGCATCAAGGATGTCAGAACAATGAGGTTTACCATCAAATCTCTGTTGGCCTGTTCCAATGCGATCTTATGGCCTATGGCTGCACGTACATACATGTACGGAGTCTGTTCATGTTCAAGCTTGAGCTTCCGATACGAAATGATATTGTAGCGGCCGATATTGCCAACTGCCTCAAATGTCCCCTCATCAGGACCTTTGGTCATTCTGTTGAAAAGGTCAACCCGATCCGTTTTGCCTATCATATCAGGATAGAGCGCGTTATACAGGATGGTGCCCTGGTGATCCACAAGAAGAATAGTCGTATCGTTCGGGAATTTAAGCCCTTTTAGAACCCTGGTGTAATTATCGAGATCAAGCGCTGCGATGGCGACCCCGCTGATCTGTCCCGATTCATCCTTCATAGGGAGAGCAAATGCAAAAATCGGCTTACGGATCAGTTTCCCCATTGAGTATTGACTGGAGGAGAATTTCCCGCTGGACAAGGCATTTTTGACATGCCGTCGTTCCATGTATGAAATCGGCTCCTTGAAAGGAAGCGCCGAAGCCCACAAGGTGCCTGTCTTGTCCAGCATAAGGAGGTTTGAGTAAATGGGGTACTGCTTGATGATGTCGGCAAGGAGGTTGTTGACGGCGCCAGCATTCCGCTGTTGGACAATCGTGGTTTTGGAAAGCGTATTGAGAAGCAGTTCCGTACTTGTGGAGAGACTTGATAATTCTGAACCGACCTGATTAACCAGTTGGCTGGTATGGTATTTTGTTTCGTTCTCTTGGTACTCGCGTTGTTTAAACGATGAATGGACAATGATACCGAGAGGTACAACCATAATGATGGCTGCTATGAGCAGAAGGTGGGTCCTGATAGATAGTGACAGGAGACGTTTCATCCTGCGACCCTATTCTCCTGAGATTCAACTTTGATCAATAGGTCTCTCCTCTAGCTGCTTTCTTCTGTAGCCACCGAATATGGCTAGTTACCATATCGGAAATTACTATAATCCCTTGAGAGGCAAATTCCAATGAATGTAGAATCTCTAGTAACATATTGAGTAGCATGTCGGATCTTACTGAAGGCCCCGCCGTTCAATTAGAGATACTGCACACCTAATGGTTGTTCTCTTCAGGCAGGCTCGCAAGTCTGAGGTCATCAATATTTCCAGCCCAACACTCCCTTCTCGGACTTGACCTCACACAAGGCCTGAAGTACTCTAATGCCAGATATCCACAGAAGTTATGGAGAGTAAGTGAACGATTACCTTGTACGTATAATGACCGAAAAAGGGACTGTCCGGGCGTTGGCATGCATCACCACAACTCTCGTGAATGAAGCCTGTCAGCGCCAGGGTGCCTGGCCCACGGCAGCTGTTGCGCTCGGTAGGGGGTTGACGGCAGGCGTGCTGATGGGAGCTCTTCTTAAGAGCGGTGACCGGGTAGCGCTCAGCTTCGAGGGGAACGGGCCGCTGAAGAAGGTTCTGGTGGAGGCCGATGCCAACGGTGCAGTCAGGGGGTATGTGCGGGTGCCGGCGGTACATATGGAGACCCCGGAGGGACGCCTCGACGTGGCATCGGCCTTGGGAAAGGCAGGGCTTTTGACGGTGACAAAAGATCTGGGGATGAAACAACCATACCGGGGGATAGTGCCGCTGGCCACCAGCGAGATCGGGGAGGATCTGGCGATCTATCTTACGGAGTCGGAACAGACCCCGTCCGCGGTTGGGCTGGGGGTCTTTGTGGAGCCGGACAACAGTGTCTCGGCTAGCGGGGGATTTCTGATACAATCGCTCCCACCGGGTGATGAGGGAATTGTAGATCAGCTGATGGCACGACTTGCCGAATTGCCGCCACTGACAGCCCTCCTGCACGAGGGCAATTCGCCTGAACAGCTACTGGAGCGGCTATTCCAAGGCATCCCCTACCATACCATAGAAAAGCGTGTCGTGGCCTTTGTCTGTTCCTGCAGCCGTGAACGGATCGAGCGGGTGCTCATTTCATTAGGCAGGATGGAGTTGACTGAACTGCTGGAAAAGGAGGGAGAGGCAGATGTCACCTGCGAGTTTTGTCAGGAGATCTACCACTTCGACCTGGTGGAACTGGAACGGCTTCTGAAAGAAGCAGCCATTTAACACTGTAAGCGCTCTTTCCACTTCCGGCAGTACTCATCCACCTGCAGCTCAACTGCTTTGCGAGCCGACTCCTGCCACGGGCCGACAACAACCAGATTCAGGTTATTGGGCGCAAAGAGGGCAGCCGCAGTCTCCTGCAGATGCCCTGCATCGATGGCCGCAGCCTCGGCATAGTCGTCCTCCAGACTCCTGACCATCCCCATCAGTTCCCCCCACCCATAACGGACCTGCATCTCATAGGTAGAATCCCGGCTGTACTCAAGGTCAAAAAAATAGCTGTTCCGCACCCTCTCCAGCTCGCCGGCAGGGATCGGTCCGGCAGAGAGGGCCAGAGCCTCCCCCAACACCTCTGAGACTGCTCGGTCCAGGTTTTCAGGCGAAGTAGAGAGTTCAATGGCAAAGGAGCCGGTCTCTTCGTATGCAGCGATACTGGCCTCCACCGAGTAGACTATTCCGAGGCGTTCACGCAGAGAGAGGTGAAGGCGGGAGCTTCCGCCTCCGCAGAGAATCCTGCGCAACATGCGTATAGCCATGATCCTCCGGTCCAACCGGGCAAAACCGCGAAACGCCAGATGGAGATGGAGCTGGCTGTCGGAATCCGATGCAAAGAGTAGCCGTGGCTCAGACTGGTCAAAATCTGCCTTCACCAGCGTCGGTGCAGTGACATTCTGCCAATCGCCAAACTCTGTTTCGCATGCAGTAAAGAACTCCTCGGCCTGGACATTGCCTGACACCACCACCACGGCATTCTCAGGAACGTAATGACGCGCCAGGTAGCTGATCAGATCCTCCCTCGAAACCTCGCGAATCGTCTCCAGATAGCCGATGGTCGGCATTCCTAGGGGATGATCCGGCCACATCAGGCGGCTCGACAGGTTATTGGTATTGATCTCTTCACCCTGCTCATTGATGTCCTCCATCGCCTCCTCAATGATAATCCGACGTTCGGTATCCAAACCGGAGAGAAGCGGTCGGCGGAGCATTGAGGCGAGTATGGCGATACCCTTCGGTGCATGGGTGGGATGGATACGGGAAAAGTAGCAGGTGGTCTCTTCGTCCGTAGACGCATTAACGCTGCCGCCTACTGCCTCAAAAGCGTTTTCCAGCTCCAAGGTTGTAGGGTAGTCCTTTGTACCACGAAAGAGCATGTGTTCCACAAAATGTGCAAGACCGGCCTTTTCCAGAGTGTCATTGCGGCCACCGGCTTTAATATAGACGGCAATCTCAGCGCTATGTAGATGAGGCATCTCCACAGCGACCAGACGAAGGCCGTTGGAGAGGCAAGATGTTTTACATGTTATCATCAATACTCCTGTTGAAACATAATCAGACAAACAGGTTTATTCCTTCAATCGTCGCCCAGGCTACAACCGCGTAGCGAATCATCTTTCCAAGCATTACCAGCACGGCGAAACGGGTAAAACCAACCTTCAGAACCCCTGCTGCCAGACAGAGCGGGTCGCCAATCACCGGCAGCCAGGTAAAGAGAAGGCTCCAACTGCCGAATCGCTCAAAAGTGAGTTCGGCCCTCCTCCTGTCGCGTTCGTCCATCTTGAAGATCTTCTCCTCAATGAAACGACTGCCGTAAATCCCCAGAGCGTACGTGGTGCAGGCCCCCAGAAAATTTCCGACAGAAGCAACCATCACCAAGTGAAGCGGTACGAAACCTTTGATCAGAAGAGCGACCAGAAGCCATTCCGAACCTAGCGGAAGGAGCGTAGAGGCAAGGAAGCTTAGCAGGAAAAGTGCCGGGTAACCGTTGCTTGTGAGAAACTCCTGCATAATTCCCAAGGTAGCCGAATCACCCCTGCTTGTCAAAAGCTTTGCGCTTCAGGATTGCATGTCAGCCGTAACGAGATATACTTATTGTTCGGTATTTGGTGCGGCAGATGGCAGTAGCGGCAATAGGAGAGACCGATGAAAGCACGGAATTACTCGAGGCTACCCATCCACCTAGAAGCGACCATCACGTACAACGATAAAATTGTAGAAGGGGAACTGGACAACATCAGCCTAAAAGGGGTCTTTGTAAAGACCGGACAGAACATCCCCGAAAATGACTCGGTTCTGATAACCATCTACCACCATTCAAAGGAAAACAAGATCTGCCAGATGAGGGCAAAGGTAGTCAGAAAAACCACAGAAGGAATCGCACTGGAGCTGGAAAAGACCTTTCTTGACTGTGACCGGAAAACTTCCGTTTCATAGCACGCGCTCCAGTCCTGCAAACCTCACCAGCAGCTTCTTTGGACCAACCGAGTTAAACCAGACGATCACCTTTTGATCGTCTCCGGATCCTTCAATCCTCCGTATGACACCTATGCCGAACTTTGCGTGACGGACCTTCATCCCAAGAATCACCCCGCTCGGTTCGTCCGGCACCAGTTCAACCTCTCGGCATTCTCCGTTGTCATCAGCATACCCAACGACACTTTCCAGATTATGCCCCCCTGCTTCAGGCTGAGATGAAGCTTTATCCGGGAGAGGTGACGATACAGTAGAGCTCCTTCCGCTTCCGAAACTCCGGTTCCAAGAAGTCCCACCCCACCCCCCGCTAGAAGGTACAGACGGTTCTTCCTCCAGATCAATGAATTCTGCGGGGATGTCAACGATGAATCGGGAGGGGGGGTTGAGCTGATCCTGACCAAAGACCCGGCGACGACGGGCATTAGAAAGGAAGAGGCGCTCCATTGCACGGGTCATCCCAACGTAACAGAGTCTCCGCTCCTCCTCCATCTGATCGGGATCTTCAAGAGAGCGGAGATGAGGAAAGAGTTTCTCCTCCATCCCCACCATGAATACAAGAGGGAATTCTAGCCCTTTGGCGGCATGAAGGGTCATAAGTGTCACAGACTCTCGCCCCTTCTCACTTCTCTCCAGATCAGATATCAGAGCCACCTGCTCAAGAAAGGGGGAAACCCCGCTCTCGTCGTTAGACTGTTCGAATTCCGCAATCGCGGCCAGAAGTTCCTGAAGGTTGGCCAGTCGGTCGGCTGACTCTTCGCTCCGATCCTCACGCATTTTGGCCTCATAACCGGATTCCTTGATGATTCTTGATGTCAGTTCTTCAAGAGAGACCGCATCCCTTATCGCAGCAAAACCATCCATCATCGACACAAAAGGAGCCAGCTTGCCACGGGGACCAGAGGCAAGGATTGCGCCATCCGCGGCACTACGGACAGCTTCGTAGAGGGTTATCCCTTGCCGTGCAGCAAAATCAGCCACCTTTTCCACCGTCGAATGACCAATACCTCGCGGCGGTGTGTTGATAATCCGTTTAAGTGCCACCTCATCGGCCGGGTTTACAAGCACTTTGAGATACGCGAGTATATCCTTGACCTCCATCCGCTCATAGAAACGGGTACCACCGACCATGTGATACGCAGTTCCTTCAGCCACAAGTGCGTCCTCTATGGCACGGGACTGGGCATTTGTCCGATAGAAGACAGCTGCCTCAGAAAGACTCCCGCCCCGGCGCTGATGTCGCACGATCTCTTGAGAGACAAATCGCGCCTCATCTCTCTCGCTCTCAAGTCTTCGGTAGACGATCCGCTCTCCTTTCTTGTTTTCAGTCCAGAGAGTCTTTGGCTTTCGCCCCCGGTTTTGGGCCACCACTGCTCCGGCAGCACTGAGTATGGTCTGGGTTGAGCGGTAGTTCTGCTCCAGTTTGACCACCATTACCCCAGGAAAGTCCTTCTCAAAATCGAGGATATTGCGAATATCCGCCCCGCGCCACCGATAGATCGACTGATCATCATCACCTACTACGCAGAGGTTGCGACGCTTACCGGCCAACATGGTGACAAGCCTGTACTGGATCGGGTTGGTGTCCTGATACTCGTCCACCATAAGCCAGCGCCAGCGGTCCTGGTAGCGCTCCAGCACCAGAGGTTCCTGCTCGAAAAGCTTCACAGTCATCAGCACAAGGTCGCCGAAGTCAAGGGCGTTGCATTTCTTCAGGCGGCCCTGGTAGGCTCCATAGACCTTTGCAAGGAGTGCATTTTGATAGTCTGATGGCATCTCGTGCGGAAGACGACCGTTATTTTTGCAGTCGTCGATGGCAGCAGCCAGTGAGCGGGGCGGGTAGCGCTTCTCGTCCAGATTCAGCTCAGACAGAATCTCCTTCAGTATCTTCTGACTGTCGCCATCGTCGTATATGGCGAAGGATCTGTCAAAACCGAGATAGTGGCCATCCTGTCGAAGTATGCGGGCGCAAACAGAGTGGAATGTGGAGATGAGTGGAAGGTCTTTGGAACCTAGCGCCTTCTCCACCCTCTCCCGCATCTCTCCGGCAGCCTTGTTGGTGAAGGTGACCGCCAGGATCTGCCATGGAGGAACGTCTGCTTTGCAGACAAGATTGATGATCCTCTGAACAATTACACGGGTTTTACCGGAACCGGCTCCGGCAAGAATCAGGAGGGGGCCTTCGCCGTGAAGTACCGCCTCACGCTGGGGAGGATTTAGGTTAGTGAGTGGCATGGAATGAAGGCCTTGCTGCTTAATGACTTATTCCTTTTGCCAGACATATGCAGGATCGAACAGCGGATCGTAAAACCCCGGATACGGTACAAAGAAGGTGAAGACTTCAACGACTCCGGAAACCGTACGGGTAAGGGTCATGACTATTCCCTTGAGTGGTCCCACAAACAATCCCTTACCCCAGCCGTCTTCCTTAGTCGTATAATAAATCTGCTTTGGAAGCTCTCCCAATCCTGTGGCAGCATTTGCAAACCCGCGGGCAAGCTTGCTACCCATCCCATCGGCAACTTCCTGGGGTGTTGCGTTGTCAACATTCTTATAACGGTCTGCTGATACAATTTCAGGTAAAATTAGCAAAGCCGCAAGAATGATGATTACGAGACTGCTTCTGGTCATTCGTATTTGCATGGTATCACTCGACCTTTGCTGCGGGTTTTTCAGGATCAGGATCTCCCCAACCTTGCCATACGTATTCCGGATCGACCATCGGATCATAATACCCAGGTTGCGGCACCATGAAAAAAATCGCCTCCATCCCTCCTATAAGACCGCGATACAGTGTCATGCCAAATCCTTTGAGCGGACCGATAACGTAACCGACATTACCCCTGTCGCGAATGGAGTTCGTGGTCTGCTTTGGAATCTCGGCTATGCAGGTGGCAACATTTGTCAAGCCTCGTGTCAGCTTGAATGCCATTTTCTCAACAATGGCAGCTGGCGGCTGTGATTCCTGGGCCGAAGCCGGGGTTATCAGGATGAGGCACAACAGAAACGGAAGCACGTAAGCGATTCTGTGCATAGCTTCTCCTTTCAATATGAAATTGGAGGAACAAGGGCGTAGTGCATTATGTACCACAAAGAACAGTCCCCCGCAACTCTCCGGCCCCGTTAGAATAAAAAAAACGCGGTGAAAGCCGCGTTTTCTATCTTCATATACCTGCGAAACACTCATTTACCATGCTTTGCCAGATAATTTGCTACCCCTTCAGCTGTCGGCTTCATCGCATCCTCTCCCTCTTTCCAATTGGCAGGACATACCTGATCGCCATGGGTCTCCACAAACTGAAGCGCATCGACCATACGCAACGCTTCGTCAACACTCCGTCCGAGGGGCAGGTCATTGATGACTGCATGGCGGATGACCCCCTTTGTATCAATAAGGAAAAGGCCACGGAGGGCAACAGCTTCATTGAAGAGTATTCCGTACGACTGGGCGATCTTCTTGTTCAGGTCTGACACCAGTGGATATTGAATATTTCCGACTCCGCCATCCTCAACCTTTACATTCTTCCAGGCAAAATGGGTAAACTTGGAATCAACGGAGACACCGATCACCTCACAGTTCTTCTGGCGGAAGGAATCTATCTTCTTATTGAATGCAATGATTTCTGAAGGACAGACAAAGGTGAAATCCAGCGGGTAAAAGAAAAGCACGACATATTTCCCCCTATAGGATGACAGCGTTATTTGGCCAAAGGTGTTGTCGGCCATTACCGCATCAGCGGTAAAATCCGGGGCTTCTTGGGTTACGAGGGTGCAAGTACTCATTAACGTTCTCCTTTCACAGCAGAATAATTGTTCGATACTGTAAAACAGTAGCAACCACCCTACGCCTTGTCAACTAAAAAGATAAAAATTATCTTTTTAGTCTCATAACCTCATACTTCATTTATTTCACCCTTGACACCAATAGTCACCACCCGGTAAGGGATGGATTTACCGCTCTCTTCCAGGGCCTGCTTTGCAGTCAATACTATTCCTCCGCAGCAAGGAACCTCCATTCGTAACACTGTAACACTCTTTATTGCTGAAACCTTGAAGAGTTCCGCTAATTTGTCCCGGTAGAATCGGATGTCGTCGAGTTTGGGACAACCTACCACCAGTGCCCTGCCAGATAGAAAATCCCGGTGGAATTCCGGATAGGCAAATGGGGCGCAGTCTGCTGCAATCAGCAGATCGGCATCCTGGAAGTAGGGAGCATTGACCGGAACAAGATGAAGTTGAACCGGCCACTGGCGCAGTTCACCCGGTTGGCTGACTCTATCAGCAGCTGGAGTTGTCACCCTGGAAGGCTCGAATGAGAATGCCCGTGTACCTGGACAACCGCCATGTTGGGAAGTATGCTCCGATAGCTTTTCGACGCTGACTTCTTGCAACTCACTGTGATCACCCTGCAGATGCATTGCAACAGCTTTCTCGTCAAATTCGTCTGCATCGCGCTCGATTATCCGGATGGCATCCTCCGGGCACTCACCCAGGCAAGCGCCGAGCCCGTCGCAAAGGTTGTCTGCCGCAAGTACAGCCTTTCCGTTAACTATCCGTATTGCGCCCTCGGCACAGCTAGGGACACATAGGCCGCAACCATTGCATCTGTTTTCGTCAATTTTTACTATCTTTCTAATCATGAGTACACCTCGTCAGAAAAAGTAATGCCAAATATAATCCAGCCTGCCTCTCAGTATCGTTCTGCGCCCAGAAAACGCCATGATCTCCTTAATCCTCCGTCGGTACCGGCTGCTGTAGCAATGGATTGAACACCTTCTGCAGGAAGGCTTAGGATTGAGCGGACAGAGCCGGCGCTTCTGAATGCCATAGACCACCAACGCTGAACATTCGGAGCAGAGCGGAGCCGGCTTACCCAGGCAAGAGGGGAGCTCGATGACTTCCCTGATATCCGCACCATGCATGGCGCCACAGTATATGCCGATAAACTTTACCAGCACCTTCAGGTCTCGAACCTGATCTTTCACAAGCTCATGTTCCATGTTCACAATACTACCAGCTCCCTATCCTCCATACTATGACATAGGTCAAAAGTTTACATTTGAGAAGTTACCGCAGGGAATATCTCCTATGGCAAAAGGATGCCGTTTTGTTTTTTGGACTGTCTGTGTTAATGTAACAACATGAAACCACGCATTATTCCCCGACAGGAACATGGAATATCCCGAAAACAGCTGAGCACAAACGCATTGCGCACACTCTATCGCCTTAACGACAACGGCTTCATTGCCTATATCGTCGGTGGATGTGTCCGCGACCTGCTATTGGAACGGACACCCAAAGACTTTGACATAGTCACCAATGCCACACCCGGACAGTTGAAGAAGCTCTTCCGCAACTGTCGGCTGGTCGGGCGACGCTTCAGACTGGCACATCTACACTTTCAGGACGAAATTCTGGAGGTATCAACCTTTCGTGCAGCTGCCCCTAGCGATGATGCGGAGCCTGAGGAAACAGACCGTACCCCGCACCACCTCAAGGATGAGGACGGAATGGTCCTTCGTGACAACGTCTTCGGCACACCGGAAGATGATGCGCTTCGTCGTGATTTTACAATTAATGCGCTTGCATACAACATTGCAGATTTTTCTGTAATCGACTACGCGCAAGGTCTTAATGACCTGACGGAGCGACTGATCCGACCGATAGGCGACCCGGTTGTCCGCTTTACGGAAGACCCGGTCCGAATGCTCCGTGCCGTACGCTTCGCCGCTGCCCTTGACTTCAAGATTGCACTGGAGACATGGGGGGTTATCTGCGAACTCTCCTCAACCATCTCACGTGCCGCCCCCGCAAGGCTTTACGAAGAAATTCTCAAACTCTTTCTGCTCGGATCTGCAAAGAGAGTCTTTGTCCTTCTGGATGAAAGCGGCCTGCTTACCTCGCTCTTTCCTCTATTCTCTCAATGGTTCTATGTAAGCAGCACCCATAGAGAGCTAATGCATCGAATTCTTGAATGGCTTGACGAAATTTCCAGTAAAGGCCCGGTCCCCTCCCCAGCTCTTCTACTTGCAACACTCTTCGGCAAATGCATTGAGGAGCGTGCCCAAGCCCTCCACCGCGAAGGTATGCCACGGCAACAGGCTCTGGATGCTACTTGCGCGGCTTTTATAGAAAACCTCAGCAAGACGGTTCGGGTCCCGGTACGTGTTGTAAACCAGCTTCGAGGGATACTTGCACTGCAGCCTTCTCTGCATAGGATTCCCCCGAAACGCCCCCTTGTCATGATCAACAGGACAGATTTCCCTGACGCTATTGCCTATCTCAGGCTGACATCCGAAGTATGTGGCGAAAATCTGAAATCACTTGACTGGTGGAACTCTTTCCTCGAAACGCTTCCGTCCGTCCCCTCCAGAGAAACGTCATCGGATGCAGAACCTGCACGGAAACGTAAAAGACGGCGGCGCAGAAAACGCCATGCTACTGGCATCTGACTGAGAAGGCGATACAGCAATGCAACATTTCTCACATCAAATATCACGCTGCAACTTCAGGCAGGCACGGAGGCCGATTGGAATTGCCCCCATCAAATTCTGACACACTGGACCTTGACACCCGGCTCCTCTCAAATTTCATTTATGAACTGAACATTGCCCGCCGGCATGTAATCGCCTATCCAAGTCAGCATCCGGTTATTGCCGCGTCGATAGGCAAGGTATTGGCTCTGCTTCGCGAACTGTTGACACTTCGTGAATCCCTTATGTTGGGTATTGCAAAGGACACGCTGATTATCGGCGACTCCTTTCTCGACAAGAACAACCCCGTTTACGGGGATCTTGCACGCCTCCTTTTTGGACAAGGCGTTGCGGCGATAACGTTTTCCAGAGGGTTGACCCATTCCGAACTGTTGAGCTTTTACAATCTTCTCTCCCTTAAGCGCGAACAGATAGATCAGCAGGGAGGTTTTGAACAAGCACTCGCAGATGCTGGTATTATCGGCATAAAGGTCCGTCCCATAGACTACAGCGCATTCAAAACCACCGAAGAGGAACTTCTAGACGGGACAACCCAAATCATTTTCGAAAAACAGTCGGCCTTGCTCTGGCACGATTTTGTGAAAGGGCTTCTGGAGGGGACTCTGGCTGATTCCAAAGCACTGGACGTTCGGACTCTAGATCTCGACCCCTCAACACTCGCAGAGATTCTGAACAGTCACAGGGAGCAACCGGCTACCGAACAGATCGAACTCAAGAGCTACGAGCACACCATTGCGCGTTTCCTGCAGCAACTGGACGGACAAACACGGGGCAAACATAAGGAGGAATTACTCTGGCGACTCACCGCTTTCATCAACCGGCTATCTCCTGAACTGAGGCGTCAGTTTTTAAACAGCGCATTCTCTTCTCTGGCGGCCCGCCAGGAACTGGCAGAGTCAGTTCTCTCCCGCGTCCCTGAAGTAGCGATTCTTGACGCACTGGATGACCTCAGTGCACGCCAATCGGCAATCCCTCAAATGATGCTCGATCTTATCGGAAAACTCTCTAGAAACCTGGCAGTAAAGACGAGACAATTGGGGCAGCACCACCCTTCATCAGCAGATGAGGAGTTACAGAAGAAGCTGAGAATACTTTTTCAGGAAGACAGCGTCGACAAGTTCTTGCCGGATAATTACCAGAAAGCACTCCATTCCATAATTGCAGGTCATGCCATTTCACCGGCAGACCAAGCAGGTATCGAAGAACTCAAGCAGTCCCTTGCCACCCAGGATATCGAAGAAGAGATCAGCCTCATTATCCTTGAGATCATCAACTGTGCGCAGACCGATGACGATGCAGAAGTTATGCAACGCAACCTGCTGGATCTTTGCAGCTACTTTCTCAGCATTGGAGACTTCGCTGCGTTACTGCCGATACATGCAAGGATGGCCGAGCGCTCAGCAAGCGCTCCTGAAGACTGCTTCAAGGAGGTCATGGCTGTTTTTGCTCAACCGGATTTCATCTCAGAGGTACTGAACGGAGTCACCTTTTGGGGAAAGTCAAAATATCAGGAGATCGGAGATCTTATAGAACGGGTTGGTGAACCATTCATTGAACCGATTTTGGACCGCCTGGCGGAAGAACAGAGCATGTCGCTGAGAAGGTATTTTATGGACCGTCTCCATAAAATTGGCCCCCCTGTAAGAGATGCAGCCATCTCCAGATTACGTGACAGCCGCTGGTATTTTGTGAGAAATCTTATCCTGGTGCTCCGTGGACTAGATGACCCTTCGGTTCTTCAACAGATGCGGCGTCTTACCCGACATCCCCACATTAAGGTCCGCCAGGAGGCCGTAAAGTCGCTTTTAATCTCTCTCGATCCTGAAGCCGATGCTCAGCTACTCCGAGATATGGCTGACAGCGACAGGGAGGTTATGCTTACGGCAGTCCGTTTGGCGGAACACAGCAAAAGCCCGGCGGTTCTTCAGCATCTGACCGGACTCCTCAGCCGCGGAGGACTGACAGGCTTCGACTACGAGCTTATAAGTACGGCAATCCACTCACTTGCCATGATCGGCAATCCGTCGTCTATTCCTGGTATCGAGAAGTTTCTCAAGTCGCGGTCCCTCCTCCGCGCTGGCCAGCTTAACCGGCTGAAATCAGAAACGGTGCAATCTCTTAAGCACTATCCGCGTCAATCGGTCTTGGGACTTCTGAAAGACCTAGCACAATCCGGTCAAAGCGATATTCGTCAGGTCGCAGAAGAAATCTACCGAAATATGCAGGGAGGTGACCGTGAACCCTGAGCAGATAACAGAACTTCAGACATTTATACGACTGTTTTCCAGTGCTGTTTCAAACTCACTGCTCTATTCCCTTCAGCATCAACAAGTGTCAAGGTTGTGCGGATCCGCCTTGGAAAGCCTGACAAAAGCCATGGGACACGAACCAGAGGTCTCACTTCTTCTCATTGATGAAGAGCTGGTTATAGATGACCACCCAATCCCCGCAAATATGTATATCAACCGCTTCAGCCAGACGCTAAAAAGCCGCGGGATCGGCAACCTTCGACTTATGCGCGGCATAACGGGTGATGAACTAAGAAAACTGGTGGGTACTCTTGCCAGAGTAGGTCCATCAGCCGAACAGGTTACATCTACGGACAACGTCCGGTTTGGAAGGGTAGAACTCGGATATGCGCTTGCCGAAAAAGGATCTGAGGGATTGTCGGGCAGCCACAACAGCATAAAATCACTGGCCGATATTCCTGTAAAGGAACTTGCAACGTTTCTTGACATCTATGAAGATGCGAGACGAAACAGAAAAATAAATGTGGTTGGAATATCCGAAATTGTCAGCTGTTTCGTTGACGCATTCAAGCAGGTTGCAGACCCTTTGATGGCACTTGCCCCGCTCAGGGCGATGGATGAGTACACCTTTACCCACTCTACAAACGTCTGCATTCTCAACCTTGCCCAAGCAATGTCACTCGGTATAGATGGACCACTCCTGAACGATATCGGTGTAGCTGCAATGCTCCATGACATCGGCAAGCTCTATGTACCGGAAGAGGTTCTGACCAAGCCGGGCAAACTTGATGATGCAGAGTGGGAGATGATCAAGCAGCACCCAGTAAAGGGAGCCCAACGCCTCCTCGACACCCCTGGGGTGCCGAGGCTGGCGGTGGTTACTGCATTTGAACACCACCTGAAGTACAATCTTACCGGCTACCCCAGGGTGAGAGACGGTTGGGAACAGAACCTCTGTAGTCACATGACAACCATATCCGATTTTTTCGACGCACTCAGAACAAAACGCGCGTATCGCGGCTCCCTGGAATTCGCTGACATAGCTTCGATGATGACTGATATGTCTGGATCTGACCTGCACCCAGTGCTTACCCGCAACTTCCTACAAATTATCGGCAAGCTATCTGAAGTAGAGATCGGCGTAACGCAGAGTATCGACAACTCAAATAGCGACTAGAGGATCACCATCTAGTCCTTATGAAACATAACTCCTTTGTTGGATGAATACCGGTATTTCCGAGAGGCGATCCCTGCTGTTCAGAAAGCAGCCACAACCACAAAGTCACCATATCATCGCAACTCTCTAACATTTAAGGATTCCCCGCTTACATCTTATGAGGCTGTTCAAACGCTCAACAGGCTCACTCATCCTTGGTGCTGCACTATCGCTAATTTACCCAACAACTCTTGCATGTTACGAGCAAGTTCACAGGCTCCACTTCTTGGTACTCTACTTGTATTGCCTCTATAAGGTTCATAAAGTGGGGGCACGTCATGAAATGTTTCATATTGCGGTTGGCAGGAATTATGGTTACAGCAGGCATGGTAGGCACACTTGCTACTACATCAGTAAAAGCCTCATGGGAACCCACTCAGGATGTGGGCACATGCGAATTCTCCAAACAACTGCAAAATCTTGAGACCAAACTTGAGTTCATTGGCAAGGTGAATACTGCCAAAAAAGCAGCTACTTCTCCTTACGGAGAGCAGGTTCTCTATGCAGTCAGTTATAAGGACAGCAACGGCATCCAGATTGAAATCGACTCCTTCTCTTATGACTGCCTATCATGCCACGATGGTGTAAATACCCGCATGCACTTCATTCGCTTCAAAAACGACAGCCAGAACAGGAACAGCTCGGAAGCCTTGCAAGATCATCCAATCGGCATGCATTACGGTAGTTATGCGTATGCCAGCAATGACTTCAGAAACCTTTACTCATTAAGCGGTGATATGGTGCTAGTAGACGGCAAGGTAGGGTGCCTTACCTGTCATAATCCATTGAGACCTGAAAAAAACCACCTGGCTAGCGCCAACCTCTGCATGAGTTGTCACGTCAAGTGAATTCAGGTAAGCATTACATGAATGCTTTTATGTATTCACTCGCAAGCCTCTCTCTATTCCCGCAATAGATCACATCCCATGGCAAAACCTCTTCCAACAGAAGATTTCGTGTTACATTTCGCTCCAGATTATACCCACACTCCTTCATCGCCCGCCTCCAGTTTCCGCTCTCTGCCGCGCTGACAAGCATCCTACTTAATCTTCGGTCTCCCCTTGCAAGTAGCGCCTGTAAAGTTGCCTCCTTAAGCCCCTCCATCTGCAGTCTCACATTAGGCATAGATGAAAAGCTTTTCAGGAGAAAGCTCATTTTCGCTTCCAGTTCCCTGGCAGGCGCCATCCCGCACCACTGAAATGGAGTAAATGGCTTTGGGACAAAAGGGTTCACAGAAAGTATCAGTTTTCCCAATCTGCGGTTATCTTTTGCTGTGGCTGCTACCAGTTTCCTGATCTCTTCTACCAGTCCGACCATCTCCTGCAGATCAGCCATCGTTTCCGTTGGGAGCCCGACGATAAAATAGAGCTTCAGGTTTAATATGTCACAACTGATCAGGCTCCCACATGCTGCAATGATCTGTTCGGTCGATATACCTTTCCGGACAAAATCTCTCAACCTCTGTGACGGACCTTCAGGTGCCAGGCTTATTGTCCTGTGTCCGCTCTCCACCAGGACTCGGATCATTTCCTTATCCAGTGCATCAATCCTGAGAGAGGCCACCGATACATCCCCTCCACTGCTACGTATAGTACTGCATAGCTCACCGATGCCTTTGAAATCACCAACAGCCGCGCCTACCAAACCGATTTTCCGGTGCCTAGCCAGGGCGTTGCATGCCTGTTCACGTACCGATTCCAGCGATCTTTGCCGATACGGCTCGTAAATGAAGGAAGCTGCACAGAATCGGCATCCCCGAGGGCACCCACGGGAAAGCTCAAGAAGGTACATATCAGAGAACTCGGTTTCTGTTGAAAAGAGTTGCGAGCCGACAGGTGTTTCGTCCAGATCGTCTGACCACACGCGTTGGACAGACAACGGGGCATCACCTTTCGGGGTAATTGCAACAACGGAATCCCCTGAATACTCAATCTGGTAGAGGGATGGGACGTAAAATCCGGCAATCCTTGCAGCCTTTTCAAGTAGAATATTCCGCTCCACCCCCCCTGTGGAACGTACTAGATCGAGCAAGGGGGTAATTATCATCTCACCCTCACCCACACAGATAAGGTCAAAAAGATCGGCAACTGGCTCAGGATTTAAAAAAAGTGCGGCTCCTCCGGCTATAATAAGGGGGTGACTGCTTGATCGTTCTTCGGAAAATGACGGGATTCGTGAAAGAGAAAGAATTTGGGGGATATTCAGATAATCGGTTTCAAAGGAGACCGAAAATGCTACTAGATCAAAGTCACCGAGCGGTCGCTGGGATTCAAGAGAGAGGAGGGTAGACCTGCTCAAGCGGTACTCGGAAATATCCGCTCTCTCCGGAAGAAATGCCCGCTCACAGACCACGTCCTGCTGGCTGTTCAGAAGGGCATAGACAGCCTGGAAACCGAGGTTGCTCATTCCGGTCCGGTAATGATTCGGATAGACGAGGCAGATGGTGAGCTTTCCTCCCCATCCCTTTACTATCGTACCCTCTTCTGTGGCAAGTAGCCTACGGTATCGCTCAATGATTTTCCATGACATCAACAATACCTATCACGTATGGCGCACCCGGAAAAGAAAAAACCCGGCCATCCCCTTGGGGGAAGGGGAGCCGGGCATGACATTTACCGGAAACGTGGTGGGGGCTCCGGCCAATTCAGCAGATCATTTGTATGGTTGGAAGCACCATAGCGGCTAAACCACCTGGATATCCAAAGAGGCCTGCATCAATCAACCGACTTTCGGAGAAATGTCGGTATGTCGTACTGTTCGTCGAACTCATCCATAGGAAGGCTGTTCTGCCGAGGAATGGCATCACGTCGGACATACGCCGGAATGTCGCGGTTCACAGGACGCTGTATAGGTGAGACCTTTTTTATATCAGTGCGCTCCTTCTCCATGTCAAAACGATCACCGAATCCAGTCACAATGGCAATGACCTTGACCTGATCGCCGAGGCTCTCATCAATCGCCAAACCGGTGATGATATTGGCATCTTCATGAACCTTTTCGTGAATGGTCCGGTTCACTGCCTCAAATTCATCCATGGTCATGGTGGAGGAAGCAGAAATGTTTACCAGAACTCCCCTTGCCCCTGAGACGTCAATATCCTCCAGCAGCGGGCTGGTAATTGCACGAGTGGCTGCATCAGTGGCGCGGTTTTCGCCGTTGCCGATCCCAATCCCCATCATAGCCATCCCACGCTCGGCCATGATTGCCTTAACGTCGGCGAAGTCCACGTTGATCATCCCATGGCTGGATATTACCTCTGAGATCCCCTGAACAGCCTGGCGAAGGACATCATCAGAAGGCTTGAACGCATCGAGTATCGACATCGATTTGCTTGCGAGGCTTATGAGCCGGTCGTTCGGTACCACAATCAGTGAATCAACATGCTTCTTAAGCTCGCGGATACCTTCCTCTGCCTTTAAAAGCCTCTGTTTCCCCTCACGAGAAAAAGGTTTAGTCACGACTCCCACGGTAAGGGCTCCTGCCTCACGGGCCACCTCAGCGATGATCGGCGCGGCACCGGTGCCGGTTCCGCCCCCCATCCCTGCAGCAATGAAGATCATGTCGGCTCCAACCATGGTTTCAGCCAGACGCTCACGATCCTCCATTGCAGCATCTCGTCCGACATTAGGGTTTGCCCCTGCTCCCAGCCCCTTGGTCAGCTGGCCTCCCAGCTGGACTTTCGTAGCTGCCTTCGAATTACGAAGAGCCTGTGCATCAGTGTTTGCCACGATAAATTCGACCCCTGAAATTTTGCAGTCGATCATCGTGTTGACAGCGTTTCCCCCTCCGCCACCAACACCGATCACCTTTATCTTTGCGCTCTGGTCAATGCTTTCGTCGAACACGAACATAGCCTACCCCCTTTAGTGATCTGCCACCACAATTTGGCGAATTAAAATGATGCTAGAAAAACTCTCCAAGCCACTCTTTCATTCGGCGAGTTATACGTCCGAACATGCGGTCATCAGTCTGAGATTTCGGAAATTCGCGGATTCCCAGGTTTTTGCTCCCATAGACCACCAGTCCAACACCGGTTGCAAATGCCGGCGTGTTGACTACGTCCACGAGCCCACCGATGTTCTGCGGAACTCCGCGACGGACAGGAAGATTGAAAACCTGCTCTGCCAGCTCAGGCATACCTTCAAGAATAGTGCTCCCTCCGGTAATAACGACTCCTGAAGCGATCAGATCCTCAAAGCCGGATTTCACTATCTCGCGATTAACCAAAGTGAATATCTCTTCCACCCTGGGTTCAAGTATCTCGGCCAGCAGCTGCCTGGAAAGGACTCGTGGCTTTCTCCCGCCAACGCTGGGAACCTCGATGGTTTCATCCTTACCGACCAGCGAAGCCATGCAGCAGCCGTACTTTTGCTTGATCTTTTCAGCCTCGGCCATAGGCGTTCGCAACCCGACGGCAATATCGTTGGTCAGGTGGTTGCCTCCAAGGGAAAGTACGGATGTGTGTTTGATAGCGCCATCCACAAAGATCGCAATATCAGTTGTACCGCCTCCAACGTCCACAAGGGCAACCCCCAGTTCCTTCTCATCAGGAGAGAGAACTGATTCCGAAGAAGCCAGCTGTTCAAGAACAATATCAGCGACATCAAGGCCAGCGCGATTGCAGGACTTAATGATGTTCTGGGCACTGGCAACGGCTCCGGTCACGATATGAACCTTTGCCTCCAACCTGACGCCGCTCATCCCAAGAGGCTCACGGATGCCGTCCTGGTCGTCTATGATGAACTCCTGGGGGAGGATATGAATAACCTCCCTATCCATTGGAATCGCTACTGCCTTGGCAGCATCAATCACCCGTTTCACATCATCGGTTGAGACCTCGCGGTTCTTGATTGCTATGATCCCCTGGGAGTTGAAGCCGCGAATATGCCCCCCTGCAATCCCGGCATAGACAGACTTTATCTCACAACCGGCCATGAGTTCGGCTTCTTCCACTGCCTTGCGGATGGCTGAAACCGTACTCTCGATATTTATCACAACCCCTTTGCGCAGACCGCGCGACGGGCTGGTCCCAATGCCTACGATCTCAATGCCGTCCTCGGTCGCATTTCCGACTATGGCGCATATCTTGGTGGTCCCGATGTCGAGTCCCACCAGCAGGTTGTCCCGTTTACCGGACATAGCTCCCCCTCTTAGGTTTCTGCCTTTTTACTATAGTTCTACCGTAAAAGTCGAGGCCAATATTGCCTAGATCCGACTGATCCGCTTTGAAATATCGGCACGTGATGTCAATTCCGCCGCCACTGAAGTTTCCGACTAATGCACATATCCGTGTGTTGTTGATGTTGGACTCGGTAAGTACCTCATTTTGCTCGATAGGCATTTATCCCTCCTGTCAACTGGCCTTCACCACTATTTTATCAGAGTAATCCAGGTCGATATATTCCAGTGTTGGCAGCTGTGGCTGTAACTTCGCATATATCCTTGCAAGGCGATCAAGCTTTTCGGCAAAGTCGCTTCTCCCCAATCTTACCGGCACCCCCCGTTGCGCCATAAAGAGCGTGAACCCGTAACCCTTGTCGTAATGCACCTCGGATACATCCTCAAGAGTGAAAAGCGTTCTCCCCTTTAGCAGATCAACTAGTGCAAGCATCGATATAATTGCACCCTTGGACCCAACCGGATCTTTGGCGAGATCCTCTTCGGTTACCCCGGTAAATACGGGGAAATCAAGTCGATCACCCTCGGTAAGCGGCTTAAAGAGTTCTCCCTTGGCATTAAGGTAATAAAGGTAGCCCATGCTAGCCACGGCAATAGGATCTTGCTCGGTCACCTCTATAGCTATCGTGTGAGGAAGATAACGCCGAATTCTGACCTTCTCTATCCAGGGGTTACGTGAAAGCTGCTCTCCCATACGACCCAGCCTGAGTCTTAGCAGGTCATCACCGGGTCTGATTCCAGCCAATGCTATGACCTCATCACGGGTAAGTCGTTTAAGAGTACTTACCTCTATCCGCTCCAACCTGAAAAATGAGGCACTTCCGATAAGACTGTAAACCTCGAACAGAATCAGCCCTGCCAATGAGGCAATCACGATACAGACCGCTCCGCGGGAAGCTTTCTTCAGAAAACCCCGGATGTTGACCTGTCGGCGCTCCCGCTTCATTCGGTTTTGCGCCATCCTGACCGGTTTAACCCGGGATAACAGGTTGTTTGGTCTGCGACTAGCAGGTACCGCCATCTATTCTAACTCCTGATCTTCAGGCTGGCCGTGCAGAGGATCTCCTCCACAAGGTCGGGGAAATTTAATCCGGAACCCTGAGCTATCTCCGGAAGGAGGCTAAGGGCAGTCATACCCGGCAGAGTGTTCACTTCAAGGAGGTAGCATTCCCCGGTATCGGTCACGAGAAAATCCACACGGCTGTAGCCTGAACAGCCAAGCGCATGGTGGGCCGCTTCACCCTGCCTGAGTACTTTTTCGTACAGCTCGGACTCAAGCGGAGCCGGCAGAATGTGCTCGGCCATCCCGGCAGTGTATTTTGCCTCGAAATCGTAGAATTCCCTCTTCGGCACGATCTCGATGGCACCCACTGCTCGGTTTGCAAGTATCCCCACCTGCACCTCGCGCCCCTGGATGTAGTTCTCGACAAGAATCTCATCGTCGTACCGGAAGGCATCAGTCATGGCTGGGGCAAGCCCTTCCGGATTCCTCACGATACTTACTCCGACAGAGGAACCTTCCTGAGACGGCTTTACCACTATCGGCAGGTCAAAACCCGCGACATCAGGATCGAAACGATCTTCTTCCCGCAGCACCATATATGGAGCAACAGTCAGCCCATTGGCAGCAAATACTACCTTCGCAACAATCTTGTTCATGGCCAGGGCACTGGCTAGAACCCCGGAACCGGTGTACGGTATCCCCATGATCTCAAGGAGGCCCTGAATGGCACCGTCCTCTCCAAAACGCCCGTGCAGGCAGATGAAGGCGACTTCGATCCTTTGATCCTGAAGTTGTCTCGAGATGTCACGTCCCACATCGAGAGGCACCGAATTGTAGCCACGCTCCTGCAGTGCACCGAGAACTGCGCGGCCACTGTTGAGAGAGACCTCCCTCTCTGCTGAAAGCCCACCCATCAGCACACCAATCTTCTTAGTTTTAAACTCATCACGATTCATATCGATTCCATCCTGCTGAACCTGTCATGGCATTCCATCCAGATCTGCTGTTAAATTTGTAACTCTTCCCCCACTATTCTCACCTCTTCTTCCAACTCGATCCCACTGGTCGCCTTTACACGCTCCTTTACAAGTTTTGCAAGGGAGAGGAAGTCTTCAGCTGTTGCGGCTCCTCGGTTTACCAGAAAATTCGAATGGGCTTCCGAAATCTGCGCACCACCAACCTGCACCCCTCGCAGTCCCGCAGCGTCGATCAATCGCCAAGCCTGATTTCCTTCAGGGTTTTTGAAGAAGGAGCCGGCATTGGGGTAGGTCACCTTCTGGCTTGTTCGACGCTTTTCCAGGCAGGCACTCACACGCCCAGCAACAGCCGAAGGATCCTCTGACGTAAGCTGAAACGTTGAACCTACTATCACAGCTCCAGCGTCGAGTCTCAGAAAGCGGTAGCCATACTCCAGCTCTCGGATGCTCTTCACCTTCAGACCGTCAGCAAACATTACCTGCAGCGTTTCCATCACATCCATAATCTCATGCCCGAGACACCCTGCATTCATGGCAATGGCACCCCCCATGGTCCCTGGGATGCCGGCCAGAAATTCGAGCCCAGCTAGTCCTTCCGCTTCCAGCAGAGATGTGAGTCGCTGGTTCCTAACTCCAGCTTCAACCCGCACGCGGTTTCCCGAAAAACGCTCCACTGAATCCAGTTGCTCGAGTGAGATAACGACTCCACGAAAACCTCCGTCACGAACCAGCATATTGTAGCCGCCACCGATAACCAGCCACGGAAGGTTTTGCCTACTGCACGTTTCAAGTAATCGCTGCAGATCTTCTAAATCAGCCGGCGTTACGAAGATATCTGCCACTCCGCCGACCTTTAGCGATGTATGAAGGGAGAGCGGCTCATCCGTCAGAACCCTGCCTCGAATCTCCGTGGCAATCCCGTCATAGCGGCGATCCATACGCAGCTCCTACTTCTCCTGTTGCAGCTTTAGCAACAGCTCTTCGCCGATCTGCCATAGATTGCCGGCTCCAAGGGTCATGACAATATCACCTTCACGGATTACTCCGAGCAGATGATCAGTTATTCGCTCCCTCTCTTCGATGTAGGTAACATCCTTCTGACCATGCTTCCGGATACTGGCTGCAAGTTTTTCAGCGGTAACTCCCGGGATAGGCTTCTCGCTGGCCGCGTAAATATCGCTCAGCACAAGCACATCGGCATCGTAGAAGCAGGTAACAAAATCAGCAAACAGCTCCTTGGTACGTGAATAGCGATGAGGCTGGAAGGCGACCACGAGACGCCTCTCAGGCCAACCATTCTTTGCGGCAGAAAGTGTAGCGCGGATCTCTACGGGATGGTGCCCGTAGTCATCGACAATCATGATTCCATTAACTTCGCCCTTAACCTGAAAGCGTCGACCAACCCCACCGAATCCTGCAAAGCCTTCCTGGATGAGATTAAATGGCACATCCAGCTCCATTGCCACGGCAATGCATGCCAGTGCGTTAAGGACATTATGCGCTCCCGGCATGACAAAACTCACCTCACCCATCCGGTACCCCTTATAGTGAGCAACAAACGAGGTGGTTCCACCAATGAGCCGAACGTGAGTGGCCCGTATGTCGGCCTGCGACGTGAGTCCATAGGTCACGAAGCGCTTCTTCACAAGCGGCAGAACCTCTGAAATATTCCTATCCTCAAGACAGAGTACTGCCAGCCCATAGAAAGGTATCTTGTTTATAAAATCGACAAAAGTCTCTTTTATCTGCTCGATCCCCCCGGTGTAGTAATCCAGATGGTCGGCGTCGATGTTTGTTACCACCGCAATAGTTGGCGACAGCTTCATGAACGAGCCGTCCGACTCGTCTGCCTCGGCAACCAGAAACTGCCCCTGACCTAACTTAGCGTTACTTCCCAGGGTATTCAGCTTGCCACCTATCACGATGGTCGGATCGATTCCCGCATGCGTGAGAACTGTCGCAACCATTGAGGTTGTGGTAGTTTTTCCGTGTGTGCCGGCTATGGCAATGCCATATTTCATCCGCATCAGTTCAGCCAGCATCTCAGCCCTGGGGATGACCGGGATCATCTGGCTCCTTGCCTCGACAACCTCAGGGTTATCCTCCTGCACTGCCGTTGAGGTGACCACCACATCTACATTGGTAATGTTTTCGCTGGCGTGGCTCAGGTAGATCTCACCCCCAATCGACGCAAGTCGATCTGTGGTGTCGGACTGCCGAATATCGGAACCTGAAACCTTGTACCCAAGGTTAAGAAGCACCTCAGCTATACCGCTCATCCCTATGCCGCCAATCCCAACGAAGTGAATTTTTTCGATTTTACCGTACATGCTCAGGTTCCTTTCGCTTCATGAGGGACCGCCACCATCTCATCGACAATGATACTCGCAGCATCCAGTCGCGCGAGGCTTCTCGCATTGCGCCCAACCGTCTTGAGCCGTTCCGGATCGGCCAGGCGTTCAAGCAGTTCCTTCGCCAGCCGCTCACCGGTCAATTCCCGTTCCAACAGCATAAAACAGGCTTCCTTCTTGAGAAGCGCTTCTGCGTTTTTACGCTGGTGGTCATCCACTGCGTGCGAAAATGGAATAAAGATACAAGGCTTGCCGCAGGCAGTAACCTCGGCGATGGTCGTAGCACCCGCTCTGCATAGAATCAGATCGGCCTGATGGTAAGCTGCTGCCATATCTTCAATAAATGGGGAGACGGTTGCCTTGAACCCCAACCTTTTATATTCATTCTCCACCGCTTCCTTCTCTTTCAGTCCGGTCTGGTGAATGATCGTAAGCTGATCTTTTATAGCTGTCAGATGTGCTAGTGCCGCGATTACCGACTGATTAATGCTGCTTGATCCCTGGCTCCCTCCGAAGATAAGAAGCTTCAGCGCCCCTTCCCCTACCTGGCACTCCCGCTTTTCATCATCAGCACCGGATCGATTCTGAACCCCCTCTACCTGCTCCAGAATGGCCTTTCTCAGAGGATTACCGGTGAGCATACTCTTCTCTTTCGGAAAGAATGTAGCTGACTCCTCAAGCGAAACAAACACATGCCTGGCAAAACGGGCAAGCAAGCGGTTGGTAAGGCCAGGAATTGCATTCTGTTCGTGAATGGAGTAGCTGACCTGCATTCCTCGCGCTGCCAGACAGAGTGGGGCTGAGGCGTAACCTCCGACCCCCAGCACCATATCCGGCTGAAAACGCTTCAGGATCCCTCGGGACTGGGCATACCCGTAAAAAAAGAGAGCGAGCCCCTTAATTTGCGCTAGTCCTCGCTTCCCCCTGACGCCGGCAGCAGCGATGCATTCCAGCGACATCCCCAACTGCGGAATCACCCGTGCCTCGATACCTTTCTCGGTCCCGACAAACAGAACCCGGTTTTCAGGGTTCCTGGACAAAAATTCCTCTGCCACCGAAACCCCTGGAAAGAGGTGTCCTCCTGTTCCGCCACCTGCAATAATTAGTTTCACGTCACCCCCCGCATCCGCGAAGAGATGTTGAGTACTATCCCCACCGCAAAAAGACTGATTATCAATGAGCTGCCACCATAACTGATAAATGGGAGAGCCAACCCCTTAGTAGGAAGAAGCCCCGTCACCACGGCAATATTCACAAACGCCTCGATTCCCAGAAGCACAGCAATACCAAAAGCTAGAAACCGTCCAAACGGATCCTCGGCGCCCAGTGCAACCCGGATAGTCCGCCAGACCAGCAGAAAAAACATCGATGCAACCACCAGTACCCCGACAAACCCCAGTTCCTCTCCAACCACCGAAAGAATAAAGTCTGTATGGGCCTCCGGAAGGTAAAAAAGCTTCTGCTTACCTTCACCCAGACCCTGCCCCATCAATCCGCCCGTCCCGAAGGCAAGCCAGGACTGTATTATCTGGAATCCGCTGTTGTTTGGGTCCTCCCACGGGTTGAGGAACGACATCACCCTTCGGCGCCGGTAATCGACGTTCATCACCAGAAAGTAAAGAAACGGCATGGCCAACAGGAACATGGATATCAGGTACGTCGGTTTTGTTCCTGCTGCAAACAGCATGAGTATTGCCACACACCCCAGTGTAAGTGCCGCCCCAAGATCGGGCTGCTTTAAAAGGAGAAGCAGCAGCACTGCCAGGACAACCATGTAGGGGAGAAAACCGCTTGAAAAGAACTTCATCTTCTCCTGTTTCTTGTCCAAGGAATAGGCCATATAGATGATCAGCGATATTTTGGCAAGTTCGGATGGCTGAAGAGAAAACCCCGGGAATCGTATCCAGCGTGACGCTCCCCCTGCGCTCCCCCCGATGCCGGGGATCAGCACCAGAACCAGGAGAATCAGACAACCCAAGAGTACCGGTACGGCAAATTTTCGCCAGACATGGTAATCGACCTGCATCACGCCGTACATCACTGCAAGTCCCATTAACGCAAAGATCCCCTGCCGCTTGAGAAAGTAGAAACCATCGTGGTATTTTTTAGCTGCCATCACAGATGAGGCAGAATAGACCATTACTATGCCGAAACAGGTAAGAGCAACCACCATGAGCAGGATAATCACATCGCAGGTAGCCAGACGCTTCATTGCACAGCCCCTTCCGGCAGTCCCCTGACAAGGGACTTGAACCGTTCTGCACGCTCTTCATAGTCTCGAAACATGTCAAAGCTTGAACATGCAGGAGAAAAGAGGACTACCCCTCCAGGTTCGGTGAGTCGGTCCGCCATGGCGACCGCCTCCTCCAGACTCCCTGCTAGAGAGGTATCGGTGAAACAGCCAAGCTCTGCAGCCATCCTCTCCTTGGCCTCGCCGATCAGGATCATATGGCTTACGCGCTCTTTTACGAGCTCTGCAAGCGGCAAATATGAGCCCCCCTTGTCTTTCCCTCCCGCAATAAGCGTGATCGCGGTAAAACTCGCCAGGGCCTTTTCCACACTCCCCACATTTGTCGCTTTGCTGTCTTCGTACCACCCTACCCCTTTGAGGACCCTCACAAGCTCCATCCGGTGAGGAAGGCCGCGAAATCCCTCCACCGCCTGCCTGGCCTTGTCAGCAGGACAGCCTGTCAGCAGTGTAGCTGCCAGCGCTGCCATTATGTTTTCTATATTGTGAACGCCTTTGATCCTGAAAGCCGCTGTCGGCACTATCTCTTCCCGCCCCTTCCAGCGGAAGACAATCTCGCCTTCCCTGTGGAAAATCCCCTCAGTAAGTTCCCTTTTTTGACTCATCCAGAAAACAGCTGCATTAATTGAGCCTTCAAGACCTGCAACAACCGGATCATCCAGATTGAGAATCGCAAAATCCTCAACCGTCTGATTCATGAATATCCGGGCCTTGGCATCAATATACTCCTGATAGCTTTCGTAACGATCAAGGTGGTCCTCGGTAATGTTCAGCAGCACCGAAACCTTAGGCCGAAAGCGGTCTATGGTCTCCAGCTGGAAAGATGAAAGCTCCACCACAACCCGTTCAACCGGCTCGCTGCTCTCAAGCAGCTCGATCAGCGGATTGCCGATATTCCCTCCTACAAATGTAGTATATCCGCATGCACGGCAGATATCGCCTATCAGCGTGGTTGTGGTTGTCTTGCCGTTTGTCCCTGTTATGGAGATGATCGGTGCATCCATAAAACGGCTCGCCAGTTCTACATCTCCAATGATCGGCCTTTGTTCTAGTCGTGCCATTTGCAGGGGCTTGATATCCATAGGAACACCGGGGCTCACCACGATCAGGTCAGCCATCAGGAATGTTTCTGTAGTATGGCAGCCCAGCTCCAGAGTTATCTTAAGTCCCTTCAACTGGGAAAGGAACGGCTCGACAGCCGTCTCGTCCTTCATGTCAGTTACGGTGACCTCTGCCCCAAGCTTAAGCAGGAATCTGGCCACTGCCACGCCAGTGCGGGCCAAACCGACAACCAGAATTCGTTTCCCCTGAAGTTCCATTCTCATTACCGTAACTTGAGTGTTGATATCGCCACCAGCGCAAGGATGATGGTAATGATCCAGAAACGGACGATGATTTTCGGCTCCGCTACACCTTTCAGCTCAAAATGATGGTGAATCGGCGCCATCCTGAATATCCTCTTGCCGCGGTATTTGTACGAGCCGACCTGAAAGATCACCGACAGCGCTTCTATGACAAAGATGCCGCCTACGATTATCAGGAGGATCTCCTGTTTGGTCAGAACGGCAAGAGTCCCAAGCGTACCTCCGAGAGACAGGGAACCGACATCCCCCATGAATACCTCGGCCGGATAGGAGTTGTACCATAGGAACCCAAGCCCTGCCCCTACCATAGCACCGCAGAGCACGGCTAGCTCACCCGTACCGGCCACATATGGTATCTGCAGGTATGAGGAGAGCTTCGCATTGCCTGCGATATAGCAGAAAAGCAGGTATGTCGCGGCGTTGATCGCCACCGGTCCGATAGCGAGCCCGTCAAGACCGTCTGTCAGGTTTACTGCATTGCTAGC
Organism: uncultured Geoanaerobacter sp.; assembly: GCA_964528055.1. Classification (GTDB taxonomy): domain Bacteria; phylum Desulfobacterota; class Desulfuromonadia; order Geobacterales; family DSM-12255; genus Geoanaerobacter. Next base: position 81,054 of record CAZGQM010000001.1, on the reverse strand, counting down.
ACCGACGATAACAAGAGTGACAAACGGAATGAAGAAGAACGAGAGATCGGGATGGAGACGCTTGAAAAGTGGAAAATACAGATCCTTTGAAAAATCCGGCATCATGAACAGGTATGTGGCTACTGTGCCGGCCAGAAGGATCTGCCAGAACATCTTCTGCCTTGCCGATAGTCCTTTTGGGTTCTTCTCGACAACCTTTTTGTAGTCATCAATGAAACCGATCAGCCCGTATCCTACCACGATGAACAGCGTTATCCAAATGTAGCGGTTGGTGAGGTCAGCCCAGAGAAGTGTTGGGATAACGATTGAGGCGAGAATCAGCACCCCTCCCATGGTAGGGGTCCCCTGCTTCTTAAGGTGTGACTCGGGACCGTCAGTTCTGATGACCTGCCGTGCCTGAAGCCCTTCCAGTTTACGGATTACCCACGGACCTATGATGAAGCAGAGTACCAGCGCAGTGATCATCCCATAGATGGTCCTGAATGTCAGGTACTTGAATACGTTGAAGAGTTTTATACTGCCGGCCAGAGGATAGAACAGATGGTAGAGCATCAGTTATCCCCTTTTCCGGATACAGGAGCGCGCCACGCACGTATTCCCTCGGCGACGACTTCCATGCGCATGCCGCGCGACCCTTTCACCAGCACACAATCGCCATCCACGAGATTGCCTCGAAGGTCTGCAAGCAAATGTTCGTGGCTTTCCGCAACAACTATCGATTCCTCGGACATGCCGCCTTCCAATGCGCCTGTTTTTACGGTTTCTGCAAAACGCCCCAGGAGGTAAAGCCGGCAGACGCAGGTTGCTGCCAACCGACCCACCCCTCTGTGGGCGTCTATCGATCCGCTGCCGAGTTCCAGCATGTCTCCCAGAACCGCGATGGCTCGCCCTTCTCCTTTAAGCTCTGACAACGTCACCAGCCCTGCCGCCATGGAGCCCGGATTTGCATTGTAACTGTCGTCGATAAGGGTAACACTTCCAAGCTCCTCCAGGCTGAACCGCCTGTCAACAGGCGTAAACATCTCCAACCCGTTGCAGATCTCTTCCATCGAAGCCCCAAGTGCCCATGCAGCTGCTGCCGCAGCCAGTGCGTTCTGGATATTGTGGCGACCGAATGCCTTCAGCTGCACCGGCGCCTCGACTCCCGGAAGATGCAGCACAAAACGTTGCCCCTCATGACCTGCATTTACAATCCGACTAGCCATCACTTCTGCGCCGTGCAGGCCGAAGGAGAGACGCTTTACACCTTCTGCTACCGGCAGTGCCGATACAAGCGGATCATCGGCATTGTAGATCGCCCACCCTCCGGATTTCAGTCGCATAAACAGCTCGCCCTTTGCCCGGGCAACCGCTTCCATGCTCCCCATACTCTCAAGATGCGCAGGGAATACATTGGTTATAACCCCAACAACAGGTGCAGCTATCTCAGCCAAACGGTCTATCTCTCCGGGCTCGCTCATTCCCATCTCAAGAACTCCCCACCGGTGTTCTGAGGATAATTTAAGTAGCATCTTCGGAAGACCGATCAGATTGTTCAGGTTTCCTGAGGTCTTAAGTACAGTCCCCTTTCCCATCAGAATAGAGGCAAGCATCTCCTTGGTACTGGTCTTGCCGTTGCTGCCGGTTACCCCGACTACAGGGATGTCAAACCGGCTGCGATGCAGTGCCGCCAGATCGCCCAAGGCGCGAAGGGTGTCTTTTACAACGATGCCCGGAAGAGAAGCCGGCAGATGATGTCCTTCAAGCCACCCTTCCTCCACCAAGGTAGCTGCAGCTCCGCATTCAGCAGCCAATGTGATATAGGTATGCCCATTGAAATTTATCCCATGCAGAGGGACAAAGAGTTCTCCTTTTTGGATGCTCCGGGTATCGGAGGAAACGTCGACAACTTCTATCCCTCCGTCACCTGCAACGACTTTACCGCTTGTTGCCTGCGCTATCTCGCTGCACGTAAACATAGTCGATCTCCACTGCATACTACTGTTCGGAAAGGGCTGCAGCAGCCTCTTCACGATCATCAAAATGGTGTTTCACCGTACCTACGATCTGATAATCCTCGTGCCCCTTGCCGGCAAGGAGCACAATATCACCCACTTTCGCAACCCTGATCGCCAGCCGTATCGCCTCTCTGCGGTCCGGGATAACGACATATCCTTTCTCCGCAAACCCCGTAAGAAGATCTGAGACGGCATACTCCCTCACCCCAAGATGAGTGAGACCTTCTTTGATCTCACCGATTATTGCATTCGGCTCCTCCGTCCGGGGGTTGTCGGATGTCACCACCGCCAGGTCTGAGAGGGTTCCGGCCACTTCGCCCATGATCGGCCTCTTACCCCGGTCCCGGTCGCCTCCGCAGCCGAACACCGTGATGATCCTCCCCCCTTTCAGACCGTTGAGTGTCTGAAGGACATTCTCAAGCGCATCACCTGTGTGGGCATAATCAACAAACACTGATATGCCCCGACTGTTATCTACCTTTTCCAGTCGCCCAGGCACAGTGCAATGGCCATCGATACCTGCTCGTATTGATTCAAGAGGAAGATCCAGTGCATATCCTACCGATGCAGCTGCTAGGATATTCGAAAGGTTGAAACGACCGACCAACCTGGATGCAAACGGAATATCCCCTTTCGGCGTAACCAAGATTCCGGTTATCCCTGATACGGATGAGTGAACATCCACTGCCTTCAAATCCCCTGCGTATTCAACACCAAAGGTAATAACCGGACATGCCGCGGACTCGGCTACGGTTGGCCCATGTTCATCATCCATATTTATAACTGCCTTGCGACAGGGCTTACCAGGAGTCGGCGAGAGAAGTTCCCTGAACAGCCGGAGCTTTGCCTCAAGGTAATTTTCCATGCTTCCGTGGTAATCGAGATGGTCACGCGTCAGGTTAGTGAAGACCCCGACGTCGAAGCAACAGCCGTCAATCCGCCGTTGTTCCAGCGCATGTGAGGAGACCTCCATGACAACACTGGCGGCACCGAGGTCAACCAAGCGTCGAAGCAGACCCTGCAGGTCAGAAGATTCCGGCGTTGTGTGCGATGCAGGAAATACAATTTCTCCGAAACGGTAGCTGACTGTGCCGAGAACAGCTGGAGGATAACCGGCGCTTTCCAAAATCGCTTCTACCAGGTAGGTCGTGGTAGTTTTGCCATTGGTGCCGGTGATCCCAATCAGTGGAATCGCAGATGTCGGATTTCCGTAGAATCTTGCAGACATGTGAGCCATGGCATGGCGTGCGTCTCTTACCAGTACGCAAGGAACAGCATTGTGCACATAACCTGGCTCCTCGAGTACAACTGCGACAGCCCCACGTTCTATAGCTGCATCTATATAACGATGACCGTCAACAGCTACCCCCTTTAAAGCAAAAAAGAGACCCCCAGGCTCGACCATCCTCGAATCATAGTAGAGCCCTTGGATCTCTCGGTCGCTGCCACCGCTTATTGAAAGCGGGGAGACGGTTTGTATAAGGTCACTCAGTAGCATGTGCCCTCTCGGGATGTTGTATCCCCATCATTTTTTCGTGTCATGCCGACGGCATGAATTTTACCCACACCTGGTCATTTGGCCCTATCCTGCGACCTGGAAGTGGATTCTGTTCTACTGCGCGTCCGCTGCCGATCAACCGCACATTCAGGTTTCTTTTCTCCATCCCTCGCAGTACTTCACGCATGCTCTTCCCTCGAAAATCAGGCATGGACAGACCTTCACCCCCTTCCACGATGCTTCCCTCGGCAGCAGGGTCGACTGCCTCAACTTCGTTCGCAGGGTTCTGAGACTTTGCGGTTGCACTCTCCTTCTCTTTCCCGTTGCGACTCTTGACAGTCCCATCCGGGGTTGCCTTCAGGTAGCACAATGCCTGCCTGGCTATGGCACTGAAAGCAGGGGCTGCCACTACACCTCCGTATGGACTGGTTTTTGGCTCGTCAATCACCACAAGAATGGTGAGCCGAGGTTTATCCAGCGGAAGGAATCCGACAAAAGATGCTATACGCTTGTCCACCGAATAGCCATGGGTAATGGGATCTACCTTCTGCGAGGTTCCGGTCTTTCCTGCAACTCGATAACCGTCCACTGCAGCATTGGTTCCCGTCCCTCCCTCTCCGGTGACCGCCTCCATCATCAATGTGACTGCCTTGGCTGTCTCCTCAGAAACCACCCGCTTACGGATTTCCGGTGTTACCTGGCGTATGACATTGTTCTCGGCATCGGTAATTTTCTCAACAAGATAGGGCTTCATCAGGACACCACCGTTTGCAACCGCAGATATCGCAGATGCAAGCTGCAGTGCCGTTGCTGTGACACCTTGTCCAAAGGAGATCGTCGCAAGGTCAACTGCAAACCACTGGCTATTATCCCGCAGGTTCCCGGAGGCCTCGCCTGGAAGATCCACCCCGTTCCGCTCACCGAATCCAAAACCTTTCAGGTAATGGTAAAATCTCTCCTGACCAAGTCGGCCACCGATCTTGGCAGCTCCAATATTACTTGAATACTTGAGGATATCACTCACCGTTGTTCTACCGAGTTTGTGGGTATCGTGAATGGTCCGACCACCGATACTGTACTCTCCCATCCCGCAATCAAACGCTTCTCGTGGATTAACCGCTTTCTCTTCAAGGGCTGCCGCAATCAGGAATACCTTAAACGTAGAACCAGGTTCGAAGGAGTCTGAGATAGCACGGTTGCGCAGCACTGATGGAGAGTATTTCTGATGAATGTTCGGGTTGAAACCCGGATAGTTCGCCATGGCAAGCACTTTACCGGTCTGTGGCTCCATCACGAGTGCAATTCCGGACTTTGCACCACTGTCGGTCACCGCCTTTGCAAGCTCCTTCTCGGCAAGGTACTGAATATTCTTGTCAATGGTAAGCGTGACATTGTGCCCCTTGGAAGAAGCCTTTACCACTGCACCTTTCATTGAAATGTCCCGACCCAACGCATCTCGTTCGGTCACCATATATCCTGTGCTTCCAAGTATCGTCGAGTTGTATTTGCGCTCTATCCCCTCAAGCCCTTCCGGATCAACTCCGGTAAATCCAATGACGCTTGCCGCCATATCCAGATTGGGATAAAACCGCTTTGTCTCCTTTACGAACGCAATCCCCTCAAGCTCCAGTTTCTTGATCTTTGCTGCCACCTCAGGCTGGAGCTGGCGTTGCAACCAGACAAATCCTTTACTGCCGGTAAGCTTCTGCTCCAACTGCGCTAAAGGCATCTGCAAGAGCGGTGCAAGCATTACGGCCGTCTGGTGAGGATTCTCAATATTTCTTGGCTCTGCAAAGCATGAATCCATCTCCACTGAAACTGCCAGTGCCGCATTATTGGAATCGTAGATCGTTCCCCGTGCAGGAGTGAGTTGTACGGTTCTCTGATGTTGTCGTTCAGCACGTTTCTCCAGCTGCTCCCGTTTGATTATCTGTAGATAGAATGCCCTAGCCGAAGTTGCCAGAAAGAAGATGGCAAAGAGGACGGCTATGAACCTAATTCTGGCCCTGGTCCATTTCTCACGCCGGTCCTTCACCGCACCACTACCACCTGCTGGTTAGTCGGCAGGGAAAGTCCCAGTTCCTGTTGAGCTACTGCCTCGATCCGTGCAGGTGTTCTGAGGGAAGCGGCCTCCAGTTTGAGACGGTTCTGATCCTGCTGCATATCCTTGTACTGCTTCCTGGATTCGCCAAGCTGTACATTGAGATCAATGATCTTCACCCGCGACCAGACATGAAATATCGAAACCCCGGTAAGGAGCAGCAGAATTATCAGCAACGCCTTGAGAGATATCTCTCGCTTTCCTTCAAAAACCGCCTCGAGATGCCTGGGAGCTGCAACCCTGCTATATGCCGACTTAGCGTTTGCCATCATATCACCCGTGTGGAATTTTTTCACCCGCCCTGAGGCGGGCACTACGCGATCTGGGATTCGCAGAAACCTCATCATGCGCTGCAACGACCGCTTTTCTTGTTAGAAGCCTGAGTTTCGGTTCACCAGCGCAAACGCAAAACGGGAAATCTTTTGGGCAGCGACAGCCTGTCGCCTGGTCCTTGAAAAAATGCTTTACGATCCGGTCTTCGAGCGAATGAAAGGAGATCACCACAATCCTACCTCCTACTTTGAGAAGGGGCATTACATCTTCCAGGCACTGCCTGAGGCAGCCAAGTTCATCATTTACCGCAATCCTAAGAGCCTGAAAGGTCCGAGTCGCCGGATGAATCCGTTCTTCCCAGGCTTTCCGGGGGATAGCCCGGCTCACCAGGTCGGCAAGCTGCTTTGTACTCTCCAACGGGGCAATGCACCTCGCCTCGACTATCCGCGTGGCTATCCGCTTTGCCCAGCGTTCCTCCCCGTATTCCTGTATGACCCGTGTCAGCTCTTCAACAGATAGGCTATTAACCATATCAGCAGCTGTCGGTGAAGAAGTACGGTCCATCCTCATGTCGAGGGGAGCATCTTGCTGGAAGCTGAACCCTCTCTCAGCGGTATCCAGCTGGTAGGACGAGACCCCGAGGTCAAGAAGCAAACCGTCTATGGTTCCCACTCCCAGCTCAGCGAGAGCTGCAGCAATATCTGCAACATTTCGCCTTACAAAATCGACTCTCCCTGAGAACTCTTCCAGATTGCCCTGCGCAGCCTGCATCGCGTCAGCATCCTGGTCAAAACCGATCAATCGGCCTGAAGGGCAGGATGCCTCCAAAATAAGCCGTGAATGTCCGCCACCTCCCAGGGTCCCGTCCACGTAGACCCCGCCTGCATGGGGAGCCAGGAATCGGATCACCTCGTCAGGCATTACCGAGGAATGCCTAAATCCCATAGATCAGATCCCCGGAACGGCAAGTAATTCGGCAGCTGCAAGATAATCCTTCTCAGACTGCCCGAGCACCGTGGCCCAAGTCTCCTGTCCCCATATCTCGATCTTGTTCTGGGTGCCCACCATCACGAGATCGCGATCAAGAGCAGCATAGCTCCTGAGGGTCGGTGGGATAAGAACCCGTCCCTGCTTGTCGGCAACACATTCAACCGCTGGAGCGAGGATAAGTCGCTTGATACTGCTCAACTGAGCAACAGTATAACCAGTCGCCTGGTCAAGACGCTCTGCAAGAGCCAGGAAAGCCTTGTATGGGTATACACTTAGCCCACGACATGGCTCACCATTGCCAAGATCGGTAACACACTTGGTAATAAAGACCCGCTCATCCAGATGTTTTTCTACAAGCACATCTCGAAAGCGGACCGGGATACTGGTCCTCCCCTTACCATCGATTGTTGCCGTATACTCACCCAGGAACATGCTCATCGCCCACTTATTGGCATAATTTGCCACTCTTTACCACTTCGTGGTCAAACTATACAAGCGCACCCCGGGGTTGTCAAGGCAAAAAATGCAGCCAAAACCGGTTTTTATCGACGAAATATCAATGAGTTAGAATTAGTAAGGAGCTTCAACGAGAAAGGAGTCTGAACAGGCGTGTATAGCAGTGTCAATCAACAGATTTTATGGGACAACTCAAGCAGATTTCATTTCTTTTTACGGTCAGATAGAAAAACCACCTTACCTGATGCTTCGGGAGAAGCGGCTGATGAAGAGCCTGTTTCATTTTCCTCGGCTGACGAGTGGGGCTGCAATCGCTCACGCGACGGAGGTGCCACCACCTTTTCCAGCATCATCGGGGTCCCACCCATGGTAAAGCTGGCACCATCTATCTGGCTGGAGTCAAGAATCCAGGTATAGACCTGGAGAGGGATTGTGAGAACCAGCAGACGAACCTGCCACCATCCAGGCTTAACATCAGGAGAGATGTCTTCGACCCGGGCAAAGAAACCCGGACGATTATCAACATGCACCAGCACGAGATCATTTATGGTCGCCATTATCCCCCCGCAAGATCCCTGGAGAGCGCCCATCCAGAAAACGCTCCCCGTTGCTGAGCAATCCGTACATGAAACGGTTGCCGAACAAAAGCTCAATATCTCCGTAAAGACGAAGAAGCCTATCGGAGAGACCCGAATACCTGCTTCTCATGATAGAATCCATTGCGATATCGATCCGGTCACAGACAAAGGTAACACAGTTGTATGGACGGTACTCCGGCTCCATCATGCATCCAGTATCAGCAAGGAATGGACAGCCCCCCCCTCCAAAACGAGGGGAGAAGAGCTCTCGATCGGTTGTCAGATACGCCAACAGATCGATCACGGTAAAGTGGAATCTGCCGACCCGGCAGCACTCACCTCGACAGGTGCTACATATATCCTTACCGTTAAGCAGCTCGAAAATCGCCGTCAATTCTGCCTTGCAGGCCATTACCTGCCTGAGCAGCTCTTGAGTCTGGCCCCTCGCCAGAATGGACAGTTCCGCATACTCGCCGGTCGCAGCTGAAACCGACAGTCGCCATGTATCGTCATCTTTCACTGCACACCAAGTAGTCAATACACCGGTCGGCCATGCCGCAGTTAACGGGACAGCCGACCGGAAGAATCGAAATTGGCCGAAGCAGACCATAAGCCGGGTTCTGTTCCCCTCCATGGTTACCCATGAAGAGGTGATGACCATTCATCTAGGACCGCCGTTACCGACGGCCTCCAGCGGCCAACCCGGAAGCATGGGCGGGCCACCCTTGACGCTTCCCTATTAGGCCTTGCTCCTGGTGGGGTTTACCTGGCATCCGACGTCACCGCCGGACCCGGTGAGCTCTTACCTCACCCTTTCACCCTTACCCGTCTTGACGGGCGGACTTCTCTCTGTGGCACTATCCCTGGGGTCACCCCCGCTGGACGTTATCCAGCACCACGCCCTATGGAGCCCGGACTTTCCTCCCCCTGTAAAGGCGGCGGCCATCTGTTCCACTTCGACCAAATCTAGTGGCTTCGTCAAAAGCCCATCTTTGGCTTTTCACTTTCAGCTCCTTGCATCCGAAGCTGATTACCTTGCCGCATCTCTGCGCCTACTCTCCCTGAGATTGCTGCTTCAAAACCAGCATCCTCTGGCAATGAGGGCAGGTTATCAGCTCTTCGCCGCGAAAGAGGGTATTGTAGAGCTGCGGGGGAAGGTTCATATTGCAGCCGAGACAACTGCCATCACGTGCCTCCACAACCGCCACGCCGCGTCGATTTTCGCGAAGGGTTCCATATCGCTTGACCACTGCAGGCGGAAGCATGCGTGTCTTCTCCTCACGCGCCGCCTTGTCCGCTGCGAGCTCACGTTCCAGGGAATCCACTTTTACCTGAACTTCAGCCTTCTGGTCGGATATATTCGCTTCGAGCAGGGAGAGGTTTGCCTGTTGCTCGGCGATATCCACCTTAAGCTCCTCGAACTTGCCGATCTTCTGAATCAGCTGCTCTTCCATTTCAGCCTTAAGCTTGCGCGCTATGGAGATCTCCTTCGAAACTGCAAGGTACTCTTTCTGGGTCTTGATCTCCTTAAGGCGCGCCTCGGAACGGGCAATGTTATCAGTCTCAGCAGCAAGTGTCTCCTCAAGCCCCTGCTTATCGACCTCCAGAGCAGAACATTCCGCCTCTTTCATCAGCGCCTCCTGGCGCGCGACTGCCACATTCTGGTCAAGAGCATCCATCTCTGCCAGCAGGGCATTCCTGGCTCCCGTAATCCCATCGAGCTTGAAATCGATCTGCTGCAGCTCGTCAAGCGTCTGTAATTTGTTCCGCACCGCCAACTCCCCTTTCCACGTATGTTTTACCCCTAGCCCTTATAAACAGGAAAAGCATCGCAACGAAAATATATTCAGCCCACTAAACAGACTATTATTTCGTACATACTCATCCAGTTTGTTATCCAATATGTGAAAACGGATCCAGCTCACCAGCAAACGGTATAACCTCAATGCCAGCCCCAAGACGTTTGAATTCCCGTTCTAGAGTGGTAGCCAATCCGGAAACAATCAACCTCTCAGTAGCAAAATGACCTGCATCTATAATAGCAAGCCCCAGGGCTTCTGCCTCGCGAGCATCATGATATTTTACGTCACCGGTCACAAGTACGTCTGCTCCTCGGAAATGCGCCTCCATCAGGAGTGACGATCCACTTCCGCCGCAAACGGCGACACGTCGTACCTTTCTAATGCCGTCACCTACAAAACGGACTGACCCTGCTTCTAGCCGGACCTTGACCGTACGTGCAAATGCGGAAAGCGTGGTTTCATCCGGGAGTTCGCCGATTCTTCCAAGCCCCCTGGCCTCCCCACGATTGTGCAGCTGGAACAGGTCAAAGGCAGGCTCTTCATAGGGATGAACCTTCTTCATTGCAGAAACAGCAGCATCCAGATCTTCACGCCGCAGCAGAACCTCTACCCTAAACTCCTCAACCGTGGCACGTTTTCCCTGCTCCCCAATAAATGGGTGTGATCCTGAACGTGGGAGGAAGGTACCGGTACCAGCCACCCTGAAAGAACAGTCTGAATAGTTGCCAATGGCAGAGCTGAATTTAAAGAGTTCTTCCGTCACCGTTTCTTCATGGCCTTGCGGCACGTATACCACCAGCTTTACCAGCTCCTCTGAACCGGTAACTTTCAGGGGACCTGTGACACAGAGCCCGAGTCGCTCAGCCAGGAGATCATTCACACCACCGGCAGCAATATCGTAATTGGTATGTAGCGCCACTATGGAAAGCCCATTCACAATGGCACGTAGGAGCAGAGCACCCTCCGGATCCTGACTGCTCACCCTTTTGAGAGGCGTGAAGATCAGTGGATGATGCGTCAGCAGTAGAGTGCAGCGCTCAGCAATGGCTGCTTCGACCGAGTCCCGACAGGCATCGAGCGCTATCATGATTCTCTCGGTTTTTGCTGAGGGATCTCCAACCTGCAGGCCAGGATTATCCCAAGCTTCCGCAAAGCGCATCGGAGCAATTTTATTAATCATTCCGATAACATCAGAGACCCTTATCACTTTCATACCTGGTAAAAGAAAAAGAGTGCAACCGGACGGTGTGCACTCTTTTTCATCCCCTGCTTGGCAGGATGCTGACAACTCTTGCGCTTTATGGGCATCCCCTATACTTCTAAACTTCACGAAATTTGTAGGTGGTGGGCCCACCAGGACTCGAACCTGGGACCGACCGGTTATGAGCCGGTAGCTCTACCAACTGAGCTATAGGCCCGCAAAGCGAAATGTCATAGTATGGGAAGCCGACATGGGTGTCAAGCATTTTTCATACTTTTTTCAGGCATTTCAGGCTGAATCGAGGGCTGACGAAATCCCCTGAAGTCCAGCAAGCGCGCCAAAGGATAACGACAGATGCGGTGGCCCGATCTGCGCCTCGCGCGGATTAATCCGGACAACCGTGCAATGGGCAGAACGACCAATCCTTTCGCTCAGATATCGAATGGTCGGTATAGCCGTACCTGCCCCCATCTCGACCACCACTATCCGCTTATTGCGGTTATCAGTCAGGAACTCATCGAAATTCCGCTCCTGGCGGCGGGTTCTGTCAGCAAGCCAGGAGAAATCGCCGAACATAAGGATGTTGGGGCGGGCCACCCCCTGGCAGTGTATGCACCGCGGTACATGGTGCGAACGCATGGTGTCTAGATCCACAGGGATGGTTTCCGTATTGCCCCAGATAGCATCGGAGCAAGGTTGAAGGCACTGGAGGTGATGGATCGACCCGTGAACCTCAAGTATGGAATCCTCGGCAAAGCCGGCCTTCTGGAATTGGCCGTCCACGTTGGAGGTTACGACAAAGTGTTCAAGACCGAAGCGGTCGATCCAATCGCGGAGTATGCCAAACCCCGCATGTGGCGCTGTCTCTCGGTAGAGGTTGGTCCTATGTCCGTAGAACCCCCACCCAAAAGCCGGATCACGCTGAAAATGGGTAGGATTGGCGGCATCCACAAAACTGAGTCCCAGCCGCTCGTACATAGGATAGGCGTTCCAGAAACCCCGGTCACCGCGAAAGTCCGGAAGTCCTGAGTCTACTCCCATTCCGGCACCGGCAGTTATAACGAGAACCTCTGTATTCCGGATCAGTTCCGCGGCCCTCAGAAAGAGATCTTTCATATCACCTCCTGTCATATGGCAACCTTTACCTTTATCGGTTTCAGGAGCCTGCAAACATCAGCAGGTTCAAGTCCCACCAGATAACCCCGTCTTCCACCGTTGAGATAGATCCTCGGCAGTTCGGCAATCGACTCCTCCATGTAGACCGTCATTGGACGACGCGTTCCAAACGGCGAAGTACCTCCCACCAGATATCCGGTATGCTTTGCAGCGGTGTCCGGGGAACATGGAGCCACAACCTTGACACCGATAACACGTGCCAGCTCTTTAGTGGATACCTGCCGATCACCGTGCATCAAGACGATAAGAGGATTCTTCCGATCATCCTCCATGACCAGCGTCTTTATCACACAGTGCTCGTCAACCCCAAGTTCGCGGGCGGAAACAGCAGTGCCACCCTTTTCTTCGTACGCATATAAGTGGTCGGTAAACGGAATTCCCACATGCCGCAGCACGCGAACAGCAGGAGTCACCGGAGGCTTTTCTTTTGCCATATCACCCCTCTAAATTCTCTAGTGTGCAGGTGGCGCTACCGGCGCTGCAGGTACAATAGGTGCTGCAGGAGCCAGCGGCGCATCGGGTGCCCGGACCTGGGGAGGAATCGGCGCATTGGGGCCACCAGATGCCCGCCCCTCACTACCCGTCAACGGCTCGGGGGGAGAAGCGGCAGGGAAGCCGCCGGCGTAATCCCCGACACCAGCCCCATTCTCCATGGGAGAAGCAGTACGATATGGCATGGCGTCATGCAACGTATTGCTGAAAGTGATCGCATCCACCATAAGAAGCATCCCGAAGAGAGAGACTACCGCAACATAGGTTCCCCAAAGCGGTCGTAAAGCAGCAAAACGTGTAAGATTGCAAAGCATGGCAAAGAAAAGCGGCAGGGCAAGCATCTTAAGCGCATACCCTGCGCCGGCATACATGGTGCCATACCTTACCGCAGCCTGATTGAGGGCAGCAACTACAAATATCAGGAAAATCAGGTTTTGCCAGGCAGAGAAAAATGGTAGCAAGGGAGCAGATGGCAATGTTGGCCATGCAGCAGGAATCTTCTGGGGGTTGATCTCTCTCGACGGCTTTGGAGCAGGAACCGGCTCTGAAGAGGTTTGAGCGTTGACAGGCAAAGTTGCACCGGCAGAAGTCTCAGTACGTTGCGCACGACTTGCCAGATCTTCCAGCACAATTGCGTGGGCCTCGATGATCTCCTTCAGCTTCTCCTGCGCTCGCTCCTGAAGGCGAGTATCACCTTCAAAGCGATCCGGGTGCCAGACCCTTACCAGTTGCCGGTAAGCCTGACGCACCTCCTGTGGAGTGGCGTCAGGGGTGAGCCCGAGGATGTCGTACGCATGCCGAAGTAGGCTCATGAAGCATCATGCGGCGGCAGCCGAAGAATCATCACTTCCCCTGCAGATGATCAGCAAGCTGCAAACGGCTATGCTCGTCGTCGTGGCACCAGGTGCAGAGGTTTTCCCAGTTGCTCCCGTCCGTGGGGTTGTAGTTGTGGTTACCGTCGCGGTGGTGGACAGTAAGGAGGTGGAGGTTAGACAGATCGAACTCCCGGCCACATTTGGCACAGATCCAGCCATGGAGCTTCAGCGAACGCTCCCGATAGTTCTCCGGCCTCGTCTGATCGGTCTTCAGACGGCGAACCAGTTCATCCAGCTCTTCCTGGCTTTTGGCCGGTACTGACTGAGGTCTTCGTGGACGAAATGAGCTTGGCATTGGGTGATCTCGATCAGTCTACCGGTTCGAACAGATCCTTCCCAACACCGCAGAGAGGACAGACCCAATCGTCCGGCAGTGCGGAAAAAGGTGTTCCTGGAGCAATTCCATTTCCAGGGTCGCCTGTAGCGGGATCGTAGATGTACTGGCATATTGAGCATTGATAGCGTTGCATGTACTCCTCCTGACTGCATGATTAGTTTAGATTGCCCGAAAATCAAAGCAATACGCTTCAAGTATATACGATTTGCAGGCCACTGCATACTCCGGTAACGGAAAATACAAAATTATCAATCCGCATCAGGGGAATCAGCGAATTGCGAGCCAGATGGTGTGTTTCCCCCCGCCGGCATTCCCTCGTGCACGGACGGTTACCTCATTCACCGTGAAGCCTGCCTTGCTGAGGCGCCTGAAAAAGGACGGATCCTGAGCGGCAGACCATACAGCCAAGATCCCTGCTGGCCGCAATGATGCATAGGCAGCATCCAGTCCGGCCGTGGAGTAGAGCCAGTCGTTCCCCTTCCGGGTCAGACCTTCAGGGCCGTTATCCACATCCAACAGAATTGCGTCATAGGAGAGCTTCTCAGATCTCAAGATCTGGGCGACGTCAATCTCCCGCACCGTAACCCGTGCATCTTGAAGCGGATTGCCGGCTAAAGGAGCAAGCACCCCCCGGTTCCAGGCAACCACGGCAGGCACAAGTTCGGCCACCTCAACCTGAGCGGAGGTTCCTACTCTACGAAGAGCAGCAGCAAGTGTGTACCCCATCCCCAACCCCCCGATAAGGAGCCGGGGAGAATGTCGATCTGCGATACGTTCGCATGCCAGCTCGGCAAGTGCATCCTCAGACCCATGAAGACGACTGTTCATGAGTTCGAAACCGTCTCCTCTGATAGAGAACTCCATCCCCCTCCGGTACAGACAAAGCTCCCCGCCATTTCCGGGCACCTGCGCACAATCCAACAACTCCCATGGAACCATTAGCACCCCACTATCCGTATTTCAGCAAAATACCCCGCCGGCCCAACACTGTCAATAGGGTCAACAGTCCATCTTCTCTCCTGCCAACGGTAGCCGGTCGCCGGAATGCCCGATTCCTTCTCTGCTAAAGAAATCGAGTTGAAAGCGACTCCACAGCTGTTAATCTATAGCATATGGGAAGTCATCCGGGCTGTATTGCCCTGCTGGCAAGCCATGCCATTTACGTGTAACAGGAGAGGTAACGAGATGTCCTTTGTAGGTGATTTAGAGCACCTGCCAATTGTCGATGTCATACAACTTCTGAATTCAACCAGAAAGTCAGGGACGCTCTGTGTCAAAAGCGGCAAGCATCAGAGTCAGTTGGTATTCATGGACGGCTACATCGCAGGAGCCAATCACGCTAACAACAGCGTTCGAATAGGCAAAATCCTTGTAGATATGAACGCAATCACTTCTGACGTCCTGGAAACGACTCTTGCTGAGCAGAAAAGAGCCGGTACCAACCGTTTGCCCCTGATTGCATCCTTGATCGAGAGTGGAGAGATAGAGAAAGAGGTTGCGTACAAAGGGCTTGAAACCCTCATCGAGATGACCATAGTCGAGATACTTACCTGGAGTACCGGCACATTCGAACTAGATATCGACAAAATCGTAATTTCTGATGAATACCGTTATTTCCCTGAAAAACTCAAGGAGAATATCTACCTGAACACCCAGAGCGTCCTTATGGACGCCCTGAGAATTTATGATGAAAAGATGCGCGATGGGGAACTGACGGGCGGCGTCTTCACAGCTGGCGAGACAGCGGAAGAGTTTGCGTTCGAAGACCCGCCCACCTCGTCCATCACCCCCGATCTTCTCGGTTTGGACGAGCTCGAGCAAATGGAAAGAACCATCCCGGACGTTTTTCTCGCCGCAAAAGATCCGGACTCAGTCGAGAGCAGCCGGAGGAAACTACGGAGTGAATTGACGGATACCCTGCTCAATGAACAGCAAAAACTCTTATCGTACCTCAAGAACACCTTATCAGTTGCCGAACCTCCTGCCTTTGGGAGCTTCAAGAAGTGCATGAAAGAGCTCGGAACCCTCGTTGAGGCCCGGGACATCTCATTTGCGCTGCTCCGGTTCGCTGCCGGAGAATTTGAACGCGCCATAACATTTGTGGTCGGCGACTCGGAGTTGATAGCCGAAAGGGGTATCGGAATGAACGCTGGAGAAACCTCAACTATGCGCTTCAGAACCCCCCTGGTGAAGCCATCACTGTTTCAGAAAATCATAGATGAGAGGCAGGTCTATTTTGGCGAAACAAGTGACGATACTTCGATCAGCCATCTTCATAGAGAGATCGGTGCGCCGAACAGTTCTCTTATTGCTCTGGTGCCAATCAGCCGCATGAATAGGGTCATCGCCGTTATTTACTGTGATTTCGGCTCCAATGCCGCTGCTGCGGCTCAGATTGATCTCCTGGAGATCCTTTGCCGTCATGCTGCTCTGCTGCTTGAAAACGCCATCTACCGAAAGAAATTAGAAAAGGCCGCTCAATCCGCATAAACTATATCAACTAATCAGATGCATATGGGGTGCACATGGACGCAAATACATTGAATCAGATCCTGGACATAGCCTTCCAGAAAAAAGTCTCTGACATCCATTTCGAAGTGGATAATCCACCTTTATTCCGTGGACGGGGCCAGCTGATCCGCTCCAAACTTCCGAACCTGACAAGCGCCGACACTGCATTCATCGCCACAAAGATTCTTGAGCAAAATGGGCGCAAACTTGACAGCAACTTCAAGGAGCTCGATGCCTCATACGCACTTGCATCAGGCGGACGTTTCCGGGTTAGCATCTTCCGGCAGAGGAACAATCTTGGTGTGGTCATGCGTGTCATCCCACCCCATATAGGGAACTTCGAGGAGCTGAACCTGCCACCGGTCCTTGGTGAAATCGTGAAGGCGCCTAACGGCCTCATTCTCGTCACCGGTCCGACCGGTAACGGGAAATCGACTACCTTGGCATCCATGATCAAATACATCAACGAGACCTGCAGCTACAACATCGTAACCATTGAAGATCCCATCGAGTTTCTTTTTACGTCCCAAAAAAGCTGTATCATCCAGAGGGAAGTTGGTATCGACACCGAAAGTTTCAATGCGGCACTGAAAGGTGTTCTGCGGATGGACCCGGATGTCATAATGGTCGGAGAGATGCGAGACAAGGAGACCATTGAGGCGTGCATAAAAACAGCAGAAACAGGACACCTTGTACTTTCGACCCTGCATACTCAGAGCGCTGTCTCAACAATAAACCGGATGATTGGCCACTTTCCGCCGGAATCACAGGAGATCATCCGTCAGAGGCTGGCAGACATACTGGTTGCAACCATCTCTCTAAGGCTCATCAAGGACAAGACCGGAGAGAATATCCTTCCGGTTGTCGAGATAATGCGATCCACGACCACGATCCAGGCCTGCATACGCGAAGGCCGTCTCGATGAGATCGAGAAACACATCGAAAACGGCCACTCCCTCTACCAGATGCAGACACTGGATCTACATCTGCTCCAGCTTTACAAGCAGGATCTCATCAACATAGAGGACGCAAAGCGCCTGACTCACTCCATGGATTTCGAACGCAAACTCGTATTCGACAATTAGCCTTCTTCCCGGAGATACCAATAAAGGCCGCCCGATTACCCGGTGCGGCCTTTATTTTATGTATCGAATGAAATCAATTTTGCAACGTCACAGCAAAAAGTTCCATATGCAAGGCTTGCGAAATCTGAGGAACGAGTCGTAGCCTGAGGCTACGTCGCAGTGACGAAGATTGAGCGTAACGCAGCAGATGGACTTTTGGCGAAGCCGATAAACTACTCCACAAAGCTCTTAAGCTTCTTCGCCCTGCTGGGATGGCGAAGTTTGCGCAGCGCCTTGGCCTCTATCTGGCGGATTCGCTCCCTGGTAACCTCGAAATCCTGACCAACCTCCTCAAGGGTGTGGTCGCTCTTCTCGCCAATGCCGAAACGCATCCGAAGAACCTTCTCCTCTCTCGGCGTCAGAGTTGAAAGAACTCGTGCGGTCTGCTCGGACAGATTGGCCTTGATAACCGCTTCCAGGGGAGAAACGACCCCCTTGTCCTCGATGAAATCGCCCAGGTGTGAATCCTCTTCTTCACCGATGGGGGTTTCTAGGGAGATCGGCTCCTTGGCTATCTTCAGAACCTTCCGAACCTTGTCCAGAGGAAGCTGCATCCGCTCGGCAATCTCCTCCGGTGAAGGCTCCCGGCCAATCTCCTGAACCAGCTGGCGGCTGGTCCGAATAAGCTTGTTGATTGTCTCGATCATGTGGACCGGTATCCGGATGGTTCTGGCCTGGTCGGCAATGGCGCGGGTAATCGCCTGCCTTATCCACCAGGTTGCATAGGTTGAGAATTTGTAGCCACGCTGGTACTCGAACTTGTCCACTGCCTTCATCAGGCCGATGTTCCCCTCCTGGATCAGGTCGAGGAACTGGAGCCCTCGGTTGGTGTACTTCTTTGCAATGGATACCACGAGTCTCAGGTTGGCCTCAACCAGCTCCGACTTCGCAAGCTTGGCCTTATGCTCCCCTTCGTCGATTGCCTTGATCGCGCTGGCCAGTTCATTGGCATGGAATCCTGACTCCTGCTCAACCTTTTTGAGCTTCCGGTCGACCCCCTTCAGCCGCTTTTCCAGCTTCTGGGCGTCTTCAAGGGTCATTCCAAGCCTCTTAAGCCCCTTCTTCTCAGCATCAGCATCCTTGGACATCTTCTCGAACAGCTTATTCAATTCCACTGATGAAATCCCGCCGCCTTCCTGCTCAATTTCGGCAACCTCGCGGGTAATGGTCTCCACCTTGGATGCCAGCTCTTTCAGGCGATGGGCAATCTTTTCGATATGCCGGTCTCTCATCCGGAGTGACCTGACCATCTCGGCCAGCTTCTGCTTGAACTCCTGCTGCTCAGCAACAATCTTATTGCGGGTGGCCGTGGGGAGACTCCCTTCAAGCTGCAGAGCAAGCGCCTCCATCTTAATATCGAGCTCCTTTATCTCATCAATTATCGAGAGAAGTCTTATCTGATGGACATCTTCCTGCTCTTCCTCATCCTCCTGCTCCTCTTCATCGACCTCTTTGCTGATCTCAGCCGGCAAGATCTGCATCTTTCTGAGCCGGTCTCCCAGAGAAAGGATCTCCTTAACTGTAATCGGAGTATTGAGGATAACGCTCGCCACATCACGCTCGCCATCTTCGATCCGCTTTGCAATCTCTACCTCACCCTCACGGGTAAGGAGCGAAACGGAACCCATCTCTCGCAGGTACATACGAACCGGGTCGCTGGTTCTCCCCAAGGCACCAGGTTCGAACTCCTGCTCCTCCTGCTCCCCTTCAATCTCCTCTTCCTCTTCGAGGTCGAGCTTTACCTTGGGGATTTTAACCTTCTGGACAGAGTCTACAATTTCTATATCCATCTCACCGAACATGCTCATGACATCGTCTATCTGTTCGGACGAGACAATATCCGGAGGCAGCAGGTCATTCACCTCATCATACGTGAGGAACCCCTTTTCCTTCCCAAGGTCGATCAGCTGCTTCATCTCTTCCATATTCTTCTTGGCCATGCCTACCTCGAAATGTTGTCAGTAAGTCTATGATAATTGCGATTTCATATTTCGCAAGGAGTCAATTTCTTCAAGTAACTCGCAGTACCGGGGAGAATCCGGCTCAATCCGCGCCAGTTCACGCGCCAGCTCCTTAAGATCTTTGAGAGGCCGGCGCTCAAGTGCTGCACAGCATTGGTCGAAAGCCTTGTGGGGGTCTATCCCTTCTAGATGGGTGTCGTCCACAAAAAGTGCAGCCATACTTGTATTTCCGCCAGCAACGGCTGTCCGCTCCAGCAGGGTTGACAGATCAACACTGCCATGCCCCCTGCTCTCGGCAATAATAGCTTCGGCTAGCGGCACGAGTTGTCCGGGCAGAAGCTTTATCAGTTCTCTCTCTGCTGCCCTGGCAGCAAGATCGGGATATGTAGCGATAAGCATCAACAACATCTCAGCCGACCCGGAGCCTGTTCTCTTCAGCTCCATATGCGATGTGGCTGCTTCTCTCCGCTCTAAGCCCTGAAGTCCGGTCTCTCGTCGGAGTTCAGCCTCATCGATTCCAAGGACACGTGCTACCTCGCTGACGTAAAGACGTCGTTGTATGCGGTCTGTGATCAGGCGAAGATTGGGAAGTATCGCAGCCAGTATCCGACGCTTCCCCTCGATGGTCCCGGCATCACCCTTGGCAAGGAGTTGACGAAGGTAATATTCTATGACGGGTCGAGCCTTGGAAAGGAGTTGCGCGAACGCATCAGCCCCCTCCCTTTTCACAAAACTATCGGGGTCATCACCTTCAGGCAGTTCAATAACCGACGTAGGTACTGCCTCCGGGAGGAGCAGCTCCATGGCTTTGATCGTTGCCTTCTGACCGGCACCATCAGAATCGAACAAGGTATAAAACCTGCCAGCGTAACGCCGTAGAAGTTTCACGTGATCCGGAGTCAGTGCCGTGCCACAGGTTGCAACAACCTCCTTCACCCCAGCCTGGTAAAGGGAGAGGTGATCGAAATACCCCTCAACTATAATGGCTGCACCCTTTTCACGGATGGCCTGTTTGGCCAGATCGAGACCGAACAGGATGTCACCCTTGTGGTAAATGGGTGATTCCGGTGAATTTATGTATTTAGGAAGTGCATCATCCAGCACTCTGCCGCCGAAGGCGATGGGACGGCCATGAAAATCCGCGATGGTGAAGAGCAGACGGTTTCGGAAGATGTCATAGTAACCTCCCCCCTCGCGATGCCGAACCAGACCAAGTTTCTCCACCTGATCAAGCGGAACCTTCCTTCGTTCAAGATAGCGGCAAAGGGCGTCCCACCTTCCAGGTGCAAATCCGAGGCGGTATGCCTCGGCCGTTGCAAGATCCACCCCGCGTTCTGCTAGGTATTGGCGGCAGGGCTCCCCTTCATCACCGGATAGCAGCAAAGAGCGGTAGAACTGGGATGCCAGTTCCGTTATGCGGTAATACTCCTCTCGCTCGTCGCGGCGCTGTAGCTCTCTCTGAGAAAGGGGCCGGTCCTCGATATGGATTCCAACCCTTTTAGCAAGGAATTTCACCGCCTCAGGAAATGAAAGCCCTTCGATCATCTCTATGAATTTGAACGCATTTCCACCAACACCGCAACCGAAACAGTGGAATATGCCACGGCCTGGATTGACATTGAAAGAGGGGGTCTTCTCTCCATGAAATGGGCAGAGTCCCTGGTAATTGGTCCCAGCCTTTTTGAGACTGACATAGTCGGAGACTACATCAAGAATCGTTGCCCGTTCACGGATCTCTCGGATTGTATCTTCGGGTATCATCGACGCCGATTGCCCCGCACATCCTTAGTATTAATGACGCACACTATTAACGGCTGCGCGACGCGTCCCCTCCCAGCCTGCTATCATATCGCGCCCTGACTGGGCTAACGTGCGAGACATCGAGGACGACTGCAGATAACCCTTCACTTTTGCCGGAACCGGCCCTGCTGTCACTAGTGCCAGGACCATACAGAGAAGGAAAGCTCCTTGCAGGAGGCCGAAGAGTATCCCTCCACAGCGGTTGAGCCAACCAAGCAGCATAATCTTGAACAGTACGGTAAGCAGATGGCCGGCAAAGAAAAAGAGAAGCCCCAGAACCAGGTAGATAAGGAGAAATGATAGTGATACAGCAACAGCATGCGGCAGCTTAATAAATTTGATAAGAGCAGCGGCAACCGACCCGTAGTAGGTGAAAGCAGCCCAGGCGCCGGCGACGACACCGAGAAGGGCGCAGACCTCCCTGACGAGCCCCTTAATGAACCCCTTGACAGCACAGGCTGCAAGGATACCCCAGAGAAGAATGTCAAGAAAAGTAGCCCAGTGCATTCAATAAATATCCATAAAAAAGAAAAAGCAGGGGCGATCTGTAATGATCCACCCCCACCTCGTCTTTCTCCGTATATCGATGTCGTCGAAACAGCTGACGACCACGGCGGTCAGGCTAAAAGCTGCTTGACCACTTCACTGACCAATTTGCCATCCGCACATCCGGTGACATGCGGTTTAAGGGCCTTCATGGCCATCCCCATATCCTTGCCACCCTGGGCGCCACATTCGGCAATAACCCTTGAGGCCAGTTCAACTATCTCCTCGCGGGTAAGTTGATTGGGGAGGAACCCAAGCAGTACAGAAAGTTCAAGTTCCTCTTTTTCAACCAGATCTTGTCTGCCCGCTTCAGCGAACATCCTGATAGATTCACGGCGCTGCTTGACCAGCGAGGCAATCACCTCACTGATACCTGCATCGTCCAAAACCAGTTTCTGGTCTATCTCCCTGTTCTTCACCACGGAACGAACTAGTCGGATCGCTGAGAGCTTGAGAACATCCTTAGCCCGCATTGCATCCTTCATTTCATCGTTCAATCTGTCCCGCAGCGACATCGATATTACTCCATCATCTTGCGCTGCTTCTTAAGCGCACGCTTACGGGCTGCAATGGTTTTCTTCTTCCGCTTGATACTCGGCTTCTCGAAGTGTTCGCGCTTGCGGATTTCAGACAGTATTCCCGCCTTCTCGCACTGCTTCTTGAATTTCTTCAGCACGATCTCAAACGGCTCATTTTCTTTGACCTTTATTCCCGGCATCCATATTCCCCTCCCTCCTGTTGCGAATTTAAAACCTTAACAAGGGTAGGCCGGTACTATGAAGAGATGGTATATTATCTGCCAACATCAAAACTGTCAAGAAATTATTCGACAATCTCTCCGATTAACCAACTGGTCGTGACCGTTTCTCAGCAACACCAGAGATACCAAATCGGCGGCGCAGTTCGTCATGAACTGCTTCAAGGGGGATCCCGTGATATCCAAGAAGAACGAGGGTGTGAAAGAAGAGATCTGCAGTCTCATATATGATCTCGTCACGCTCCCCTCCTTTGCCTGCTATGACGAGCTCGGTAGCCTCCTCGCCAAGTTTTTTCAGAATCTTGTCGTTTCCTTTTCGCATCAGCGATGCGGTATAGGACTCTTCCGAAGGGTTTGCCTTTCGTTCAAGTATGACCTGATAAAGCGCCTCAAGGATATTGTCGCCGCAGTTGCTCATAATCTGACAGGTACCCCTTTCTCAGATAGATACGACTTGGCCTCCTGGATAGTATACTCCTTGTAGTGGAAGATGGAGGCGGCAAGACACGCACTGGCACCTGCCTTGGCGAAGCCGTCATAGATATGCTCCAGGTTCCCTACCCCGCCTGAGGCTATGACCGGTATGGAGACCGCATCCACAATGGCTCGCGTGAGCGGAAGGTCGTAACCATCCTTTGTCCCATCGCAATCCATGCTTGTCAGCAGAATCTCTCCTGCACCATATCCTTCCATACGCTGCGCCCACTCCACCGCATCGATCCCGGTGGCATTGCGTCCCCCATGCGTATAAACCTCCCATCGCTGCTCTCCAGGCACCCTGCGGGCATCAATGGCCACTACTGTGCACTGTGAACCAAAGCGCTCAGCTGCCTCACGGACAAAGTCCGGGTTGTGGACTGCTGCAGTATTGATGGATACCTTGTCTGCCCCTGCATTCAACATTCTGCGGATATCGTCAACCGTCCTGATGCCGCCACCAACCGTGAGAGGCATGAAGACACGTTCGGCGGTCCGCCTGACCACGTCTATGATTATGTCGCGCTGATCCGAAGAGGCTGTGATGTCCAGAAAAGTCAGTTCGTCGGCACCCTGTCGGTCATAGAGTTCAGCAATCTCCACCGGATCACCTGCATCTCTCAGCTCAAGGAACTGAACACCCTTGACCACCCTGCCACCCTTGACGTCGAGACAGGGGATAATCCGCTTGGTCAGCATAACCGGGACTCCCCCTTTGTCAGGGCAATCGCCTCGCACAGCTTGATGGAACCGGTATAGATAGCCTTGCCGGTAATGACCCCGGTCACCCCGCTCCGCTCGATAGCCATCAATCTCTCGAGATCATCCAGGCTGGAGAGCCCCCCGGATGCGATAACCGGAATGCTTATGGCCTCAGCAAGCGCTTTTGTTGCCTCGATGTTCGGCCCCTGAAGCATGCCGTCCCGGCTGATATCGGTATAGACGATTGCAGAAACGCCGAAACCCTCGAATCGTTTCGCAAGCTCAACAGCGGTGATACCGGTCACCTCGGCCCACCCCTGCACAGCCACCATTCCGTTCTTGGCATCTATGCCAACCACGATGCGACCCGGGAATTGCGCACAGGCCTCTCTGACCAGCTCAGGATTCCTCTGGGCAGCAGTACCGATGATGACCCGGCCGATCCCCATGGTCAGATAGGCCTCTATGGTTGCCAGGTCACGGATGCCTCCTCCCAGCTGAGTAGGGATCTGCAGCACCTTAACCATGGCCTCTATGGATGAACGATTCTTCGGCTCACCGGCAAATGCTCCATCCAGATCGACTATATGGAGGAGCTGGGCTCCCTGAGTTTCCCATTCAAGGGCCTGTGCTGCCGGATTATCGTTGAATACCGTGTCACGCTCCATGAGGCCCTGCTCCAGCCGGACACATCTTCCTTCTTTAAGATCGATTGCAGGTATGACGATCACTTCATCTCTCCAAAATTCTTGAGCATTCCGAGCCCCTTTTCCTGGGACTTTTCCGGGTGAAACTGAGTGGCGAACAGATTGTCTTTGCAGATAGATGAGCAGAAATCGATGCCGTAGCTAGTGGTGGCAGCGATGACCGACGCATCATCGGGTTTGATAAAGTAGGAGTGGACGAAATAAACATTGGTCCCATCTTCGATCCCTGCAAAGAGTGGTGAGCAATTTGTTAATGTTATCTGGTTCCACCCCATATGCGGAACAGGCAGCCGCTCACCCTCATACATCATCCCCTCAGGGAAACGGATCACTCGACCCGGAATAACGCCAAGCCCCTTGTGCAGGCCGAACTCTTCGCTCTCCGTAAAGAGGAGCTGCAGCCCCAGACATATCCCGAGGAATGGGCGCCCATCGTCGATAACCTTAAGAATGGGCTCCACAAAGCCCCCCTGCTCCAGATTGTGCATGCAGTCACGAAAGGCTCCAACCCCGGGGAGAACGATCTTTTTAGCTTCCAGAACCACCTTCGGATCAGAGGTAACCACCGCATCGAATCCGACTTTCTCGAAGCCTTTCTGAACGGAACGGAGATTGCCCATACCGTAGTCGATGATAGCAATCATAGTAACACCTTGCTAAAGGCGAATAGTGAAAAGTGAAGAGCTACAGATAGAATTATTTTTACAGCTTTCACATTTTACATCTCACGCTTTATAGTTTTCCTTTCGTAGACAGTACACCTTCAACGCGAGAATCAATCTGGCTCGCCAGATCGAGAGCACGGGCCGTTGCCTTGAAACAGGCCTCCAGGATGTGATGGACGTTGTCTCCATACATCACATTGATATGCAGGTTGGCACCCAGGTTGTTCACCAGTGCCTGGAAAAATTCGCGTGCAAGCTCAACGTCGAATTCTCCGATCTTCACTTTTGGCAGGCGGACGTTGTAGACCAGGTAAGGTCGACCGGAGAGATCAACAGCCACACTGGCAAGGGTCTCATCCATGGGGACCGTCGCCTGACCGTAGCGCCGAATCCCCTTCTTGTCGCCAAGGGCATCCTTTATAACCTGTCCCAGCACTATGCCGACATCCTCCACTGTGTGATGAAAGTCGATATCTATGTCTCCCTGCGCCTCCACGGTGAGGTCAAAAAGGCCATGCCGGGCAAAGAGATCGAGCATGTGATCGAGGAACGGAACCGAGGTGCAGACCTTTGCCACACCTGTTCCGTCAAGATTGATGGAAAGCTTGATCCGAGTTTCCTTTGTTACTCTTTCAATAACAGCTGAACGCACCATTTTTGCCTCCTGAATATCAGCCTATCCCCTTGATCGCAGCCAGAGCCTTTTCCATATCCTCCCTGGTCCCGATGGAAATCCTCAAACCATGGGAAAGCAGGGGATCGGAGAAATGGCGCACCAGTATCTTTCGCTCGAAAAGGCCGTCATACACCCTTTTGCCGTTTCTGTCCGGAGGCGTGGCAAAGACAAAGTTCCCCTGGGACGGAATAACTCGGTAGCCGATTTTTTGCAACTCCTTGCAGAACCACTCACGGGTATCAACTATCTTCCGGCAGCATGCTGCAAAATACTCCTGGTCCTTGAGCGCGGCACCGCAGGCTGCCTGTGCAAGACGGTCCAGATTGTAGTGGTCGCGTATCTTGTCCAGCGCAGCTATCACCTCCGGCCGTGCGATGGCAAGCCCTAGCCGCATCCCGGCCAGGGAGTAGCTTTTGGATAGGGTGCGGGTGACAACGACGTTTTCGTATTTTTTTACTAGGTCAAGGGCATTCACGTCTGCAAAATCTGCGTATGCCTCGTCAACCACCAGCATGCCGTTGCAACGTTGGGCGATCTTCTCAATGTAGCCTGCAGAAAAAGCAAAGCCGAGCGGTGAGTTTGGCGTAGTGAGGAAAAACAGCTTACCGTCGTATCTCTCGGGAAAACCGGAAATCCATAGTTCATCGGTCAGGGTGAAGGTGCGGACCTTTGCTCCCTGTATCTCAGCCAGTGTGGCATAGTAGGAGTAGGAGGGGTGGAGATACCCGATCTCCTCCCCCTCGCCGGCAAAGGCACGGATCAGATTGTTCAGCACTTCGTCGGAACCGTTGGCCATGATGACCCAAGACGGGTCGAAGCCGTACAACTCGCCGGCTATCTCCCTCAATCTCTGGCTCGATGCGCTCGGATAGGTGCGGAGGTTGGCGCCATCAGCTCCCAATTCACCAAGGATTGCCCTGACCACCTCTGGTGACGGGGGATAGGGGTTCTCGTTGGTATTGATCTTGATCCAGGAAGCAATGTCCGGGGGTTGGTAGCCGGGGAGATATCCTGCCATGGAGGAGATGTTTTGGCGTAGAGGTATCATTTATGTCCTCCTAGACGAATACTGACCGATTTCCCGTGTGCCTCCAGACCTTCCAGTTCGGCAATCTTGACAATCTGCTTTCCAAGCCGGTTCAAGCCGGTTTCGCTGAAGAAGACGATCGATGACTTCTTTACGAAATCATCCACGGAAAGCGGCGAGAAAAAGCGCGCAGTACCGCCGGTGGGGAGTGTGTGGTTCGGCCCGGCCAGGTAATCGCCGGCTGCTTCAGGAGTGAAGTGACCCATAAAGATGGCTCCAGCATTTATTATCTTCGGCAAAATGGCAAATGGGTCGCAGACAGCAAGCTCCAGATGCTCAGGAGCAATCCGGTTTGAGAAGGAAATTGCCTCATCAAGTGTTTTAGACACAATCACCGCGCCGTAGGTATCCCATGACTTGCGGGCGATGTTCTCGCGGGAAAGCTGCTTCAACTGGCATTCGACTTCATCTGCCACCTTCTCCCCGAATCCCCGGTCAGTGGTGATGAGTATCGAAGAGGCCAACTCATCGTGTTCCGCCTGGGAGAGAAGATCCGCTGCGATATGCGCCGGGGTACCGCTGCCGTCGTTGATAACCAGTATCTCACTTGGCCCTGCGATCATGTCAATCCCTACCTGGCCGAATACGAGCTTTTTGGCGGTCGCCACATAAATATTCCCTGGCCCGGTAACCTTGTCAACCTTAGGGATGGTAGCAGTCCCGTAGGCTAGGGCTGCAACAGCCTGAGCGCCGCCGATCCTGAATATCCTGTCAACACTAGAAAGACGGGCAGCCACAAGAACATGCGGATTGATCTCCCCTCCCGGAGTCGGAGCAACCATGATCACTTCCGGCACGCCAGCCACCTTGGCAGGCACGGCATTCATGATGACGCTGGACGGATAGCTGGCCTTACCCCCAGGCACATAGATTCCAACCCGTTGAAGCGGTGTCACCATCTGGCCCAGCATGATGTCGGTCTCATCGGTGGAGAGCCAGGTCTCCTGCTTCTGCTTCTCGTGAAAGCGTGCCACCCGCTCCACTGCAAGCTTCAGTAGATCAATTTCCTCACTCTTCACACGCGCAAAGGCATAGTCTATTTCATCTTCAGTTACCTGCAGAGAGTGAACAGAGGTGGCATTCAGGCGGTCGAAACGATTGGTGTACTCAAGGACCGCTTCATCTCCACGGAGACGGACGGCAGCTATAATGTCGAGTACGACCTGCTCCACATCCCTTCCGCTCTCCTCGCCACGTGCGAGGATGGTGGCAAACTTTTGATCGAAATCCGCGTCACGGATATCCAGAAATATCATAGTTGCTTCTCCAACCCCTCGATGATCCCGATAATCCTTTCATGCTTGGTCTTAAGGCTCGCCCGATTGACAATCAGCCGTGTGGTGATCTCGGCAATGGTCTCAACCTCAACCAGGCCGTTCTGTTTCATGGTTTCGCCAGTGGAAACCAGGTCTACAATCCGCTCTGAAAGCCCCACAAGAGGCGCCAGTTCGATGGAGCCGTAAAGCTTTATTATCTCGACCTGGATGCCCTTTGCTGCAAAGTATTTCTCGGTGACATTCGGGTATTTGGTGGCGATCCTGATATTGGTCCAGCGGGAAGGATCATCCTCCTTGGCCAGACCTGCAGGTTCAGCCACCATCATCCGGCAGTAGCCGAATTTCAGGTCCAACGGCTCGTAGACATCCTTTTCCTGCTCCAGAAGTGTGTCCTTGCCGACAATCCCCAGATCTGCAGCTCCGTACTCCACGTAGGTAGGCACGTCTGTGGCACGGACGATCATGTAACGCATCCGTTGCTCGGCATTCTCAAAAATCAGCTTGCGTGAACTGGATAAAAGCTCATCGCAATCGAAGCCGATCTTCCTGAAGAGGGCAACCGACTCTTCGAGAATCCGGCCTTTCGGGATGGCAATAGTGATAAAATCGGTCATGATAGTAGCCTTGTAATAATTATTCCTTGACCCTCTTGATATCCGCTCCCAACCCGGCAAGTTTCTTCTCGATGGCTTCATACCCGCGGTCAAGATGGTAGATGCGGGAGACCTCGGTAGTATTGTCTGCAGCAAGCCCGGCAAGGATGAGAGAAGCGGAGGCACGGAGATCAGTCGCCATGGAAGGCGCACCTGAGAGCTTCTTTATCCCTTTGACCGTTGCACTGTTCCCCTCAACGGTGATGTCAGCTCCAAAACGGATCAACTCAGAGACATGCATAAAGCGGTTTTCGAAGATATTCTCGGAAATAACGCTTGCACCTTCTGCGATGCACATAAGCGCCATGAACTGAGCCTGCATATCCGTCGGGAACCCCGGATAGGGTCTGGTCTTGATATTCACGCTTTTGGGACGTCGCGGCCCCTTGACTCGGACCACGCCATCCTTGTTGGAAATCTCTGCACCGGCGTCCTGCAGTTTGAAAACCAGGGCATCGAGATGCTCCAGCTGCATGCTGTGAATCCTGATATCACCCCCGGTAATGGCAGCTGCCACCATGAATGTGCCGGCCTCGATCCGGTCCGGCATCACCCTGTAGCTGACAGGAGCGAGCTCGCTGACTCCGGAGATACGGATGGTATCGGTCCCTGCACCTTCGATCCGCGCCCCCATCTGATTGAGCATAGTGGCAAGGTCGAGTATCTCGGGCTCCCGGGCCACGTTTTCCAGGATCGTTTCACCCTTGGCTGTTGCTGCGGCCATCATAAGGTGTTCGGTCCCCCCGACAGTAGGCATGTCGAAGTTGATTCTGGCACCTTTGAGGCGTTTGGCCTTTGCCTCTACGTAACCGTGCGCCAGATGTATGTCTGCACCCAAGGCCTTCAGCCCTTTCAGATGCTGATCTATGGGTCGTGCACCAATGGCGCAACCTCCGGGGAGAGAGACCCTTGCCCTGCCATGTCTCGCGAGAAGAGGACCGAGAACAAGCACCGACGCGCGCATGGTCTTTACCAGGTCATAGGTAGCCTCCACATTATTGACGTCAGTTGTGTCGATCAGCACAACGTTGCCATTTCCCTGAACCCGAGCCCCAAGAGACTCAAGCACCTTGATGGTTGTGTTTATGTCGCGCAGGAATGGTACGTTACTGATCTCAAAGATGCCAGAAGCAAGAATGGTGGCACAGAAAATGGGGAGCGAGGCATTCTTGGAGCCACTGACCGTTACCTCACCAGCAAGCTTCTTCCCACCATGAATAATAAGTTTATCCAATGCAGTACCTCGATAAAGGATTGACAGGCAAACATTGTGTTTGCCCCGGTTACGGATGATCACAAGGATCAACCCTGTGACAATAGCCCCCCGACAACCCGGTCGATGAGAGACTGGTCCCTGGCAATGAACAGATCGGTGAAGCCCGCTTCGGCTAACATCCCCTTCACTGCCTCGGCCTGGCTGATCCCCACCTCTAGCATGAGCCACCCTCCTGCATTCAGATACCCGTGAGCTGCCGGTATGATGAGTCGGTAAAAGTCGAGTCCGTCCCTACCGCCGTCCAGGGCCGTGCGAGGCTCGTAATCACGCACCTCAGGCTGGAGGGTTTCCAGGTCGCCCGTAGGTATATATGGCGGATTGGAAACAATCAGATCGAACCGCTGATTTCTGAACGGCTCGAATAGCGACCCCTCGAAGAAGGTCACCCTTACGCCGTGGCGTTCCGCGTTTCGTTCTGCAAGAACAAGAGCATCAGGTGAGTGGTCAACTCCATGGATTTCCGCACCTGGCATGGACTTCGCCAGGGCAATGGCTATGCAACCGCTCCCAACACCGATATCCAGCACACTCTTTGCCGAAGAAGCCAGCCGCAGGGCTTCTTCAACCAAAACCTCGGTGTCGTGCCTGGGGATAAGAGCCGCCGGATTCACCTCAAATTCGAGGCCGTAAAATTCCTGGCTGGCGAGGATGTACTGAAGCGGCTCATGTTTGGCGCGCCTTGCTACCATGCCACGACAGGCGGAAAGTTCATCATCGCTCAGAGGCTTTTCATAGTTGACGTACAGCCCCACACGGTCTAGCCCTGTAGCCGCACAGAGAAGCCATTCAGCCTCTAATCGGGCGTTATCTACCTTCTTCTCTGCCAAATACCCCTTGGTCCACTCAAGAACCTTCAGGACAGTCCAGATCCCCGATTTTTCTACCATTCGCCACTCACCCCTGGAACGTGATATTTTCGCAAGGTCAAGGCGCCCTATATTCGCCGCACAAAGAAGACCGACGGACACTGCAGATAAGCGGAAACGCGCGCTCCTTAAGCAGCTTCGGACTGTGCCTGAAGGGCTTCCATCTGATAGTGGGTTCTCAACGCATCGACGATCTCAGAGATATCCCCCTCCATGATAGCTTCAAGACGATATAGAGTAAGACCAATCCGGTGATCGGTCATACGCCCCTGAGGGAAATTGTAAGTACGGATCCGCTCACTTCTGTCTCCGCTACCAACTTGCAGCTTTCGGTCTGCGGCCAGCTTGGCATTCTGTTCTTGAACGATTGTGTCGAGAATCCGGGTCTTCAGAACCTTCATCGCCTTAGCGCGGTTCTTGATCTGGCTCCGCTCTTCCTGGCAGGCGACCACAGTACCGGTCGGTAAATGGGTTATCCTGACCGCAGAATCGGTAGTGTTAACATGCTGTCCACCGGCTCCAGAAGATCGATAGACGTCAATCTTCAGATCGGTCGGATTTATCTCGATATCAACATCCTCTGCCTCGGCCATAATTGCCACAGTACAGGCGCTGGTGTGGATACGCCCCTGTGCTTCGGTTTCAGGGACCCGCTGAACTCTGTGCGTTCCCGATTCGTACTTGAGCTTGGCATAGACGTCTTGCCCCTCGATAGAGGCAATGACCTCCTTGTAGCCACCCCGTTCCGACTCCGAACAGGAGAGCATCTCAACCTTCCATCGATTCTTTTCGGCAAATCGCCCATACATCCTGAAAAGGTCGCCGGCAAAGAGTGCAGACTCATCGCCGCCTGTTCCTGCACGAATTTCAAGTATCACGTTCTTGCTGTCGTTGGGGTCCTTTGGCAAAAGAAGGATCTTGATCTCAGCCTCAAGCTGATCCTTCTTGACCTCCAGCTGTGTCAGTTCTTCCTCCGCCATCTCCTTCATGTCCGGGTCGGCAAGGAGTTCACGATTGCCTTCGATCTCTGCCAGGAGAGTCCGGTGGTGACGATAGACTTCAACCAGGGGGGCAAGATCATTATGCTCACGGGAGAATTTACGGAATTCCGGCTGGTTGGCGATCACAGCCGGGTCGGATAACGTCGCCTCCAGCTCCTGGAAACGACGCTCAAGTTCTTCGATTCGGTCAAGCATTCAACTAATTCCTTAAATTACAAGTCTGTCGTCTTTATAACCGGCATTTACCGCCAGCGCCTCTTGCATAGAGCGGATAGCTACCTCCATTTGGCTGTCATCCGGCTCCCGGGTGGTCAATCTCTGAAGTGCCAGTCCCGGAGCGATGATCATTTTGACCAGGGGAGCAGTGTCGTTTTTTGCGCTCCATTTCAGAAACTCATACGAGACACCAGCAATCAGCGGAAGCATAACAACTCTTGAACATGCCTTCAGGTAAAACGGCCATAGCTTTGGGATCATTGAGAAAATCACGATACTGACCACCATGACTATTAGCAGGAAGCTGGTGCCGCAACGTGGGTGCAGGCGGCAATACTTGCGAACATTCTCGACTGTAAGTTCGTCACCTGCTTCGAAGGCAAAGATCGATTTATGCTCTGCTCCGTGGTACTGAAAAACCCGTTGAATATCCTCCATGCGGGAAATTGCCCAGATATACAGAAGAAAAACTATCACCCGGATGACTCCGTCCACAAGGTTAAATATGATATTCGAGTCTCCGATGAGCGGAATCAGCAGCTTTGTAAGGTAGAGCGGCATGATGAAAAACAGAAGTATCCCGAAGCCGAAGGCGACTGTCATTGTCCCGGCCATTGCCCATGAAGAGAGTTCTTTCTTTTCTCCGCTTGTTTCGTCCTCTTCAGCAATCGCCTCGTTTGCAGAAAAATTAAGGGCTCTGACACCTACAATGAGCGATTGGAAGAGGGATACTGCTCCTCGGAGGACAGGCAATTTGACGATGGGAAACCTTACTGAAAGCGGTACTACCTCCTCCTTCATTACCGTGATCTCTCCATCGGGGCGTCTTACAGCAATTGCAAGGGAACGGGGAGCACGCATCATGACCCCTTCGATCACCGCCTGGCCGCCGATGTTAATCTTTTCTGCAACCAGCAGAATGTGCAGCAACAGACGGGATAACTTTCTCTGCATCTAATTTATCTCCTTGAAAAACGACCTGACAGCCAGAGCCTTGCCACAGGTCATGGCCCCTTCCGGGCAATTACCATTGGCGCATCCGGGGCCGGCATTCCTGAAAATCGTCGGGGCAAGAGGCTTCACCAGCCTGAGCATTTCAACTGACATGGCGCGAATCTCCCACTGGGCCCGTTCACAGCAACGCAGCAGAAAGAAATGCAGGAGTTCACGGGCATTCATGGTAACCATGATCTTTGTTTCAGTAGCATTTGGGAGTATATACCGTGCATCCTCTGCCGGAATCCCCAACTCAATGAACCGCGCATATGCCCCATGAAGCGCTGAAAGCTGTTCATCAAATAGCTTGCGGGCCTCTGGAACCGACTGTACAGTCTTCGGAACAACCGCAGCAAAACGTTCCCGATGGCTAACATAACGCTGGGACTGCTGCGAATAGGAGGCAAGTCGGTGTCTCACTAACTGATGGCTGGTGGTCCTGGAGATACCCTCTATACCAAAAGTAAAGGAGGCATGTTCAAGCACCGACTGGTGCCCAAGAGACATTATTTTGTCTAGGAAGGAGGCAATATCGGCATCGGAAAGCTTTCCCCGAAGCTCATCTATGCCAATTGAAGAATAGCAGAGTCGGGCCGCTAGGGCGACAGTCGACTCTGGATCAGGGGTATGCTGAAGAAGGGTAACGTTCATTGCAACTCAATTGGACGATTAACACTCAAACCATGCAAAAACAGAGAGGGGGATTTCGCCATGTGACAAAATCCCCCTCATAAATAGCCAGGAAATCCCGCTACATGCCGTAACGCTTCTTGAAGCGCTCCACACGACCTGCAGTATCAATCAACTTCTGCTTACCGGTGAAAAATGGATGGCATGCAGAGCAGATCTCCGTAGATATTTCGCTTTTTGTCGATCGAGTCTGGAAGCTGTTTCCACAAAGACACTTTACGGTAATTTCATTGTACTGGGGGTGAATTCCTTCTCTCATGTCGAGCCTCCTCAACGGCCAAAGTGATATTTGTCAAATAGTTAGGCGTTACGAAAGTTAAAAGTTAGCACTTCGGATTTTTTATTGCAAGCCTTTTTTCCTCCCAACTCGACCTGGGCAAGAGGAAAACCAGCGGTCTTTACTTGCTCATGGAATCAAGAAACTCCTGGTTGGTCTTGGTTTCCGAAAGCTTATCCAGGAGGAACTCAATGCTGTCAACCACATTCATCGGGTGAAGCACCTTGCGAAGTATCCAGATCCGGTTGAGGGAGGCCTTCTCTATCAGAAGCTCTTCTTTCCTGGTACCGGACTTGTTGATGTCAATGGCTGGAAAAGTCCTTTTTTCAACCAGTTTCCGGTCAAGGTAAACCTCCATGTTACCGGTACCCTTAAACTCCTCGAAAATGACTTCGTCCATTTTGCTGCCGGTATCGATAAGGGCGGATGCAATAATCGTAAGAGACCCACCCTCTTCTATGTTACGGGCTGCTCCGAAAAAACGTTTTGGTTTCTGAAGGGCGTTTGCATCGACACCGCCGGTGAGTATCTTTCCTGAAGGTGGAAGAACCGTATTATAGGCCCTTGCAAGTCGGGTTATCGAATCGAGCAGGATCACCACGTCACGTTTGTGCTCCACTAGTCGTTTCGCCTTCTCGATAACCATCTCTGCCACCTGGACGTGTCGTGATGCAGGCTCGTCAAAGGTGGATGAAACAACCTCACCCTTTACCGAACGCTGCATGTCGGTAACCTCTTCCGGACGCTCGTCAATGAGCAGAACGATCAGGTATACCTCGGGATGGTTCTCTGCTATGGAGTTGGCGATGTTCTGGATCAGCATGGTCTTGCCAGTCCTTGGTGGGGCAACAATAAGGCCGCGCTGACCTTTACCGATCGGCGAGGTCATCTCCATTACCCGCATCGGCATATTGTCGGGAGCTGTCTCCAACTTCAGCTTTTCCAGCGGGTAGAGCGGCGTAAGGTTATCAAAAAGTATTTTGTCCCTTGCAACTTCAGGAGATTCGAAGTTTACCGTCTCAACTTTCAGTAGGGCAAAATAACGCTCACCTTCTTTGGGAGGGCGAATCTGACCGGCAACTGTGTCCCCTGTCTGGAGATTGAAGCGCCTGATCTGGCTAGGTGAAACATATATGTCGTCAGGTCCGGGCAGATAGTTATAGTCAGGGGAACGGAGGAATCCGAAGCCATCAGGAAGAGTCTCAAGAACACCCTCACCAAAAATCATTCCGTTCTTTTCAGTTTGCGCATTAAGTATCGCAAAAATCAGGTCCTGCTTGCGCAGGCTCGATGCACCTTCGATATTGAGACTCTTTGCAATTGCAGCAAGGTCATTGATCTTCTTACCTTTAAGCTCCTGTAGGTTCATCTGTTCTCCTGGGCGGCGTGCGTTACCGAGTTGATCGCGATTAAAACCTGCATCGCAAAGTTAATTGGCTTGTCAGGCATCTAACGCTGTTGAATATGTCTGGGGACGGTACTAAAGGATACTTTTCCGTTGTTTCTATGAAGTTTAATGTGAAGTGTGGTCGTTACCGAGGTAAGCACTTGATTCGTGCGTGATTAAGGTTTTTCGGGGGTAATGAAATATAAACACCAACTAATCGGTTTGTCAACTGGATTTTCTGAGACTGAATTTTTGACCCCGCAGAGACAAAAAGGGGTGGCATCTACTCAAGACCAGCCCCCTCTCGTTTCAACCTGCCAAACAACGCCATTTTTCAATCAAGGAGTCGATTTGACCTCACTCTCAACCAGTTCGACAATCTCACGGTAAATGGCAATCATAACTCCCACATCCAGCCATTTTCGTAGAACAGCAGAAATAAGAGCCCAACCGTTGACCATTGTACCAGAAAAAGCGATAATCCCAAACAGTCGATACTCTTCCTGACTCAGCAGATAGCCACTGAATATCCCAACGATGAACATCAAGGCCATCCAGGCAAGTTCAGGCCCTCTAAACGGATTTTCCATTACTGCTAGAAAGTTAATATAATACCTTGTAAGTCCCCCCACTTTCTTCATAAAAACCTGCAGATCATCTCCTCCGTACTTAAGATAGGCATAAGCGAGAAAACGCTCTCTCGCACTCTCCTTCCCTTTCCGCTTCCGCTCATCCACATACCTGTCGATTGCATCATCAATTGTCTGGATATTCATGGCGCTACCTCACTTTCTGTGGCATCAACTCTCTACACTCCCCAGGAGCGGAGATGATTCAACTAAATACATATTTCGTGCCGTTATAAACTTACAGCCCGAGGAGTCGGAATTCACAGACTGTATGAATAATTATACATGCACTTATCGGCATTCAATACAAATTTTGAAGTGGATTTTCTTGCAGGGAGGGGGTCGGATTTGCATGTATGCAAGAGTCGTTGGAAAATTTTCGCAACGTCGCAAATTGCCCTTCTCTGACATAAAGAGGAGGCTGTTCTGCCTGCTATTTAGGCAAACTGCGATGCTGAACAAAAAAGAGTGGCCCACCATCGGCCACCCTTTTTGCCTTATCAAATTATGTGCCTAATTGAAAAAGAAACGAACTCCGAACATCCCAGAAAAACTTGAGGGGTCAAAGTTGCCTGATGTCCCTACAGAATTGTTGATTGTTGTCTCCGGGGCAATAACTATCTTGCCTTCAGCATTGAGAGCTATGTTCTTGGTCAGGAAATAGTCGATTCCGCCGCTCAGGTGAAAACCAACCGTCGTATCCACACTGGTATTGGGGCGGCTGTAGTCAGCTATGAGTATGTCGAGCCCAGCACCAGCATAGGGGGTCAGGTTCGCCTGACTGACTTCAAATCGATACTGTCCGCCTAAAGATACATTAATGACTTCGAAATCGCCCATATCAATACCTGATACGCGGTTAGAACCGAACTCGGTCCGGGTAACTCCAATCTCAGCAGCCCAATTTCTATCGATGCCGTAAATAAGGCCGCCTCCAAAATTGAAGCCTGTGTCAGTTTCCAGCTTGTATTCGTTGAAGTCACTATCGGCAGGTATCAAGAAGCCGATCTGCCCGGTAACACCGAATCTCCCGTTAATGTTCTCGGCCATTGCAGAACCTACAAAGAGTGTTAATAAAACCGTTAAGGCGAGGGGAATAATCATAGAACGCATGTGTATTTCTCCTTTGTATTGAATAGAAAACTTCATATCAGATCAATCAGCGCTTTAACTGCCTTCTCGATACCACCAGCTGTCTCGGTAATACTGTTGGCCAGCATGTAAGCAGGCGTAGAGACGATCTTATGCTTCTTGTCCACCACAAATTCCGTTACCGGGCAGTCTACATGCTCACTCCCGGTCTGCCGTATTGCTGCTGCAGTCCCTGCGTCGTTGCCGATGGTTACCTTGGGGGCATACTCCTTGCCAAGTGTTGCAGCAATAATCGTCGGAGCGATACAGATAGCGCAGATCGGTTTACCGGCAGCAACCATCTCCTTGAGCAATCTCGCCACATCCGGTTGGGTTGAGGCATCAGCCCCTTTAACGGCAAAATTACAGAGGTTTTTTGCCGCTCCAAAACCTCCGGGAAACACCAGTGCGTCAAGATCCGCGGCATTAACCTCTGCGATGTTTCGTATCTTGCCGCGCGCAATTCTTGCCGACTCCCTCAGAACGTTTCGACTGGCCCCTGTCTCCTTGCCTGTCAGGTGGTCAACTTCAGCAAACTCCATATCCGGGGCCATACAAAGCGCCTCTGCACCATAGCGCTCTATAGCCAGCAGCGTACAGACCGCCTCGTGGATCTCGCTTCCGTCGAAAACACCGCACCCCGACAGCACGACTCCAACCTTTTTCTTCATAGCTGTTCCTCCTCGCTAGATAATATTGGCAGTACGTCGCACCAGTGTAGTCACAACACTGGGGCTCTCAGAATGGGCGGACTATACCACAACTGTAGGCTGCTGTTAAACTGATTTTTGGTACACCATGACAAGCAGAAAGCTTTGTGTTATCTTTTTCAAGAAGGAGCCCACCAATGGCAGAGCAGCATCCACGGCTGCATAAGAAGATAGGCTGCCAACAGGTCCTTCTCAGGGACTCGTCGGTATTCTCCATCCAATGGATGGTTTTTCCTCAGCGCCATAGCGAAACCCTGTCCCCATCTTACCTTCTGGAACGCTATCTACATCACATACGTTATTTCACTTTTTCCGTTATTCGACCGTACCGGACCGATACCCAACTGGAGTTTCGCCTTCTGAACAGCCACATTAGCCTTATCAGCTTCACTGACACACTATCCAGGGATTCAGCTCTGCCTAATTCCGCCTCTATCTCAATCTGCGGGGGGATACTCGTCCAGCGCGAGAACAACCATCGAGGAGAACTCTCCTTCATAACCAAACCGATCCATAGCGGCCTCAAGGTAATTCTGCAATTATCCGACTACTGCCCTCTCCTGCTCGGAAGCGACAAACCTTCCTACTGGCGCAAGCTCTTCTATCGACTGACCCAGGCGTACATACACAAGATCGTGACGGTGCGGTTCCTTTCACGCCTCTACCTAGATCTTGAAGGGGTAACCCCCAACATCAGAGTGGTCAAGGTCAAGGTCATGAAAGGAGAAGAGACCTGAGAGCCTTGCATTGCCATCGACACATGATAGGATTGTGGTCGCAACTCCCCATCAAGGAGACCGGGACACATGGAAGGTCGCAGACACAAGCGGAAGCAGGTTCAGGTCGGCTGCTGGATAATTGGGAAAGATGGCGTATCCAATTGTTGCTCATCGTTTGACATCTCCGACAGTGGAATTTCCATCTGCACCGATGACCCAATCTCCGTGGGTAATGTCGTCTGTCTACAATTCTACACCCCCAGATCTGCAGTCCCTTTATCCCTTTCTGCCGAAGTGATATGGAGTCACACAGAACCGGATGGCTCGATGGGGCTCAAGTTTCTAGACATAACTCAGTTTGAATTGTCCATGCTCCGCGAAATGGCCCACCAGATGATGCATAGAGAACGACATGGAGGAAGAGTTCACGGCAAGCACTAACCCCTTTCACCACCTCCTCACAATTGACATCAAATCGAAATTTAGTTACCATGGCCGCAGTTTCAGCCGCTTATAATCCCGAAAGGTAGCGCCATCATGAAACGGATAAGTATCCTGTTCCTCGCCCTGACGCTTGTTACAATCCTTGCCAGCTGCAATAAAAAAGAACAGGCTACTCCATTCACGGAATCCACACGAAACGCCGAGGCACCTGTAAAGGATGTCCCCAAGGATATCCTTGCCTCTCAACAGGCATTCGTGGCTGTCTCAAAGGCTGTTACGCCATCGGTGGTCAACATCTCGACTGTAACAAGAAAACGGGTCATCCAGCCGTTTTTCGAGTTCTCTCCATTTTTTGACGATTTCTTCGGTGGCGGTCAACCCCGCCCCCGGTACCGCAAAGAGAGCAGCCTCGGTTCAGGCTTTATCATAAACAAGGAAGGCTACATTATCACTAACGACCATGTGATAAAAAATGCCGAAACCATCCAGGTAAAGCTCTCCAATGATAAAATCTACAGTGCAAAAGTCGTGGGAGAAGACCCCAAGACAGATATTGCAGTTATTAAGCTTATCGGCGCAGGCGACCTTCCTGTCGCAGTACTCGGCGATTCGGATAAACTTCAGGTCGGTCAGTGGGCAATAGCAATCGGCAATCCCTTCGGCTTGGACCGCACCCTTACCGTAGGGGTAATTTCCGCCACCGGTCGTGCCAATATGGGTATCGAGACCTACGAAGACTTCATACAGACCGACGCTTCGATCAACCCTGGCAACTCTGGCGGTCCGCTCCTCAATGTGTACGGAGAAGTCATCGGCATAAATACTGCGATTGTAGCTGCCGGCCAGGGAATCGGCTTTGCAATACCGATCAACATGGCCAAAAACGTGGTCAATCAGCTGATCACTAAAGGCAGCATCACGAGAGGGTGGTTGGGTGTCTCTATCCAGCCTGTTACTGAAGAGATAGCCCAGTCCTTCGGCCTCAATAAGGCTAATGGAGCACTGGTTGCTGATGTAATTGCAGGAAGCCCTGCTGAAAAGGCCGGAATCAGGCAAGGGGATATAATCACCAAGCTTGCAGGCAAAGAGATCAAGGACCCGAAACAGCTTCAACGTGCGGTTGCCGAAACTGCGGTCGGGCAAAAAGTGGAGGTAATAATTTTCCGTGAGGGACGCACACAGACCCTAACCCTGAGTATCTCAAACGCTGAAACCGCTGCCGCCCAATCGCCGCGATCCACTGAACCTCATTCAGGATTGTTTGGCCTGATTGTTGAGGAATTGCCACGCTCATTGCGGCAGAAGGGGATCAAGGGAGTGATAGTTGCTGATCTCGACCCGGAAGGGACTGCAGCAAATGCAGGGATACAGGAGGGCGACATCATCGTCTCGATCAATCAGCAGCGCATTGCAAATCTCGAAGAATATTCCAAGGCAGTCAACGCCGCCGAAAAGAGGGGGTCGGTAGCACTTCTCGTAAAACGGGACAACACTAGCATTTACTTCGTGCTCAGATTGCGGTAGTAACTCACGCAAGTTTGTGTATAATTGCATTTTTAATAAAAGCAACGGTAGAGGATATATCAATGAACCTGATCGACAATCCCGACCAGGCGCGGCGCTTGGCCCGCGCAATCCTTTCTGACATTGCACTCTATAATCAGGAGAAGGTTGCTGAGGGGATAAAGACAGACACCATCTTTGAGCTCCTTGCGGATGAACTTGAGGAAGGCCGACAGCATTTCGTCTCCAGGGTAGTCCCGGAACTTGCCTCAACCAATGCCTATGAAATGGCGGTGGTGGATGTCTTGATAAAGCGTGCAGGCAAGATCGAGTCGGCAATCTGGTAAACCAGCTGTTGCAATTCATTTTTGAAGGCGCGGTTATTACTGCGCCTTCAACTGTTTCAGGAATCCCACATTGACTACCATCGAACTAGAATTTCCATTTGATATCCCTTCAGCTCGACTTGATCATTTTGTCGCGTCCGCAGTCGGCGATCTATCACGCGTAGCGGCACACCGCTTAATCGAGTCAGAGATGATTACCGTAAACGGTGGAACGGTAAAGCAGTCGTTAAAACTCAAAGGAGGTGATATGATCTCGGTCACCCTCCCCCCCCCCGAGCCTGCAGAAGCCGAACCGGAAGATATCCCCCTGGAAATCCTTTACGAAGACTCCGATATCATAGTGGTAAACAAGCCTGCGGGCATGGTTGTACATCCCGGAGCAGGAAACCATGGCGGTACACTTGTGAATGCACTTCTCTCGCACTGTACTGACCTCTCAGGAATAGGCGGAACCCTCCGACCTGGCATCGTTCACAGAATTGACAAGGATACATCAGGGGTCATTGTTGCCGCTAAGAACGACCATGCGCACCAATCATTGTCGGACCAATTCAAGGAACACTCCATAAAGAGGATCTACCTGGCCCTGGTATACGGCTCCCCAAAGAGTGATTCAGGCTGTATAGACTCGACAATAGGACGCCACCCGGTGGATCGAAAAAAAATGTCGAGCAAAGCAAGGCATGGCAAACATGCAGTTACCCGATGGAAAGCCATAAGCCGCTTCGAAGGGGTAACCCTCGTGCAGCTTCGACTGGAAACCGGACGAACTCACCAGATTCGCGTTCATCTCTCAGAAGCAGGCCACCCGCTTGTAGGAGACCAGCTTTACACCACTCCAGGTCGCCTGACAGCCCTGCGCAACCCTCGCGTCCGC
The DNA here is from genome assembly GCA_964528055.1 of uncultured Geoanaerobacter sp. GTDB lineage: Bacteria > Desulfobacterota > Desulfuromonadia > Geobacterales > DSM-12255 > Geoanaerobacter. Next base: position 39,266 of record CAZGQM010000001.1, on the reverse strand, counting down.
GCCATGCTGAAAAATCTCCATCGCCAGGCCCTCCACGCCAAGACTCTCGGCTTCATCCACCCCTCCTCCGGTGAGTACCTGGAATTCAACACTGAACTACCCGTCGACCTTGGCATGATCATCAAGGGCCTTGAGGAGTTGCAGGAACATATATAAACAAGGAGTGACCGTTGGAACTCAGGAAAATTGCAAAAATACAATATATAGAACCACAGCTCATGACTGCCGCCGGGAATCTTGCTGCGGGGTTCACCACCCGACACGAAGGGGTCTCCCGCCCGCCTTTTAATTCACTAAACTTGGGACTAAACACCAGCGACTCTATACACTCTGTCCAGGGGAACAGGAGCCTCCTCTCTCGTGCATTTGGAGCGAAAATCGACCAGCTACTGACCGTGACCCAGGTCCATGGAACCGATATCCTTGTGGTGGACGCACCAAACAAGGACTTCTCACATTTTTTAAAGCTGGAGTGCGATGGCATCATCACCAACCAGCGTCGCATTATGATAGGAGTCGGTGTTGCCGACTGCCTGCCGCTTCTTCTGTTCGACCCTGTTCGGAAAGTGATTGCAGCACTCCATGCAGGCTGGAAGGGGACAGCTGCCAGCATTGCCCGCAAAGGAGTGGCCGCAATGGTCGGAGACTTCGGCTCCAACCCTGGCGATATATTCGCCGCCATTGGCCCATCAATCGGTCCCTGCTGCTACGAGGTTGACACACCGGTCTCAGCTGCCTTTGCCTCAGAATCAACCGTATGGCACGAGTCAACTACGGAAATCAGCAGCGGGAAATGGAAGCTCGATCTGGTCTCTGCAAATCGCTTGCAGCTGCTTGATTGCGGACTCTCACCCAAACGTATCGAGGCCTCCCAGCAGTGCGTATGCTGCGCTCCGGAGCTTTTCTTTTCCTACAGAAGGGACAAGGACGAGACTGGACGACATCTGGGCTTTATACTCCTTAAATGATTATCGTTCATCATGCAGACAGACATCAGTACCAATCCTTTACCAGCTTTAATTCCACTGGCCATTTGACAGACTCTCTGATATAAGAGCCCTTATTCCCCAAACAATGATCTGATTACTCCCCTAGGAGGCAAGGAATGTCCCGTTCAGCCTTTGTTCAGTATTTGTTGCTATCGGTTGTTACTCTCTTGCTCGTAGGCTGCGCCCAGAACTACTACAGCATCCCAAAAGAGAGCTACGAACAGAAAGTGCGCGTGCTCGGTGTAGCCCCGATATTTGTGGATGCCGAGTCTGACATTCGCCATCCTGAACGTGATACACTGGTTAACCTTATCAAAGAGTACTCAAGGAAGAACGAGCAGGAGCTGGTAGCACAGCTCAGGGACAGTGGTGGCTACTTTTCGGTACAACTTCTAGATGACGATCCTGACAAGCTATTTATAAACCTCTTTTTCCGCAGAGAACGTCGTGAAGACGCTGGTATCACCTATAATAAATATTTCTACAAAGGTCCGGAACTCACCGAGTTAATCAAGAAAAATGGGCTTGATGCCGTTATGCTGGTTGTTATCAGCGGCATCACGTTAAAAGACACCATCTATTCCAGCAACCTGCTATCAACACTGAATACAAACTACAACAACTTGATCCTGACGTCGCAAATAATCGACTCTGAAGGAAGCATTCTCTGGGAGTTCCCGAACTTTCGCCAGCTAAGGTTGACCTACCCTACTTTTTTGAGACTGCAGTTCCCGGACTTTGACGAGGCACGTGCAAACCAGTCGGATAACGTAGAGGTCAGATATAAGTCCATCCCTGGGATAAACAGGACCCTAAGCAAAGGGGAGAGCTCGTCTCTCCGAAAAAACACCACGGTATCTGACACGTACAGTGCTGTCTTTAAAGAGATGATTTCCATGCTTCGTCCTACCTCCTCTCTCTTCGATAATTTCAAAAATGACAAATCAGCCCCCCCGACTGCCAATAGACCGGTTGAGTCCAAGCAATCCGTGGCGCCCCACCCAACAACCTCCACACCCCAGCCCACTAGCTCTCCCTACACGCCTATAAGGCAGAACCCGGCGCCAACCATCGAGACCCCTGGCATACCGACGCCACAACCGATAGATTCACCATCAATTGCGCCTCCCAGTTAACGACGCATGTATCCATTCAAAAGGCTCGTCCATAACTATCAGGACGAGCCTTTTTTGCGCCATTAATGACACACATCATCCTGCCTGTGCCAGTTCTTGCACATAACGCAACATTCCGCTATAGTGCAAAGCTGGTCTCATACCTCAACGTCCCTACGGAAGGGGAATCCTAAGACATGCCCCCCATCATAACTCTGATTGAAAAGTGCCGAAAGTGCTATTCATGCGTTAGGAACTGCCCTGTAAAGGCACTGAAGCTTGATAATTCACACGCTGAGATAATCTTTGAACGCTGTATCGGTTGCGGCAACTGCCTCGGCACCTGCCCTCAGAATGCAAAAGTAATTGCGGACAAAATTGGCCCGACAGAACAACTGCTTGCTTCACATATTCCGGTAATTGCGGTTCTTGGCTCGTCATTCGCCACCTTCTTCCACAATGCCACCCCTGGGCAACTGGTTTCGGGACTAAAAATGCTCGGGTTTTCCGAAGTTCACGAGGGGGCCTACGGCTCTGAATTGATAGCTCCGTCCTATGCGCATGCCATAGAGACGACCACCGTCCCCCTTATCTCTTCCCATTGCCAGGCAGTGGTCGACCTCATAGAGAGGCACTACCCCAAACTCCTTGATAATCTTGTTCGCGTTGTTTCTCCAATGGTGTCAATGGGCCGCTACCTGAAGAGCGTCCACGGTCAGAAGATAAAGGTTGTCTATATAAGCTCATGCGTTGCCTCCAAGTTCGAGATACAGTCCGAAAGCGCTCAGGGAGCAGTTGATATAGTGCTAACCTACCAGGAGCTTGCAGCAATTCTAAAGAGCCGCTCGATCAATCTTTCCGCTCTTACTGAAAAGCCGTTCGATGGAGTACAGCCAAAACAGGGGCGACTATTCCCAATCACCGGGGGCTCATTCCGTGCTTTTTCGATCACTCCCGACCCCCTTGACACAGAGATCGTTTCTGTCAGCGGCGAGGTAAACGTGATGGGGATCATCGGTGACCTCGCTGCTGCCAGAATCACCCCTCGCATAGCCGACCTCCGGTTTTGCTATCACGGCTGCATAGGGAGCCCCTGCGAAAACAAGGAGTTGACGGAATTTTACAAACGTAAACTGATCATCAACTATTATAAGTCGACACTCCCCTATCGCACAGCCCCTCATTACCTTGTCACACGTGAACCGTTGGACGTAACCAGGAATTTCGAAGCCAAGCACGTAAGACTTCCTTCACCACGTGGCAGCGAGATCAAATCCATCCTCCAGACTACAAATAAGTTTACCCGAAAGGATGAACTGAACTGCCGTGCGTGCGGATATAAGACCTGTAGAGAGTATGCGGTGGCAGTCTTTCAAGGGCTTGCAAACCTTGAGATGTGCCTCCCTTACAATGTCCAGCAGCTTGAGGAGGACCGAGGCAGACTGATACAGAAGTATGAACTCGCACGTAGAGAGCTGGACAACGAGTATGGTGATGAATTCATAGTGGGAAATGACGCAAAGACTCACGAGTCACTTGAGCTCATCAAACAGGTTGGCCCCACACCTACCACGGTATTGATTCGTGGGGAATCCGGGACGGGAAAAGAGCTTGCAGCGCGCGCCATACACCGCCACAGCCGGCGAAACGACAAGCCCCTCGTAACAGTAAACTGCACAACCCTCACCGATTCGCTCCTTGAAAGCGAATTGTTCGGCCATAAAAAAGGGGCATTTACCGGGGCGATAGTCGATAAACAAGGACTGTTCGAAGCAGCGGACGGTGGAACCATATTCCTAGACGAGATCGGTGACATCACTCCGAAGCTTCAGGCTGAACTCCTGCGTGTTCTCGACACAGGAGAGGTGCGACCTGTTGGAGGAACTCTATCCAGCAAGGTCGACGTACGGTTGATAGCAGCCACGAACAAGAACCTGGAAGACGGCATACGCGACGGCTGGTTCCGCGAAGACCTTTTTTATCGTCTGAATGTCTTCACCATTACCATGCCACCTCTGCGAGAACGGATTGAGTCGATACCGCTACTTGCTCACCATTTCCTTGACAAAGCCCGTAAAAAGCTTAACAAGAGCATCATAGGTATGGAAGAACGGGCAATAAAGGCGATGATGCAATACCAGTGGCCAGGCAATATCCGGGAGATGCAGAATGTGCTGGAACGGGCAGCAGTCCTGACCCATGACGAACTTATCAAGCTAGGAAACCTCCCTTTGGTCTTTGCTGAAAATTACGCCGAAACTGCCACTGAAGTCACCGACTTCCGTTCATTCAAAAACGAACGAGAACCACATGTGCTCAAGGTCGAGAAAAAATTGATCCTTCGCTATCTTGCCGATGCTTGCGGCAACGTCTCGCTGGCAGCAAAAATGGCAAACATCCCGCGCCGCACCTTCTATCGCCTCCTTGATAAGCACGGACTGAAGAGCCGACGAGAAACGTCACCTGCCGTCTGACCATCGATCATCCCCTTAAATTGACCGAATGTAGCAAAATAGCCCATGATTCGCGGCAATGTGCCATCTCAGGCACACTCTGTATACACTATAACCTCTTGCCGCTGCCACACAATTTTATTACGCAGCAATTTAAGCAACTTACACTGTTGTGCTCTTTTGGCACGCCTATAGCAATATGTGCAGTAAGATGCCGTAAACTTCACAGGCAAAGTATGCAAAAGACAAAGTGATGATTGGAGGAGTGCAACGATGGGAAAAATGAGAGAAAACCCGAGATACAACGTAATATCAATGAGAATTAGCGACGAAGAGCGTGCGGCACTTGATGATATATTGTTCTATTCGAACAAAAGCATATCACAGCTTATGCGGGAGGCTTTGGATATGATCAGGGACCAGGCGAACCCTGAAACCCAGAGGAGAGCCGCTTGAACTCGGCCAGTGATGAACAGCAAAGGCCGCTTGCACGGTCTCTGCTGTTTCACCTGAGCACACCATGGCCTATTTTACCTTCCAGGTAGTTCCCTGCGGGCCATCCAGCAATACAATCCCCTTCTCCAGCAGGTGATCCCTTATTTCGTCACTGCGTTTAAAGTCCTTGGTTTTTCGGGCAGCTGCGCGCTCTGAGATCATCTGCTCAATTTCTTCCCCGGAAACTTGGAGATCTGCCATCTTCTGCCCCTTGATTCTGGACAGATAGGCGTTCGGCTCCGAATAAAACAGTCCGAGAACCCCGCCAAATTCAACGATACAGTTGTGAGCTTTCCGCAGCAGGTCTTGTTGCAGATCATTGTAGTCGCTGCTCTCAGCAATAAAGCGATTGAGGGCTCGGACCAGATCAAAGACGTTCCCCAGCGCTTGGGCAGTGTTAAAATCGTCATCCATTGCCTCGCGAAACCGTAATGGGAAGCCGCCTACCTTTTCGAGAAGCTCAACCTCCGCGTTACCTGCTGATGCTCCGGCAATGGTCGGGTTTGAACTAAGCGCTACATTGATCCCGGAGAGCGCTGTGTAGATCCTTGCCAGCCCTGCCTCTGCTTCGGTCAGATTCTGGTCGGAGAAATCAATGGGGGAGCGATAATGGGAAGACATCAGGAAAAAGCGCAGAACCTCGCTGTCGTATCTTGCAAGCACCTCTTTGATCGTGAAGAAATTTCCAAGCGATTTGCTCATTTTCTCGGAATTAATGTTCACGAATCCATTATGGAGCCAGTAACGGACAAAAGGCTTGCCGCTGGCAGCCTCAGACTGGGCAATCTCATTTTCGTGATGGGGGAACACCAGGTCCTTTCCCCCTCCATGTATGTCAAAGGTCTCCCCCAGCAGCTTCATGCTCATGGCAGAGCATTCGATATGCCAGCCAGGCCGCCCCTCCCCCCAAGGGGACTCCCAAGATGGTTCCCCTTGCTTGGCCCCCTTCCAGAGGGCAAAGTCCATCGGGTTTTCTTTCCGCTCATCCACCCCGACCCGCGCACCAGCCTGCATATCCTCCAGATTCCTTTTGGAAAGCTTTAGGTAACCAGGGAAGGAAGAGACGCGGAAATAGACATCTCCGTCAATCTCGTAGGCATGACCGGAGTCAACAAGACGCTGGACCAGCGCGATGATCTCTCCGATATGTTCCGTTGCCTTTGGCTGGTGGGTAGGAACCTGGAGTCCGAGAGCCGACATGTCCCTGTCGAACTCAACGATAAAGCGCTCAGAGATTTCATTCCAGGGGATCCCCTGTTCGTTGGCTCGATTTATTATCTTGTCATCGATGTCGGTGTAGTTTCGGACATAGGTGACATCATAGCCGCTGAACTTGAGGTAGCGATATATCATATCGAATACCACGTTCGCTCGAGCATGGCCGATATGACAGTGGTCATATACCGTTACGCCACAAACGTACATCTTTACCTTGCCCGGCTCCAGCGGCACAAAATCCTCTTTGCCGCCGGTCATGGTGTTATATAGTCGTAGTGCCATGTACTGTCCCTCGCTTCTTTACTTGTTCCAGGAATCCCGAAGAGTGATCGTACGGTTGAAAACCGGAGCACCCGGTTGAGAATCCTTCAAATCGACACAAAAATAGCCGTTACGCTCAAATTGAAAACGCTCTTCAGATTCCGCAACTGCAAGAGACGGCTCCAGCTTGCAACTGAAAAGGATTTCGACAGAGGATTGGTTTATCAGCTGTTTCCACCCGTCACCATTAGGGCTTTCAACTTCGAAAAGACGATCATAAAGACGGACTTCAGCATTCAGGGCATGGCACGCGGAAACCCAGTGGATTACCCCTTTTACCTTCCGTTCTGCACCAGGCATCCCGCTTCTGGTCTCAGGATCATACGTGCAGCGAACCTCGGAGATGTTACCGGTCTCGTCCTTGAGCAGACCTACACATTTCACGATATATGCGTTACGGAGACGAACCTCTGCCCCTGGGGCAAGACGCTTGAAGCCTTTCACAGGCTCTTCCATGAAATCGTCATTCTCAATCCAGAGCTCGCGGGAGAACGGAACCTTACGGCTACCCAGTTCGGGCTTTTGGGGGTGATTAGCAATCTCAAACTCATCCGTAACGTCTTCAGGATAATTCTCAATGATCAGCTTTAGGGGGCGAAGCACCGCCATAGCACGTGGCGCTTTCTCGTTCAAGTCCTGTCGAATCGACTCCTCCAGGATGCCCATGTCGATCCAGCTGTCGCTGCGGCCTACACCGATGGTTTCGCAGAAGGATCGAATGGACTCCGGGGTGTAGCCACGGCGGCGGAGTCCCACAAGGGTAGGCATCCGCGGGTCGTCCCAGCCGCTCACATCCCCATCCTGAACCAGCTGCAGGAGTTTACGCTTGCTCATAACGGTGTATGACAGGTTAAGTCGGGCAAATTCAAATTGCCTGGGATGATGCGGCACCGGGAGGTTGTCCAGGAACCAGTCGTAAAGGGGTTTATGGTCCTCGAACTCTAAGGTGCATATGGAGTGGGTAACACCTTCAATGGCATCTGACTGGCCGTGTGCAAAGTCGTACATCGGATAAATGCACCACTTGTCCCCGGTATGCGGATGTGTAGCGTGCAGAATCCTGTAGATGACAGGATCTCGCAGGTTCATGTTGGGTGAGGCCATGTCGATTTTTGCACGCAGCACCTTGGTCCCGTCGGCGAACTCACCTGCTCTCATCCTGCGGAATAGCTCCAGATTTTCAGAAATTAAACGATTGCGCCAAGGGCTCTCCGTCCCCGGCTCAGTCAGGGTGCCCCGGTATTCGCGGATCTGGTCGGCAGTCAGTTCCTCAACATATGCTTTACCCTGCTGAATGAGATATTCTGCCCAGTCGTAAAGCTGATGAAAGTAATTCGAGGCGTAGTAAAGATGGGTATCCCAGTCAAAACCGAGCCAGCGGACGCTCTCCATGATCGAATCGGTATACTCCGTATCCTCTTTCACCGGGTTTGTGTCATCGAATCGAAGGTGGCATCGCCCGCCAAAGTCCCTGGCAAGCCCGAAGTTCAGACAGATAGACTTAGCATGACCTATGTGCAGGTAGCCGTTTGGCTCAGGAGGGAAACGGGTGACAATGGTCTGATGTTTGCCGCTGGACAGATCGCCGGCGATAATGGTTCGAAGGAAGTTGGTTGGAATTACTGTTTTCTCGTTCGACTCGAACATCGTGCCCCTCTTTATCTATAATGTCAGCATCAACGCCACGGCATATGATGCGATCCCCTCGCCGCGGCCGCAAAATCCAAGTTCCTCGGTGGTGGTTGCCTTGACGTTCACCCGATCGACGGCAGTGTTCAGTGCCATGGCGATATTCTCCCGCATCTGCGGAATATGCGGCGCCATCTTGGGACGCTGAGCAACGATAGTGGAATCGACGTTTCCAAGCCGATACCCTTTTGTCTCGGCAAGCTTTCCAACGTGCTCCAACAGCTTCAGGCTGTCAGCACCTTTGTAGCGAGGGTCGGTATCGGGGAAGTGTTTTCCGATGTCACCTTCACCTATGGCGCCAAGAATGGCATCCGCAATAGCGTGAAGAAGAACATCCGCATCCGAATGACCAAGTAGTCCCTTTTCCCAGGGGATATCAACGCCACCCATTATCAGCTTCCGCCCTTCCACAAGGCGGTGTACGTCATAACCGTGACCAATACGCATGTGGTTATTCGCCTTTCACCCGTTACTCCTCACAGCCATATAAAACGCCTCGGCCAATACAAGGTCTTCGGGGGTCGTGATCTTTATATTCCGATAATCACCCATAACAACGTGAACATGTCCGCCTAAACGCTCCACAAGCGAGGCGTCATCGGTGCCGAGAAATCCCTCTGCCGCCGCCTTCTCGTGGGCATCACGGATGATCCCATACTGAAACGCCTGAGGTGTCTGAGCTTGCCAGAGGGTCTCACGCTGAGGGGTTTCGCGAATTATTCCGTCTACCACAACCTTTATGGTGTCCTTCACCGGAACCGCCACCAAAGCACCTTCATGCGCCTTGGCCACGGCAACGGATTGCCCGATTATCTTCTGCGTCACAAATGGGCGAACGCCGTCATGAATCAGCACCAGGTCGTTGTCACCTGGTTCAATGATGGCACGCAGGCCATTCAGAACCGAATGCTGGCGTTCCAGCCCTCCCTGCACAACAGACTTAACTTTGGAGAACCCGTGCGCAGCTATCACCTGCTCACGGCAAAATGGGATCTCCGCCTCTGGAGAGATGACATAGATCTCGTCTACCAGTTCCGATTCCTCAAATACCGCAATGGTACGCGCTACAATTGGCATTCCGGCCAACAGGAGGTACTGCTTGTTGATACCGGCACCCATCCGCTTTCCCATACCAGCAGCCGGGATAAGGGCAATTGTTTTCATTCTGTACCTGTGGATCTGTCTATGTGAAAAACCGGGTAATTATACGGACAATGGGGTTGAAAGGCCAGAAAAAGATACGGCATGCAGATCTCAAACAGGGGGAGGGACTGCCAGCAGGAGAAGCGCAGCGGCCAGAGCCGGCAGGTCATCGTCCTGGAGGGTACGGAGGTCAAGAAGGTAGCGGCTCTTGTTGATCCTGCCTACGACCGGTATGGAGCTTCTGCGAAATCCCCTGTCAATACCTTGGGCTGACCAGCCATCGCACTCTACAGAAATTAGATATGTCGGTAATTGTGCAAGAGGCAGAGCACCCCCCCCAACCTGCGATACATCATTTTCCAAGGCAAGTCGTACCGAGGATGGAGCCAGTGCACGGAGGTAGCGCAGATAGCGCATCCCTTTTTTTCGAAGTGCGGCAGGCTGGAGGATCAGCATACGGAGGGTGGGAATCTCGGCCAGAGCCTCCCGCTCGTCCCGGTAGTGGCGTAGCGTCGCTTCTAGTGCAGCAAGAGTAAGTTTGTCGATTCGAAGTGCCCTGAGCAGAGGGTGGACTCGTAGGGCTGCCATGATCTCCTCCCTCCCGACGATGATCCCGGCCTGCGGCCCACCAAGCAGCTTATCGCCGCTGAATGTGATCAGATCAACGCCTGCCCTTACTAACTCCTGAATGGTAGGTTCTCCGTTGATACCAAACCGGGAAAGATCCATCAGGGAACCGCTGCCGATGTCAGCGACGACCGGAATCCCCTGCAGGTGACCCAGTGCTGCCAGTTCTGTGGCACTCACCTCTGCTGTATAGCCGACCACTGCAAAGTTGCTGGCATGCACCTTCATGAGAAGTGCCGTTTCGGAAGTAATTGCCGCGAGGTAGTCCTTTGAATGGGTCCGATTGGTGGTCCCGACCTCTCGAATGATGGCACCACTCTGAGTCATAACATCGGGGATCCTGAAAGAACCGCCGATCTCAACCAGCTCGCCTCGCGAAATCAGCACCTCTCTCCTCTGAGCAAGGGCTGAAAGGGCAAGGAGCAGGGCTGCTGCGTTATTGTTCACCACCAAAGCAGCCTCTGCTCCGGTAAGATCACAGATCAGGCTTTCAACATGACTGTATCGCTCACCACGCTCGCCTGATGACAGGTCAGTCTCAAGATTTGAATAGTGAGTCGCTACTGCCTGAATGCTGCTGCAGGCTGCCTTGGAAAGGAGTGATCGCCCCAGGTTGGTATGTAACACCACTCCGGTGCCATTCACCAGAGGTTGAAGACTGAGCTTGGCGGATCTATCGAGCTCGGCAAGGATACGCAAACTGACAGCCTCATCACTGAATAGAGCTTCTGAATTTATTTTGAGTTCTGTTCTCAGGTCGTCAAGGATTGATCGGATAGCGTTCAGCACGACTGGTCGAGAATTTTCGGCGAGTGCCGTGAGTATTGCCGGCCAGCAGAGGATTTTGTCAACCTTTGGTATTTTACGCATCTAACCGGAATGTGAAAACATTTCAGAGGTCCAGATGCAGCATGGCACTTCTCTCTGCCGGCTTCATATTGGCATCCGTGTTTCCTCCCTGTACAAGCACCCTTCCTCCGTATTCGGCATTCTTACGGACAAGTTTCTCCGCCTGTACAGGGTTTTTCTTGCGAAAAGAATCAATGATTTTTTCATGTTCCTCAACTGAAATTTTCATTCTGCCGGGTAGGCTAAGCGAGGCAAGCCTAAGTCGCTGAAACTTGCTGACAAGACCGGATATCATTTCATAGAGCTTGTCATTCTGCGCTGCGCGGATGAACAGGTCATGAAAATCGTTATGAACCTTGAAGAAGTGCTTAATGTCAGAACCTTCAGCCAGACTTGAAAGCTTGGCATTAACCGCTTCCAGCTTCTCTATCTCTTTGCTGGTAAGGTTCTCACAGGCTCTGCGCGCAGCGTACCCCTCCAGGATGCTCTTTATGGCGTAGAATTCCTCGATGTCCTTCTGGGAGAATGCTGCGACCACGGCCCCTTTTCTTGGGATTACGGTCAGATAGCCTTCTGATTCCAGCTGCCTGAACGCCTCCCGGATGGGAGTCCGGCTGATTCCGAAGCGCTCTGCCAATTCAGGCTCAGCGACTTTTTCACCTGGTTTCAGAGCGCCTTTTATAATGGCTTCACGGATAGTCTCAAGAATCCGCTCTCGAAGTGTCAAATGCTTTTCAATATATTTTTTCATTATACAATTCTCCCAAATTGGATTAGGAAATTGTATACAGTATACATAAAATGTCAAGCAGATTGAAGAGACCCCTAGAACAGCGGTTGGCAAAATCTCCAGAGCGCAGGACAACTTGCATTTTATGCAGTGCAATAGTAATCTTTGCGCGAAGGAGCAGTCAATGGATCCTGTACGGCACCTTAAAATTTCGTTTGCAGTCTTGGCTGCCCTAGTCTCACTCGGGGTAGTTGGATTCATGTCCATAGAGGGGTGGCGCTTTCTTGATGCCCTCTACATGACCGTTATCACCCTGGGAACAGTCGGCTTCAAGGAAGTACACGATCTTTCCGATACCGGCAAGGTCTTGACCATGTTGCTGATTGTGTTTGGAGTGAGCGTGCTTGGCTATATTGTGGGGAGCCTTGCCCAGATCATGTTCGAAGGGCAATTTCAGCGGATCATCGGGAGGAAGAAAGTGGAAAAAATGATCGACGCCCTTAAGGATCACTACATTATCTGCGGTTATGGCAGAATGGGTTCTCTAATCTGCCGTGAATTCGCCGCCAAACCGATTCCATTTATCGTTGTAGAAAAGAGCCATGACGTAATAGATAAGCTTAAGGATGAGGGATACCTTTTCCTTCATGGTGACTCCACCTATGACGAGACACTGCTCAAAGCCGGCATCAAGCGGGCAAAGGGGTTGATATCCGTAGTAACCTCCGATACGGAGAATGTCTACATCACTCTCACCGCCCGCGGGCTTAACCCCGAACTTTATATCCTGGCACGTTCAGGCGAAGAGGGTTCTGAGATAAAGTTGAAAAGAGCTGGCGCGAACAAGGTGGTTTCCCCCTACCATATCGGGGGGAACAGGATGGCTCAGGCAATTCTCCGGCCCAACGTCGTGGACTTTATCGAGATTGCAACCGGCCGGGAACACCTTGACTTGCAGATGGAGGAGATCGTCATCCCCTCTAACTCCCGTTTTGACGGTGAGACTCTCGTCAGTTCGGGCTTCCGTAAAGAAACCGGCGTCATTATCATCGGAGTCAAGAAGAAGGCCGGAAAGATGGTTTTCAACCCTCACTCCCACACGAAGCTCGAGGGACACGACACCCTCATCATACTCGGTGAACCCTCAGCCATTGACAAACTGGAGCAGCTGATAGCTGCTCGGACCTAAGGAGCATGAATCCCGTCATGAATAATCTGGTTTTTGCCCACCTCCCCTATCGCAGTCTCGGACAATACCTGGACTACATACTCGAAAGGCGGATCAACCCTGAGCTCTTTTTCAACGGCGATGCCTTGGACAACCTGGTAACGGAAGAGCTGGCAAGCTTTGCCTCCGCTCTGAAAGCGGGCGGAATTCAATGCACCATACACGCCCCATTCATGGACCTGAATCCGGGTTCGCCTGAAAAACTCATTCGACGGGCTACGGAACAACGCTTTGGACAAGTTATGGATGCAGCAGAAATACTCAAGCCTGTGGTGATGGTGTTTCACCCGGGATATGACCGCTGGCGCCAGGGGGAGAGCCAACAAGAGTGGCTCGGCAACTGCATCGAAACTTTCGAACCTCTGCTGGAGCGCGCTAAGCGGATCGGCACCACCATAGCAGTAGAAAACATCTTCGAAACCGAGCCCAGCACGCTCAAAGGATTGCTGGATGCCATCGACTCCCCCTCCTTCCGTCACTGCTTCGACGTCGGGCATTGGAACTTGTTTAAAAGCGTCGGCATGGAGGAGTGGTTTTCAGTCCTCGGAAGATACATCGCCGAAGCACATATCCACGACAACCACGGAAACCGTGACGAGCACCTCCCCATCGGGGACGGCGCCATCGACTTTGATCTCTACTTCAGTCTGATGAAACAGTATGCCCCTCAGGCGGTCTACACCATAGAAGCACACGACAGGGATAAGGTGACATTAGCGCTGGAGCGGCTGGCAAGAGGCTTGGACGATCAGCCAGCTCCGGTTCTCTAGAGGTAGGGGGAAAACAGCTTTGCCGTACAATCCCTCAATTTCTCCATGAGGGGTCGACCATCCACCTCTTCGATGGACTCCTCACGGGATACTTTAATGGCGGCCTCAATGTGACGAACCATCTCCCCGGTAAATGCTGAGTCATACACCTCGAGGTTGAACTCGAAATTTAGCCTGAAGCTGCGAGGATCGAGATTGGCGGAACCAATGAGCCCCCAGATATCGTCCACCACGAACAGTTTTGTATGAACGAACGGGGGAGGCTGGTAATAGACCCTGATTCCATGCTGCAGCAGCTCCCACATGTAGGCACGACTGGCCCAGTGGACAAACGGCAGGTTGTTCATTGCCGGCAGGACCAGCGACACCTCCACCCCTCGCAGCGCAGCAGTCACAAGTGCCGATACCAGCGGCCGGTCAGGAATGAAGTAAGGGGTCATTATCAGCACACTTCTGCGGGCACAGGAGAGCGCACCCATAACAAGCCAGAGGAGTTTACGGAACTCTTTGTCCGGACCGTCGCTCACCGCACGCGCCATAGCACTGCCGACCGGTGCCAGAGTTGGGAAGTATGCCTGGTCGCTCAGCAGTTCCTTTGAGACAAAATACCAGTCTTCCAGAAAAATCCTCTGCAAATAAGCAACAATCGGCCCTTCAACCCTGAAGTGCATATCAACTACCGGCTCGCGGCATACCGGTTTTTCCACCATATGCCTGCCCCCGATGTTCATCCCTCCCGTAAAACCAACGGATCCGTCAACCACCAGTATCTTTCTGTGGGTTCGAAGATTGACGTAACCGCCATGACTCAGAGGTAAAAAGCGACCGAACTTTACCGCTGTCCCCTTGAAGAGGCTCATGGATAGAGGCCGGGAATACTTCTCGCCCAGACTGTCGATAATCACCCGGACGTCAACGCCTCGCTTTGCCGCCGCTGTAAGTGCTTCAATAAACTGGAGGCCAACGGAATCAGGATCAAATATATAGGTTGAAAGATGGACCGAGCGGGTAGCGCCTTGTATTGCAGTAAGCATATTCGGGTAGGCACTGTCTCCATTGATAAGGGGAATGATCCGGTTACCGGCAAGCAATGGAGCAATTACAACTCTGTCGGCAAGGGTCCTTAATTCGGCAAGATGAGTCGCAGATGATGGTAAAGCTTGAACGCTTGGGATAACAGGATTAGCAGCGAATCGGTCCCAACCAGCAACTCTTCTGCCACTTTCCAGCCACTGCCTTGCCTTGCGATGTATCCGGTTTACACCCATCGCCCAGTAAAAAAGCGGACCAATGTAGGGGAGAGTGAGACAGACAACAATCCACCCAAGAGAAGAGCGGGGATCTCGCTTGAAAAGGAGCGCATGGCCAGCCCCGCCTAAAGATAGCAGAACTGAGATACTGATCAGTAACCCCAGTAAAAAATGATCCAATTTACTGCTCCTTAAGGAGAGGATTGAAATCGGGACAACAACAGTTAAACATGTCTTGCCGGGTTACTGCAGTATACAGCCAATATTGGAGCCCCCCCTGGCAGCGTCTACCAAAAACGTCTCAGGGGAAGCGATACCGTCTAGTCCCATCTTAATTGAACTCTTGAAGTTTACCATGCAACCACTATACTTGATAGCAGAAGGAAACAAAACCGGCAACCACCGGAAATAAGGAGCCGATGATATGCATTCTCAGAGCATAACTCCTGATCTCGGCCATGTTCTGCGGTTCAAGATACCGTTTAGTTTATAGACCAAGGGCGCAGCCTGAACTTGAATTATGCATGTGTGGTCCTAAGCTGCAGGGAGAGCCGGGTGCCGTTCGTTGTAAAACTCCTTATCACCAATCTTGTAATCGTGGGATGCGCTCATCTCGGTCGCAAGATACCGAGTATGGCAGGCCTGATCGCAACCATGCCGATAACTACACTAGCTGTTCTCCTTTGGATCCACTCAGAACACCCCACCGATCAAATCATCATAACTGACTACACCCGCGGTGCCCTCTGGGGGGTTATCCCTACTGCCATCTTCTTCATGGTCGCGCTCTTCTGTTTCAAAAGGGAAATAGCTCTGCCAATCACGCTGACAGCCAGTTTCACTGCCTGGCTTGCAGGCGCGGCTCTCCATCAATGGATGTTACGATGACCATACAGCAAAGAATTATTCTCCTCGGGATGCTCATTTTGACACCATTATTTCTGGAAGCCGGAGAGCCACCGCAACGCTTTGCCATAGCCACTATCGCTACGCCCGTGCTTAACACACCACAATTCGGCCAGCTCTTCGGGGGCCCAAACGGAAATCGCCTCAAGACCGACCGGTGCGGACAACTCCGTGAACTGGAGTTTATCGCTCTACCGGGAACAGTTTTTCTCATTGAAGATGAGATCCCGTTCCCACTAACAAAAATCTACCGCGTAACCACCAAAGAGTACCCATACTCCACTGCCAGCGGCTACTTCATAGACGCCCGCTTTGTTAGAATTGTCAGCGATCCCCCCGCCCAACGGACAAGAAATCTCCCCAATCGTCAGGGAATCATCGAACGTCTCAGAGCTGCCACCGGTCTTCGGTATGTCTGGGGAGGAAACGTCAGCAAGGGGATTCCGCAGATGTCGGAATATTACCCTCCTGCAGCCGGGGTCACCCTGCCTGAGCAGACAAAGTCCGGCTGGCAGCTTGCTGGTCTCGACTGTTCAGGGCTCCTTTACGAGGCGACCAATGGCTACACTCCCAGAAACAGTAGCAGCCTCACCCGCTTCGGTGAAGCGGTCCATATTGCAGGAGAGACTGCGGCTTCCATCGCCAGAAGACTCGAACCACTGGACCTGATCGTCTGGCCGGGACATCTCCTCATCGTTCTAGACCGTAATGAGGTAATTGAAAGCAGACTGGAATGCAACGGAAAGCATGATGGAGTGTCGATTACCCCATTGGTCATGAGACTGACTGAAATAATGCAAAAGAGAAAACCAGCAGACGGCTTAAATAGCAACAGGGAAAATGAAACAGGTTTTTTCGTTGCCCGTCGCTGGGTTGAACCTGCAATGCCATAAGCATCGCAAGAGCTAAGTGGCTATGCCACTTCATTGAAGTGTGCAAAGGAGATATTTTGGATGGCATTGTTGCAGCTTGCAGATCTTCGGATATGACGCCATCCCAGAACTTTGGTAATCGAGAAATGTCGGAGAAGCGGGAATACCTTCATTCCCGTACTGATTTACTCGCTACTGTCTCTCAGTAGATTCAGCTCCGAACTCAGTATCCCAAGGCTCCCAACAATTTTCCATGACATAAATGATGTCAACCAGTGATTCCAAAGAGATGCACTCCGTCTTATCCAGAAGGCCAGCTTCTGCCAGATGCCCTTCTATCATGGAGCGAAGGCTTCTTTGGCGACAAAGCCTTGCCTTCCGGTATTCATCAAGAGATATGACCTTTGCTCTCATCATGGCACCTCCAGTAAACTTGCCTTACTAGCCTGCACCAACCGACTTCATGTAGACATATCGACAGATCGTCACAAATCTTTACTCATTGAACAAGTTTAAGATTGACAGCAGTAGAAACTCTCCATACATTTTCTCTTGGAAGCACGTGTGTCGCTGGTGGGCGCCCCGGTCTTCAAAACCGGTGAGGGGGGTGAGAAGCTCCCCTGGTGGGTTCGATTCCCATGTGCTTCCGCCAATTATTACAGAGCCTTAGGTCATTACCACTGTCGAACCGATCACTCGATATATAAACAACCGATAATATTTTTACTCTCTTTTTTGTTTGTTATGTGAGAAATCACAGTACAGGCCCGGAATGCTACATGCGATAAGGAGACTGTTCATGAATAGGCTAAGAAGAGTATCTATGATTTTCTGGCTTCTATTAATAATTACAACCTGTGGCTGTCAGAGTACTGTGATCAGTACATCTTGGCGAGATGATTCGTTTCGACAGGAGAGCATTAAGAAGGTTTTTATAATATGCCATTTAAAAGACGATCTATTACGTAGAAGGGCTGAAGATTCGTTTGTCAAACAACTGCAACAACAGGGTATAGCGTCAATACAGAGCTACCTATTTTACCCTATTGAAACGGATGCTGACAAAGGTGAGACAGCTCGCAGGATTAAGAAAGAGGGTTTTTCTAATGTTCTCATAGCAAAACTCTTAGACAAAAAAACCGTGACAATTGATAATACACCACAATGCTCCACTCCATATGATTGGAATAAAATAGGATGGTATCGCTACTACTATGAGGCGTGTTCAGAGAAACCTTATATAGTAGACGTGGATATTTTCAGAATAGAGACTGCCATTTTTGATACAGAAACAGATAAATTATTATGGGCAACCCAAACCCACACTGAACTCACCTCAAATCCTACCGACAAGGACATTGAACAGTGGGTAACTCTCGTAATCAAATCCATGTTAGTCAATTGAAAATATTCAGGAGGCAACACCAGAATTATTAATCATCAAATCACAAAAAAATTTAATTCATTTCGACATCGACCTAATCGTTCTCAATTAATAAAGCCCCCTGGCTGCAACAAGGGCCCTTTCAGTTTCTATGACTTGCTGAACAGCAATTTCATTGATATGCCGGTTCAACAGGTTCAAAGGCATCTTTTGCGTCGATCAAGCGTCCTGTCGATGCAGATTTTTCAAGGGCTTGCTCGATCGCATTTTTTTCATAGAATGTTCGAGGTTCATGGGAAACACCTGCTGCCAATCGCGCTTCCTCTTGCTGCAAGCGATTGAATGCATATCGACCGATTATCGGGGCAAGAAGGCGCGTCCTCCAGCCGAAAGCAGTGTAGATATCGGCAAGCAGCCTGTCAGCCTTTTTCATGATCTCCGGACTCTGGCAAAAATACTTTTTCATTGCCCAGACAGCTCCTGCATAGGTGGAACGCAACGGTGCGGACTCACGGGCTATACGGTGACTGACCCTTTGGGAAAGGGACTTGTGGGCCTGCTGGCCGTTCAGCAGAACCCTGATCAGCCTCAGCAAACTGGGTCCATTTTGTTCGAAATCTCGTCGAAAGGCATCAAGGAGATAGTCCTCTTCCTCGCCTCTTTTAATATGTTGATGACGATAGTTGAATCGATACTGGCCATGAGCATCGGCAAAGGGGAATTCTGATTCTGGTAGCAGGTTGCCTTCTCGTTGGTGCTTCTCATAGAGCGGAGTACCAGGTATCGGGGTATACAGCATGAACTGATGAAAAACCGTATCGTGGCGAACGGCATATTCAATGATCGATTCCATATCTTCCGGCCGGTGATCTTCAAGACCAAGTATGGACGAGCCGAGGACACGGATGCCGTTTGACTGTAGAAGATTCACTAGCTCGATGGTATCAACCTCCTTAAGCTTGTCGTAGGAGCTTTCTTTCCCTTCTATCCCCATCCAGACAAAACCGATCCCAAGACCCATCAACTGATCCAATGTGTAAGAATTTAGGATAGCTGCAGAGCTGAATACGGAAAGTGACCAGCTCTTTCCATTGGAATCCATTAGTTCAAGGAGCCGAAGTGCTCTTTTCCGATGCAGAAGGAAGTTCTCGTCGAGAACAAAGAATGAGCGTACCTTGAGCTTTTGTTCGATCTCGCACATAACGCTGAAAAGCTCATCACCGGTCTCAAAGAAGTTGATAAATTGTCCTTTGCCGCCAAACAGTGCGGATGTCGAACAAAAATTGCACCCCAGGGGGCAGCCGACGGATGGGATCAGTATCGCCGCTGTCCTGTCAGGTGTGTCCCCGATATCCATCCCCATAATTCTGGAACCGAAACCCGACAAGACAGCAGGATGCTTGACCGGTGTACAGTCATTCTGCCCGAGGTATCGCTGAAACCAACGAATTCCTTCACCGCGAACAATGAGGTCAGCATCGATCAGCTGATCAAGACCCTCCTTGTTGGCGATATGCCCCCCAACGACAATTGTTGCCATTGGCTGAAGAGAGCGGATCAATTCACACATCTTTGCCACTTTGCCTAAATTGGCGATAATCCCGCTGATGCCTATGATGTCGTAGCGCTGACTGCTGATTTCATCCGTGAAGCCTTTCAACGACGGAAAATCCATTAATGTGCAAGGTGCATCGATATTGGCCTGAATCATCATCAGCCCGAAGGAACGGTGAAACATCCGGAGCGAGAACCCTCCCTGCAGGCGGGTGACCTGATTCTGGTACAACTCCATAGGGTTTATTTTGCGACTCCCGTACTGGTCGTCCTGTGCATAAGGACCAAAAACACTTGTCAGAAGAACTCGGGCTCTGCCTGCCAGGGGGTGGCGCGGGTGATCAGCGGGGGGATGCTGCAACATGACGGTCTCCTTGGAGGTTGCACAGCTTTGTTCAGTTCATTGTATAGAAGCTAAACAGAAAAAGAGAGCCATAAATTACTGTTTTACAATACTTTTACAATATACAAGGGGCTACTATCTTCGCAGGGAAATGTAACCTCTTTCTCTGAGATACTGGCAGTTACAAGAACCGTAACGTCAACAATAGCTATCGACAATCGGTGCAATCATGTACTGTGAAACATTCAGCTCATCCACCAGATACAAAGGAGTTCGCCATGAATCAGAACATCGATGCGCTGATCTGTAAATTGCATGAAATTGAAGAAGAGCTCGAGGAGGAGTATCGGAAGAAGAGGGAATCCTTTGAATTTATCATCAAAGAGAAGCGGATTCGCTTCGTAGAAGAGGTCGCCCGTCATCAGCGTCGCCTCAGATCTGGACTGATTAGGTACATCCTGACTGCCAAACCGCTTAACATTCTGACCGCACCGATTATCTATTCCGGATTCATTCCGTTCATAATGCTTGACCTGTTTCTAGTCATATACCAGGCAATCTGTTTCCCCATTTACGGTATTTCGAAAGTAACTCGCGCCGATTACCTCATATTCGACCGTGAAGATCTGCCGTATCTCAATTTCATTGAAAAGTTCAACTGTTTCTACTGCGCATATGGTAACGGTCTAGCAGGTTTTGCCCGCGAGATCGCGGCGCGAACTGAACAGTACTGGTGTCCGATCAAACATGCCCGACGGATACGGTCAGCCCATGAACAGTATCCCCGATTCTTTGAGTTTGGCGACGCAGAAAGCTTCAGTAAGGGGTTGGAGCGCTTACGAAAGGAGCTTGAGCCGGATAAGAACCTTTGACTTGTAACCTGTGTATAATAATTTTGTAGTGGAAAACTTCGACCAGTTTATCCGGGTTTTCATCCAGGCTGAGCGAAGCAAATTACCGGCACCACCTCAATTGATGCGTTTCAGCGCTGCTTTCCCTTATCCGTAAGCCAAATCACTTCTTGATGAACGTTCCCTTCTCGAACTCCTCGAAGGCAATCTTCAGCTCTTCCCGGGTGTTCATTACAATGGGGCCATACCAGGCTACCGGCTCGTTAAGCGGTTTCCCGGAAATAAGGAGAAACCGTACGCCACGATCCCCGGCCGTCATGGAAACCTCTCCACCTTCCCGCTCATAAAGCACAACCGTTTCAGCGCCACAGATGCAATTCCTGGCCAGATCCGTCCATCCAGACCCCATCATTTCATAGGCGAAAGCATCCCGGCGCTCGTCAAAATACCCCTCGCCGTCCAGCACGTAGGCAATGGCCGTATAACTCTCCTTCACCGGGTGCCGGAAGATCGTCCCCGGTAGCACGCTTATGTCGAGCATCTCCGGTTCGATGACGATATCCCTCACAGGCCCATGGGTGCCGTTCACCTGGCCGCTGACGATCTTTACCCTGACACCAGAATCCAGAGTGATTTCAGGAATATCAGCAGCCTTCAGATCCCGGTAACGCGGGGCCATCATCTTTTGAATCGCCGGCAGATTGGCCCAGAACTGGAATCCCCACATCGTTCCGGTAGGGCTCATTTGCGGCATCTCCTGGTGGATGATCCCGCTGCCAGCCGTCATCCACTGGACGTCGCCAGCCCTGATCACCCCCTTGTTGCCCATGCTGTCCCCGTGCTCGACCAGTCCCTCAAGGAGATAGGTGATGGTCTCGATCCCCCGGTGCGGGTGCCAGGGGAACCCTGCCAGATATTCGGCAGGGTTGGAGGTGTGAAAGTCGTCAAGCATCAGAAACGGATCGAAGAGAGGAACCTGTGAATAGCCAAAGCCCGCTTGAGATGAACCCCGGCCCCCTCGATGGTTGGCCGGCTCTTCAGAATCTTATCGATGCGACGTGTTGCCATGGGGTACCCTCCTTGCATCTTGGATGGTTATAGTTTATCAAAAGGCAAAACAACTGCATCCAGTGCCCCTATTAATTAGGGGACTATTTTCATAAATTTGACACAGGTAACGCTTTCCACGGGGCATGTCTATAACTCGCCTGTAGCTGTTGATACGTTCAAAAATGTAACGTATCTCTGGTAGGTTTATCGTCTTGCACAGCAAACAAGCAGCACGTGTAAGTAGCTAATGAAACGTGTCAATACATATTTTAGATTGTATACAATAGAGTCAAAAAACCAACAGGCCCGGAGACCCTGTAACAAACCATAAATGTGGATAACTACGAATAATAAAGGCATAAATATACCTCAAACAGGGCAGAATGGGGTGGGTAACAGATTAATGCCATCCGGCAGTTAAAAAGAATCCGCGACTCACGCAGTATGAATCGCGGATTTATTTACAGCTTTTTTTCTCCAGATCAGTCGTCGAAACTAAAAGAGCCGTCCTTCTGGAAATCAATGATTCCTTCATAGAAATTTGCAGTATAACCGGCGTTCTTAAGAATACTGTATCCCATCTCTGCGCGGGTACCGGTGTTGCAGAATGTAATTATCCTCTTGTTCTTGTCGAGTTCAGCCAACTTCTGCTGAAGCTGCTCTGCAGGCACGTTCAGCGCCCCTTTCAGCCCACCTTCCCTTACTTCAGAAGCATCCCTTACATCAAGAAAAACAGTGTCTTCAGGATGTGATTTGGCAAGTTTGGTGAATTCGTCCCTGCTTAGAGTCCCAGGCTTTGGTTTAGGAATATACGCAACTTTCGATGCAGACTGTCCTGTTGCTACCGGGTAGTTGAGAGCACTCCAGGCATTAAACCCGCCAGTCAGCAGTTTGGTGTTAGTATACCCTTTGGCAATAATTTTCTTTGCAACCTCTGCCGCCCTGTCGCTCCCTGTCGCATCGTAGAGAATAACCGGAGCTTTCAGCTTTTTGTCAGGAAACGATTTGAGAATCTCATCAAGTTTATCAGGAGAGAGTGCAACCGCACCCTTTATGAAACCTTTTGCAATTTCAGCCGCCGGCCGGACATCAAGGAGGATGGCGGGGTTTTCCTTGTCTACCCATGCCTCCTTATACGACTGCGGAGTAAGCACCGTATAATTCCGTATGATCCACCCCGGAACGCCTTCATGGTAGACCTTGGCGTTAGTGTACCCCATTGCGGCCAGCTCATTTGCCGAGTTGGGACTCAAAGCACAGGTGAGACCGGCGCAGTACAGCACCAAAAATGCGTTCTTATCGCTTGGAAGTTTATCAAGCATCTTCTTTAGAGAGGTATAAGGAATGCTGATAGCTGTCGGAATCGCCCCTTCCTGAAACTTGGGGTAAGGCCTTGAATCAATCAGGGTGTACTTGCCTTTTTCCGGTCCAAAAGCAACCAGTTTTTCAAGCTCATCCAGCTTGATCAGCTTTTCAGGAGGAATCTTTACCGGCGGTTTAACTGACAGGAGCGACATGAACTTGCCGCCCTCCTTCACGGTGTACTCAGCGCGTACCTGGTGCCCTTTCGCTATGGCGTGCAGCTGCTTATCGAGATTGTCCCCTGCTGGAGGATTCAGGATTTTCAGGCTGTTCTTATCAAACCGGATTACTTCATTAACACCGTCGACCTTGATCTGCAATGTCTGGGCAGTTGTCGAAACACTCTCAAATTCCCCACGCAGGTTACCAGCATCGGGCTTGTGACAGTTGAGGCAGATTTTGGCGTTAACAGCTGCTGCCATGCCAGTTTCAGCAGCCATCAGGTTGCCGCTGCATGAAAACAACAGAGCCGCGGCAAACATTCCCATAAGTTTCTCAATTCGAGGCATCCTTCGATGACCGACATATCTCATCACCACTCCTCCTTCTGCTTGGCAGCCATCTTGTCAAAATAAAGCTCAGGGCTTACCAGTTTCTTTATTTCGTCCTGGTTGTAACCGAGATCCTTGAAGTTAAGAACGCCGTTAATTGCATGGCAATTATTGCAGTACAGCGCCTTGCTTTTGGTTGTCAGGTGGTTGCTGCCGAAATAGATGGTCTGCCAGCCTGGAACAGGCTCGTAATCCTTAAGACCAAGTATTTTCGCGGCTGACGCAACGCCTGCCAGGGTGTTCCCGGTTGCCATCGGCGGTGCAAAATCCATGGAAAGAAGCTGTCCGGTCTTTTTGTCGAAAAAGCCCTTTCCCTGGAAGATCTTGAATGGGTGAATCTTGCTGGTTTTGTCGGATCTGTTCCCTTTTGGCCCTATAAACTCCGGAGTATTGGCGACAGTATTGTTGTACCAGGCATAGACAGGAACGGTTTCATTGGCCTCTTTACGAAGCGTGGTCGGCTCAAAAAACTTGTTGGAATCCTGCTCCCATTTGGTGAAATCTTTTACAAAAGCGCCACCGGTTCTCGTTATGTGGCAGGTCTGGCAAGCAATCCTTGCTGAATGGCGGTTCAGGTCTGTGTCCTTATGTGGCTTTTCCGTATGGCATCCTGCACAGGAAAGCCGGATACCATCATTGGCCCAGTTGTTCGGGTCAAATCCGGTCGGTATCTTATGGTTTTTCGCCTTGTGGCAGTCAACGCAGACCATCCCTTTGGCGGCATGTACGTCGTTATCCTTTGTAAATGAGAACCCTCGTTTGACAAGAACACCTCCACCTGCAGCTTCGTGGCATACCATACAGTTTTTGACTGTCGGTTTTCTAATGCTCAGAGCTGCCTTGGTGGATCGGTCCTGACCCATTATCACCTGGCCTTTGTCGTCCTTAAACGGCTTCCGTTTGCTGAAATCGTAATCTGTCGAGTGACAGACGAGGCAGTCGACAGCATTCTCGGCTTCAGTCCCGGTGCTGCCGACATCGCTCAGATGATTCCCTGGATGACAGGTATTGCACCCGGAAAACTTTGATTTGCCCGCGGCGTTTTTCGGAATCTCTTTCAGGTTGTTCACCACATCGTTACCGTTGCACATGGTGTAGATCCGGTTCCACATGCCGTACTCTTTGTCAGGATCTATGCCGTCCACATTGGTTACTTTCGAGGAATGTTTCCAGTGGACGGTTGAAAGAAACTCTTTTGCCTTGCCTGGATGACACGCTTCGCATGTTTCAGGACCTTTATATCCGTTCTTGCTAATCTCTTCCTTCCCAGGGTGCTCTGCCGCAAGAGATGCAGCAGCTGTGAGCGCCAGAATCGACAGCATGGGGATAATGCTGAATATTTTTCTCATTTATTACTCCGTAATGTTTATTTCCTGTCGATCAAATCAGCATCCCGCGGTCTTGCGGAACAGTTTGCTTACATTCTTGCCGTCAATGAGTTCATACTTGAGGCGAATTTCATCTCCTTCAACAATCCTGTTGTCCTTGAATTTGTCCAGGGTAAGGTCGTCGGTAACTGTGACCACAACGCTTGCTTCAGTCTTGTTGTCTTTCAGTGTCACATTGGCAACTTTTGCATCCTTGCCTGCAATCTCAATCTTGGTTATAACTCCAACCATCTTTATTTCATCTGCAAATGCTGAAGTCCCGAAGGAGAAAAGCCCCACTGAGAGTAATGCTGCCAGCATCATAACGGATATAATCTTTTTCATGATCTGCTCCTTTTCTTTACACTGCTGTAAATGGTTTGTATTTTTCCCGTGGTAGGATTGTCCTGCCGCAGGAAACTGGCATTCAGGTTCTAGAATTTTACTTCAAATGTGCCATAGATATTCTGAGCATTTTTGAGTGGTGCCATCAGCATCGTATTACCAGCCACGTCATCGATCTTAACTGGAGCGCCGACCCAATTATTACTGCCAGTGTATTCAAAGTTATAGTACTGATAACCGATCTTGAAGAATGCTTTGGCCAAGTATGATGAAATCGGCTTCAGGTTCAGTTCCTGAATTACGTAAGTTTCATATACATCGCCGCGTGTACCGACCTTTGCAGTCCACATATCGTCGGCAGCAGGTGCGAAGGTGATCCAGTCCTTGGAACCGTGGTTGTATTCGAACCCGATCTTGGTATTGGTTGGAAGGTCGTAACGTGCACCAACATAAGCAGCCCAACCGGTTTTGGAACTCGGGGCTTCAGGTTCCATGAAAGCACCTGTCATCAAACCCTGGAACCCTGCGTTCGAGGATACATTCTGGTTCGGGTGGGTAACACTCATCCCAAACTCGCCAAACAGGTTGAGATTGCCAGGGCCGATGTTTTTCAGAGTGCTCAATACGCCGGTTCCATACCAGTCGATGTCTCCAAGGTTTATAGCGGGCCCGGTATCGCCGAAGTAGGTATTTTTCATAGCCGGGAAATCAAAGATATTGAACCCGCGGTTCCACTGAAAATGGACTCTCAGGGGATCTGTGTCGACCGGAATCACCGCAATACCGAGCATATCCGTATCCTGCAGGCTGTTGCCGCTGTTGTATCGATTGTCCAGTCCGCTTTCAAATGCGCGACCGTAGCAAATCTTTGCATATGAGCCGGGAAGTGCATCGATATCAGGTGCCCATCCAAGAGTCATCCCATCAAATGCGTAATCAACCAAAAGTGCCGGGGTACCGCCATTGCCGGGACGTTCGTTGTTAAGCTTCAGATTTGTTGGTATTCCATTGGTAGAAGGGCGTCGGCCTACGGAGAACCAGACCGGCTGGTCTGCAATGTTGGACCAGGTCACATACGCCCTGTCAACACCGATGTAGTCACTGGAGGGGATATGCCCCAGAGTCCCGTCAAAAACCCCTACTCTGTCAGCGAAATACGGGGTTTGCCCGTTGCCTGTAACTGCGGAATCGTCAAGGGAACCGAAGGTCTTATATGCCAGCAGACGAACGTTGACCGTAACATCCTTAACTGCCTTGGCATGGAGGTCGAGGCCGAATCTGTTGGTGTAAAGGGTGTCGTTGCTCGGCTTTTGGGCGGGGATCGCGAAGTTCATTGGAGTCGCCAAGCCGGTTCCGGCCTGTGCCGCAACAAGATTATTGAGCATTCCCTTAAAAGCAGGTGCCTGTGCTGCAGCTGCGCTGTAAGTGGTGATTTTGCTCATCTGATTGGCAGCCATTGAAAGTATTTGACCAGCAGGGTAATTGCCAGGAGGAAGCCCAAAAGGAGCTCCTGCTACAGATATTAGGGCATTTTCACCCATCCATTTGAACATCCCTTGAGCATTTGTATACGGTTGAGTATGACCACGTAGCGAATCAATTCTGAACCGGTAGTCCCCGCCGATGGTCAGCCACTTCTCCATAGCCTTATCCTCATGCTTCTTGGTCTGCAGCTTGAGGGCATCGATCTCTTTCTGAAGCGTTTCCAGTTTCAAATGAACATCGTCGGCCGCCAAGGACGCAGCGGGAATAGCCAGACCTCCCAGAAGTGCCGCTGCGACAAACTTCCTTCCAACCCTTTTCATATTTTTCTCCTTTTTTCGTGGATGTTCTGCAAAGTGACAATGCAGAATTCCTGCATAAACTCTCCTTACCGTTTATAAACCAGCCTTAATAGACAGAGCAGCCAGCACAGACAATATTCTGATTTCCTACTATATGGAATATGCAATGTATAGACCATTCACATATATCTGCTTTAATTTCTAGCACTTATCCAAAATATTCAATTTTTTCTCTTCGAGATTTCCGGTGATATGCCCAGGTTTACGGACTATTTAACTTAGATGGGAGAGTGGGTTACAAATCGAACTGTGTAGTATTCAACATTCTGCATGAGTTAGGATTCGGTCAGCGCGTTCTCTGGCAAAGTGGAATCGACCTTACTCAGCTGAAGAAAGTTGTATGCGATTTTTTGTTGGAACCACAGCGCAAGCCAATTTCCTGCTGCTAAATCCGGAGTGTCTCAGGAGGAGCGGGCACAAACGATAGTAGTCCTAATGAAAAGAGAAAATACGCTGCAATCATCAACGCAGGAACGATGAAAATAATGAACGCGACAACCCTGCCTACTGGATAGTTGGTCCTCCGTTGGCTACGTCCGATCAGGAAATACAGTATGGTTCCCAAAGGAGGAAATAAACAGAGAATTATCAACCATATTATTTTTATGGCTAAATCTTTGAATTCATTCCTTGCAACATCCGCTACTGCATAGAACCAAAGGAGTGAAGGGAGAGCAATAAACGCAATGAAGCCTATCAGAAAGAAGGTTGCCATTAAGAGGTACCCTTAAGTTTTGTCTACAGCAGATCAGAAGTTATCAGAGATACCGGCAAAATCATTACTGACGGGAGGCATCACCTTGCGTACTTCCCCCACCAAATACCTTGTAAAGAGTCACAAGATTATTCAGGCGTGCGAGGCGAGCGGAAATCAGATTCTGCTGGGCGCCATAGAGAGATCGAAAGGAGTCCAGCACCGTCAGAAAGCTGTCCACCCCCTTGTCAAAACGGGCCTGGGAGAGTCGGCAGCTTTCGGCAGTGGCGTCAGTGAGTGACTGCTGGGCAGCGACCTGATCATCAATGGTACCCCGCTGCGCCAGAGCATCGGCCACTTCACGGAAGGCGCTCTGGATGGTCTTCTCGTATTGAGCAACAGCGATCTCCCGATCCACTTCAGCGACTTTTTTATTGGCAAGGTTGCTACCGCCGTCAAAGATAGGAAGTGTTATCTGCGGAGCAAATTTCCAGGCGAAGGAACCCGGCTTGAATAACCCGGTCAGTTCATCGCTACCGAAGCCAACGGACGAGACCAGAGTGATCCGAGGGAAAAACGCCGCTCGTGCCGCACCGATGTTGGCGTTGGCCCCCTTTAGCTGACCTTCTGCCTGGAGTATGTCGGGTCGGCTGAGCAGTACATCGGATGGCAGACCAGGAGAGAGGTCCTTGAGAGAGGTCAAACGCTCGGAAAGTGATTTCGGCAGCAGGTCAGGAGGGACAGTGGAACCGACCACCTGTGTCAGGGCATTTTCGTCCTGTGCTACCAGCGCGGTGTAGCGGGCGATGTCCACCCGCGCTGTATCCACGGTGGTCTGGGCCTGATTAACGGTGAGTGCGGAAGAGACCCCCGCCTCGAATCGGCTCTTGATCAGCTTGAACGATTCCTGCTGGTTGACAAGGGTCTCATTGGAAAGCTTCAACCGCTCGCAATCGGCGGCAAAAGCCAGGTAAGCGGCGGCAACCTGGGAAACCAGACTGATCTGTGCGCTTCGCTGTGCCTGCTCAGTCGCAAGATACTGTTCCAGTGCCTGGTCCTTGAGGCTGCGCACCCGGCCGAAAAGGTCCAGTTCGTAAGAGCTGATACCGAGACCGACATTGTATTGTTCAACTGTCATGGACCGACCCGTGCCGGAGAGGGTTTCCGGGAGCCGCTGGAAACTTCCGCCTGCAAAGGCATCAACTTTCGGTAACAGATTTGCTCGCTGGATCTGATACTGGGCCCGGAGGCGCTCCATATTGAGGGCAGCAACCCGCAGATCGCGGTTGTTTTCCAGGGCCAGGGCTATCAACTTCCGCAACTGCTCGTCGACAAAGAACTCCCGCCACTGAATGTCGGCCAACGGCTTTTGCGATGGATTAGCCATTTCCGTCTTATAGGCCGGGCCTGTGGGCCAATCGGACGATACCGGAACAGCAGGCCGTGCATATTTAGGGGCCATTGTCGAACAACCAACGAGAGCAAACAGGGCAAAACCAATGGTTGCTAAGCGCAGCCAGGCGCATGCTCTTTCTTGACTCCCAGGTATCTCGGCATTACCAGTTATTCCATTCATATCACTGTACCTCCGTACGACTTACAACGGCAGGTTCTGCTTCATGCGACTTATATTTTTTTCTGCCAAACAGCCGCGACACCATGACAAAAAAGAAGGGTATGAAGATCAGGTCGATGAACGTTGCCGACAGCAGCCCACCTGTGACTGCGGTGCCTATGGCGTTCTGGGCCGCAGCTCCGGCCCCCTTGGTCAGAGCCAGCGGCAGGGTGCCGAAGAAGAACGCCAGTGAGGTCATGATGACCGGGCGAAGCCTTATCTTCACTGCCATCAGGGTCGCCTCGACCAGTTCATGCCCTTCATGCATTTGCGCCTTGATGAACTGGATGATCAGGATGGCGTTCTTGGTAGAAAGGCCGATGGTGGTGAGCAGGCCGATCTGCAGATAGATATCGTTGGGGAACATGCGCAGCTTGACTGCCGCCACAGCTCCTACCAGTCCCAGCGGCAGCATCAGCAGGTTGACAAAGGGGATGGTCCAGCTTTCATACAGAGCCGCCACGGAGAGGAACACCACCAGCAGTGAGATGGCGTAGAGGGCCGGAGCCTGGGCGCCCGCCCTTTTTTCTTCGTAGGAGAGGCCGGTCCATTCGTAACCGATGCCGATGGGCAGTTGCTCCACCATCTTCTCCATCTCGGCCATGGCTTCGCCGGTACTGATCCCCGGAGCCGCCTGACCCATGATCTCCACCGACGGTATACCGTTATACCGCTCAAGGCGGGGTGATCCATACTGCCAGTGTGCGGTGGCAAACGACGAAAATGGCACCATCTGGCCATCCTTGTTCCGCACGTACCAGCTGTTGATATCATCCGGCAGCATCCGGTACGGAGCTGCCCCCTGGATATAAACCTTCTTGACCCGGTCGTTCTGAATGAAGTCGTTGACGTAGGAACTTCCCCAGGCGCTGGCGAGGACATTGTTGATGTCAGCCAGTGAAACCCCCAGGGCACCTGCCCGCACATCATCGATATCCAGCTTGTACTGCGGGGAGTCATCCTGACCATTGGGGCGCACCGCCACCAGCTTCGGATTTTTCATCGCCATCCCCAGCAGTTGGTTGCGCGCCTCCATCAGTTTGGCGTGCCCCAGCCCTCCACGATCCTGGAGCTGAAGGTCGAAGCCGTTGGCCTGTCCAAGTTCGATAACAGCCGGTGGCGAAAACGCAAAGGCCAGGCCGTCACGGATTTTCGAGAACGCCCCCATGGCACGTCCGGCTACTGCCTTTGCCTTGAGGTCGGGTGTCTTGCGCAGTTTCCAGTCCTTGAGCCTGACCCATGCGAGCCCCATGTTCTGGCCGCGACCGGCAAAACTGAAACCGGCTACAGTGATCAGCGATTCGACGGTTTTGGTCTCCTTCTCCAGAAAATGCTTCTCCATCTGCTCGAGCACCTGGAGAGTCCGCTCCCTGGTAGCACCGGCCGGCAGCTGCACCTGGCAGATGATGAAACCCTGATCCTCATCAGGGAGGAAGGCGGTGGGGAGTTTCAGAAAGAAGATGGCCATGGCAGCGACAATGGAACCGTATATCAACAGGTAGCGCACCGGCTTGCCGAAGGAGCGGCCGACGATCCCTTCGTAGTTGTGCCGGCAGAGTTCGAACAGTTTGTTGAACCGACGGAAGAACCACGAAAACCAGCCTGATTCACCGAAATGCTGCCCCTTTTCTATCGGCTTGAGGATGGTTGCGCAGAGCGCCGGGGTCAGGATCATGGCTACCAGCACCGAGAGGATCATGGCGGAGATGATGGTTATGGAAAACTGGCGGTAGATGACGCCGGTGGAACCGGGAAAGAATGCCATGGGTAGAAAGACCGCTGTCAGAACCGTTGCGATCCCCCAAAGGGCGCTGGTTATCTGCCCCATCGATTTGATGGTGGCATCATGGGGCGAAAGCCCCTCTTCACTCATAATCCGCTCCACGTTCTCCACAACTACAATGGCGTCGTCCACCAGCAGGCCGATGACAATGACCAGGGCGAACATGGTAAGGGTGTTGATGGAAAAGCCCGCAACTGACAGTACTCCCATGGTGCCCAGAAGTACGACCGGCACGGCGATGGTGGGGATCAGTGTCGCGCGGATGTTCTGTAGGAAGACGAACATGATGATGAAGACCAGGAACACTGCAATCACCAGGGTCTCCACCACCTCCGCGATGGAAATCTTGACGAAGGGGGTGGAGTCATAGGGGTAGACAGTTTTCACACCGGCCGGGAAGTAGCGCTCCAGTTCCGCCATCTTGGCCTTTATCCGGTTGCCGGTCTCAACGGCGTTAGCTCCGGCAGCCAGACGGAGCGCCATGCCGGCGACCGGCTTCCCTTTGTAGCGCGCCTCGATATCATAGTTTTCCGTGCCGATCTTGCATTCGGCAACATCCCTGAGTTTGACCGTTGAACCGTCTCCACCCGTACGCAGGATGATGTTGCCGAACTGCTCCGGTGTCTGCAGCAGGGTGCGGGCATTGATTGTGGCATTGAGCTGCTGCCCTTGTGGCGCCGGGCTGCCGCCGAACTGTCCGGCTGAGACCTGCGCGTTCTGAGCCTGCACAGCCGCAATGACATCGTTGCTGGTAAGGTGAAAATTGTTAAGTTTGACCGGATCAAGCCAGATCCGCATGGCGTTCTGCGAGCCGAAAACTGTTACCTCGCCGACCCCCTCGACCCGGCTGATGATATCCTGGATATTCGCAACCAGATAGTCGGTCAACTCGTAACGGTTGTATGAACCGTCTTCCGACACCGTGCCGACAATCATCAGGAAGTTCCGGGTGGACTTGACCACCTGGATCCCCTGCCGCTGGACGACCTGCGGGAGAAGCGGCGTGGCGAGCTGCAGCTTGTTCTGCACCTGCACCTGGGCAATATTCGGGTCGGTTCCTGCCTTGAAGTTCAGGTTGATGGCCACGGCACCGGCCGAATCACTGGTGGAGGACATGTAGATCAGGTTGTCGATGCCGTTCAGTTTCTGCTCGACAACCTGGGTAACCGTATCCTGGACTGTCTGAGCAGAGGCACCCGGATACGTTGCGTTGATGGTGATCTGCGGTGGTGCAATCGGCGGATACTGGGAGACCGGCAGGGTCTTGATCGCCAGCAGACCTGCCAGCATGACAAGGATGGCGATTACCCAGGCAAAGATCGGTCTGTTTATGAAAAAGCGAGGCATGAAAAGGCTCCTTTATTTTTTGGCTGCCGGAGGTTGAGGAGCGCCAGCTGGAGGTGCTGCCGCCGGAGCACTGCCGAACGGCACCGCCTTCACCGGTGTACCTGGTCGCGCCTTCTGCAAACCCTCAAGAATAACCCGGTCACCTGGCTTTAACCCCTCGCTCACCAGCCAGTTGTCACCCACGGTTCGAACAACCTTGATCGGGCGCGGTTCAACCTTTTCCTCGGCTCCGACCAGCATCACCATGGCATCCCCTTTGGGATTACGGGTCACACCGCGTTGCGGAATAAGGATGGAGTTTTCACTTACCCCCTCTTCAAGAATGGCTCGGACAAACATTCCGGGGAGAAGTGCCTGTTTGGGGTTGGGAAACGACGCACGCAACGTAACGGAACCGGTACTCTGATCTACCGTGACTTCAGAGAACTTGAGCGTGCCAGGCAATGGATACTTTGAACCATCTTCCAGAAGCAGTTTGACCTGAGCAGAGTTACTCTTTTTCAGTACCCCGTTGGCAAGACTCTGCTTTAGTTTGAGCATGTCGGCAGTTGACTGGGTCATATCCACATACATAGAGCCAAGCTGCTGAATTGTTGACAGGGCTGTCGGCTGGTTAGCGGTCACCAGCGCTCCATCGGTTACGGTCGAACGACCAATGCGACCGGATATGGGGGCGGTAATTTTTGTGTAGGCAAGATTTATCCTGGCTGTTTCTACCGCCGCTTTACTGACGGCCAGATCAGCTTCGACCTGTTTTAATGCAGCCTGGGCATCGTCATTGTCCTGCTGACTCACCGCTTTTATTGCGACCAATTCGCGATAGCGATCAGCTTTGAGACGTACCGTACCCAAGGTTGCCTCAGCCCTGGACTGGCCGGCTTTGGCGCTGGCAAAAGCTGCCTGGTAGCTTGACGGGTCGATCTGATAGAGTACCTGGCCAGCCGTTACATCGCTCCCTTCGGTGAAGAGCCGTTTCTGGATGATGCCGCTCACCTGCGGACGCACTTCAGCGATCATTTGCGGCACTGTGCGACCGGGGAGTTCAGTGGTAAGCGAAACTCTCTCCGGCTTTACCACAACAATCCCAACTTCAGGCGGGCCAGCCTGCGGCGGCTTGGAGTCCTGCTTTTTCCCGCATCCGGTCACCATTCCGCCCACCATCAGAACTCCCAAAATGGCAATCAACCTGTTTTTGAATAATGCTTGCATAAACACCTCTAAGAATATTGTGGGAATGAATGCTCATCCAATATGCACACAAATGCTTCCCTTTATCAGCGCTTGATACCGTCCCAGCATGCCTCGATGGCCCGATGGATCATAGCTTCGTCCAGCTTGACAAAGCCGAGAATATGGTCCCGGGCTATGGACAGAACCGGTCCGAAAAAAAGGGCAAACAGTATCACCAACGGCAGGTCTTTCAGTATCTGCTGAGCTATGCCCAGCTCGAACAATTCTCTGAATACGTTGCAGCCACTGGTCGACGTACCCAATATTTTATCTCGCCTGAATGCAACGCCATAGGGAGAGTTATGGAACTGCTCTAGGTAACGAAAAACCAAAGGATTGCGTATAAAATGGTGCAGCAGCTCCGTACCAAGATGAAGGAAACGCTCCCTGAACGGTTTTTCGACAGAGTACCCCTCTTGCAGAGCCGTCAGGATATTCTTCTCGATATTCCCGTACAGCTCATTGATCAGTACGTCCTTGTTTTCGAAGTAGCGGTATATGGTTCCGGCGCCGACATTCGCCCGCTCGGCGATCATTGCCATCGGTGCACCATGGAAGCCGTTTTCAGCTATTAGCTCCAGTGCTGCATGCACTATTTCCTCTCGTTTGCCCGGCTTGATCATGTAGCGCCTCGCAGAAACTGAATGAACGTTCATTCGCTTATACGTACTTTCTTGCCATCTTTCAACTTTTATTATTGCGTCATCCTCGCACAGAACTATCATCTGTCGCTAAAACAGTGGCCAGCCAGCAGCATAACTGCTTGAATACTGCATTCCGTGGCTTCAGGCGCCACACATTATTTGCAGAATGCATAATGCTTTTCGGGGAAAGAAGCGTTTCAGGAGAGGCTTACTTTGAATGGATCTGGAAGGATTTGTTTTACTTCCATGAAGCGGGTGGACACCCAGAAACCACAGGGAAACAGTGTAGAGTTCTTACTCGGTGTAGCGATTATCCCCAAAGCAGGACAATCGTCCCAGAAACCCTGAGATGTCGATCATGATACATGCTTTGTACTGAGTCCGCGACCTATAGATAAGGCTCGACATCCCCCTTGGATTTCCGGTAAAGGGTTGAACGGGAAACTCCCAGCCTGCGGGCAGCGGCAGAAACGTTCCCGTTGCATTCGCGCAGGACGTCCCTAATAATGGCAGATTCGTGATCCTCAAGACGTTCCGGACCATTGTTCCGCTCCCGTCCCTGCAGAGCGCGGTATCCCCCAGCCTGCACCCCTACCTGCTCAAGGAAATCTTCGGGAAGATGCTCGATGGTTATTTCCGGTTCGCTATCCCGCAAGGCCAGCGCGGTCCGGATGACATTCGTCAACTGGCGGATATTTCCTGGCCAGGAATGCCTGGAAAACAGTTTCATCACGTCTGACGAGAAACCAACATGTTCACTTTCCCGTGAAACTGTACGCAGAATGCTTCCTGCCAGCGCTATACGATCCGCACGGTTGCGGAGGGGGGGGAGTGTGAGGAGTAGACCGTTGAGGCGATAGTAGAGATCCTCCCGAAATCGACCGCCGAGGATCTCGTCTCTCAGTCGGCGGTTGGTGGCACAGATGATCTTGATATCGACCGGCACTGATTTGGTGGCTCCCAGCGGCGTGACGGTCCGGTCCTGCAGAACCCTCAGCAACCTGGCCTGCAGACTGAGCGGCATGTCGCCGATTTCGTCGAGAAACAGGGTGCCGCCGTCAGCCTGCTGAATCTTGCCAATGCTTCCTGTGCGGCGAGCACCGGTAAAGGCACCGTCGCGGTATCCGAACAGCTCAGACTCGATCAGCCCTTCAGGTATTGCGGCGCAGTTGAGGGCAACAAAGGGACCGCTACTGCGAGGACCATCGGCGTGGAACGCACGCGCGAACATCTCTTTGCCACTTCCGGACTCTCCTTCTATCATCAACGGGATATCGTGGCTGATAACCTTGCTCGCTTTGGCAATGGCAGCACCCATGGCCGGATCGCCCAGATCGAGTGCAGCAAGTGAGGATCTAGCCGGCTCCGCCCTGGAGACGAGCCTGTTCGGGTCAGACTGACGGATTGGCAGATAGGTAACAGGAGAAACTGAGGAGCCAAATTTAACCCGGCCAAACAGCTCTACACCGTTTCGCAGGCGGAATCTGATAATCGGCTGCGGCAGAACACGCGCCTGCTCGAAAAGGCCGGCAAGAGTGATCTCAAAGATCCCGCTGAAGTTACGCTTCTCAGCGTCATAGCGGTCAAGACCAAGCTGGACAAGGGCTGCTCGGTTGGCAGCGACGAATCGACCGTCAAGAGTGAAGGCTGCAATTCCTTCATAGAGGGTACCTATGAACTCGGGCCTAAGATGAAAGTTGATCTGGATTTCATTGTTGCATTCGTGGGCGAAAAACTGGTTTTCGATCATTTGGGCCGACATGCGCACCAGTGCCATGGTGTGGCGTTGATAGGCAGCAGAGTCACTGGAGACATCGAGCACGCCGAGCATTCTGCCGACAGGATCGAAGATCGGGGCAGCCGAACAGGTCAGGAACTGGTTGATCTCGATAAAGTGTTCGCCACTGTGAACCGAGACAGGTACTTTTTCTATAATTGCAGTGCCGATTGCGTTAGTTCCGGTGACCTCTTCACTCCAGAGGGCACCTGGCTGGAGAGTTACCTGCTGGGCTTTTTCCACGAAATCCGGGTCACCGACCGAATGGAGCACCACCCCTGTCGCATCGGTCAGTACTACCACGCTCGATGTCCCGGCAATCTGCTCGCGAAGTTGCTCCATGACCGACTCTGAATGAAAGATCAGCCGTTTGCTCCGTTCGCGAAACCCGTTCATGGCTCCGGAAGAGACAACGGGAAACTCTCTGGCCTTTCTCTCGACACTAACCTTCCGGTCGACGCATCGCTGCCAGGAGCGAGCTATCACCTGAGGCAGAAGGCCGTCAGGAAGAGGCTCGCCAGCCAGGAAGCGCGCCTTGGTATCGATAATACTCACCATCTGGTTGCCTGCAGACCATGAC
The DNA here is from genome assembly GCA_964528055.1 of uncultured Geoanaerobacter sp. GTDB lineage: Bacteria > Desulfobacterota > Desulfuromonadia > Geobacterales > DSM-12255 > Geoanaerobacter. Next base: position 2,290 of record CAZGQM010000001.1, on the reverse strand, counting down.
ATACCCACCTCACTGAAACGTTACTCTTGGATCCCTGTACCTTTTCGAAACAGCAGCTGACCTGCCACAAAACTAAACACTGTTCTCTTCTGCAACAACTGTATCAGCAACACCTGTGCCATTTTGCACCAAAGTCTCCATGACATCAGAACGAAGCGTCTATGCGCTTGCGGCTCAATAACGCCGCAGAACGAGATAATGGCAATTATTTCAGCAAATTACCAGCAATACATCTATGCAAACAATTCTTTAAAACCAGGTTCTATCAATTGGCATGTGCGCTGCTTAAGAGAATATGTGTACGGGCGCTGCCTGACACCAACAACGCTGATGGGGAGAAAGGAAACAGTCATGTCGAATGTATCAACACAGATCAATCAGATGGCGGCAAAAGCACTCAAGGCATTAGAGGAATTCAGGGGTTTTACCCAGGAACAGGTTGACAGCATCACCGAGGCCATGACCAAAGCCGGTGTAGCGAACGAGCGGAAGCTGGCAGAACTGGCCGTCGAAGAGACCGGCATCGGCAACGTGGAAGACAAAGTGATCAAGAATCACTTCGGAACCCAGGTGGTCTATGACTACATGAAAGACGGAAAGTCGGTCGGCGTCATCGATGAAACAGACGGCATTATCTCCATCGCAGAGCCTTTCGGTATCGTCGCTGCCGTCACGCCGACAACCAACCCAACCTCCACTACCATGTTCAAGGCCTTGATCGCACTCAAGGGACGCAACGTTATTATCCTTGCCTTCCATCCGAGAGCACAGAAGTGCAGCGCAGCAGCAGCTCAGATCATGTTGGATGCCGCAGTTGCCGCAGGCGCCCCTGCCAATTGTATCCAGTGGGTCGCCGAACCTTCCATCGAGGCCACCGATCTGCTGATGAGACATCCCGACGTATCCATCGTCATCGCTACCGGTGGCGGCGCCATGGTCAAGGCAGCCTACAGCTCCGGTCATCCCGCACTGGGGGTCGGACCAGGGGGGGTGCCGGTCTACATCGAAAAGACCGCTAACCTGCATATGGCTGTGGAGGATGTGATCGCTTCAAAAACCTTTGATAACGGAACCATCTGCTCTTCAGACCAGTCGGTTATCTTCGACGATCGTAACGTTGCAGAAAAGGCACTCTTACTCTTTGAAAGGAGCGGCGCCTACATCTGTACCGAAGCAGAAAAGGCCAAACTTGAATCCATTATGTTTGACAAGGAGAAGGGTGTGCCTTCCATGTCAATCGTCGGCAAAAGCCCGCAGGTAATTTCCCAACTGGCCGGTTTCTCCATACCTGCAGACAGGAAGTTGCTCATGGTCCCCCTGACCACAACCGGCGGAGATGACTGGATGAGCCGCGAGAAGCTTTCCCCTGTGCTGGGATGGTTCATCGTCGACACCAAGGAAGCGGCCATAGACGCAGCAGCACTGCAGCTGGAATTCGGCGGAGCTGGCCACTCGGCCGTTGTCTTCACCGAGAACGAAGAGGTGGCAACCGAGTTCGCACTTAAAGTCCATGCCAACCGTGTTGTCTGGAATCAGCCTTCCGTTCACGGAACCATCGGGGCACTCTACAACACCCTGGTACCCTCCCTAACCTTGGGTTGCGGTGCAATGGGGGGCAATATTACCTCCGAGAACGTCGGCTACAAGAACCTGCTCAATATCAAGCGTCTTGCACGCAGAAACGCAACCAATTAATAGAACATCTCCGAGTCGCTGCGCCTAACAGAGATAGCTCTCACGGTGACCGACCAATGGGCTCTGCCGGAAACGGCAGAGCCTCCCTTTAGTGAGTTACAAAATACTTTATGCGGCTTAATTGCAGAAAGGATTTTGGCTAACGCACTATCCCTGTGTATCAGGGCTGGAAAGGAGAAATGCAGCCTACCCTCCTCTCGCTTGAGAGGGGGGACAGGGGGCTTTTCTCTACAGAGAAGGGCCCTTTATTTTTTCAAGACAGAGCAGTAAAGCTTCACGGGATACAGAGAATGGCATCACCCTTACTAACAGGTCAATACCCTGTTATTCCAGTTCCAGATCAAGGATGATATCAAGGCGGCGAGGATTGAGGCTGCGAGGCGTACATGGCAGTACGTTGAGTAGCCGAAGACGAGCCTTTGATGATAGGGCCTTGATATGGAATTGGTATTACTCCAGTCGGCCATTAATCGGTACAACCGGAATAAGTAACCGGTGCGCCGGAAAAATAGAATCATATCACTATGTCTAGGAGAAATTGATGAATATCCACGAATACCAGGCAAAAGGGATTCTCAGAGAATTCGGCGTGCCG